>NZ_BBBG01000007.1 GCF_001315945.1 Methanogenium cariaci JCM 10550 | reverse complement strand
GGGGTGTGGGCACTCCTTCGTTGTCCCATTCGCGTTCTGCATAATATTCGTCCAGCAGGGGCTGCGTTCCCAGATCCGTCCTTTCGGCGCACCGTCCGGGAGGGTGTCATCAGCTTTTGTGTATCCGACAGTGAGTATAAATAGTTTCTGGATATCCAGATACGTCCCCCCCCGATCTTCAGAAATTTAGCTGCACGGATCTCTGTTCCCGTTGTTGTGGACATAATATCTGCGCAATCATCTGCATTCAGGGCAAAGGGGGTAAAAAGGCAGAGACCCGATGTACTGCCGTTTCATTTCAGCATCTGTTTCCTGTATGGAAATTTCCCCCCCTTCCCCCCCCAAATCCACCCCCCCCGGCAATCTTGTTGGTGCATCCATCCATGATTTCTCATCGGCGGGATATCCCCCCCTGCTATCCATATATAGATTCCCCCCCTGTGTCATGTTTTAGGAAAATGACATTTTCCCGGCATATCTTTATCCTGAATTTAGGAAGGAATACATAAATACGGTGAAGCATGACAGAGGAGATGTCTGTCTTTCCAAAGGCAAGGATGGAGGATGAACAGGAGAGGGGAAGTCCATATGAAATCAGTCAGGCATATCTACGCTATTGCTGCAGCAGCGATTCTGGTTCTTTGTATCTGCATGCCGGTTTCTGCGGCAGGAAATGTCAGCATCAATGCCGGGCAGGGTTCCGGAACCGGTTCTGGGGGCGAATCGGCCGGGCCTGCAAATGCCAGTCTGCAGGACAGGGAGGTGCAGGATCAGGAAAGGATTACGGTACGGGATCAGGAACGGGTGCGGGTCGAAGAATGTAGTCCGGATGAAGCATGCAATGCAACACGTCTGAGGGCAATGGTTACGGAACGAAACCAGATATATCTGCCCGGGCCAGATGGCAGCTTTCCTCCTCTGATGATAACAGAGAGGGCAGCATATGCATTCCGGGCAGCAGCACCCCCCCTTACGAGTGCGAATGCACCTGACCTGATCCGGCTTTCTGAAGAAATAAATAATTCTGTCAGATACGCACTACAGAATGAAGAACAAATTCGCTCGCAGAATCAGTTCATGGTCTTTTTGTTCGGGGGGGGCGACCAGGCATCCGCAGATGCCATGATGCAGCACGTGGTCCAGAACCGTATCCGTACAGAAGAGATGAACCGCCTGATCGACGAGTGCGGCTGCGACCCCCCCGAGACAGCGGCTCTTCTCAGAGAACAGGTGCAGGCGATAGAACAGGAACAGGCGCGCTTGAAGGGGTGGCGGCTGCAGAAAAAGGCAGACGAGGACTCTTTGGTATCTTCGGATGAACGGTATCCCGGCCGGTTTTCTTTGGCACCATCCTCATCCCTGTTTTATTCAATTGTGTCTGGCTGAATAAACCGGGGAGTATGGCCGGAGCTGCCGCGGGGCAGAGGGGCCATCTGTCATCTGCGACACCACTCCCACATTCTCTTGTTTCATGTCAGGATATGCCCGGATGTTACCGACTGTGGAAAAGACTGTTCCAAAATACTCATTGGTGTGGCAGACAGTATGTCTTTCCTGATTATACATGATAACTGCTGACGAACATAGAGAGAGGGCGGGCCTGAAGATCAGGGTTGCGGTGCTTGCTGACGGGGGGGAAATGATTGCTGCAAACAACAGCAGAATCGCATGTGAAACAGAAGGGCGTGTGCTTGATAGTAAGACGGTACGGGATGGAACCTTGTCTGTTCTGGAGGATCCGGCGAACGGGTGGTACCTGGTGGCCGAATACAATGATACCGTGGCCGCCCAGTGCCTGATCACGCTTGAATGGAGCGACTGGAGAAACGGGCATTGCTGGTGGATTCAGAGTGTATACGTTGTACCTGAGTTTCGGAGAAAAGGAATATTCTCTGCGATGTATGCATGGATCTCTGCTGAAGCATGCAATTGCCCGGACGTGGTGGGACTGCGTCTGTACGTGGAACAGGATAATCTACCTGCCCATGAGACATACCGCAGCCTTGGGATGAAGAGAACACCGTATGTCATGTATGAAGATATCTTTCAGGAAAATGACAAAGAAGCTGAATAAATCCTGAACAATCTGTTTTGCCCGAATCACGAACCGGCTGTACAAATAATCGCGGCGGGATACGCCTCCTCCCTGTTATTTCTGCTTTTTCACCGGGAGGTTACCGGCATGAACGGGCACTCTCCAGGACTGTCCTGAAATAATCCGACTCCAGTGTCCCTTTTTTATACCGGATGGACCGTTCGCGGATCGTTCCTTGTTTGTGAACCAGAATATAACTATCTTCAAAGAGGTCAAGGCCGCCTTCCCGGAAATGATGGAGGGAACATGCAAGGGCAGGGCTGCCTGACGGGGGGGGACGGGATGTTACCGGGCAGACCTGCATTTCTTCTGCTTCCGCAACAGAGAGTATCACAAGAGGGCGCGGATAGGTGCTGTTTCCCAGACGAAACGGGGGGGCCAGAACAATATCTCCCGGTCTGCAGCCTTTCATGCTATCAAATCCGTCTTCTGAGATGAAAAAATTCACGGATGAGGAGGTGGTGGCGGCAACGGGGGGGTGGAAACGGAGATGATGAAATCGTGTCTTTTGCTGGCCCGGAGAGAGACAGTCATATTTCAGAAGGATAAAATGGCTTGGAGATCTTTATTCATTTCATACACCGGATATGACCGATATGACCAGAAAAGACAGAACAGATGTACAGATGCGCAATGCCACAGAAGACGACGTGCCCGTGTTTATTGAATGGGCCCGACAGGAGGGCTGGAACCCCCCCGGCATCCATGACGGGGAATGCCACTATGCAGTGGATCCGGATGGCTGGTTTGTGGCAGAGCAGGACAAAGAGATCGTGGGCACACTGGTGGTGACAAATTATGATCCATCATTCTCATTTGGAGGGTTCTATATCATCCGTGAAAGTGCCCGTGGACATGGTGTCGGCTGGAAGCTCTGGATGCATGGGATGGCCCATGCAGGAGAGAGAAATTTCGGCGGGGACGGCGTCTTTGAGATGCAGAACAAGTATGCAGAGAATGCTGGACTCATCTATGCATACCGGAATATCCGCTGGCAGGGTAGGGCAGAAGGGCGTGCACAGCCGGACCTGGTACCGGCAACAGAACTGCCCCTAAATGTCCTGTCAGCATATGACAGAAAACATTTCCCTGCGAACCGCAGCAGATTTGTGGAACAATGGATCTCACGGGACAATACCGGGGGGGCACGTGTATTTCTGTATCCGGATGAATCCATCGGCGGATATGGGGGGGTGATCCGCCGCTGTTTTGAAGGATATAAAATCGGCCCGGTCTTTGCTGACACGCCCGATATTGCAGAGAGTCTTCTTGACGGCCTCACGGAATCGGTAACTGGAGAGATATTCTTCTTGGACACCCCCCCCGAACCAAACACTGCTGCGGTGGCAATGGCCCGTGACAGGGGGGGTATGGAGGAAGTCTTCGGAACCGCAAGAATGTATTCCCGGCACGTGCCGGTGCTACCGCTGGAGGAGATATTCGGAGTCACGTCATTTGAACTGGGATGAGAGTCTGATCCGATTTTTCATAATTTTTTGAGACTAAAGTCACCGATTCCGTCGTTCCCCCAGACAGTGTTGGTGTCCTTAAAGGTATGCCGGAGAGTGACCCGACCATCTCACAGCCCTTCTGTTATCAGATAGGTTCATTACCTTTTCAGAAGATGATAAGACTCTGGTTGATAGGTATCAGATTAGGGAAGGGGTGAAAATACTGGATAAGCATAGTGTGTATGATGTGTCCGGGGCAGCAGTCGGCCTCGCGGACCTCCTTAAATGCGATAATGAGGGTGAGGTCTTTTGTATCGACGGCGACCCCCCCAGATACTGTGGCCGGATATTTTATGAAAACCAGCTTACTGCAACACTCTTTCAAAAGATTACCGCAATGGTGGCAAATCCACCGGATGCAGGCATTATGGATCACCGGGAAGAACATGAGTCCATTCTGCTGGCGTGGCCAATCTCTGTGCTCTTTGATTCGCCCCCCCTCGGGAGCAGGAATTTTATTGGATACAGCATGCCTCTCGTTGATACTGAACTCTTCCGGGAAGCGCACTGTTGTTATGATCCGCAGGAATCAATCAGGGAATTCGGCAGTGCCTTTTCCTGGAGATATCTCCTTACTGCAGCCTACAATATCGCAACCATAACCGATGATATTCATCGGCACGGACACTGTGCGGGGAATTTTTCCGACACTACAATCCTCATTGCCCACACCGCCGCGGTCGCGTTCATCGACTGTGAATCATTTCAGATTCGTGACTCCGCCTCAGGCCGGGTATTCCCATCCGTTGCAGGAACCAAAGAATACCTACCTCCAGAACTTCAGGCGACGGATTTTGCGGAAGAGCGCCCGGACTGGTATTATGGCGATCACTTCGGGCTTGCGGTGATGATCTTCAGGCTTCTTATGAGAGGTGTCCATCCGTATCAGGCGGAAGGCGAGGGTGTATCCGGCCTCCACGGCATTGAACAGAAGATACAAAACGGGGTGTTTGCCTTTGCCTCACCCGACAAAAATATTCACCCTCCCTCCTCTGCACCGGATTACCACATTATACCCCCCCCGTCTCTCCGGTGTCTCTTTTCACGGTGCTTTGTTAATGGCATTGCAGAACCAAACCGCCGTCCTTCTGCCGGGGAATGGAAAGACTGTCTCCTCTCGGAGATAATGGCAATGAAACACTGCAGGGTGAACACAAACCACTGGTTCGGGGGGGGCCACCTTGCGACATGTCCCTGGTGCAGTGGGGGGGCAGGACATCGTTCCGGCCATTTCCTCTGTCTCCACGCCGTCTCTTTCATCCCCCCCTACCGGTGTCCCGAATGAGGTGTATGACACAACAGAATATCGCGTGCCGGAATATGATGTGGGAATCACGGATACGCCGGCTGGCCATTTTGCCATGCTACTCCCTGAGCCCCCCCATGTGACCATGCATGATGTGGCCCGCGGGATCACCATCCCCCCCTGCCGTCTGCCGGTGACAGTGGCCGGGGATGGTCAGCTTTTGATTCATGTGACCTCCGATGTTCCCTGGATTGAGATTGCAAACGCTGCGGTTACGGTTGAGGGGGAAGGAGGCGTGCATGTCATCCTTAATACCGGCGCGATGAATGGCAATGGATTTCAGAAGGGGCGGGTCATGCTGAGTGCAGGTGACATCAGAGAAGAAATTTTTCTGTTCGTCTCAGTTCTGCCAGAACTCTGAATTGTTTCAGCCGAATATCAAGAGAGTGATACCCGCGGTGATCGTTCCTGCACAGAACAGGGGGGGCACAGTGTAGCGCATAGTGACGTCCCGTACACTATCGCCTGTTGTCCGGCGTATCAGCCAGAAGAAGGGATCGGTTACGAAACTGAACATCATGCACCCTGCTGCGATCATCAGGACGAGAGGGAGGGCAGGGACTGTGGTCACGATCTCAGTTCCGGCAAGCAGGGATGCGGTGATGACCGCTGACACGACCCGTGATCCCTGCGCGGCCTGGAAAAGTGCTGCAATGACAAAGGCCACAAGGATTGCCGGAAGAATAGTGGTGAGGGACGGAAGGGCAGCAGCAATGCCCCCTTCTGCTGCGACCACTGCCCCAAGGCCGCCAGCACCGCAGAGATCAAAGATGATGATGCCAGCATGTTTCGTACCGGATTCCAGTGCCGGGATGCGGGATGCCGCCGGTGAGAGGATGGCGGCACCGCAGAGGCCGGCAAAGAGTGCGATATTGATGTTTGCGAGAATGGAAAGGGGGGGCGTGATGATGTGGCCGACAGCAAGGCAGGCAACCGGCAGCATAACCGGGATCCACGCCTGCCTGCGACTGCCGGGCGCGGTCTCTTCGCTCTCCGGGCTGCCAGCGCTGCATGCATGCAGCCGCCCGGAGAGGTATGCCACAATGATGAGGGCGACTAGGGAGAGGGGAAGTGCGACCTGCAGGTAACTACCGGCAACAAAATCCCCCCCCGGCTGCAGACGGTTTGTTATCGCATACGTAACCGGAAGTGGGTAGAGAAAGACAAACGATATGACCGACCCGCAGGCGGCTGCATAGTAAAGCGCCGTGGTGCATTGCAGTTTTTTGCGAATGCCCGCAAGCACCGGTGTGAGAACAAGAAAGGGGGTGATGCAGCACATCATCGGAATTGAGAGCAGGTAGCCAGCGAGGGCGGCAGCGGAGACCGGCCGGTGGGTGACCCGCCCGATATCCTCCACGACACGCTCTGCACCACCGTCCTGTTTCAGAAATTTAGCGATGACGGATCCACAGTATACCGGTATGCCAAGGAGGGCAAAGAGTGCCCCCCCGGCACCGCCCGTAAATGCCGAAATCGCACCCTCGCCCATGCCGGTGAGCAGGGCAAAAAAGAAGGCACCACCCGTGAGGGTGAGAAACGGCGGGATGGCATGCCGGGAAGCCACGAACGCGATGATCGTGATGGTGAGGATGAGAGCGATGATCGGATCCATTTATACTCTCGGTTGGGTACGCCTTTGAATCCGCTCCTCTGCACAGTCGCAGTATTCCGCGTCGATATCAAATCCGATGTAGTGCGCACCGAGGGTGATGCATGCAAGGGCGGTATTCCCGATGCCCATGAAGGGATCGCAGACGACGGTATCCGGGGGGGTCTGGCCGTGCAGGCGGATGCACATCTCCGGCAGTCTCTCCGGGAAACTGGCGGGGGGGTGCGGGCGGGACGACCGGATGGTTTTGTAGGGGGGGATAAACCAGACATTGCCCCGGTCTCGCAGATCCTGCGTTGCCTGTTTCCAGCGGCCGATATTGGTCTTGTCCTGATATTTTACCCCGACTGCAAGTTTATCCAGTTTTGTGCTGCCTGTCGGGGGGGTGAAATGAAAGATATGTTCATGGCACTGGCTCAGATACCGGTCTGAATTTACCGGCTGATAGTGTCCGACTGATATGTCATCCCGAATGGCCTCATAGTTGCCCACGTCTTCCTTTGCAATGGAGACCGACTTCACCCAGTGTATCACATTCTGGAGGATGAAATCCTCCCTGAATTCCTGCATGACATCATAGGGCACCCATGGTTCACGGGGGGGTTTTCCGCCGACATTCAAAAAAACGAGCCGTCACTGCGAAGGATGCGGCGCGATTCATGCGCGATGCGATGCATCCAGTCCAGATATTCGTCATAGGGCATCGTGTCGTCATGGGTCGCATATGGTTTGCCGATATTGTAGGGGGGGGCGACGTGACAACGATGTCCACGGAGCCGCTTTGCATCAGTTTCATGCCCTCAAGGCAATCCATCCGGTAAATCCGGTCGGTCTCTATGTATGACGGTATCTTCATTCGCAACCCTGTATCTATCTGGTATATTTTCCACTCATCGGATTTATGACGCGTGGTTGGTGAATGCCTGCCCGTAAAGAAAGGGGGGAAATATTTTCAAAAAGAAACATGTCTCCAGGTGAGAGAATCTCAAAGGCAGTACTTCATAGACGGTTGAGTGGACTAAAGGAGGAGCGTGAGCTTCTTGAAGAATATCCAGTGGAGGAGTATGCAGAGATCGTATGCGAGACCGGGTTTTCCTGCACCTGTTGCGGTCGCTGTTGCACGAAGGCAGTCAATGACCACGTATTTTTACTGGATGATGATGTGCGCCGCATCAGAGAGGCACATCCGGATGTCATGGTGCCCGCACCATATTTTGAGGCATGTGACCAGAACGGGCGGTTCTTTGTCTCCGGGTATGCCCTGAAAACACGGGACGGAAACATCTGCACATTTCTGAATGAATCCGGCCGGTGCCGGATCTACGCAGACCGACCCTTAATCTGCCGGGTGTATCCATATATGCTACACCAGGAGGCAGATGCATCCGGAGACCTGCGCGTGTGTCACATCTCCGGTCTGAACACCCACGGCGAGTACAATACACCCATGACCCCTGAAGAGGCGTCAGCAGTGGCAGAAGAGACAATGCGCTACGAAAAGGAATACCTCGACCATCAGATCCAATTCTTCCGGGCACTCATCGCTCTGTTTGAAAAAGATGGGCTCCGATATGTCCGCCGGACATATGATCTTGCAATGCAGGACTTCTGCCGCGGTGAAGCGGTGCCGGTCATGGTCTATTGCAATGGCCAGTTTGAAGAGATGTCTGTCTCCCCCCCTGATATGTATTAATCCGGCATAGCGGCCGGAAACATCCTTTTTTATCTACCGTCCGGCAACGGGTGACCCAACCACCAGTACACTTTACGGGAGGCGTGCACAGTGTATGGAATAATAACGGACCATGTATCTATATGGATAGGTCTGACAGAGAGCTAATGTCGTCTTTCCCTGTTGCAGCCCTTGGCTGAAGAATACTTTCACCCCCCCGCCCGGCGGGTATTTTTGAACAGAACCGATCAAGTAACAGATGGGGGGGATGAGGACACCCCCCCATTCAACACCTCCACATGCGAGGGGGGGAATTCACCGCAAATCAATTCCTTTCGTATGATTTAAGTCTGATCCAGACTTCAGATTCACATGACCTTTTTTTCTTTTTTTCCGGCACCGTATGGAGAAGGAGAAAGACAGTTCTCCAATCTATAATGAGCAGTGCAGAGGGAATACAGGTTTGACAAAATAGTATGTGCAGGAGTGTACTCCTACAAAAAAACGAGAATACGACCCATACGGGCCGTATTTAAATTCTGAACAGAACCTGTATGCTACAGGATTCGGCTTCAAAGAAATCTTTACAGAATTCTCCCATGATCTCGGGAGGATATTCCTTGCAGCTGAAGATATCAAGGTATGCCGCGTTTGTTTCATTGGCAAAGTGACCCGATATCAGCGAGGTTTCAATCAGCTGGGTCATGGAATATCCGGCAACCCGTTCATTCGGACCGAAATGTACGACCTGTGTCTCACCAAATCGTTTCATGTCAATGAGTTCGCACAGTTGCACGACAAACTCACGAATCATTTCCGCATCCCGGATGATTTCCGGGTTACATTTCTTGAGGTCGACTGCGGTCGCAAGACCCCAGGCATCTGACTCTCTGAATTGTCTGATGATTCCTTCATCAGATGTGGATACTACTGCTGTCTGTTCCATGCCTACTCCGACATAATGTTGTATCAATACATCATTTAATTGAAGATTTAATGGTTTTGATGAATATATTCTTGCAGAAATCCGATATTTCGGACAATTAGCAGTTAAATTAGATTTTATGCCCACTAAATTTTTATTTTTTGAATTAATCCAATTAACGACTGTTTTAATTATTAATATCTATTATGGAATTAACTAAATATATTCGATTTTGCCATAAATGAACCAAGTACGCCCCCCCACAGTGTTTTAAATTACTGACGGCAGACCGGCAATACCGGGGGATGCCGGAATTTAGATGCGCAGATCAAAGTGCGGGATGTCTGCATCATGGTCCAGTATGGGGTTTTTCTAGGAGGGGCTGCGATGAGGTGCCGCACCATATGGAACATATGAGTAATATCTGGATAAAAAAGGGTGATATCAGAATATATGCACGGAGCGTGCCATCACAGTAAGATATATCGTATCACCCACTTCTGCTCCAAGGGAGTACCACCCCCTGTCGGGTAACTGCGGCAATGAAGGGCAGACCCGTATCTACGTTAATCCTCACCATTGATCCATTATCCGCCACCCCCCCGGTGATAATGCCCGCAAAGGAATTTCGTGCAGTGGACTCGACCGGAGTGCGGGAGATCATGATATCCTCCGGCCGGATGGTGGCGGTGACATCGGCATTGTCCGTGCAGAGGGACGAACAGATGAGGTGTGCACCATCTGTTCCGTTCACAGTGATCTCAGAAAGGCCGTCTGCTACCGTGCAGGTGCCTCGGAAGATGTTCTGCACACCGACGAACTCCGCAACAAAATCGGAGTTTGGGTGCCGGAAGACCTCGTCGGGACTCCCAACCTGCATGATTGTTCCTTGGTGCATCACCGCCACCCGTGAGGCAAGTGAGAATACCTCCTCAAAGTTATGAGTGATATGGATGATCGTTGTCTGATAGGTGGCATGCAGGCGTTGTAACTCAAACCTGAGGCGCTCACGTGTCTGGCCGTCCAGGGCACTCAGAGGTTCGTCCAGGAGCAGGATGGAGGGTTCGAGTACGATTGCCCGTGAGATTGCCGCACGCTGCTGTTCTCCGCCGGAGAGGGTGTTCGGGTAGCGGTGTAACAGATGACCGATACCGAATATCTCTGCCACCTCACTCACTTTTTTTGCAATCTCGTCCGGGGGGGGCAGTTTCCGGTTCTTCAGGCCAAACCCAATATTCTCCGCAACCGTCAAGTGGGGAAGAGCATGTAGTCCTGATAAACCATGGTGATGTTGCGTTCACGGGGAGGCACAAAGGTTACATCCCTGCCATTGAGAGAAACCGTGCCCGAGTCAGGGGGGGGATACACCCCCCCGGCAATGGTCTCCAGAAGAATGGTCTTGCCGGCACCGGTGGGCCCGATGATGACAAAGTATTCTCCGTCCTCAACCGTGAGGGAGACATCGTCCAAGATAAACTCCCCCAGATCTTTAGATATATGTTCTATTGTCAGCATGATAGTCACCCGGTTTAGAATTTCGCCGATCCTCCAAAGTATTCAAAGACATAGAGGGATACCACCGATATCACCATCAGAATGATTGCAGCAGATATTGCCATCTCGAGTTCTCCGCAGGACATGTTCAGGAATAGGGAGATGGGTAATGTTTCGGTTTTCATCCGTGTGGCGCCCGCGATCATCAACGCCGCCCCCCCAAATTCACCTATGCCCTTTGCCCAGGTGATCACCGCACCTGCGAGAAATCCGTTCACTGCCATAGGTAGGGTCACCCGCCAGATGGCCTGCAGGTTGGTGCAGCCGAGAGTGCAGGCCACATATTCATACCTGGGAGAGATGTCAGTGAAGGTGGAGCGCATAATCCGCAGCATAAACGGCATGTTCACGAAGAACTGAGCGATGATGATGCCAAGTGGTGTAAAGACAAAGACAATACCGATGGATTCAAGGAAATCTCCGATGGGAGTCGTCCCAAAGAAGAGCAGCAGTCCCACACCCGCGACCAGCGGTGGCAGTGCAAGGGGGGGAAGATCGAGGATGGTACTCACGAAACTCTTTCCCCAGAAATCATACCGGGCAAGTGCATAAGCGGCAGGGACTGCAATCAGTATGCACAGGAGCGTTGATATGATGGATGTGACAAGACTAAGGTAGATGGCAAATTGGATTTCCTTGGTCATCAGGGATTCAATCACTGCTGAGGGGGGGATGGGTGGGTTACCACGAGGAGCAGCAGGGCGATGATAAAGCCGGTAAGCACAAGACCCACGGCGATGCTGAGAATTTTCACCCAGTTGCGTCGCAGGTCACTTCTCACGATTGGTTCTCTCCTTGTCTCTTAGGCCTTTTGGGGTGGCATTCCACGCACCGATGTCGTCCATGTGGGTGTTGTCCACCCATCCGTTCTCAACCTCCTCGCGGTGGTCAAACTGGTGCACATAGGGTTTGATATCAATGAGCGGCGTTCCGTCCAGAATGTCCACCTGTTCAATCTCAAGGATATTGTCATGGACGTCCAGAAGTCGCACAATGGAAAGTCCAATGGGGGGGTTGGGGGGGCGGTTGAAGTGGCGGATGGCAAAGATGCCACGTTCCTTTTCTCCGTCCAAAAATGGCTTTTGGGTCAGGTTCTTGCCGGTAGCCCGGTCAAAGTGATACAGGAGAATCAGGTGTGAGAATGATTCAATGTCATGGAGTCCTTCTGCAAACTCTTCAAAAACTTCCACTTTTCCACGTGAAGGATTGAATATCCCCCCCTGGATGGGGGGGGTGTTTTCATGTACTGTGTGTTCTGAGTGGATGATGCCAATTGGTTTGAAAATGATGTCTGTCATAATAATTTACCTTCTTACCTCATTTTTTGATTGTTTTTGCCTTAAAGAATGGTTTATGGATATATGCAGGCCCTGCCATTGAGATTTTTAGGTCATTATTTGTATCGAAATGCCCGGCAGATGTCAACGGATTTTCAGGCTCTGCAGATATCATGCTAAATAATTCCTGTAATTCCGGAAAAAAAGTGATTCAGGCATCCCCGTATTTTGCAGATGGGTATGTCTCGAATCCATGTTTTACAAAGATGGCTTTTCCTTCATCGGATGCGACGAAATCAGCAAATGCCTTTGCTTCTGCCGGGTTGTCGGAGAATGACAGGGTGGCCACCGGGACGACCTTGACAAATCCTTCTTCCTGGGGGGGATGTCCACCTGTTCGACATTGGAACCGCCGAGGAGGTCCTCCCAGATGATGGCAGCGTCTGCCTGCCCCATATTCATATAGACAATCAGTTCGTTTACGGTGGCGGAACGTACGATGATGTTGTCCTGCAGGTCTTCCCAAAGTCCTGCCTTATCATAGATCTTCTTAGTGGCCTTTCCGACGGCATTAGCGGTGGGTTCACCAATGGCGACCGTCACGCCGTCTTCAGTGAGGTCTTTGAGGCAGGTAATATTCTTCGGATTGCCGGGTTTGACTGCAAAGGCAAGTACATGATAGATGACATCCTCGCTTTCGCTAATAAATCCCTTTTCAGCGGCAGAATCTAGATATGCACGTGCACCGGGCATGTAACAGTCACCCTCATTGAGAAGTTCCATCTGGGAGAGCAACTGTGCTGACCCGGCGAAGGTGTATTTGATCACGGTGCCGGTCTGTTCTTCGTAGACCTGTGCAATTTCATCCATTGGTTCACGCAGTCCTGCACCGGAGTAGACAATCAGTGACTTTTCTTCAGTGGTAATCTGTCCTGCATCGTTTGCAGGTGCTGCATCTGAGGTGCATCCGCATACCATGCAGAAACAGAGTGCTGCTATGATGGCAACAAATGCCCAGCAATTTTTACTCATGTGAGTAACAATTGGGCGTGATTTTTTAAATGGGGGGGTGAGTTTTCCCGACGAGTTAATCATATGTGATTGATGATAATTCTGCCATATTATTGGCGCTATTTTTTGATTAAAAGGTATTTTATTAATTATTTGTGTTTTCATCAGATTTTTAAACCAGCATGTGAAATTAGTGGCGCGCACAGGCTCGAATAAATAAACCAGAGTATTTGAATTAAGGAAAAAAGAGAAAATGATTATGCATTCTCATACTTTGCACAGGGATATATCTCAAATCCGTGTTTCGCAAAGATTGCCTTGCCATCATCGGATGAGACGAAGGTAGCAAATGCCTGTGCATCATCTGGGTTCTCTGAGAATGAGAGGGTGCCGACAGGGATTACCTTGATGAACCCTTCGTTAATCGGGATGTTGACCTGTTCAAGGTCTGAGTTATCAAGAAGGTCTTCCCAGATGATTGCTGCATCGGCCTGTTCCATGTTCATGTAGACAAGCAGTTCATTGACAGTGCCGGACTGCACTACAATATTGTCCTGCATGTCCTCCCAGTACCCTGCCTTCTCTAGCATCTTCTTTGCTGCCTTGCCGACGGCAGGGCCAGTTGGTTCACCTATGGCGACACGGATGCTGTCATTGGTCAGGTCTGCAAGGGTGGTGATGTTCTTCGGGTTTCCGGGTGCGACAGCAATGGCGAGCACATGATAGATGGTCTGCTCACTGGAATTGATGAATCCCTTCTCATCAGCGGAGTCAATGTATGACTTTGCACCAGGCATGTAACAGTCTCCTTCCTGGAGAAGTTCAATCTGGGAGAGCAGTTGTGCTGATCCACTGTAGGTGTACTTGATCTCAGTGCCGGTCTGTTCCTGATAAACCTGGGCAATCTCGTCCATTGGTTCACGCAGTCCTGCGCCACAGTAGACGACGAGTGATTCTACGGACTTGGCCTCTCCTGCAACAGGAGTGGTGTCAGCAGGTGTGGCCTCGGATGTGCATCCGCAGACCATACAGCAGGCAAGTGCTACGATAAGGAGCACTGCCGGGAGATAGTTTCTACTCATATGTTCTATTCTGTGGTTTCTGGAATAAATGAGGATTGGATTGCTCTGCAGTTAAATGAATTAAGTTAATTCATATCTCTCGTGTCATTCCATAATCAGAAATATCTCATGACTGCTCTTCTCCTCACAGGCAATGATTCATGAAAGGCATTGTCAGTGTGAAAAATAGAAGATATCCGGGAATTGTTTGAATCGCCGGTTGGGTGATAGAATGTCATCATTGACATTGTGATCATGGGCATGACAGTCGTTTTGATAATTCTGATGTAGGGTATTTTATGGGATGGTTTGAACGCTCATTTCCGGGATTTCGCATCAAATATATGTCCGGGATCATCTGTACCAGGGATTTAATGGGTGCTGTATCACTGATGTTCATCAGTAAAAAAATGATGTGTGTATGATTTGATTCACCCTGGGATTGGTGTGCCCTCTTCGGTTGTTTGGATTGTGCACCTGTTGGAGATGATTCCATTTCTTTTCATGCATTCCCTGTAGGATTTCTGCAGGGAGTACATGCAGTGCAACATTCCATGCATCCTGAATGTGAGACGGGTGAATGAATGGTATGCCTGTGGTTTACAGGATTGATTTTAGCTGGTCGCTCCTGAGAATAATCGTTTATCAGGCTTTGGATAATATGGAGAGCCAATTCCGTGTCGGAGAAGCCAATCATTGGAATTCCACAGTTCCTGCTGAATCGCATGAGGTTTTCTCTTGATGCAATGGCGATAGAACCAGGATCTACTTCAATTCTCTCTGGAAGAATCTGATGCATTCCCGGTGATGTGATTTCTTCATTTTCCATGAAATTCCTATGGAGATACTCGATACAGTTCCGTACGTAGAGAGGGGGGGGATAATTCCTGTATCTGTCCAAATTTCATCTGTCCGGTGGTCTGAATACTGTGGGAAGGTGATTTGGTGCGGTATGTCTGGTGTGGTCAAATGGTATCTCTCCTCGCGGTGGCCATACATACGTTGATAGTTATTTGATATATACCAAATACAACTATGGGAGTTGCAAACATGAATTATATCACTTCGACCCTCCGATCTCTGGGATTTACCGAATATCAGGCAAAGGCATATGTGACACTGGTGGGATTTGGCATTGCCACCGCACGCGAAATTCATGAGAAAAGCGATGTGCCACACGGCAGAATATATTCCGTTCTGAAAGATCTGGCAGACAAGGGATATGTAAAAGTGCAGGAAGGCACACCGACCTATTATCAGGCAGTTAACCCGGGGGGGGAAGTGATCGGAACCCTCAAAGGGAAATTCAATGAACAAATTGATGCATCCATTGCAACCCTGAGTGAACTGCATTTTGAGACAAAAATCGAGTCACCGTTCTGGTCTATTCACAGCGAGTGGGGGGGAGTTAGAAACCGGATGAAGACGCTCATCCAAAATGCAAAAG
This sequence comes from Methanogenium cariaci JCM 10550, assembly GCF_001315945.1. Taxonomy (GTDB): domain Archaea; phylum Halobacteriota; class Methanomicrobia; order Methanomicrobiales; family Methanomicrobiaceae; genus Methanogenium; species Methanogenium cariaci. The sequence goes on along the minus strand of NZ_BBBG01000007.1, from coordinate 87,615 downwards.
ATGAGATCATCATCTTCGCTGATAATCCTGAATTTCTCCACAAGACCATTCCTGAAATAAAAAAGGTGCACAAACGGGTGAATGTCACGATTCTCTCGGAAAATAAAGACTTCTACCGGCATATGCAGTTTCATGTTCATGAACCCGGGGGGGAGAGACTGAACGCTTTTTTTGATGAACTTCAGCGTGTGGAATTACCGGGCGGCATTTCCGTACAAGAACATGAACATCAGTTCTTTATGATTGTAGATGGGAGGGAGGCAATATCAGTCTCAACCTCTCCCGGGAAGATCCTTGGAACAGTCATAAAAATGCCTGTTCTGTCGTTTATGATGACCACACTGTTCAAACTTCTTGACCCTGCCATCGGAGCCGGACTGCCCGCTTCACTGCGTGAGGATGAACCGGGAAAAAGGCAGGAGTATGGATATGGTGATACTTCTGGGAAGACCTTGTGACCGGCGTTCCGGCATCATCTCCCCCCCGGTGTGCATCAAGCGGCATGTAAGAATATCTCCTGCGCGACCACAAGGGAGATATGATCCTATTTCCAATCGGAAAATGATGGATCAATCATTCATTTTTACCATTTTTGAGGGTCTGCCCAGGCAGGGTCCCGGTGACGACAGATGTACAAAAAAGGCATTTGAACGAACAGGTGTGAAAGCAGATGCGAATATTCTGGATATCGGATGCGGAAGCGGGATGCAGACCATTGCACTTGCAGGACTGTGCAGGGAGTGCAGGATTACTGCTGTTGATATTTATCAACCGTTTTTGGATGTTCTCAACGAGAGGGCAGCAAAGAGAAACCTTCTGTCACGGATAAATATTGTCCCTGCTTCCATGGATGAACTTCCTTTTGAAAAGGAAACATTTGATCTCATCTGGGCGGAAGGATCCATATTCATTATCGGAATCGGGAATGGAATCAGTCAGTGGAAAAATTATCTGAAACCGGGCGGAAAAATTGCATTCACTGATGTGGTATGGTTTTCCAAGACCCCCCATCCCGGGAATGTGTAAATTTCTTTGAGAAGACATATCCGGATATGAAAAAGGAGAATGATGTCTGTCGGATTCTTGAGTCGGAAGGCTATTCAAATATTCAAACATTCAGGCTCCCGGATTGTGCATGGTGGGATGATTACTATACGCCTCTTATGAAGAGAATTCCGAAGTTGAAAAAAAAGTATTCTGGCACAGAAGAAGAGGAAATGCTGGATCATATTCTGACTGAGATTGAGATGTTTGAAAAATACCCTGCGGAATATGGCTATACATTCTTTATCGCCGAAAAAACGGCACGTAATTGTCGGAATAGCCAATATAAATTCATTTTTTGGCCCGGTAGAAATCCTCTAAGAAACCGGAATTGCATCGAGGATATCTCAACCCATGGAATTCCGATTTATTCCGGGGGAAATCACCCGGATGTGCTGTTTGGTGACCCCCCCTGCAAGCTACGGAATATAATTCGCACCCATCCGGGCAAAAATCCCACAATCTGATTAAGAAACGATTAAATAACCCATAACAAGCTTGCGCCTGGGAATATTGTGTCCACACAGAAGCCCTGAGATAGCTGATCTCAGTCGAGACGATCCATATGTCCTCCCAAAAATATCTGACAATAGCGACCCCCTAATAGTCCCCGATAAATCGTAATTTTTGCAGATAAAAGGCATTGCAGCGATATTTTCTTTGCAGGAAAAATGAGCAAAAAATACGCCCGTTTTACCCTTAAATTTCCAAACTCAGAGGATCAAAGAGGGGGGGCAAAAAACAGAGATGATGCAACAAGAATCTGGTTTCCGATATTCATCTGATGATTCGTTTATGTGCGGAGATATTCTTTCGCTTCATAGCATTTCTCCAGAGCCAAAATTTCAGCTTCAGACACGGAAGCAGACAGGATAACTGCATCTGATGAGTTGTATGCAGTAAATACAATGTATTCAAAACAGATAAATCATCAAAACAGTCGCAAAATGATGCTGATATGGGGATTCGAACCCCCCCAGTCGCAGGAGTGAGAGTCCTGCATGATTGGCCGGACTACACTATATCAGCAGTGTTGTAGTGCCTACTAAGATAGGTCTGGTTCTTACTTAAATTTACGTATTTGTCATTTGAGTTTTACCGCTCCGGCGATCAACCCGATGGTAAACCCATGTCGGTCCCTCAACAAAAAATCGGCCCGTCCCTCCCTGCAGGGGCGAAATGCTTAATGACTGGCGGGGGGGATATCAACACACAGGAGGGGGGGTTGTGTGCCATTCCAGGAGATCGTCCGTATCCGGGAGGCAGAGGCAGCGGCGCTTGCCGTCATCGAACAGGCACGCGCCGAAGCGGATGCCCACATCCGTCAGGCCCGTGCCGATGCCCGGGCGAAAGAAGCAGACGCCAGAGAACGGGCCGAAGCTGAAGTGGCGGCGGCGATCACCGCTGCAGAAGAAGAGGCAACCGCCGAGGCGACGAGAATTCATGCAACGGCAGCAGCAGAGATGGCAGGTATCCAGGACGCAACCGATGCCGGACTTGATGAGGCCATCTCCTTCATTGTCGGGGGGGAGGTGACCGGGGGGGCATGCTCAGACCCGCTGAGATGACACGGCTCACCATAGGAGTGCACGCTGCAAAACGAGATGCGATGGTCGCCGCCCTGCACGAGGCGGGGGTTGTCGAACTGCGACCGATCGTTGATGAGGCACCGCTCCGCGAACTGGTCACCCCCCCATCCCCCCCGCGCTCACCGGTGATCCCCCCCGACATTGCCGCAGCCCGCTCCCGTATCGAACGGGCCGTGGAAATTCTTGCAACAGTCACACCGGAGAAAAACCCGGTGGTCGCCCTGCTCTCCCCCCATCAGACGAAAAAATAGCATTCCCCCATCACCGACGCTGCGTCCGCCCTCGAAGCGGCGGCTCAGTTCTCCGACATCACCGACACCATCATCGCCCTGCATACCCGTGATACTGCCACAACAGAACGTCTGGCACGGCTGGATGAGGAAGAACAGATGCTTCGCCTGCTGCTCCCGTTCGGCATCGAACCCGGCCAGATTGGCCAAACCAGTCTCCTTGCGGTGCGGGCGGGAATCATCCCGGCGGGTGTCTGTGTCGATACGGAGACATACCTGAGAAAAGAGATGCCGGAACTCGCGATACCGTTTCTGTTCTGCGGCACGGGAGACCAGCGACAACCGTCGTTATCATTACGCACCCGGATGCGTCAGTGGAGGCAGACCGGGTGCTTCGGACACTCACATTCCGGGAGTTCACCCCCCCGGAGACCGCGGAGGGCACGGTATCAGAAGGCATCACCGCCATACAGACCGAACGAAACCAGCTTCGCCAGCAGCAAACAGAGATCCGCTCCTCCCTTGAAGAACTGGCCCGGATCCATCTCATCCCGCTTGAGGCGATGGCAGAGGAGCTGGGCGTCATGCGGGAGCGGGAGGATGCCGCCCCCTCTCTTGGGAAAGACCGGTTCTCTCACCGTCATGCAGGGCTGGGCCAGGTCCGATGACCTGCCACGGATACAAACGCTTTGCGACCGTTCGACAGGCAGCCTCTCCTTCTACACCACCGCACCTGCCACAGGCACGGTGCCGTCGGCCTTCGACCACCCCCGCTGCTTGCGCCCTACGGATTTCTCACCGCCATGTTCGGGATGCCCGCATACGGCAGAATCGACCCACACTCTTCCTGGCACCGGTGCTTGTCCTCACCTTCGGGATCATGCTCGGTGATGCCGGGTATGGCCTTTTGCTCGTTCTCATCGCAGCGCTCCTCCTCCGCGGAACCGGGCATACGCCGGGCACCACCCGCGACCTTGCCCTCGTCCTCTCTGCCTGCGGTGCGGCGGGCACTATCTTTGGTCTCTTGATGGGGAGCGTCTTCGGCAACCTGCCCGCCTTTTTTGGCATCACCCTGCCGTTTACGCTCATCGAACCCCTCAATGACCCCCCCTCTCCCTCCTCCTTCTGGCGCTTGCATCGGCATCGCACACCTCAACCTCGGTCTTGTGATTGCCGCATCCGAACACCTCCGGTGCAACGAACGCCGAACGATGCTCTATTCGGAAGGCACCTGGTTTCTGCTCCAGCCTGTGCGGCTGTCCTCATCCTCACCTTCTTTGGCTGGGCCACATTCTCATCCCTCATCATCGCACTTGCCGGGGGGGCCGGGGGGGCAATGGTCGCTATCGGGGGGGGTATCCTCCGGGATAACGGCCCGCTCGGCTTCTTCTCCCTCACCGGCTACCTCGGTGACTGGCTCAGCTATTCCCGTATCCTTGCGCTCGCCCTCGCCACCGGTGGCATTGCGATGATGATCAACATCCTCTCCGGGATGATCGCCGGAGTCGGCCCCCCCGTCTTTCTCATCATTGGCATACTCTTTGGCATAGCAGGGCATGCAGCAAACCTCGTCCTGCAATGCTCGGAGGATTCATCCATGCACTGCGCCTCCAGTATGTGGAGTTTTTCGGGCGGTTCTTTGACGCAGGTGGCAGGGCCTTCTCTCCCTTTGCAGCACAGCGGACGCATACGATGCCACCGGAGGAATGCGATGCCCGTTGATGCAGGCACCATTCTCGCCGTGACCGGAGCGGGTCTTGCCGTCGGCCTCTCCGCCATCGGGTCGGGCATCGGTGTCGGCATCGCCGGTGCGACAGGGGCGGGTGTCATCGCGGTCAGGCCGGAAAAATTCGGACGGGCACTCGTCTTTCAGGCAGTGCCCCCCCAGACCCAGGGCATGTACGGCCTGCTTGTCGCGGTTCTCATCCTGCTTGCAACCGGTGTCATCGGCGGTGGGGGGCGGGGGATGTGCCCCCCCTCCCCCCCCTCGGCCTTGCCGCGGTCGGTGCGGGCCTTGCAACCGGCATCTCCGGATTCTCAGCGATAGGACAGGGGGATTGCCGCATCCGCAGGCATTGCGGCCACCGCCGAGCATGACTCTGCGATGGGCAGGAGCCTAATCTTTGCCGTCATCCCGGAGACCCAGGCCATCTATGGCTTGCTTGTCGCCATTCTCATCATGGCCTTCAGCGGACTTCTGACCGGCGACGCGGCGGCGACCGAGGCGACCGGCCTTGCCGCCATCGGATGCGGTCTTGCGGTGGGCATCGCCGGACTCTCCGCCATTGGCCAGGGCATCGCCGCTGCGGCAGGCTCCGCCGCCTCCGCCGAGCATGAAGAGAGCTTTGGAAAGAGTCTGGTCTTCTCGGTAATACCCGAGACACAGGCGATATACGGTCTTCTGGTGGCCATTCTCATCATGGCCTTCACCGGTATGATTGCCGGGGAGCCTTCCGGGAATCTGGCCCTCGGGTTTGCCGCCATCGGGTGCGGGTTTGCCATCGGGCTTGCCGGCATATCCGCCATCGGTCAGGGCATCGCCGCTGCGGCGGGCACCGCGACAACCGCCGAGCATGAGGAGAGTTTCGGCAAGAATCTCGTCTTCTCGGTGATACCCGAGACGCAGGCGATATACGGCCTGCTCGTTGCCATCCTCATCATGGTCCTCACCGGTATGATCACCCGCGATCTCACCGCCACCCTTGCCGCCGGGTTTGCCGCCATCGCCTGCGGATTTGCCGTAGGCTTTGCCGGCATCTCCGCCATCGGTCAGGGCATCGCGGCATCCGCAGGCATTGCCGCCACCGCTGAAAACGAGGAGATGTTCGGGAAGGGACTGGTCTTCACCGTCATCCCGGAGACGCAGGCAATATACGGCCTCCTCGTTGCCATCCTCATCATGGCCTTCACCGGCATGATCACCCGCGATGTTACGGCAACGGCCGCCGCGGGTCTGGCCGCCATCGGTGCCGGTTTTGCCGTCGGACTGGCCGGTCTTTCTGCCATCGGTCAGGGGGGGATGACGGCCGCCTCCGGCATCGGCGCACCGCACAGCGGCGGGAGGCGATGGGGGGGCAAGCCTCGTCTTTGCCGTAATGGCAGAGACCTTTGCGATATTCGGCCTCCTCATCGCGGTGTTAATCATGTTCGGCATCGGGCTCTTCGGAGGTGCGTGAATGGGCGTGGAGGAGATCATTGCGCGGATAAATGCGGATGCCGACGCAGAGGCCGCCCGGATACGGCAGGTGGCAGCAGACGAGGCGGCCCGTATCCAGCGTGAGGGGGAAACGGCGGCAGAGGCGGCATACACCACCATCACCGCGGACGGCAGGAGGGAGGCGGCGGCCCGGCAGAGAAGAATTATCGCACGAGCACAGCTTGCCGCACGGGGGGGCAATGTGCGGAAAACACGAGAGGAGGGCATCACCCGGTGCTTTGCCGGGGCCAAAGAGCATCTCTCTCTTCTGCCCCCCCACCTGCCAATCTATCCCGATGTGCTACGTCACCTGATCACAGAAGGACAGGAGGTCATCGGGCCGGGAACGCACGAGGTGCTCTTCCGGGAGGAGGATCAGGATGCCGCAGAAACGGCACTCGCGGCATTCCCGGATGTCACCGCCGCCCTGCTGCGTGAAACAACGACTGACCGCAGCGGGGGGCGGCATTGTCATCACCTGCCGGATGCACCGGTGCGACCAGCGGATCTCCGCCAGATGCGAGCGAATGCGGGAGCGTTTGACCCGGGAAACAGCGCGAATACTCTTTGGCGGCCATGACTAACCTCTCTCTCTCATCCCTCTTCTCCGATCTGCTCTCCGGGGGGGACGGTGCAACCGCACTCCTCGTTGCGGCCCTCGCCATTGCTATCCTCATTGGTCTGATGCTCGCGGCATCGGCCGGATACTTTCGCATCATCCTGAATATTGCCGTCTTCGCCCGGCCGGATGCACGGGTGCGGGCGATAGGCAATCCGATGGTGGACCCGGTGACAGCTGCTGTCGTGCGTGAGGCGCATACCCTGCACGATCTCTTTGACCGCTTCCGAACCGCCGGCCACCCCCCCTTTCCTGCAGTAGGAGAGATGAACATAGACATCGCAGAACGGACCATCCGCGGGTATTATTACGCAAAGGTGATGAGCCTCAGTGAGAATGTGCCAGACAGTGTGCGCCATTTCTTTGCGGCATACGGGAGATGCTTGTCGCACGGGAGGCCGCCGGGATCATCATGGGCCGGGCCGGGAACATCTCTCCCGCAGACCTTGAGCAGCGGACCTCTTCTGCCGGCCCGTTAACACCGGAACTGGTGCGCAAGGCCGCTCATGCCGCAGGGCCCGAGGATGCGCTCAACCGGTTTGCCCAGACACCCTTCGGGCCGGTGCTTGCCGCCGCATACCGTACGGCGGCAGGTGACCCGGCCCGTTTCTCTGCACGGGTGCAGACTGCCCTGCTGGGGCGCCTCTCTCTTGCGGCCCGGAGTGTGGACATCTCCCTCTCACCGCCGGTCACCGAGACCGCCGGCCGGATGATCGATCTGGCAAACATCCGGGCATTAATTCGTGCCCTCTCGCTGGGTATGGGGGGCGAGAGGAGACTGGCCGTCACCTCATCCCGGAGAGGGTTTGAAATCACCGGCGACCGGTTGGAGCAGGCAAGACGGGCCGGTTCCCTGCCGGACCTCATACCGGCACTGGCGGGGGGACACGATATGAACCATATCTCTCCCGTTATCCGGAGGCAGTCAGAGATGAGAACATCCCTGTTTTAGAGGCAGCCCTTGACCAGTGCATGCTTGACTCAGTGCGTGCGGTCTCAAACCAGTATCATCTGGAGAGCGGCCCTTTGCTCCGCTACATCGTCACCCTCGGATATGAGGTACAGAATATGCAGGCAATCGCTGGAGGGGTTGCCGTCTCCCTACCGCCTGAAGAGATTACACAGCTGCTGGTGCTGGAGGAGATGAACGAATGAAGATCATTGCCATCGGTGACCGTATGATGGTGGCCGCCTGCAGGGCGGGAGGTATCACGAACAGCATCGTCTGCCGTGATGCAGAGGAGGCACGCCGTGCCCTTGAAGAGGTGCTGACGCATCCGGACACCGGTGTCGTCTGTGTGCTGGACCAATATCTGAAAGATATACCGATCCCTTCACCGAAGGAGGCGTACCCGGTTATCATCGGCATTCCCGGACCGGCAGGCCCGGTTCACGGTGAGGATGCCGTCTCTGCCGCGGTCAGAAAGGTCGCGGGCAGGCATATGCCGGGGGCAGGCCCATGACCGGCCGCATCATCCGTATCACCGGTCCGGTGGTGGAGGCGGACCGTATGCGGGGGCGCTCATGTATGAGGTGGTTCGTGTGGGGAGGCCACCCTGATCGGCGAAGTCATCGAGCTCTCCGAGGATGTGGCGACGATTCAGGTGTATGAGGATACCACCGGACTTGCCCCCCGGGTGAACCGGTGGAACGAACCGGCGCCCCCCCGCTCTCCGTTGAACTGGGCCCCCCCGGCCTGCTGGGCATGGTCTATGACGGCATCCAGCGTCCGCTGGAAGTGATACGGGAAGAGATGGGCGCATTCATCATCCGCGGCGCCGCGTTCCCGGCTCTTGACCGGCAGCGCACCTACGCATTCACCCCGACGGCCGCACCGGGCACTGCGGCCACACCCGGCACGGTTATCGGCACAGTAGAGGAGGGCAGGTTTACGCACACCATCCTCGTCCCGCATGGCAGGAAGGCACTTTTACCCGTGTGGCAGGTGCCGGAGAGTATACCGTGACAGCCGATATCGCAACCGTTCAAAGCAATGACGGAACAGAGACGCCGGTTGCCATGCTCCGCCGCTGGCCGGTGCGGGTGGCACGACCGGTCGCAGAGAACCTGAAACCCGGTGACCCCCCCTGATCACCGGGCAGCGGGTTCTTGATTCCTTCTTCCCCCCCATCGTCAAAGGCGGGACGGCGGCGGTGCCCGGACCGTTCGGTGCCGGAAAGACCGTGGTTCAGCATCAGCTGGCCAAGTGGTCGGATGCGGACATCATCGTCTATGTGGGCTGCGGGGAGCGGGGCAACGAACTCGCAGACGTGCTGCGCCAGTTCCCGGCCCTCACCGACCGAAGAGCGGGGGGGAGCCCCCTGATGGAAAGAACGGTTCTTATCGGCAACACCTCGAATATGCCGGTGGCCGCACGGGAGGCCTCGGTGTATACCGGCATCACCATCGCCGAATACTACCGTGACATGGGCTATGACGTGGCCTGATGGCCGACTCCACCTCCCGCTGGGCCGAGGCGATGCGGGAGATCTCCGGGCGTCTGGAGGAGATGCCGGGCGAGCACGGATATCCGGCCTATCTCGCCTCCCGGCTGGCGTGCTTCTATGAACGGGCAGGACATGTCCGGGTGCTGGGCCCGTCCGGGAGGACGGGTTCGGTCTCGGTCATCGGTGCCGTCTCACCGCCGGGTGGGGGGGACTTCTCCGAACCGGTCACCCAGAACACGCTCCGGGTCGTCCGGGTATTCTGGGCACTGGACGCGGACCTTGCCCATGAACGCCACTTCCCCCCCGCGGTCAACTGGCTCACGTCCTACTCCCTCTACCCGGATGACGTGGAAAGGTGGTGGAACGAGCATGTGGGCGACCAATGGGGGGGGAGATGCGCAGGAGCATGATGACCATTCTCCAGAAAGAGAGTGAACTCGAGGAAATTGTCCAACTGGTGGGACCCGACGTGCTGCCGGAGGACGACAAACTCTCCCTGCATATCGCGGAGTATATCCGGGAGTCATTTCTGGTTCAGTATGCCTTTGACCCGGTGGACACCTTCTGCGCCCCCCCCGACAAGCAGTATATGATGATGCAGCTCATCACCGATTACGCCCGTTACGGCAGGGAGGCGGTGGCAGGCGGCATGCCAGTCTCTGCAATTGCAGCCCTGCCAGTAGCAAAACACCTGTTGCGTCTCGGTGCGATTCCGGATGCCAACTTCCGGGAGTATTTTGAGGAGACCGAACGCCGGATGAAAGACGCGTTCCCCACCCCCCCTGACGGAGAGAGACTATGACCTCGCCCGCACGGGAGTATACCTCGGTCGTCCGGGTGGCTGGCCCCCCTGATGGCTGTCTCCGGTGTCGGCGATGCAACATACGGCGAGGTGGTGGAGATTCGTCTGCCGGGAGGCGAGAGACGCCGAGGGGGGGAGGTGTTGGAGAGCCGTTCCGACCTCGCCATCGTTCAGGTGTTCGGTGGGACACAGGATCTTGACACCGAGATCACGTCGGTCCGGTTTACCGGATATCCAATGCGCATGGTCGTCAGCCCCCGATATCATCGGCCGAGTATTTGACGGGGGGCTGCCGCTCCGGCTGACGGCGGCGGGCCGGTGATTCCCGGAACGGTGATGGACATCGCCGGTTCAGCGGTCAACCCGACCGCCCGTGCCTACCCGGAGGACTGCATCGAGACCGGCATATCGGCAATCGACGGCATGAACACTCTTGTGCGGGGGGGACAGAAACTGCCGATATTTTCCGGTGCGGGACTGCCACATTCCATGCTTGCCGCCCAGATTGCCCGGCAGGCCCGTGTCCTGAGAAATCACGAGGAGTTTGCCATTGTCTTTGGTGCGATGGGGGGATCACCAACGAGGAGGCACAGTTCTTTCTGGATGAATTCGAGGATACCGGCGCTCTGGAGCATGCGGTGCTCTTCATCAACCGTGCCGATGACCCCCCCGCCATCGAGCGTATCATCACCCCCCCCGCCTTGCCCTGACCACCGCGGAATATCTCGCCTTTGACTGCGGGATGCATGTGCTTGTCATCCTTCAGGACATCACCGCCTACTGTGAGGCATTGCGTGAGGTCTCCGCCGCCCGTGACGAAGTGCCTGCCCGCCGGGGGGGATATCCCGGATATATGTATACTGACCTTGCCTCCATCTTTGAACGGGCCGGGCGGATTCACGACAGGAAAGGGTCGATCACCCAGCTGCCCATCATCTCCATGCCGGATGACGACATCACCCATCCGGTGCCGGATCTGACCGGCTACATCACTGAGGGGGGGCAGATCGTCCTCTCCCGTGACCTCCACCGCAAGGGCATCTACCCGCCCATTGACGTCCTCCCCCCTCTCTCTCCCGCCTGATGGCCGGGGGGGTATCGGAGAGAAGAAGACCCGCAAAGATCACGGGGGGGCGGTCTCAGACCAGTTGTATGCCGCCTATGCTAAGGGGGGGAGACGTCTGGAAAGCTTGTCACCGTCATCGGTGATGAGGGGCTCAGTGACGCGGACCGGCGCTACCTCTCGTTTGCCGCACGGTTCGAGCGGGAATACATCGGGCAGGGACGAGCCGGGGGGGGCGCAGCATTGCCGAGAGCTTGATGCCGCATGGAACCTCCTCTCCCTCTTCCCGGAGGAAGAACTCAACCGCATCCCGACCGACTGATTCAGACCTATCGCGGGGGTGAGAACGGGTGAGCAGGCAGAACATGCGGGGTGTCCGGCCCACCCGGATAGAGCTTTTGATGATCAGAAAACGGATCGTGGTGGCAGAGAAGGGGGGGCATGAACTCCTGCAGGAGAAGCTGGATACGATGGTGATGGAGTTCTTCCGCCTCCGGGAGAGACGAGAGGGTCTGCGCATAGAGACCGAGGCGGCCTTTGCTACGGCATACCTGCCCCCCCTGCAGCGTGCCGGAATGCTGATGGGACAGCGCGGGCTGGAAGAAGCCCTTTCCCTGACGAGCCCTGCTGAAGAGATTGATATGGGCACCGTCACCGTGATGGGCACCCCCCCGGTGCCCGCGATCACGCTGCCGGAACCCTTCCGCGACTGCCGGGAACCAGGGTATCCGCTTGCCCTGCCCTCCGCCCATCTGGATGCGGCATACCACCAGGGCGAACAGGCGGTGAAGACCGCCCTCCGCCTTGCGGAACTGGAAGGATCTCTCGTGCGTCTGGCAGACCAGATCGCCGTGACCCGGCGGCGGGTCAATGCCCTGGCAAACATCCTGATTCCCTCGCTGTATAACACCGCCGCCTATATCGAGGACTATTTGGAAGAGATGGAACGGGAAGACATATTCCGGAGAAAACGGGCAAAAATGTCCCGTTCCGGAGGGCTCCTCCCGTGAATACTGAAGATTACAGCCGAATCTTTGTTCTGCTCCGGCTCGCAGGCGCTGCAGCGCTTGCAATCGACGGGATCGTATTTCTGCTCGTCTTGGTATGACCTGCCTTGCCCTGCCTGCCGGTAGAGAGAGGTGTTTTTATCGATTCCGTGGGAGCAGCACTCATCATTGGATTTGTGATCGGGCTTTCCGGGGCTCTGGCACCCGGCCCCCCCACCCTGATTGCAACCATTCGGGGATCCATTCGTGAGGGGTGGACAGCGGGGCCGAAGATCTCTGCAGGGCATGCAGCCATTGAAGCGGCGGTTGTTCTGGTCATTATTGCAGGTATTGCAGCGGCCGCAGAGACCATCTCCGTTCCCGTTGCCCTTGCAGGTGGCGCTGTTCTGATGGAATTTGGTTTTCTGACGGTAAAGGAAAGTATGAATGCGGGCATTGCTACCGATGCCACCGGATCCGCCGAAAACCCGTACGCCGCAGGTGCGATAACCAGTGCGGCAAATCCTTATTTTTGGATCTGGTGGCTCACGGTGGGAAGCAGTCTTGTCCTGGAGGCCCTCGCCGCAGGGCCTCTGCTGGTTGTTGCCTTTATGGCCGGGCACTGGGCCTCTGATTTTGGATGGTTCAGCCTTATTGCTGCGGGGAGTGCCCGGGGAACGTCCGTGCTTTCGGTCCGCCAGTACCGCATTGTTCTTGCAGCCTGTGGAGTGTTTCTCATCATCTTCGGAGCATCCTATCTCTTCAGAACGGTTTCCGGGTGGTGAGGCGGACCTGTGATAGTGCGGAGGATCCCTTCCGGGTGATTCCGATGCATGTCATCTCGTTTTGGGCTTATTTGATGAAACAAAACCCATCACATGGATTTCTGTGACAGCAGATATTCTGCACAAAAACCGGCAGATACACTATCCATAAGTAGTGTCCCGCCGATATGTATAGCACCACCAATGGCCACAATCGAAGACGAAATAAAACTCATCGAGGACGAAATTCGCAATACCAAATATAACAAAGCGACCTCCGGGCATATCGGAAAGCTCAAGGCAAAGGTCGCCCGCCTTAAAGACGATGCCGTCTCCCGTGCCATGGCCTCCTCCGGCGGCGGTGAAGGATATTCGGTAAAGAAATCCGGTGACGGAACCGTTGTCCTCGTCGGTTTTCCGTCTGTTGGTAAGTCCACACTCCTGAATAAACTGACCAACACCGAGAGTGCATCTGCGTCCTATGCATTCACCACCCTTACTGTTGTGCCCGGTTCCATGGAACACAAAGGGGGGGCAAACATCCAGATTCTCGATATCCCGGGTCTGATTGCAGGAGCTGCAATGGGTAAGGGACGAGGCAAGGAAGTAATTGGTGTGGTACGGGGGGGTGCTGACCTCATTCTGCTTCTGGGTGATGTCTACAATGAAAAGCACATCAACGTCCTTATCAGGGAACTCTATGACGCCGGTATCCGCCTGAATAAAGAAAAACCGGACATCACCATATCGAAGAGGGGGGGATACGGCGGTCTCCGGTTCAACACGGTCGGAAACACGGGCCTCGATATCGATGATATCCGCCCCCCCCTGCTTGCCGACAACAAGATTGTAAATGCCGACATCCTGATTCGCGGAGAGGTGACACAGGACGACTTTATTGACGCGATGTTTGGCAACCGTGTCTATGTGCCAGCGTTCTTTGCCGTCAACAAGGTTGATCTGGTCGACAAGGAGACCCTGGCCCAGATCGATGAGGATGTAACGGAGCGCTTCGGCCGTCCGCCCATTCTTCTCTCTGCCGTCAGCGGATACAACGTTGAAACCCTCAAGGATGAGATATTTGATCAGCTGGGTTTCATCCGCATCTACATGAAGCCCGTGGGTGGCAAGGCGGATCTGGAAGAACCGCTGATCATCCGAGAACCGGCGACCGTGGAGGCAGTCTGTACAAAACTGCACCGGGACTTTGTCGAGAAATTCCGCTATGCAAAAGTGTGGGGGGGCCCGTCAGTGAAGCATGACGCCCAGCGGGTCGGCCTGTCACACCGACTCATTGACGGCGATATCCTGACCGTTGTTACTCGCGCGTAGATACCGTATCCCTGAGCACAGACAGGGGGGGTGCATCTGTTTTTATTCCCCGCCCGTCATAATGGGTCCGTGATGCCTGATATCCTGCATCACGGATGGCGGCAATGACCGTCTCCATCGGAGACGGTGAGGTATGCCAGAGTTTGGCAAGCCGGTGGTAATTGTAGAATGCCGGGGGGGTGGGCAGCTCTTCATCCAGCAGGGTGACCAGCCGTGCGAGCACACTCTCTCCCTGCCCGTCAGCCTCCAGATCCGCTGCCAGCTGTGCGAGCACCTCGTGGTTGTTGATGGGGCCCACCCAGAGGGGACCAATCCTACTCATTTTGGCACCGCACTCCGGGCATTCCTGCACGGACGGAAGTAAGGCAGCCTCGGATGTATGCCACGGGCACGCGGGGCACTGGTGGATATACCCCCCCATATTTTTGAGGGCCTTGTCCCCCCCCTGCCCGCACCGTTTGTCATGCGCAGGTGGAGGCGGACGAAGTGCTCCCGTGCAAAGCAGAAGAGCGGTTCAACGCCGCGGTCGTATTTTACGGTCTCGCGCACGACAAATCCCAGAAGCAGGCGCAGGCCCACCTCGCTGTGATATTCGTTATTCATCGGGCGGGCACCATACCGGCGGATGCCTGCCTTCAGGTGTGCCCCCGCAGAGGGGGGGGCGGTGTCGGTGGCGGTGACAAAGAGGTAGTGACGTGCGCTGGTGGCCGCGATATCCACAAAGGGTGCGGGTGTGCCAAACGGATCGAGGTCAACGACATCAAACCGTTGTCTCAGCATCACCGCCCTGCAGTCCTCTTCGGTAACCGTGATATCACTCTCCGGATACAGAGTCGCGTTCTTCCGGATCAGGGCCGCTGCCTCCGGACTGTAGTCATTGATCGTGACCGGTATGCCCCCCCGTTCGTGTGCCACCCTCAGGCCGCGGACGCCGGACGCGGCCATGGCGTCAAAGTATGATGACACTTCCAGCTGACGGAGAAGGTAGTTCGTGCTGTCGCGGTTCAGCCGCATCCGGTCATTAAAGAAGACCGGCGCACTTCCGGGCGGGAATGAACTGTTCTCGTCCTGTTCGGGTATAAAAAACCGGGTACTTCCTTCCATAACCTCTCTGTCGCTCATCGCATCTGAAACGTGGTGGTTCGGAAATCTTATACCTTCTGATGTTGAGTATTATAGGCACAAGTGGGCTTGTGGCCTAGCCTGGATAAGGCGTTAGCCTCCTAAGTTAATGATCAGGGGGGGTTCAAATCCCCTCAAGCCCGTTCGTTATTCTTTTTGACAAATTTAATCCGAAATGAACGGCAATACCTTCGTACATGGGTCTTCACGGGTATCTGCAGATCATACGCCCGGTCAACGCACTTGTCGCAGGCATTGCCGTCCTGCTGGGAGTGCTTGTCGCAGGAGCGGAGGTTACGCCGGGTATGTCCCTGCTTGTTCTGTCGGTATTCTGCATCACCGGCGCGGGAAACGCCGTCAATGACTATTATGACCGTGATATTGATGCAATCAACCGCCCTGATCGGCCGATTCCTTCCGGCGCCGTCAGTATGAGAGGGGGGGCTGCTGTCTACAGCGCCGTCCTCTTCCTCACGGGCATTGCCTGTGCGGCACTCATCCACCCGGCATGTTTTGGCATTGCCTGTATCAACTCTGTTCTTCTGGTGGCCTATGCCGCCCGGCTGAAGGGAGTCCCGCTGGCAGGAAACCTCGTGGTCTCATATCTGGCAGGCAGCATCTTTCTTTTTGGCGGTGCCGCTGCGGGCCTGAACGGTCTCCTGGTGAATCTCCCGCTCGCGGGCATCGTCTTCTTACCGATGACAGCCCGCGAAGTCCTCAAGGATGCAGAGGATATCGAGGGTGACCGGGAAGGGGGGGGCCCGCACCCTGCCGATGATCATCGGTGTCCTCAACTCCTGCCGTATCGCAGCCGCCCTTGCAGCAGGGGGGGCAGTGGTGCTCAGTCTGTTACCCATCATGCCCTGGTGGAACCTCTGGTATCTGGCCATGATTGC
The DNA here is from genome assembly GCF_001315945.1 of Methanogenium cariaci JCM 10550. Lineage (GTDB taxonomy): Archaea > Halobacteriota > Methanomicrobia > Methanomicrobiales > Methanomicrobiaceae > Methanogenium > Methanogenium cariaci. The sequence continues at coordinate 71,525 of NZ_BBBG01000007.1, read as the reverse complement.
TCTGGCAGACGCGGTCATCCTTTTTGCCGTGGCATCCTCGGTCAGATGTAGCACATCTGCCGGTGTCCGGGAGTCAGGCGCGACAAAAATGCTCAAAACAGGAATGTTTGCCGCACTCGCCGTGCTGATCCTCTGGGCCATGATCGGCTGACCCAAAGACAGGGACAGAGAGTAGAATTAATAATCTTTGAAAGGTGAGATTTACTCAATGAAAGTTTACCGGCAGGGAGACAATTTTATTGCACCGAAGGGATCCTTCTTTGACGGTAATGTAAAGATATCCGGCAATTTTATTGTAGCTTCTGACACCCACTTCTGGGGGGGACGCCTTGACGTGGATGGCACCTTGAACTGGGGGGGCCACGTTCTACGGTGGGGGGGGGCATCACCTGTACGAATGCCGTCATCGGGAATCAGGTGCGCATCAAGGGCTTCCTCAATGTCATTGAGAATGTAACGGTCTGTGATGATACGTGTATCGAGAGTCTGCATGCGGGAGGAGATATCATGCTGCGCCCCCGGTGTGCAGGTGGGGGGGACGTCTCATCGGACGAAACAATATTCGTGTGCGGTAAGATTAAATCCGGAAAACTGACCGGAAGAAATGTAAAAGTGGTTGGAAACGGCCCTTAAACGACCGTTTTTTCGGCATCCGTGCCTAAGAGGGCAACGTCGTATACATCCGGCCAGCTGACCAGCGTCTCCACACATCCGTCTTTTATCGTGACAACACCCATTGCAACGACACCTGCCTTGTCGCACATATCAATACCCTCTTTGACCTCCATCAGGCATCCGACACCGATGATTGCCTGCGGATGATATTTCTTGAACATCCGTTTGATAAGGGTTGATCCCGGCGCAATCCATACCTTATACCCAATCTCTTCGAGACGGTCAATATTCTCACCCACCTCACACCTGCCACAGCGCCTGCAGACCAGCCCTTCAGGAGTGAGGTGTGCCGGGCAGTCCGCTGCCCTCAGGCACTGCGGGATAAATATCGCCCGTTCTTCGATCGGAACTGCCTGAAACGACGAAGTCGAGAGGGTGTTATGCAGCCGGATGAAAAAAGCCGTCAGCTCCTGATCTTCCAGTCCGAAAAACCGGCATATGGCCTTGCTCATGCCTTCCGACATCACCAGTCCCGCCTTGAGCAGCCGGGGGGGGCATAGAAATGGCGATTGTGGATGGAAAGAAAGATGATCACCGTTACGATGAGCGGGACGATGACCATCAGCAAAAGGATCAGAAGGGTCACCTCACCAATGAGGTAGATCAGCTGATCCCACCATGGGGGGTGCCTATGACTGCCGCCGGGTCAAGGAGTTCCGGACTCATGATCGGTCCCTGCGGCCCGTTTCCGTGAGCTCGCCATAGGGATGCCGGAAGACACCACGGTCGGTGATGATCGCCGTCACCAGCGTGAGCGGAGTGACGTCAAAGGCGGGGTTTACGGTCTCCACCCCCCCGTCCGGCATCAGCCGACGGCCACCGCATATCGCCAGTTCATCACGGGCACGTTCCTCGATGATTACCCCCCCCGCTTCCGTCCTGTGGGTGTCAAGCGTGGAGTAGGGAGCTGCCACATAGAAAGGAATGACATGGTGCTGTGCACAGACGGCATGCATGTAGGTGCCGATCTTATTGAAGACCGCATCCGGAGTGATTCGGTCAGCACCGACCACGACGGCATCGATCATACCCCCCCTGCGCATCAGGTGTGCTGCCGCAGAGTCGGGGGGGATGGTTTTGACCGGTATGCCGTCTGCCTGCAGTTCATAGGCCGTGAGGCGCGACCCCCCCTGGTTCAGGGGGACGGGTCTCACAGGAAAGCACCGAGACGTGCTTTCCCGCCGCAACCGCAGAGCGGATGACGCCCAGTGCCGTGCCCCATTCGACGCAGGCAAGGGCTCCGGCATTGCAGTGGGGTGAGAACGGTGCAGGTGTCGGGCAACAGGGCTGCCCCCGTATTCGCCGATACGATGGCAGAGGGTGATATCCTCTGCTTCAATGGCCTGTGCCTCCCGCAGCGCCGCGTCACACGCAGCCGCAGGTGTCTCTTCCCGCATGGCGGTTCGCAGCACCCGGTCGATGCCCCCCCAGCCCAGATTGACCGCGGTCGGCCGTGTCGCCCGGAGATATTCCGCATCCGCTTCTACCACGTCCCGGAATGCCTGCCCTGCCACTTCCTTCCGGTGCGAAAGACAGGAGAGGACCACCCCCCCGTAACCGCCGGCGACCCCCCCCAGTGCGGGTGCTCCGCGGACTTCAAGGTGCCTGATGCCGTCTGCCAGACGTGTCACGGACTGCGTCTCCACGGTTGCCCGTTCTGCAGGCAGACGAGTCTGGTCGATATAGATGAGGCATTGTGCCCCGGTGTCCCATGTGATTGTTCGCATGCAGGTCTCCTTATTCTGCAGCGGCTGCGTCCAGAAATGCCCGCATTGCTGCTGCCTCCCCCTGTGTCACACTGTCAGGGATATCCTTTGGTGCCACAGCAGCACCGGCAATGTAGATGCCCCCGGCGAACCGTTGCGACCGGGGGGGCGCATTTCATATCTTTTTGCTCAAAGAAACCGTTTTCGTCCCGTTCGATACCGAACTTTTCTGCCAGTTCCGCCGCTCCGTCTGCCGGTTCAAGGCCCACAGAGAGGACCACCAGTCCGGGTTCCAGTCTCTCCAGCTCTGACGTCTCGGTGTCTTCCACCGGAAGCACCATGCCGGATTTCGTCCGGATAATCTCTCCCGGACGGCCCCTCAGGAAGCGAACCCCCCCCAGTTCCTGTGCCCGTACGTAGTATTCCTCATAGCCCTTTCCGTAGGCACGGATATCCATATAGCAGATGGTGACGGTGGTATCCGGGTTCTTTTCCTTGATGAGAATGGCGTTCTTTATCGCATACATGCAGCAGACACCTGAGCAGTAGGGCCGGTGTTCGGGGGGGATGTCACGGGATCCGAAACACTGGATAAAGACGATATGATCGGGTGATGTCCCGTCGGAGAGGCACTTTATCTTCCCGCCGGTGGGCCGCTTGCATTGATCAGCCGTTCAAACTCAAGGCTGGTAATCACATCCGGGTGGCGCAGATACCCGAATGTCGTCTTCTTCTCGGCATCAAAGGTCCGGTAGCCGGTCGCGATGACAACCGAGGCCACATGGAGCGTGACCTCCTGTTCTTTTTCTTCCCGGAGGATGGCGTCCTTACCGCAGATGTCATAGCAGAGACCGCAGTCAATGCAGTGCACCGCGTCACGAATGGTGATGTTGGGTACAACCTGCGGGTGTGGTTTGTATATCGCCTTTCTGACACCCACTCCGGCATCAAAGGTGTTATAGACCTCCACCGGACAGATATCGGTGCAGTCCCCACAGCCGTTGCAGGCATTCTCATCGACATACCGCGGGTGGCGGACGGCGGAGAGGGTAAAATCGCCCACGTCTCCGGTGATACCGGTGACCTCGGTGAGGGTATGCACGATTACATTAGGGTGGCGGGCCACATCCACCATCTTCGGGGGGGAGAGGATGCACATCGAACAGTCGTTGGTGGGGGGGAATGTCTTGTCCAGCTGGGCCATATGACCCCCCCAATGGACGGTTCGCGTTCGATCAAATGCACCCGGACACCATGGTCTGCAATGTCGAGGGCCGCCTGTATGCCGGCCACGCCGCCGCCGATGACTGCCACTTCAGCCATTGTTCGTCTCCCTCCCGAGTTTGACATAGGAACGGGCATTTTCCACGATGTGACTGATCTGTTCCTCTGATGCCTCCCGGATGACTTTGCCCGGCACACCCATCACCAGGGATCGGGGGGGGTATCTCTTTTCCTTCCGTCACGACAGAGCCTGCGGCAATGACGCTGTCTTCTCCGATGACGGCGTTATTCATCACGATGGCACCCATGCCAACCAACACCCGGTCCCGTATGACAGCACCGTGAATGATCGCACCATGGCCGACGGATACATCTTTACCAATGGTAACCGGGCACCCGGCGGTGGTGTGCACAACCGCATTGTCCTGTATATTTGAACCACCGAGGATGGCGATCCGGTCTTTATCGGCCCTGATGACGGCACCGTACCAGATGCTGACATCATCTGCGATGCTGACATCTCCGGTCACGGTTGCATTTCCGGCAATAAATGCAGGTGTTCCGGCAGAAGTATCGCTATTCATAATAAGGTATACGTATAACCTCACGCTCCAATGAAGATTATGGTAGGGGGGGCACATTCAGCCCGCTCCACGACGGCCATAAAAAGCTCATATCCCGTTCATTTGAGCTTGCCGGAAAAAACGGACACGTTATCGTCGGCCTTTCCACAGATACCTTTGCCGGCGGCAAGAATCATCCGATCTTACCCTATGAAGAACGAAAAAAGGGTCTTATTGCCTATATACAGGAGTCCGGGTATTCGGCAACCTGGAATATCATCCCCCTGAATGACCGCTACGGTGCCACCCTTGATACCGATTTTGACGCCCTCGTTGTCAGTGAGGAGACCTTTCCGGTGAGTCTTGAAATCAACCGTCTGAGAAAAGAACGCGGCAGAAAAAAGGTGGACATTCATCAGATCACCTGCGTCCTCGCCGATGACGGCAGATGGATATCAAGCACCCGGATACACCGGGGGGGTGAAATTGATGACCACGGACGGATGATCAGATGATATGGCTTTCAATATCCGTGGTGATGACCGTATCACAGTAGAGGCAGTGAAGACCTGCCTCCGTGACTTCAAATGAACTGTGAATGGGTTCGTTGGCGTTAGTGATGCATCCCGCATTGGTGCAGCGCACGATGCCGGAGAGGTGGGTGGGTATCTCAACCCCCCCTTCTTCTCCACCACAATATAGTCCCGGATGATGTTGATGGTGGCATGGGGCGATATGAGCGCGATCCGGTCCACCTCCTCTTTCGAGAGTTCCCGGTTGCTCACCTTGACAATATCCTTTCTGCCTTCCTGCCCCCCCCGGTCATGGAGGTCACATTGGTGGCAATGGAGAGTTCCTCATCTGTCTGACCGGTGATGCCCAGCACCCGCAATACCGTGAGTGCGGCACCGGCCCGGATATGGTCAATGACCGTTCCGTCTTTAATGGGGGGGCTGATCAAAAGGCCCCGTGGCTTGTCTTCCATTTTTCAGATCACCTCTTCCAGCATTGCCATTCTCACCGGCACCCCGTTGCGTGCCTGTTCAAAGTAGCGTGCACAGGGCATCGCATCGACACGGGGGGGGTCAATCTCCCCTGCCCGCGGCAGTGGGTGAAGGACGATCATCCCCCCCTCCTTGTGCCTTCCAGTATCTCAGGGGGGGTGATACGATAGCTCTCCGCCACACTATAGTAGGACGCTGCATCCGGGAAGCGTTCCCGCTGAATCCGTGTGGTGTACATCACGTCCAGATCAGGGACGACATCGGTGATGTCGTCATGCTCCTGCACCATGCACCCGCGCCGGTGCAGTTCAGCCACCAGACTCTCCGGCAGTTCCAGCGTGGGCGGCGCGATGGTGTGCAGCGTGACATCATAGTTGGAGAGTGCATAGGCCAGCGAATGTGCGGTTCTGCCGTACCTGAGATCACCTAAAAGACCGATATGGATCTTCTTCAGAGGCATCGACTGGCGGATGGTGTAGAGATCAAGGAGAGTCTGTGACGGGTGCTGCCCCGCCCCGTCTCCTGCGTTGATCACCGGCACCGATGCAAACTCGCTCGCGAGGCGTGCTGCCCCCCCTCCTTGGGATGGCGCAGAACAATGGCATCCACGTAACTGCTCACCACCCGCACAGTATCGGCCAGCGTCTCGCCTTTCGATATGGAACTGCCTTCCACACTGTCAACCGTGATCGTCGTCCCTCCCAGCCGGGAGACCGCAGATGCAAATGACATCCGTGTCCGCGTACTGGGCTCAAAGAAGAGGAGTGCGACTTGTTTTCCATCCAGTGTCTTTCGTATCTGCGGTGCCGCGTCAATGGCACCTGCCCGGGCAAGAAGATGGTCAATCTCCTCCCTGCCAAAGTCCTTTATTGATATGATATGTTTCATCAGAGGCCCGCCTCCGGTTGTAGCGGCAAAAGAATAATGAAAAACATACGCAGGGAAATGCACCAGGCATCTCTGTCTGCGATCTCCTCCATAGTCAGTACTGTGCGATTCGGGGGGGTAATAGAAGTATCCTGCAGGAGAGATATATCCGGAACAAAACAGACCGGAAGGTATTATTCCTTCCGGGCGACGGTGATATATCCGCTGTGGCTTACGCGCGTTGACGGACGGGTGCCCCGCTTTGTCCGTGTCAGTTCACGACCGATCAGTTCGTGACAGACGACATCGGTGAAGAGCGGCTCTGCGGTGTCCATGACAATGAACGTCTGTTCCAGAAACGGCGTGTAGGTGACAAGATAGCCGCCCGGCCGCAGCAGGGCATGGGCATGACGGATATGCGCCTCTGTTATCTGCAAATCCAGATGGACAACGTCATAGCTGCCTGCTGCATCCAGCATATCACCTGCAATGACCTGCACGTTCTCAAGGCCCGCCTCCTGAATATTTTTTTGGCAGACCTTGGCAAACTCCTCGCGGATCTCATAGGTGGTGACGGTCTTTGCAATACCACCAAAGAAGATCGAGGCAATCCCGCTGCCGGTTCCGGCATCCAGCACATCGTCATTCCGGTTCATGCCGGTCAGTGCACAGACCATCCCAATATCCTTGGGAAGCATCGGTGCGCCGGTACGTCGGGCATGGGAAAAGAAATCGGTCGGCCGGGGGAATCCGGATATAAAACGGGACGCCCAGATGCGTCTCGATAGTCTCGCCGGGCGAGGCATCCAGAAGGGCATTCAGGTCTATGATACCCTTGTCCGTCGAAAGGGTTCCTTCGCCGGCACGCACGTAATACTCCTTTCCCTCCCATATGAGAAGAACCCGCTGGCCTGTTTCGATCATGCGCTGGTGAGCCTGATAATTGCCTCTGCAATCTCGCCTTTTGCCGCGATGAGTGCGGCACGTGCTTCGTCCGGGGAGACCTGTGCCTGTTCTGCGACAAGCGACACGTCATCGTCCGGTATCTCCATTGCTTTCGGGGGGGTGAATACCGGTTCACTGCCCTGCAGCTGGTAGGTCTTGGTGCCCTGCATCGTGGTGACGACGACCTCGGCCGGCTCAAAGACATATTCTCCTTCGGTGGTGTAGATGACCACACGCTCGACACCTTCGATATCCTCCATCTTCATGCCGAGCTGTTTCATCATCTGTTTCATCTTTTTTGGGTTAACTCCGGGCATCATTTAGATCAACCTTCCTGACCGTACCTGTACTGCTCCACCGTAATTAAATGCCATCATCTCATCACCCGAGAGGAGCGCATTCCCGGTAGCGATGAGCTGATCATCGCCTGTGACAACGAGGACTTCATCTCCCGCCATAATTCCCGGATCCGCTGCGGTGACATGTTTTGCCATGGCGTTCTTGCCTTTCATCATGAACTCCGCCACCTCTTCGGTGACAGCAACCCGGTAGACGGGCGCGGGCAGATACTGCCAGAGGCGTTCCGCTCCTTCGATGGACAGAGTAAACCGCCCGTCATGTGCCCGGACGGTTGCGATACGCACCTTGTCCAGCATCACATAGCGTATCCGCTTGGTGGTGGAAAGTTTGAATGTACATTCATCGGGAAGAGGGCAGCCCCCCCTGCCCCCCCTCTCCCGAACTGATAATCCGCGATCGTCCGGACGCGGTTAATTGCGCTGTTTTGCGATAATTCTGTTGACACGTTCTGCAAACCCCCCCTCTTCGGCATTCCGTGGAATATATGCTCCCGCAGCTATCTTATGTCCTCCGCCGCCGCCACCAATTTCTTCAGACGCCGTGATGAGTGCGGCCTGCAGGTCAACGCCCCCCCGTTCCACCATGCGGGTATTGGTTCGCATGGAGACTTTCACCAGATCAGGGTCGTCATTGAGGTAGCAGAGGATCATAATCGGTTTCTCGTAGTCCAGTTTGGAGAGGGCCATACCCGCCCCCCCGATACCGACAATGGTGTCAGGGAACCGGTCGCCGACATGGATGTGCTGCATGTGGCTCAGTGCCGTGGTGCCGGTGTCAAGGATATGCTCCATCATCTCCCGGATGATCCGCTTGTGGTGGCGCAGCATCTCCTCGCCTTCCCGGTATGCCTGTGCCCGATCACCGGCACAGACCGCACTCCCCCCCACCCGCGGCTTGGCCCAGCGGCCGCAGGCATTGAGCATGGTCGCATACTCGGACGCGTTCCTGAGCGGCGTCCCTTTCGCTTCGTTTGGGAAGATGTAGTGTTCGGCAAGGAGGCGGGAGATATCCTGCCCGGTTGCAAGCATCTGCTGGGCGAGGCCGTTGATGATCGCAGACTTCTCGTCCTGATCCAGATCCTCCCATACCTGCTGCCTGCCGCCTGAGGTTCGCTCTTCTATCCCCAGTTTTCGGAGAAATGCCTCTGTCTTCAGTTCGTTATTGGATATGCCCGGAATAAACGGGTCGTCGCTGAACGTAAGACAGACCCTGAGAGGGCGGGTGGAGATACCGTAGCAGTTCAGTTCCTGCGGCACGATTCGTATGGTGCCCGCCCGCTCCCCGTCGGCCGCAATCTCCCGTGCGGGTCCGGTCAGACCGCAGTGCTCCCGCGCCATCATATCACCGACATTCCCAACGACGGCGTTCTGGGCGAGCACGCCGAGGTGCGGGTGTCCGGGGGGGTTCATCTCCTTTGCAACAAGATACCCGACACCTGCCGCCGAGAGCTGGGTGTAGCCATAGGGATGACCGTTTGCCTGCAGGTAAGGGGTCTCCACGTTCTGTGCGACATGATGATCGATAATGGCCACATCTTCGGTGCCCATGCCCCCCCGCTCCTCCAGCAGGTTTTGCTGCCCTGCCCCCCCGAGGTCGATGAAGACCTTCAGACTGCAGTCCTCCGGCACATATTTCATGGTCATGGGCTCAAGCTGACGTACGAAGACACTCTGTGCAGGAATCCCTGCATCCATGCATGCCTGCATCATGATTGCTTCGCTGGTGATGCCGTCTGCATCGATATGGGATATCACAGTGACTGCGTCTGCATCCTGTATCTGCCGGGCAACCGCCCGGACATCGTCTTCAAACGTCATTGCTGCGTAGAAGTTGTCATTACTCTCTGATGAAGGATGCCATCATGATGGAATGTTAATGAGGATGGACGGCAAAAGAGTCTGACAGGAAGAGGACGGATGCGATGAAAAAGAATCCCTGGCAGTATGCAATGGAATTCCGTGAATTTCGGGAGACGGGCTATATCAGCCCAGCGAGAATGCGGGTGGTTGACGCCAACGCACAGGCGCTGGGCGTCTCTGCCGTTCAGCTGATGGAGAGTGCGGGAAAAGGTCTGGCCGACTATGTGAGAGGCATGTCTCCCGGACAGGTGGTGGTGCTCTGCGGGAAGGGCAACAACGGCGGTGACGGGTTTGTCGCGGCCCGCCACCTCTGCCGGGACTGCGTGGTGACCGTCATCGTTCTCTCGCGTGATATACGAACAGAGAACGCGGCCCGAAACTATCGTGCACTCTCCCACTGTGGGGGTGTCGGTCATCATCGCCGATACCCCCCCGGATGCCGTTCGAGCATGCCGGGACCGGATCTCTGCAGCGGATGTCGTCATCGATGCGATGCTGGGCACCGGTATCACGGGAGCACTCCGGGAGCCATACGCCACCTGCGTCAAAGTCGTGCGGGATGTGGGTGTCCCGGTCGTGGCCGCGGATACCCCGACCCCCGGCCTGCCTGCCTCTGTTGTCTGTTCCTTTCACCGTGCAAAAGCAGGCGACCCCGTGGTAATCGAGATCGGCATTCCCGATGAGGCGGAGTACTTCACGGGGGGGCCGGGTGACCTGCTGATGGTGCCACAAAAGGGACATGCCAGCCACAAGGGGGGGCGGGCGGTGAGGTGCTGGTCATCGGCGGCGGGCCCTATCAGGGTGCGCCGTATCTCGCGGGCATGGCGGCCATCCGTGCGGGAGCGGATATCGTCCGGGTGGCAACCCCACATATGCTCCCCTGTCCTGATCTCATCGTCGAACAGACCGAAGGGCGGATGATCCGTGAAGAGGATACCAACCGGCTGGCAGGGCTTGCAACGCATGCGGATGTCACGGTATGCGGCTGCGGTCTGGGAACGGAAAGTCATGGGGGGGTCATCACCGACATCGCCCCCGGATATGGGGGGGCGGGCGGTCTTTGATGCAGATGCCCTCCGGCAGCCTCTGCCGGTCGCAGGCGATTCGATATACACCCCCCCCATGCAGGAGAGTTCTCCCGGATGACAGGCTTTCGTCTGCCGAATGACATCATCGGGCGGGGCCGCATGGTGCGCGATCACGGCCCTGCCGGGGTCACCCTTGCCAAAGGGCCGGTCGATGTCATCTCCGACACCAGCCGCGTACGCTTCAGCCGCACCGGCACCCCCCCGCATATGACCGTCGGCGGCACCGGAGATGTCCTCGCAGGCGTGGTGGGGGGGGCGCTCTTCTGCCGTCTCCCCGCATTTGAGGCAGCAGCCTCGGCGCCTATGTCAATGGCTGTGCCGGAGAATCCCTGATCGATCGGGGGGGCGACGGCCTTGCCGCCACCGATCTGCTCACCCGAATTCCTCTGGCCATATCGGGGAAAAACGGCGGCATGAGTAAGGCATATCATACTAAGTCGGATCATAACGAAGCATTTTGACAGAATATCCGGCACTGCAGTGACAGGGACCGGATATGGAGAAAGAGACAATATGCCCGAATTTTCTCATATCAATAATGACCGCGCCTATATGGTGGACGTGACGCAGAAGACCGATGTGCACCGTCTCGCACGGGCGGAAGGCCGGATTCACCTCCGTCCGGAGACACTGGAGGCCATCCGTGCAGGAGAGGTCATCAAGGGAAATGTGCTTGCAACAGCACGCATCGCTGCCATACAGGCGGTAAAACAGACCTCGTCACTGATCCCGATGTGCCACCCGCTGCCGGTCGGCGGAGTCGATGTGGATTTCCACGATGGCGACGGGTTTATCACCGCAGAGGTGGCCGTGCGGACATACGGCCGGACCGGTGTGGAGATGGAGGCCCTGACCGGTGTCAGTGTGGCGCTTCTCACCATATGGGACATGGTCAAATCCGCGGAAAAAGACGAGGACGGCCAGTACCCGGAGACATCTATCGAGGCATCCGCGTCACCGAGAAGCGAAAGTCCTGAACCGGTTACCCCCCCAGATATTTAATAGCCAAAGATCAAATATATGAGAACCGCCGGGTGTATGCCCGCTGGAAAAAGGGATGTGGCCATACATTACGGATGGCTGAACCTTCATGGTGAGAACCAATGTCAAAATCAATGTACTCCTATGTCCGTGAGGCATGGAAAAAACCCGACCAGTCAGAAGTCAAACAGCTTCTGTGGAACCGGATGCAGGTCTGGAGACGCGAAGGCAGTGTTGTGCGCATTGAGCGCCCGACCCGTATCGACCGTGCACGCACCCTCGGATACCGTGCAAAGCAGGGCATCATTGTGGCACGTGTCGGCATTCGCCGCGGTGGCCGAAGGAAGTCCCGCTACATCCGTGGACGCCGGACAAACCGCATGGGCATGCGCCGTGCAACCGCAGGAAAGAGCATCCAGCGGATTGCCGAAGAACGTGCCTGCCGCAGGTTCCGGAACATGGAAGTGCTGAACTCGTATTGGGTTGGACAGGACGGCCGCCAGAAGTGGTATGAAGTAATTCTCGTTGACGGGCACCACCCGGCAATCGTGAATGACCCACACCTCGGATGGATGGCAAACCCTGTTCACCGTGGTCGTGCCGAGCGCGGTCTGACCAGTGCTGGTGTGAAGGGACGCGGCATGCGCAAACGCGGAAAGGGAACCGAACACACCCGCCCAAGTATCCGTTCAAACGGAAACAAAGGGAAATAACCCTTTTTCTTTTACCACTGTTTTGCCGGGATAAATGTGGCAGTTTCCGGCTGACACGAATGATTTATTTCTGCCGCAGGGGGGTTTTATGATGAAAACTGCTGACGCATGTATCTATCCATACCCGGTAGGGAATACCACCCTCCGGAGACTCGCAGATGAACTTGAGCGACGGGGGCTTTACCGCTGCCGTTGCAGTTGGGATTCCTGCGGGCTGCACGGCAGGAAATGTCCGTTTCCTTTCGGGAGCAGAGATCACCGCAAAATCCGTGAAGTCCTGCAGGGATGCACTCCGCAATGCACCAAAGGCCGACATCGTGATGGTGCATGCGGGAGATGCCGCCCTGAACCGGGCGATTCTGGGGAATCTCCACCTGCACATTCTCCGGGGCATTTACCATACGGACAAGCGGGCCTTTGATCATGTCAGTGCACGGATGGCTGCAGACCGGGGCGTGGCCGTGGATATTGACCTGTCGCGTATCATTGCAGAGTCCGGCCCGCGAAGACAGCGGGCACTGGAACGGTATCGTGAAATCGGGCGTTTGTCCCAAAAATATGAATTTATGCTCACCATCTCCTCCGGTGGGCACTCCCTCACCAGCCTGCGGTCTGTCCGGGCATTCACGCTTCTGGGGGGGAAGGTGGCGGGGGGGCTTGATGAGGAGCAGGTCGATAGCGCCCTTGCCACCCCGGCAAAACTGATGTCACCCCCCCCGGTCCGTGGAGGTGATCGAATGAGACCCCCCCTGCCACCGACACAGCGGCCGAACTGGCGCTATATTGCAGCGGAGATGGTGCCGCAGTGGTGCCCCCCCGTTTCGGCACGGGATATGCACTATGCGATTCTGGGATGTGAGGCTTCGTTGTTTGGCGACAACGCCGCCGCATCAATGCGCACCAGTGTCATATCCTGTGACAGGGGTGTTGTGATCCTGCGCTGCATCCGGGGGGGTACAGAACCAGATGTGGAGACCGTGCTTGCAACCGTGACGAATGTGGATGGCACCCCCCCGGTAGCGTTGCACCCGTTTGCCACCTCCGGCACCATTCACGGACTAAAGAAAAAGATCACAACCCGTCCGCCACCCTCTGATGAGGGGGGGAATTGTGAAATCGGCGAAAATACCTATCGGATCCTCAGGATCTCAGGTCAAAAGGTTGATTTAGTTCAACAGGGTATTAAACAAACAACAGCACTGTACGTAAATACAGATGATTTGGAGGATTTCTGATGCAGCCAATGCAGGCACAAATGGGATATGACAGGGCGATTACGGTGTTCAGCCTGACGGCAGACTGTACCAGGTAGAGTATGCCCGTGAAGCAGTAAAGAGGGGGGGAACAACCGCAGTCGGTATCAAATGCAAAGACGGGGTTGTGCTCATCGTGGATAAACGGGTCAGCTCCCGTCTCCTTGAACAAACATCAATTGAGAAAATATTCAAGATTGACGGCCACGTTGCCGTTGCATCCTCCGGTCTTGTCGGAGATGCACGGGCACTTGTTGACCGGGCCCGGGTGGAATGCCAGGTAAACCGTGTCTCGTATAATGAATCAATAGACATTGAGACGCTCTCAAAGAAACTCTGCGACCATATGCAGACATATACCCAGTTCGGCGGTGCCCGCCCGTACGGCACAGCACTGCTGATTGCCGGTGTGAGTGACGGAGCTCCTCGCCTCTTTGAGACAGATCCGTCCGGCACCCTGCTGGAATACAAGGCAACGGGAATCGGCACCGGCCGCCCTGCGGTCATGAAGGTCTTTGACGAGAAGTACAGCGACGACATGGATTGTGCCACATCAATCAATCTTGGCCTTGAAGCATTGTATGCTGCAACAGAAGGCAAATTTGACGTGGACAATGTTGAGATTGGCATCATACCTCTCGAGACCGGCATGTTCCGGAAGATGACCAAGTCAGAAGTCAGCGAATATACCACCACGTTTGAACCGGAACAGGCTTCAGAAGAATAGGTGGGGGGGGAACCAGAGATATGATTCCGCTTGACCAGGCAGTTGTCGCACGGCTTGAGAGCCATGGAGAACGGTTCGAGATCCTTGTAGACCCTGACATCGCAGCTGCGATTCGGCAGGGTGACGAGATTCCGGTAGAGGATGCAGTGGCAGCATTGTACGTCTTTGAAAATTCGTCAAAAGCTGAAAAATCACCTGAAGAGACGCTGAAAAAGGTATTTGATACGGTTGAATTCGAACCGATCGCCGAGCGTATCATCAGGAAAGGGGGGGAAATTCACCTGACCTCAGAACAGCGGAAACGGATGACTGAGGAAAAGCGAAATCAGATTGTAACATTCATCTCCCGGAATGCGATTAATCCCCAGACAAAACTGCCTCACCCTCCCCAGCGCATTGATATGGCAATGGAGCAGGCGAAGGTCAGTGTGGACCCGTTCAAACATGTGGATGAGCAGGTAAAGGATGTCGTAAAGGCATTACGACCATTAATTCCGATCAAGTTTGCCGAGATGAAATTTGCCGTGAAGATTCCTGCCGATTATGCACCAAAGGCATATGGCGAAATCCGCACGGCAACAACCATCGAGCGGGACCAGTGGCAGAACGACGGATCATGGATCTGTGTTGTGCGCATCCTGCGGGTATACAGGAAGAATTCTACTCACTTATCAACCGTCTCACCAAAGGGGGGGACGCTGAAGTGAAGATTCTTGATCAGGATTAATAAAGGTTGAGAGTAAATATATACAGACATATCAGGGGGGGCAATATTACATGGCTAAAAAGAGAAACCAGAGAGCAAAAGGACGTATTACAGGAAGTGCAGGCAGATTCGGGCCACGCTATGGCCGGTTCCTCAGAAAACGTGTCAACGAAATCGAGACAGTATCACATGCGAAGCATGTCTGTCCACGCTGTGACACACAGGCTGTTGCCCGCAAGGGTACCGGTATCTGGGAATGCCGCAAGTGCGGTTTCAAGTTTGCCGGTGGAGCATATGCGCCGCAGACACCCAATCTGAAGGTCGCACTCCGTACGATCGAACGTTCACTGATCAAGGAGTAGTGACTCCGTCGTGTCTGGATACAAGTGTGCCCGGTGCAAGCAGAAGGTCGAGGTGGACATTAACGTCCGCTGTCCGTACTGCGGCCACCGAATTCTCTTTAAAGAGCGCGGGGGGGCAGGGATAAAATCCCTCAAGGCCCGATGAAGCTTGTTACAACATCACGGAAACCAGCTCCGGAACTGAGGACCTTGGGAAAGGACCTTGCATTCGCACTGGGGGGGGAAAATATTCCCCCCCCGTGGGAAGGCAGGGGGTTGATGAAGTATTATCCTGGGGAGATCCCGTTTTGGTCGTCTCACGCAGGGGGGGGAGAAAAACCCTGATTGAGACTTACGTTTCCGGTGAGTCGATATCCGGGATATTTTTGTCAGGATTTTCCGTATCCCGCCGGGACGTGCCTCTGGAAAAGGGACTCCGCACCGGCAGCGAAAAGGTGTATCATGAACTGGCAGAGTGCCTGGATATCACCGTACGGATGCAGGTGCAAAAGAGATCCTGTTTCATGGAGCACAGGCGAAAGGATATGTCCTCAGAATCGCAGAGAGACCACCGGGAACACAGAGCAGCGTTTCACATCAGGACGAGTAATCCTGACGTAGTATATGCGGCTGCGCTTCCGGAGATGGGGGGGACATGGGGGGGCGTTCATCCGCCTCACTCTCCCATGAGACGGACGGGAGACTTCTCCTGTCGGTGGAGGGAGAGGACATCTCCGCACTCAGGGCGGCAGTGAATTCGTATCTCCGGATAATTATGATTGCAGAAGAGATGCAGGAAGTATTGAAATGAATGGCGTTTCACCGAAAATTCAGAATCAGATTGCAATGATCCAGCAGGTCCAGCAGCAGCTCGGGACCATTATTCAGCAGAAATCACAGTTTGAGATGATGGCAAAAGAAGCCCGCAAGGCAGAGACGGAGCTTGGAGGCATCACCGATGACTCCGATGTCTATGTCACCATCGGAACCGTGATGATGAAGCAGGATCGCGAGAAGGTCATCGCCGACCTGACCGATAAGGTCGAGACATTTGAACTCAGAATAAAATCACTTGAGAAGCAGGAAAAAGCGCTCACCACCAAGTTTGAGCAGCTCCAGGCCCAGATAAAGGGTGCGCTTGAAGGTGCCCCCCCGGCACCCTCAATAAACTGATTATTCTCCTTTTTTCAACCGATAGACAAGGTTCAGTGCATTGATCATCGCCTCTGCCGATGCAAGGACAATATCGTCTGACGAGGCACCGGCATCGTAGATACTGCCCTGGGCATCCTCAACCGCAATGGATACGTGACCAATGGCATCACTCCCTCCCGATATGGCAGATACGGAAAACTCCTTTAACACGAGTTTTTCCGGGACGATACCAACGACCGCTTCATGGCAGCATCGACCGGCCCGTTTCCAATCCTACAGCAGACCGTCTCTTTTCCATTCACACTCGCCCTGACCGTGGCCGTTGCCATGATGTGATTTCCGTTGATAATGGCGATGTCATGGAGGACGATGATCTTTTCGACCCCCGCCCCGCCAATAACCATATCTGCAATCTCATAGAGATCGTTCTCCGTCACCTTTCTGCCGCGGTTTGAGACTTCTTTTACCTGTGCCACGATCTCGTCCAGTTCACTCTCCTGTACGACGATATGCGCATCAGTGAGCATGCGTGCGACGGCATGGCGGCCGACATGTTTGCCCAGTTTCAGCCTCCTGCGGTGCCCAACCATCTCCGGCGTCATGATGCCGGGTTCAAAGGTGCTGGCATCTGCAAGCACTCCCTGTGCGTGTATGCCGCTTTCGTGGGCGAAGGCATTCTCCCCCCCTACAACCGGTTGTATGGGGCCCACAGAGATGCCGGAGAAGCGGGAGACCGTCCTGGATGTCTCCACCAGTCGTTCGGTGCGGATGCCGGTTCTGATGCCGCATATGGACTCCAGTGCCATCACCGTCTGTGCGATGTCAGCGTTACCGGCCCGTTCGCCGATACCGTTGACCGTCACCTGTACCTGGGAGGCGCCCCCCTCCACCGCAGACAGGGTGTTGGCGACGGCCATGCCGAAATCATTGTGACAATGCACATCAAGCGGGCAGGCGAGGGCGTCTGCAAGGCCGGACACGAGTTTTTTCATGGACGACGGGGGGGATGCCACCCCCACAGTGTCAGGCACATTGAGAATCGTTGCCCCGGCGTCCACCGCCGCCCGGTAGACCTCTGTCAGTTCAGCCATACCGGTGCGGGTGGCGTCCATCGCCGAAAACATCACCTGGTCCGCATGGTCACGGGCAAAGCCGACAACTGACCGCGTGATGTCGACGACCTCTTCGTGGGTCTTCCTGATGGTGTGCACCCGCTGCACCTCTGATGTCGGGATAAAGACATGGATGATGTCTACGCCACAGTCGGCGCAGGCCTCTACATCCGCCCGGGTCGCCCGCGCGAGACCACAGATGTCACTCTCCAGTCCTTCTGAGATAATTTCCCGTACAAACCCTTTCTCATCGGCAGACGATGCAGGGAACCCGGCTTCAATGGCATGAACTCCAATATCCGAGAGCTGATGTGCGATAGTGACCTTTTCATCACGGGTAAATGACACGCCCGGTGTCTGTTCACCATCCCTCAGGGTGGTGTCAAAAACAGTTACGTTATTCCGAATACGTTTCGAATCGCCGAAGAAGGCGACCTGCCGCATCTCCTGCGACGATCCCGGTCTCGTATGGTTTGTGAGACATGATCCTCTATACGTATGGCGCGAATATAATGATTGGGTCGGATGAAATGGGGCAATATCCGATTCAAAACACAAACTATAAGGTCAGACGTGTCGTATATTGTAGAGCACCACGGCGCAATGCCCGCCTTAACTCAGACTGGTAGAGTGCGCGGCTGTAGTATAGTTTGCCGGAAGACGGTAACTGCGCGGCTACCGCGATGTCCCCCCCGGTTCGACTCCGGGAGGCGGGACTTGTCGAATGTGCGTGCGAAATGCCCAGGTAGTGTAGGGGCCTATCATGCAGCCCTGTCACGGCTGCGACACGGATTCGAATTCCGTCCTGGGCGTAACCCCCCCTTTTTAGAACCCGATTCTTTGTATGCGACAATACCCGAGAGATTCTCGGAACCGTTCCAGACTTTGATGAATCCGTATGTTTCGGATCAGCGCCCTTCGCGATTGATCGTAGTTCCTTTTTTAGAGAATCCGTGTCGATATTCACGAGCACCGGTCGTGTCTGCATGCATCCCGATCATGATTATGCATTAAAATGATACTACAGACAACGTATGAGTATGATCTACCAGACACTGATCATCTCTTCAGTGGCCATTGCCCTGACTCTCATCTACGCATCGGTTCTGGACCTGCGGGAACGTAGGGTCCCGTTTAAAACATGGTATCCCATGCTTGTTGTTGCACTTCCAATGGCGGTGCTCACGTATGCAGGATTATTCAGTGATTCCCCCCCGCGGTTTGCGCTGGGCCTGTTATTTTTGTCAGCGATGCTCTGTGTATTTTATTACGTCGCTTCCGCCTACCTGCACCTCTTCGGAGGTGCGGACGCATGGGCGATGATCTTCATTACCGCGTGCATACCGCTCTTCCCCGCCGAACCGTATGCAGGTTACCCGATCATCGCGTTCTTCCCCCCCATCTCGGTGATCATGAATGCCGTTCTGCTCAATCTGGTGACGCCTCTGGGCATATTTGCCATGAACTGCCTCAGGAAAAATCATGGTCCCCCCCTCCGCTACATGTTCGTGGGGGGGTTTCCGGTTGCCGGAGACACCATTCAGGACGAATTCGGTTTTGTCATGGAGGAGTTCACGGAAGGAGAGAATGGCGAGGTGACACGCCGCTACCTCTCGTTCAGAGAGGCGATTCGCAGAATGATCCGCGGAGAACGAAGACTATATACCCGGGATTTCAAACGAAATCCAAAGGAGTATCAGGAGGAACTGAGACTCTACCGGAAAGCGGGAACCGTCTGGATCTCCTATGGCGTCCCGTTCATCCTTCCCATTTGCGCGGGATTTATTTCTGCACTCTTTATTGGTGATATTATGACAATACTAATACTGGCACTATCGGGAGTTGTCTGATAGATGGATATTAAGTACAATAGTTCAGGACTGGTGCCTGTGATCACACAGGACGCAGAGACCGGGCGGGTGCTGATGCTTGCATATGCCAATACCGAGGCCCTCTCTTTGACCCGGTCCACAGGATATGCACATTACTTTTCCCGCAGCAGAGGCCGTATCTGGAAAAAAGGAGAAGAGTCAGGACATTTTCAGAAAATAGAGACGATACGGGTGGATTGTGATGCTGACACCCTCCTCTATATGGTGCACCAGACCGGTGTGCCCTGCCATACCGGATACGAAACCTGCTTTTTCCGTGAACTGGACGGAAAATCATCGCGCGCAGGCTGGTAAATCCAGATGAGGCATATGATAAAAAGGATGAGTGACACCATATTAGTCTGGTGATATTTTTATGATATTAGTACCCGATACAAGCGTTGTAATAGACGGACGCATCACCTCCATGATACAGGAGGGAGAATATAACGGTTATACAATAATAATACCGGAAGCTGTTGTGGCTGAACTCGAATCTCAGGCAAATCAGGGACGGGAAATAGGATTTAGCGGTTTGATAGAACTCCAGCAACTTTCAGATATGGCTGGCAAAGGAATCATTGAATTACAATATGTCGGAAAACGGCCCAGTCTTGAACAGGTGAAACTGGCAAGCGGCGGCGAGATAGATGCACTGATTCGCAATGTCGCACTGGAATACGACGATGTCAAATTTATAACCAGTGACATCGTGCAGGCAGAGGTGGCAAAGGCAAAAGGTCTGGACGTGCTGTATCTCAAACCCCCCCAGCCGGGAGAATTTTCACCCCCCCTGAGTATTGATCAGTTTTTTGATGAAACAACGATCTCAGTACATCTGAAAGAACGGGTAAAACCCACGGCACGAAAAGGAAATATCGAACGCTCCGATCTGGTAACACTTCGTGAAAATCCCCCCCTTTCCGAGTATGAACTCCGACAGATGGCCCAGGAGATACTGGAACGGGCCAAACGCGACCCTGACGGATTTGTTGAAGTCGAACGCAAAGGAGTGACCGTCGTTCAGATAGGTTCGATGAGAATTGCAATTGTGCGCCGGCCGTTCTCTGATGGCATGGCCATCACTGCGTTCAGACCGGTGCTCAGGGAGCAGTATGATCCTAAATCACTCGCCCCGGAAATTAAAAAGCACCTGTTACAAAAATCATCCGGCATTCTTATTGCAGGCCCGCCGGGTTCCGGAAAGACCACGCTCGCCCAGAACATCGCAGCCTTCCTTATGGAATCCGGACATCAGGTCTGTACGATGGAAAATCCACGTGATCTTCAGGTACCTGATTCGGTCACCCAGTTCTCCACACTTGACGGCAGCATGAAGAAGACCGGAGAGGTGCTGATACTCACACGCCCGGACCATGTCATATTTGATGAAATCCGCGTAGAGGAAGATTTCGAGGTATATACGGATATGCGCCTTGCAGGAGTCGGCACCATTGGCATCGTCCATTCCCGTACACCCTGTGATGCCCTGCAGCGGTTTATTAACCGGATTGATTTTAGTACTCTCGCAAACGCCGTCGACACCCTGATTTTTGTTGATGAAAATGCGGAGTTATCTGTGTACCGGATATCTTTGGTCGTAGGAAAACCGAGCGGGATGCAGGATCTCTCAAAAAATTGCCCGATCATCAGGCTATCACGTTGTGCAGATGATGCTACTGCATGTGAGGTATTCTGCTACGAAGGGCAGACTATTGTGCTGCCTGCAGAGATGCAGGGAGCAGCGCCTGCGCCTGCACCTGCACCTGCACCTGCACCAGTCCCTGCTCCTTCACACAAGAAAGAACAACAACCCCCCTGCAGCAAAGAAGATTAGCAAAGAGCCCCCGGAGGAGAAAAAGGAGGTGCCGCCGGAAGATGAAAATCTTGCGTGGAATCTGGCAGGACGTGAGATCAAACAGGAACTCGGGCGGTTTACTGACGGGCCAATAGAAGTAAAGATGCTCTCCGACAATAAGGCCGTCGTATATATCGATGACCGGGATGTGCCTGCTGCAATTGGAAAAGGAGGGAAAAATGTTGCAGGTATTGTCAATAAACTGAGTATCGGTATCGATATAAAGCCGTTTTCAGAATTCGGACCCGCAAAGGAAGAAGAGGCTCCTGCGGACGGCAGACCATCCGTGGAAGGTGTTTCTGCAAACGGGCAGTCCATTGAACTGAACGTCGACAAAAAGAACCTCACGGTGATGTCTCCGGAAAACAGCGGGAGAATCGTGGATGTATTTGGCGGAAAAGAGTACCTGTTCACGGCAACGGTGAATGATAATGGTGAGATCATCATATCAAAGACCAGTGGAATCGCACAGGACATGCTGCGCCGGTATAAGGAGAATGAGTCAATTCGCCTTAAGCCGGTAGGAAACTAACTTTATTTTTGGGAACAATATTTCAGGGATTACCTTTCAGATTGGGGCGATACACGTGCAATCATTTGATATGAAAAACTTTGAACAGAAATATAAAGAGATCTGGCGGTCGCAGTTTGAGTCCGACCCGAGTGCGAATAAGAAATTCTACCTGAACGTTGCGTATCCCTATCCGTCCGGGGCAATGCATGTCGGGCACGGCAGGACATACATTGTGCCGGATGTGATCGGACGTTTCTGGAGAATGAAGGGGTATCAGGTTCTCTACCCGATGGCGTTCCATGTGACCGGCACACCGGTGATCGGTATATCACGGAGGATTGCCGCAGGGGGGGATGAGAAGACCGTCAGGCTGTATTCCGATCTCTACCGCGTACCACAGGAGACGCTGGATACATTCACGGAACCGATGTCGATTGTTCGTCATTTCAGTCAGGAATACGAACGGGTAATGAGCCGCTGCGGTCTTTCGATTGACTGGAGACGGCGGTTTACCACCGTGGACCCGACCTACTCCAAATTTATTGAATGGCAGTACCTGCATCTGCACGATCAAAACCGGGTAGTACGGGGCGCCCATCCGGTGAAATACTGTATGGGATGCGACAACCCGGTCGGGGATCATGACCTCCTCGAAGGGGAACATGCAGAGATTGTCAAGTACGTGCTGGTGATGTTCAGCTGGAACGACTACATCATCCCCCCCTGTGCCACCCTCAGACCGGAGACAACGTATGGCGTGACCAATCTCTGGGTGAACCCGGACGTCACCTACCAGAAGGTGCGTGTCGACGGCCAGAAGTGGATTCTGTCCCCCCTGAAGCAACGGAAAAGATTCGCCTGCAGGACCATGAGGTGACACTGGACGGAGAGATTTCGGGTGCAGACCTCGTTGACCAGACCGTTTCCAACCCGCTGAGCGGTGACGTCCAGATTCTGCCCGCGGCCTTTGTCGACCCGGATATGGCGACAGGCATCGTGATGAGTGTACCCGCCCATGCACCGTTTGACTATATCGCCCTCCGTGACCTGCAGCAGCAGGGCAAATACCAGAATATTGTCCCGGTGCCCCCCCTGATCACGGTTGAAAGCTACGGCAGATGCCCGGCACAGGATGCGGTGGAACGCTCCGGTGTCAGTAACCAGAACGATCCGGCAATGGAAGTCCTGACTCAGGAAGTCTATAACGCCGAACATTCAAAAGGCAGGATGCTTCCGGAATATGGCGGGAAGCCGGTAAAAGAAGCCAGAGAGGAGATCGCTGAACTGATGCTCGAGCGCTACGGCTCTGCGGTGATGTTTGAGTTTGACAACCGGAATGTCGTCTGCCGCTGCGGGACACGAGTGTATGTCAGGATTCTGCAGGACCAGTGGTTCCTGAAATACAGTGATCCGGAGTGGAAGGAGAATGTCCACAACGATCTGGAATCCCTGGCTCTGGTACCTCCCGAAGTCCGGGCGGAATTCACCCGTACCATTGACTGGCTTAACGACTGGGCATGTACGAGAAGAGTCGGGCTGGGCACCAGGGTGCCATGGGACAAGGACTGGCTGGTTGAGCCGCTGTCCGACTCGACCATGTATATGTCCTACTACACCATCTCCCATAAGATCCGGAAGATTGATCCGGCACTGCTCACCCCCCCGGATGTGTTTGAGTACATATTCCTCGGCAAAGGGAACCCGCAGGGCATTCCCCAAGAGACGCTTGATGACCTCAGGCAGGAATTCCTTTACTGGTATCCGTATGACTACCGGTTCTCCGCGAAAGATTTGATCTCCAATCACCTGACATTCCAGCTGTTCCACCATGACGCCCTCTTCCCTCCAGAACTGCGGCCGCAGGGCATGGTCATCTTTGGCATGGGTCTTTTGGAAGGCGCCAAGATGTCTTCCTCGAAAGGAAATGTGATCCTGCTGGAAGATGCGCTGGACGAATTCGGTGCGGACACGGTGCGGATGTTCCTTGTGGGCAGCGCCGAACCGTGGCAGGACTTTGACTGGAGAAATGAACTGGTCTCGTCGGTACGCAAACAGATCGAACGGTTCTGGAACACTATCAACGAGGGTATTGGATGCGAGGACACCTATGACATCGATGCATGGGTGCTGTCCCGCATGCAAAAGCACATTGAGATGACGACAGAGGCCCTTGAATCGTTCCAGACCCGTCAGGCACTACAGGAGGCCTACTTCAGCATTGAATCGGATCTGAAGTGGTATCGTCGCCGTCTTCCGGAAGGTATACGCAGTTCAGCGGTTCTGCACACCATTGCATCGGCATGGGTCCGGCTGCTTGCGCCCTTCATCCCGTATACCTGTGAGGAACTCTGGACAACGGTCGGTTCAGGTGAACCGGTTGCATTCGCACCCTGGCCACAGGCAGATTCGTCCCTCGTCAACGAGGGTCTTGAACTCTCTGAAGAACTGCTGTCCCGGACTGTTGAGGATATTGAATCCATCATGCGTCTGATCCAGATCGATACCGAATCGATCACTCTCTACGTGGCACCCGCATGGAAGTGGGACATATTCCGGATCATTGCCTCTGCCTCCGACCGGAAGAAGGTGATGGGCGAGATCATGAAGAACGAGGAGATGAGAAACCGGGGCAAAGAGGCAACGGATGCGGCAAAACAGATCACCAATCAGATACACCGTTTCCCGCCGGAACTGGTCTCCACAATTATGGAAACCGGGCCGGATGAACTGACCGTGTTCAGTGAAGTAAAGGACTTCCTTGAGCGTGAGTTTGGCGTCTCGGTCTCGGTCGTCAGTGCTGAGGAGAGCAGTCACCCCAAGGCACGGGCGGCGCTGCCATTTAAACCGGCAATTGTTGTGCAGTAAAAGAGAAAATAAAAAAAGTTATGCCGATTTTTTGGCAGCTTTTTCTGCATTCTTTTTTCGTTCTTTGGTGTTGTATCCGGTCACAAGCTCAAGGTACTGCCGGAAGCGTTTGTTGGTATCGAGTACAACCTCGTTTGCCTCTTCCTCACTCAGACGATCAAATATTGTCATGTCCGAGTCGGAATCCACAATGAGCGTTTTTCCTTTTTCACCGGTGTATACTTCAAAACGCTTGAACGATCCGTATGTGATGGTATAGTGTCCCTCATGTTCCTCTGCTGTCTCACCAAAGAGTTCTGTCAGACCGTCTACCATCCGGAGGGCAAATTCTTTGGTATATCCCCTTTTAATTGGATATTCCTGCATACCAGATCTAGGACGTCAGACAATATGAGTGTTGGTTCTTGATCATATCCGCAATCGGATCATAGCATTATTCTCCCCCATACGGACATCATTTTTATACTTGTGTCTACTCATTACCCTTGTAGAGGTCTTGAGGACGGTGATGAAGATGGAGGACATCAGAAATCAAAATCCAATCGACCGGAAGGAGAATCTCATTGTGCTGCTGGGGTTCCCCCCCGGCAGCGGACTTGTTGGGAGTATTGCGCTTGCTCATATGATCGATGAGCTGGAGTTTGAGCATATTGGAAATATCACCAGCAAATATTTCCCACCACTGGCAATGATGGTGGACGGCATCGTCAATGCCCCCGATGCGGATATTTCAGAAAGACCAGTATGTTCTCGTCATATCTGATGTCCCCCCCATTCATCCGGCGATCTGCTATGAGGTGGGAAACGGCATTCTGGAATGGCTCTCTGCGTTTCCGGTGCAGGAGGTGGTGATTGTGGCAGGGATTGTAACGAATGATGTTGAAAAACGGGTATTCGGGGGTTGCAACAGAGGAAGCAGGACTGGAAAAGATCCGTGACAAAACCGAAATTCTGCCGATGGGAAGTATTACCGGAATTGCAGGGACAGTCCTTACGGAATGTAAGGTAAACGGGTTACTGGCAACCGGACTGATGGGGGAGTCGGTGAATGCCCCGGACCCACGGGCCGCTGCGGCAGTAATGACCGTGCTGAACGAATTGTTCGGATTTAAGGTGAGTATCGATCCCCTGATTGAACAGGCAACGGAGATTGAAGCCTCGTTGCAGCAGATGGCCGAACAGGTGGAACGGGCAGAACAGCAGCCGGTGAAGAAAGAACACCTTCCGATGTACGGGTGATGATGATGGACTGTACGCTGAAGTGTATTGCACTCACTGGAATCGGACCACATATTATTGAAGAACTCAAGAAAGGGAAGCCACGCACACTGGAACTGCAGAGTGCGCATAATCTGATCTCTCTTACGGTAACATCACCCGGTGACGTGCTGTTGCTGACGTCGGTTGATCTCGATGATTTTACTGCCGGAGACCGGGGGGGCATTATTGTGCAGGTGATCTCGCTGACGATAAATATGAAGAGGCTGGTTGAATATGCGGCGCCATATCATTATGAGGAACGGGAGAGAATGTCGGCACGGATTCAGGTGCGATACCTGAACGGTGCGATGGCAAAGTCTGTGGATGGTACCGGCTGGGGCGAGCCACCATTGTGGAAGTGCTGCGGCCCTCACATTATCGTGCCGGATGAAATCAATTCCATTCATTTTATCTTCCCTGAAAACAACCGTGTAGAGCAGAATATTTGGATCTGTGGCTTAGCAGGATATAGCGCCGGGCTTCTAACCCGGATGTCGGGGGTTCGAATCCCTCCAGGTCCGTTTTCATTTTTCTCAGGTTTGTATTCTGCAACGTTTGATTGGTTATTATCCAGACGGGAACGGTTTTTTGTCTTCGGTTTCAGGAAATGGACATTTTTCTTTCGGTCGGTGCCCTCCCTGATTCACCCACCCTTTGGTAACCCTCTGACCACCCTCTCTGAAACCCGGTGTTGACGAATTGGAGGGTGGAATGGACATATTTCCGGCCCATTTTTCTGCCGAAAAAATACGCACGAAATGCCGAGTATTTGGTCGAAATCCAGCGGATTGTAGACTATTAAGGGATCTCTGTTGACGGATATTTTGGTAGGATGGATGGGTCGTCTCGGCAGAGATCCGCCCCCTCCATGCGTCTGTGTGGATCGTATTTTCCCGGCCATATGTCCATAGGATGCACCATAAAATCGCTATGTGGCCACCGATGACAGAAGTGCATTCAAACTGACGGGAATCGTGAATGGATGAAAAAAAGAGTATTTTCAGGGGGAAAAATCACAGGACTTTTGTTCCGGGTTCCACGTCCTCGTTTGGAATCAGGAGCGAGGCATTGTCTCCTGCCGCAAGGATCATGCCGTCGCTCTCTACGCCAAAGAGTTTGGCTTTCTTGAGGTTTGTCACCACGACAACGGACTTTCCAACCAGTTCTTCCGGCGTGTAGTGCTGGGCGATGCCACTGACGATCTGGCGCTCTTCATCCCCAAGATTCACCTGAATCTTGAGCAGTTTCTTTGACCCTTCAATCTTTTCTGCTGCAAGAACCGTTGCAACCTTCATCTCAACACGTGCAAATTCGTCGATGGTGATACGTTCTTCTGTCTGTATTTCAGTATTTTCGCTCATTTCTGCTTCCTCTATTCGTTTGTTCATAATTTCGTTCAGGGTATCCCGCGTCTCGTCCTCAATTTTCGCAAATATAATAGACGGTTTGGGAAGATTATGGTGCGCAAATCCTTCTGTTGCTTCTGCAATCTGGTGCGCGGTGACGCTGTCGGTATATCCCAGCATCTCCCATGCCTTCTGCGCCTCTTCCGGGATCAGTGCATCAAAGAGCAACGTGCAGGCCTTGGCAATCTGGAGACAGTTGAGGATCACCGATTCTGCTGCCGCCCGGTCTTCTTTGATGAGTTTCCAGGGGGGGCATTGTTCTGAATATAGGAGTTGCCATATGAGGCAAGCGCCATCATCTCATCGATGGCATTCTTGAACTCATACCGTTCCATCTCCGTTTTGACACTGTCCAGGGTTGCCTGAATCCTCTCGCAGATTTCAGGGGCAGGCGCACCTTCCGGAATGCCTCCCAGTTTGTTTGCGGCAAAATGCAGGGTCCGGTAGAGGAAATTGCCCAGAGTGTCCACCAGTTCGTTATTGATCCGTTCCTGGAAGATTTCCCAGGAAAAGTTGAGCTCCTTGGTGTGCGATGTATAGGCCAGCAGATAATAGCGGAGATAATCTGCCGGAAGTCCCTGGTCAAGGTAATCGTCATTCGTCCAGACGACATATCCCCCCCGTGACTTGGAGAAGGTCTTGTCATTTATTTTGACCATGCCGCTTGCCACCACAGCATCCGGTGTGGCATACCCGGCACCCTTCAGGATGGCTGGCCAGAAGACACAGTGGTGTAGATGATATCCTGCCCGATAAAGTGCGTGATGGGCTGACTGCCCCCCCGCCAGAACTGTTCCCAGTCGCCGTTGTTCTCTTCCGCCCACTCCTTGGTGAACGCCATGTATCCAATCGGTGCGTCAACCCAGACATAGACCACCAGGTCTTCATTGCCGGGGGGGAATTTCACTCCCCAGTCAAGCGTCCGGGTGATGCACCAGTCATGCAATCCTTCTTTGAGCCACCCGATGGCATAATTCCGTGCATTTGTCGTGCCGCCCAGTGTGGGCAGGTATTCCTGCAAGTACTCGCTGAAATCCCCGAGCTTGAAGAAATAATGTTCCTGTTCTCTCATCTCGCTTTTTCGCCGCAGACCTTACAGACCGGGTGGGTAATTTCACCGGGCTCCAGGTGTTTGCCGCATCCCTGGTCGCATTCATCTCCCCCCCGCGCATGGGCACCGCAGTGGGGGGGACAGATGCCTTCCACATACCTATCTGGCAGAAACATCTGACATTTGGGGGGGCAGTAGCTCTGGCTGATCGTTTTCTGATAGACATGTCCGTTGTCGATGAGTGACTGAACCATCTCACGTGCCAGCTGATGGTTGGTGGGGGGGTCATCCGTCATACCAAATCGGTCAAAGATGACATTCATCCGTTTAAATGTCGAATCAAAGTGGTCATGATATATTTCGGATATTTCACGGGGGGGAGTCTTGCCGCTCTGGTCGGCGGATATGACGATGGGAGTCCCGTGATTGTCTGAACCACAGATAAAAAGGGCCTCTTTACCGGAATGGCGAAGATAACGGACATAGAAGTCCGCAGGGACATAGGTACGCAGGTGCCCGATATGGCAGTGCCCGTTGGTGTACGGAAGTCCGCAGGTTACCAGCAGAGGTGAATCACTCATGCCTAATTTTTTAGCCGTTGATGGTATAAATACATAATATCAATGAATAAACGCAGACATCTCCCGGTTCAATCATTCGGGGGGGGAGGAACCCGACCCGGATATCCCCGCCCTTGCCGCCTGGGCGGCCCGGCAAAAGGGGGGGGTGGGATGCGACCTTCTCTCGTTTAAGGTTGAACGTTCGCTCCGGGATCAGGCAGGACTGGACCGTCTGGCATACGGGGGGGGCATGTACTATGCGGACCGGGTGCGTGATTCCGTGGGCGGCATTCGTTCCGGATTTCTGCGCGAAGAACCCTGGATGTCTCCGGAATCACTCCGCGATGACGCTTCGCGCGCCGTTGCCTGCTCAAAAAAGGTCTGGGCCGTGCTGCCGTCCCCGCTGCAGTTGAAGGTGGAAGACGGCATCTTTCACGACCGGGAGGACTACGAGAGCAGCCTCTGTAACATCTACTGCCTCCTGATGCGGGAGATGCGGGACGCCGGGGGGGTATACGGGACAGTCATTATCGGCGAACAGTTCTCCGCTCTGGAGCGTGAACTGCTTCCCGGAAGACGAGTGCTGCTCCACGCTCTTTCCGGGAATACCCGGGCTTGCAGGGATTCTTGAAGTCCAGAATACTCTGTCCCTTCCCACACACCGCCTTCGGGTCATTCCGGACCTGCTGGATGCATATGAGATCCGCTCCCTGACCGTGATCGACGGGAAAGAACAGGATTTTGCAGGACTTCTTCCGTATTTTGATCCCGAAGACCTCATCGCAGGAGGATATGCTCCCGATGGCGGACGAGAATACTGGGAAGACGTCTCGGCACACGCCTTTGTTTTTGTCTGATACAAAAAAGATTAGAGAATATCCAGCATGCTCCGGCCGGACTGGGTCATTCCCGGCACCGCCACCTTTCTTTCGATGAGCATGACGGCAATCGTGGTAATGGTCACGAGAAGCAGATACCCCAGTCCAACGGCCAGAAATACCTCGGTATATGCAAAGTATTTCGTTGCCACCATCTTTCCCGAACCGGTCAGTTCAACGACGGTGAGCATGTAGGCAAGGGACGAATATTTGATAAGATAGATAAACTCGTTGGAGAGTCCCGGGATGGCCCGTATGAGTGCCTGGGGGGGAAGAATAATGTGGCGGACGGCCTGCATCCGGGTCATGCCGAGTGCCTGTGCCGCAATCATCTGGCCTTCCTTGACCGAACTGATCGCACCCCGGATATACTCGGAGTTGTAGGCACCGTTGCACATAATAAACCCGACCAGCGATGCGACAAAGGCCGAGAGGGTAATCCCAACTGAGGGCAGTCCAAAATACAGGATAAAGAGCATCAGCAGGAGCGGTGTTCCCTTAATAAACCCGACCGCACCCTTGCACAGGAGAGACATGGGTTTGGACCCGTAGACCCGGCCGACCGCGACAAGAATGCCCAGAATAAGACCAAACGGGGGGGCGGTAATGGCGATCAGTTTTATCGTGACCACCAGCCCGTCCATCAGGACGGAGAGTAGGATCTGGAAGATAAACGCAGACTGGTCCATTCCTTAATCACCATCGATATGGTCGGACTGGCCGATGAAATCCCTGCAGCGCTCAAACCTCGTGTCGTTCATCAACTCATGGGGGGGATCCCTGCTCTTTTATCTCACCATGCTCCATGAACATGATGCGGTTGGCGACAGAACAGGCAAATCCCATCTCGTGGGTGACCACAAGCATCGTCATCCCTGCCAGAGCCAGTTTCTTCATGACCTCAAGGACCTCACGGGTTAATTCCGGATCCAGTGCCGAGGTGGGTTCATCAAAGAGGATGACATCCGGGTCCATCGCAAGGGCACGGGCGATGGATACCCGTTGTGCCTGACCTCCAGAGAGTTCTGCCGGATAGTGCTCGGCCCACTCCTCCATGCCCACCTGCCGGAGTTCCTCGAGGGCTTTTTCCCGGGCCTCCTTTGGCTTCATCCCCCGGACTTTGATGAGGGCGATCTCGACATTGCGCACCGCCGTCAAGTGGTCGAAGAGAAAGAAGTTCTGGAAGACCATGCCAATTTTCTGCCGGAAATGATTGATATTCTTACCTGAATTCGTGACTTCTGCATCCCCGAGCCATACCGAACCTGATCGGGCTGGATGAGGAGGTTGATGCAGCGCAGAAGGGTACTCTTTCCCGTACCGGACGGGCCGATGAAACAGATGGTCTCTCCTCTTTTCACATCAAATGAGACCCCCCCTTTCAGTACCGCTAAATCTCCAAATGACTTGTGAATATTTTCAACCCTGAGTATTGTCTCGTTATTTTTCATATTATGCAGCTCCTGTTCCGAATCCGGGTATCTCTATCTTCTTTTCAATCATGTGGAGAGCTCTCATCCCTGCAAAGTTCAGGAGGATGAAGATACCGGCACAGACGAGATATAACGGCATGGTGACAGATGTATTGGAGACCGCCTGCGATGTCCGTGTCATGAGTTCCATTACCCCCCCGATGGCGTAACAGATGGAAGAATCGGTCAGGATATTCGGATACTCGTTCGACCATCCCGGAAGTGCCACACGCACGGCCTGCGGCAGTATGACATGGCGTATGCTCTGAAGTTTTGTCATTCCCAGAGAACGTGCGGCAATCATCTGCCCCCCCTCACTGACCGACTGTATGGCCCCCCCGCGAAGATCTGTGACTGGTAGGCAGCACCCCTCAGCCCCAGCACAGTGGCGCCGACAACGAATGCCGGAACGTCCAGTCCCAGTCCCGGAAAGATACCGAAAAAGAACAGGAACAGTAACACAAGCACCGGAAGACCACGGAAAAACCATACAAAAACGCCAACGAAAAAACGGACCGGACGCTTCCCGTATACCTGCCGACTGCCATCGGCAGGCCAAAAAGCACACCCAGAAGCAGTGCAGACCCGACAAGTCCGAGGGTGGCAAAAATTCCCCCGATAATATATGGGAACCATTCTGTGATTACTGCTAAGAAACCCATTGAAAACCCTTGAAATCCCGTTTAATCCGGAACACATTCACTACGCTGTGCGAATCTATACAGCAGAATATGTACCTACAGGATATACTGGGCGGTAGTATGCAATAGAAGTTGTGGAGTGGTTTTCCTCCACCATTTTCTGTCTGTTCCGACTAAGCCATTTCGTACTTGGTCTTCAGTTCTTCCCAGTAGGGGGTCTGCCATGAGTGCGGTGATACCTGCATTCATGGTGTTTAAGAGTTCGGTGTCACCCTTCCGGATGGCCACACCATACTCTTCGCCGGTGTTGATCTCACCAACGATGACAATGGGCTTTCCGGCGATTGCCTCAAGCATAGGGGGTTTGTCATAGATTGCCGCATCGATGCGCTTGATCTTCAGGTCTTCTGCTACCAGAGGGAAGTTCGGGTACGTGGCCTTCAGGTTCTCCTTGGGCATGAGATCGGTTTCGATGAGATTCTCTTCAATCCATATCTGACCGGTGGTACCGCTCTGTGCACCAATGACGAGGGTGCCGTTCTTGAAGTCATCAAGGGTGTAGCCCGAGTCTTCATGCACGGCAACCGACTGGTTCACGATCCAGTAGGGAATCGAAAAGTCTACCTGTTCTTTTCTCTCCGGGGGGGTGATGGTCATTCCTGCATAGACCATGTCAATCTTGTTGTTCATGAGTGACGGAATGATGCTGTCCCAGGCCATGGGCTGGATTTTTACGTCAAAACCCTGATTTTCTGCGATCCATTTGACGGACTCGACATCAAAGCCCTGTGCATTTCCATCAGAGTCGATAAACGCGTAGGGAGCATAATCCCCGTCAATACCAACAATGTAGACGGTCTTATCCGAGATGTTCACCTGCGGTTTTGCAGGTGTATCATCAGATGACGTGCAGCCGGCAAATGCGACTGTCACTGCCATGATGAGAACAAGAACCAATCCCAATCCTTTGTGATTCATCAGATCTATTTTTGTTGAGAAATCTATTATGTTTTATGAATTGTGCACAAAAAAAGAGAAGGAGAATGGGTGTATGTAATCAGGGAAGAGCATCCGCAACCCGAACCAGTTCATCGAAACAGCCGGCTTTTTTCAGGAAAAACAGGGAGACTTTATCTATGAAGTCAGGGTGAACGTGCCGCCTGCCGCAGGCGGGTGTCCGCCGCCGGAGAATTCGCGTGCAATGAGGTGACTGACGGGAACGGCTGAACGTATGGAAAACCGGCCGTTTGTCCCGTATACCACCTCAATGTCAGTTTGGTAGAGATCCCGGATCTCGTGGGCGGTCTCACTGGGATAGCCGTACATCGGGGCAAAGGCAATTTTGTAGCGGGATTCGATGATCTTCATCCGCCGGATGCTCTTTTTTATCGCATCCTGTCGTTCTTTTTCAATCGTTTGGTACTCTTCCTCTATCCAGTCATCCGTGATGATGCCTTTCGCGAGGCGGTCGCGAACCGGATTCAGATTGCGTCGCTTTGTACAGATCTGACCCAGCATTTTGCACGGGGGGGATCCTCGTTTTTCCAGAGGTCGTAGTCACAGACGACCCGGGCGACTTCTTCCGCAGTCTTATCCCCCGGCAAAAGATCCCCTGCACATACGGCCGCAGCGCAGCGTGTGGTGTCCACCATGCAGGTCACACCGGTATGTTGAATCGAGAGCAGTTCCTCATCCGTCCAGCGGTGATGGTCGCGCCAGCAGACCTCCCATCCGTTCTTTATCGCCTTCTTCACCAGTTTATCCGCATCCTTGCAGTAGCCAAGGTCAGAGATGCTGAGGAGGTGACCTTTTCCCGGCAGTGCGCCGATGTCACGCAGGAACGACGGGAACGAACCGACGGACGACCAGATGGTGAATATGCCATCGGGGGGGTATTTCATCCGGTGCACGGCATCACATCCCGCTGCGTCAAGATCGTTGTGCGAGAGATGTACAACCTCTGTTTTCCGTTCAGAGACTGCTTTCAGCAGATTTTCTCTCCCGGAATTTGCGTTTCCCTTTTTGTCCCCCCCATGATATTGGTATAGTTTGGAAGTGGTGGAATAAATATCCTGACTCGCTTACCCGGACACAAATCGATGGTATTATATCCAAGTGCTACCAATCTTAATATCCAAGCCTTAGTAGCTCAGATTGGGAGAGCGCCAGACTGAAGATCTGGTTGTCGCTGGTTCAAATCCGGCCTGAGGCACTCCGCGCCTAAGTATAATGCCCAATGGGAAAAAGAAGTGCGTTGCGCTAATTTTTTTCAGAAGGATGAAAATTATTCTGGCACCCCCCCTTTTTGTATGTTTGACGTGTGTTTTCAGTCGTCATATTGCGCCTGTGTTGCCGTATTTTTACAATCTCATAGATACTTATGTCATGCGGCGCCATGAACTCACGTGCCGCTATACGCCCTGTGTTGCTGCGTGATTGAGTGAAATTGGTGTGTTCATTCATCGGATGGTCATTACCCTGCATCCCTGCTATGGCGAACACACGTTTTTGTGTGCGCTGGTGGTTGAACTTGCTCTTATCGGGCGTTCATACGTCCGATTTCCGGACGGAATCTGTGAATTGCTCTCACATCGATTTAGCAGCGTGCTGTTGTCTCCTGTGTGTGAGACGATAAACAATTGGGCGTGCTCCTGAAATGGCTCTCACGTGGTGCTGCATGGATGCCTTTGCGAAGTGTAGAGTTCGTGTAGTATATTTTGTTGGCCAGGGGGGGGCGGGATTGGCCCGTGTGTTGCATGGTTGGTGCGTCTGGTGGAGTCCTATGGGGGCTGACAGCGGTGTTGTCTGCCTTAGTCTTCCTGCAAGACAATTCCTGTGAAGATAATTGGAATCATGTTACTGTAAATTTGCAAGAATTTATCTCACGTTCACAATGGTCTGCTGGCCTTAAATTTAGCCAACTACTGAGGTACATATCGAGGTTTTTACTCCCAATTTCATGGAAGATCTAAAAGATGTGGTTCGGTAAGCATCAGGCATCCACCGTTCCGCTGAATGACGGGAAATCACACTCATATTCTTCCACTGCGAGCAAGACATGCTCTTGTGTCACCGTATCCTCTCCTTGTTTCTCTGCTATTTCTCCTGCACATCTTAATATATCAATTGCTTCCCTGGCATTGCCAGTAGCCTCTGCAGAGTATGCAGCACACATCGGAATAACAGGTTCTTCCAGGACTCCCTCATGGAATGCTACTCGCCGATCTTCGAGGATTTCAGTCAATTGCTCCTTGGTGTATGAGGGGGGGTGATCATGGACAGGCTACCGAACGACGACAGAATTGCCGGGTCGAGGAAGTGTGTAAATCTTACATTTTTCAGCATCCCCACAACGGACACAAACCGATTGTCTTTGAGGTGTCCACCTTCAGCGACCCGCGAGAATTCGTAGAGGATATCAGGTTTTTTCATTAGATCAATTTTGTCGAGAACCAGTATCATCGAAAGTCCTTGTTTGTTGAGAGTGTCCCAAATCATGTTAAAATATTCTGGGATAGAATACCCTCTGCTGGAAACGTGCATATCCGGATTGAGTTCCCGGAGAATACCGGTTAGAACCTTGGATGCAGGCCAGTTGTCCACCGTGAGACTGACCACCCTGACATTGGAGACGTCTTGTTCTTTGAGGGCAATGAGATACTTCCGCAGAACATATTCAGTCACCGTGGATTTCCCTGTCCCTGCCATTCCGTAGATGAGGATATTGCGGGGGGGTGGCTCCCCCCCGCTGTGTAAGGTTTGAATGCCATTGCCATATGACGTATTTCTTCCTCTCTGCCGAGGGGGGTTTCTCGGGTGTGTATTGGATGGATAACACGGTTTTGTCCTTGAATATTCCCATGATCAGTGGTCTATGTATCGGCATATAGCATTTAGCAATGTGAAGTGTCGGTTCCCCCTGAACATCCTTATCTTCGCATTCTTGGATTGGGTTTGGTGGAAGAAAAACTAAAAATCAAAGTAATGATCCTTGGGATTTTGGATTTAGATTTTTGTGTCTGTCTCAGAGTTCCATCTGGAAAAATAGGGTGTCTGTTTCGGTGAGATATTATATATTAGAAAGGCAGACCTTCGCTTATAAGGAACTCTGTACCTTCGCGGACACTACCACACATCCATATCCCACCCCCCCGGTCGTCTTTGATGCCAGGACCTTGTCGCCCTACACGATCCAGACCGTCAACGAGTCGTATATCACATCCATGTTCTGAATGCAGGGCGACACTGCACCATGTGGCTCATATGTAGTATATGCGGGGGCTGCTTTCAGAGGAATTGGAACAGTTTTGGCAGTGATAGCATGGTTTACTGGATTTTGACGATATCCTAAGTATGATAAAAAATATTGGGAATCAACTATTTTTCAACAATTCCCGCAGCTCATCAAGATTCACCAATATCTGCTTCTCAATACCCTCAATCTTCTCAATAATCACTTCAGGAGGGTCATACTCAATCTCTTCATATTCAATCTCTTTGTACCGCGAAATTGAAAGGTCGAAATTATTCTCCTTGATCTCCTCAAACGGCACATAGAAGCACTTGCCCTTCCGGTCTTCAGGCACTTCATCTCTCCGGCCCCTGAAATGCTCAATAATATCAGGGATGTCACCCTTTCCGTCAATGAGCGTCCGTTTGTCATCCAGTGAGAAACCATCTGCCTCCATATCATAGAACCAGACCTTCTCAGTCGCTCCACCCTTGGCAAAGATAAGCACAGCGGTGGAAACCCCCCCTGCATACGGTCTGAAGACACCGGATGGCATGGAGACAATACCTTCGACCTGGTTCTCCTCAAGGAGCATCTGCCGGAGTTTCTTATGCGCCTTTGAACTCCCGAACACAACGCCATCCGGCACGATCACCGCACACCGCCCGCCAATCGTCAGGAGGTGAATCATCCGTTCCACAAACAGAAGTTCGGTCTTTGTCGTTGGAAGGCTCAGAATGTCACTGATATCGCTCTTATCGATACTCCCCCCCTTGAACGGAGGATTGGCAAGCACCACCGAATACCGCTCCTCCTCATTGTAGAGCTTGGAGAGCGTATCCTTCTGCTCAATCTGTGGTGCCTTAATCCCGTGGAGCATCATGTTCATGAGCGAGATGCGGGCCATCGTGGAATCAAAATCATATCCATAGAACGTATCACTCCAGAGCTTCTCCCAATGCCGCTGGTCAGTGATATTATCCCCCCCGATGAGATTGTGGTATTCGCCCTCACTGTCAACCTCCAGCATATCGGGGGGGCTGGTGTATTTCCGGATGATATATTCATAGGCGTTGATCAGGAATCCTGCCGTTCCGCAGGCAGGGTCACATATACGGTCATTGACATCCGGTTCAACCAGTTCCACCATCATCCGGATGATATGCCGGGGGGGTGTCCGGAACTGTCCGTTCATACCTGCAGTGGAGAGCTGGGAGAGAAGATACTCGTAGATGTCGCCCTGTGTATCACGGTTCTGGGCGGTGATATCCATCTCATCGATAAGGGCAACCGCCTCCTGCAAGAGGGACGGTTTCGGGATGATGAAGACTGCATCCCGCATCTGCCGGGTGAAGAGTGTCTTCTCCTCGCTGTGCAGGTTCTTGATGAACGGGAAGACAACATCACGGACGTGCACGAGCATCTGCTCGGCAGGATAGTGCTTCCAGTTCGACCACCGGCACGCATCCTTTCCCTCGAAGACGGACGTATATTCGATATCCCGTGCCCGTGCACGGTTCTGCTCAACGACATCCATGTCCTCCAGCCGCTTCATGAAGATGATGTAAGACATCTGTTCGATGGACTGGAG
The DNA here is from genome assembly GCF_001315945.1 of Methanogenium cariaci JCM 10550. GTDB lineage: Archaea > Halobacteriota > Methanomicrobia > Methanomicrobiales > Methanomicrobiaceae > Methanogenium > Methanogenium cariaci. Next base: position 34,048 of record NZ_BBBG01000007.1, on the reverse strand, counting down.
GGGGTTTGACATCCCGCCGCTCCAGAAGCGATCCCAGAGGGTGTCAATCTTTGATTTTAATTCGGGGGGGCTAGTTTCATATAGTCAATTCTCCAATGAAAGCTTTGGACATTAGGTACCTCACAAGATCAGCAGAATTCTTCTCAGAGTGAATTATTTTCTTGTGAAGAACATCCATTAATTGAATAATTTTTGCAAAGTTATTTTGTAATTCAATGGGTGGCAACAGAATTTCCAAGGATTTTACATCCCCCCCTTGATTAATACTAGCTTGATTTACTGCTTTCTTGGCCTTACTCATAATTTGGTTTCTGACATATTGTGTGCACAATAATGCAGTAATGTAGCGAGGATCTGCTATTTCAGTATCGATATTCAATCTCATAATGTTTGATTCAAAAACAGTGGTTCATACAAAATTTCAATTAAACCACATTTTCCAAGGTACTCTATGCTATTGACACGATTAATTAAAATATCTTCAATTACCAAACCATATCTCTCTATTTCAGATTCAGAACATTTCAAACGCTTTAAATTTTCGAGTCCATATATTTTGCCATCATAAAATGAATCAATTCGCATGATTGGGGTTCCATCCCCCCCATAAAAATCGGATGACTTATAGAGTCCATTTTGAGGACTTTTAAGTAGAATTTTATCGAAGGAACATTCTTTCCAAGTGTATGGATTAGAGGCAGGATCACCAAACATATCCAGAAAAACGCTCTGCACCAGCTTCTGTATGAGTGCATCTACCTCTGCCCGAAGGCGTTGAGTCGCCTCTGCTTTTTCAAGGATGTCAACAATCTTGCGCTGTGTTTCGAGGGGGGGTGGAATAGGGATATTCGTGTTATCAAAATCTGATTTCACTATGTGTTTCATTGTTGATCCATGGCTGAATTTTTTCATATCTTCGAGAATATTCCGAATTGCATAAATGAAATAATTCTTATCAACAATATTTAAATCAGGAATAGCTTTGAAAATATGCTGATTCAATACAGCATCTCCTCGTTCCCAAAGGAACACGCCCAGAGAGGCAGACCACGATATTAAGATGTCTCCATTTTTCAAAAAATATTTACTATCAGCTTCGCCGTTGTAATAGTTGAATTCTTTAAATTGGTTTGTTAAATTTTGAATTCTAACAATTGGCATGCCAGTTTTTGTCCACTCTGAGGCTTGAAAGCGCGGCCATTAATATATACTCCAATATCCCCCAATCTCTTCCATTCCCACCCCTCAGGCAACTCCTTCTTCACCACTTCTCCTCATGCCTCCGCAACATACAATTCCTGTTCCAGTCCCTGGCATATGCCAATGAACGCCCTGAGGTCGCCCTCGTCAAACATCGGCAGCGGTGCGTTGATGCCAAAATTGGTGAACGGAGCGTCCCAGAGATCTGTCATATCTATGTGTTTTTTGCGCATAAATACCGTCTGAATCGTCCTGATGAAGTGGAGCTGGTCGGCGGTGTAGTGCTTGTTGTTCTCAGCCATAAAGGTCTGGAACGCTTCATCGATCTTCTTTTTCGGGTCGGGTGCCCGGTAGAGTCCCAGGACTGATTTGATAAAATCAACAAGCGTCCCCCCCCGTGGCTGCCGGTAGCCTTTCTGCAGGACTTCCTCATTGATATTCACCCCCCCGGCATCCGTGAGGGTTTCTTCCAGACGGGTGAGGTCGGTTTCGGTGATGGCTTCATCGTTTGCAATCTTTTGGATGACAGGGTCTTCGGTCGCCATCTCGCGGATTCGCTCTTCCACCTTCTTGACAAATGCGGTGACATAGGGAGGGGGGGCATCCTCATTCACCTCCCAGATGCTGCGTTTCTCAATCACATCTCCCATGTCGATAACAATCATCGGGGGGGAGTTTCCTTTGACATGTACTTCATCAGCGGTGCGATATCAGACACAAGCATCCGGGTATCCTCGAACGAAAGACCCTTCCAGAACGACCGGGAGAGCACGTCATCCAGCTGGTCTTCCTTCTGCCGGACTTTTTCAAGATTACGCGGGAGAAGGTCAACCATTTCAGCGATGGCGTTCTTCTGCCGTTCTATTTCCCTGTCATTTCCTTCTAGGACAGCAAGCGTAAGACGCTCAGACTTGATCGTAAAGGACGCTTCCTTGAGATTGACACCCATCTGGTAGCGCATCAGGGGCATCATATGGGATGTCAGATACGCAATCGGGTCAATGGCAACATTGTCCCACAACTTTGGAGAGAGTGCTTTCTGTATTTCCTGCTCGTGTTCCCGCACACTTACAGAATCTGACGGGAGAGCACGGATGTCATCCTCGATTTTTGCCCGAATAACCGCAGCATGTTCCTCATCTCCTGCCTGTATCAGGTGGTCAAGCTGTTTGACCCGCAGGAGAAAGATCCGGCTGGTAATCGCTTCAATGGGTTCGTTTATCCTCCTCCTGGGTTCATGTTCCAGTAATCAAAATTATTCCAGAAATCGAAGACCTTGAAATACTCCTTCTTCCCGTCCGGGAGCCAGTCACGGTGTTTGCATACCGAATCCGCCCGTGTCCCTCTTCCCAGCATCTGCCAGAATTTGATCTTGGAAAAGACGGGTTTTGCAAAGACAAGGTTGCATACCTCCGGCACGTCAATGCCGGTGTCCAGCATATCGACCGAGATGGCAACACGGGGAAATGACTCCTTCTCAAAGTCTTTGATGAGATCCTGTGCACGGGAGTCCTCAGAGACAATGATGCGTGCCAGATTCCCCCCCTTATATTCAGGATAGAGGTCATTGAACGCCTCATGAAGGCGGTTCGCATGCTTCTTTGATATGGCAAAGAAGATGGTCTTTGCAGGAAGGGTGCCGGTCTCATCCATCTGGCAATTATCCATGAACTCCCGGACGATTGCTTCAGACGTTCCCTTCACGGCAATCTTCTTCTCCAGAACAGAGCCATCAAAATCAATTTCATCCGGGTCGATGCCCTGTTCAATGAGACGGTTCCGTTCGGTCTCGCTCAGGTCTGAGGGCTTCACCCCCCCTTCAATCTGGAAGTGGGTCTGAGCACCCATGATATTCTTGCGGAAGTCACAGAGGATACCGTCCTTCACCGCCTCTTCATATGAGTAGAGAGCGGTTGGTGCCTGGTTATCACACCCGAAGAACCGGAAGGTATCCCGGTCAACAAGGTCTGCGGGCGTTGCAGTCAGCCCAATTTGTATGGCATCGAAATAGGTGAAGACATCCCGCCATTTATTATAGATACTGCGATGTGCTTCGTCAGAGATGATGAGGTCAAACTCACCGGGTGAGATGAGATACTGACCGTTTTCATCTTTCTGGGTATAAATTTCCTGAAATGTCTGGATGGTGGAGACATAGAGCCGCTTTTCCTTGTTGAAATTCCCGTGCAGGATTTTGTCCTTCGCCTCCTGCGGGAAGAACTCCTGAAACCCTTTGTTCCATGCCTGATCACGAAGTGCCTTTCTGTCTGCAAGGAAGAGCACCCGGTGAGCACGGTTCTCCTGCATGAGAGCATCGATAATTGCCATTGCGACACGGGTCTTCCCCCCCGTGCCCGTAGCCATCACAATCAACGCTTTCCTGTGGCCCTTCTGGATGTGCTCCACTATCCGTTTGACATTCTCGATACTCTTCGGGCGGTCAACAATATCGGTATTGACTCCTCTCGGTGTATCCGGCTGAACCTGTTCATTCTGGAAGCGAAGCCGCTCAAGGTCTTTGCGGGCGTAGAACCCGTTCACCATCCGGGGGGGAGGATAACGCTGCCTGTCCCAGAACTTTATTTCATATCCGTTTGTGAGAAAAATGAAGACATCCCGGCCCGTCTGGCGTTTGATATCATCGGCATATTGTTCGGCCTGCTTTTGACCGATTTCGGGGGGGTCTTTTGATGTCCGTTTTGCCTCGATTACAGCAAGAGGATTTCTCAGACTGTCCAGCAGGAGATAATCTGCATATTTACTTTCAAAATCGTTCTTGAGCGTTTCGTCAACGGTCTTGTAGTCACAGGCATTGAAATCAGACTGCTTTGTATCAACCTCCGGGATGACATGCGAACGGCTGTCAACATCCCAGCCCTGCTCTTTGAGCCGGACATCAATCTTTTGTTTCCGCGTCTGATTTTCATTGAGATCCATGCGTCACTCCGTTTTGGTTAGATATTGAATGAAAAATTAATTCAAGTTAATAATTGACTCGTTTGGCACCATACATCAACCTTATGGAATCTGTTTGATATTTCTCAATAGTCATCAACAATACTTCAACATCGACAGAAAAGAAAAATGAGACAGAAATCTCATACAGAAAACGTCTTATTTAGTTGATCCCACGCCATCAACCGTTCAACAACGTGTTGATTGAGGGAAAATGGCTTCCCGTTCTTGGCATTCTGCTTCAGTTAATGAAGAGTCCCTTTTGAATATCCACCTTTCAATCGTCAGACCCTTCGGTTCGGGTCGTCTCCTCCGGCGGGGGGGTCTCTGGACCGCCAGCGCTGCTGGTCTTGGTGGTGCACTCGGTGAGTTCATCCGCAGAGGATCCACTCTCCACGGCTCACCATGAGCTGTGCACAAATGGCGGTGACGGGGGGGTCGGCCCGCTTGAGTAGTGCATTGTAGGTCTTACGGTCTTCCGGGGGGGGCGGTCAGTCTCCTGTGCAGCAGGGACTGTGGTGCCTGCATCTGCTCGCATTGCCCGCCAAGGTTCTGGCGGTGTCTTCGGCCTGCTGATGCACCTCATTATTCATGTGAACACAGCCAGAGTTACAGTCAGAGTTGCGGGTGGGATCGCCTGCCATGATCTTCCTGATTACTGTTTCAATGCCCGTGTTGTCGTCCCTGTCTGCATCCCGCAGGCCTCCTCTCGTAGGGTGCGGATCTGGTCGTGGAGGTCTTCCCGGATCTCTTCCAGCATATTGGCTTTGCATTCAAAGGCGGCGGTGTTGGTTACATATGCAGTTATCGTGACATCATCCAGGGGGGGGCGGTGGTAAGTATCATCTGCTCACACCTCTTCCGGTTCAATCCCGAACGCATCAGCGTAGCATTACATATTCGTCGATCCGTCCACTTTCCATGTTTGTCACCATCCAGCAATGATGAGAACATATCATGGATGAAATCTTATATTTTGTATTTGTCTTCCTGAGGCACTTTTAGGTTTGGGAAGATGCTCATGTTTGATGAATGCAATAAATAGGGATTGTAAAAGAAAAGTATAGTTAAGAGCCGTTCTTTAGCAGGGATAGTTGGGATGAACCAACAGCCACATCATAATGTTCAAAAATTAATTTGAACATTGTTCTAATTGCAATACTCTCGACTATTTCAAGTATCCCTGTCTTAACGATATTTGCTTTCATTTTCTTCAAAATCCTCTTTAAATTATTCTTAAAATTCGTTTTAAAAATCCATCTATAGATGACTGGAGAAACTATCGCAACTATCACTGCCAGCCCGAAGGAGGCTGTAATAGTAAATTATTGGTCATTATTATTTGTCCCTTTCTGTTTTAAGGCTTGAGTCTCCCCCCCATCAGTGCCCGGTAAATGTTAAATTGCCGTGGGGGTAGCATTCCTCAAAGACATAAAGAGGATAGGGCTTATCAATCCTCGTCCCTTTTTTACGGTGTCCGAAATGTGGATCATAGGCTCACTTCTCTGGGAGGCAATAGAATAGCGTTAGAATCACATGTCATATCAACCACCTCAAAAATAATTCTGTAAGGCTTTACTCATCGAAGGTGAGCACGTCCCGTAGGCACTCGGTGAAATACATACGGGTTGATGTTCATGGTCCGTGGATCTGCCTGGCGGTCTGGATTGCAGATGAACCTGAACATATGATTCATTTTAATGGCTACAAATTTTTGATTGGAATTGAATGATTCTGATATTTTTAATTGAATCAATTATTTTAAAAATAGAGAACAATCATAGCATGCTATGGGAGGGTGCCTCTCTAAAAGTTGCATGTGAATGAAGGGGTGTCCCACTCTTCATTAGGTGCAGGACACTTCCCGAGAAGACAAACGGTGTTTCGCTCTCTTCTCCCGTTTATCATGCGGGCAGCATCACCGGCGGGATCTCAAGGTTCATGGTTTTACCTCGCCGGTGGTCGCTTTGCCCACTGTCCCCCCCGGCTTTTCCCTGCGTTGCCCACGAGTGGGCGTGCCTGTATTGGCTCCCGGTTCTGATTTTGTGGGGGGGTTGGCATTGTTTTTTGGTGTCCCTCCGGTTCGCTTTGCCCATTCCCAGACTGTGAGAGAGATGGAGTGAGACGGGTGCAGATCTCCCTTTGGTATTTGTCTTCTCTCTCCATCTCCTTGTTGGGCAAAGTGTTATTATTATAATTATTATTTATTATTATATTGGTTAGATTAGGAAAAGAAGCGCCATACGTGCCGATTATCGCTTTGCCCATTTGCGGGCAAAGTGTGGGAAAAGTGCGGGCAATGTGGGCAACGAGGGATTTTTCTATGATGTCCGGTATAAGGGAAATGCCGCCATGGCTGTTCCATGCAATATATGCTCTCTCGTCAAGTGTATTCATTTTTCGTGGTTGAACGGGTTACCCCCCCATCTGTTCCGGGTATTGATGTGTTTTTCTTCTCAAATGTTAGCGCAGGGCATTTACTGAGAAGTCCGGGGTTGTGGTTCCTGTCTTTCCTCCCGTGTATGGCCCGGCGTACTTTATCGGTGGTAATGCCGGTTTTACTCACCAGTGAATTTAATGTGATTTTTTCCACCCTGTCTGTTGTCATCTTATACATTGCACCCAGTACGCGGGCCTCGTCCGGTGTGAGCTGTGTTCCCTGTGAACCCTCATCACCAAACAGCGCCGAATAAATTTCATATGCCGTGGCGTAGTCATCCATGCTTGCAACTATCCCGCGGTCTGGATCAATCTTCCTTTGTTTGTATCTCATGCGGGTGACGGCTTGGATCATGTCCGCAAATATTGTGGTGTTCCGTCGGTTTGATTCGGTATCATATTTGATCGCTTCTGAGAACCACACCCATACTGGTAGCACCTCAGAAGAGATCATTTCCCACATGTATCGGCACACGGTGAACCGTGGATCTTTTTTGGCACCCTCTGCCAGACTCCTGAGAAAATGTTCAGTAAATGCCCGATCTGCCTCTTTGCTGTCGTCTACGTATGGCTGTAAGCACCGGTTATGGAACTGATCGTCTGTGGTATCTTCGGTTGCTGCCAACCACCAGACACACCGAGCGGGAAAAATGTGGGTTGTTGGTTTGCCGTTCAAAACCGTATGGTGCTTATACGGTTTCCTAATGTCCGATGTGGCACCCCCTGAACAATTCCTGCAATGCGTCACTCATCTCCTTGTCATCACGAACAATGATTGAACCTTCAGGGTGGTTGTGATATAACAGCGCCTTATCAGAAAGGCTACCTTCAACCTTACACCTGTCGGGCATCTGCTCAAGAACCGTATCATACGTGCTGCTCTTCCCTTTCCCAGAAGGGCCGATAGTAAGAACATGTAATCCCTTAGAGGTCGCCACCACACGAGAGGCAGCACATAAATAGCAGCATTTGGCCACAATATCATCACCCACGTGTGATGTATGGAACACTTCCAGAAAGTAGGCGAGGGGGGGATCCTCTTCAGTGAGCACCCGTTCCGCCTCTGCCAAGACTTCGGGGTCTGCCCCTTCTGGTTCTGGTTCGGCTGTTGCACGTGCAGGGATGGGGCCTCTTGGCCCGGTGGCCTGCTGCTTTCGTTCCCGGTTCATCTTCTCACGCTGTGGACCGTATCCCCCCCGGCGGTCGAGTGCATCGAACACCGCGGGCCAATGTCCTTCCAGGCATCCGGGTCCGGCTTCCGAACAGTCGATAATTCTGTCTGCCACAGCGAGGGCCTCCAGTGGCCCGCCTCCACTCTCGTGGTGCCAGCACCTCCATTCATTCTTATGGGGGGGGTTTACGCTTAGGTTGGTGCCGGTATCCCCTCCATGAATGGGATGGTTCCCGATGATCTCATCTCCTCGGTATTGTGGGTTTTCAGGCATCAGGAAGTCCGTTACCTTCAATCCCAGACTTTCCGATATATTCGCTGAATTGTGCCTCTGTGGGGGGGCGTCGGTGCGGGCCTCTGCGGTCCGCTTTGTCTTGGCCTTCTTCTTGACGTCGTACCGGTCAATGAATGCCCGCACCTTCTCCAGAGGCACGGTGACGGGGGGGCCACGTCGTTGGTGATCTCGTAGGTCTTCCCGGTGTCCGGGTGGATTGAACCGGGGCCGACGACATAAGTCATAGAGTCAGGCCCGCGGACGTCACCCAGGTCTTTGTCTGTTGCTGTTTTCAGGACTGTCTTTATTGGTGGCAGGTCCGGGCATCTGAAATAGATGTGGGCTCCCGGTATCGGTGCCGCCCGGTGCTGACCATAAAGGAATTCTCAATCAGATCAGAAAAGAAGGGTTCGTCATAGAGGGCGGGGACATTGTCAGCATCCAGTACGCAAAGATCACCGGTCACCATCACGCCATAATTACCACCCTGCCTGATGTGCTGAAGAAGGCGGGGCGAGTCATGTGCGTAGTTCTGTTCCTTCCAGTATTCAAGTGGTTCCTTTCTCTTTGGTTTCAAGAGGATGAACCGGCACCCGTGCAGCTGCGGCGGAATCACAACGGGTGATTATCTTCTGGGGTTGGGTCGTCCCCCCCTCCTTCCGGCGGTTCTGGTGGTTTGGTGGTGGCCCGGCACGGAACCTTTGGCGGTGTCCCCCCCACAGGCACAATGTCTAGGCCATTTGGGTCTGCTGCACGTAAACGGTTAGCTTCCCCCCCTCGTGTCATCTTCACGCCTTTGTAGTTGGTCACCACATCATCGGAGGGGGGGGTGCATGGGCCTGCATCCGTTCTGGTCACGCCATTGCCTCAGCAGGGATAAGGTTATATGAACACGGAATAAAATGGAGAGTGTTGCGGGGGGGTGTCATTTGATACCCTACTTTCATCTGACCGCCTCTTCTGTCTCATCGATTATTGCCCACTCACCACGCCTGATCAGCACGTTCGCCGTTGCCCGGTATAGCGGATCAAGTGCCTCTAGGACATCACGGCTTATCAGTCGTGGCCTGGCATTGTCCACGGGTTTCATATGGGTAGATGTAGACATTAGACTGCACCTCTGTCTGAGGCTGCTCCCCCCCCGTTCTGATCTTGCTGGGTCTGGGCGGGGGTGATTTCTGTTCTTGATCTCTGCTGCAAGGGCATTCCGGAAAGTCTCTGCCATATTGATGCCAGCTTCCTTAGCCTGCTGTTTCATTTCAAGAGGGACGTGTATACAGGTTTGCTCGTAGACCTGTCCGCTCTTTGTCACCATTCGCATAAATTTTATTATCTCATGAAGTTACATATAGCAATAGGATTTTCTACAATACTAGAATATTTGCTACTAGTATTATTGCTGTTTGTGAAATTGCTAATATGCCGTGAGAAGGTGAAATAAATGGAAACAAAACTCCCTAAAATTCCACATCCTAACTTCCATGATGTGACCCCCCCTGCCATGAGGAAAAAATTGACTCGTGCAATGATTGAAATTGTTCTCTCAGGTAAACCTGTCTGGAGCACAAAGCTTGAAGTGGACGGCGAAAAAATCAAACAAAGATCCGCAGTAAATTGGCTGAAAATTCTTGAAAATAGTGGGTATCTAAAATCAGAAATTGTAAGAAATTGCAAAAATAGTGAAAGAAGGGATTATTCTCCGACCCTTGCAGGAGCTTTGTTATCATACAGTGAATTATTTATGCAAAGAGGGTGGGATAAAAAAGTCACGGCGGATATTATGGTTGGTCTGGAACCGCTTGTGAAATATTCATCGTTCATTTCTGCATGCTCAAGATCACATTTTTGGGAGGAATTGCAATCCTTAGTGGATATCGAAGATGATCCAAAGTATGCATACCTTGAAGAATGTGATTTTATGGATTTAGACCTAACACGGGGGGGGCATTTAAAGCATTAAAGAGATTTGAGGATGTAGGGGGGGCCTGTTTTGCAGATATAGTATATGGTGGTGCAGACATTTTGTTAAAATATATCAATCAGAGGCCAGAGGAGATAGGATATTTTAATGATCATCCTGATGAGTTTGATCAGAAATTAAATAAATCAATGATTGAGTCTTTCATTTTACATTCTGTCGATATGATAGAATTGTATGGCACGGAAAATAATCAATTATCTGAAATAGCAACTATGAGAATTTTGTTTGATGAGATACTTCCAGAATTGTATGAGAATATTGACTGTAAAAAGTTAGTTGAAACTCTACAATCGGAGTTGGAACGGCATTCTTTGTATTTTTACTGTTACAAATCAACTATTGAGCTACTTGAGAAAAATGTGAATAAAACTTGAAGGTTGCTTGTCAAATGATTGTCAGATGGTTGATACTTTTTGCTTTTTACTGTAAAGTACCTCTGTAGGGGCCATACAATATCTGAAATAACCGTGTGGAAGTTACATGGCAACTGGGTATGAAGAAGGGATCATGACCGGTCACTGTGGATGGCCATCAAGATTTATTTTTCCAATATCTTTCTGGTTACAAATTATAACGGGACCTGCGCCTGAAGGATAAAGGCCACCAGAGCTGCAGCAACCAATATCCAATATGTAACCAAGTCAAACGGAGAGGATAATCCGTTATTAGAAGGACAATCACTGCCGTGATGAAGAATCGAAAAACACCATTCATCAGGATAGAGAAGTGCGGGCCAGTCGTATGGCATGATGTTGTTTTTAGGGAGATGACCAAAAAGGATGCTCATTAATTTGCCACGGGGGGGTGTGTGGAGTTTTTGTCACTACTGGCAGGTGAATATTATTTGGAAAGAACAGGTTGCCGATGATATCGAAAAACTTGCCCGGTTGAAGGAGTGAACCCGGTACGGAGTTTTCATTTGCTTGTCAGTTCTATTCATTTGCTTGTCAGTTCTATTGTATGTTGTACTCAACCTTGTGCAGTAAGAATGTGGATGTGATCATGTGACCGAACAGGAAATTGAGTCTTCAGAATGGTCTAAAGCTGTAATAAATGTTACAGAATATCTCGAAAAGATAACAGAATTAACAATATGCGAATATGGAAAATTTGCCTTCCGAGGTCAGGGCGATATTTCACATCCTATTAGTTCCACAGCTGCAAGAAGACTTGGTTATAATCAACTAGGTGAAGATGCGCTGAAAAAATTCAATGACTATAACTGTGATTTGATTTCTAATGCAAAACTTAAGGGGTATGATAAGAAAGGAAACATCCCTCTGGAAGACCTTGAGCTTTTGGCAGAACTCCAGCATAATGGTGCTGCAACTGCATTAATCGATTTCACGTATTCTTCTTTGGTTGCACTTTATTTTGCATCTATAAATGATCCGGATAATGACGGTGTTGTACATATCATTAATACATCTGAACCTGAAAAATTCAAACCAATAAATGGCGATAATTCTGGGTGGAAATTTAAAAAATATTTGGAAGAAATGGGGGGGGATTTTCTTTGGGTGTGGGAACCTTCAGATTTGAATAATAGAATCCCTAAACAGCATTCGTTATTCATTTTTGGAAAACCTGAAATAATCGATGAATCGATAGAAAAGGTTAGAATTAGTGCAGATCAAAAATCCAAAATATTATTTGAATTACGGGATTTGCATGATATCAGTGGATTAACTCTTTTTAATGACATGGTAGGCTTTGCATCAGAAAATAGCTGTGAAAAACCATACTACTCCAAAGAATATTTGGAACAGATGAATAAAGCAAAATCAATGTATGTCACTGAGCAATCGAGTTTAGAAGAAATACTGGAATATGTGGAGAGAGCCCTAAAAATAAATCCTATTTCATACGAAGCTCTCATTTATTGTGCCAATATAAAAGATTGCTTAGAAGATTATCAGGGTGTAATTGAGATATGCGATCGGATTATTGATATTGAACCTGATAGTGCTACTGCCCTTATCTTACGTGCGAAGGCATATACTGAAATGCGTCAGTTTGATGATGCAATAAATGATCTGAGCCGTTCACTTGCAATAAGAAAAGACAATCCATACGCTGCCTTCCTTTTATCGCAATTAAAGGGGGGGAAGAAAAAATTGGAAGATTTGGCACACAAGTAATTCAAATCTAATTATTTTATGATATCCTGCTGGTCTAAATACCATAAAATACTCTCACTAGGATAACTAAACATGGAGGTTGAAGAAGGGTGAATAATACCTTTACTCAACCCGTTCTCACTCTCTAATTAAACGCCCATAGCATACTTGATAAGAAGTGCTGTGATAATATCGAAGGGAACAGATGAGATTTTATTTCCAAGTTCAGCCTTAACTTTCTTCCAAATACCGTCATCGCGGCAGTTATCAATGAAGTCATGGCCCTTTGGTGTCAGGTCTTTTATTACATAAATATAGGTATAGGATGGTCCATAAGTACGGTCACAAGAAGCATCAATCAATCCTTCATCAGCCATTATTTTCACCTGATAACTAACTTCATCCTTGTTGCTGTCATCTTGAAGATAAAGCTGAGTAAAGGGAAGATCCCGGCGGCTCTCTATTTCTAATAGAATTTCTCGAATGAGATCATAGTTGCGTTGCATAGACGTCTTGTTATGAAAGAGGAATGATAATTATTCCGAAAGTGTTTAAGAGGGGGTTATGTTGGCGATTAAATTTTAACTTACCCACATGAAGTCACTATGATCCCACTTTCATTAATTCTGACTTGCCTTTATTTACCGGGGGGGTGTATAGTATCTAAATACCGGAGGTGAAAAGGAGGAGAATTATGTGGTGCGTAATAAGTATGGTTTATCGTGTAAGGTTACCCACATTCCCCCCCGAAACAGGAACGGTAAAGAAGAATTATTCGTCTGAAAAAACAATAGATATTGTATAAGGAGGTAATTAAAAGAATTAGATAACAAAAACCAACAGCAGGTGCAACGAGTGCACCCATTATTGATAGAACAAATAATTTCGACAAAATATATTATGTTCTGTCACATTTAAGAGTTATCATAATGATCACGGTGACTACCGTCAAAGTCGTATTAACAGGAGACTTACGTGATAGTGCATATTTACGGGTTCACAGGGCTTTTAGTAATAATTATCACTGGAATTCTATCCTATCTCATAAGAGACAGGGTAGAATTTCATATAAATATTCAGAATTCCTTTAATCTGTTTTGAGTATTATGGGAGAACCTAAATTGGTTCTCCTCTACAACGAAATCCCGTTCTTCATTCACTTTCTGGCATTCTACCGGTTGTAAACAAGTACAGAACCTTAGCTGGAGTAGGAATGCACCGATTGCAGCAGCTGGCATTGTCCAGTATCCAATCTGAGATATCGGGGGGGTAGATAAGTGTGAGACAATGAGAATGAGAATCGAGGCGATGAAGAACCGGAAGCACCATTCAGCAGGGTATAGGAGGGTTAGCCAGTCGTATGGCATAATATTGTGGTTTGGATTTTCTTTATTATGGACCTTCATAAATAGAGAGAGTCGGGCGCAGGACTTATTGACATTGCCCGGCCGTCCGCACCATCTTCCATGCCTACCTCTCTTGCGTTAGATCATAGACGGAGCCGGGCCGTCACCTGCAGCTGGGGGGGACTCACCGGCAGGGCATACCCCTTCTTCTCCAAGAGAGACCCAGGGCGAGGGTGTAGGTAATGTATGTGTTGACCTTTTTCGGTGTCCATTTTCTCCGAGAGTTTGGTGACGCACTGGGTCCACGTGTGTAACAGAAGTGAGAATAAGAGAGGGGGGGTGATGTGCCCGTCTATGCGGCGCTGTCGGTCTCAGTGGAATCTTTGGCAGGGGGGCGGGCCTGTTCCGGGGCCTGCACTGCTCCACCCTGTCGGCCTGCCTTTATTGCCTCGATCTCCCGTGCTGCTTCCAGGAGGGTGACCGGGTCCTCTGTCATGATGTCTCTCAGTTCTGCCTTGACACCCTCTACGGTTGCCCGGGCCTCTTCAGAAAGTCCCTTACCGCATCTGCTACAGAACCGGGCACCGGGTGCGTTCACATAATGGCACTGGTCACACTGCACCGGCTTTAGCTTTGACTCTTCCCCCCCGGCATCCTCCGGCAGCTCTACCCCCCCTGCCATGCGTGCGAATGCCTCGTCTGCATCGCCCGGTGTGAGGTGGCTGTATATCTTCAGCATGTCGGTGGTTTCATTCCCCCAGAAGGTTTTCTTTAAAAGTGTCTCCTGCATGCCGTTTCTCAGGCAAAATGTAATGCGTGAATGCCGGAAGATATGCGGCGTGATCTTCCGCTCAATACCTGCCTCCTCTGCAAATTGTTTGATGGTCTTAAGGGTGTTCTGATATTTCAGTGGCTTATTGTGCAGGTTCAAAAACACATAGTTTTCAGGTGACGGATCGGGGTGTTCACTCTGCCACTTTGCGAGGGTGTCACAATACATAATGATCGGCACGGCCCGCTCCTTCTCGGTCTTGCCATCGGTGCGGATGCGGGCCCCCCCAGTCTGTGAACCTGACATCCTGCCATCTCATGTCGGCGCATTCCTGTATCCTGAATCCGCCCTCAAACAGCACGCTCAATAGTGCACGGTATCGAATGCTTTTTGCAGCGGATATGATTTTAAGGACCTCTTCCTCGTTGAGGATGTCCTTATCGGATTTGGTCTTTGTAGAGTATGCCGGGATCTTGATCTTCTGCACTTTCTTCAAATTAAGATCACTATACCCGTTCTCAATCAACCATACAGTGAACCGCTTCAGGATGCGTAAGAGATCGCTTTGAGTGTTCCGTGTGTATGGCTTCCCCCGCGAAGATATCCCGTTCTTGATCTTCTCCACGGCCTCGTATAGGTCCCCTATTGTCATCTCATCAATATCTGGTGTGTATTGCGAGACGGTGCAGAGATTGGATGCGAGTTTAAACTTTCGTTGCGCGGACAGGTCTTTCTGAGAATTGGTCTCGGATAGGAATTCCCGGATGTATCCGGCTTCCTTTTTGGAAATTCTGCCATCACTGATTGCATTTTCTATGGCCCGTGTTTCATAGGTTTGATACTGGTGCCGCGTTGCGTGAAAGGCATTTTTTTCCATAATTAGTGTGGGATTATATCGTATATAAAAATTTAGGGCATTATACTTATTTGCTGAAATCCGGCCTGAGGCACTTATTCTTTCATTTTCATTCTGATGAGCGCAAGGTATTTTTCGCTCTCTTGTTCTCCCGCACCCCGTCAGGATAGAAAAAAGTCTTGCCCGCTGCATGTCGGCAAGGTATTTCAGGGAGTGTGGACAGGTAGGTGCATGAAAACCGAGGACCACCTTCGGTTATGTGATGCGTGTGCAGGCACGACCTACTGCACCGCCGTCATACGCCGGACGGATGAAGAATGGAGGATACTGCTTCCTCCGGATGTGTATCGTGTTGCACGACAGGCAGGGACGGAAACACCCTTCAGCGGAATATATGCAGACTGCCATGACGAAGGAGTGTATGTGTGTGCCTGTTGCGGAACCCACCTCTTCTTTTCCAAAGATAAATTTGACTCCGGGACCGGGTGGCCGAGTTTTGCCCGTCCGGTCTGCCCGGATAATGTCGAATGGCATGAAGACCATTCCCACGGGATGGTGCGCACCGAGGTGCTCTGCCGCCGGTGCAGCGCACACCTCGGCCATGTCTTTGATGACGGGCCCCCCCTGCCGGACGGGACGCGGTATTGTATGAATTCCCTCTCTCTTTCCCTCATCACCTGTGAAATGCACGAATCTGATACCAATATGGCTAAATCCGGGCGTGAATAAATGGTATAATATGCGGCCTCATGTGTTTGTCAACGTGGCAATGAGTGCAGACGGGAAACTTTCAACGAAAGAACGCAGACAGGTCAGAATATCAGGAGAGACTGATTTCAGGCGTGTCGATCTGATCAAGTCAGAGTGCGATGCGATCATGGTGGGCATAGGGACCGTACTTGCCGATGACCCTTCCCTGACCGTTAAGGATGCGCTGCTCAAAAAAAGAGATTGGATGAAGGCCGGGATGAACACCCCCCCGTCCGTATTGTCATTGACAGCAGGGCGAGGACACCGGTGGATGCGGATATCCTTCATAAAGGTCCCGGCAGAAGGATCATTGCGGTTTCCGGTCTCGCAGCTCCGGAAAAAACCGCTGCCCTCTCACCATATGCCGACATTCAGATGTGTGGGGGGGACGAACAGGTCAATCTTTCCGCCTTGCTGGACTACCTCGGCACCCTCGGCATCCGGACGCTCATGGTGGAGGGGGGGGCGGCACGCTGATCGGCTCCCTCTTTGCAGAAGGACTGGTCGATGAACTGTTTACCTGTATCGGAAATATGATCATCGGCGGAGCGGATGCTCCCACCCCTGCAGACGGAACCGGGTATATCCGCGAAACAGAATTTCCCTCCCTTGTCCTCAGAGATATGCAAAGAATAGACGACGGAGTGCTTCTGCACTGGTCGGTTCAAAAAAGAGTGATAAATCGTAATCATCCTTTTTTCGCTTCAGTTTCTGGAAAGGACATCATCGTAGATGATGTAACTTTTGCCATCGTAGTAGGATACCGTGACGATGACCCGGTCGTCTCCCCGTGTCGCCTCTCCGTCATCCACCCTGAATACCGCCACGTCTTTTGAGTCGGGTTTCAGGGATTTGGTCGTTGTAACACCGGCACCCGAGATCACAACCACTTTGAGGGTATCGACCTGATCCTGCCCTTTTCCGCCCCGGAACGTGACGGTGATGTCACCGGTGATCGGGTCTTTTGACGCAGCGACCGCCACTAACTGGGTGCTCGGTACGACATCGGTGGGCTGGGGGGGCACGAGGTCGGGTGCCGCCTGCGTTGTCGGAACCGGTGTCTGCACGGCCGTGGGGGGGGTAGCAGTAGGGGAGGTCTCGCCGGAATCGGACGTGCACCCGGCGACACATACCATTCCAATGACAAGAACAATCAGAATCATTGATGCCTTTCTAATCATACCATTCCATACGGAAAAACGGTATTTATTCTTATCGGACCCCCCCTTCGGCAGGAGGTGCGGACAGAGAGATGCCGTATGTCCGGGAGATGACAAAAATGGGAAAATTAGGTACCTGGGAAATGAAACTGGCACTATTTCTGGTGGCAGCATCCGCAATCATTTACTCAACGAAGATGCTTCTGCTCCACAATCCTGAAAATACTATCAATTATCTCTTTAATGCGATAGGATTTCTTCCCATCAGTGTCCTGCTGGTGACCGTGGTACTCAACCACCTGCTGACCCTCCGGTCCCATCAGGAGAAGATGCAGAAACTCAATATGGTGATAGGTACGTTCTTTGCCGAAGTGGGGAACCATTTGCTGACCGTCCTTTCCGATTACGATGAGGACTCAGCGGTGCTGCGAAACAAACTGATCATCGGCGATGAATGGGGGGGGCAGACCATTTTCGCAGTGCATCAGCATCCATTCAGGACTACCCCCCCTTTTCGGTGAACTGGGACGAAATGGACCTTGCAAAACTGGATGCGTTTCTTATGCAGAAACGGGATTTTCTCATTCGTCTGCTTGAAAACCCCCCCGTCCTTCTGGAGAATCAGAAATTTACCGAACTGCTACGTGCCGTATTTCACCTGAATGAGGAATTGCAATGTCGTCCCGGTTTTGACTGTCTTCCGGAAAGTGACTGCCGGCATATCGGGGGGGAGATATTGACCGGGTTTATAAGGAACTCGTCAGCGAATGGGTCCGGTATATGGAGTATCTGAAGAACAGCTATCCCTACATGTTCTCTCTTGCTCTCCGGACTAATCCGTTTGACGAGGAGGCTTCAGCAATTGTAAAGTGATGCGTATGGTCTAAAATACGCAACCATTATGTATTGTCCCTCTCCATGCAGGTCCAGAGGAGATGACGGTTCGGTGAGTGAATGTTCTGTTCTGATTGGGGGGGAAAGGCGGGGGGGCCGGAATCAATCTTGCGGGCCAGACGATTGCCCGCATCTTTTCCCACCTGGGATATTATGCATATATGTACTATGACTATCCGTCACTGATACGCGGCGGACACAACTTTTCTGTAATTCGTGCCGGCACTCATCCGATCGGAGCACGCCGTTCGGGAATTGATATTCTGCTGGCAATGGATCAGACAACACTCCGGCGGCATCAAAACGACTGCAAACGGGATGCCCTGATCATTTACAACTCCGATATCATAACATCGGATACCGGTTCCGGTATCCCCCCCTGAAGAGCATCGTTGAAACGAATGAAGGGTCAACCGTCATGGGCAATACCGCGATGATCGGTGCTCTGGCTTTTGCCCTCGGTATGGAATGGGAGGATATCGCATCCGTCATTGCGCATGAGATGCCGAAATTCACCGAAAAAAATCTTCATATTGCCCGGGACGCCTTCCGGATGCAGACAGAGAAGAAAGTATTGCCGCGCCATGCGCAGCCACCGGGCATTCTCATCTCCGGGAATGAGGCCGTCGGTCTGGGTCTGCTCTCGGCCGGGCTCGACGGGTATATCGCATATCCGATGAGCCCTTCCACCGGCATCCTTCATTTCATGGCGGGCGCTTCCGCTGAGACGGGGGATACAGGTCTTCCAGCCGGAGAGTGAGATTGCCGTCATCACCATGGCGGAGGGAATGGTGTATGCCGGGGCAAAGACTGCGGTCGGCACATCCGGCGGGGGGGGTTCTGCCTGATGACAGAGGCCCTTTCCATGGCAGGCATGGCGGAAATTCCCATCACCATCGTTCTTGCACAGAGAAGCGGACCGTCCACCGGCACTCCGACGTATACCGCTCAGTCAGATCTTCACTTTGCGATTCATGCAGGTCATGGCGAGTTCCCCCGGTTTGTTGTTGCCCCCGGAGATGCACAGCAGGCAGTGGAATGGGCGGGCCATGCCCTCTCATTATCCTGGCAGTTTCAGGTTCCGTCCATCCTGATGACGGACAAGACCCTGTCGGAGGGATATACACGGTCGCCCCCCCGGAGTTGTTCCCGACACACCCGCCGGTGTCTCTGCCCTCCGGAAAAAGTGATGCATACCTGAGATACCGGAACACCGAAGACGGCATATCCCCCCCATACGCCTCCCCCCCGCCCCCCCTTTCCGGTCGGTTGTAAAAGGAAACAGCAAATCGCATGATGAACGCGGGATATCCGTTGATGATGGGATGGGGATCGCAGCCATGACCAAAAAACAGATGAGAAAACTTCCGTTGATGGCAGAGACGGTCTCCCGCCTGAACCCGGTGCAGATTTCAGGAAACCGCGAGGCTGACCGGTGTCTGATCGCATGGGGTTCAAACGCCCCCCCGCTCTGCCGTGAGGCAGCGGGAATTGTCGGGATAACATTCGTTCAGCCATTGTTCTGCACCCGTTCCCGGAACAGGAGATGCGTGAGGCCACCCGCAACTCCCGCATGACCTTCCTTCTGGAAGACAATTATTCTGGACAGTTAGCGGACATCTGTGAGGCGCACGGCATCCCCCGTTGACATCAGACTGCCCCGGTTTGACGGGCGGCCCTTCACCCTGGATCAACTGATGGAAGACCTGTGGGGGGGCTGGTCGAATGACCGGGGGGGAACTCATCACAGATGCACAGAACACCTGGTGTCCGGGATGTGGCAATTTTGGCATCGAACATGCACTCAAGGATGTCATTCTTCGTCTGGAAAAAAGGGCATACCCCGGGAACAGATGGTGCTCGTTGCAGGGATCGGGTGCCATGCAAAGATGGCCGATTACCTGAACATCAACTCGTTCTATTCCCTGCACGGGAGGGCGGTCTCCTTTGCGACAGGCATCTGTATGGCAAACCCGGACCTGAAGGTGATCTGCTGTGTGGGGGGGACGGGGGGGACGCCTATGCGGAGGGTATCGCCCATCTCCTGTTTGCCGCCAAACGGAATGTGAACATGACCGTTCTGGTGCATAACAACCGGGTCTACGGGCTGACCAAGGGGGCAGTTTACCCCCCCCACGTCTCCCGGCGCATACCACAGCAAATCAAACCCGCAGGATACCGGTGAGATTGCATTCAACCCACCGGAACTGCTGCTTTCAGCGGGCTGCAGTTTTATTGCACGGGGCTATTCCCGGCGGGGAACAGAACTCCAGGAGCTCATGCATGCAGGCATTTCCCATTCCGGGTTTTCCTGTATCGACATCCTCCAGATCTGTGCAAGCTATCTGGATAAAACAGAGGAGTATGACGCACAGGTGTATGTGCCGGCGGACCACCATCCGGAAGACTTTGATGCAGCCTGCCGTCTGCTACGGGAATACCAATATGACGATGCAGGAAAAATTGCGCTGGGCATACTCTTTCAGAAACAACGGGAGATATTCCACACGGGAACCCCTCACCTGCAGCAGACATATGCGGATAAACAGTCCTTTGTCACACGCTTTATCAACGGGCGCAGATGACTGCGAACCGATCCAACCATAGGTATATATGGCGCATTGTCAATGGGCGGTGCTGAGGGTGAACGAGGTGACAAAACACAAATGAATGGAAAAATTCTTGACGCAATCAATGAGCAGATCAAATGGGAACTGTATTCCTCCTATCTTTATCTGTCCATGTCCGCCTGGTATGATTCAATCGGGCTGCGGGGTTTTTCACACTGGGAACGAATTCAGGCAATGGAGGAGCGTGACCATGCCATGAAATTCTATGATTATGTCCTTTCCCGTGGCGGCATCATAGAACTTCAGGCCATTGACGCCCCGCCTTCCCTGTGGGAATCCCCCCCGGAAAAGGCCTTTGAATACCAGTATGAGCACGAACAGTCGGTCACCGCAAAGATTGATAATCTTGTTGAACTTGCGCATGAGGAGCACGATCATGCAACCTATAATCTGCTCCAGTGGTTTGTGGACGAACAGGTTGAAGAGGAGGAGAACGCACGCACCATTCTTGAAAAACTGAGTATGGCCAGTGATGAAATGGGCATGAATATTCTCTTTATGGTTGATAAGGAACTTGCCGCAAGAGGATACCATCCGCTGGTAACTCCGGATTATTAAATCGGTGACGATACCCATTTCTTTTGTTTTTGGCTATATACCGAATTATCCATCCCATCCGGAAAGGAATTTGTCTGTTTCTTCAATTTCCTTTAAGTGAGCATGCACCCAAACGTATATACTTATTTGGTGGACACTATGAGCGACAGATTTGTACCAAAACGTGTGTTTTTTACCTGTGGTGCCGGCCAGAGTCCGGATGAACTGACTTCATTTGAGATGGCATTGCGGGACGCATCCATTGAATGCTACAATATTGTTACCGTTAGTTCAATCCTCCCCCCCCGAAATGCAGAATCATATCAAAAGAGGAGGCACTCCCGGATATGCACGCAGGCAGTATTGTTTTCACGGTGTTTTCCCGCCTGTCTTCAAATGAACCACACCGGAGAATTTGCGCATCCATCGGGGTAGCCATTCCTGAGGATATGGAATCTCACTGGGGGGATATTTTACCGAGAATCATTCCTTTGGTCAGGGGGGGCCCAAACAGTCCGGAAAATATGCAGAGAAACTGGCAAAGGATATGTTTGGCAGTATATCCGAGAGTGCACTCAAGCAGACCATGAACGTGACGAAGAGTGCCGTCGTCGGTGATGACGGACAATGGACCTCGGTCATTGCAGCAGCGGTATTTTTAATGGACTGAACAAATCTGCCGGAAAATAAATAACTATATAACAGGATTCTTCTTTTTTACCCCAATTTTTGCACGTATTCGCACACATCCGGCATTATTAAATACCATAAGAGGGAATAAGAGAATGTCCTCTTTGGTGGTGGAGATATTAGATCCCCGCAGTAATCTTTTTTTGGGATAAATATATCTGTGTCAGGGCAAAGGAGAGAGCATATGCGCTTGATACTGTGTGCCGGAATGATTCTTTTCTGTGTAGCAATAACAACCATCTCTGTCAGTGGAGCCTCGTTTACCGTTGATCAGATTGTGACTGATGAATCCGGGAATGTCTCTCCCGGAGACGTCGTCCGGGTATCTGCCCGTGTCTCGTTTGATCCGTCAGGAGAGGTGACATTTCCGGGGGGGAGTGACCGGCTTGAGCTCTCTACCGCACTGACAAACCCCGAATGGCAGTATACCCTCACCGTTGACAATCATCCGGTTCAGACCTTTTCCCAGGAAAACGGAGTGGTATTTATCAACGGCTACTATCTCGAATATGCACAGGGCCGATCGGAGTATCTCTCGGTAGAGGTCAGCGGGGTGGTGCCGGTGGTGCCCGACGGGACGATTGACGCACTGACCATCACCCAGTACGATGAATTCGGCAATGTGCGAGGGGACGGGACATCGACCGTGCCCCCCCTTCTCGTGGATACCCGTAATGAGCCGACAACTCCTGAAGAGACCTCGGTTCCGGAGACGACAGCACCACTGCCAACGGCCACCCCCCCCTGAATGGTGCGGTCATCATCGGGGCAATCGCATCTGTCGTTGCCGGTATCCGGACAGGGAAAAAAGAGGATTAATAGGTCCGGGCAATGATTGCCGGACGTGCGGGTTTGCCGCAGATGATACAGGTGCCTTCGGTATCCGCGACATATTTGCTCTGAACATCGGTGCCCAGCACACTGACGTCAATTGCGGTTTCAATGGCGGTGGCGCATTCCTTACATCCGCACCACGGGATGACGGCCACGCCCTTGCCTGCTGCCTCACGTGCCTCGTCAAGAGAGGACGCGGGCACAATCTGTTCCTGCACCTTCTGCTCCGCCCGCTCCTTCAGTGTTTCCGTGAACGCGTCCATGACTGCCTGTATGCCGGGCAGCAGCGCATCCCTTGCGACGGTCTGTTTTTCTCCCAGCCGGGTCACGGTCATGACCACCCCGTTATCGATATCACGCGGGCCGATCTCAATTCTGAGCGGCACACCCCCCCGCATCTCCCAGTGATAATATTTGGCACCGGGCCGCAGGCTCCGGAAGTCGGTCTTGACCCGGTAGCCTGCCTCTTTGAGTTCGGTCTCGAGTGCTTCCGCTGCCGCACGAACTTCTTCTTCACGCTTTTTTATGATGATGGGGACAATTGCAATCTGCACCGGTGCGACGGCAGGCGGCAGGACCAGACCCTTGTCATCACCATGGGTACTGATAAGTGCTGCGATGCAGCGTTCTGATATCCCGTAGCAGGTCTGGTATGCCAGCTGCTGTTCTCCCTGTGCATCCTCATAGGTGATATCAAACGTACGGGAGAAGTGGTCACCCAGATGATGGGCGGTGCCGACCTGAAGGGTCTTCCCGTCGGGCATGACAACATCGGTTGCAAGGGTGTAATCCGCACCGGGGAACTTGTCCCATTCCGGACGGCGGGAGACGATGACCGGGACACAGAGCCGGTCATAGAACGTACGATACAGGTCCACCGCATCGTTCACCTGTGCCTCGGCCTCCTCCCAGGTGGCATGAACGGTATGTGCTTCCTTAAACGAGGTGATTTCCCTCAGGCGAATGAGCGGCCGTGTGTGCTTTGTCTCATAGCGGAAGGTATTCACGATCTGGTAGAGTTTTATCGGAAGATCCGCATGCGACCGGACCCACAGGGCGTACATGGGGGGGTATATCGCCGTCTCGGATGTCGGGCGGAGGGCAAGCGGCACATCAAGTTCACTCGTGCCCCCCCCGTGGGTGACCCAGTAGACCTCCTCTTCAAACCCTTTGATGTGCTCGGCTTCCTTCATGAACTCGTTTTCCGGAATCAACATCGGGAACAGGGTCTCGTCATGGTCTTTGTCCAGCAGTTCCCGGAGAATAGCATAGGTCGCCTTTCGCATGGCAAATCCGTGAGGATACCATACGTATACCCCCCCTTTCACCGGATACCGGACATCCATGATCTCTGCCTGCCAGAGAATGTCATTGTACCATTCACTGAACGTCTCTTTCGGCGGGAGTGCGCCCTTATCTTCCTGCATTACTCATTCACCTAGATAAATAACTGTATGATTTCGGGAGTAATAAACCCCTCTATAATCGCTGCGATTCCCAGAAGAGGCAGAACATAGACGAGGAATTGTTTTCCCATCCGGTGTGCCGCAGAGATGGCATCCCCGTTGCCATGCAATTCTTTCCAGAGCTCTTCTCCGAGCAGGATACCGAACATGCCCGCGAGTACCAGCGCAGGAATCTCAAATATGCCATGCGGCAATATTCCCGCAAGAATGACATACAGTCCCTGCTCCTGCCGGACGAATTCGACCACGATACCGATGATAAACCCGTTGAACGAGAGAATCAGTGCAGTTAACAGCCCAAAGGACGCTCCACCGATGAACAGGATAAGAGAGGTTTGAGTATTGTTTGCAAAGATGTTGAACGCAACAATCGCAGGATTCTCTGATTCAATATTGTTGAATACCTCCTCGTTCATCATGGCGACCAGTGATTCTCCCACCGAAGGGTCCGCATGCACGGCAAATGCCCCCCCGATAATCCCGGTGAGCAGGAGGATGCCCACCGTGACAATCGCGGCTGTGCGGTAACTGCCATCAAACATAGAGGATCATCCGTACCATATCCCGGATACCGGGCGCCATGCCGACAACGATCATCGCCAGAAGAATCAGGTGCCACAACTGGCTGTTCCCTTCCTTCCGGTACATCTCAAGCACGTATATGGCAGGGATGATCACCGCCAGCTTCAGGGCGAACATGGAAAATGCGGT
This sequence comes from Methanogenium cariaci JCM 10550, assembly GCF_001315945.1. GTDB lineage: Archaea > Halobacteriota > Methanomicrobia > Methanomicrobiales > Methanomicrobiaceae > Methanogenium > Methanogenium cariaci. The sequence goes on along the minus strand of NZ_BBBG01000007.1, from coordinate 9,262 downwards.
GCCGGTGGCTTCGATGAGATGAGAGCCGACAACATGCACCTCCACGTAGGTCAGTTCATGGAGTTCGATACCGAAACTGGTCGCGCTGGCATCCAGCATGTGGCCGAAGATCAGCAGCTTGTAGAGAATATTCTCGGTAAACGTCCATTTTAATCCGTAGCGGAGCAGAGCCCAGACCGCAGTCGATGAGACGGCCGCCATCGTCAGTATTGTTACGAGCACCGTGAGGGAAATCTGTGTCTCAGTGATGCCGAAATATGCCAGAACGGCGGCGGCAATGATACAGGCGCAGACACCACCGGCAGCGTAGCCTTTGGTATAGGACGCAATCAGGCCCTTCTTTTCCAGTGTTCTTGAGATCACAAGCAGTGTGATGGTGATAAAAAAGACCACAAAGAAGATGATCGGTGTTACCAGAATGACATTCCACGGTCGCGGGATGATTCCCGTATCCTCGACAACACGCAGCAGTCCTCCGAGAACGACGAAGGGAATGGTCGAAAGAATAAATTGCTGGTCGATGTCAATCCCCCCCGTCTTTTTCAGCCACCGGTATACGAGGTATACGGCAAGAATGAGGATGATGGCATAGGTCAGAGTATCGACAATGGTATAGGGTTCTCCGTTTAGTGTCGGACCAACGTAATATTTGTATATAAAATCCCACATCATTTAATGATAGTACATGAGTCCTGACGGTATAAAATTACTCAAAACACCTGTTTTGGATAAATCTAAATGGATGCAGCTGCCGCGTGATGTGATCATCGGCCATGACGTGCTCACACAGCTGCCGAAGGTCTGCGAAGACCTCCATGTCTCGGGTTCTGTCGTCGTATTCAGTGGAAGGGGGGACCATGAACGTCGCAGGCAACCGGGTGCTTTCCCTGATCAATGAGGTGGCCGATGCGGAACTGTTCATTGTCGATGCCATCACCCCCCCGGACGTGATCACCGAGGCGGAAGAGGCGGGATGCGGTGCGGATGTCTTCGTTGGTGTCGGCGGCGGCAGGGTCATTGATACGGCAAAGATTGTCTCCTACAACTGCTCCCGTCCGTTTATCAGCATCCCCCCCACCGCAGCGTCTCATGATGGTATTGCGTCATCACGTGCGTCGGTGCCGGTGAAAGGGGGAGCGTATCGCTTGCGGCAAGCCCTCCCATCGCCCTCATCGCCGATACCGGTATCATCGCCGCAGCACCCCACCGTCTGCTTGCAGCCGGGTGTGCGGATGTGATCTCCAATTACACGGCCATCCTTGACTGGGAACTCTCTCACCGACTCCGGGGGGGCGAACCCCTCTCCGAGTATGCCATGGCCCTTTCGCGCATGACTGCAGAGATCATCAGTAAGAATGCCGACCTGATCAAACCCCATGCCGAAGAGAGCGCATGGACCGTCATCAAGGCACTGCTCTCCTCCGGCGTGGCGATGAGTATCGCGGGTTCGTCACGCCCGGCGTCAGGCGGAGAACACAAGTTCAGTCATGCCCTTGACCAGATCGCGCCGGGAAAAGGGCTGCATGGAGAACAGTGCGGCATCGGTTCCATCATCACAATGTACCTGCACGGCGGTGACTGGAGAGGTATCCGAAACTCCCTGAGAGCGATCGGGGGGGCGCCGACAACGCCAAAGGAGATAGGTATTGACGACCATATGGCGGCACGGGCCCTGATTCTTGCCAAAAGTATCCGTCCGGAACGGTTTACCATTCTGGACATGGGCATCACCGAAGAGGTGGCGGAGCAGCTGATCGCGATGTTATATGAGGAATGAAATGACCGATAAAGACGAACACACAAAGATTACGCTGATAGGAAAAGCACTCGCACAGGAGGGCATTGAATTCGTGTACAAGGGAGAGGTCCATGCATGTGAAGGCTGCAGGCTCAAAAAGGTCTGCCATAACCTGTCACCCCACCAGAGATACCGCATCGTCGGGGGGGTACGGACCAATACCCTTCATTCCTGCCCGGTCCATATGGATGGTGCCTACACCGTGGAAGTGGTGGAAGCCGCCGTCCCTGCTGCGGTCCCTGCAGAGCGCACCATTCTCAATTCAACCGTTGTCCACAAGGGGGGGGATGCACGCACCGTGACTGTGTCAACTTTGAACTCTGCAATCCGGAAGGAATTGTACCCGGCGAGGGATACCGCATCGCCGAGATCGATAACGGAACGATTCTCTCCTGCAAACTGGGGGGGAAGAGGATGAAACGGGTTCTTTTGAGCCCCTTTTGATCAATCTTTTCTTATCATCCACAGGCTTCGGCGCAGGAGATGACCGCATCGATTCCTTCAATATTCCTGAGCCATGCGTCAGGCAGGGCTTCAATACCATATTCCGCACCCTTCAGTGCACCGGAGAGGGCGGCAATGGTATCGGTATCTCCTCCCAGCATGACGGCTCCGGTAACCGCATCCTGAAACGAATCACTCATGAGGGCAAGGGAAAGGGAAGCGTGCAGGGTGTCGAGCGCATCCATGGACGGGCGCAGCGGGTAGTCTTCCGGGGCAGCGATACGTGCACGGACTTCGGCAATTTCACAGGATGCAATGGCCCGGTCCCGTGCACGGGCGAGGCTCTCACCCCGCAAAAGACAGGAGATGACGGTGTTGAACACGGCCGACGCCTCGCAGGCGACCGGGTGGAAATGGGTGATGCGGGATGCCGCAAGGCTGCAGGCCCGGACAGACTCCGGCGGGTAGCAGATCCCGATGGGGGGGACGCCACGCATCACACTGCCGTTTGTCCGGCCCAGACCCTTCTCCTCAAAGAGTGTTCGTGCCGCTTCCAGTGGAGCGCATCCGGTTTTGATCCGGGTAAACACCTCCCCCGATGTCGGTCCATAGAACCGCGGGTCCCGATCATATTCCTCTATCAAAGCATGTATTGCATCCATCGAGTCAAAACGCCCGCATTTCAGCAGCGATTTGGATATTGCAAGTGTCTGCTTCGTGTCATCCGTAAACTGACCATAATTCCCCGGATTTACTCCGAAATTGCCGGGTTCGAGGACATTGTGTTCCGGTGGGGGGGGCCCCCTCAAACGGGGGGGCGCCGAATGCATCTCCGAGGGCCAGTCCCGCGAGTGCTCCGATTGGATGTGAAAACTGCGATATAAAGATCACCAATAAACTATATGCATTCCTGATTAGTAGTAATTCTAAGGATTGGTGATCTGGTGCAAAAAGAGGAACTTCTACATCTTCACATGCTCTTTGTCCATGTGAAAAAATACTACGAATCAACGTACGGCGATGAGGTTTGCACACCCGGGTATGATGCTTTTTCCATCTCCCCCCCGGTGCATATTCATAAAAATAAATCCTGTCATAAGGAAGCAATTCTGACGCTGGGTGACGAACTGGTTTCATACCTGAAGTCCAAGGGTCTCGCTTCACTTGAGTATCAGGAGTATTCATCCCCCCCTGATGAGATTATTGCCGGTAATTAGGCAGTATGCAGGACAATGATATTTTCCGGGAAATTATTTCCCGGCTCTCTTTTCCCGGGGTTACCTCGTCAGATGTGCAGAAGATAAAGATTCAGACGGCCAAGAAGTACGGGCTCTCTGCCATTCCCAAAAATTCCGTCATACTTGCCGCGGCAACCGACGACGAATTTGAGGCAATGCGCATCATCCTCCAGGTAAAACCGACCCGGACACTCTCCGGCGTGGCACCGGTTGCGGTGATGACGTCACCCCCCACCCATGCCCCCCATGGCAAATGTCTGCCCTGTCCGGGCGGGCCGGACCATCCGTTCGGGTCACCCCAGAGTTATACCGGGGGGGAGGAACCGGCGGCACTTCGGGGGGGCCGCCAGTATGCATTTGATCCCTACGTGCAGGTCCGTCAGCGACTGCTTCAGTTCGAACTCCTCGGCCACCATATCGACAAGGTCGAACTGATCGTCATGGGCGGCACGATGACCGCCCGTGACCCGGTCTATCAGGAATCATTTATGGGTTCGTGCATCCGTGCGATGAACGAGTATGGAGGCGATATCCTTCCGGATGACGGCGCCCCCCCGTATGAGGAGCTGTGTCGCAGGAACGAGACCGCCCGGGCACGCTGTATTGCCGCAACATTCGAGACGCGTCCGGACTGGTGTAAACAGGAACACATCGACCGTATGCTCTCCTTAGGGGGGGTGACGAAGGTCGAACTCGGCGTGCAGCAGCTGAGAGATGACATTCTCGCATACAACCGTCGCGGGCACGGGGGGGTTGCAGAGACGATTGCGGCAAACACCCTGTTGCGGGATGCCGGGATAAAGGTCGGCTTTCACATCATGCCGAATCTGCCTTCCGCAACGATGGCCGATGACCGCTGGATGTTTGAAGAGCTTTTCCGGAATCCCTCATACCGGCCGGATTTCCTGAAGATTTATCCGACCCTGGTCACTCCGGGTTCGGAGATTGAATCCCTGTGGGAGGCAGGGGGGGCCTACACGACCTATCCGGAGGAAGACCTGATTGACCTGATCGCATTCGGAAAGTCGTGCATACCGGAATACACCCGTCTCCAGCGGGTCCAGCGCGACATTCCGGCACGGCTGATCGTCGCCGGATCGCATCACAGCAATTTCCGGCAGCTCGCCCAGAAGAGATTGCTAGAGACCGGGGGAAGCTGCCGCTGTATCCGCTGCAGGGAAGCAGGCCGCGCTCCGGCACCCGCAGAGGAGGCGGTGCTCGACACACAGACATATGCATGCTGTGGCGGTAGCGAACATTTCCTGTCGGTAACGGCATCCGACTCCCTGATCGGGTTTGTGCGTCTGCGTTACCCCCCCGGCAATCCCTGGCGGACCGAACTGACAGAAAGTGCGATCATCCGGGAACTGCATGTCTACGGCTCCCTGGTTCCTTTGGAAAAGAATGCCACCGCATCCGGGGGGGAGTGGCAGCATCGGCAGTACGGCACAGACCTTCTGAACGCGGCGGAAGAACAGGCGGCATCAGACGGCTACCGCTCGGTTGCGTGATGAGCGGCATCGGAGTCCGGCCATATTATGCCAGACACGGATATGAACGATCAGGCCCATATATGATCAAGAGACTTGGATGAATCCTGCCACGCGTGAATATATCAGACAGAAGTTTGCGGCCTATTATGCACATGCCCCCCCGGTATTTGTGCCGCCATCGCTCCTTCAGCGTGAATGGGGATTTATCTCCTTTGATGAGTCAAGAGTGCCGATGCGGCGGCATATGGCGTTTCAGTCGCGGGAAGAACTGGCGTCCTATGTGCGGGTGACCGTGCCCCGCCACATGTATTTTTCCACGGCATACTACGAACTCCCGTCAGCGCCGACGATGAACGATAAGATCTGGTCCGGTGCGGACTGATATTTGATCTGGATGCCGATCATATCGTCCAGAAGGTATCCTACGATACGATGCTTGCCCGGGTAAAGGACGAGACCCTGAAACTGGTGGATATGCTCACCGATGAACTCGGATTTTCAACAAAGAGTATGTCGCTGGTCTTTTCCGGCGGGCGCGGATATCACATTCATGTCCGGGATCTTGAGATACGGGAATGGGGGGGCAGTCCGGAGCGGCGCGAGCTGGTGGATTATGTCTGCGGCATTGGCATCGACCCGGGGGGGTGATGCTCAGTGCCCATGCGGGAGCAGGCGGCGGCTGGCCCGCACGCTATCGGGATTCCCTGCGCGAAGAACTGCAGCGCATCCATGATATGGGGGAAAAGGACGGGATAAAGTATCTCGCATCCCTGAAAGGGGGGGTGGGGGGGAAGGAATCAGCACGGTCGCTTGTCGAGGGCATGGACACGCTGACCGGATCGTTAGACGACCTCTCCTCGGCGGCACCGCTGATGAAGAACAATGCGCTTCGTGCCATCATTGGAGAGGATTATGAACCGCTGAGACACCTGATTCTCTCAAAGGCCGCCCTTACCGACGAACCGGTGACCACCGATATCAAACGACTGATCCGTGCGCCGCGCTCCCTGCATGGCGGTTCAGGGTTCCGGGTCACCGAACTCGCTTCAGTGGCGGATCTGGAACGTTTTGATCCCCCCCTCGTGGATGCCGTCGTTGACTTTGGCGGAGACATGGTCTCCGTGGAATGCCCGTTCCCTCTGACAATGCCTATGTCGGGTCAGACATATACGATTAAGAAAGGAAAAAATCGGGTGCCGGATGAGATGGCAGTGTTTCTTTGCTGCCGGGGGGGCATCGGAGAGCTAACAGGTTCCGGTGCCTGATCCATCGAATGGGGGGGTGAGTTGATTATATATGGAGCTTGAAGACCTGCGGATAGTTGTTCTGGATGAGCGGGAAAGCGGAAAACTCACATCGATATCCGCGGATATTTTTGAAAAAGGACAGCTCAGGTTACGGGAACTGTATTCCGAGGCCCAGTCTGTCGACAATTTTCTTACCGATCGCGGATCTGATCTCATGCGTGAGATTGACAGCCTGAAGGTAACCCTGAACGACATTTCCCGGGAACGGTTTAAAAAGATCCTGAAGATGGCAATAGGCCAGATGGACACGCACTACGTGGACCCTCTGGATCTCCGGAAGATGATCCCCGAAGAGCGGGAGATGTATGACGAGATTCAGGCAGCCATTACCGCGTGCAGGCATGCCCTCATCGATGGCGCATCGCCGAAGAGGACACCTGTTGTCCGGACCGTTCTGCCTCCTGCTGAAGAGGAGGTAGAGATAGAGGTAGAGGAAGAAGTGCCCGCACCCTGCCCCCCCACACTGCAACCGGATGAAGAAATACTCCCGGAGGAACCGGAATTACCGGAGACTGCCGGGGGGGATATGACCTGGTTCATATCCTTGATGATATCGAACCTTTTATGGGGGGGACTGACGGAAGAATATATAGTCTTATTAAAGATGACCTGGTCTCGCTTCCTCTGGGGGGGAATGCGCAGGTACTTTATGAACGCAACATAGCCTTAAATATTAAGGTAAGCAAATAATATTGGGTTTCAATATCCACACACAGGGGGCTTATTCCATGAAAATGCCAACGAAATTTAATACCTACTGTCCTTATTGCAGGAAACACGAGATCCATGAGGTCGAAAAGGTGAAGCGCGGGAAAGATATGCATCTTCACTGGATCGATCGGCAGAAAGCACGCCGCGGGAAAGTCGGAAACCGGGGTAAGTTCTCAAAGGTACCTGGTGGCGACAAACCAACGAAGAGAATCAACGTACGCTACCGGTGCACAGCATGCGGGAAAGCACACCTGCGTCGTGGCGTAAAAGCGGGCAAATTTGAACTCACGGAGTGATTAGAATGGTACGAATCAACAGAGAGAACCGAAGCGCTTTCTACAAAGTAAAGTGCCAGGACTGTGAAAACGAACAGATCATCTTCCAGCGGGCAAGCACCGTCGTCGACTGTGTTGTCTGCGGAAGTGTACTTGCAGAACCATCCAGCGGAAACGCGAAGGTTCATGCTGAGATCATCGAAGAGTTAAGTGAGTAATCCCATGCTAGAGAGAGAATGGCCCGACGAAGGTGAACTTGTCGTCTGCACGGTTGCGAATGTAAAGGATTTTGTTGCATTCGTAACCTTGGACGAATATGAGGAACGCGAAGGCCTGATCCCTATCGCTGAGATAGCCAGAGGCTGGATTAAGCACATCAGGGATTATGTCCGTGAAGGTCAGAAGGTCGTATGCAAAGTTCTCCATGTTGAAAGATCAAAGGGCCATATCGATCTCTCTCTGAAGGATGTAAACGATCATCAGCGCAAAGAGAAGATCCATGAATGGAAGAATGAGCAGAAAGCGCTGAAATGGGTCTCATTTGTCTCAAAGACATCCGGCACTGATGAAGAATCAATACAGAATGTCTTTTACCGTGAATATGGGGGGGCATTATTCCCGGTATTTGAAGATGTCATCACGGATGAAAAAGCAACTCTCGGCCGTCTGGACCTGGACAAAAAGGTTGGAGACGCACTGATCGAAGTTGCCCAGGAAAACGTAAAATTATCCAAAGTTACCATCACCGGCCATCTGATTCTGACATCAACAAAACCGGACGGTGTCAATGTCATTCGCCGGGCATTGCGCAGTGCTCAGCCACGATTGAAGGGGGGGTTGAGATTGAACTGGTGTATGTTGGTGCTCCCAAGTACCGGGTAAAAGTAACCGCACACGATTACAAATCCGCTGAAAAGGCCATCAACAAAGTTGCCAAAGCAGCAGTTGGTGTTGTTGAACGTGCAGGCGGCACCGGCGAGTTTGTCCGGAAAGCACGCTCTGGTAAGAATTAATGGTCGGAAAAATTAGACGATGCCCGTCTGATGGAACCTATACCCTCAATTTTTCCTGTCCGCAATGCGGAACGGAAACCCGGACGGCACATCCGGCTCGGTATTCCTCACAGGATCGATTTGGAAAATATCGACGGAGAGTTCGTTATGGATGATATTCGTATAAAAATGCTCGCCGATGAGACGTATCACGCTGATATTCTTATCGAAGGTCTTCCCGGTGTCGGCCAGGTGGGAAAACTTGTTGCCGAGCACATGATTGAAGAATTTGGTGCAGAAAAGATTGCAGAGATCACGTCCATCTTCTTTCCTCCGCAGGTGCTTATTGATGAAAGCGGCGTCGCCCGTCTTTCACGCAATGAAGTCTACCTCATCAATACCGATGACTACTCGATTGCATTTCTGATAGGGGGGGATGTGCAGAGCGCATCTGCAGAAGGACATTATCTGCTTGCAGACGCGTATCTTGACATCGCCGAGGAACTGGGAGTAAAACGTATCTATACGCTCGGAGGCTATGGGACGGGCCAGTTGCAGGAAGAGATCAGGGTATTCGGTGCAGTCAGTGACGTTGCCCTACGGGAGTCCGCTGAAGAAGCGGGAGTGATTTTTTCAACGGACGAACCGGGCGGCGGCATCATCGGCGCATCCGGACTACTCCTGAGTCTGGGTGCCGAGCGCGGAATAGAAGGCATCTGCCTGATGGGGGGAGACCTCCGGCTACATTGTTGATCCAAAGAGTGCCCATGCAGTTCTCGGCATCCTGAGTGCCCTGACCGGCCTTGATATCGACGACACGAAACTTGAAGAGCGTGCCGTTGAGATGGAAGGTATTGTCGAGAAGATAAAAGAACTCGAGAACGCAAAGGCCGAAGAAGAACTCAGCTACATTGGCTGAATGCACCTACCGATCACAAACATTTCCGCCCTCTTTTTTTCCGGTATCTTTGAGTGCATGGGTGATCGATCAGGGGCGGTACATG
>NZ_BBBG01000006.1 GCF_001315945.1 Methanogenium cariaci JCM 10550 | reverse complement strand
TTTGCTTCCCGGCTCAGGATCGAATTTCCCGTTTTGCAGGGTGAACGTTCACATCTACGAGCGATGTGTCGATTTTGATACTCAGATACGCCATAGGAAACCGACCTTTGGGGATGAGGGTGCCATACCCCCCCGCACGAATTGCCCGGACAATCTGGGGGGGTGATGTGACGGGACGCCCATTCACACAGAGATGTATCTCCCCCCCGGCATTTGGGCGACAGGCCTCTGGGCGTACAATGGCGCCATCCACCCTCATCACCGGGGGGGTGCCTGCACTAAGGGGGGGAATGATCTTTCGGGATATATCCGCTCCAAACACCTGTGCAATGGTCTGCACCATCGTTGTCGTGCGCTGGGTTCTGAGTTTCTCTTTCCCGTTTACTCTCAAACGAAATGCAGATTCCGGATGTGCAAAGGCTTCTGCTTCAACCGCACGATAGATATGAAGCAGTTCCGTCTCCTTGGACTTGAGAAACTTCCGGCGGGCGGGTGTGTTATAAAAAATATTGTCAACCCGTATTGTTGTGCCCTGCGGTGCGGACACCTCTGAAACAGAGAGTATCTCCCCCCCACCTTCAACGATCATTTCTGTGCCCGCATCATTGACCTTTGTTCTTGTTGTCAGAGTTACCCGCGATACGGCAGCAATACTTGCCAGTGCCTCGCCCCCCCGGAAACCCATCGTATGAATGCGGGAGAGATCGTTCGGACCCTGAATCTTACTGGTTGCATGGCGGACAAAAGACATCCGTGCATCAGACGCCTGCATACCACACCCGGTATCGGACACCTGAACCGAGCTGACATGCTGTGTGCCGACGTTAATATCCACTTTTATCATATCAGCACCGGCATCCACCGCATTCTCCACCAGTTCTTTCACTACGGATGCGGGCCGTTCGATCACTTCACCGGCAGCAATCGTGTTCACAGTCTCATCGTCTAACAGGCGGATAACTCCTGCATCTCTCTTTTCAGGCATCATCACAAATCCTGCTACACCTTCTTCTGGAGTTCATAGAGCTGTACCAGTGCCTCACGTGGCGTGAGTGAATCCAGATCCAGGTTTTTTAGTTCAATAAGAGCCGGGCTTTCCGTGGCACAACCAACACCAGGGGGGGCATCCATCAGAAGCATCTGGGTATACCGCGGAGCATGCCTCCCTTCAGATACCGGAGTCCGGAGTCGTTCCTGTTCAAGCACCTGTCCCGCCCTCCGGAGCACCTTTCCGGGAATACCCGCAAGGCGTGCCACATGAATTCCATAACTTCTGTCTGTTGCACCCGGTATCAGTTTCCTCAGAAAAACCACGTCGCTACCGGTCTCTTTAACGGCAAAATGGCAGTTTTTCACCCGTTTCAGGTCTGCTTCAATCTCTACAATTTCATGGAAATGGGTTGCAAACAGGGTCCGCGGCCCTCGTTTTCCGGTCCCGTGCAGGAACTCAATAACCGCACGTGCAATCGAATACCCGTCAAGGGTTGATGTACCCCCTGCCAATTTCGTCAAGAATCACGAGACTGTGTTCACTCACATTATTGAGAATATTGGCCAGCTCCACCATCTCAACCATAAATGTCGACTGACCGCTTGCAAGATCATCAAATGCCCCCCCGACGCGGGTAAAAACACGATCAACGATGCCGACAACGGCCCGGTCAGCAGGCACAAAACTCCCCCCCATCTGTGCCATAATACAGATGAGGGCAACTTCCCGCATATAAGTCGATTTTCCTGCCATATTGGCACCGGTGATGATGGCGATCTGATCCATGCCCGTATCAAGCTCAGCGTCATTCGGGACAAATCCAACTGATGACATACTCTCTTCTACCACCGGATGACGGCCATCGGTAATCAGAAGGCGGCCGGAATCTTCAATAACCGGACGGGCATATCCGTTTTCAGCAGCAGCATCCGCAAGGGCGGAGAAGAGGTCAAGACGGGCAATCGCCTGTGCGGTTGTCTGTATGAAAGAAACCGCCTCTTTCAGACGGATGATGACATCTGCATAGAGTTCTTCTTCAAGGGCACTCTGACGTTCTTGTGCATGTGCAATCTTCTGCTCCATCTCCTGCAGCTCCGGGAGAGTAAACCGTTCGCCATTACTCAGGGTCTGCTTTCTGAGATACTCTGGTGGCACAAGAGAGAGATTTGCCTTTGTCACCTCGATATAATATCCGAATACTCTGTTATACCCGATCTTCAGTGATTTTATACCTGTGCGGTCGCGTTCCTGCTGCTGGAATGAGGCAATCCAGTCTTTGCCGCTCCGGCTGATATTCTGTATTTCGTCCAGTTCACTACTGAACCCTTCCCGTATTATTCCACCCGTTCGTGCCAGCACCGGAGGATCATCAACAATTGCAGCACTGATCAGGGAGACCTGATCGGTGTGATCCCTGATGCCGGTCTGGATTTCCGAGAGAAGCCGAGGAGTCATGCTGTCATCTGCAGAGAGCACATCCCGGATCTCAGGTAACCGCTCCAGCGAATCACAAAGGGTCAGAAGGTCCCGGGGACCCACATTACCATAGGCAATTCTGCCGGCAATGCGCTCAATATCTGCAAACCGATGCAGGTGGCCCCCCTGAGAATTTCCCGCTGAAGGGGGTTCATTCAGACAGTAATCGACAGCATCCAGACGTGCCATTATCTCTTCTTTATCAGTAAGGGGGACTGGTGATGAACGTGCGCAGAAGGCGACCGCCCATGGCAGTCTTTGTCCGGTCAAGCACCGAAAGAAGGGTATGTTTTGTCCCGCCGTCACGAATATTGCGGGTCAGTTCAAGATTGCGCATCGTGATTGCGTCAAGCAGCATGCCCCCCCGCTCCGGCAAACGGGTCTGCAGTGAACTGATATGCCCCCCCAGATCACATTTCTGGGTATCTGTTGCATACCGCAGACAGGCACCGGCTGCAGCCACTGCTTCATCCATATCACTACAGCCAAATCCTTTCAGGGTTGATACGCCAAACTGCCCCCGTTAACCGGGACAGTGCCTCTGTATGGTCAAAGTATTCTGTGCCGCAGGGGGGGTGATCGCTATCCCCCGTCCCTCGAAAATAGGCTGCAGCCGGGGGGGAGACAACGACTGGGGGGGCAGGAGACATTCCCGCGGGCCGGTACGGTCTATTGCAGAGAGAAGACCATTGCCTCCGTCATCCGCCCTGCATGTGGTGACAAAGAACTCACCTGTGGTGATGTCCAGAAATGCCAGACCAAAGACGGTTTGTTTCACATCCGGGACGACTGCCATCAGATAGGCCTGCCCTTCAGAAGGAACCATCGAAGAGTCAATCACAGTCCCCCCCGGAGTAATGACACGCACGACATCGCGTTTCACAACGCCCTTTGCTTTTTTTGGGTCTTCAACCTGATCACAGACGGCCACGCGGTAGCCTTTCTTCACCATACGGGCAATATAAGCCTCTCCTGCATGAATCGGGACACCGGCAAGAGGCATACGCTCTCCATTCTGGTCCTTGCCACGGGAGGTCAGGGTGATGTCAAGTTCCCGTGATATCAGTTCGGCATCCTCCCCCCCAAACGTTTCGTAGAAGTCTCCCATCTGAAAAAAGAGAACACAGTCGGGATACCGTGATTTCATCTCATAAAACTGCTTCATTGCAGGTGTTGGTCCTTTACTCATCACGACTCAGTATAGGAGTCTACCTTTGGCGATATGAGTCTTATTACATGAACATACAGGAGCAAAAAAAAGATTATGACAGGGATACGGTATGACTGATCTTCGGGATCTCAATGCTGTCATTGAAGGACTCTTCGAACCCGTCGGGGGGGAAGGTAACCGTCGTCTCTGCGGGGGACAAATCCACAGTGATCAGCGGGGCAAACCAGTAACCTGAAAGGATTTCACTGGCACGGGTAAAGGATAGCGCCGGTGTGGTGTAGGTCGTCTCACCGTCACCTATATCCACATGTGCATATCCTGTGACATTAAATGCAGCAGAATTCGTCGTTACTTCACTTACCGAGACCTCTTTTCCGGAATTGCTCTCCAGAGCACTCTTTAATTCAGCGGCAGGATCTGCAACCTTAAAGAAGACCGCGACCCGCTCTGCCAAGCCAAGAGTATACGAAAATGTAACCGTCGAATCCCCCCCGTTCTCTGACACATCAATGGAAAGAGATTCAGCAGTAAACGCTGATGCCGGAGCCGCCATGACTGAGAAGAAACAGAATATGGCAAGAACTGTCAGTATTTGTTTCATAATATAACACCTGATTTCCATTATGTTTCCCAAGTATTTTATTCCTTTGTTGCGCAGGCCGGAAACAGTCGGTATTCTTATTAGTCTCAAAGAAGAGAAATTCTAATAAATGGGCATTACAACTCGAGGGTATTCTCTGCTTGCCATCTTTCTCTGGATGCTCATCATCCTTGGGTTCATGACACTCGCCCAGGTAGTAAACCTCGAAATATTTTTTGTATTATGGCTGATTGGGGGGGTGCTCGTCATCATTGAACTGACTGACCCCCCCGTTCATTGAACCAAGGATGATCCGTTATGCAAAATATCTGGCCGCTGGAGGCGTAATCATCTTCGGGATTATTGTGCTGCAGAAGATCATGGAGATTATCGGTTCATGAAGAGGTATATCGCTCCCGTCATCTTCATCGGACTGGCCATCCTCTTTGCCGTTTTGCTGATGCCATACACCGCAGAACCTGAGATATATGCGATTGAAAATGTGGAAGGGGCCGGAATTTTTTAAGAACCCAATCGCCCTGAAACAGATTTCACAGGAGAAGACCGCTGACCTTCAGCCGCTGATGCAGGACTTTTTGGGCTCATCCGGGACCATTGTTCTGAATGTGCGCCTGAAAAATTTTGAGGATGCACAGGAGGACCTTGCCGAGTACCGCAGGGCGGCATCGCAGTTTGACCGGCTCGTTATCAATCTGGATATGAGTGAGTCTGAAATCGGTGAATTCAGGAAGAACAATGCGGATAATCTCAGGAACCTTGAAGAGCTGATCAACGATTCGGTCGCATTCGATGAACTGAACCGTCTTGAAATCCAGTATCAGAACGAAGACAATCCCGCGATGATGTATTCCATCGCATATGAAGGGGGGGAGGCACTGCGGGAAAAGATCACACAGGAATTTGCACAGTACCAAAATAACACGGCTGCAATGGCAAAGACCGGGAGAACGATTGAGGTGGACCCTGCACCAATGGAATCTTCGGTCGATCACTTTGCAGACCATGTCAGCGAGATCACTGGCGTTCAGGAAGAACGGGTCGGCCGGGCATCGGAGACGGCCGCACAGACACAGATCGTATTCAGGGAAGAGCTGACCCTTGTCACACATCCTCCGGGGGGGATATACGGCGATGAGATGCATGCAACAGGCATGTATTCGCATACCGGAGACATTCCTACGGGAGAACCGGTCACCCTCTACATCGACAGCAGGGAATTCGCGGTTTCAGCCTGTAACACTACCGGGGAGTATGATATCCCGTTTACGATTCGCCAGATGTATGCAGGCACACACCTTGCTTACACACGGGCCGGCAAGGTATTCTCCCCCCCGATCATACCTATCTCCGTTAACAGTACTGCAGGCGTGCTGACACTCAATGTCTCGGTAATGGGCAGCACCCTTTTCTCTTCAGGCAGGCTGACAACGGAATGTAGGGATGTCTCCGATGCACCGATAACCCTCTACCTCAGAGGTACGGATAACGAGACACAGACGACGGTATATACCGACAGTTCAGGGACATATTCATATGAAACCGAGGTAAATCCGGGGGATTACACGATTCAGTCCGTCTTCTCAGACCCAAGTTTTCCGGTGAATGAGTGCAGAAGCGGGGGAATATGTCGTCTCAGTCGGCCAAAATGATCTTATCCTCTATCTGTTCCTGTTCGCAATCGTTGCAGCAGGTGCCGGATACCTGATACTCCGCCGCAGACATAATACCAGAGAAGAAACCCCCCCATCCCCCCCTGAAGAGACAGATGAACCGGATACACCAGAAGAATATCCTTCCCCCCCAGTTCCTCTGTCTGAAAATGCAGAAGAGATACGGGCAAACAGTCCGTCAGAAGCCACTGCAATACGGGATTTCCGCAGCAGATATATGTCACAGAGAACAACACTCTCAAATGCTGATGCCTCCCGTATACTGGGAGAAGGCCTTACTGCCGCCATCGTGTTCCATACCGGACAGAGGTGCAGACCGTCTGAGACGATGCGGGAACAGGCAGACAGGCTGGATGACAGATGCCGGGGACAGGCATACGTGTTTGTAACCATCTACGAAGCAATGGTCTACGGTAAATACCAACAGAAAGGAGATGAACTTCTCGTGGCATGGGATGAGGCCATCCTTTGCATGGGTGCTGCATGAAACAGACCACAGGAAACATACTGGTCGTTGCAGCTCTGATACTTGCAGGCATTGTGATACTCGGCTATCTCTCCTCAACCGATGCCGAACTGTCCCGCTACAACAACGGATGGAACGGCACCGCCACGTTCTATGACCAGCTTGAGAGAACCGGCAGCACACCCGTTGCCTCCTCTGCCACTCTCCGTTCAGCACCTCCGAATACGCATATTATGGTTGAACCACACCATCTGCCTGAAGAAGAAAAAGATACACTCAGACAATTTGTAAGAAACGGGGGGGGAACACTTATTCTAATTGCTAAAAATGAATCGGCAAACAGTATCCCGGAGGCCGTAGGGAGTTCCATCAGGATTCATGAATCCATACTGTCAAGCATTGACAGGGAATACGCAGACCCGCGTATGGTCATTGCCTACCGGGCACAGGACCATAGAGTGCTCAAGGGTGTGGAGAGTATTGCCCTGAACCAGCCGGCAACACTGACCGGGGGGGGTGAGGTACTGCTTCAGACCTCCATTATCTCATGGATTGACAGGAATAACAACGGAAGAGCGGATGGCATGGAGACGTTCGGCAAAGAATCGGTGATGGCCCGCGAGGTTCTTGAATCCGGAGAAATTATTATTCTTTCAGATAGTGGGGTTCTCATTAACAGTATGGATTCCACAGTATCGGAACGGGATAATACCCAATTTCGGACGAACCTTGCTGCCGGTATGGATACCTCCTATGACACCATCTTTTCACAACCATTTGAGACAGATGGTGCCCTGCAGGCCGTTACCGGTGCAAAAAGCACAAACATTATTAAAATATTAGTATTAGTGCTAATTACCGGCATTATCTGCGTCGCGTATGCACGGAGAATACTATAACAGCATACCTGAGGAAATGAATGACACAATATAATAATACTGAATCAGTTACCCAGATCTCAAATAGATATTTTCAGATGCGGGATGAAATCAGGCAGTTGGTTGTCGGAAATGATGAACTCATTGAAATGATAGTCATTGCCATTCTCTCGGAAGGTCACATCCTGATAGAGGGGGGGGTGCCCGGCACGGCCAAGACAACACTTGCAAAGACCTCTGCAATCCTTTTAGGCTGTGAATTCCACCGGTTTCAGTCCTCGTTTGACAGTCAGCCGGCAGATATTATTGGGATACAGTTCTGGAACGCTGACAAGAAGATGTTTGAACTGAAGAAGGGGGGGCCGATTTTTACGAATATCCTCCTTGTTGATGAGATAAACCGTCTACCGCCCAAAACACAGAGTGCATTCATCGAAGCGCTCTCGGAGGCACAGGCAACCATTGATGGAACCGAATATCCCCTTCCCTATCCCTTTTTCACCATTGCAACCCAGAACCCCATGGAATTTGAAGGAACGTTCCCTCTCATCGAGGCACAGAAAGATCGGTTTATGTTCTCCATCAATGCGACCCATCTCTCCGGTGAAGATGAATTTGAGATTATCCGGCGTGAACGGGATGGGATGCTCAACTGGAAGACATTTGCAAAAGCCATGTCGCCGCTGTTTACCCGGGAAGGAATTCTCAACGATGTGAAATATGTCAAACGGATCCATGTCGGAGAAGAGATTCTCTCGTATATACGGGATATCATCATAGCAACGCGTGAACATGCGGATATTTCACTGGGTTCAAGCAGCCGCGGGTCGATTGCTCTTATTCGGGGGGGAGCAGGGCAAAGGCGGCACTGGAGAACAGAGACTATGTTATCCCTGATGATGTAAAGGCAATAACCCTGCAGGCACTTCAGCACAGGATTATTCTCAGACGTGAGGCAGAGATCAGCGGAACGAACACTACAGCCGTCATCCAACAAATCCTTGATTCTGTCGAGGTGCCCTGAGACGTGCAGCCAACCCGTCTCTGCAGGGCAGTAATGCTCCTTGGCGGAGCATTGCTGGTATCTGCATGGATCTTCGATGAGCCGCCATTCTTCTTTGCAGGAGGTGCCGTATGGCTGTTTGTTCTCTTTTCCCTGCATCACAGCATCTCTGCTGCCCGAACAGCTGCAGAACACCTGACAGGAGAGAGAGAGACAAAAGAGCGTTTTTCCCGTTCAGGTACCCGGGTGCACATGACAACGACGCTCCGCAGTCAGGTTCTGCCCGGATATTGTCTGGAAGCAGAGGATATGCTTCCGGATTCTGCCACAGATATTATCGGGGAAACGAAGAGTATCATCTCTGATGAGAATGGGACCTGCACCCTGCAGTATTCCTTTCGGCTTCTCGCCCATGGCACCATTCATCCCGGCGGTGTCATCCTCCGCTGTTCGGATGCCTTCTTTACGATCAGGGTTTCCGTTCATCATTCCTCTCTGCAGAGTCCGAATCTCTTTGCCTTTCCGGAAAAAGGGCGGGGGGGGTACGAGGGTTCGGGGGGGGATACAGCGACAAGGAGACCATGCGTAGGACAGCCATGAAAAGCAGTGGTGTCCGTTCGTTCCGGGAATATCGGCAGGGGGGGATAATATCAGGGACATTGACTGGAAGATGACAGCCAAATACGGGACAACATATGTGCGTGAATATGCGGGTGTTGAAGGAGGAACGGCAACACTGGTGGTTGATCTTCCTGATGATATGACAGTTCATACTGAAGAGATCTTTTCCGGTGTACGAAAAGTGGTCATCCAAAGAATTGCAGAGATACAGGAGCGGCGTGAGTCTTCCCGGATCGTTGTTCTGGCAGGGTGCGAGATAGTAGCAATGAGGGATATCGGTCCGGGTGCTGACATACTCCATGAACTCTCCGGGATACTCACCCCGACAAAGCGCATGCACTCCCTCTATCGGGCATATTCCCCGGTAATGCTTGCAATACGGATGCGGGCGGCAGGGGGGGAACGGATGCCGTTCACCTCCGCGGCACAGGCCGCTGTTGAGACATTCAGCAGGTCAACAGGCCCGATCGGATTTGAGGAGACAATGTATCGCGCACTGGCATCATCCCACGATACTGAGATTCAATGTTATACACCGGGACGGGGGGGATCTCAGCCATGTCTGGGCTATGGCAACCGCTGCGTATGCAATGCATCGCCAAGTGAAGATATTCCTCCCTAAAGAGTCATTCAAAAAAGATATCGGAACCGTTGCAGAGTTCTTTCATGTGGACTCACTTGAGGTGATACCATGATGGCCATTCAGTGGAGAACCGGATGTATCTGCATCGCAATTCTCGGTGCTATCATATCCCTCGCCTTTGGGGGGGGAACCGGCGAGATAATTATACCGGGATGTGTGGTTCTGGTTGCGCTGATCACCCTAGGGAAAAAAGAGAACATCAACCTGTATGTGCTGGCCGCCGGTCAGCTGCTGGTGTACGGGGGCTGCACAGGATCCTATATCGCGGCTGTCGTCTGCGAAGTCAGTCTTTTTGCTGCGGTTGCCGGGAATACCCGAATAAAACTGCTTATTGCAACCACCATCACGCTTGCCATTCTGGCTACCGCAGCACAGCAGATGTACCATACCGGATGGTGGCTTGCGGGGCTCGCCATTCTCTGCACCGTCCTTGTCATTTCCGGGTATGCCCGGGAAGAAGCGATATCACGGGCTATGAGGAGTAATTCAGATGAATAACATCATTTCCAAAGAATATCAGTCGCCGATACTTCTAATGGTAATCGCACTGTTTCTGATTGTTCCGGTGTTTGTCACCGGAAGAACAGACTTACCTGCCGCAACACTGGTGGTGGCATCATGCGCCTGTTTTTTTGGCGCAGTATTTCTGATGGTCACCCGGCCCGAGGAAGGGATTCCGGCAGATGTGGCGTCACTCTTTTCAACCGGTCTTATGATCAGCTACGCTCAGGTTGTGGCAGAACTTGGGGGGGCTTCAGGCCCTGCTCATTTCATTCCGGACGGGGGGGACATCGTACGTCAGTTCAATCCAACGGGCAATACTCAAAGCATGCCAAAACCGGATTCCACCGTCATTGTGCCTGAACCGGAAACGGGAGGAATCTTTTCGGTGCCTTCCGGCATGCCAATAATGGAAAAACTTTGTCATTCCGGTGAACTCCAGATACCCCCCCACGAGATTTCGGACATCTGCACAGCCATTTCAGAAACCGAACGGGATCTGATACACGTAGCAGAAGAGGTGGAGGTGACCGAAGAAGGAGAGAGCATCGTTGTCCGATTCTCAGGGTTCAGGTTTACCGCGGCGTGCGAACAGGTTCGGTCCGAGTCTCTGAAGATCGGTGAGATTGCCCCCCTGCCCCCCCTGCAGCTTGGCAGGATGCATCCTTGCGGCAGGGACAGGGGGGGAGGTGTGGAGAGTTGAAGGGATTGCTCCTTCACCGGAAAAAAATGAGATGATACTTACGTTTGGTCGTAGGGAGGACGCACATCCACCCAGAGATGAAGGTCCCGGTACGACGCATTGACCCGTTCAGCACCTGACACCGAATCGTCAGGCACCGCATCCATGAAGAGCAGGAACTGAATCCGGTTTGCTCCGACATCGGTTACGGTAAAGTTGTAGGGAATTTCAGCTGTCTCATTGTGCATCACTGCCACAGGGATCTGGTCTAAAAGATCCATTGAATAGATTTCTGATCGGTTTTCTTCAGCAATCCAGGTCTGGTTCATCGCCCAGGTCTCAATGATATAGTTCACAGCTGTGTATTCATGGTTTCCAACTCCGATGATCACAAACTGGGGGGGGTGCCTGCGGGAAACCGGTCGGGATAATCGGCTGCCATTTCTTCTTCTCCCAGAATATAAAACTCCGTGAAATGCTCACCCTCCTTTGGCACAACGATCACAAATACGGTGGTGATAACGGCAGCGAGGATGGCAACGATGAGGATATAGGAGAGGGCACGGTCGAGTGTACTCTGGTCTTCAGAGAAGAGTTCGGTCTTTGCCTCAGCATACCATTCCCGTACCGGCAGGACAAACCGCTCATCTGGGGGGGCAAGCAGGGCACGTCGGTAATGGGCAACCAGCACCATCATCACCGTGAAGATGGACAGGGAGAGAACAATCGGGTCCAGCCGTATCCCCCAGGGGGGGTGTAATTCAGTGCAAGTCCAATCAGCGGTACCACCGCTATGGATAATCCAAATGAGAGAGCAACTCGTTCAAGAGTATCAATCTCTTCTTTTCCGGGGGGGAAAAGCGCTGCGATGAGTGCATATCCGGGAATAAAGAGCACTACCGGAAGGGCAAAGATAATCCTCAGTGGGCTTTCATTCAGATACGGCACATATATTGTCAGAACTGCAATGCCTAACCAGAGCAGAATCCCCGTGAGATCACGAAACCAGATGCCTGTTCCAAAGGCCGTATAGAGATCTTCTATTGTCAAAGATTTTGCCATAAATATCCAAAAAAGAGAAAAATATTCAGATGCGCCGCATACAGATTGCTGCCATTCCGATACCTGCGATAAGTCCTACCATAGGCAGCGGAGTCTGTGTTGCGGCAGGTTCTGGAGTTGTAGTTGACGTCGTTGATGCGGGGGGGGATATCGTTCCCTGTGTCGGGACCAGTGTCCGGGGGGGCGTGTTTTCCATATTATCCGAATAATACATCAGTGCGTAGGTACCTGTCCCGGCACGGAGGCCCGCACCTGACTACCTCCAATAACTTCACTGGGCATGATGGTCCAGCTTCCCCCGATATACCGTCCAATAAAGAATGAGTGGAGATCACCGGTGTTTTTCAGTGTTGATGGGATCGTAAACACCATCGTTCCGGAATTGCCTGCATATCCCCCCCCGGTAAATATCAGTGAATATGCATCCCCCCCTGCTTTTTTCCAGTCATCGGGGACATCAGTGGCCGATGCCAGCATCAGCATGGCGGTGCTCGCTTCAGCCGGAGAAAAGGTCACATCGTTACCAATGGATGATATTGAAGAATCACCAGGAACTACTGTCTGGGTTGGTGTCGGTGCTGTTGTCGGAATCTCAGATTCATCATTATCAGAAGATCCGGATGATTGGGGGGGATTGGCGTAGAAGTAGAGGTAGGAACCACAGGTGTGGGTTCCGGCGTATGGGATGAACCGGATCCCAGTGTGATATCTTTGCTCATCACGTAGGTTCCACCGTCAATATTCACAACGATACTGAGTGTTCCCGCATCAATTCCTTTTACATTAAAGGTAATGGATGAGTCCTCGGGCCCGGCCTTGGTGCCGACAAGGTTCAGACGACTTTTCACGGTTGCTTCATCCATTGTTAGCCCTTCAAGCCAGAGTTTATTATAGACCCCCCCGGATGAAATTGACGCACTTTCATCAATGGTACAGGAACCACTTGCATCGGATATAATTGAGAGTGTCTTGATAACGCCGCCGGACTCCTCCTGATAGTTCACCCGGAGAAATTCGGATTTTTCAGCATATGCAATGATTCTTCCGCTGGAGAGAGAGAATGGCATGTTCAGGTTGGCAACCTCAAACGAAAACGGAGACGCGCTACCCACATCGTAGTAGCCCTCTATCAGAAGGGAGAACGATGAAGCGTCAGGAAGGTCCTGAACAGATATCGTAATCTGATCGCCTTCTCCTACCTGATCCGGAGAAATCCCAACCGACACTGCCCCCCCTACCGTAGCAGTACAGGAAATGAATATCCCGGATAAAAGAAATAGAACAATAACAGCATTTCTTAGAGTCATTTGATATAATTCACAATAAAAACATAAAAGTATATAGCATCACACGCCACCATAAGAATTATCTATTTATAGAGTGTTAGGAGGACGCATATGAAAGTAAAAGTACAGCTAACAATTATGATATGCCTGTTACTGGCATTGGTTGCCGGAAGCCCGGCGGCAGCAGCCTTTGTTGAGGTGGAGCTGGATACAAACTACACGTATCTCAATACCAGTTTCCAGTATCTGAAGGTGAATGATCTGATGCAGCTTGATCAGACTGAAATGTTCGTCCTTCAGACAACTTCAGGCGGAAGCGAAGTGAAGACCATCACATCCCCCGTTTGTGGATGATGTGACGCGGGAATTTACCAACACGCAGGGGGGGACGATTGGAGGAGCGACCATCACCATTGCTGAAGCATCGTCCACGGTGACCATCGGCGAGGCGTATGCGACAAATGTCTTTACCGAGCTTTATGTCCCTGCATTTGCAGCCAAAATTCCCGGAAAGGAGGGAGTCATCGGGCTGGGCAAGTATAACAACAGCGCAGCAAAGGAAGATTTCACCACATGGGGGGGGACTGTTTCCGCCTGCAGGAAGCGATGTACTTCTTTGCCGGTGCAACCGGAAGTGAGTATGAAGGTGCCATCTACCGGGTTGACCCGCCGGGAGGCCCGGTCAATGAAGGAGTCGTAAAGATTAATTCAACCGGTGCTGGCCCATACTATGATCCTGCCAATCTCGGAGACACCCTGACAAATGT
Source organism: Methanogenium cariaci JCM 10550 (assembly GCF_001315945.1). GTDB lineage: Archaea > Halobacteriota > Methanomicrobia > Methanomicrobiales > Methanomicrobiaceae > Methanogenium > Methanogenium cariaci. Next base: position 120,810 of record NZ_BBBG01000006.1, on the reverse strand, counting down.
GAACAATGTGGTAAACCTCACTGATTACACAACCGCCCGGGCCGGATCAGTTGCCATACCCCGACCGGTAACCGATGGAAAATACGCAGTTTCAGCACTTGCCTACTTCCCGGAAAATGAGACATTCTATGTCTATGGAGGCCTGCCGGTCACCATCATGGACGGTGACCGCAAAATCCTTTGGAACGGTTCAGCCGCAGCACCAACGTTCACCCAGAATGTCAGTGAAGACGTAACTGTCACCTTTGACAACACCGCATCGATCACAAACATCTCATATGTGCTGGTGAATACCGACGAAGCGTATGATGCAATCGTCCACGTCAACACCTCAAATCTCCTTGAGGGAGCCAAGACAAGCTGGCAGAACCTGATCCCATCGTCACCTGCAATGCCGCAGATCCTTGAAGACGGTATCCGCAGCTTTGGTCCGGACCCTGACGGTGCCTACACCTATGCAATAAAACTGACCAGTGAACCGGATTTCCCTCCCTATGCAACGGATAAATCGCTTGCAATTACACCGGGATACGGTATCTCCGATGTGGAGAGAAATGGGAACAGCATCGTCATCCCCCCCTCCGAACAACTGGATGACTTAGTACCTGGAAATTACACGCTGTATGCGCTCGGTACGGATGCAGAGTATGACACACTGGCACTCGACCAGCTCAGTGTTAATATCACCGATATCACAACCCATGAGGAAGGGATCGCCCCCCCGGGTGGAACCTGATATCAGTCAATGTGATTAACGGCACTGTGGTGTATCCAGATGAAATTGCAGGGGATAAGCTGTATGTCTATAATCTAACAGCGGAAAATTACGATGAAGTTCCTCTGGATGAAATCGTCCCCCCCGGAAAGGGATACTGGATTGCAACATATCTGCCAGGAAATATCGTTGCTACCGGAGTAGCCATGGGTTCATATACAGTGCCTCTGGACACCGGCTGGAACATGGTTGGTTCACTGAGTAAACCGGTCGCCATTGCAGATGCAATAGTCGTTCCGGATGGCGCCTGGTGCCAGATTCAGCATTCAGATATAATACGACAACACGAAGGTATGATCGCGTTGATACCATTAACCCCCGGAGATGGCGTATGGCTGAATGCCCGAGAGGATTGCACATTCTCCCTTTCAATCTAATTTTACCTTTTTTGTGTTTACTGCAATTGAATTAAAACTCAGTATGATCCTTCCATATTTTTTGATCATTACGGGGGGGCTCTCCCCCCCCTATCTGTGGAAAATTTGTCCGCCGGAAAAATAATTTGGTATCTATCACATTCCTCAATCTGATACAAAGAGGGTTCATTGTTTTTTCCCGGCCATGTGACTCTCCTATGGTTCTTATGAGGAAAATCCCTCCCGGTGGGAATGGAACTCCTAGGGATGAGATATACCTCTCGTGTCCAATTACGTGCACATTGTCGACACGTCTCCCCCTCTTCCTGCACAATACCATACGAATGTCTCAAGATCTGTAGCATGCAACCTGATGCACTGCACACACAATGTAAAGGCCCCATATAGATGAAGTATCATCAATCTGTCCATCCCATCATGTGTTTTAGCGTTTTTTGATTCCATCAGGCCACCATCATCCAGTCTGCATGGCCTTCAAGAGGGAATGAGTTTTCATCTTATATCTCAGTGCCACACATCTCTTGTGATTGCTTCCCCAACGAAATCCGGGAGCATCCTGAATTTTCAGACCAAAGGTTACAGTCACACTCTCAGTATATCAATTGGCATATTCGGGTCTCGACTCATTGCAAGTCCCCAATGCGGCGGGCAATTGGTCCGTCAGATTTTTCCGAACAGCGTATGGTGCCCTGCCCCCCCATTGCCTGCTGCTGAAATGGACAGGTATCTCCTGTGTTGATCCATCCGATACTGATTCCTGATCACATCAACAATGTTTTTCGTCAGTGCTGATTCTGCTGCGTGTTCCTTTGTTCAGATCATCCCGGTGAGTTGGGTATTTTGTGCAGATATTCTGTACTCGTTGCATTGCACCAACCTCCCAAACCCATCGCCTCCGTTAGTGATGCACTCAAAACAGCGGATGAACACCGGAGATAGAAATGCCCCTGTTGCTTGGTGATCAGAATATTTGCCCATCATCAGAATTCTGAAAAAGATAATATCCAAGATGCACAAAAGATCCGATTCTGAAATTCTGGCCTCGGATGAAATGGATATGATTCTCCAGGTAAATTGCACAATTATTGATCACCAGAGGGAACTCACAAACATATAGCATCATATGGTTTATTGGAGATTAGACGGGGGGGAATTCCAAACATACGATACCACAATAAAAGCAGTCCTGTCGAATCTCCCCATGAGTTAACGACGAACAGGACTGACGGAAACGATCATCATCAGATTAACAGAGATACCTCCAGATCAGCACCGGATCATCCGACAGGGACAAATCTGCATGCTCCAAGATCTCCTAGAAGCACCTCCCGAGTGCCGGGATTGCCATTTCACCATCCGTTATTTCATGACAAAAATTTCATGACAAAAAACACTCACTCTCAGATTTGGAATACCTCCTTGCCAGTATTTCTCGGAACAAAGATGGAAACTCCATCATCTTACAAATATTGCTCATCACTCCCCCCCCGACCAGGCAACGGAATCACCCAATATCATACTAACCGCCCATAAACACACGTCAACCAGCCCATCAAAAGAGGCATGCCCGGAAGCATGTTTTAGACTTATATCATCCACTGCATCGGCCTCTAAGGCATCCAGAAGAACACGGGGGGGCTGCCCGTTCAGCATTCCCGTCCGCCAAAAATAAAATCGTGACCCGCACCAGAACGAGGAAAAATCAGGGGGGGAATCAATGCCTGCTATTGAAAGCAATTCTTCCCCGGCAGGGATACAATTCAGATAATTGACCCAAGTATGCATGAGTGAACGGACGATTAAGAGCCAGGCCTCGTCGGAGCGTACCTCACAGAGAGGACGGCACAAAAGAGATGAATGAGAAGGAGCCAGGAGTGAGCACAGATCTCCCTATACTGAGAAAGGAGCATATTGGCGCATGAGATATGGCCAATTCGTTGACCAATTCTTCACCCACATTTGGTTTTGTCACCCACACCGGAGAGGGAAATGCCCCCCCTGAGATGGATGTCCTTTCACGCACTCAGTCGTGCCGCGAAAGAGGGAAATATTTTTGATACACATCCCTTCGCTCATCAACATCCGTATGCAGATATATCTCGGTGGTCTGGATAGAGGAATGGCCCAGATTCTCCTGCACCACCCTCAGGTTTTTCGATCTCCGATATAATTCAGAAGCATACGAGTGGCGAATTTTATGAGGGGTGATCCCTTTGGGTGCCCATTTCCTGAAAAGATGCTGGACCGTACGGGGCGAAATCGCATGCCCCCCCATCTGCCCCCCCACAAACAGGGGGCCGTCGATTCTCTTCCCAACAAATGTTTGAATCTCTTCAAGCGTCTCATCGTCAACAAAGACGATCCGTACTTTCCCTCCCTTTCCCAACACACGGATAGTGTAATCATCAAAATCAATATCAGAGAGCGTTATGCCACACAGTTCAGAAACCCGGACGCCGGTAGCATATATCAGCCGAATAATCAGCCTGTCACGAGAGGCATCATCAGGGATTGACTCCAGTAGTCGCATCATCTGATTATGCTTGAGATATTTGAGTTCTTTTTCTTTAATTCGAGGTCGGTCCACTGCCGGAAGAGGATTGGATTCAACAATGCCCTGGGCGTACAGGTAGCGATAAAATGATGAAAGTGATGAGATGATCCGGTGCAGCGTGGTGGCCTTATAGTCACGCAACGACATCAAAAAAGCCAGATAATCATCAACGATAATCGCGTCGTATCCACTGTCGTATCGAGCAACCAGTGGCCAGGTCCTGCCAGTGTGCCTCAAGTTTTCCCGCACCCTTGGTGCGGCAGATCCAAAGATAATATCCGAACTTTCGGATCACTCGCCCATAACTTGCTATCGTACCCGGCGAATAATTCCTCATTCTGAGGTGGTGTAAAAACCGCGGAATCCACTCTGAAAAATAATCGCCCTGCATAGATATTTTTTTAATTTAACCATTTATATGCTTTTTGCGCAGAATCTTCATTTCACGCAAAATATGTACCTGAAAATATGGGCAAAAAATCAGATATTTTTAACCACTCCACGAGCAAAAAATCGGGACATTTTGATCCAGATTTCCTGAACTATCGTCCCAAAATATCAGGGAAAATACGGAAAAATTACCCCCCCCATATTGCCGGTAACAAAAAGTAACGACTCCCTTCACACGAGACATTCCATCCCTCTTTTGACCCACACGGACAGACGCCATATCCATTCAAAGAGACAGAAAAAGCACCAAAGATGCAGAAAAACAGGCACCCCCCACACAAGTCACAATTAGTAACATATGCGAATCGACCAAACAGCAATGATCCTGATCTCACCCCCGGATCACCCCCCTCATGATCTACAGGAGATCCACATATTCCAAATGATCACCGTACCAAAATACTTCACCCCGGAAGAGAAAGTCCGAGTGAAACAGAAACGGGAAAATCGGAAAAAAGTAATTTTTCCTACAGAACGGATGCATGGAAACAGGCACACCAGATGACCAGATGACGAGATGCCTCACATTTCGGATCTGACGGACCAGGAAATGGCCGCGTGGCGCCTCCCTGTTGCCACATTTTTCCACAAAGGATGTCCAACACCATTCTGAATCTCGAGAATACAGGGGGGGCTGATTTGACGGTTTTCAAAAATACTTCCCCCCCCACCAGAAATATTACAAAATGGACGTCCCCCCCCATTCACTACACAAAACAAAAAGCCCAATCACTGATCATCACCTCCCCCCCAGCATGAAATGATCAAACAGTCATTATCCCGAACCCGATGAGATAATTGACCGTGTTGGGCCCGCCTCTCTTTTTGAACACCCAACATGGCCGACAGAAATCCCCTTTGAAAAATTTGAGAGACACAATGGGACAATCATCTCCCGGACCGGACAGAAATATGCTCATATCTTCTGCACCTCACCGAATATTCTTTTGATGACCAAGAATTGGATTTCGACGGTATTTTTTCATGACAGTGGCCACATCGAAGTGAGAATACATTCCCGGCCCACATGTCTCGAAATAAGCACCCCCCCACCATATTTCCTGACGAATATCCCCCCCAAATGGGTGGCAGCCCATTTTCCGAATCCGGCGATGGAGCCAGCCACAACAGATAGCGCCCGGCAGACCACACCCCCCCCACTCATCAGAACCAATACGATGGCCCACACAAAGGCGGGAGAACCCCCCCAAAGAATCGATAGCAATCATAAAATTATTTCTGCCCGGATTCTCGTAAAAAACAGGGAGGTACAGCACACAACAATGCAGAATGAGATAATGAGATGGCCACAACACACCGAATATACCAACCCACAGGAAGCAATTCATCCACAGACATTTTAGCCCTATCATATTGCCAAGACAACATGTCCACATCCCATGCCAGCTCCCCTTTGTAAAGAACTTTGAGTCGGGACAACTGAAACATCAGATGATTTTCACCGGCACATCCCTTTGCACAGATTTTTCAAAGAACTCCCCCCCCATCTCCGAGATATTTTCCAATGGACTTTTCAAACGTTTTACTCTGCAGTTCATGCATCCGTGCCGAATGACATGGGATCCATTCCTGCCCGATGTCAGCAGAGCCCGGACCATTCGCGATAGGAATAGCGTGCAATCCGGTTCGAACGATTCATGCCACACCCCCCCCTATGCTGACGAGCACCCTGCAGGTCCGGAACATATGCTGCGCCCGGCAATCCAAAAATTCTTTGCCATCCAATGCAGATCGGGTGCCACTCCCCCCCAGAAAAATCACATGATATTCTCCCGAAAATTCCCCCCCGGATGAACACGAGCGACCCGAATCTTCCCTGTGCTAAAATTCCTCCGCTCCCTCAGCTGATATGGACATTCGTCGCCCCCCCGGCAGAAATACAATCTGAGCCAAACTCCGCAGGCAAGGGGGGGCGGCCTGCAACGATTTCGAGGACAACTCCCGGTTGAACCATATGTTGCAATAGCGCCCGACGTTCTGCCAGGCACCTCGCCGAAAATCCCCGGAGAGCACCCAACAGGGATATCATTAAAGAATTCCGGAAATAGAAGATGCGGCATCCAACAAATCCCTGAACATTGGCCCCCATGGAGTTTAAGATCGGAGAATGAGCGAGGAGAAATGGGCCTATTTTGGTTTGGAATTGCCCTATCGAGTACATTTGCAATCCCCGGAGAATCATAGATGCCAGCAGCCCTGACACCATGCGAGCCATTTCCCCAAAACCACGAGGACACAAATCCCAATCAGGACATAAACAAGGGCAAATTTTCCAGATATTGCCAAATATTTCGGGGGGGATTTCAGTTCTGGCACGATGACATATTTGAACTAATAAACCGCATGATGCTATATCTAAGCGATACCCGGTTGAATTTCATTCTGTCAAAAAAATCTCCTCGTGCAACAATGAATGATTAAAAGTGCTCCACGGAGCCTGCCCCCCCTACCGATTTAGACACCCGATACTCGCAAAATTTTGAGCACATCCTGGATTCTGCAGATCTCGTGATCCACCGATCATGGAAAAACCCCCCCATCCCGCCAACCACCGGAAACAGAGAAATTTACATCCCCCCCACTTACCTTCACGAGTATCTCCAGTCAGGAGTGTCCCACTATGCAAAAAAACCGGAAGAATCCTCAAAGCAATTCAGACCGAAATGATTGCCAAACGCAAACCCAAATTGAATTGCAAAAATAAACAGTCCGAACCGGATTCTGAAAAAGGAGTAGTACCTTCCAGGCCCCCCCCTTCACCCTGCCGGAACCCTATGCTGCTATATTTCTCCACAAAAACCGGAACATCCCATAAGGTTGATGAATGGGACACCCCCCCCATATTAACTAATGGTTGTTGAAGGGAATTTTCCGGAAAATAAAAACGGGCAGAATGATTCTTCTGAACCAAAGGAAGGAACATCTCAGGGAGAGCAACATGACCTGGCTGCATTAACCAACAATACCACTACAATCTCTACAGATAAACCCATTAATCAACAGACCGACGACAAAATTACCGCGGAAACAAATCCTCCCGAAGTCGAAAACCATTCTTCAGAAATATTGGATGATTCCCCAGCATCACCACCAGAGAACTCTTTCGCACAGATACAGGGAGAGGTGCAGACCATTCTCGGCTTTAACCCTGACCTGCCTGCCCTGCTGCCGGGACGAACACCCCCCCTTTCTCCTGAAGATGAAGAACGAATCAACAAATACCGTAAGTTTCAGAAAGTAGACGGCGCAGCCTACCGGAGGGTGAACCAGTTTCTCCGGAAACATACCTATGTAACGGCACGTGAATGGGCCATCGCCCGCCTGTGTGCTGATTTTACCACACGGGGCGGTGCAGAGATGACATTTATCGGGGAAAATCTCCCTGACCTCGTCCCCCCCTTCATGACAGATACCTATTCACCGCAGGCAGTCAATCAGGCACGCAGTTCATTCAAACGAAAAGTCCGGAAATCAGGGGGCCACCTTTTTTTACGGCGCACTCTGCGGGTTCTTTACCGCAGATGAACTCGATGACATCCTCTTTGAATCCTCTGAAGTGGCCCGCTTCCTTCTGGAAGTCGAGGGCACGTCCATTGATATAGACGATGAAATCGATATTGAAGACCGCATCACCGAAGTCATGCGTGAGGTTGCAGAAGCGGCATCCATGATCCGTAATCGTGAACCGGCACCGACGGACAAAGAGACAAAGAAACCAGAAAAAAACAAACAGACGGAGCACACCTATGAGAATTATACATGTGGTCGGCAGGTCAAACAGCGGGAAGACCACCTTCATTCATTCCCTCATCCCCCCCTGCTTAAAGAACACGGAAAAACTGCGGTGATAAAACACCTTCATTCACACTATTTTGAACAGGCCCCCCCCGGCAAAGACACCACAACCCATTATGAACACGGGGCAGACATCGTCATCGGCACCGACCCGGAAAAAGCAATCGCTGCCATACGCAACGGGTCACTACACGATATGCTGAACCTTCTCTCAGACCAGGGAGTGGAATACACCATCATTGAAGGACATAAAGCAGAATCCTTTCAAAAGGTGGTTATCGGTGACCTTGAAATCGAGGGGTGCGTTCTCAGAAATCCCCCCCGACCGGAAGATGTCCTCACCCATATCAGCGAGTTTTCCGAAGTATATACCCTTCAGGGACTGGTGCAGGAACTCAAACGTGACCACATGTCCGATGATACCGGATGTATCGCCGCATTTAACGGCATTGTCCGGAAGGTTACCGGCACTGAGATCACCGAAACAATGGACTTTACGGACACCGAAACCATCCATACACTCTCTGAAGATATACGAAAAGGTATGGAACAGATTCCCGGTGTCCTCGGTGTGCGCTTCCACCACCAAACAGGCATCATTCCCGCAGGCGATGACCTCACATATATTGCCGTGATCGCCCGTCACCGCCCGGAAGCCTTTGCAGCGCTGATGCAGGGAATCGACCGAATGAAACATGAATTACACGATGTAGGAAAAACACTGGAGGGAGAATACCATGGAAACGCCTGATAAACAACTGTTCGGAACAAACGGAGTCCGGGGGGGTATCATCGGTAAAGAGATGAACCCTGAATTGGTGATGAAGATAGGAATGGCGCTGGGAACGATGAGAAATGGGCGTATTGGTGTGGGGGGGCGCGACACCCGCACATCCGGCCCGGCACTCTCCCGTGCAGTGATCGCGGGACTGCTTGCAACCGGGTGCGATGTCGTTGACCTCGGTGTGCTTCCCACCCCCCCTGCGGTCCAATATCTGGTGCGCGAACACTGTGATGCCGGTGCCGTCATCACCGCGTCCCACAATCCGCCGGAATATAACGGAGTGAAGATCATCGAAGGCGACGGTACCGAGATGGACGATGCCCAGACCATCCGCCTCGAACAGCACCTCTTTGCAGAAGAGTTCACCCTCGCAGGATGGGAAAAGATGGGCACCCTCACTTCCGCGCCGGAAATGGTAAACGAGTATATCGATGCCGTTGCCGAGTACTGGAACGACATCACCGCGGACGGGATGACCGTTGTCGCCGACCCTGGTTCGGGCCCTGCCTGTGAGAGCACCCCGCAGGTGCTCACAAAGATGGGGGGGTGCCGCGTGGTCACCATCAACGGTATGATGGACGGGACATTTCCGGGCAGAATGCCGGAGCCGTCACCGGAAGGTCTGCAGCCGATGGCAGAACTGGTGCGCCAGACCGGTGCTGCCTTCGGTGTCGCCCATGACGGTGATGCGGACCGGGCGGTCTTTGTCGATGAAACCGGAGAATACCTCGAGGAAAACGAACAGTTTGCCCTTGTTGAACGGTTCATCTGCTCTGAGACCCCCGGCATTGTCGTAACACCGGTCAGCACATCATTCCTTGCAGAACAGATTGCAGAAGAGACCGGTTCCCATGTTGACTACACCCGGGTCGGAAGCATCTCTGTTGCACGGCGGATGCTTGCTCTTACAGCAGAAGGCAAGACCGTGGTCTTCGGCGGGGAAGGAAACGGCGGTCTCATTCTTCCGGGCCACCAGCACTGCCGTGACGGCGCGATGACCGCCGCAACGATGGTGGCACTCCTGAAATCAAGCGGAAAAACACTCAGCGAGCTCCGGGCGACGCTGCCGCCCCCCCACACCATGCTAAAGGATAAGATTCACACCGAGTCACCACAGGCACTCCTGATAAAAGCAAAAGAAGCCTTTGCAGGCGACGCCCTCGATCTAACGGATGGTGTCAGAATCAACCGAAAGGGGATGTGGGCACTCCTCCGTCCCTCCGGCACAGAACCCTTCATGCGTCTCTATGTCGAAGCGGAGACCGGGAAGGAAGCGGAAACTTTCAGGGATGAAATTACCTCAATCATCTCCCCTGAATGCGGCCTCTCTTTTCATTCACATTTTTTGCGTGAGGCTTCCGCGTCCCGTACCGCCCGGATAAAGGCACGGATTTTAATATGGTCTTTAACACCGGGTGACACTTCAACGCCGGTCGCCACATCCACCCCGTCCGGACAGATGGACCGCACGGCCTCACTGACGTTTTCCGGTGTCAGACCTCCTGCAAGATAGACCGGAACCTTCGCCCGTTTTCTCACGGAAACCGAATATGCAGGATCATACCGTTTTCCCTTCCCCATACTCGCATCGACGATGACCCCCCCGTCGCAATCATCCGGCACCGGCATGCTGGGTGATATGACCCGGACAACACGAATCGAAGAGGGCACCATCGAACGGGGAAACGGATAACTCATCTGAATCTCATCAGGGCAAAGTGCACAGACGGCCTGAAGTTCATCCGGGTCGGTGGTATGGGTGACAATCGCACGGACTACGCCAGCACCAACCGCAGAAAATATCTCCCGCACCCGGGTATCCGGCAGGTTGCGCCGCGATTCGGGGGAACAGGAGATCACACCGATCGCATCTGCACCAGCCGCAACTGCCGCTATTGCATCCTCAGGTGTGGTGATACCACAGATCTTTATTCGCATAGTATGAGTGACCTCTGCAGTAACTCTGTTTTCTGCAGACCTATAATCATCCCCCCCTAACTAAAAAATCAATACAGAATCCTGTCACCAGGTTAAGCAACACATAAATAACCCAAAAATGGCCAATAAACCGGAAAAACGCATCCACACAGAAGCCCGGAGCGACCCTATCACACCCAAAGACACCCCCCCATACATCCTTTCAAAATACCTGCCAATAGCAACCGCATAATAGTCCTCAAAAAATCATTATTTTAGCAAATAAAATGCATTCCAATCGTATTTTTCCGGCAATACATCGGTGCAGAAAATACGTCCATTTTACTCCCCGATTCCCCACATAGGGGGGGGTCATAGAGAGAAAACTCACAGCTACTTTTATCCTCTGCGGATGCGTTCCCCCCCATGCGAGGGAGTGGGGGGGAGAGAAACATGGTCCGGGAAATCGCAATCGGGGGGGATGTGGCCGCCACCTCGCTTGTCACCCTCTACTGCCATGCCATCGAAACCCAGTCGGCGGACCCGATCCTATACGATCCGAAATCTGTCGAAGTCACCGCCAGACTCAATTCAATCCTTTCCCACTCCGACGATCCGCTGGAACGGATGCTGGTGGAAAGCACGCTGGACCCCATGCTGGTAGTGCATATCGCCATCCGTGCCAAAAAATATGATCAATATGTATTGGAATTTCTGGCGCAATCCCCCCCCACGGTGTTGTGGTGAATATCGGATGCGGGCTGGATTCCCGCTTCCTGCGTACAGACAACGGCACGGTGCACTTCTATGATCTCGATCTTCCCGAAGTCATCGATATCAAAAAGCAATTCTTTGCGGAAACAGACCGTTACCACCTGATCGCATCTTCGGTGCTGGATGAGGGATGGATGTCCGTTGTATCCAGCCATACGGGCCCGTTTCTGTTCATGGCGGAAGGTGTCTTTATGTACCTCGAGGCAGAGGCAGTCAAATCACTGGTGCTTACGCTCCAGAAAAGATTTCCCGGATCTGAGCTCGTCTGCGAGATGGTGAACTCGATATGGGTCAGAAAACCGCTGAAAACGATCGTGGAGCACAAGATGAGGCGCCGCCTGCACCTCGGGAAGGATGCAGCCTTCGTTCCGGCATCCGCCACAGCAGGGAGATGGAGGAGTGGCACCAGGGGATTCAGTTGCTCGATGACTGGTCCTATTTCGATTCCGGAGAGAAGAAACTCGGCTGGCTGAAGATCTTTTCACGAATTGGACTCTTCAGATACTCCCAGTGGACGGTTCACTATCTGTTGCGCTGAGAGGATGGTTATTTTGAGTGGACAGCGGTGTTCACAAAATCTCCGGATCATTTGATATATAGGTAGTTCTATCTCAGGTATCAAAGGAGACCATGATGAAAAAAATTCAATTTACAACTTTGTTTTTGGCACTATTCCTCGCCGCTGCCATTCCCGGATGTACAGATCTCGGACCGGGGGGGCCAGAAGTGACCGCACAATTCGATGACGAATATGAAGCAGATGACAGTACCATATTGAGAGTTGTCAATAGTAACGGTCAGATTTCAATCAATAGCCGGGAGGGTGATACCATCACACTGAACACCACTAAGAAGAGTCGTTTCGGCGAGGATGAACTGGAAAACATTGAAATAACTGCCATCAAAAACAACAATGAGATCACAATAAAGGCAACATCCCTGACAGTCATCCCTCCAATGGTATCTGTTGATATGGACATTACCGTTCCCACTAATGTCACCGTTGATTCCGTTGAACAATCGAACGGAGAGATTCGGATTTCAGGCACCAAAGGGGGGGACATGTCAGCATCATGTTCCAATGGAGAGATAACAATGAACAATGTCGATGGCTACGTGTCGGCACGGGTAGATAATGGCAATATAGAGATCAGGGAAACAACGGGAATTGACGAGCTGGAGGTTTCCAACGGAAATATTGTTGCAGAGATATACGATATCAGGAACGGTGCCACGATAAAAACCATCAACGGAGAAATCACCGTTTCCATAAACCCGTCACTCAACGCCGCGATTGAGATGAAAACAACGAATGGGATCATTTCGGTGAAAGGGATCGCACTGAATTTCACGAGGACAGAAGTAACTCACATGGAAGGAGTGTTAGGAAACGGAGGGGATAAAATAACAATAGAGAATACAAACGGAAATGTAAACGTTAAAGCTCTTTAGGTTGAGGGACATGTCTTCTTTTTACAATTCAGCCTTTTTGAGTCCATTCCATTATGATCTCAATATCTCACCTGCCCGATGGGAACTGCCCATTTCAGGTTTCTGTCAATCATGTTCGTTGTTATAAAAATCGTTGAGGGATTCAACAGATCCGGAATATTCAAACCCGGTTCAATGGTCTGCGGCCCGGTTGTTTCGTTGATCCAAACTCTGATAATTTCTACCATCCTTCGTTAACACATATTCAGGGGATATCTGTTCAGCTTTTGATATTTCCCTGTCCAGACGGTCCATTTCAGACATCTTCTTCTGATGATAAATGACCACCTCGTCAACATCACGGGCATTAACCCATATATTATCTTCCAGATCCCGTTTATAATGGCTAAAATAATCTGCATCATATCGTTTCAGATCAAGAAACTCATCCCGGATCTCCCCCCCAACCATATATTCATAGTCAATAAACGAGTCCCGTATCTGTGATTCCGGACAAATGCCATATTCCTCAAGAAGGGCTTCCATTAATCCTTCATACGTGTAATTCTCATAATTCATGGTAAAATTACAGATGGAATCGTTGCAGTATCTCGATCTGCCAGCAACGATAACGTCAGTCAGTGTCGAGAGTATTTTCACATTCCCGGATGAAGCAGATCCAGTGCCAGACGAATTATCATTCTTCCTGAATATAACTGTCTGAGGAAGTATTATCGTTTTCTTGGAAAATGCATAGTTTTCCGGATCAAGCCGCGTCATCTCATCCTCAATAGCATCAAAACTCCTCCCACCGGATAGGGTCAATTCAATAATGATGCGTCGGACTGCCAGTTTCTGCTCAGGATGATCCCACAACAGATGCTCCAGTATGAGAAGCATGGAGCGGCTCACTTTGTCATGACCCTGGGTTGCCGCAGCCACTTTCAGCACATTCACAATCTTTTTCCAGCGGCGGTCCGAGATATATGCCCATGTCCTATCATCCCGGCCTTTTCCCTCAACTCACGCCGGATTGCCATCAGGATATCCATGACATCGTCATAAAAACCGACGCTCTTTGCCTGTTCTCTGATCTCAAGAATTTCACTGACCGATAGATTCACCGACGGCAAAAAATTCTCAGAGTTTTCAAAGATCACCTTCCAGAGGTTTTCCTCAACGGTGATGGGTTTCACCTCATATCTGAAGAGAAATCGGTCATAGAGGGCATCTCCATTTTCATCAGTCTCAGGAAGCTCGTTTGAGGCACCGAAAACTGAAAGAAGGGGGGGGTGTCAACAACTTCAGGCCCATTGTGGAATGTGCGATCGTTGAGTATGGTTAAAAGACCATTCAGTACCGAACCGTTCGCCTGGAAAATTTCATCAAGATATCCGATATGGGAGGTGGGCAGGCATCCCTCCATCTTTCTTCTGAATTCATCCCCCCCCTCAAGCGCTTTCGGTGACAACGGCCCAAAGAGTTCTTCAGATGTGGTAACGTGCGTCAGAAGGTAATAAAAAAATTCAGCACCACTGATGCTGCCGCATATGTTCTGTGCCAGATATGTCTTCCCCGTCCCCGGTGGACCGAGAAAGAGCAGGTTTTCATTGGCAAGAATTGCCAGAAATGCACCCCCCCTGATTTCATCTTCCCGCTCAACAAAATACCCCTGATATGCTTCGATTAATAATTTTAATTTTTCCTTCATCACATCACCTCATTCTGACCTGATGTATTCGACCGATTATCCAGTACACAGCCACCATCCGGATGGGGGGGCACCGGACCATGGAACCTCTCCGAAAAGACGTTCAATAATCACCGGATGGGCATTATCTGCGAAGATCGAAAATGCAAAACTTTTCTTTTAGAAAATGACCACATAATAAATACTGCAGGATCCTATGGTCGACACAAGGCATAAATTTATCTAATAAATGAAAATGCATTGATTCAATAAACGCTATGCTTAGACACTGATTGTGAACCATACCTGTGCTAAATACTCAGGTGATTTCTGCTTCATCCCAACCATGACCTCACCCATCCCTTCTCACCTCATTATAGAGAGATACCATCGATAGGCTGATCAGGTTCAGGGTGGTGGCAGCATACCAGAGATAGCCCTCACCTCTGGAAAGCTCAGTAATCCACCCGGACCAAAGCATAAAACAGATGATAGCAAAGGAGAGAAAGGTGTCAAACGCAAGAAAGACAAGTGGCCGCCCCATGATACGACCAGCCTGTGCAATCGTGCAGTAGTCAAAGAATGCGGGCCGCCCGGCGAGGTCGAGAATGCTCCTGCCGATGTTCATTAGAAGGTCGGCGATTGCCCACCCAATAACGAGCCAGCCGAATCCGACAAGGCTAGGCGATGTGTCCATACCGATGCGAACCGCCGTGATACCAAAGAGCAACTTGAAGACACAGAACGGGATGCCGATGGTCAGACTCAAAAAGAAGGGACGGACAAAGAACCGCTGAATGCGATCAGCATCCATCTTGCAGCGGTCTCTCTTGGGGATGTCGGCAACGGACTCCATATCTACATGCACTATGTTGATGCAATAGCACATAACATGGCATTCCCCCCCGTCACATGCCCTATTTCGTCCGCCACCCTGCGGCCATTCCGTCCACGGAGATGATTGGAACAGAACCTCTCAGAGAGAGTATCAACGGATTAACGAGGATTCTGTTTCACTTCGAGAAGACGCATTGCCTTTTTGTCCCCCCCTGCACGTGATCGTTCCCATATCCACCAAATACAGTAATCTGCTGTATAGGTAGAGGTCACCGGTCTGATGGTATTCGTCGCTTAACTTTCCAAGTGCTTCGCCAACAACCCGTGCGGCAGATCTCCATTCTCCAGGAACAAGACCGCAGATAGAATCATCATAGAGATCCTCCTCAGCTGAATACAGCTGCCCCCCCCTCCATAGTGTCCTGAGATTGGCATTTTCATCCTGCAGTCTCGCCCACACGGCATGATAGTATACAATTTCATCCTCGCGCAGAGGTCGGGATGTGCCGAGTGCAGCAACAATCCATTCCGGTTTCATCGCACCGATTGCATCCGTGACAATTCGGTAGGGCTTTCCGCCATACATCTCTGCACCCTCACCGGTGATTCCATCCGTCAGGTCGACAACTTCAATCCGGGACAGATCATCCTGACATGACAAAAATTCCAGAAATCCTGCATATTCCATCGTGGAACGCCGTGAAAACCAGACCACTTTCTTCTCATAGGGTTCCGATACTGATTCCCAGAATGCGTCAGATAATATCTTCATTTCATCTGCATATTCGGCAAATTCACCTCCCGGACACAGCCCGCTGAAAAAATCAATTCTCGTTGCACTGTCATACGGGTGGATGGGACCGACCCCCAGGTCGTCTGGGAGCGAAATAACCGTGCATTCGGTATTCTTCAGGGCATGCCGGACAGCGCCCCTGCCGGAATCTGAAAATGTAATATGTTGTGTTCCTGTATGCATTGTAGCGTCACCAAAATATGTTCAGAATAAAAGAATCAGTTATGAAATTTACCTGAAGTAATGCTTCAAATCAGATGATAAAGGTTGGTGAGAGGGCACAAAGGGAAATCCAGCATTCGATACGGATATTCATTGTGGTGTCCGGATCTCTGCTGCACCCCCCCCTTCCGGGACTTCAGATCCGGCAGACGCCATCCCTGTATCCTCATGAAGATTTCAGAAAATAGGTGAAAATGATACCTGAAAAAAGCGAAGAGCCAGAGTTACCGGATCAGCTTCACCGCGGTCCCGTACGCCAGCAGCTCGGCTGCTCCGGCTGTCGTCTGGGATGTAGTGAACCGGACATTTACGACAGCGTCGGCCTCTATTCGTTTTGCATCGTTTATCATCCGGTTAATTGATTCCTTGCGGGCATCGGAGAGCATGTCTGTGTACTCCTGGAGTTCACCGCCGACCATGCTCTTCAGTCCTGACATGATATCCTTGCCGAGGTGCTTTGCACGAACCGTGTTTCCTGAGACGATGCCAAGAATTTCGTATTCATGTCCAGGCACCTGTTCTGTTGTAGTGATGATCATTCCTTATATCCTCTGTCTGCAGCCTCTTCGATGATCTCCTCCCTCCTCCGAAAGATGATGAGCGCGACACCGATGACGAGCAACGGAATTCCATAGAAGAGGAAAAAGAGCGGGATGACTGTTACCGAGATGAGCGTGAGCACAAGGCCCGCCGCAAGGAACAGTATCCCCCCCCATGTGATCTGGCTCTGCATTTATCAGAAGTGGGTTTGCCGGGTGAATAAACCTGCTGAAAAGGAAAAACACGAAGATGCGAACCCCCCCCGTACGGTATTCATTTCCCGTAGAGGCACTCCTTCACCCGCCTTTCCACACCGGCCTCCCGCCGTTTCAGCGTATCGATATCCGGTTTCCCGTCCCGGTAGAAATGAAAGAGGGCGTAGAGGAAGTCCACCGTGATATCCATCACCTCCCGCCTGAACCTCACCTCAACTGTCGTATCCCCGGCAAGACCCTTGATCGAGAAGAAATCCGTCTTCTCAAATTTATAAAACCCGGCACCGACGTTTGCAAGACGCTCCACGCGTCCGAAATCCCTGAGAAAAAGAAAGAAATCCTCGGTCACCGGTTCACTGAGGAGAAACTCCTTCATCCGGGAACCATCCGCACAGGATTTATGCCTGACTGAGCGCAGAATGCGCATTCGCTGCCACCTCCCGTATCGCATTTGCCGCCGCCCTGCATTCCTCATCGGTGGTAAACCAGGAGAGACTGAGCCGTACACAGCCGTTCCCCCCCCGTTGAGTGTCTGATGCACCAGGGGGGGGCACAGTGTAACCCGATCCGGGAGATCACACCATAGGCACGGGCCAGAATGAACCCCCCCACGTCGTCGTTCTCCATTCCCGCAATGTTGAATGCAACGATAGGCAGATGGGGGGGAGTCATATTATAGATGATCATGTTGGACTCTTTTGCGAGTTCCTGTATGATATATGCAGTCTGCCGCTCCGCCTTTGCGGCGATGGCATTCGTCCCTGCTGAACCGACAAAGGCAATGCCTGCCGCAAGCGCCGCAAGGCCGGGATAGTTCGGTGTACCCACTTCAAATTTCTCCGGCATCTCCTGTGGCTGGAAAAGGGAAAAGGAGTCTGTCCCGGTTCCGCCAAAGCGCATTGGCGTCACCCGGTCCGGGGTCGCGGAGGTAAAATCCCCCCCCGTGCCCGGTACACCAAAGAGGCCCTTGTGCCCGGTAAAGACATAGGCATCCACCGGGAGTTTCCCGAGGTCCACCGGGATATGCCCCGCGGTCTGTGCCCCGTCGACGATGAAATACACCCCATGTTCATGGAGTATCTCTCCGATCGCCTGAATATCCTGCACAGAACCGAGGACATTACTTCCGTGACTCATGACCATGAGTCGGGTATCCAGCCGGATTGCATTCAGGACAGCGTCGGGGGGGGAGACGATGGCGTTCTCGAACGGGACAACGGTCAGGCTGATACGCCCTTGTTTTTCCTGTTCATAAAGCGGCCGCAGCACGGAATTATGGTCCAGTGCAGTTGTGATCACATGACAGGGCCCCCCCTCCACCCCCCCGGCGAGAAATCCGTGGATGAGCATATTGAGAGAAT
The DNA here is from genome assembly GCF_001315945.1 of Methanogenium cariaci JCM 10550. Classification (GTDB taxonomy): domain Archaea; phylum Halobacteriota; class Methanomicrobia; order Methanomicrobiales; family Methanomicrobiaceae; genus Methanogenium; species Methanogenium cariaci. Next base: position 102,274 of record NZ_BBBG01000006.1, on the reverse strand, counting down.
CGGTCGCGTTATGCGTACATATCCAGTTCTCCTCCGGGCCCGCATTAAAAAACCGGGTAAGTGCCTCGCGTGCCTGTGTCACAAAATCGTCTCCCTGACTCCCTGCCGTCCGCCCGGACCCAAAGACCGGACGGGCAAGGGAATCACCCAGAGCAGCACGAACCCCCGGTGGCTTCGGCCAGCTCGTTGCGGCATTATTCAGGTATATCATCTCTGAAGGGTTTTCTTCCGGCATGGGACTCATCTTCCTCCTGATATTGTGTATTGATCCGGGAGCACCAAAAAGGGTAACCATCACAAATTTCTGAGGCTGCTACTTATCCCTGCACCTCCCCCCCATTGAATCTCCGATGAACATAATTCCCCCCCGCAGGTCAGGGGATGCCGTGGTGGGATAACAGGGTGCATCAACCGGGGCAAAATACACCACCGCCATCATGAAGGGATAGCCAAGACCGTTTTTGTCGGAAACAGCTATTTGATGCCGGAAGAGATGCAACATCCCAATAAGGCAGAACATAGTATGAAAACATTCAGCGCAACACTCACCGGATTCATTGAAGTAGACACTGACCAGCAGTGTGATGCAGAAATTCTGATGGAATCCATCCTCAGGGATGTCAGGTCGGCACTTGCAGAACGCGGCAGTATCAAAGATTCATCAATTTATGTTTCGACAATCGAGGAAGTGTTGGATAAACAACCCTAATTCTGATTTATACCCATTATCTCCTGCAGAAAGAGACGGCATATACTCTGGAGTATGTATCATATTCTAACAAAACCATCTCCCACGGTGCGTATAGATGGCAAAATGGAGAATAGACTGGCCACACCCATATTCTCCGCTTCCAGTTGAGAGAACTCACCGGTGTATTTCCCATTTCCGACAAGACTCACACTACTGTACGTCATCTCCTCTTTCCCATGAAAATCCACAATGGTTGCTCTGCACATCAGCTCAGTCACTTCACCCCAATAATATCCCTGATCTTCTGCTGCGTCTCAGAACCCCCCCGGGTGCAGTAATACGAATACGCAAGGCCCATCTCACGTGACAGTGGACAGGTAGAGCAGAGGCATTCAACCTCTGTTTCAATACAGGGACTCGTCCCCCCCAGCGTACAGAAGGCAAATCCTTCGTTTCCTTCCGCCTCCCCCCCCTGCAGGCCTCAAACGTCGGCAGATGTCACAGATACACTGCTCCTTTCTCTTCTCTACTATCATCTCCCGTTCTTCTGCCGTCAGGTTCAGGGAACGCAGCATCATTTCAAAATAATCGCTCGGCATACCTCATCAACAGGAAGCACAATGGCATTTTTATTATAAAAAGGTAAGCCGTCCTGTACTCATCCAAACACTCATCCAAACAGAATGATTAGTATGCCGGAGTGATAGCAGCAATCGAGAGCGAACAGAACGGGAAAAACGAAATATTCCAGCAAAAAAATGGGGGGGAAGTTAAATAACTCAATACTCAATCTTTTCAAAACCTCCGGTCTTTTTGGTGATCACTCCATAGACACCTTTTCCATTAAATTCCTTTGTTATTTCATCTGTCTTTGATTTTACATCTATATCGGCGAAACGATCCGGATAAAGGACAGAACCAATATAATAACTGTCTGCGAAAACCATCTCGTGATTAAGGCCATATCCCGGATATGGCAGTACCCCCCCATAAATATCTCCGTTTTTTACCGCATCGATGTCATTATAGAGGCCACTTTTAAGATCCTCTTTTGTGACACCGACATTTAAGAGATCAACAAATAATACGGAAGGGTTCCAGTCGATGATCTGTTCTTTGCTGATCTCCATGGTATTTGATACTGATTTAACTCCTGATGCAACATTATCGGCATTTGCCCATACAAACGGCGGATACTTGACCTGTGTTGATGAAAGACCAAAGGCTCCCTGTTTTGAAAGGCCCCCCCTACATAAACAGGGACCTTCTCATCATCCGATATATCTGATGTTCTCTCATTTAGATCACCAAGAATACCTTTTATGTATGATTTCAGCTCTGCTGCCCTCTCTTCCTTTCCGATTATTGAAGCAATCAGATCAAGGGAGGTATAGAGGTCATTGGTGTCGTCATTGTAATCCATAAATCCGATCCTGCCGACGCCGGGCTGGATCACCACAACCGGAATTCCGATCTTCTCCTGAATATGATCAGCATTTTTCACATCGATGTAGGATGCAACAATCAGATCAGGGGGGGATATCTTCAAAATTTCCTCAAAATACGGATCTCCTGCACCTCCGGCATCAACGATGGGGGGGAGAGCTTTTAATTCCGGGTGTGCCGCAAGATATGCGTACTTTGAGAATGATTTATTCTCAGTATTGCTGATGCCAGCAATAAGATCTGTGGCACCAAGATAGGAGAACACCCGTGTTGATCCCTGTGCAATAGGGACAACGGAATTTACCGAGGCAGGAATTTCAACCTCACGCCCGATCATGTCGGTGACGATAACTGAACCTCCGGCAACGGTTTCCCCCAGGCAAAACAGAATGTTCCTCAGCAGTCCCAGTACATCCTGATACGAATGTAACAATAATTGTGGCAAAAATAGCCATAAATAATACATTTTTACTACGAACCATGCTAAATGTATTACGGACATTATTATTAATCTTTTGACATCACTTCAAAAAGTATCAGATGATTTCTATAAACTTTACTTTGAAAACTCCCCCGGCAAAGAGAGAACAAGCAGAGATTTTCTGTTTATATCCTGCCGATTTTAAAACGGGAAGAACAGGAATATCCCTCACTGACTGTGCCAGGAAATACCGGAGATATGCAAAAAAGGGAATGGTTCATTGATTCCAATCACATCTCCAGTGTTACATTATACAGAGTAACACCGGATTTATCCAGGGGTGCAACGGTTACAATATCTTCCTTATACACGGTCCGGTTGTACACCACCGCAACATCATAACTGCCTATCGGCAGATATTCAAATTCATGCGGAGTGGTAACTCCGGTATATCTTCCCTTCAGATAGATCATACTGTCGGAAGGGGTGCTATCAATACGAAGACTCCCATAGGGATATTCTTTCAGGACAAAACTGAAATCCGAATTATCCGACTGACCGGTATTTACAAACCGGATCTCTTTCTCTTCCGGATAATATCCTCCCTTCGACACCTTCAGGATATGATTGCCTTCCGTTACATTGTCTACCGTGCAGGGGGGGTAATGAGATCAGTCCGGTATCCGTCAACCGAGACGGCGGCACCGGCAGGGCTGCTCGTGATGCTAATTGTCCCGGTGTTTTCTTTGGCATTAGGACACTGAATATTTAATACGGAATTCTCCTCCTGATGTCCCGCATTAAAGGTATAAAATGTCCCGTCTTTTACTACGGTGAGGTAGGTACCGCTCTTTTCAACAGACACGGTTGATGGGAAGGTATATTCAGGAGATTCACCTTCAATCATAAATACACAATCTCTGAAATCCTTTGACTGAACGGTAACAGAGACTTTCGGTGAGAATACTCCCGGTTCAAGTTTTATACGGGAATCGTCCCCCCCGGAAAAGACACGGACCGTCTTCTGTGCCATCTTCGCGGGTTCGGAACTGTCGCTTACCATGCTTACCATCACTTTATGGAAACCATCTTTCAGACCGCAAAAATATTGAGGGGTTTTCTTATCGGTCTTTACCCCCCCATCAAGAGTAATCGGGAGATTGTCCGGATAGGAGGTCACATAAAGTCCCCCCCCGGTGCCCGCTTCTGCATCATTGATGCCGGAATTCTCGGTCGTTTCATCCGGGAGAGCATCATACCCAGAAGGATCCGGACCTGCGACTGTTGCTTCCGGCGGTGCTACCGGTGCTGACGCATTGGTGGTAACTACCGGAAGGGAATCCGATGCCTCAGGTGCACCGGAGAAGATACCGGCAAAGATATCAAAAATATACCCTACGATTCCGCCATCTGCTTCAGGCATATCCTCTCCGATTTTTTCTTTGGTCACTTCTGTCTCAGAAGGCAGGGGATCCGGTTTTCCATCACCCATACCGGATGAAGCCGGAGAATATGCATCTGTTTTGTTCCCGCCGAATACAAAGGAAATTTCAGACTGTTCACCCATACGTATGGTTACGTCTGCAGATTCCGGCTGATACCCGTCCTTATATGCCGTGATAGTATGTGTTCCCGATTCTATTCCGGTTATGAGGGAGTCGGTATGCCAGAGCGTGTCAGTATCGTCTACAAAAATATCCGCACCTGCAGGCACTGACGATACAAAGCATGAGCCGGAACCCTTTGTCAGGTTAAAATTCTTTTCCGTAACATACCCGCTTTTTACTCTGACATTCTTAGATTCAGTGACCTCATACTCGTCACATTCAAGATAAACCCGGTATTCACCGGCAGGAAAATCAACAAAAGAGCTGTTTGTCTCCTGTCCGGAGTAGACACCGTCGAGGTAAATTTTTGCTCCTGCAGGAACTGATGTGATGTTGAGGTTTCCAACCTGCGGTCTCCACTCTCCGGGGGGGGATGGGATGAGTCATCAGAGTCGTAGGATATCTTCCCGGATGAGCCCCCCCCTTCTCCCCCCCCGCCTTCACCAACAATATCCACGACATACCCCGCTGGCGCCCTCGCCCACAATACGGTTCGTCCATGAAACTCCCTCACCCTGATTCGCCTGATTCTCAGCGCACCAGCCATAGGTGTTAAATGCCACCAGACCGGAGTTCAGGTTTTCGATGGTGTATTCAACCTTCACCATTCCGTTGTCAATAAGGCCCGGAATCACGGTGTTCTCGCCCAGTTCTCCGACTTTTAAATCAACGAAGTAGATATAGAACGCTTCATCATCCATCATATCCTGATCCCCCCCGTATATCGGATAGTTCATCGGGTCGTTATTCCCGGCAGGTTTCCATTTCTGCGGTCCATAGCACAGGATGATGCGGGAAACGTCTGATCAATCGCACCGGAGATGTACTCCAGATCTTCTGCTACCGGAGGCTGATTTAAAACACCCGTTGGAACCCAGTTATACCCACTGGACCGGAGTTTTATCCTGAAATCATCAGGAATCGGTTCCTCCCCCCCTTCCACAGGTTTTCTGACTGCAACCATCAGCAGTACGTTATTGAAAAAACCTCTTCCCCCCCCGGTATCCGAGATATAAAACGTCCCGCTTTTCATGGAGGTGGTGGTCAGCTGACCATACCGATCCGATGTGCTCGTTGTCATATGCAGCGCGTTTAACCCGCCTCCATCGAATTTAATGTAATATCCACCCGCATTTGCAGTATTGATGTTTACATGCATCGGCCCGGCAATCGGGTTGGAGGGCATATCCGCAGCAGAGACACACTGGAATGCAGCCAGTACGATCAACATGGCCACGAGGGTTCTGCCGAGTCCTTTTTTGATCTTTCCATTGTTTTTCATACAAGACACCTTAGATGAATACAAAATGAATCAGAGTAAGTACCAGAATTAAGAAGAGGACAAGTACCACCAGTACCTGAACATCATCCGTCCCCAGAGCGGGGGGGGCACGATACAGACTGGGTCTTTTCGCATTCCCATAGCCCCCCCGGCATTGCATGGCATCCGAGACCTGACTGGATCGGTTCAGCATGATCACAGTCATCGGAATGAATAACGAGAGGAGTTTATCCATCTTTTTGATGGGTGAACCCCGGTCAAACTCCAGTCCACGTGACTTCTGTGCATCAATGACATTGTTTGCGTCCCGCGAGAGGGTGGTCGTTGATGAAAGAGCATACCCCAGGGAAAAAGAGATGACATGCGGCACTCTCATACGCTGAAGGCTCTTGACAAAATCGCTGTAGCGCGTCGTCATGATAAACAGAAATGAGAAACCCGCAATAATTAAAAGACGAATCACCATGGAGATGGAGAAATACAGACTCCCTTCCGTCGCATACGCGTGGATAAACCCAATCTGTGCGGAAAATAATTCAATGCCCGAATGTTCGTAGCTAAAGAACAGGTCAATAATAAAGACAAAGAGAATGAGGGGGGGATGACCAGCCTGAGCGAATGCATCCACTTCCTGAACAACCCGGATGTATAGGCAAGGGCCATGATACAGGCGAATATCAGAGACATGACCAGCAGATTCATGGTCAGAAATGACATGATGCTGAATACTATGAGGAGAAGTAACTTTGTACGTGGGTCAAGGGAATGGATCAGCGAGTCCCCGGGAATGTATACGATCCCCCTTCTTTTTCTTTCGCCCTTTCGCACCCGACATAATTATGTTCAGTAATATTCGTCTTTCAGAAAAGAAAATGGTTGCCACCCCCCCCATTAGTTAACATAATTAAGTTAATATTTGTGTGCCCGTTACGCTGAGACTCCGTTACGCCGGAGAACCAGCGCAGACCGGCGTAGCATGCGGTTTAAAAAAAGGAGAATAATCTATTTTTTCCCGGATTTGTTCCACCAGTAAGCGCCAGCACAGGCTGCGATGATCGCAATAACGACGATGATCACAAATGCGGAATTATCAGCGTTTGTCTGTACCGGTGTCTGTGCATCCGTTGGTGTTGGCTGTGCAGTTCCCGGAGCGTCTGTGCTGGCAGCAGTTGGCTGGGGAAGATCGGCAGGTTCTCCGGATACCGGAGATGCCGTTCCCTTTTCTGCCGTGATTGCAAAGAGACTGAATGAAGGCGTGTCTGCAAAGAAGTTACAGCACGAAGCACCCTTGCCATCGGCAACCGTTGAGAGCACTGCCCAGTCTCCGGTTTCTTCGTCATAGCGGTACATCTTCACATCCGATGCAGTAGCGCCGAGGGAGTCAAGCCAGTCCGTGTCAACACTGAATCTCAGCGTTGCCATCTCCATGCTGTCTTTGGGTGCGAGGTAAGAGGTGATCTCGATGTACTGGTAGACCTCGGCCGGTGCGGCGGCAATCTTCGATGGTGCTGAGATCTTTTCTGCGGTCAGCATCATGGACGGAATGTTCATGCCTGCCTTGACATCGACTTCGGTGATCGCGGTCTTGTCCAGAATGAAAGTGCCCATCTCTCCGGCATGGATGCCATCACAGCGTGCCGTGGCAATGGAGCCGGATGCTCCGCCGCTGCCGCCGGATGAAGAGGAAGGGAATCCAGGCTGGGGAGCAGGGATCACGCTGGTAGCCGAGAGCCCAAAGATGGATAATCCATTGGGGGGAGAATGCCTCGAACTGATCCAGTTCGCCGTCGAATCCGAGATATTCGGTGTCAAGGACTTCCTTTGTCCCGTCTTCAGCAAAGCGGATGATCGTTATTGCATCATACCCACCGTTGGCAGCCACCCATGCCGGGCTGACGGACATACGGATTGCGGCATCGGAGATGTCCTCTCCGTTGGTGAGATTCGTTTTCACGATATTCATCGTGTAGGCAACCGCGTCCAGGTTCAGGCCGTCCGCCGTGGCGGCGATCTGGAAGGCGGACTGAGTATCGTTCGATATGGTCTGAGTAATGGTGGTCGTGATCCCTGCCCCCCCTGTCGGAAGCCCGGTAAGATTGGCGCTGATACTGGCCGAAACATTACCCGGACTCTGGAGGTCGGCAGTGATCGGAGTGGTCTCGAGTATCACTTCGTCAACGTCTCCGGTTATTCGGCCGCCTGCTGTGACCGGTGGCGATGGGGGGGTCAGAATGGCCAGGTTGAACCCGTTGCCCTGCATGAAAATCGAGTTGTTCCCGAGAGTTGCAGCACTGGCGTTGACAGATACGGAAAGTCCACCGTTCCCATCATCACTGAACGTGCAGTTTGCCAGATTAAACAAGGTAGTCTCAGTTTTCTTCGTCATCTTTACAACGGTGACATCCGCACTGCCAGTGCAGTCGCCGCAGGTCGCGGTGATGATCACATCTCCGGGAGACAGTGCTTCAAAGCAGCCGGTGGTTGCGTCCACAGCACCGACCGCCGGATTGCTGCTTGACCACACAGGAACAGCGCTGGAGAGAATTTCGCCCCCCCGCTGGTCGATGATCTCTGTGGTGAAGTTCATGCTCTCACCGACTTCAAGGATTGTGGTGGGCGGAGTGACGTTGATGCTCGTTGCTTCAAGGATCACGTAGTTTTCTATCGGGGAGACGAGGGGTGGTAATATTGCATATCATCTTCAATATACGGTGTATCACCAACACCATCTCCGTCTATATCAAGACCAGTGTAGGTACTGTAGTAATTTCCAATGAAGCCGGTAAATGTCTCGTTCATATATGTGTATGAAACAGGTGAGGTCGAATTAAGCGAACCTGGCGTTGCCTTATAGAATAAACCATTACTGGACTGGGAATCAATAAGATTATTCATCACAATATTATAGCTTGAATAAGTCAAATACAGTGCAGAACGTCCGGTTCCGGTTATATTATTTTTCTGCACATCAAGATTGTAGCAATTAGTAGTATATAACCCATATCGCTCGGCACCACTGATCTCATTATCCAAAACTGTAACATTATTCGACTTTTTCATGTGGAGCTTATAATTGCCCCCCCCGATGATCTGGTTTTTCAAAAATGTCACATTCTGGGCCTTATACAGATATACAGTATCAATTCCTCCAGAGAATGTATTACCTTCTACGTGTATATCATTTACTTCAGTATTAAGCATCAATGCATAGACTTTGGAGGTGGTTACCATATCAATCGTGTTTCCGTTTATTGTGAAATTGTCGGAATTAGACGAGATCACCGCTCCTATCGAATATTTTACGTCGCTTGATATTGTATTGCACTCAATGATGCCAGGTGACGCAGTACTGACCATGATTCCGTATCTCTGAGAATAAATTGTATTGTTTTTCACCACCGTGTAATTGCTGGACTCCATAGCAACGCCAGATGCTTTGCAACTTGATGCACGAATCGTATTATTGATGATGTTATTCTCAACAACGCAATAATTATAGCCAGATAAATCAATGCCATGATAATCATAGGCATTCTCAATGCCAAGACCACTGATTGTCACATGATCAGAAGTGACGGTGAAAACGGGGGGGACTTTGGTCTTTGCATAAGGTTCAGGAGATACAATGGTATTATCCGGCCCATTGGCTGATATAATTGTCATAGGGCGATCCACAACAACTTTCTCACGATATGTTCCGTCCCTGACAACAATAACATCATTATCATATGCGTAATCAACTGCATCCTGAATTGTCAGGAAATCCCCCCACTCCGGTTCCATCAACATACCGTGTAACAGGTTCAGTACCTGGTGTTCTAACGGTGACATTTGCATTTGCTGTAATTCCCCATGCATAAGCACTTACTTCCGTTTCACCATCGCCAAGAGGTGAAAAGAAACCACTCTCATCGACTGTACCTACAGATTCATCGCCTGATGCCCAGGTAAAGCTTATGTCACTGAGTTTTATGCCCGCTCTATCATACGCCTCTGCAGAAAATTGCACTGGCTCATCTCCTGTCCACAGATCCACATCACTAGGGGGGGTTATGACTATAGCATTGACATCCGGACCAAAGGTTATTGAAATCTCAGATATTTCCTCAAGGTTTTTACCACTATATACAATACCAGAACCGGTCAATTTAAGCGGCCAGTAGTTCCTGCCCTCTAGTTCTTCAGGAATTTCATAGCCATTCATTTTATATGCAAGAATAATGTCCTTGTCAGGGTCGAGCAAATCTGTACTGATTATATTGATTTCCTTATCAATTCCTGCTTTTTTTCCTTTTAGCGAGATCGTATACTCCCGTAAAGCCAATTCTTCATTGAAGTTTGTAGGATCATCATCATCGACAAGCCCGAGAACTGCTGTGAGATTGACACCCTCCCAGAATATGTCCCCGTTGTCGGTATTCGATGCCATACCACCTGAAGAAAGATCGATGATGTCTGTCCTGTTCAGCGTCCTGTTGATCGCCCCGATAAGAGTTACATTCCAGTCAGGATGCTGCTTTATCTCAACCATTGCGGTCTGTGATACACTGCCGTTTGTAGCAGAAATTATGGTCATTCCCTCTGTTTTGCCGGTAAAGAAACCGGTTTGGTCAATTGACCCAACTGCTGGGACGGTGCTCGACCATGTAAATGTCAAAGGAGTGATCTCATCACTGAACTGGTCATATCCAGTCGCGTTGAACGTCCGGTTCCCTATCTGGTCGGTGTACATCACAACTTCTGACGGGTCAAGGGTGATCTCAGTTAAAACCCTTTCAACGGCGGCAATAACATTCACCACTGCGGTCTGCGAAACACCGCTTGCCGCGTTGGCCGTAATAATTGTCGAACCTTCGGATGTGGGTGTAAAGAGACCATCGCTGTCGATTGTGCCGATACTTTCGTCACTGCTGGACCATGTGATCGGTGCACCGTTGATTTCATTTCCGTCTGCACCATATGCCGTTGCAAAAAACTGTTGTTTTCCGTTTTTCGGTACTTCCGCAGAGGCTGGTGAAATCGTAATCGATGCAGCATCAGGCAGGGGGGGGACTCCAGACACACTCCACCCATTTAACACCACATTATTTGTCCAGGAAGTGATGTTGTGAAAGATACCAGTAGTTTTCTCTTCGTTCTTAGTGTACGCATACACATTGAAACTGGCCATGGTGTTCAGGTTCTCAATCTCATACTGGACTCTAAGAGAATGAGCTGAAAGAATTCCACCGTTGAGATCGATAAACATCATCCTGAATGTGTTTGAGGTATCGCTCATATCCTGGCCGGCAAATAGCGGATACTGTGTACCTACAGCTGGACGCCAGTTCTGCGGTCCATACATTAGATCGTCTTTTTCGAACCATTCATCAAGTGTCACTGGTTCGTAATGTGCTGTACCAGAGACAGGAGGCATATGAGGTATTGGATTTGGCACCCACTGATATCCGTCAGCCAGGATATGTAATTTGAAATTATCGGGAATCGTTCCGTTTACTGCAACACAGAGGAATACCTCATCATGATAACCACGTCCTCCGGTCTCAGTCACATAAAATGTCCCGGACTGGGAATTTGTATTGGTTACTTCTCCTTCTCCACTTGGGCTATCCGAAATGTGGACTGCATTCACACCGCCGCCAGTCCAGAGGATATGGAATGTGTCGTTGCCAAAATCATTAAATCTTGCACCGTCATCATTTGCAACTTTGAGATAAACATCATCAACCGCAGGGATTATTCCGCCGTCGAATGAGGTAACGGATGCCATAACTGCCGCAATTGATCCCGGTGTGGGTTCAGGGGGGGTGACCGTTGGCACTTCAGCTTCTGACACGGTTATGATCGAGCTTGCCGATATGTTTCCACTATAGGCACTGACCGCTACTGTTCCGGGTGAAACCGCAGTGAAAAGACCGCTGTTGTCTACCGTGCCAATCGTTTCATCGCTAATCTCCCAGACAATTGCTGTACCGGAGAGTTCAGAGCCGGATCCATCATAGGCCGCTGCGGTAAAGAGCTGGATTTCGCTCACAAAGAGGTCGACATTACCGGGGGTGATCTCAATCAGTGAAACTTCAGACATGATTTCCTCATCCGGAATACCTTCTTCTGATGATTCCGGATCAGAGATTTCGGTCACTGTCACATTGCAGGTGCCGGAAACATCACCATTCACTGCGCTTATCGTCACCGCTCCCTCCGAGAGGGCGGTGAAAAGGCCGCTGCCATCCACCGTGCCGACGGTTTCATTGCCGCTCTCCCAGACAAATTCCGTATCTGGAATTGTCTGTCCGGAAGCATCACATGCAACCGCCGTGAACTGCTGTGTCCCACCGATGGGAATGTCAGCGGTTCCCGGGGTAACACCAATGGAAATAATCTCAGGCAACATCGGTTGCTCGTCAGAAAAACTGCCATTTTCGGAAACGTCCGCTCCGAAAACAGGAGACGCGGCAATACAGAGGAATAATATTGCCACTACGCCTGCTTTTATTAAATCAGGAATTCGAGTGTTCATATTTTCAGCACCATAAGTCAAATAGTTTAATTTAATCAATTTAATCCAAATTGATTTATAATTTACAATTGATCATGTCACAAACATCTAACTTAAATATTGCGAAATGAGATCCCGACAATACAGTGAATTGAAATAAATTCAAAATATTCGATCAAATTTCTAAAAAACAACGGGAATGCGTCTGAACAAAAAAAGATTGTAATTATTCACAGCATTTTTAAAATACAATACGAAAACAATATCAATTAGTTCAGGACAGCGGAGACTCACCTTGATAATCTAGGAACCCACCTGCGCAGAGTCATGCAAACTCCTGATCATGAGTAATGACAATAACCTCTCCTACGATATCCTCACCTGAAACAAGCACGCACCCGATACCAGGCTGTAACAGACAGTTCAGATCCTAAATAAATGCGCTCTTCCCAAAACCGTTCGGTCCGCAAATGAAGACAAACTCACCCGGATAAAAAGCGGTATCTCACCCGATCTAATAAATTGCCCATATCTTTCAGATATGGGATCATTACTATGGCCAGAAATTGATAATCTTTTGAACAAAAAATGGTGTTATAATTAAAAACCAATTGTCCAGCTGCTGCTGTTTGTGCCTATCACTTTGTTTGTCCATGATACTCCCTGTCCCTGTTTGGACTGGTTGCACCATGTATAGATATCAAACAAAGCATAGTCATCTTCAATAAAGCCATTTATGTCATAGTCAACTTTTATCGAACCGTTGTAATTCAGGCTCGAATTGTACTTGAGCGTGCCAAGCGAAAGGTCGATGAACATTACTTTGTATGTATCCAGATTACCCTGGCCATCATACATAGGATAATCCTCATCAAAGTACGGTCGCCAGTAGGATTCAATATCAGATCCACCTATATCCAGGAAATCAGATTCATCAAATGTTCCGATCTCAACTTCATCGTAGTAGGTAACTGAATCCGGGTACATAATGGTAGGCGTAAGTGTCCAGTTGTATCCTGACGCATTGACATTCAGTTCAAGATTTGTTGTATTGACATCGGACGAAACCCCCGAACATCAGAATCGCGGAATCGCTGCAACCCGGATCCTTGCTGGTATCCGAGATGTAGAAAGTTCCTGAAGTACCCTTATTCGTATAAACTCCTCCATATCGATCTTCTGATGCTGGACTGTCTGCGATATGAATGGCATTAAGACCTCCACCGGCTTTTGTGAATTTGAAATAATAGTCATCGCCACTTGAGTTATAAAATGCCCCGTTCGCCATTTTAATCATGGTCTCGTTGTTGTCTGGAAAAACTGCTGCCGAAACCGGTGTCAAAGACACCACAAGCATTAACAGGACTGCAGATGCAGTCACAATGCCCAACATTCTTCTTTTTTCATTACTCTTCATAAACAATTCACTCCCCCCAGAGCCGGACGTAAACGTACAGCCACATCCGGCATACGGAAAGCGTCAACAAATGAAATAAATGATTGTTCATTAATTACAAATCATTCACTCAGATCATTTGTTAACAAATTTTCATTGGAATAAAAGTATATATAATTTTGCACGGTGAATTGACAGAATATTTAAATAAAGAAATAAAAAGTAGAAAAATCCCTCAGGAAACCAGACATCCGTCCTGAAAATACAAAAATCGGTCTGCGCACAGTCGGGCAAACTCCTGATCATGGGTAACGACAATCACCGTCTTCCCCCTCTTCTTTAATTCACGAATCAGGTTCGCCAGCTGAACCTTCAGGATTTGATCCAGACCAAGAGTGGGCTCATCCAGCACAATGACCGGGGGGGTCGCCATCACCAGATGGCTTGCGATCGTCACCCGCTGCTTCTCCCCCCCCATCGAAAGTTTCAGCGGCCGCCCCCCCTTTCGTCCCAGATGACGGATATCCATCAGCTGCATCATCTCGTCAATCGAAGCGTCGATTGTTTCTTCATCCATCCCCAGATTCCGCGGGCCGAACGCAAGCTCGCGTTCAATAGTCTCCTCAAAGAGCTGGTAATCCGCATGCTGGCCCACAAGAGAGACCAGGCCCGCCGTCTCCGCCACCGTCTTTTCTGCGATATCCTCACCGGAAACCAGCACCCGTCCGGCATCGGGCCGCAAAAGACCGTTCAGATGCTTGATAAACGTGCTCTTGCCCGAACCGTTCGGCCCGCAGATAAAGACCACCTCGCCCGGATAAAAAGCGGCATGCACCCCCCCGTTTAGCACCGGGGGGGTTTTACGATGCGGATAGGTATAGTGAACATCAACCGCCTCAAGGATCGGAGATACGCCTTCGGGCGGGGGCGTAAGGTTCCGGAGAAAACGTCCCGGCCGCATCCAGCAGATCACCCATATCCTTCAGGTGCGGGATCGTCGTTTCGGCAGGGTTCTCCGGCAGCACCCCGTCATACACAATGCCGCCGTCATTCATCACCACCACTCGGTCCATAAACCCGACCAGCAGATCCAGCCGGTGTTCAACAATCACAACCGCAATATTCCACCGTCTGCCAATCGTTGCAAGACTGTCGAGAAGAGTAGCAGCAGAACCCGTATCCAGACCGGACAGAGGCTCGTCCAGCACAATGACCTTCGGCTGCATCATTAAAACCGATGCAATCGCAACCTTCTGTCTCTCACCCCCCCAGGAAAGTTCGGCCACCTCCCTTCCCCCCCTCAGATGCTCCATGGAGAGCATCCCGGAAACATGGGTTATTCTCTTTTCAATGATATCAGCGTCAACACCGGACTGTTCAGGGCCGAACGCAAGTTCTGAATCAACTTCATTGGACACGATCTGATGATCCGGGTCCTGAAAGACAAAGCCGACAGTTCGGGAAAGATTCCCAACCGATGTTTCGGACGTATCCAGCCCGTCGACCGTGACCGTCCCCCCCTCCATCCGGCCCTTTCCGGAATGGGGAATCAGTCCGACAAAGGTCTGAATCAGCGTGGACTTCCCCGGACCCGCTCGGCCCGGTGATCACAACCCGTTCCCCCCTCCCGGATAGCAAGACTGATACCGGAAAGTGCCTGCCGTTTCTTTTCCAGACTGCAACGAGGATAGGTATAGGAAAGGGCATCCACCGTAACCAGCGGATTATCCATCCTTTTCACCAATCACGCCTGCCCGGGTCAGCCTGCGGATGATATACACCGAGATCAGCCCTCCCAGACCGCCAAACAGGATATGGGAAAATGAACTCACCCCGATACCGATGATAATGAAAAACGGCTGCACTCCCAACAGCAGCTCCACCGAGTAACTGACCACCATCTTCACGACATTGGCAACGGCACCGGTGATGACCCCCACGGCGATGAGATCAAACCGGTAGACAAACAGCATACTGCATATATCCGCGGCAATCCCGACTGCCAGATACTTAAAGATATCAAACACATGAAGGGCGCCGATACCGAAGAATGAGGCCAGAAGCCCCGATATCAGCCCGATATAGATACCGGCACCGGGCTTTCGTACAATCGATATGCCGATAATCATCGGTATGACCCAGAATATACCGGAATGCCCCCCCGGAATATGCACCGGAATTTTGAATGCAATCTTCATGACAAAGATCATGGCACCGCAGATGGACATCAGTGCGATTTCATTCAGGGAAAAATACTTTTCAAGATGCATGCGTCCTACTCTCTCCTCACAAATGTGGTCTCAATATCAAGCCTGAATTCTTCGGGCTGAATCTCATTCACGCAGACCAGAATCAGCAGATCCTCAAGCAGACTGCCGCCGGTATGGGTGATGTAAAACTGTCCCGACTGTTCCGTGGTCTCAACGACCCCCCCGCCTTTCAGGTGATTCTGTTGGTCGGTAAGGTGAAGGGCGTCCACCCCCCCGCCGGACAGCGGATCGAAATGAATCAGGTAATAATACGGTGCAGCCCCCCTCGTCGGTGTCATACTCCCCCGGCGGCAGGACGGCCACATCATTCCATGCCTTCATCGGTGCAGCGGCAGGGCTGCCGCTCCCCGCTGCAGAGGTTCCCCGCACATAATACGATGAGGCACCATACCCGTCCTGACGGTTGGTTTTGCATTTTGCCGTGGTATCAAACCCAATCACATGAAAGGCCGCCGTCCCGGCAAGACCGGTAAAAGAATAGTTCACCCGCACATCTCCTCTCCGGTGCAGGGCGGGATTGCCCCCGTAGGGGGGGGTTGCATTCGCTTTGACGAACATGAGATACCAGCCATCATTGCCATGCACCGTGTTCGATATATTCAGCGGCTTTTTAAACGGTCTCCACTGCTGCGGGCCGTAATTGAAATCATCCCGGTAAAAGGTCTCCTTCATCCCGGTGTCAAGAAGAGGGGGGGTGAGGGAATCGGGACTAACTCCCTTGATCCATTCCTCACCTGCGGTCTGTAATGCAAACATGGATCCCGCAAAAAGGATCAGGACCGCACACGCGATTCCGATCCGTCTGGTATCTCTGCCTGAACCGGTCATCCTCGTTTTACAGCATAGTACTGCCCGTCAACATGCTCGACAAACAGAATTTTCTTGCCGTCAACCGGGCAGGGCTTTGCGGATTTTCCTTCATCAATAATAATGTGCCCGTCTCTGAGCAGATGCCCGTCAGTAGTGTAGACCGCATCAATGCCCGCTTCAAGCAGGGTCTCAACATCCGCAGGGCCCGAGAGATCCCGGATCTTCCCGCAGAGCAGGTATCTGCCATCGTTTCCGCCCCCCCGTGCAAGACCGAGACCGGCCATCGTGCCGATCACGCCGTCTTCGGTACCGCCCAGACCCTCCAGCCGGATGCCGAGATTTGCGGCAATCGTGCGTGCCTTTTCCTGGTTCAGAACGATTTTCTGTGCATCCCTGCCATACGCAATCAGCGGAGGCAGGATCTCATCCGCACAGGCAACAGCAATACCGGGGGGGTCGCTTCCCTCGATAAAATCGTTGAGCATGCACTCCTTTGCGGTCTCAAAGATCCACTCCTTGTCCGCCCGCTCCTGTGCCTCGATATGAATCACCGCACAGCTGTTGTGCGAGGTAAAGGGGGGGATATCCTCATGCACAAAGAGCTGATGACGGGAGATGCCATCAACCGGAAATCGCGTTGCGATCTCGGCCCCGGTAGCCCTCGCAAGTTTTCCTGTGCCGCGTGATTCCAGGTTATCCGTGTCGTCCATTGCAAGATATATTTTCATGTATGTGTCTCCTGTTTTATCATCAGCGCGTGGCTTTTCAGCAGTCGGTATTTAATCGGGCATTACCGGTCACCGCGGTGCACCGGCAGATCGGATCACCAAAACCACACGCATTATTTGCACCTGAATATTCCCTTTGGAATAAATCTGGCCGGATTTCTTTGGAAAAATCCGACCCCGGGTTAATTTAAAAATGATGAACCATCATTTTTCCGATTCCTGTGAATCAGTGATCTCACGTATCACAGACAACATATAAATCCATTCACTTTTTGATTTATTATCAGGATTTTAGGTTAAATATACTCTATTAACACAGGAGAACTTTATGCCAAAACACGCGTGATCAATTCATAAGTATTTAACATCAAATGCTATATCTGAGTATAATGCCTGATAAATACAAAAGAGATATTCGTGCAGAAGAATTCAACAATACAATACAGCCTGCCAATAATACTGATCTCAGCAGGAATGCAGATGCAGCGATATATTCAGATAAACTGCTCCTCCTGGAATCAGAGATTCAAAAAATCATTGTCGGACAGGAGCAGGTAATACGAGAGTTGATTATTGCCTTTGCAGCAGGCGGGCATGTGCTTTTGGAGGGGGTGCCGGGTATTGCAAAGACACTCCTCGTGAAAACCCTCTCCGACTGCACCGGCTGCACCCATACCCGGCTTCAGTTCACCCCCCCCGATCTTCTTCCGGCAGACATTACCGGGACAAAGATATACCGGTTTGAGAAATCAGCCTTTGAGACGGTAAAGGGCCCGGTCTTTTCAAACATCGTTCTCGCCGATGAAATAAACCGTGCACCGCCGAAGGTGCAGTCCGCACTGCTTGAAGCGATGCAGGAAAAACAGGTCACCATTCAGGGTGACAGTCATCCCCCCCTGTCTCTGCCGTTTTTTGTGCTTGCAACGCAAAACCCCCCCATCGAGTCGGAAGGCACCTACCCCCCCCTGCCCGAGGCACAGACCGACCGGTTTATGCTAAAGATTTTGATGGACTACCCGTCAAAAGACGAGGAGGTCCAAATCATCCAAAGGTTTACCGGACAGGAACAACTGGCCACCCGGACAATACTTGACACGCATGACATCCTGAACATTCAGGCAGCCATACGTGCCATATACTGCCATTCTCTTGTGGAAACCTATGCGGCCGAAATGATTGATGCAACGAGGCACCCGGAAACATACGGCCTGACCTTAAAAGACTACATCGCATTCGGCGCCTCGCCCCCGGGCGTCCATCAGTCTGATTGTATGTGCAAAGGCAAAGGCCCTGCTGGAGAAGAGACCTTACGTCATCCCCGACGACATCAGGGAGATGGCATATCCGGTACTCAGGCACCGGATTCTCCTGAATTATGAAGCGGAAGCGGACGGAATCCAAACCGAAGACATCATCGATGAAATCCTCTCCCGGGTGAAGATTCCGTGAACCGCATCACCGAAGAGAGACGATCGGCATTATCAGGATACTCAGCCAGGGAATGTCTGAATACCATCCGGAAAATCAGAATCATCTCCCGTGATTATTCCCAGAGAAACCGGACCGGCATGCATCAGTCCCTCTTCAAAGGCAGGGGGGGCATTGACCTTGCGGATATACGGGAATATGAATACGGGGGGGATGACGTCCGGTCCATCGACTGGAACATCACCGCACGGTCCGGAAAACCCCATGTCAGACTCTATAATGAAGAAAAGGAACAGACGACCTACCTGGTGATCGACCGGTCGGCGTCATCCTCCTTCGGAGGGAACGTCTCAAAGGACGTAAAGATTCTTGAGACGGCAGCCACCCTCATCTATTCCGTATTGTCGGAGGGGGGGATGCGGCAGGTATCGTGCTTTTTACCGATACGATTGAGAAATATATCCCGGCACGGAAGGGAAAAAACCACGCGGCATCGGTCATCAATACCATCATCTCGCACACTCCTCTCTCCCCCCCAAAGACTGACATTACCCATGCCGCAGAATTCCTTTTGGAGAGACTGAAACGAAAGAGCCGTATTGTTATTATCTCTGATTTCGATGCGCCGTTCTTTGATGATGCCGTGTCCCTCCTCAAAAAAAGGCATGATGTGCAGGCAATACAGATTTCAGACGAACATGAAACGGAGATACCGGATGTGGGGGGGCGTATCGAGATCGCTGACCCCGAGACCGGCGAACAGCTGCTGATTGACACCTCCGATCCGTCATTCCGGGAACGCTACCGGCAGGCAGCAGAAGACCACCAGGGCAGGCTCTCGAACTATTTGTGCAAAACCCATATCCCGGTATTACAGATCTCTACCTCTGATCCTTACCGGGATGTGTTTTTTAAGCTGCAGACCTTTTACCGGGGGGGGACGGCATAACCCATGGTCGGATTTTATCATCCTCTAGTGCTGTCAGGCCTGCTCCTGATCCCCCCCGCTCTGGTGTATTACTATTCCTACCATGAAAAACGCAGCAGACGCCGTGCCCTTGCGTTTTCAAAACTCTCCTTTGCGAAGGCGGCACAGGCAGCAGACAACAAAAGTCCGTTCAAAACATTTTTCACCCCGAAAAAGACCGTATTTATCCTGATGCTTCTGACGCTGGCATTTCTTATCATCGGTCTTGCCGGGCCGCATGCACCCCTTGAGACCGCGAAAGAGGGAGTCAATGTCGTCCTCGCCATGGACGTCTCCGGAAGTATGCAGGCAACCGACTATAAACCGAACCGGCTCGAAGTGGCAAAGACCTCGGCCCTCCAACTCATACACAGTCTCGGGGAAAAGGACTTTGCCGGAGTTGTATTATTTGACTCCGGTGCCTCGTCCGCCGCATACCTCAGTCCGGACAAGGAGAAGGTCGGGCGAAAACTGCTCGCCGTAACCAAAAGGGACGGGAATACCGCAATCGGGGGGGACGGGCTTGCCCTCGCAACCGACATGGCAGATGCCATCCCGGACAAAAGGAAAGTGGTGATCCTGCTCTCCGACGGGGGGGAGAATAATGCCGGGAGCATCACCCCCCCGGAAGAGGCGGTATCGTTTGCAAAGACGAGAAATATTCAAGTCTTTACGATAGGTCTCGGATCTGAGGAGCCGGTACTGTATGACTACGATTCCTTCGGCAACCCGCTCTACGCAAATCTGGATGAAGACAATCTGAAATTCATTGCCAAAGAGACCGGGGGGCAGTATTTCAGATCCGTTGACGCAAAGACGCTGGAAGAGATATATGCAGGAATCAATCAGGCAATCGTCCGCGAGGCGGAGGAGACGGATATCAGCTACCTGTGCTATCTGTTGGGACTGATGTCCCTTCTCGCTGCCATGCTGATATCGTTTGGAAGGAGGCAGGCGATCCCGTGAAAAAATCCGGCATCTCTGTTATTGCGTGGTGATTTTCATCATCGCTGCCACCGCCCAGGTCTCTGCCGGGGGGGATGACGCACTCTTCCTCTCGACCGATGCGGCACACTACCGGTTTTCCCTGAATGAAAATTCACAGATTCCGGTAAAAATAACAAACACGATGGATAAGGATCTCCCCCCCGGCACTCTTGTCGTAAAGATTAAAGATCCCCAAACCGGCGAATACGTACATTCACAGAGTAAGCGGGTTACGGCCTTCTCCGGGGGGGAGGAGATGTATTATGTCTCCGCCGGAAATGCCGGAGGAGAGAATGATCTTATTGTCGATATTTCGTTTGAATACGGGAATGGACCGGTATACAGTTCGGATTTAAAGGGGGGGATCACTCTCAGTTTCAGCGATGAACCGGCACCGGATGAGGAGACCGAGACCGAGACCGAGACAGCACCCGTAAAAAGCACCTCAGAGATAAAGGCAGAAGACACCGCTACGGATACGTCATCCTATCGACCTGAAAAAACGGACGGGGGGGAAGCAAATCCCGTTGAAAAGCATTCCGATGCCGATGCACTCAAACGGACACTGCTCGAAGAACAGATAGAACGGGAGCTGCGGAAAAATGCTCTGACGGCATCAATTACGGATGACATACTCTTCCAGAACGTAAACCGGACCTTATACGACCAGAACTTTACCCGGCTCTCCCTTGTTGTCACCCCCCCGCAGGGAAATCAGTCCGGCGTGTTTGCCTCGCTCTACCGGGACACCAATGATGAGGAGATCTCCCTTTCGGGGGGGACGGTGAATGAGGGCCGGATCGCAGATATTTTTGAAAATACCAGTGCACTGATTGCCTTGCCGGGAATCTTTTTAGAAAATGAGACATTCACGAGTCTCCTTTCACAGACCGCATCAAAGGGATATCTCCGCTCAGGAACGAAAATAAATCTCTCACCCCCGGTATTCGGACGTGACCGTTCTCTACACCAAAGGCATATACGCGGCAGAAATCCGGGCGACATATGAAAACGGGACGTTAACGTCAGTCAGTCTCAGAGAGGATGACATCGTCCCCTTCTATGTCCTGCCCATCCTGATCCTGATCTTTACCAGTCTCAATGCCGGTCTGATGTACGTATACTATACCCGCAGACCAAACCGTTCCGGGAAAAGAGATTCCGCCGAGAGCCAGAATGACGTCCAAACGTATGACACCATGGACATGCTGCATACTGCCGAATCCCTCTTCCAAAAAGGATACCAAACGGAAGCCATAAGTATGGCAGTACGGGCCCTCAGGATGAATATTTCATCAGAAGAATGTTCGGGACGGGAACTCTCGGACCGGGAGTGCAGAAACTACCTTCTGGAGAATGCCGATCCGCAGACCAGCGAACAGACCATCAGAATACTGACGGCAACAGAACAGCAGCGGTTTTCCGGGGAAGAGATCACGGAAGGGGAATTCACCACCCTGATTGCAGAGATCAGATCACTGATACAGCACTGATTTTTTAACGGCAAAAAGGGGGGGGACGTAATCCCCTCATCCCGTATAGACTTTTTTGAATTCGCCCATCCCTTCTCCCTGAAAACCGGACACCCTGCCCCCCCTACCCTCCACAGTAAAGACAAAGAGATCAGGGAGATCATCCGGGTCGTTCCAGACCGCCTGATACGTATCCCCCGTCCCAGTGCCTCAGGATACCGGGGGGGTAGGTGACACGGCCAAGGGAGAGAGTAAACCCACCATCGCCATCCTCCGCACCGGATGTGATCACCAGTGTGCCATAAAGTCTGCTCTCATACGTGCCCACTATTTCCTCTGATGGAGCAGACGCCGGTGCCCCCCCGGATTCAGGCGGTTCGGGGGGGATATCACCCAGCGAATACCATTGCCGCCTGACTGTGCTGTATCCGTGCCTGCAGGTCAGTGCCACTCTCTCCACAGACCCGTTCCAGAAACTCTGCTCGTACTGCCTCCGGGAATACCGTCAGATGTTTGTTTGCAAGAACGACAATGCCAATATCTTTCTCCGGGACAAGGGTGCGGACATCGTCAAGTGCCCCCCCGTTCTTCTCAACAACACGCTCATCACCGAAGTAGTAGCTATCACTTCCCAACTGCACAAGCCCATTTTGGTCACCCAGAGGCCCGCTACGGCCTTTCCCCATCGCCGGGGGGGCTGAAGCCAGAATTTCATGCATCACATCGGCGGAGACTAACTCATTTCCTTCAAATGTCCCCTCATTGAGGATCATCGACAGCCACCGGGTCATGTCAGCGCCGGTGGAGAATCACCCCCCCACCTGTGAGGAGATGTTACCCGGTATGGGAAACGGGTATCGAGCCTGTGCTTATTGGCCTGTTTGACCTGGTGTCGATGATCTGGTAGGTGATGTAATCATTCATAGGCGCGGAAAATTTTTCACTGGTGTTTTCCCTCATCCAAAAAATGCCGTTTTTATCTATACCGTCAGCATAAAGAACAAATCTGTCCCCCCCGACGGTTATCTTGCTGCTGTCCTCTCCGTAATTAGCAATATAACAAGTCAGTGAATTGCCTGCTTCATCCAGTCCCGTCGGATGATCCACATTCCTGATACAGGTTGTCATTTTTGCTGAGGAACGTATTCCGAGTGATACCCGAATGTCATTCAGGTCAACGGGATCGCCGCTCAGGTGATCGAACAGGATATATGCGCAGGATTCATCCGATTCATCCATGTACAGATCTGAAGCGACAATATTTGCAGATATTGCGTCCTTTTTTGCATCAAACGAAAATCCGCATACGAATGTGGCTACAATACAGGCAACAATGAGTGTTATGGTGAGTATGAGCATAACACCAAAAACTTCGGATACGGCCCGATCATTTAGGTTTTCTCTGTTCATGTTACTCCCTACCCGAGTATAAATTCCTTTTTGAGTAGAGTATTTCCATTTGGTAAATAGACAATCGTTACCTCAACCGGAGTATCAGATGCTATGAGTTCATCCAGATCCTCTTCGGAAACACCCAGAAATTCTGCAGTTGCTGCTTTGTTTCCCGTACCTGCGATAAACCCCCCCGGTTTCCATATGGCCTCCCCCCCGAACTCCAGCTCTGGCAATATACCTTTCTGTGCATCATAGACATACGGAATTCGTACTGCGGGTGTGACAGAAGACGAACGGGGGGGGAAATACCAGATTGTTCATGCTTTATCATCGTATTATCTTCAGCTTTGATCCAAGTGATAATTTTCAGTTTTTCAGATTGTATGGATGCGCCGCTGTGATGTTCAAAGATGATACTAAACGCATCTCCTGATCCATCACAGTACACAAGCAGACTTGTCTGTGGCGTCTCTTCGAATTGTGTGGAGGCACCGCCTGCGAATGCCGACACGCATGCCGCAATAATAATCGTTACTGCAAGCATCAGCATAACACCGATAACCGGAGAGACTGCATCTTCCTTTGTATTGTTCATACGAAAACCTCTATTTCAAATAGTTTTACAGAAATCAATTAATTAAAAAAATTTGTTCTATTTAAACTTAAGTTTAATCATTGATCTGAATATTTATTTAATTATGGGGGGGGACGCTATGAGGGATGGAAGGCTACCGATCACTGCAACTCCGGAACGATTATCCGTTTGATTTAAATCATACTCTCAACTGTGGGCAGACTTCACGGTGGGAGCGAATTGGTGACTGGTGGTATGGAATTGTCGGAGATACTGTGATCAAGACGCGACAGGTAGGAGATGTACTTTATTTTTCCGGTTGCTCTGAGAAATTCTACAAGGATTATTTTTCATGGGACTATGATCTGCTGAACTTCTATGGTGCCTTTCCCGGGGGGGATCCGCATCTTGAACTGGCAATCCGGGAAATCGTGGATTGAGAATTATTCACCAAGATCCCTGGGAATGTGTCTGCTTTCAGTTGTTAGTAAATAAAGTGCGTCTTATTCCCAAAGTGGATAGTTTCACCAGAATTTCACAGAAAATGGGCGATCGAATCGAACTTGATGGGCATACATTTTATACATTTCCCGATGCAGAAACAATCCTTGAAGGAGGCCTTTCGCAATTGAAGTCCTGCAATCTTGGCTATAAAGCAGATAATATCTTTCTTGTCGCCAAAAAGGTTGTTGACAACCTTTCGTGGGTCCATACGGTTGAAAATATGGATCTTAAGGATGCAAATCAATTTTTATCTGAATTAAAGGGGGGGATCAGGCCACTCGTTGCAGAATGGATCCTGCTTTTTGCATTCGAACGGACGGAATTATTTCCTGTCGATTCTCACATCCGTGATATAATGTGCAGAACATATCTTTCCAGGATGCACTTCCCCAAATCGGATTGTGAAAAGATAGATAGAGTCATTGGAGATTATGCAAATGAACATTTTGGCAAATATTCAGGATATGTGTTTGAATATCTCTTTGCTTCACGAGATGCCCTGTGAGCGCCAGTAGAATTTGATGTGGAATATTCTATGTGGTTGGGGGGGGCTTCCTCATTTTCAGGCGATTTGTGGATCTGAGGGTAATGAGTGAGTGACATATATGCGTGAGGGCTGCTGTGCCCCACAGTGTCACCACCCCGAATTTGACAACATTATTTGATAATAATCAAATAATATTGTTGTACAACACTTATTCAATTCATGAACCTAAAGAATTACGCTCTTGATAACGATGCGGTGTCCCCTGTTCTTGGAGAGCTTATGATGATCGTTCTTGCCCTGTTGTTGGTCTCTCTTTTTTCTGTGACACTACTTGGCCTCCTCCCATCTGAAAGGAGTGACACAGTGGATATTCTGATGGGTAACTCTCTGGATAATATCACATTGCAGCATAAGGGAGGGGACTGGGTCAGGAAGTCTGATCTTCAGATAGTTATCATCAAGGATAAACAGACCACAACAATCAGATCATCCGATGATTTTTTTGTCCTTGAGGGAAATTCATTTGATCTTGGTGACGAAATCGTTGTTCAGCCACCTGATATCAAATTTGATGGAGGAGAAACCGTTCGTCTGGTGAGCGCCAGAAGTGTGATATTTTCGGGAGTAACCACTACTCCGTAAAAACGCTGTGTTTTAATGCTCCATGCTTCCCTTTCGCTCATTTCTAATGGCAAATGATCAAATTGGACATTAAACTCCGGGTTGTTGTTTATTTCATCATTAGGGCAACGTATGATGAATTCTGCCTGTGTCAGTAATTTGTGAGATTATAGATGACATTCCTGTTTTGCTTCACACATTGGAAAATATTAGATCTTTTTGGGGCAGATTGTGAGATATTTAAGGGCATTTGCTGTAATCTATGATTTATGATCTCAGATCAGCGAAAGGGAGGTTCATGAATGACAAAAGGGAGATGGAAATGATGATCTGTTGTGCAGGGAAATTCAGACACGACCATTTCTTTGGAAAAATCCATCGAACACAGAAATTTCAACGTTTGATTGGTTCTTTGAACCTGAATCGATAATTATCGGTCACGTAAATATCTGAGATTTGGCAAGAGACTGATATAAATTATAATTTCCGAGATCGAATCTCAGGTATGGTGCAGAGGTCGTTGGGAGGAAGCGACCAGGATGTGGGGCCTGCTTCTCTCCCCCCTGCCTGTTTTTTTGTTTATGACACAGAGACGGATATGTTCACCTGTCTGATGATGACTTCCACAGGACATGCCTCGTCGATATTAAAGGTCGTTGTGTCATGGCCATTCATCCCTCTTTTTTCTGTGACCGACTGAACCGTATCGTAGTTTTTGGCAAGGGTTTTCAGTTCTGATCTGATTTTATCTGCCAGATGCGTTGAAAATGCTGACATTACCGGCATATCTGTGCTGTTGGTATAATTGAACTCAAGATGGTGGGTGGTCACAGGCTCCGCCTCACGTACATCAGCGAGTATACCCAAATTGGTGGGATTGTTTCCACTGATAAACGAGTTGCTCCCGGGGGGGATGATATTCACCATATCGATTTTAAGGGATGAAAGTTCTTTTTTTCCGGAACTAACATTGAAATCTCCCTTATCTTCAAATGTGACAAACGATTCCGCAAATGTTGAAAATTTGTCATCAGCGAGTACATCATCCATAGCAAACTCCGTCAAAGGGATCTCTTTTTCATTTTTTGTGACATTGATGTAGCCATACTGCCAGGTGTACCCCTGTTCTTCCCAGAATGTATAAGATGGCCTGAATGCGACGTTCACCATACCGGAAACTGCAGTGCTATTTCCAGATCCTGCGTGGATTTCAACCATGGTGCCACAGTCTGTGACGGTGAGTGTTCCACTTGATTTTTCAGGGCTAAACAGAATATCACCCGCCCCCCCAGAGGTATCATATTCCCACAGGAAGCAGGTGTTTTTTCCATTACAATATGCTCAACATCACCTGAGAATTTTATGAAGGATTCTTTTACGGTGGCGATCTGTGTGATCTCAGATTGTTCCTTAAGCCCTGGAATGTAACTCGTGGAATATAGTGAAATGAATGTTGCAACCACTGCAAGGAGCAACATAAGAGCAACCACAGAGGAAACCGCATCAGATTCTATGATTCGGGAATCCGGGCTGTCCTTACTATTACGGTTCATTGTCAGGATAGGTGCGATCCGTGCGTAGATGTTTTCATACCAGGTTTCTTTTTTTAATTTTTTCATATCTTCAAACTCCCTGTGATATTACAGAATGTATACAAAGAGCACAATTGAGGCAATTAAAAATGGCCGTATGTTTCAATCCGCTCAGGATGTTATTCGAGCTTAACTGCCCGGCCATTATCCCTGAAAACCCTCCAATAATGATAGCCACCCTAAACATGTCCTGGACATTTCCTGTTATGTCAAAACTGACATCCAGATCTCTGAAACTTGCCACGAACGAATCGTTTAGCTGGTAGGAGCAGTAGAGATAGATACCAAAAGACAGGTAAATGACCGCAAGATACACAAAAGATACATTAAATCTCTTTGATTTCATTTTAAGATAGTGATCAAGATCACTGATGGCAATGGTCAGGATATCTCTCAGGTTATCGGTGATCTCACTTGCCTTTACAATAAGTGAAATAGCACGTTTGACAGAGACCAGACCTATCCTCTCTTCCATACGCACAAGTGCACTTGAAATGCTATATCCCCCCCATTTCACCTCATCGGATGCAATTTTCAACTCTGATGAAAGAACACCAAGTTTTGAAGTGGACACCATGTCTATCGCACACTGGAGTGTCATTCCAAGATCCTTGATATCGGCAATATCACGGAGTAATTCAGGCATCTGCGACTCTACTCTGTGCGTGTAGATTTTACGATATTCATATGCGATTATGACAGGGAAGATAAGAGCAATGATGAACAGGCAGATAAACACTTCAAAGGTAAATTTCGGAATTATTTGTGCAAGACCACCGGCAAAATACTGCCATGCAATTATCAGAGAAAGGATCATGCCAATAAAAAGGCCAATCTGGTAATCTGAGATGAAATACCTGAACGGATGCTTCAGGATTTTCTCTACTTTCAGCCATTTCTTTCCGTTTTTCAATTTTTTTGATGAAATCATCACTATATTCTTCTTCGGTCTTTTTTTCAATGATTTCGTCATTAAATTCCGTTTCCCTGAACTCACGCTGGGAGATGACAAGATTGTCTGGGGGAAGTATGTGATAAAGGATTACTATCAGAGCGATCGCACCAAGGGGGGGAGGCCAATATACATTAACGGCATGATACCTTCGATCTGTCCCTGACCGGAGAGGTTCTGTGCAACCAGCATAATGATAATTGCGATAGGCCCTGCAACAAATGCTGTCACATATACTTCAGCTATCATTTCCATTATCTGAAGAGTTGCTTCGAGTTCCTGCCTGGCGAGTTCCCGGAAACTGTTTGAACGGGAATCAAAAAAATCCTTCATGTTCCCTCCGGTTCTGAAAACAAGTGCAAGATCATTTAGGAGATCAGCAAAATGTTCTAAAGGGGTAATTTCCTGAAGATCTCTCATTGCAGTGAGGAGATCTTTCCCAAAGATTTCGACATCACGCACAATCATCCCGCACTCAAGAGACACTTCCCCCCCATAGAGATCCTCTGCTTCAAATACGCTTTTAAAGAGAGAATATAGTGTTACATTAGTGGAAAGTGCCTCCATGTAGGTGATGGCATATGGCAGGTCCATGTCTATTCGAACTCTTCTTCCCTCTGCCACCAGTTGAGGATAATAATAAAATGCAAAAAATGTTCCGGCCACCATAACAATAAAGACCAGTACCTGTGTAACCGGATAGGGGGGGAGGAACGGGAGAATATTTACCTGTATATCATAAACCATCAACAGTAACTGCAGGAGCATGTACGCAAACGCACCCAGCAGCGTAAAGACAAGTCCAAAATGGAGATACATCTCATGGTTTACCGGGATATGTGCACCCCCTCAGGGACTTTCTGAGCTTTTTAATATCCAGAAACTGAGATATGGCTGAATTAATCTGCATTGTAAGTCATCTTTCGTAATTCATTGATGAAATGTGAAATTTCATCGATATCAAAAATCTTTTTCCCAACAATTCTATCAAGAAGACGCTTTCTGGCATCTATCTGGGACTCTAGTTCTTCTCCGGTCCACCCATTGGTATAGGCAATACTTTCGAGAATTGTTGACTGACTATATACCCGGTCAAACGTATCCGTCTTTAAATTCCATTCATACAATGGATTCCACCGGACATCACCACCTTCGACATTCATCTCATTTATTGACAGGCACCGTCTGAATCCCAGGCCATTTTTGTACTGCAATCCCTGAATAATCATAAGATCAAGCGCTCCGAACATCACCGTCGGGACGTTGATGGGGTCATGAGTGAGCCTGTTAATAGCTTCTTTCACCCCCCCTCCTGCATGCAGAGTGGAGAATGTTGTATGGCCCGTATTCATGGCCTGAAACAAAGTCTGTGCCTCTGCACCCCCCCTGACTTCCCCCCCTACAATAATAAATTCCGGGCGCTGCCTGAGTGAGGTTTTTAAGAGCGTGAACATATCGACATCTGCCGAATCAAAATTTTTACCTCCTTCACGAGTTTTAAGCGGAAGCCAGTTTTTATGAGGAAGCTGGATTTCACGTGTGTCTTCAATAGATACAATTTTGGCTATTGACGGAATAAAAAACGAGATTGCATTCATTGTGGATGTTTTCCCACTGGCTGTACCCCCCCCGACGACAATCATACTTTTGTTGTTTTCCACACATAACCAGATAACCGCCATAAGTTCCGAGTTGTAGGTACTCAGGGAGATGAGATCAACAGGAGTCATCGGTTCTGCCTTGAATTTACGAATCGTAAATGAACTACCCTTTGATGATATGATGTCGCTGTAGGTAATCTGGGCTCTCGAACCCCCCCCGGGAAGAGCCGCATCGACGAGTGGGGATGTAAGGGACATCTGTTTGTCAGCTTTCTGGGCAATTTTCAGGACATATTTATTCAGTTCTTCATTTTCAAACAGGATATTTGTGACGAGATTCGAATATTTCCGGTGATAGACAAAAACAGGCATGTCCCTGCCATTGCAGGTGATGTCCTCAATATTTGGGTCATGCATCAGGGGGATCAAGTTTTCCAAACCCGGCGAAATTGCACCTGAGGAAATAGATGAGGATATCAAGCCGGTCATCGGTAATCTCAGGGTCAAAGTTTCTGATGATACTCTTTACCCTGCTCTCATCAAACCTGACATTTTCCTTGTGAAGCGAGGAGGTATATATCAGTACATTTCTTAGTTCTTCATATGTCTCTTCCAGTAGTACATACTCCTGTTCTGAAATTTTTGGTTCAACAACCTCGTATTCAAAATCCATATCCCAGGTTTTCACAATTTTTGCATACGTAAAC
The DNA here is from genome assembly GCF_001315945.1 of Methanogenium cariaci JCM 10550. Taxonomy (GTDB): domain Archaea; phylum Halobacteriota; class Methanomicrobia; order Methanomicrobiales; family Methanomicrobiaceae; genus Methanogenium; species Methanogenium cariaci. The sequence continues at coordinate 71,837 of NZ_BBBG01000006.1, read as the reverse complement.
GGGGGGGGATTAAGCCAGTATCTCTCGATCACCTGTTCATCACCGGGTTCGAGTGGTGGAAGGGGGGGAGTTACATGGTGATAACATACTTTTTCAGGAATCAATTCTTCTATTGGATCAGTCACGTCCTTCCCTTTTTGCACCAGTATTGATCTTAAGGAATCCCGCAGTTTTAGTTCGATCTGTTTCCCGGAAGATGATCGGAAATGCTGATTTAACCTTCCAAGTACACTTTTGGTATCTCCGGTATCCGGCGACAATTCAGGAGAATCTGTCAGGTCCTCAGATGGTATTTTTTCATCAGTTTTTCTTAATTCTCCCACGGAATCTCCGGATTCTAACGGGTAGACTTCCCCCCCATCCTTTTTGCGTACATCAGATTCCATAATAAATCACATAAACTCCCGTGTATGATCGTTTATTTTTCTGAAATGGATAGGGTCAGGTATGAAATGCCTGTATTTAGTTACATATGGCCGGGTCATCTTTTCTTTTAGAAATTTTCCTGTTTTCATATCAGATGTTCTCCTTTCCATGCATCTGGATGGACACTTTGGCCTCACAGTTTCTGACAAAAGTTACAATATAGAAATTGCCGGATTCATAGAAATTTTGATAATTTACATTTTCCTGGCCCGAAGTATGCCCATATGCAAACTTGCCGAGGAGTGTTGCCGAACCTTCGATTTCGTCTACTTTATAGACGGCAAATCTCATATCCGAAAAAGATGAGAGACCTTCCAGGTCATTGTCCGGAGGATCAACGGGAATCGCTTCGTATTTTATTCGCCACGCCGCGGCGGGGGAGATATACATTTCATTTGATTTTGTGTACAGCGCCTGGTTTTCAATGATATCATATTCTATGATATCAAGATACCAGGTATTGTCATATAAATTCACCATGGTATCATACCAAATGTCCTGCCAATACTCATCTTCACGGACTTTGTTGATCTCATCTTCTTCACTGACCAATCCCACAGAGACAGGTATGCCCAGCTGGTCTGAGATACTGTCAAAAAGTTCCGGGCGGATGTTATTTTTCAATGGAGATGGTGTTCTCAGCAGAGGTGTCAGTGATGAATCTATGGTGTTATCACAAGAGATCCTGATATCATTTCGAGGATCAATCAGGTCTGTAACAATTTCAGGCTCCGCCCTTGCCAGTTCACCCGGGATTTCTCCCGGTTGGGCGGCTGAGTTCAGGGCATCGACATAGATAAACGACTCTCCGGTTATCCAGGACGCATTTTCCATTCTGTAGTAAACAGGTGTCATCCCGGCAGGAGATACAAATCCACTGCTCCAGGTTATCTTTCCGGCAGCAATGTCCCAAATCCCTTCTCCAGCAAAAGCAACCTGTCCGTCTGCGTAGCCGACGGTTGAATTTCCTGAGATGTATCCGGATTTTGGTTCAAGAGACATGATTTCCGGTGAATTGATCGTTCTGCTTTGAGGGTAGAGGGTCACCGTTCCGATCATCTTTTCCTGTTGTGACAGGTAGGATTTTCCCGGTAGCGTATCTTCACACCTGACACCTATTGCGGAATATTCCCAGATTAGATATCCCCCCCTGTCATACTGTTCCGGAAATTCCAGAAATACCACCGGATATCCCATGGCCTGCAGAATGGAGGCTGCCAGAATGTTAATGTCCTCCTTGCTCCCTTCTTCATCCCACAGTGTTTCAACAGGATATTTGTAGTAACCATTTGGTGGCGTGTTTTCGAATTTTCCCGGCCCGTACTGCTGCACGAATGCAACCGTGTTCATGATGGTGTCGTAGTCACCCCATCCGTTCCGTTCTGATTGAATCAGAATATAATCTGCAATTTCAAGTATCAGACCTTCATCGCCGTCTGTAACAACATGCCGGGTGATGATGTCTTTGTTTGTCAAATCTGGAGATACTCCCACATTTTTACGTTTAAACTTCAGGTAGGTTGTATTCCTGACATTATGGGAGTAGGTAAACTGCTGGTCCTGGTATTCCCAGTTACAAAGAATTGTTTTTTCATCGGATTCTTCTGAAACAGTTCCTGATGACGGGCTCCAGGATACTGTCGGAGAGACGGAATCTGACCCGGACAAGTCACCGAAAGACGGGCTACCCTGCACTGATATTTCGGAATCATCTCCTCCCATGATTCCCGTTACCCTGAGTCCGATTAGTGTACCAATTACAATTATTCCGATTATGATTCCAATTGCCAGTTTATTCAGCAGATCCTGGTTGATTGTGATAGCCATCGAATTATCTCCTTTTGATACAAGGGAGCACGCAGAATGCCAGCATTACTATGAGTATATGGATTATTGGTCCAAATCCAGCGGTTTGTTCCGGCGTCCGGGTTGGCACATCAGTAACGGAATGTACCGGCCTCGACTGCGGTTCTGGTGTCGATGTGATCTCTGTGGGCATCTCTGAAGCTACTACAGGATTTTGACTGAATTCTTCACCAGTACCGGGGGGGGCTGCTGCACCGTGTTCTTTTCTGTAGCCCTCCTCGTGAAGAGTGAAAGGAGTCGTCGTTTCATATTTGATATCTTCACATTTGATAACGGCAATATAATCGCCTGGTTTCATTTTCTGAGATATATCCACCGGGATGGTAAAGGAGATGTCCCGCGATGCGGCACCTATTTTTGTTTTCCGGGGATAGCTTTCATCACTGAAGATCCGGTTTGTACTCTGAGTTTTCCCGGAATAGTACATGTCAGCAGAATAAATGGAAAACAAGATCCTGTCCCCCGGCAGGTCGATCTGGTTATAGGTGTAACTGATGGGACACTCAAGATTTGTGGTTCCTGTGACCGGGATCTGTTCTCCTACTTCAAAGTCCAGGATTGGCTGAATGTTCACCAGTGGCTTTTCAATGACATATGTCTGGGTGACCAGCGTGTCATCAATGCTCGGTGATTTCAGGGCAGATTTGAGTGCATTTGCCGCTTCTGGAGCCTGCAATGTGGATATATCGATTGTTTGGTTGTCTGATGTGACCACTTTTGTGATAAATCCTGTATATGCGTCTCCCTCCACCGGCAGGAGATCAAATTTCTGGTTATACATGGGGGGGTGCTGGTATACTACGATGTACTCCCCCACTGCTGATGTTCGATGAAAAGCTGCGAGGTAAATCAAGACCGGAATAACCCGGAAAGTCATTGGTTTCTGCCAGTACTTTCAGCTGTGCCTGGGTCGCATCTGCATCAACCTTTAACAGCGGGAATTGCCGGAAATTTGTGTATTTGAAATTTTCACCAAAGATATAGTAGCGTATTTTGCCGTTGTATCCCATTTGTGCAGGACTTCCCCGTGCTGTCCATAGCGAAACGATGTGATCACCCTGCGCAAAAACCCCCCCTGGCGCTTCATCGGGGGGGAATTTAACATTTATTGAGGGTTCGTTCAGGTCGAAGGATATGTAGTCTTTTACTTCGTTTTCACTTAGTGGTCTGCTGTTGTAACCCAGTGGTTTCGTCGTGGCAAATATGGTATACGTGTCGGGGGGGCTGAGTCCGAGATTTCCGGTAACCCAGTCATATGAAAATTCCGTCTGCTCCTTGGAGATGGTTATTACATCAAATGTTGAATTGTCGCCATCAATGACTGAAATTGATGGGTTTGATGGTTTTGCGCCGTTCAAATCTATGTTTAATCCTTTCAGATAAAAATACAGTTCCATTTCATGTTTTGCAGGTGCCCCCAGTGTGCCGGAGATCTTTACTTTGTCTCCCAGACAGTAGTATTCATCGTCACCCAGCTTGTTGCCATACAGTACAATATCCTGGGTTTTTCCCGGTTCCACAACGATCTGTGCCGTTACGTAGGTGGATGGATTGCCGGTTTCATAGACTTTAGGGTAATATATTCGTGTGGTGGAGCTGGAATCCCCCCCATACGTGGGGGGGAGGTAAAGCGGCACGCTGACAGTCCCACTCCAGTCGGGATGTACAGTTGCGTTGTATTTGTCAACGTAGATGTCGTAGTTGCCGGAAGGCTGAAGTTCGGGTTTTCCATCCATTGCATCTTCAATGGCAATGGTATAGTGGGTGAAGGGCTTTCCTGCGATAGTTAATGTTGTGGTCTCATCTTCCTGAACGTTCGCGGGGGGGGAGACTGAGGCCGTAAGAAAGTACCTGACAACATCAAAAGGATAATCAACCGTATAAAAGGCATTATTCCCGTTGTATGCAGAAAATCTCATGACATATGTCCCTTCTTCCGGGTTTAGGTTCTGATCTGCGATGCTGAAAGCAAGGGTGTTGTTGCTGGCAGAAGGGTTACCCGTGAGTCCGGTAATCGGTACGGCAGTGCCCGCCATGTTCGTGACGGTGCTGAGTGGGACGCCGCCCGGTGTCATGAGTTTATACTCATACCAGGGCTGATAAAATTACCATTATTGAGGTTCGTTGCATCCAGTTTGAACTGGACGTTTATAGTGGCAGGAATAATTGCAGGGGGGTTTTTGTGTCGGTTATTGACGGATCCACGTCTGTCCCGAGTGCGGTTCCCGTTCGCACCTCTATAGTTCCCGACGGTCTGGATACCGTGCAGATGGCATCTCCCCCCCAGCTTCCATTATATAGTCTGAACGGCCGGTCAATATATGCTGATTCAACATTTACCCGGCCCGTCATGACAGCGCGGTTGTCCAGCGTCTGCATTGCCAGTGCCGATCCCCCCCATCATCGCAGGCCAGCCAGAGAGGTGGTGCGAGAGGGAGGAGAGGCTGGAATTTTGAAAAATTGATCCCTTGTTCACCGTTAAATACGGTGTCTCCCGGATTGATTCCTGCATTGGAACCTTCGGGAGATACATATCTTGCAGTAGCCGGGGGGCTGCAATCGCCAAGGCGATAAACAGCAATATTATAAGGATCTCATGTGTTCGCATTTTTTGTTTCCTACCTGGATTAGATCTCTTCGTATGGAATTGCCATTTGTACGGTTGAATAAACTTTGGAAGCCAAGTATAAAAAATTGTTTTAATTATAATTTATTTGTTCTGCGTCTGAATGCGGCAGCCATCGGGCCAAGCCCGCATTTAAATTACTATTTTAAATTTTTCCAGGAATTGAGTCAAAAATAGAAATATTGATATTCAGTCCGAGGATGCCCCCCAATTCATTTCATAAAATATATATGGATATGCCACATATTTTCATCAATCGATTGATCATTTAAATTGTTTTTATAACAATTGAAATTGTTAATTACGATTACTAATTGTGATGGAAGAGATTATGGAAAAAAAACATATTAATTTAAATTCGGAGGCAGTCTCCCCCCCTGTAATCGGCGTGATGCTGATGCTCGTGGTGACGATAATAATCGCCGCGGCGGTTTCAGCTTTCGCGGGAGGGTATGCCGACGACCAGAAGGAGACACCGGTTGCACAGATAGATGTGCAGCTGAAGACAGCAGGGGCATACCCAAAGCTTGTATTCACACATCTCGGTGGAGATTCTCTGAAGACGGGCGATCTGAAGATTATCACGTATTATCATAAGTTCACGCATGGACGTAACAAAATTACAGATGCCAGTATCTTCAAGCATACGACCGACGGTTCGCTCGACCCGGTGATTCCCGCGAACAACTTTGATGCAATGGATTACTCTGCTGGCACCGGATCGCTTATTTCAAACAACGGCTACCCGTGCACGGTCTCAAATGGCGAGCCGGTCAAGTACTGGGGCAACTCGACAATGATGCCCGGCGATATCTATACAACCGTCGATGCGGCATCACTTGCGAGCGTCATAGCAACACAGACTGTCGGTGACGAACCGGTCGAAGTCGAGATCATCCACATCCCGAGTGGTAAGACAATTTTCAGCGGAGAGGTGATCTACTGATGAAATGTCCATATTTTACAGAGGAAGAAAGTGGAGTGTCACCTGTTATCGGCGTGATGCTGATGCTGGTTGTAACAATCATCATAGCAGCCGTCGTCTCAGGGTTTGCCGGAGGCCTTACGGACTCATCAACAGACGTCCCTGTTGCGGCATTTGAGTTCAAGGCCTACTCCGCGTTCATGATTGCGAGCTCGCATGGAGGTGCGGGGCCATACCTTGAGGCCATTATGAAGAGCGGCGAGGCGATCGATACCGGAGACCTGAAAATTGTCTCATATTATGAAGATGCCGACAGAAACATCATCTCCCACGAATTCACGCAGTCCCCGGAATTTCAGGGCGCACACGGATCAAAAACACCTTCAGGAGTTTTAACGGAGGGGGGGCCACCAACACGTTCTTCGGCAGACCCGGCGCCTACTGGCACACGGGCGATAAATTCTGCGGAGGTATCGAGTATGTCCTTGGTTACCCGGACGATGAAGTAGAACCGGGCGACCAGATTGAGATCCATGTGGTCCACGAACCCTCGAATACCGTGATATGGTCTGACGAGGTGACCGTGATATGATTACAGAAAAGGAAGAGGCAGTATCGCCGGTCATCGGTGTGATGTTGATGATCGTTGTGACCGTCATTATCGCAGCCGTCGTATCCGGGTTTGCCGGAGGCTATTCAGACAGTGACAGGAAGGCACCGACAGCCATCATCTCGTGCAAGGCAATAGATAACGGCCTTTTATTCACCCATGAATCGGGAGAGTATATCGACCTTGTCGATGTCATCGTTATCCTGACGAACGGAGAGGAGACTAGGAGATTTTCAGGTTCTGCAAACCAGAAGAGCGGCGATAAACCTATAATCCGAAAGGTCAGCCGATTAGGATCATTAACTGCGGATATGCAGATCAACACCGGCAACCAGTTCTTCCTCTATGCAAATAACAACGGAAGCACAAGCGGTGTTGCTGGCGCTTATCTCGGGTGGAATGACCCTGAATTCTACCTGACCACAGATGAGATAGTAACCTACAGAATAATCGAGAGGGAGAGTGGACAGGCCATCTCGGACGGCATAATCAACATATGAAAGAAGCGGACAGAGATATCAAAAAATCATGAATGAACGAATTTAGGTGGAAAAATGGAAATTATGAAAAAATCAGAGAGAAATGAAGATGCAGTATCACCGGTCATCGGCGTAATGCTGATGCTGGTCGTGACGGTAATCATTGCTGCCATCGTGTCGGGCTTTGCAGGTGGAATGAGCGATAACCAGAACATGGCACCTACGGCGGCGATACAGTGCAGTATTACAAAAACAGATGCAGACAATGCAGTGCTGACCTTAAAGCATATGTCAGGAGATTCGCTTGACACAGGAGATCTGAGGTTCTATATAGACTACTTCGACTCAAGCGACAACCCTGTCCAGAAAAGAACACAGGGAGTATCAACAGCCGGATTTACCAACTCGCAGGGTGATTCGGTAAGCGCAACCGTCCCGTACCTGACAGATGTAAAAGTAGGGGGGGATGTCGGCGACAGTGAAGTGAATTTCGGACAGTTCCTGTGGAATCCGGGACAGATACTTACAACCGGCAATGCGGAAGGATTTCATGCAGTGACAGACCTTTACCCTGCAGATATTGAGATTGGAGATATTATCTGCATAAGGCTTGTGGACACAAACTCGCAGAAGACAGTATTTGACAAGGATGTGAGGGTACAATGAAAGGAATTTACAGGAAAAATGAAGAGGCAGTGTCGCCTGTAATCGGTGTGATGCTGATGATAGTCGTTACGATAATCATCGCGGCGGTCGTGTCAGGATTTGCAGGCGGAATGACGTCGTCGGAGAGCAAGGTGCCGAATGCGGCATTCACTGTCCACCCAAATCTAAACGGCAACGGCACAATCGCCTTTCACCAGACAGGCGGCAATGAACTGATGCTTGACGAGATCCTTGTCCAGCTCGAATACGATGACAAAAGCATCATCCTTTCAAACCTTGACAATATGACCGGCCATGCCAATTTTAATTATCTAACCGAGATGGGCGGTGATGCGGACGGCTTTATAACAGGAGGGGACAGGCTGGTTCTTACCTGCGATGAAAACGATGCGTCCGATAATGTATTCGTGTTTGAGCCTGCATCTGCGGCGGCAAACTTTACAATCCCGTACTACGGCCATATCGATTACATGATACTTGACAAGGAGAGTGCAAAGGCGATCCAGATGGGAGAATTTGTACTGAGATAACTTATGTAATCCAGCCAAATTTTTTTCAATTTGGACTTAAAATTACATTTTTTCAGGAGATTAAAATGAAACATAAAAATAATTGTCTCAGACAGGAGGCAGTATCACCTGTCATCGGCGTGATGCTGATGCTTGTTGTGACAATAATAATCGCAGCGGTAGTCTCAGGCTTCGCCGGCGATATGGGAATGGACAAGAAGACAGGCCGAGTGTAACTTTTTCAGAACCTGTGATGGATTTCAGTACAACTGGAACAACATATAAAACCATCAACATAGATTCGATGGCCCATGAACATTGGATCTGGCACGATGACGGTTTTGTAAGTGAGCAGGATTATGCCATAGGTCACGGAGGAATCAGCATTCTGCTGGAGGCAGGAGATCCACAAGGCCTTGTATTTACTCACACGGGAGGAGATCCTATCGATCTCAAAGACCTCCAGATGGGATTCAGCTCAAACGATCTCGGCATTGTAATAGATTATAGTTCCAAAAGAGGGGGATCGGGCTCATCCTATGCAAGAATTCCCGGCTCGGAGTACAGTTCAGGAGACATAGTTCAGGTTATTGAAGGCTCGGACGAATATGGACCATGGACAAAGACCATCACATATACCGGACTCGATATATCAGGAGGCTACACTGAAAATGATCTTGATGATTTGTTGACAGAATATGAACAATCTATTGCAGGCAGTATTAACAAGGAGGGATATTTCACCAAGATAAACCCCCCCGAAACTCCGATGATACGATCATACGTACAGGAGACCGGTTTGAAGTCGCAATGGATGGGAGAACCCCCCCAACGTGCAAAGCATGGGCAATAAATTCCTATAATGACGGCGTAAGACAAAGTTTTGGAATCGAACCGGGTACCGGCAACGAGTGGATACTATCCCACAGACCATCAGGTCAGATTCTTGCACGCGGAGACCTTGTCTACAGCACCAACCCCCCCAATGATGACGAGGAGGTATTTTGAGTTTGCTGATGAGCCTTGTCTACCCGGATACGAACTGATAAGAAACAGATTTTCGGAGGCAAATATAACCAATCCCGGATGAAGACGAATAAAAGCACCAATCCTAATAAAAATCTTTTTATATTTTTTGGCTTCCGTTTACCGGGAGCTGTTCATTTTACAGGGCCGTTAGATTGTCCTGAATTCTGAATCATTACATCGTTTTGAATATGATTCAGATTCTGAAATTGTCTCCGGGGGGGTTTCGAAAGGGGGGCAAAGCCCCTTCGGTTCGCAACCCCCCCTACACATTCACTTCACGAAACGACCAGACCCAGGGATTTTCGCTTTGACGCCATCCGAATATTTTGAAGAGGATGCGGAATAATATATCGGGTGTGCAGAATTGATATCCGGAAAGGTAAGAAAATATTTAGATCTATAATCGCAAAATCGTTAAATCTTGCAGAAAAAACCGTTCAAAAATGGATATAGACATGATAATCCTGCATAGATCTTTTGCCCGCGAAGATTTTAACGAGGGAAGTGATATCAAAACCTCCCTATAGTTGGAGACTTCAAAGAACGGTTTCATAAAAGGCGTTTGACACAATTTCATTCCTTATTGATGAACGAATTAAGATTTTACATGAGATGAGAATTGTGATGGACAGGAAAATCATGATCCGGTGTAAGGAGGATCCTTGCACAGGATCATGTAAAAAGAGATGACAAAGTCATCCCTTATACTGCCACTGAAACATTGCAGGATCAGCTGAATCTATAGAGGTGACCGTTGTTTCCGACTGTGTAAATCTTATCATTTGCAATGGCCGCGGTTGCGCCCCCTTGTGAATAGGACCACTCAGTCTCACCAGTCAATGCATTGAGGGCATATGTCGTGTTGTAACAGAATGAATTCATGTCGCCCGACTCCTTTCCGACAAACGCCAGTCCGTCCCCCCCAAGGGATACGGAGCATGTCCATCCGCCCATGCTTTCATTTACTCTGCCCCCCCACTTCTGTGTCAGGTTGTTCGTGTAGAAACATCTGACACCCGGAGGTGTACTGCCCCCCCAGTCACCACCGTTCCATCCGCCGGACACATAAATGAGGCCGTTCGTAGTATCTATGGCAGGCGTGGCATCGGTGCGTTCAATCTGTACACTACCCGCAGAAGCACCATTTCTCTTCGAATACTTAAACAGATATCCATCAGTAGAGAAATCATATGATGTCACATAGACATTTGAGCAATCTAAAGCAGGGGGGGAGCCGCAGAAAGCACCTTTTCCTGATTCCTCCACACTCCATACCTCTGCTCCGGTGGCCACATTGACCTTGTACAGGTAGCCTGCCTGCTGGGAAACGTTGTTATATCCCCATCCGGTCAGGTACACATACTCATTACCGCTGACAGATTCATACGCAGGTGTTGCCTGGAAATACCCCCGAATCTTTTGTTGTACAGGAGTCATTGAATATCCAGTTCAGGCCACCATCGTCCTTGTCAAGACAGTAGTAGTTGCAGTTGCTTGAATCCCAGTCACTGCAGAAGACATAGTTCCCGCCAATAGTCGGGCCGCCGTTGCAGGATGCCGACTTGAGTGTCGTGAAGTTCCAGACTTCTGTCCCGGTTGCAAGGTTGACACAGTATAATTTGTTGTCAGATGCCGCATAGGCATATGTCCCGTCGGTTGCCGGTGACGACCATGAACCGTAGTGGACAGTGCGTGGAAGTGCAAAGTCCCAGGCGACAGTCATATTGTTCTCATAGATACATGTCAGGTTGATCTCCGTAAGGGCCTGAGGCTCGTCGAATCCCGAATAGCCTGTTAAAACAAGAATTTTACCGTTCTCTATTACCGGGTTGATAGTACCTATGACCTCTCGGTCATCAAAATCATATACTGTAGGGTTGCTCTGCGGAAGAGCATTGCATGGAGAGTTGCCTGCATTTTTCACGTAACGATGAAACTGCGGCCAGTCATTTCCCGGATCGGTTCTCGTAACTGTGCTGACAAGTGTAGTCGCCTTCTTCGTCGCATCAGGGTTAACAAAGGTTGTACCTCCATCTTTTGATGAAGAGCTGTCCTTTGCAATCTGATCTTCATCATAGAATGCTATGAACTGCCCATTCTGAGGATAGTCTGCTGCCATTGCCGCCGGCACACAAATCGCCAGCACCATTAATGCTGCAATTAAGAGCATCATTGTTCTTTTCATTTGTTAATTCCTCCAATTATCTGATTTAAATTATTGGACAAATGGGGGTGACATGATGCTAAATCACTATCAAAAGATCCACAAAGATAGTGTAACATATAGTATACTCCCATAACTCCAAATCTGCCCAGACCTGTATAATCCTGCTGAAAAAGATGAATTTGAACAGCAGCTCCCTTGTGGTTATACATTATCACAGGAATGGACAATTTAATTTGATCTACATCAATTTATTTTAATATTGTCATTCGTCTTCAATAAGTGGATTGCCCTTATATAGGTCGCCATTTGGCCCACGAAAGTAGTTTATCCTCCTAAACCTCCAAAAAAGCCAGCATTGAATTTGACAGTCGGCCATCCGTACGAATTAAAGGTGAATTATATTCCCAAAACGCCTGCGCCGTCTGAAATTTAAGCCCAAGGTCAGGAGAGATTTGAAGACTATTTTCCAAATACCTGGAACTCTAAATTCTATTCGATCCTGCTGAAAAAACGAACTCCCCCCCACAGCAACCCACTTTTGAGCATACATCATCACATCTAAGATAAATATTATTTAATTAAGAACAAATTATTTTTAATTTAATTGTCCATCTTTGAACAGTGGATAAACCAGATTTGCCATTTGGCCTATAGAGGTACTATATGCTCCTGCCATCTTCAAATTCATCTCTTTAAGAGTTCCCCCCCGTTTTTTTGTCGCTTTGTAATTCATCGAGACGGATTTTTCAGCCGGATGTATCATATTTTTTGAGCAGTCTATTGTTCCTCTCGGTTCGTCTCTTCTGACCGAATCCACCATATCATTCTCGATTTTCATAATGCGAGATTTATCGAATGTGATCTCTGCTTTGGGAAAATCATCTGTTATTCCACGAATAAATGCAGGAGACGTATTACAACAGATTTGAGATATATTGACAGGAATTTTCCGATACTCTGAGAGATCGGATTTTAATCTGCGGACTGTTGATGCACCCTTTCCTTCTTTGAGATAAACAACCTGTCAACTACCCCAGCCTAAAGACCGGGGGGGACTCCTTGTGGTGAATGTTGAAGTATCCGGACCCGCGACAACCGGAATATAACACGGAATTCATATTATTTTCTGAGTGATGGGCACCGGATTTGTTGTTTGTTCTCAGCTGCAGTGTATGATTCTCATTACTTTGGACAAAATCCTGGCACCTGGTTAAGCAATGCCTAAATAACCCAAATAGATCCTGTGCCCCCGGAAAAACATGTCCACACAGAAGCCCGGAGTGGGCAGTTCTCAGTCGAGACGGTAATACATCCTCCCAAAATGCCCACCAATAGCGACCCCCCCTCAGTAGTCTGCAATCATCCGTATTTTTAGCAAATAAAAGGCATTACATGCGTCTTTTTTCCGGCAGTAAAAAAGAGCAAAATATACGTCCATATCACCTCCCGATTCCCAAACACAGGGAGGCAAAGAGGGTGAAAAAGGGTGACAAAAAACAGGGATGAGACAGGTGACCCCAAAACGTCTGGAAAAGGCAGAAAACAGTCAGCCCGTTCAGATAAGCCCACGGGCAAACCGCCTTCCGGCCTCCCGTGCCCTTTCCTGCACGGCGGAGTCCCCGGCGATTGCTCTCTTCTCAAAGTAACCTTCAGCCGGCAGAGTATCTGTCACCTCAAAACCCAGTGCCTCAAGCGGTCGCTGCATCGCTTCTATGACAAAGCCCCGTTCTGCAGGTTTTGTCTGCTCGGCCACCGAAAAGACCAGCGCCTTCCTGCCAAGGCTGGTAAAAAAGCTCGAATACGGACCAGGCCGAACTCCCGTGAACCGGTAGTAGGGGGGGTAAAGGCGGTCAATGAAAGCCTTCATCTCCGGGGGGGTGATATTGTAGTTGTAGGTAGGCGAACCAAGAATGATGCCATCTGCCTCCTCAATCTTCGGATAGAGAAGGTGCATGCCGTCGTAAAACCGGGTGCAGGTGAGATCTTTTCGGCAGCGTTCACATCCCGTGCAGGGAGCAATGGTGTAGTCGCGAAGAGAAACAGCCTCCGTTTCAACTCCCTCAGAGGCTGCCCCCCCCTCCAGAAGTGCTTTGAGCAGGGTATCGGTGTTCCCGCCTGCCCGCGGACTCCCGGTGATCCCGATGACCTTCATTGCATCACTCCGTCACGGGCCGGGGGTCTTCGATCACACTCCGGATGGTCTCGAAGTCCGCCGCAAGTATCTCACGGAACGCGGGCCGGTAGATAGTGGCCGCCGGGTGATAGACAGGAATAACAACCCGCTCACCGGTGATCGTCTGGATCCGAAAGATTTTGCCATGCACCTCTGATATGGGGGGGCCGGGGGCAATGCCATAGGACTCAAGCACCCAGCGCATCGCAAACCGCCCAAGGGGGGGGACGATCACCATTGGACGAATAAGGGAGAGCTGGCTGTCAAGGTAGGGTCGACAGGCCTCAATCTCCTCCGGGTTCGGGTCACGATTCTTGGGCGGACGGCACTTGACGATATTGGTGATGAAGACCTCATCCCGGACAACGCCGATCTCTTCAAGGAGGCCATTGAGGATGTTCCCGGCCCGGCCCACAAAGGGGGGACACCTTTAGTATCTTCATTCCTGCCGGGCGCCTCGCCAATGAACAGGATGCGGGCGGGAACGGGCCCCTCGCCCGGAACGGCGTTGGTTCGTGTCTCCGCGAGAGGGCAGCGGGTGCAGGTGCGGACGGCCTCGTCTATTACAGCGCGCTCGTGCTCAGTATTCATCTCGTATACTCCTGAAAAATAGTTGGACTTCGAACGAAAGAAAGGATGCGGTTTGTGACAGAGGATTCAGGATGCCGCAACCCTGCCAATCTCATCGAAATATTTCTGATAGAGGCCGAGATCCCCCCCATCATCGAGGGCCTGGCTGGCCAGATCATAGAGTTCGGCAATCCGGACAAGCTTCTCCCGGTCGTTCTCGCTCACCGGCGGCAGGTCACCGATACCAGCCTCTCCGGTATCGCTGATATCACCTGTCTCACCACCGAAGATGACCGCCAGCGCCTCACCCAGCGTATCCTGCATCGTCAGCCGGTCACCATAGGCAACGATCACCCGCTTGAGCTGCGGGAGCGTCCCCTTCTCCGTTGCCTCCAGGTACAGAGGTTCGACATAGATGATCGAATCCTCGATGGGTATGACGAGCGTATTGCCCCGGAGCACCGACGAACCCGACTGCGACCAGAGCGTAATGTCCTGCGATATCTCGGTATCCTGATCAATTCGTGCCTCAATCTGCATCGGCCCGTAGGTGAGCTCCTGCTTGGAGAACTGGTAGACAACAAGAGAGCCATAGGCAGCCCCGTCTGACCGGGCAGCCATCCAGCCGATCATATTCTCCTTGTTTCTCGGGGGGGTGAAGGGAAGCATCAGGATGAACTCCTCCGCCTCCTCACCGGGCAGATTCATGATGACATAGTAGGGATCCATCCGCTGACGGGAGCCCCGATATATTTCGTCCGGGATGACCCATGCGTCCTCTTTGTTGTAGAAGACACGCGGGTCCTTCATGTGATAGGTGGCATAGAGCGCTGCCTGCACCTGAAAGAGCCCCTGCGGATAGCGGACATGGCCCTTCAGAGCGTCGGGCATCTCTGCAAACGCTTTGAAGAAGCCGGGGGGGAAGATATTGTCATAAGTCCGAATGAGCGGGTCTTCGGGATCAACGACATAGTAGGTAACATCCCCGTTGTAGGCATCAACGACCACTTTCACACTGTTCCGGATGTAGTTCAGCCGCTGGCCCCCGACCGTCGAGACAGAATACGGTTCCGAATATGGGAAACGGTTCGCAGTGGTGTAGGCATCAATGATCCAGTAGAGGCGGTCATCGACCACCACGATGTAGGGGGGGTCAGCATCATAGGAGAGAAACGGAGCGATGGTCCGTGCACGGTCGGCGATACTCCGGTGGAAGAGGATTTTGCTCTTATCCGTGAGCGAACCTGACACCAAAAGCTCGACAGACCCGAATTTCAGTGCATAGATGAGTCGTGTTACCAGATTATCCAGACCAACACCGCCGGTACCGTCATATATATGGTAGGCGTTCTGGTCTCGGCCGGATAGTCAAACTCGTCGGTGGTGGTATCGGTCACCACATAGTTGCCTGTCTCCTCGCCATAATAAATCCGTGGCTCGTCAAGCGTGAAATAGGGCGAGACCGGTGGGATATCCTTGAGATAGAAGACCGGCAGGCCGTCGTCCGTCACTTCATCGACCGGGTTCATCACCGCCCCGTAGCCGTGAGTATAGATCAGATGGGTGTTTACCCACGTCTGCGCCTGCGGCTGGAGACCCCGTATGTTCATCTCCCGCGCCGAGACAAGCACCTCCTTGTAGGTGCCGTCGAAGTGATAGCGGTCCACATCGATATCGTTGAAATCATAGTAGGTCCGGAAGAGCTGCAGCTGTTCGTAGGTGGTCTTGAGCGGCCGCCAGTCCCAGAGACGGATGTTCTTGATGGTGGCGCTGTTCTCCCTGATGTCGGCTGCCGTAAGGTTATACGCAACCGGGAAGAGTGCCTCATCAGCCGTATCAAGGTCGTAGGCGGCAAGGGTGAAGCCGATGTTATAGTTGAGATATTCCTCCTCCAGATTCAGCTCATCGGGTTCAACGATCAACGTCTGCACAACCACGCCTGCCACCATCCCGATAAACGCGATCGCAACAAAGGCGGCAATGCCATAGGTGATGACTTCAATGCGTTCGAACTTCTCATTGACCAGAAACCCGACACCGATGACGAAGCCCACACCGGAAAGGATGGTGAGCACCGGAAGGGTGATATGAACTGCGGTATACCCGGCCCCGACCACCGCACCGGTCTCAGAGAAGAGCAGATCAAACCGGGCAAGCCAGAGACGGAGGGCAAGACCAGCGAAGGTGAGAAAGAGCAGGGCGTTTAACTGCGGAAGATATGCCTTCAGCATCCGGGTGAAGGGAGAAACATCCACATATTCAGTTTCCCCCCCTCCCCCCCTTCCGGCCGGGAGAAGATCTTGCTTCTTAAGATATCGCCGGGAAGATTCAGGAGATAGGGAAGGGCGGAGAGTATCAGAGTCAGGATAAAGAGGACGATACAAAGATTCAGAAGAAGGTTGTAGAACGGGAGTGAAAATACATAAAATCCGACGTCAAACCCGAATATCGGGTCTGAGATACCAAACGGGGGGGCCTGATTCAGATATTTAAATACGGTATCCCACGCACCGGAGGCACTCAGCCCGGTAAAGAACGCCAATAACCCGGCAAAGAAGACAGCAATCGAAAACCCGTCCGTGGACTCTCCCTGCATGCGGGCAGCGTTTTTGGCCGCATACCGGATATTCACATAGGCAAATCCAAAGAATACCGCAGACGCGATGAGAAACAGCACGATCCGAATCGACAGAATCGAGAGGAATACATCCTCATACCCGACGGCAGTAAACCAGTACCAGTCGCCGAGGAAACCGAACACAACCAGTACAATGGCCAGAAGGGCGATGACAGCAACAATGAGCCGGGGGGGACGGTTCATACGATCACTCGGGGGGGAAGAGATGCATTTATACTATAATAAAGGGTTGTGAGATACCGGTGTCCGGGGGGGTTATTTCCCGACCGACGGTGGCCCGGAAAGATCCCCGGCTGCCAATCGTGATTCATGGGCAAAAGGGCGTATAGTGAAAAACTGCGGCAGCATATCCGGACAGATACCTCAATATATTTCACCTCTGATGAATTCCTTTATTTCTCCGGATTACGACATGTAATGCAGCATTCTGACATTCATGGAATTAATAAGGTGATTTGCTATTTTAAGGACGATAGAAGAGAAGACACTGTTTTTAATCGCACTATATATTGCCGCACTGGTCGCCGCCAACCTGCTTGGCAACAAGATCGTTGAGATTGCGGGTATCGTCGTTGCTGTCGGGATCATCTCCTACCCGATCACCTTTCTGGTGACGGATATCATCGCAGATGTGCACGGCAAACGCCTCTCTTCTGCATTGGTGGCCGCAGGTGTTGCCGCTCTTGTTTTTACCCTGCTTCTGACGGTGCTCTCCGTTGCCCTGCCCGCCGCAGACCGCTATCCCTTCGGAGAGAGTTATACAGAGGTATTCGGCAGTTCCGTCCGCATCATCATTGCAAGCATCATCTCCTTTGCCATCAGCCAGACCCATGATGTCTGGGCGTTCCACATGCTCAAGGAGAAGACCGGTGGGAAACACCTCTGGCTGAGAAACAATGTCTCGACCGTATTCAGTCAGCTGGCCGATACCACGCTCTTCATGTTCATTGCATTCTACGGAGCCGCCCCGATGTATACCGCAGGGTTCATTGTTTCTTTGATCATCCCCTACTGGTTGCTGAAGGTGGGAGTCGCCCTGTGTGACACCCCGTTCTGTTATCTGGGCGTACGCTGGCTGAGGTCAGAAAAGAAACCGCATCCAAAAGAGTGAGCTGTATACAAAAAGAGCCGGGTTCCGGGGGGGAATCCCCCATTTCTCTCAGGCATCCAGACCGAGATCGCTGAGGACGGCCTGTTCTCCCAGCCGCTCCATTACCTGCCCAACCGTTCACCGTCACGGGTATGGGCGGCGAAATACGTAATGATCCGTTCGGTGAGTTCCGCAGCATCCGCTTCTGCAACACGACCCTTCACCTCGGTGCCGAGACGTATCCTTCGCCCGGCCCGGCCGCCGAGAAAGAGAGAGAGCCCTTCCTCTGCAATACCGATGGCATCCTTCGGACAGGTGGTGATGCAGTCGCCGCACCCGATGCAGCGTTCCGCAGAGAAGACAAGGCCGTCATCCCCGATGGTGATGGCATTCTCTTTGCAGACCGTCTCACAGGCACCACACCGGTTGCATCCCTCCTCGTCAAAACGAGGGAAGCGGTGCCCCCCCATGAATCCGATGTCGTTGAACTGCACCCGTGAGCAGTTGTTCGGACAGCCCGCAAGGGCAATCTTCAGTTTCCGGGGGGAGAGGTCGGCCCCCCCCTCTTTTTCTTCAAGCTGCCGGGCAAGGCCGAAGGTATCGCAGCAGCCATGGCGGCAGATGGTGCCTTTGCAGGAGACGACCGAACGCACCGACGGGCCGGTGCTTCCCAACACAAGACCCGCCGCAGAGAGGGCAGCTGTAGCGTCCGGGACATCCGTTCTTTGAATGCCCGGAATCTCAATATTCAGCCGGGCAGTCGTGCAGACCTCGCCCCCCCGCCCGTAGTCCCGTGCGGTCTTTGCAAGGGCCTCCAGTTCACCGGCGGAGAATATGCCGCACTGGCCTTTGCTCTCAGGGAAACTACCCCCCCTTTCTCACGGAGGCGCAAAACGCCGGGCTGCCCGCTTCTCTTCTCGCCGTTCGGAGTCATGATAGTAGACAAGGTCTGCAGGCATACAGCATGAATGCTCACCTGATGGCCGCCTGCACAGGATGAACGGGCAGAAATGCATAAGAGGATTCAGGCGATACAGACCATCATACCCATGAGAGATATTCCGTTTGAGAGAGAAGCGCCGCATCGCGGCAGCCCGCCGAAAAAATGCACCTGCCCCCCCCTGTGTGGGTATGAAACAACGAGGACTCCTGAAGTTCCCTGCTGGAGTATGAAGTGCCCCCCCCGCTGTGACATGCCGTTGACGGGGGGGGAGTAACACCGGGCACACACCGACCAACAGTTCGTCACCTTTTTTTCTCATGCATCTCCGGGGGGAATCCTTTTCGGGACAACCGTGGCAGACTCACCTTATGAAGGGGATGAACGGATGGCAGGTATGGGCAGGTATTGCCTGCCTTACTCTGGTGCTCGTCGCCGGGTGTATGGATAATGACGGGGGGGCGGATACCCCCGGCAATGAACGAGACAGAACGGGCCATCGCCATCGCTCTCGCCGACCCGGAGGTGCAGGAGAACATCCCCCGTCGATACCGGGGGGGCGTATGAAATCGTGGATGCGAGGCCCGGCCGATATAAAGCAACCGGGCCGGATGGAACCATCTCATGGAGCGGCACCGAGGTGACATTCCGCGTCACCAACCAGTCGTCCGTCTACCATGTATTCGTTGACGTGCCAAACAGTGTTGTTGTCAAACACTATTGGCAATGGATCAAAGACCCCCCCATGCCCTGCATACAGACCGGCCCGCCGGAGGAATATTTCTCACTGGAAGCGGCGGCAACGGCCCCCCCCGGCCCTGCATGCAGACTTTCGGCCCCCCCATACTATGTGCCGGAGGGATATGGATTTACCAGAGTGCAGGTCTTTGGCGAGCCCTGCCCTCGGCGGTACATATCCTATACCGGCATTGACGACCGGCTGATGCTGGTGCAGACCTGTGCCGGTGACCCGCCCTGGGCCTTTGCCATCTCCATGCCGAAATACACCACCGTGATGGTGAACGGCGCAGAGGCGAAAGTCGGCGAGACTCAGATCTCATGGACCACAGACGACAACACGTCATACTGGCTCCGGGGGGGAACCTCAATACCAGTGAACTGCACAAAGTCGCCCGGTCGGTAGCGCCCTTCACTGGCCCTGCAACGCCGACGCCAACACAAACCCGCGGGCCGGGTGAACTCATCACACCCGGCAAGTCCCACTTCGGCACCCCCCCGGTGATATTCTGGCCGGACCACATCACCTTGAAGGCAGGGACAGAGAATACCGGAAATATTGTAGCAGAATCACGAGAGAAAGGCTACGGCATGGTGCACCTGAGTATCGTCTCCCGTGTTTCCGGGGATACCAGTCTTGCTGCCACCCTGCCCATACCGGACGGGATGGAACTCTCCATCACCCCCCCCGCTGATTTCATGACCTACCCGAAAGAGACCTACTACCCGACGATCACCGTCTCCACCGCGGCTGCCACCCCCGCCGGGAGAGTATGTCTTTTTGGTTCATGAAACATGGGAAGGAATGTATTATGGCGGAGGCCATTTTGACGTGATTGTCACCGGGTAGAGGAAAAAGCCCTTCAAATCAGAATCCAGACAAACGGCTAAGGGACCAAAAAACAGGGTATTTTTTTATTTCCTCCGTCTCTTCCCTCCTTTCCTTTGATTCGATTTATCCCATCCAATAGATGCCGGAGCTATCTGTCATCCCCCGACCGTGTAGCAAAACCAGCCACGGCGAGGCAAACCATAAATATCAGGAGAGAGTGAAAGCACTTCCTTAATGGCGGCAGATCAGGGAAAGCCGGAAACCAAACACCGGGCCGAGATACCGAACAGCTGGAAAAAGAACTCGCAGAGATGACCCGTCTCGCAGAAGAGCGTCGGGAACGGCTGTTGTATCTCCAGGCTGATTTTGACAATTACCGGAAATGGTCTGAAAAAGAGAAAGGGTCAGTCATTACCCACGCAAACGAGAACCTCATAACTGAACTCCTCGTCATCCTTGACGATTTTGAACAGTCGCTGCCATCACTTGAAAATGAAAAAAACCGGGATGGCATCCGTATGGTATACCAGAAGATGGTGAAAATTCTGGCGGGGTACGGGTTGGAACCGATTGAGTGTCTGGGGAAAAAACCCGACCCGCTGGTTCATGAGGTCGTCTGCAGAAAACGGTGTACAGAAGATGCTGACACCATTGTCGAAGAGATTGGCAAAGGATATGTGCTGAATGCAAAGGTGATCCGCCCATCGAAAGTCATGGTTGCAGAACAGGTTTCAGGAAAAAAAGGTGAGGAAAATGGGTAAAGAAAAGATAATCGGAATAGACCTGGGAACATCCAACAGCGAGGCGGCGGTGATGGTGGGTGGCAAACCCACCATCATCCCCCCTCGGCAGAAGGAGCCACCGTCGCGGGGAAGATGTTTCCCTCTTATGTGGCATTCACAGCAGACGACCAGCTGCTTGTCGGGGAACCGGCACGCAGGCAGATGGTCAGTAACCCTGATGGTACCGTCACCGCAGCCAAGCGGAAGATCGGCACCGATCATGTCTACCATATCCACAACAAGGACTACACCCCCCCCAGCAGATCTCCGGGTTTTTGTTAAAGAAAATAAAACGGGATGCAGAGGCATTTCTGGGAGAAACCGTCTCAAAGGCGGTGATCACCGTACCTGCGTATTTTAACGACAACCAGAGAACCGCAACAAAGGACGCCGGGAAAATTGCCGGTCTGGATGTGGTCCGGCTGGTAAACGAGCCCACCGCGGCATCAATGGCATACGGACTGGACCGGGGCGGAGAGTATAAAATTCTCGTCTTTGACCTGGGCGGCGGGACGCTGGATGTGACAATTATGGAGTTCGGCGGCGGGACCTTCACGGTTCTCGCCACGTCCGGGGACACCCATCTCGGCGGCACCGACATGGACAATGCCGTTTACGAATGGATTGCCTCTGAGTTCAAGAGACTGGAGGGAGTCGATATCCGGAATGACAAGATGGCCGTCAACCGGGTCAAAGAAGCGGCGGAAAAGGCAAAAATAGAACTTTCAACCGTCCTTGAAACCGAGATCAACCTCCCGTATGTCTCTGCAACACAGGAAGGCCCGAAACACCTCTCAATGAAACTGACCCGGTCAAAACTCGAACAGCTCGTCGAACCGACGATCAAACGCTGCGTCCACCCGTTCGAACAGGCACTCAAGGACGCCAAACTGACAAAGGACGATATCCAGAAGGTCATCCTTGTCGGCGGCCCGACGAGGATGCCCACGGTGCAGACATTTATTGAGAGTCATATCGGGAGAAAACCGGAACGCGGGATTGACCCGATGGAATGTGTCGCGATGGGGGGGGCAGCCATTCAGGGGGGGCGATTCTCGGGGGGGAGAGATCACCGACATGGTGCTCCTTGATGTCACCCCCCCCTAACGCTCGGCATCGAGACGCTCGGGGCGTCCGGACCGAACTGATTGAGAGAAATACCACCATCCCGACCAAAAAAAGCCAGATCTTCACGACCGCAGCCGATGTCCAGACCTCGGTCACCGTGCATGTGCTCCAGGGAGAACGGCCCATGGCAGCCGACAATGTGAGCCTCGGACAGTTTAATCTCGTCGGCATCCCCCCCCTGCACCACGGGGCATTCCCCCCCAGATAGAGGTCACGTTTGATATTGACTCCTCCGGCATCCTCAATGTCTCCGCAAAAGACCTTGGGACAGGCAAGGAGCAGAAGATGACGATTACGGCATCGACAAAACTCTCGGAAAAAGATGTCGATACGATGGTGAATCAGGCAGAACAGTATGAAGAGGAGGATCGCAGACGAAAAGATGAGGTCGAGGTCCGCAACACGGCAGATTCCCTGATCTATACGGCAGAAAAGACACTCGCGGAACTCTCCGACAAACTGAATCCCGAACTGACTGACAAGGTGAACACGGCGATCACCACCCTGAAGGCGGCACTGGAAGAGAAGGATACCCAAAAAATCAAATCAGAGACCGACCGTCTCCGGGATGTGCTGAGTGAGGCCGGTTCCGCGGTATACCAGCAGTCTGCGCAGCAGCAGGCACAGGCAGCAGGTCCGGAGACCGGGTATGCGAGTAGTGAAGGACAGGCAGAAGAAGGGAAGAGCGGTGAAGATGTGGTGGATGCCGATTTTGAGGTCCACGACAAATAATCGTTTTTTACAGATTGATGGGAAAAAAGGATTACTACGAAACGCTGGGCGTCGGCCGGGATGCATCGCCGGATGATATCAAAAAATCGTTCAGGCAGCTGGCACGGAAATATCATCCCGACCTCAATGAAGGCAGCAAAGAGGCCGAGGAGAAGTTCAAGGAGATCAATGAGGCCTACCAGGTGCTCAGCGATCCGCAGAAAAAAGCCGAGTATGATCAGGTGGGACATGCCGCGTTCACCCCCCCGGAGGACGTCGCCGGGTATCGGACTCCCAGCTATGACGATCTCTTCCGGGACTTTGGTCTGGGAGATATCTTTGACGTCTTTTCCGGGAGGACGGGACAGGCCGGAAGGCCACAAAGCCGGGCGGGGGGGCCGATCTCCGGTATGATATCAGTATCTCCCTGACAGACGCATTCTATGGTATAAAAAACACTGTTGAAGTCCCGCATGATTACGAGTGCACGACCTGTCATGGCACCGGGGGACAACCCGGATTTATGCGGGACTGTCCCACCTGCCGGGGAACCGGTGAGCTGCGCCGGGTGCAGCAGAGCGGCGGGCGGCAGGTGATGACCATCGCCCCCCCGTGTCCGGATTGCGGCGGACGGGGGGGAAGATCATCGGAAAGGTCTGTGAGACCTGCCAGGGGGGGAGAGGGACGATACAAAAGACCCGGCGCATTGAGGTGTCCATTCCCCGCGGGGGGGTGAGAGACGGCCAGTTTCTGCGCATTGCAGGCGAGGGGGGGAACCCGGCATGCAGCAGGGCGCCGGGGGGGGATCTGTATGCCGTTGTGCATGTGACCAAAAATCCCTCGTTTGAGCGGCACGGCACAGACCTCCAGAGCAGGACTGCCATCGGACTGAGAACAGCACTTCTCGGCGGGGGGGAGATCACAGTGCCGACCCTCACAGGGACCGCACGCCTGACGATTCCCGCGGGTACCCAGAGCCATACCACCTTCCGCCTGAAAGGACAGGGCATGCCGTTTCTGGGTTCGGACAGGCGGGGGGGGATCTGCTGGTGAAAGTGGTGGTGACGATTCCCAAAAACCTGACCAAAGTCCAAAAAGAGATGGTGGACGGGGGGGCCCTTTCCGGTCTCACCTGAATTCTGGTAACCTCCGGGGAATATTCCCCCCCTCTTTTCCATTCGGTTTGCAGGTATCAGGCCGTCGGGTCTGCCACCCGTCCCATGAAGAGCAGTTCGCCGGTCTCATCATCGGTGATCAAAAAGACGAACGGATGATCCGCCCGGAAGACCGGGACCGGCTCTTCCATGGGAGCCGATTTCAGACTCACAACAACCGCAGTGGCGGCGGCAGCTCGGTCCCCCCCTCCTCGTTGACATCCACAAAGGCCTTGTGGATGGCAGCACTGATGAAGAGCATATTGGTGCCGTCCATGCCGGAGAAGTCCGCATCGAGACCGAACGCGGTCGGCATCCCCCCCATCGATTTCAGGGTGTCGGGCAGGGAATAGGTAGTCTCAAGAGTGAACTTCGGGAAGAAGACCTCTACCTGTGTTGGTTCCATCGATGCAATGGCATCTGCAAGCCGGTGGTGCCAAGGGCAGTTTCTGCTGTAGTGATCTCACCATCTTTCGGGAGGAGCACGAGCATGGAGAGGGCCTTCCCGCTTTCGTGTTCATACGGCATGCGGAGAATCTGGAGGCCGTCCGTTTCTGAATATGCATAGCGGGCGTCAATATATGTTCTCTGCATCATATCCACCGTGACATACTCACCACCCTCACTACGGAACTCCGCCGGGTGGGTATTATTTTCATCAAACTGCAGCACCCAGGTGCCCTTGAAGTAGATGGCGTTGGTGATCACCAGGCGTGTGATGGAGTCAATCGCCCCCCCTTGCGGGATGAGGTCTTTGATCCGGTCTTCGGTCTGGTCCTCCACCCAGCGGTTGATTGTCTGCCGGGACTCCTCCGGCGCAGAGGCAAAGTTCATATTCCTGACCTCCGCTGCGTAATACTGCTGTGCAGTTTTGATATAGGCGGGGAGGAACGGGTAATTCTCTTCTGCCCAGAGGGCATTTGCCGTCTGAAGGGTGTACGCAGCATCCGGGCTGTTCAGGTCTGCAATGAGGACCCTATAGCCATCCTGCCGGACAGTGTCATTTGCCGGAAAATGAAAGACCGAGCGTATCTCCTCTGCGGTCATCCCCCCCTTCGCCCCCCCTTCGTAGGTCAGCGCAAAAGCGGTTGATATACTGTAAGGCGAGAAGAAGATATTCTGATCCGCATACTCTTCATCACTTTGAAGCGTGTGATAGAGATCGTAGGCAAAGCGGGTGTTTGCTTCGACAACATCTGCGGCGTTTTCTGTTGCCATCGGGGGGGTTTCAACCGGAGTGACAACCGGGGGGGTCACCACCGGGGGGGTTTCCGTCGGGGTTCCGACCGGCCCGTCGTCCGATGCCGTGCACCCGGCAAAAAAGGTGCAGGCGAGGGCGAGACAGACGACAGCCCCTATCAGGAATGCCTGTTTCTTCATGCAGAGCAATGGCTCTCAAATTTATATAATTCTAATGAGAATTACGAATCCATCTGCACCTATCACAAAAAAGGGGGGGAATAGGGATTAGAGAGGGAGGAAAAAATGGTGAAGACACCCATCATCTTCAGGCCCGTATAGACCATCACCACAATAAAGACAAATTTTCAGCTGTTTTGCGGGGGGGGTTGTGGCCCACCCGCACGCCCACCTGTGCCATCACAATGCCGGGGATGGCGAGGAGTGCCCATCGCTGCACCCCATATCTCACACTCACAGGAAGATTTCTCACCTGTGCCCCCCCATGACGAGGGAGGTGTCAGGCCATTGGATCTGCCACCCGTCCCATGAAGAGCAGATTCCCGGTTTCGTCATCGGTGATCAGGAAGATGAATGGGTGGTCTGCCCGGAAGACAGGGACTGGCGCGTCCTCTGTTGACATTCCCTTCCCCATAATAACTGCGGTGGCAGCGGCAGCCTCGGTCCCCCCCTCCTCGTTGACGTCCACAAAGGCCTTGTGGAGGACATTGGTGATGAAGAGGTCACGGGTGCCGTCCATGCCGGAGAAATCAGCATCGAGGCCAAACGCGGCCGGCATCCCCATCGCTTTCAGGGTGTTGGACAGGGAATAGGTGGTCTCAAGAGTGAACTTCGGGAAGAAGACCTTTACCTGCGTTGTTTCCATCGATGCAATGGCATCCACAAGCCCGGTGGTGCCAAGGGCGGTCTCCGCCGTGGTAATGTTGCCATCTTTCGGGAGGATCACCAGCATGGAGAGGGCCTTCCCGCTTTCGTGTTCATACGGCATCCTGAGGATCTGCAGGTCGTCCGTTTCTGAATACGCATAGCGGGCGTCAACATCCGTTCTCTGCATCATATCAACAGAGACATATTCGCCCCCCCTCGCTGCGGAACTCCGCCGGGTGGGTATTATTTTCATCAAACTGCAACACCCAGGTGCCCTTGAAGTAGATGGCATTGGTGATCACCAGGCATGTGAGGGAGTCAATCGCCCTTGCGGGATGAGGTCTTTGATCCGGTCTTCGGTCTGATCCTCCACCCAGCGGTTGATTGTCTGCCGGGACTCTTCGGGGGGGGCAGAGGCAAAGTCCATGTTCCTGACCTCCGCTGCGTAATACTGCTGTGCAGTTTCGATATAGGCGGGGGGGAGGAACGGGTAGTTCTCTTCTGCAGAGTGCATTTGCCGTCTGAAGAGTGTACGCAGCATCCGGGCTGTTCAGGTCTGCAATCAGATCACGGTAGCCTTCCTGCCGGACGGTGCTATTTCCGGAAATGAAAGACCGAGCGTATCTCATCTGCGGTCGTCCCCCCCTTCGCCCCCCCTTCGTAGGTCAGCGCAAAAGCGGTTGAGATACTGTAGGGGGAGAAGAAGATATTCTGATCCGCATACTGTTCATCACGTTGAAGCGTATGATACAGATCGTAGGCAAAGAGGGTGTTTGCGCTGACAACATCTGCTGCACTTTCTGGTGCAACCGGGGGGGTCAACACCGGGGGGGTTCCGACCGGCCCATCGTCCGATGCCGTGCACCCGGAAAAAAAGGTGCAGGCGAGGGCGATGCATACGACAGCCCCCTATCAGGAATACCTGTTTCTTCATGCAGAACGTTCATCGTCAGCTATATATAATTATGATGATTATTTCAAATTGTTCCGCAGTCATTACCAACGTGATCCAAAAGAGAGGGCCGGGAAAATGAAGACACAAATCATCTGTAAGCCCAGATAGAGATCACAGCAATAAAGACATTCACTGTTCTGTAGGGACTATGTGAACCAACAACTACCGTCACTCACTTGGGAAATCCCTCACCCGTTTCCAAAAAATTGGTGGATCTCAGACCGTCGGGTCTGCCACCCGTCCCATGAAGAGCAGCATGCCGGTTTCGTCATCGGTAATCAAAAAGACGAACGGATGATCTGCCCGGAAGACCGGAACAGGTTCCTCCATTGTTACTCCTTTTCCAAAAATGACCGCGGTTGCGGCGGCAGCCTCGGTTCCCTCCTCGTTGACATCCACAAAGGCCTTGTGGAGGATATTGGTGATGAAGAGGTCACGGGTGCCGTCCATGCCGGAGAAGTCAGCGGCGGGCCCGAACGCGGTCGGCATCCCCCCCATCACTTCGAGGGTTTTGGGCAGGAAATAGGTGGTCTCAAGGGTGAACTTCGGGAAGAAGACCTTTACCTGCGTTGTGTCCATCGATGCAATGGCATCCGCAAGTCCGGTGGTGCCAAGGGCGGTCTCCGCTGTAGTGATCTCGCCATCCTTCGGGAGGAGCACGAGCATGGAGAGGGCCTTCCCGCTTTCGTGTTCATACGGCATCCTGAGAATTTGCAGGTCTGCGGTTTCTGAATATGCATAGCGGGCGTCAACATCCGTTCTCTGCATCATATCAACAGAGACATATTCGCCCCCCCTCGCTGCGGAAATCCGCCGGGTGGGTTTTATTTTCATCAAACTGCAGCACCCAGGTACCCTTGAAGTAGATGGCATTGGTGATCACAAGTTCTGTGAGGGAATCAATCGCCCCCCCTTTCGGGATGAGGTCTTTGATCCGGTCTTCGGTCTGGTCCTCCACCCAGCGGTTGATTGTCTGCCGGAACTCCTCCGGTGCAGAGATGAAGTCCATGTTCCTGACCTCTGCTGCGTAATACTGTTGTGCTGTTTCGATATATTCGGGGGGGAGGAACGGATTGGTTTTTTCTGCCCAGAGGGCATTTGCCGTCTGAAGAGTGTATGCGGCATCCGGAATGTTCAGGCCTGCAATCAGATCACGGTAGCCTTCCTGCCGGACGGTGCTATTTCCGGAAATGAAAGACCGAGCGTATCTCATCTGCGGTCGTCCCCCCCTTCGCCCCCCCTTCGTAGGTCAGCGCAAAAGCGGTTGAGATACTGTAGGGGGAGAAGAAGATATTCTGATCCGCATACTGTTCATCACGTTGAAGCGTGTGGTAGAGATCGTAGGCAAAGAGGATGTTTGCTTCGACAACATCTGCGGCGTTTTCTGTTGCCACCGGAGTTTTCACCGGAGTGACAAGGGGGGTCACCACCGGGGTTTCGACCGGCCCGTCGTCCGATGCCGTGCACCCGGCAAAAAAGGTGCAGACAAGGGCGAGACAGACGACAGCCCCTATCAGTAATGCCTGTGTCTTCATGTTGAGCAATAGCTCTCAAATTTATATATATCTGATGATAATTACGAATCCATCCGCACCCATCATACAAAAAAGGTGAATGTAGATTAAAGAGGGAGGCCCAGGAAGGTGAAGACACCCATCATCTTCAGACCCATATAGATCATCACCGCAATAAAGACATATTTCAGCTGTTTTGCGGGGAGTTTATGGGCCACCCGTACGCCCACCTGTGCCATCGCAATGCTGGGAATAGCAAGAAGTGCCCACTGCAGCAGATTGACATACCCCAGCGAATATGCCGGAAGCCTGCTGCACCCCAGCCGTTGATGATATAGGCAATCGTGCCCCCCCAGGGCGGTGAAGATCATGAGGCAGTCGATGTTCCGACAGCGGTGTGCATCTTAAAGTGCAGGGCTAAGACCATCACCGGGATCAGGAGGACACCGCCACCGATGCCAATGATACCGGAGAGAAGACCAAGGGGATCCCCCCCACAAAAGGAAAGTGACCACATCGTCAACCGGTTTGGCATCCGCAGCAGGAGGTTTCGCCGTGAGCATCCGGATGGAACTGAGAAGGATCACCAGTCCGAAGAGGAATGTCAGATATTCTCCCGGAATAAGGGTGGCAATATACCCGCCCACAAGGGCTCCTGCAAAACCGGCAATTCCCATGGTCACTGCGGCATTCCAGGCAACCGCACCCTTTTTGTTGTGTCCGTATGCACCTGAGATGGCGGTCGGCAACACAACAGCCAGGTTTGTTCCGAACGCAATCAGAATAGCTGTTCCGGGGTCTAACCCCCCCATTGAGGTCAGAACCCAGTACTGCACCGGAATCATGATGAAACAGCCGCCGACACCAAGCATGCCACCGGCTAACCCGACCACAATACCAGTCAGAAGGAGGGCGATGATATAGATAAGTTCCATTGTCATATGAAAACCACAAATTAATTCAAATAATTTTGAACAAATTGTGTTGCCTTCGATTTACCATAAAGATAGTTTTGTGCATAATTTCCGTATTTTGACCGAAACCTAACAGGATTCCCCCCCATCTGGGAAACCTGAAATATCATTACTACCCCCCCTATCACCTGTCATGCGTACCACCCACGCCCTGCTCCTCCGCATCTGGCATGACCCGGAGTTTGACATCAAAAAAGCCGCGGTGGAATACCTCGACCGCGGGGCACCGGATGACCGTTCAACAGCAGAAGGCACATACATCAAACTCCTTGACCGGGACTATTTTGAAGTGATGACCAACACGGGAACAAAACCCATCCCCCCCTACCACCGCATCAGAAAGATCACCTACGCGGGCATCCCCCCCATCTGGGAACCAAAGGAGAAACAGGCAGAAAAACAAAAAACGTAAGCAAACCCGTCCGTCAGTAGCCGGTCACGTAATACCAGCCGTCCTCCTCTCGGATATGCACCGGCACCCCAAAGTGCCCGCTGATACGCTCACTGGTGAGCATCTCTGCCTTCGGCCCGTCCCCGCAGCACTGTCCATCCTTCATGAGAATGATCCGGGTCGTCTCCGGTATGATATCTGAGAGCGTATGCGTCACCATGATGATGCCGGTTCCCGCCTGTGCAATCTTTCGGAGCGTGGCACGGAAGATGTGCAGGGCATGGAGGTCAAGGCTCGTTGTCGGTTCATCAAGGATGAGGGCCTTCGGGTCATGCACGAGGGCACGCCCGATAAGAAACCGCCGGGCCTCGCCGGAGGACATCGTTGTGACCAGACGATCACTGAGAGAGTCAATCTCAAGGAACCGGAGAATTACATCCGTCTTCTGCTCCATCGCAGGCGTTGCCTCATTCCCGTAGAGCCCGATACTGGAAAAAAATCCGGAGATAACGACATCACGGCCGGTGATCTCGCGGGTGAAGGTGTACTGCAGTTCGTTGGAAACGATCCCAAAATGCGACCGGAGGTCAGAGACATGCCACACATCCCTGCCGCAGACACGGAACCGCACCCCGTCTCCCTGCAGCGGATAATATTCCCGCATGATGGCTTTGATAAACAAGGATTTTCCCGCACCATTCGGCCCCAGAATGGCAACGTGCTCCCCTTCCGGAATGGTCACCGAGAGGGAATCGAGCAGTTTTTTCTCTCCCTTCATCACCGTCACATTACGAAACTCCAGAAGCGGGGAAAGATGAGCACGCCCGGAGACAGTTTTCTCGGCATTCATGAATATATCAGCCTGAAACCTATCGGGAACCGTGCATATCAACATTTCCCCCACAGAAAGGAGGGCAGATGCAGCCGGAACGAGAGCACGCGTCACCCAAACATTCATTGGGGGGGATTACACAGATCACACCTGCTGTTCGGGGGGGAGTATACATGGAAAGTCACAAACTCTACGTTGGAAACATCAGCCATTCAATGACGGAAGCGGATCTCAGAGAGATATTTTCCGGGTTCGGCAAACTCACCGAGGTGAAAATCATCCGGGACCGGGGGGGATTCGGATTTGTCGCGTATGCGACACTGGAAGAGGCCGAAGATGCACGGAAAACAATGGCAGGAAAGGAATTTGAAGGACGGGCCCTCCGCGTGGAAGATGCCCGTCCGATCTATCAGAACACAAGGTAACCATACTGTACGGGTGGCGCAGGACCAGTCACACAGGAGAGAAGGGAGGCAGCTGAGTGCCGGATATGCAGTCTGCTGAACGGTCGCAGGCGACAGACCTCTGCATACGGTCGGGGGGGTTGGCTCCCTCTCTGGAATGGACAAACCACCATACCAAAACATTCTTTGGCGAATATGCAGATTTCACCTGCAATTCAGGGAGAACAAACAGATGGTAAGCCACAAACTCTACGTTTCAAACATAAAGCACTCAATGACGGCACGGGATCTCAGAGATCTCTTTACCGGGTTCGGCGAAATCAAAGAGGTTCAGATCATCCGTGGCAGGGGGGGAGCCGGGTTTGTCACCTTCGCGACACCGGAACAAGGCGAACTGGCAAAAAAATCCTTATCGGGAAGGGAATTCGAAGGAAAGACCCTCCATATAGAAGATGCCCATCCCGCCAGGCAGAACGAAAAGTGAACCAAATCCGGGTGGCGTATATGTCATTGGCAGATACGCCATCATTCATGCAGCCGGAGACCACTTTGAACCGTATTCTTCTCTCTTCATATCCTCTGCATCCATGAATGCCGGAACGAAAACAACATAACACCAGGAGATTGTATCCGTTTTTGAAATCATTTCAGGCAGCGGTGTGTTACCCGGATGCCGGAATATTCATCCGGCACCCGAAGAGCATACCAAAACAGGTGACCAGAGATATTTAAGCCATGAAGGGCACACAGGGATCAGATCCGCATGAACAGACATCAGTATGTTGACCTCGTCGCCATCGCTCTGGATGTGATGGAGAGATTCGGGTTTTACCCGGAATTTCCCCCCCGGTCTGTCCTTCGCGAAGTCAGTGTCATCAAACCGGGTTCCAGGAGGATAACGGGAATATCCGTGACCTCCGTTCCCTCCTCTGGTCGTCCATCGACAACTGGGACTCCATGGACCTCGACCAGATAGAATACTGTGAAGAGGGCAAAGACGGCAGCGTGCATGTGAAAGTCGCCATCGCTGATGTCGATGCATACGTTCCCTACTATTCCCACGCCGACCGGTATGCCGCACATAACGGCACCTCGGTCTATACCGGCATTGTTACCTTCCCTATGCTCCCCCCCGACCGGCTCTCCAAAGGTATCACCTCCCTTTTGCCGGGACAGGACTGCCAGGTGGTCGTCATCGACTACACCGTTCTCCCGGACGGAAGCATTCGCCACGGGAGTCTCTCCCGGGCCATCGTCGCAAACAAGGCCAAACTCATCTACGAAGAGGTCGGGGGGGAATGGCTGGAAGAGACCCGTGACATCCCTGCATCGGTCAGTGAGGTGCCGGGACTCGAAGCGCAGCTCCGTCTGCAGCATCGGACGGCACAGCGCCTGAGGCGCTACCGCATGAAACATGGCGCCCTTGACCTCCGGACCATCGAGGCAGAACCGGTGGTTGAATACGGTCTGGTCAGGGACCTGGTGGTCCAGCGACAGGATTTAGCCCGGCAGGTAATTGAGGAGTTCATGGTCGCCGCCAACGGGACGACCGTCGCATACCTGGAGGAGGCCGGGTCACCCATGATCGAACGGGTCGTCGTCACCCCCCCGAAATACTGGAATGAAATCGTTGATACCGCCGCAGAATACGACTGGAAACTGCCAAAAAGACCGGATGCAAAGGCCCTCTCCCGGTTCCTGGATAGTGAACGGGAGAGAAGCCCCCCCGAGACATTTCCCGACCTCTCTCTCACCATCGTCAAACTGATGGGTCCGGGGGGGAATACATCGCACGCGATCCAAAACGGGAACCCGTTGGCCACTTTGCTCTTGCGGTCACCGACTATACACATTCCACCGCACCCAACCGGCGCTACACCGACCTCATCATCCAGCGGCTGGTAAAATCGGTCATTGACAAAAAACACTGCCCGTATACCTACGAAGACCTGGAAGAAGAGTCAACATGGCTCTCTGACCGGGAAAAAGGCTCCAAGAAAGTCGAGCGGTTCATGCGCAAAGCGGCAGCGGCAGTGCTCCTCCAGGAAAGAGTGGGGGGGAGACGTTCGAGGGCTTTGTCACCGGTGCTTCAGAGAGCGGCACCTACGTCAGGTTACTTTCCCCGCCTGCGGAGGGCAGGATTATGCGTGGCGAAGAATGCCTGAAGGTGGGCCAGAAAGTTATCGTGCGCCTGATTCATACCGACCCGTATAAGGGATACATCGACTTTGAATGTACCGGCCAAAGACCGGAGATCAGACGATTTGGATAATTCCTCTCTTTTCCCACTGATACCGGGGGGGGAGGTGCACGTGATAAAAAAGGTGGGGGGGTGATTATGGGGGGGCAGATCTCTTTTTACATCGCGCTCTTGTAGATGCCAATGATCTCGGCCAGATCCGCCTCTCTCGGATTGGTCGCGCCGCAGACGTCCTTCATGGCATTCTCTGCAAGCACATTAAGATCCTCTTCCTTTGCTCCAAGCTCGGCAAGACCGGCCGGAATGCCAACTTCTGCGGCAAGTTTTTTAATTCCATCAATAGCAGCTTCTGCAGCTTCAGCTCTGCTCATCTTTGACACATCAACTCCCATCGCCTGTGCAATGACCACGAACCGTTCCGGCACGGCTTCTTTGTTGAATGTCTCCACATGAGGCAGGAGAACCGCATTGCAGACCCCCCCGTGCGGCAGGTTGTAGAATCCGCCAAGCTGGTGTGCCATCGCATGCACATACCCAAGGCTTGCATTATTAAAGGCAATGCCTGCAAGGTATTCGGCATACGCCATCATCTCACGGGCCTCGATGTCTGAACCATCTTTCACCGCTCTTGGCAGGAATTCTTTAATCAGTTCAATGGATTTCAGTGCCGCCGCATCGGTAACCGGTGTGGCAATCGTCGAGACAAATGCTTCAATGGAGTGTGTCAGTGCATCCATGCCGGTTGCTGCGGTAAGGCCCGGAGGCATACTGACCATCAGCTCGGGATCATTGATGCTACATCAGGTGTGATTCTCCAGTCAACAAATGCCATCTTTATGTGCCGGGCAGTGTCGGTGATGACGGCAAAACTGGTCATTTCACTTGCCGTACCGGCAGTGGTATTAACGGTTATCATCATCGGAAGTGGTTTCAGGTCGTGACCTGCCCCCCCTTCGTAATCTCCGATTTTTCCGCCATTCGCTGCAAGAAGTCCAATGCCTTTCGCACAGTCCATTGGGCTTCCACCACCGACAGCCACAATCATATCGCATGAATCTTGTGCATATATCTTTGCTCCTTCATGCACACTCGTATCTGTTGGATTTGGTTCTGCGCCAGCAAATATTCTCGATTCAACACCGGAACTCTTTAAAAGTGCCGCAATATCCTTTCCCAGTGCTTCACCGTGTTTTGAAACTCCGCAAACTATGAGAGCCTTCGTCCCCCCCCATTTGTTTTGCCTGGTTCCCAATTTCTTTTACACAACCCGCTCCCATAAGAGCGACTTTTGGGTTATAAAAGGTATAAACCATTTTTTTCTCCCCTTTAGCACATAAACTGTGCAGGTAACTCTCACGCATTCATCTGATATATTGATTCCCTATGATGCAAAAAAACGCCATTTTACGGATAATAATGGATTCTGGCCACATATATTTAATATATAAATCTATCATAGAAATGATCCAAAAAACAAAAAAGTAAATTACAAAAGAACACCAGATTCGAATTTTCGGCAATTGCAACATGGCTATCAGAGAAAAATAAAGCACTCTAATTTTGTGTGAATTTGTAGATCAATATTGTAAAACGAACAAATTCCAATGAGTGAGCAGTTACTCATTTAAACCGGAAAATGAAATACATATTACAGAATCCGCAGTAATGCACGGAAAATACGGAGAAATCGTATGAGCAGGCATTTATCTGAAGAAAAACGGAAGGCCCTGATGGAAGCAGCGGTAGATCTCTTTTCAACACAGGGGTTTCATGCAACACCGACACAACAGATATCGGAGCGTGCCGGTGTTTCCGCAGGTACCCTGTTCCGCTACTTCCGGACAAAAGAAGAGCTGATTGATTCCCTCTACACCTCTATTCACCGGGCACTCTCTGATGCAGTGGATGAAGGTATTCGCCCGGAAATCCCTGTGGAAGAACAGATAAAAAATGTCAAACGGCAGGTACTCCACTGGATGTTTGAAAATCCGAAAAAACCCTCTTCTTTGAACAGTTCGCCTCATCCCCCCCGAATATTACAAAAAAGGCAAAAGACGAGGCATTCATCCGGTTTTCCGCCCTTGACGAACTCTACCACAAGGCAGTCTCACGGGGGGGAACACTAAAAGGAATTAACCGGGAGGTATTTCTGGCAAATTTCTGGTACCCGAACTTTATGCTCATCCATCTGCATACCTTCGGCAAACTGCAGAGTGACGTCGAAGAGACCATTGAACAGTCGGTGGCATCGATGTGGTGTGGCATGGAGCAACAGAAAGTGAAACCGACTGAGCCGGAATACGGGACCGATGCCGCGTCATACGGGGGGGAGCCCCCCCCAGACATCTGCCCGCAAAAGCCGGATTTTTGAAACAAAACCGCAGAATTCCCGGTATAACACCGGACAGTAACCTACCGGACACCTACACCAATACAGGAACGATACAACAATGGACAAACTACAGGGATATCGAAAAATGCTCCGCACAAAAGACTGGATAAAATTTATCCGCTCTTTCCGCTTGCAGGAGCATGCATCGCTGCAGGCATCTCAGCCGACCTCATCATGGTCTTTGCGTTATTCTTCTTCATCACCGGATACGGATTTATCATCAATAATCTGTATGACGCAGAGATTGACAAAAACCATGCCGGGAAAGCAGAAATGGGAAAAAACCCGTTCGCTGACGGGGTGCTCTCAAAAGGGGAGACGGTCGGCATGTGCGCCGTATTCGGAGGAATCCCGCTCCTCATATCCCTCAGCATATCGGGCATGGGATTTGTCTTCACCCTCCTCTGCCTGATCACGCTGAGCCTCTATTCGGCAACACCC
This sequence comes from Methanogenium cariaci JCM 10550, assembly GCF_001315945.1. Taxonomy (GTDB): domain Archaea; phylum Halobacteriota; class Methanomicrobia; order Methanomicrobiales; family Methanomicrobiaceae; genus Methanogenium; species Methanogenium cariaci. The sequence goes on along the minus strand of NZ_BBBG01000006.1, from coordinate 35,608 downwards.
GCCCGGCTCAAGGACCGGTTTGCCGCAGACATCATCTGTCACGGCTCATGTTCGGGGGACTGCCGTTTATCGCAGGCTACACCCTTGCCGGAGGCGTTATTTCCGCCCTCGTCTCCCTTCCCGTTGCGTCGGCACTGGTCTGCACCTTCATCTGCTGTGAAGCGCTAATTGCCCATGAGATACAGGATTATCACGAGGATTTCGGCACCACGTACACCACGGTTGTCGGCATCGGTCTGAGAAACGGAGCGCTCCTTCTGGGCATCACGACGGTCCTCTCCCTTGTCGCACTTGAACTGACGGCATGGTGGTTCGGGGGGGTTGACATTGCCCTAAACGCGGCGATATTCATCTTCCTTATCGCCTATCCGCTCTACAGCTGTCGGGACAGCCTGACGCCCGCAGTGGGAAGAGGCCGCATGTTGCTGAATAACCGCATCTCCCGTATCCGGTGAACCGCATGATATCCATAATCATTCCCGCACTCAATGAAGAGGAGACCATCCTCAACTGCCTGAGATCTCTTACGGCCCAGAGCATCCCTCGGAAGGAGTATGAGATCATCGTTGTCGACGGGGGGGGATCATCGGACAACACCCGTGCAATAGCGGAAACCCTCGCGGATCAGGTGATATCTCAGAAACGGGCCGGTATCGGCGGTGCCCGTGGAGACGGTGCCGGGGGGGCGGCACACGGAACCATCCTTGTCTTCACGGACGCAGATACCCGTTACCCCCACCGACTGGCTGGAGACCATCCGGGAGAGACTCACGACGGGCAGGTATGACGTCTGCACCGGGCCGGTCCGGTTTTATAACAAAACCATCCGTTCATGCATCATCCAGGGATGGCGGCAGAGTTATCTGCTGCTCCACCCGTTTGGGTTTTACTGGCTGATCGGATCAAATTTTGCCGTCACAAAAAAATCTATCGTCAGGCAGGCGGCCACCGGGACATATCCATTCTTGAGGATTACGACCTCTCCTTACGCCTTGCGGATGCCGGTGCCCGGTGCACCTATGACCGCCGCACCGCCGTCTTCACCTCGGCACGCCGGATGAAGGGGGGGATCATCGGGTATACTGCCATCTATCTCACCGGATTTTATCACTACCATATCACCAAGAGTGATGACCGTCTCCTGAAATACCCGCACCCGCGTACGATTGCTCTTCAGCGGTCCGCGATATCCGGTGACCTGAGACAGGCCCGGCAGAAGATCAGCAGTGCCTGGGGGGAAATACATCCTGGAAGAACCCCCCCGGCTGGAATAGACCCCCCCGATACCTGACCGGAAAGCCGGAACATCCCGGAAAAAACCCTTTTTTGAACCATTCCGTATCGATTCCCCCCCTCACTGCCCACCGGTTCTCTTCCCCCCCATCGCCGGGAAACGGATCACCTGTGGGATACGCTCCTGTCATCACCCATACCCATAAGTAGCCATGCACAGATAGTACGATACCAAACCGTTCGCACAAGAACGGTTTTCAAAAGCACTATATGGAGACAATGTGATTGGACCATGAAAGGCATTCTGAAATTTTCCACCCATAACGGCCACACGCGGTCGCTGATAACCCTGTACGTCCTGCATTCCCTGCACCGTAAACCAAAAACCGGCTATGATCTCCTCAGGGAGATCGATGATATGACCAGAGGGGGGGAATGGGTGCCCAGCAAAGGGACACTCTACCCGATGCTCCGTCACCTGTCGGAAGAAGGACTGATTGCCCCGCAGGAAACGGGTGCACGTGCAAAGACCATCTATGCCCTGACAGACGCAGGAGAGACAACGCTTGCGGAAATAAAACAGCATCGGCACCGGTCACGGAAAAACTTCCAGCTCTTAAGAAACATCCATGCGGAGATCTTCGGGGGGGAGGAATTTGCATCCTTTGCAGAGAAGATGTGGGAGATACGGGAATGTGCCCGTGACCTGCCGGAGGAGAGACAGCAGGCAGCATCGGAGATCCTTGACCGATGCCTCAGTGACCTCCGGGAGCTGGAGGAAGACAAAGAAAAAGAGAAGACCGGGGGAACCCCCCCATGACCGCGATTCAGGTAGAAAACCTCACCAAACGGTTTGGGGGACTTCACCGCGGTCGATGCAGTCTCCTTTGATATCAAAAAGGAGAGATATTCGGTCTTCTGGGCCCGAACGGTGCGGGCAAGACCACGACCATCTCCATCCTATCCACCCTGCTTGCACCGACGTCCGGCACGGCCCTCGTCAATGGTATTGACATCCAGAAGGATCAGGACGGCGTGCGCAAGTCCATCGGGATTGTCTTTCAGGATCAGAGTCTTGACGAAGAGCTGACCGCATGGGAGAACATGGATTTTCACGGACGGCTCTACCGTATTCCCAAAGCAGTCCGGGAAGAACGAATCCGGGATCTCCTGCAGCTGGTCGAACTGGATGACCGCAAAGAGAATCTCGTCAAGACCTTCTCCGGCGGCATGCGTCGCCGCCTTGAGATCGCCCGGGGGGGACTGTTGCATGAACCGGCGGTGCTCTTTCTCGACGAACCGACCCTCGGCCTTGACCCCCCCCAGACCCGCAACCATCTCTGGGAGTATATCCATACCCTGAACCAGACAAAGGGCATCACCATCATCCTCACCACCCACTATATGGACGAGGCCGACCGGCTCTGCAACCGCATCGCCATCATCGACCACGGGACGATCATTGCGATGGACACCCCCCCGGAAGAGCTGAAAAAACGGGTGGGCAGCGATGTGGTGACTGTTACCTCCCCCCCGGATTCAGAGAGAATTGCAACAGAAATTTCCGCCCCCCCGTGGATCTCCGGTGCAGAGCAGCATGACGGGCAGGTCACCATCCGTCTGCACGACGCAGAGGAACATATCACGGAACTCATCCGATCGTTTGGGGATCACGGATATACCATTACCTCGGTCTCCATCCATCAGCCGACGCTGGAGGATGTCTTTTTGCACTACACCGGCAAGAGCATCCGGGAAAACGAGGCCGGAACAGCAGACCGGATGCGGATGATGATGGGGGGGGAGGCATTAATGGATATTGTCTATACGCTCTGGCTGCGGAGTCTCAAACGCTACGTCCGCTCAAAGAGCAGAATTGTCGGCAGCCTCGGCATGCCGGTCTTCTTTCTTCTGGCCCTGGGATTCGGACTCAATTCTGTCGTGCAGATACCGGGCGACACCGGAGGAAACTACCTCCAGTTTATTATCCCCCCCGGTATCATTGCGATGAGTGTGCTCTTCACCTCGGTCTTCTCCGGTATACAGATCATCTGGGACAAACAGTTCGGGTTTCTGAAAGAGACACTCGTCGCACCGGTCTCCCGCCTTGAGATCATGCTTGGCCAGACATTCGGCGGTGCCACGACCGCGGTCATCCAGGGAGCCTTTATTCTCATCCTGTCGCTCGTTATCGGCATCCGATTCACCAGTTTCACCGGGTTTCTCATCGCCTTTCTCTTCATGGCGCTCATCGGCATCTGCTTTGCCGCGTTCGGTATCGCCATTGCATCAAAGATGGAGGATATGCACGGCTTCCAGCTCATCATGAACTTCGTGGTCTTCCCGATCTTCGGCCTTTCCGGGGGCACTCTTCCCCCCCATCGAGAGCCTGCCGGAATGGGTGGTGCCCCCCCTGACGCTCATCGATCCCCCCCTCACCTATGGAGTGGAAGGCATCCGCTACGGCCTTCTGGTACATCCGCCATCCACCCCCCCCTGGTCTGCCTTGCGGTCCTCAGTGGCTTCACGGTAGTAATGATCGTCGTGGGTGCGCTGCTCTTCCGGAAGGCATCCATCTGACGGGGGGGCAGCACCCCCCCTCCGTCACATCGTGACCATCGGCTTCAGCAGCTGAAACGAATGGTCCAGAATTTCCATACCGGTGTCGATTTGCTGTTTTTCAATAACCAGCGGCGGGCAGAACCGGATCACCGAAACACCCGCGGGCAGCATCGTGAGCCCGCGGTGATAGGCCTCGGTTAATACCCGGTTGCGTTCCATTGTCGCAGGCATCTTTGTGGTGTGGTCGGTGACGAGTTCTGCGCCGATCATCAGACCCATGCCCCCCCGCACATCGCCGATCATCTCATGCTGTTTCTGCAGGGCACGCAGTTTTCCGGTCAGATATTCCCCCCCCATCCGGGTGACATGCTCCCCCCCGAAGCCGGGCTGGTCCATGACCGTGAGGGTAGCAAGGCCTGCCGCACAGGCCACGTTGTTCCCGCCGAAGGTGCTCGCATGTGAACCGGGCGGCCAGGTCATCACCTCATCGGAGGCAACGGTCACCCCCCCCAGTGGGAAGCCTCCGCCAAGCGCCTTGGAGAGGCAGACGATGTCAGGGACGACGCCGAACTGTTCGGATGCAAGGAAGGTGCCGGTGCGGTAGCACCCCGATTGCACTTCATCGACAATAAGGAGAATGCCGTGTTCGTCACAGATCTCACGCAGGCGCTTCAGAAACGTGATCGGCGGGACGATATATCCTCCTTCCCCCTGTATGTTCAACGACAATTGCCGCCACCTCCTCAGGCGAGACCTCCATCGGGAATATTTCTTCTTCAATATGCCGGACGACATCCTGGTCACAGGTCGCTTTCCGGGATCCGAACGGACGGTAGGGGTTCGGGTAGGGTGCGTGGACGACCGGCAGAAACGGCCCGAAATGTTTGCGCTGGATGACTTTTGCTGCGGTCAGACTCACCGCACCATAGGTCCGTCCATGAAAGCCGCCGTAAAATGCGATGAAATACTTCCGTTTGGTGTGGTGGCGGGCCAGTTTCAGGGCGGCCTCGATGGTCTCGGCCCCCCCGGAATTGGAGAAATAGACGCGGTTCAGGTTACGCGGGAGCATGGATACCAGTTTTTCCGCAAACCGAACCGGTGTTTCAGAGCAGTAGTCAAGAAATGCCCCCCCGTGGGAGAGCTTCTGCATCTGTTCGGATGCCGCCTGCACGACGTCCGGGTGGTTCCAGCCGAGGTTCATCACGGCGATGCCTGCGGAGAAGTCCAGGTAGCGGTTCCCGTCCACATCCCAGAGGTTCATGCCCTCGGCCCGGTCGATGACCAGCGGATATTCCCGCACCATCGACTGCGAGATGACCCCCCCGACATCCCTCCGGAGAATGGCCTGTGCCTTCGGACCCGGCAGAGGGGGGGTTGTTATGAGAGGATCCATGGTCTAAGATACCATCACGGGATATAATACCCACCGTCGGATTGGTGGTCACGGATACCAATATAATCCGGAAAAAAGATCCGTAGCGATCAGACGGATTATTTTAACCCTCCCCCCCAATATTTCAGAACGATATCGTGCATGATACTTCGCCGGGTCGGGGGGGTTTCGGCACCGGGAAAAAATCAGACACATAAATTTTGGTGAGAGAAAACATGAAGAGAGCATCCGCAATAAAATACGTTCAGGTCATCATCCTTGCAGTCACCGTGATTGCCATCACTCTCCTGGCCGTTCTTTCGACAGGAATCTTTGGCAGTCCGGGAAACACTGACGATGCCCCCCCGTATTCAGGGACAATCCGGATATTAACGACACCTGATATACACAGCCACCTGTTTCCGATGAGTGATAACGACACGGGCACACGCATCGGCAGAATCGGTGCACTCGCAGACTCGCTTGGTGAGGAGGAGGAAAATACCCTGTATCTCTTTGCAGGCGATCTCGGCGAGGGCAGTTTCTATCGCCGGTATGCCGGAGTTCCTGAGGTCACATCCTACTCGATGGCTGGGGTTGACGCGGCGGTTCCGGGAAACCATGCCTTTGATTTCTCAACGGGACTGTTTCAAAAATGGGCGATGAACGCGTCGTACCCGATTGTCTGTGCGAACCTTGATTTCACCGATCCCGCCCTGAACGATACGGTAAAGGATTATACCATCCTTGACGTCGGCGGGGGCACAGGTGGGGGTATTCGGGATCATTACCCCCCCACAGCTGGAGAAGATGGTCACGCTTGACAATGATGTCACGCTCTCCGAAAACACCACCGAGATTGGCACTGCAGCGGTGCAATCCCTGAAAGAGGAGGGTGCGGATATCATCATCGCCCTCACCCATCAGGACAAAGAGGATGATCGCGAACTTGCAGCGTCAGTGCCGGGCATCGATCTGATCATCGGGGGGGCCACGATCATCTCGTCTGGAACGAGATGGTCACCTCCGGTGACGGCACAGAGACAATGATTGTGCACGCCGGAAAGTACGGCGAGGAGATGGACACGGTGGATCTGACCATAATAGACGGTGTCGTTACCGAAACCGTCATTGAGCGCTACACAATCTCAGAGGATATGGCGGATGACAAGGCGATCACGGCGTTTGTTTCGCCCTATTACACCAAGTATACCGAGAGCCTTTCCGAGGGCATCGGGTATACAACCGTCCCGCTTGATGTCCGGAAACAGACGCTGAGAACGGAGGAGACAAATGCAGGAGACTGGGTAACGGATACCGTTCGCAGGACCGTGCCCGGTGTTGATATGGTCCTGATCAATGCAGGGTCAATACGGGGGGGTGACCGTATTATTCCGGCAGGAGAACTATCCTATCTCACCCTGAACGAAATGTTTCCCTACGAAAATATGATCGTAACGGTACAGATGACCGGCAGGGAGATAACAGAGACGCTGGAGTGGTCTGCGTCCGCACTGTCCGTCTCCGGTGACGGATGCCCCGGAGCAGACCGGGTGCCTTCGGGAGGATTTATGCAGGTGTCGGGTCTGCAATTTGCAGTCAACACCACGGCGGATACCCGCTGCATCGATGCGGAGACAGGCAAGATCACCGCCGCCGGGGAACGGATTGAAAATCTGTCGGTGGTGACCGCAGCAGGCCCGGTCCCGATAGACCGGGAACAGACCTACACGGTTGCCGTCACCGACTACATCTCCAATGGAGGAGACGGGTACACGATCCTTGAACGAATCCCGGATGACCGGAAGTTCAATACCGAAATGAACCTGATCGATCTCGTTGCAGATGAGATCGAGAAGCAGTCCCCGGTCTCGCCAAAGACCGACGGGAGAATCCGGGTGGTGGAGTGAGAAGCGACCCCCTCCTTTTTTGGTCACCGTGAAAACTACGATCCCCGGCAGAGGGGGGGTTCCGGTTTCCGGTCTCAATCACGTGGATCACCATCACGGTGTCCTCAATATTGAGAATCACCCGGTAACTTCCCACACGGAAAGAGTAAATCGGATGATGGTTGTTGCCCTTTAATTTTCTGACGTCCCGTTTCGGGTTCTCTTCATTGGAAAGATCGGTTAATTCCCGATAGATCTCGGCTGCGGCAGAGGGGGGGAAACTGTGCAAGACTCTTTTTCGCACGCTCGGTCATCAGAACAGTATAGTGCATCAGCTAAGACCCAGTTCTTCTGCGACGTCTTCCAGGGAATGAACCCTCCCTGCTTTGATATCGGCAAGGGATTCTTCTATTGCCTGTATCGTTGCATCGCTTAAGGGGGGGTCGTCATCAACGCAGTGCTCCATCAGGCGCTTGATTACATCCTCATAGGATTCCTTCGGGTGCACTTTTAATTCAGAAAGTTTGTCCTTCAGATCCGTGCTTACCCGGATGGATGTAACGCCAGACATATCCATGTATATGTGCGCATGCAAAGATATAATTGTGTGATGTCCCCCCATACTATTTGTAGGGTACAAGTCGGCCGGACAAATGTAAGAAACAGGGGTCTCACTGCCTCACCCCCCCTGTTTGGTGTCATCCGTTGTCCGGCTCATTTGATCCCCCCCTCTTTTTGACGCCCAGATATGGGGGATTTCGGGGTCAAAGGGTATATTTTTCGTGGAATGTTATTGTCGGAAATATATGCCATATTTGCCGGTTATTTGTTAAAATACAGATTTATTGCAGACTGTTGAGCGGTCGCTGTTGTTGGGATATTGTGAGAGGATGTATGGAGTGTCTTTGGATGAGTACGGCCCGCTCCGGGACGCTGTGGAGATGACAATTTCCGGGCCACATACAGACGGTATTTGGTATTTGAAGGGCGTATTATCACCTATCCGGATTTTTGCGCAAGAATACCGAATCCACACCGGACGTCCGCCAGGAATACAGACCTGCGTGATCCGGTATATATACGATACCGACCATTCTGCCGTATCATGCATGAACCCGTCACCCGTCAGCGGATGTCCCCCCCGAAAGATCTGATGATTGTGATCGTCATCTCCCTCGGTTCCTTCATGGCAGGCTGGACGCACCATCGTCAATATCGCTCTGCCCTCGATAGCCAGGGCATTTGATGTCTCGACCGTGACCGCATCCTGGGTGCTCAACGCCTACCTGATCATCCTCGTCAGCCTGCTGCTCGCCGCATCCCGTCTGGGCGACATCAAAGGATACCGCAGGGTCTTCCTGACCGGGTTTGTCATTTTTACCGCGGGTTCGGCCCTGTGCGGACTGGCCCCCCCACCATCGATATCCTGATCCTCTCCCGCATGCTTCAGGCGATCGGCGGGGCGATCATTGCCGCACTGGGGGGGCGGTGATGGTCACCAGCTACCTTGCCCTCTCTCTGCGTGGACAGGCACTCGGAATCGTGGCGATGTTCACCATGCTCGGCGCTGCTCTGGGCCCGGTAGTCGGCGGATTTCTCACCAGCGCCTTCTCATGGCGTTTTATTTTTTATGTCAACCTTCCGGTAGGCATCCTTGCCATCGTGCTGGGCCTTTACCTGCTCCCCTCTCTGAGCCCGGTCGCCCCCGAAGCAAGACTCGATCTCCCCCCCGGCGTGGCATTGATATTCGTCGCACTGGGCACACTTATCTACGGCCTCACCTCGCTGCAGGGAGCAGCGGCAATGAGCGCCGTCCTTGCCCTGATCGTATCCGCGACATTCTGGGCCTTCTTCTTTTTCCGGGAGCGGCGGGCAGCAGAACCCCCCTGATCGATATGCGCCTCTTCTCCAACAGGTCGTTTTCCCTGCAGAACGTCAGCGTCATGCTCATCCAGATGGGCATGGCAGGTGTAATGGTGCTGATGCCGTTCTTCCTTGAGCTGGTAAAACAGCTCCCGACCGACACCGCCGGAACCGTCCTGCTGGCCCTTCCCATCGGAATGATCCTCACCTCCCCATCGCGCAGATTCTCGGACGTCATCGGTACCAAAAAACCCATCATCATCGGGTTTGCGCTCTGTGCCGTGGCCCTTTTCTTTCTCTCCACCCTGGTCCCCCCCAGACCAGTGTCGGCCATGTGGGAATCTACCTGTTCCTTTTGGGAGCGGGCACCGGCGTTGCTATGCCCCCCCCTGAACAGTGCCGTCATGGGAGAATCCGCCCCCCCCAAAGACCGGGGCACCACCTCAGGTCTGATCAAGATGATGACCAATCTGGGATCGGCGCTCGGCGTCGCCCTTGTCATGCTGGTGGCCGCCGCTGCCCTGGGCCCGAAACTGGCGGATGCTCCGCACATGCCATCCCGCCCGCTGAGCTTGCCGGTGCATTCGATATCACATTCCTCTTTCTCATGGGAGTCGAGATCCTCGGGATGGTGCTGATGCTCTTTGTCAAAGAAAAGATGAACGGCTACACCACGGACGGGGAACCGGTGGCCGGGTTTTAGCCGGGGGGGGAAGGGGGAAGATGCACATCCGAATCGATACAGTCAGAAAGAGCAATCGAAAATCATCCCTTTTTTACCCTGTCACAGGAAAAGACAATAGAGCGAAGACATCCGCTTCCCGGTAACGGGAATGATGTCCGGGAAAGAGGGAGTGGTATGAAACACGACATGAATCTGATACGGAACATATTGCGCTCCGTTGATGCGAATGAAGACAAGGATGCGATATCAGGAATACAGATCAAAGGCAATTCTCATCAGGAGATTGCCCACCATGTCATGCTCCTGAATGAGGCGGGCATCATTAAGGCGGAAATTCAGTGTGATGAGGGTTCAAACATTCCCACAGAGTATGAGATTTATGCAATCACCCGGGAGGGCTATGCATTCCTCGATGCCTTCGCTGATGACAGACGGTGGAAGAAGGCGAATACTATGATCGGCGATATCGGCGACGCACCCATTCACCTCGTCATCCCGTTATTCATGGAGCTGATTACGGCCCGGATTATTTAGGTCATATCCTAAAAGATAACAGACATTCATCCATTTGTATCCGGCTTCTGAAGAAACACACTCCATGACTCACGGATATGATCCGGTCAGATGAGATTGGTGGCAATCCCTCCGTTTTTCCGGATAATTTTTTCTGAGATCAACCCAACATCAGGATGGAGTCTGCACGCACCACAGGGATAAAGTATTTCAGATAGAAATAAAATAGGACTACTGAGTAGAATTACAGGTGCTGAAATTCCCGGTATTTTTTTATTTGCAACCTTGAGGTAGTGGAAAATGAAGACCGAAAAACAACTAAATGCCCTGATCTATGCTATTGAGAAATATCCCCCCCTAATCGGCAGAACAAAACTGATGAAATTCGTTTTTTGTTGATCTGTTCCGATTCAACCAGACCAGTGAGACATTGCTTGAAGATGAATACATCCGTCTTCCGAATGGTCCGGTTCCCGATATCGGTTCTCCTATACTGACAATTCCAATGCCTACCTGACGGTTACCTGTGAACAGTTTGATCCGGAACGGCGTCTTTACCACTACACTCCACGGAAACAATCTGATCAATCCTTGTTTTCCGACGATGACATTGAACTGTTCAATGTCATCATTGAAACACTTAAAGTGCACAATACAGCCCAGGTCAGTGATTTAACCCATACATTCCGCCTCTGGAAGGATGCTCGAAATAGCGACATCATCACCAAAGAGAAACTTCAGCTTGACGAATATGAATACGATGAGCTTGAATCATTCTTCTATTATCTTCAGGCGACAAAATATGCAAAAGAAATCGCGGAATTTCCTGATGTAGCCGTTGAGGAGACCGTTCCTGATGAGATGCTCCGTCTTCAGTTCGAAACAATGGACCGGGCTGAATAATGAATGACCGGACCATTGACGAGGGAGATGTCTTTTTTCTTGATCTGACAACACATACCGGTATATCACAAAACACAATGAAAGATCCACATTACATTGCGGTGATTATGAACCCGAGAAAACTCCAGAATACCAATCATAAAACAATTATCTGTGTCCCGATGACATCAGCCCGTTCTAATTTATGGAATGAGAATGCAGGCAAGCCACGCGTCAACTCTCATCATCTTATCACCCCCCCTGCCAAATATCCTGAACTAAAACATGATACGCTGATAAAATGCGAACAGATCTACACAATAAATCGAGAATATTTTACCGATTACCGTTTCACACTTGATAAACAGGATATATCTGAAGTGAGAAAACGGATGTTCAACATTATCGGATACTAAAATTTTCTGTTTTTATCTATTCCGGCGATGAATCACCCCTTTATCTTTCCCATGCCTTACTGCAATAATTCACACATAGGATCAATTCGATATTTTTAATGAAATCAAAATATTCCCAATCCGGGAAAATTTCGTTCCTGATTCAGGAACATTTTGTTCCCGGAACGGAAACTAACCCATTGTGATACACCATGTCTGAGTCGTGCCTGACGGGGGGGATCTTTAAAACAAAAGAGAGAGTGCGCATCCTCAATTATGTCTCAACACGGGAATGTGTCACCGCAACCGACATGATCCAGGAGACGGGGGGGGCATCAAAGGATCATGAAGGGGGGGACAATTCTGGTTCAGATGTCTTCAATTTTGCAGCAAGTTTGCAGCAGGTTTGCAGCACGGAACTGCAAATGATGAGGCGTCTGAAAAAACCTGTTCTGATGAGTATTCTTCAAAAGTTGTACAATATAGAGATATATGTACAGATACGAAGGGAAGTTTACATCAGATCGGGGGGGGAACATTCACTCATACTGATCAGTGTGGGGGGGATACAGACCCCTCTTTCTCTGTTCCGGGAATTGCTGCAAACAAAGACCGGGCCCCTGAACGCACGCCGCCATTGTCATCGATTGACAAAATACGAGATATTTCCCAATTTCATCACAAAAATAAACCGGATAAAACGTACGTAAAACTGCAAAACAACCGAGTGTCCCTGAGGCACTGCACGCCCTGTAAAAAAAGGACCGGCCATCTCTCATTCGCGGGAGCAGCGGCCGAATGCCCACGAAGCCCGTTATGGATGCCACAAATAATTTCCAATAGTTAATGAACTGAACAAAAATTCCCCCCCTTTCTGTTAGAACATGCGAGGGGGAGGGATTCGAACCCGCGAACTCCTACAAGAGTGGATCTTGAGTCCACCGCCGTTGGCCACTTGGCTACCCTCGCGCAAAATGTGCGTAACATAATTGGCGTTCTCTGATATTGATGTTACTGATATGTGTGCGGTGTGCATCAGGCATTGTCTGAAAACAACAACACAGCAACAACAACCACAGTTGAATATCGCAATTGAAAATCCACACGAACGGAAAAGATCCCCCCCGCGAGGGATAAAAACAAACAAATTCAGCCCGCCTGCGGCTGACACGAACAAATATGATTGGGGGGGACCTGACCTACAAAGGGTTTGTGTTAGTGTGAACCAGTGAGGACAGGGTGATAGTTTGTTTGATTCCTAAGTGTAATAATGGATTGCATCTGATTTTCCGGCGGTAGCGGCCTCTTCCGACCGGGTGGCGGGCCATTCCGGGACGCGTTTTGGGCTGCGTTCAGATTCGGATCTCAGGCAGGCCAATGAAAAACAATCGGGAACGATACGGGGCCATGCGGGATACGACGGAATCCAACCGTAGTGTGCAGGACAGAACGCGGCAAAAGCCCCCCCGCCCCCCCCGTTTCAGAGGCATATACCGCAGGCACGCAGGCGGCAAAAGATCAAAGATCCGTGCACAAGGCAGAGGGGGGGGAAGCCAGAGGGATGGGGGGGCGGTGAGAAAGAAGAGGGAGAAGCCGGGTGAGGGCAGGGCTCGTGTACACCACGGGATGATCTCCCCCGCTCGGGCGAAGATATAATAAGGCCGGTTGACGGAAAACCCCCATGCGTACCCCTGTACCCGGTGAACCACCACCCCCCATCCTCTGCTGTGGCACCGTCCGCGCCGGAAAAAGAGATCCATCCCATGCTCCTCATCGCCGTCATCACCATCATCCTCGCCTTTGCCTTCACGTTTACCAACGGCTTTCAGGACGCGGCCACCGTTGCCGCGACATTCATCGCCTCCGGGTCGGCCACCCCCCCCGACAGGGCATCGTAATGGTGGCGGGCATGAACTTTCTGGGGGCCGTGCTCGGCGGAAGTGCGGTCGCGTTCACCCTCTCCAGTCTCCTCACCATCACGTCCGGCGTGCTTATGTTACAGGTACTTCTCGCCGCCCTCATCGCGGCCGCAGGGTGGAATATCGGAGCGTGGTACTTCGGCCTTCCCTCCTCCTCCACCCATGCTCTGATCGGGGGCATCATGGGAGCGGGAATCGCTGCGGCAGGCACCGGGAGCATCTCCTGGGGAGTAACCGAACTGCTCACCCCCCCCGCATGAGTGCACCGGCATGGTCAAGGTCATGCTCTTCTTTATCCTCTCCATCGTGCTGGGACTGGCGGGGGGGCTATCTCATGCGCAGGTGCACCCGGTTTTTGTTCAGGAATGCAAAACGCACCATAAACAAAAGCATTATCCGCGTCAACTGGCTGGCCGCGGCAGGCATGGCCTTCTTTAACGGCTCAAACGACGCACAAAAACAGCTGGGCATCATCGCCCTCGTCCTGTTTGCCGCAGGGGGGGAGTCTGCCGTCCTCGCCGTCCCCTTCTGGGCGCGGATTACCTGTGCGCTGCTCATCTCCCTGGGCACCCTCGGCGGCGGATGGCGTATCATGAAGACCATCGGACGCAGGATCTTTGTGATCGAACCGGTGCACTCCATGGACTCCCAGATCTCATCCGGGGGGGTGACGCTGGGCATCTCCACGGTGGCCGGTGCCCCCCGTCTCATCCACGCACATCATCACCATGTCGGTGATCGGCGTCGGGGGGGCCGCAGAGAATCCCCCCCGGAATGTACGCTGGCGGGTGGGCGGGAACTGGTTCTATCCATGATACTCACGATTCCCATCACCATGCTGCTCTCCGGGGCACTGCTGTTTCTGATAGAGCGTATCTGAACGGGGGAACATATGGACGAAAAAACGAATGACACCAAAAAAACCGGGAAAAAACGGAATATATTCGGCTCCGTCTTCCCGCAGAAATATGACTTTGAAGCGATGCTGGTCGAACAGGCAGAGAACACCCTCGCGGGGGGGATGGAGACGTTTATTCAGTGGATCAATGAAGAGACCCTGACTCCCCCTGATGAACTCATCAGTGTCGGAAGCGAGGTCGACCTTCTCCGGTACAAACTGGAGGCTCGACTCATCGAGCGTTCTCCACGCCGTTTAACCGGCAGGACATCTACATGCTCTCCCGGAATATCGACTACATCCTGAACTATGCCGTCGAGACCGCCCGTGAGATGCATGCCTTCAACGTCAGCCCGGACGATCCCATCCGGGATATGTCACTCTCCCTGCTCCACGGCACCCGTCATGTGGTGGAGGGCACACGTTACCTCGGCACCGACAAGGGGGGGAGAGTCGAGGACTCCATCCGGAAAGGGCGCAAGCATGTGCACATGATCGAAGACCGCTATATCACCTGCATGGCAGACCTCTTCGGGAGCGACGATGCGATGAATGCCATGAAAAAACGGGAGATATACTATCATCTCCGGGATGCCGGGAAGGCCCTGAGAATAACACTCTATATCATGCACAAGGCGATGGTCGGGCTCGCATAACACCATCGCACAGGCAGAGAAGGCCCGCCGGCAGGAGCACAGAACCGATCCACAGCTTTTTTCGCCACGGATGACCAGACATTCTGTTTATATATGGCGCAGGTATCCTACGTATGTCCCTCACTCAGACAGAAGACCGACGCCTTCCGCGGGGGGGGCTTGCCAAACGGGGGGGGAAGAGGCCGTCCGGCACGGATGTGAATATGGGGGGGAGATCACCGCAGGGTTTGTCTGCACAACCGCAGAGGAAGAGGCAACCGGCCTCCCGATGCATGCGATGCTGACCCCCCCTGCCGCCATTTCCACTCTCTACGGCGAAGGAAACCGTCTCCCGGACGGGATACGCTATATCCTGAACACCGAGACCTCGTTTCCGCACACCGACCGGTTCGGCATCCGGCACCCGGCGGCCGTCCTCCGGTGGGACGACCGGGTCTGGCTGACCGAGTTTGTCGAGATGCTGGTCTTTATCTCCGACCATCTCGGACAACCTGCGGATGCGATCGTCCTCCATCCCGGAAAGGCGCATGGCATGACATTCTCCGCGATGGCACGGGCGATGCGGTATATCCGGGACGCCTACGCCAATGCCTGTACCCGCATGCCTGCGGTGCTGATGCAGAACGGCTACCCCCTCGCTGATACAGTCGGGAAACGATATCCGGGACTTCTGGCTCACCATGCAGGCGCAGGTGCCGGAATGCTGCGATACCTGCGGTGTGCTCCTCGACCTCTCCGCCCTCGACACCGCCGCCCACCATGCAAAAGTTCCCCTCTCCACATTCCTTGCGCCCATCCCTGCCGCCGCCCTGAAGGGCTTCTTTTTGCGGCCCGCGGATGAAAATACGGATGACACCATACCATGGGAGAGTCTCTTCCGGGGGATACGGATGCTGCCCCCCCACGATGCCCTGATCATCCCGGACGTCCGCCACCCGGACGAGACCGAAGAGATGCTCGCCCGCTGCCGGGCGGGCCTTTCCCCCCCCGAACCGGACGAGTGAACTCCCGACATACGTTATCTACCACAGGCGACGTGGCGGCAGACCCGCCATCGATCCCGGAACTATTGTTCTTCAGCCTTCCCGGCTGTTCTGCGTGACAGCATCCAGCCCAGACCGGCGGCACCGAGAAGGAGCACCATCCCGATGAGAAGGATGTTTGCGTCCAGCTGGAACAGGAAGAAGAGACAGGTCACGATCCCCCCCAGAACGGCGGGGACGGGCACATTCCCGACCGTTCCCGGCACCCGGTAGCCGGGGGGTGTCAGGCATCGTCTTCCGAAGCCGGATCACGGCGGCGTTGATGACGATGAACGTGATAAACAGCGTGAAGTTCGCAATCAGGGCCACATCCCGGATATTTCCCGGCAAAAGAAAGAGCATCGAGATGAGGGCCGCACCCACAATCGCCACCACCGGTGTCCGCCGTCCCGGATGCACATATCCGATCACCGCGGGCAGCGTCTGTTTCTGTGCCATGCCATAGAGAATACGCGATGAGGCGAGCATCATCAGCAGGGCGGTATTGGCCGTTGCAAAGAGGGCAATCACGGTAAACAGCAGATACCCGCCGGGCATCGCCTGACCTGCAATCTCGGCAAAGGGGGGGTTGGGGGGGAACCGGCAATGGCCTCATAGCCCCCGATGCTCACGACCGATATCGAGACGGCGATGTAGAGGATAATCGTGATCCCAATCGCCACGAGCAGGGCTGCGGGGGGGATTGTGCGTTCAGGAGTAACGGTCTCATCCGAGAGTTTGACAATCTCCTCAAACCCCCTGGTAGGCAAAAAAGATCAGGGCGGCGGCGGCAGCGACGCCCGGAAACCCTTCCGGTGCAGCAAAATAATCAACCGAGCCGATATGCGGCAGACCGATGATGATGATGCCGATAAGACCGCCCGCCTCAATCAGGGTGAAGATGATGGCAAAGACGGCGGACTGTTTGATGCCGGTCAGAAGGATGAGCGAGAGCAGGGCCAACAGGCAGACTGCCACCGGGAGGACCGGGGGGGCACCCGTCACAACACCGGTAAAGTAACCGGCAAACCCGAGGCGACGGTGGCCGCACCCACGATGCCGGAGAGTATCACCATGCAGCCGATCACAAACGCGATACGCCTCCCGAAGGCTGGCGGGAGTATTCATACTCCGCACTGGCGCCGGGGGGGAACATGGACGAGAGTTCCATGTAGGAGAGTCCGGTAAAAGAGGCGATGAGAGCGGCAAGCACAAAGGAGATCCAGGTGGCATTGCCCGCCACCGCTGCGGCTTCCCCCCCGATGAGAGCGTAGATACCCGCACCCAGTATCACGCCGACCCCCCCGATATGACGACTTCCGGGAAGGTCAGGCTGCGCCGAAGGGAGGGGGTCTTGTCAGGAGTCATCTGTTTACCTGAACGTGCATCGACGCCGGGGGGGGTAATATGTCCGCCGGTGGTCTGCTCTCATACCGGGGATGCCGGGAAGAGTGCATTCATATATGAAGATCCAGGGCGGCAGATAAAGATAGTGCAATTTCCGAAATATCCCTAAAATCGGCCGAATACAAAATTTAAATCATTTTTGTCGGCATTGGCGCTTGCAGTGTTGTATACTTTTATTATTTTCCGGGGGGCATCACGTACTCTGCGGTTTCCTGGAAACCGGGGGGGGTTGAAGAGATGAAGATATTCAGATGTGAAATGTGTCCAAAACCGTGTACCATCACGACACTGGATGAAAAACCCATGGCCTTCTGTCCGGTCACGGGTGCGGCGGCAGAGTGGAAACAGGTCAACGGCCGGTCATCACGAAAACTGCCGCAGACGGACCGGACCGGAGAAGAGGCAGTATCCTAACGCTCTAGTCACTATTCTTCTGCCCCGTGTGGTGAGTATGCCCGTCCCCGCATGACTAACGGTGTACTCATACCGGCAGAGGGGGGGGAACAATTCTCCCCCCTCTCTCACATAAAATCGCCCAGGGACATCTGGGTCTCTTTTTCCTCACCAAATGTCGATACCAGATACATATCCAGCATCTCGATACGCTGCGCGTGTACTCCGATATGTCGTAATCCTCACAGATTTTCCGTGACATCTCGATGTACTTCTTTACCGACCCTCATGCACGGTCTGGATAATCTTTCCGCCGCAGCGGCATTTGCCTGCCATCGGCATCCGGCGGTATTTGGCATTACACGTCGGACACCGGAGTTTCTGGCGGGAGAATGCGTTGAGATTGCCCTGCAGATCCGGGATGAAATGGGTCTTGAGCACCCGTTCTGCGACATCGGAGACGTCCACGGCCCGGATGATCCTGCCAGTTCCAGTTCCGCCTCCAGTTTGTCGGACATGGTGCCCAGCGTGGTGTAGGTGGACAGCAGCGGACCTGCCGATATATCACTCGTATCATGTGTGAACCCCACTCCCTCATACTGTCCGGGGGGGGTGCCCAGCCGGTTTTCGAGGTGGTCGATTATTTTCGAGAGTTCTTTCGGGTGGCGGTATGCCAGTGCCGCGTCATAGAGTTCAATCGGATAGGACCGGCAGGCATCGACATTGTGCGACTCCCCGTCCACTTCGGCAGGATCCAGTTTGGAGGTCAGGACAAGCGGTGCATCCATCGACCCGCCGCGGGTTTCCGGCAGAAACGAACGCGAGAAGTTGATCAGTCCGTCCATCAGGAGCATGACACAGTCCTCGTCCCCCCCGTCACACTGGCCGGTGAAGATGCCGTTTGCCGCAAGGGTGTGATCCTCTGCTACCGTCAGGCAGTAGACATACTCCCCCCCAAAGTTGGGGATGTATTCCTTGGTCTCTACCCGGTCGGTCATCATCAGCCGGCTTCATAGACCGGGACCGTGTCACCCTCCTTCAGCTCCATCGCCCGGATCTTGCGCTGGTATGCAAGATCAGAGACGAGCATCGCGTGATCGGGCGTGACCGTCACCTGCTTTCCCCGGCTGGTGGTGAACCGGATCAGATGGTCCGGCGCCCGGTGCACCGAGACCGAGGTCACCTTTCGCAGGTGTATCATCCCGTTCGTGTCAAGGGCATGCACCCAGAAGGAGGCCTTCGGATCGGAGTAGTAGGTGCCCACCTGATCCAGACCGGGCCGGTCCAGATCAAAGTTCTCGACCACAAAGTGCCCGATAGGCAGGCTGCGCCACTCCGCCCCCCCGTCATAGACCTCGATCATCGTGTCGGGCGCAAAACAGTTCCGCCGTTTTGCCGCATGGAAATACGGGTGGGCATATCCCACCGGGGCCCGGGTAACGCCGATCACCCGGGCAAGCACCCCCCCCGCACTCGTATGCGGTGCGAGACCCATCACCAGCTGGCCGACGATATCCTCCCGTTTTTCTGCATGGTAATACGGGGGGGCAGACCATAGAGTTTCTCCAGCATCTCATCGATGAATTTCGCCACCCGCAGGAGCCATCCGGCGCAGTCCTCGGAAACGAGGATATCCTGTGCCCGGATTTCCAGCACCTGGTCCGGGCGGGTGAGGGGGGGCACTCCGTCGATATCGTTCGGGTAGCCGAGTTCAACAAGTCGTTCCACACTCACCCCCCCGATCTCATCCGGCCGGATATGGGTGAGCGGCAGGTCGATCATATCGTAGCGCAGGGTGCCATCCTTGAAGACATACAGATCTCGTTTTGCCCGGAGAATGCCTTTTTCAATGGATTCAACGGGCCGTTCCTTTGAGATCAGCCCGCGGACCCCCCCTTTGAGGAGTTCGACCTCATTCGGGCGCATCGCAAGGGCATGGAGGGCGTTTGCATACTCTGCTTTGATATTGACCTCCGCGTCTTTCTGCAGGCAGACCCCGTCCGCACCGCAGGACGGGCAGGTATCCTCTCCGTCCAGTTCACGACCGCAGCGGGGGGGACAGGTGAAGACGGCTTCGGTATGCCTGCCGCATTCACTGCAGATGTTCTTGTAGGTATCCTGTCCGCAGGAGGGGCAGCGGCGCTGGCCGACATCGGCGTGGATGGTGGTGCTCTTGTTGCCCTTTCCTTTGAGGACCTCCTGGAAGGAACGGCGCGAACCGCCTTCATCCCCGACCGGAAAGATGACATGGGGGGGCGGCGGACGCATCTCGCGTGCCTTTGATTTGCCGGGTCTCCCCATCCTGCCGCCGATACGGATACCCGCACGCGATCGCATACGTATGCCCGACAGGTGCATGGCCAGAGAAAGACCGTCGCCGTCCGGGATTGTCTCCCAGGTGCTCTTGGGGGGGTGCAGGTCCGCGGTGAGGCCGAGACAGGCGCAGAGGGCCTCGGAGTAGGGACAAGAATGGTGCCGTCAGTTACCGTATGTGGGACAAGCAGAATTTCCAGGTGCCGCTTCTCCGGGGGGGCATCGGCAGGCAGCTCAAGCCCTTCAGGGGGGGTGATGCTGCCTGCGGCCGCCACCCAGTCGGCAAGAGCACGGATATCCGCGGTGGCGAGATCATCCCAGACATAGGTATAGGCCGGGTGGAGGTAGCCTCCTGCTGCAGCCATCTCCATGGCCTCCGTCTCGTCCGCAGGTGTATGCGTACCCCCGTCCAGTTTCCACCACTCCTCACAGTAGGTCGGGGGGGCATGAGCGGGTGGTTGTTCTCCAGAAACTCCCCCCCGTAGGAGACGAGCATCTCGCCGACATCGAGGATCTCCTCCACACTGCTCATCAGGCGCAGGGCGGTCTCTACATCGTCGATGCGCAGCACACTACCATCAGTCAGTTTTACCGTCGGTCCTTCGATGGTGTCGACCGGCACCACGCCTGCCGCCTTGCCCGGCCGCTCCACCTTCATCTGGGTGCCGACGGCAAGGAAGTTGCCGAGGATGTGCAGCGTGGCCGGACTGAACCCCCGCCGCCGCAAATCCGGTGTTGCGCGAACGGCCGTAGCGGAGGCGGAATCCCCCCGCCCGCATGGGATAGGAAAAGACCGGTCGGCCGCCGATTAGATCACGGATGTACTTGTCCTTCGGTTTGACACCCGGTTTCTTGTCTTTCTCTTCTTCGTCGTCGCTTTTACCCTTGGACGCCCCCGAGATGATGATGTCCAGCCAGTCCCAGCCTTCCATATGCACCTTATCGACGGTCTTTTTTATTTTCGGTGCCTTGAGGGCAAGTCCCTCCGCCACGACGAGGGCCATACCGCCGCGAACCGTATTCGTCTCAATCCGTTCGAGGTTGCGGTATCCGGAGACCTCCACCCGTTCGGTCGGTTCCCCTTCCACACAGACCGGGCAGTTCTTTATGATCACCCGGAGTTCGTCGTCGGTCGGAAGATACTGCAGGGAGGCCTGACTGTTGTATTTCTTCACCTCTTCAACGTAGCGTTCGACCTCTTCCTTGCGGGGGGGAATATACGGCGCCATTCCCAGACCCCGCCGGACATAGTCCCCCCCACCAGGACCGAGAGCGCCTGAGCAGTCCCTCCCGCACTCCGTATCGGCCCTGCATAGTATATCTTCAGGTAATCCGTCCCGTCATCGTTCTTGCCGATGCCCACCTTGGCAATGCCCTCGGTGGGTGCTGCCACCACGCCTTCCGTCAAAAGAGCCATCGAAGCCCGGATGGCATGGTCCAGCGTCTCCTCGCGGGTGGTTTCTCCGAACATCTGGGCGATGAAGTCGTCACCTATTTTGAGCGCCACCTCTTCACGGGGGCATGGTCTCCGCAAGTTCCCGCAGCCGGGCGGCCACCCCCCCCGTATAGCCGAGCAGGGCCTCCACCCGGTCGGCGAGATCGTTTGCCACCGGTATCTCCACTACCGTCCGCGGGTCAATTCCCTTTGCCCGCGCCTCATTGGCGACCCCGATCGCCTCTTTGAGCTTTGCCTCAAGTCCGGCAAAGTAAGCCTCCATCTCCGGTGACGCATGCATGAAGATGTAATGCCTCCCGGAGGCACATTATCATTTGTGTTCAGGTATGGCTGAGGCCGGGATGGTGTGCAGTTCCATTAACAGTTTTTTAATCTGTTCAGGAAGAATAGATAGTGTAGAGAGAGGCAACTCCCGGTGCCTCCGGAGCGATATCTGTTATGTTTAATGTCCGTGCATTCTGCCTTGGCAAGGCGCATGAAGAAGTGATTAAGACCATCGTGAAGCATGGCACGTTCCTTGTCACCGAAGACAATGAAAAGACGCTGGAACTGCCGGAACCCTTCAATATTCACGTGGGTGACCCGTTTGCAGACTATATGGTAAGCCCCCCCCACAATATGTTCGGCGAGCGGGCGATGCAGCAGTATGTCCATGACCTCATCGAGGGCACGGATAACGAGTTCGTCTACACCTACCACGACCGCCTCTTTGATTACCCGCGGCGGGACGATACCGGAAACCCGCGCGGAAACGGAGACGGGGACGGCATCGACCAGGTGGCATATATCATCGAAAAACTCCGCTCGGACCCCCCGCGTCCCGGCGGGCGGAGGGGGATCACCTGGTACCCGGAGTACGACGATGTCTCCGACAACCCCCCCCTGCCTCCAGCGTATCCAGTGTATGGTGCGGGACGGTGTCCTCAATATGCATGTCGAGTTCCGGTCCAACGACATGCTCTCCGCACTCGGTGCGAACATGTATGCACTGGTCCATCTGCAGAAACATATCGCTGACGCCTCGGTCTCCCGGTCGGCTGGTATTCCCACACCTCGGTCTCGGCGCATATCTACTATGAGCGTGACCACGAGGAACTGATGAAGTACGTGAACGGTCTGGGACTGGCAGATCAGATAAAAAAATTGGACAATAGTGCCTATATCACCCTATAGGCTTATTCATTCATCATCGATAGGGCAAGGGCTTCGGTCCCTTCCCCCCCGCCCATCCGGTAGAGGGCCATCTTTGCGCAGCGTTTGCGCAGGCCTTCGGACTCTTCGATGAGTTTCACCAGACGCTTTATTGCCGGTTCACCCATCCGTCCGAGGGCAAGGGCAGCATATCCCCCCCGGACCTGTGCGTCCTCATCATCTAAGAGTTCGATGAGCGGTTCGAGGGCCGGTTCTCCCATCTCTCCGAGTGCTGCTGCCGCATACCGTGCGGTGTCCGGATCTTCCGGGACGGTGATGAGATAGATGAGTGAATCAATGGCAGGAACGCCTATCATCGCGATTGCCCGTGTCAGATACCATCGGACGTCGTTGTCCTCTGCAATGATGAGTGCGCCCACGAGCGGGTCGACCGCCTCATCGCCAAAGGCGGCAACGGTGCTGACCGCCTCACGGCGTGCCTTTACATCCCCTGTCCGTATCGTTTCGATACATCCGTTAATCTCTTCCATATCTCCCATACGAATACTACTGTTTCACCAGAACAGGTATCAGTTGTTCGGTCAGGAAATCAAATCCATTATCTGTGAAGTCTGCCTACCTCACCTGTAGAGAAGGAATATCATGGAGAAAGATGCCACGGAGACAGACGCCCTGCAGCGTACCGTCAGAATCGTCGTTAGCGGACGGGTTCAGCATGTCGGATTCCGTGTCTGCGTGAAAAAAATGGCACAGCACCTGAGTGTCACCGGAGTGGTCATGAACCTGCCGGACGGGACAGTTGAGATTCGTGCCACAACAGAGCCGGTTATTCTGGAAAAATTTATCTCTCTTCTCTACTCCTGTCCCCCCCGCGCCATCGTCCGGGATCTGGAGATCACCGATACGGAACGCCACAGTTATGACGGTTTTTCCGTCATCATCCCGGAATAGCGGATGAAACAGCGATCCGGATCACCGGGTTCCGGGGACGGATATCGCGAAAAAATCTGAATGATCGGGGGTCCTGTCATCGGGATTGGGGGGGACACGATCTTTGTAGAGTCCGGGAAACTGGTAGGCAAGAGATAACGACCCTTCCCCCATTACCGCCTGAGAAAGGGAGAGCACATTGTCATCGATGATCTCCTGATTTATTGAGGCACGGAGGGCGGCAATCAAAGCGTCTATCACCTCTTCGTTGAGATGGCAGCGTTTGGTGCTGACCCGGTATCTACCGTCAATCAGACCCGCCCGTGCAATGGAGAAGACCGCCGTATCCACCATCGATGTCTTCAGGGGATCGATGAGGTCTACCACAAGCGACCGTTCCCCCCCTTCCCGCATAAATCCGTGATCCGGGTCAAGGTATGCACCGATGACCGACACGATGGTGTTGCCGAAGAGCATGGCATACCCTAAGGAGAGCATCGCGTTGACCGGGTCCTGGTGGGGCCGCGGCGTCCGGCGGCGGAACCCGAGTTCCGGTGAGAGGCTGCGTGCCATGATCTCGTAGTACATGTCTCCGGCCAGTCGGTGCACCCGGCGGATCTCGTCCATGGTGACCAGGTACTCGATGTCGGAGAGGAGATTGTGCATGATTTCCTGTTCCCCCCCCTTATAGAACAGGCTCTCGCCCAGCTGGTCCTCGGTCCGCTCAATGGAAAGCAGCCGTGATTTCAGGGTGACCTGTGCAATTTTCCGGGCAAAGGTATGGGGCATGCGGGCCCGCTGGGCTTCCCTGATATCCGCTCCCACATCACTGCCGAAGGGGTTGAGCATGCAACCGGCGTCCCGTCCGCGTCAAAGAACGAGACGGATGAACCCTGTCGCAGCAGGCGTGTCACCGCCGAGGTATGGATATTGTGCCCTCCCACAAGAAGCAGGTGCTGTACCGATGGAAGCGGGAACTCCTTTTGTTCGCCTTTGTAAAGAATACTGAGTGTTGTTCCGGTTGACTTGATGTGGGCGCCGAAACCCGCCACAACATGCCAGGAGTGTTCGCTTGTCATATGTACACACGATAAATAGAGTACACAAGTACTCCATCCATACATTAATTCATCGTTTACGTTCTCGGACGCTGCATTCGTCGCAGCGGGTGACGATACCGATCTCCGGAATATGTTGCCTGAAAATGCCGGTAAATTGCTGTTCAGAGTTAATTTACTCGTAATTTGTAAGCGAATACATATATTGTTCATATGCATTAGATGAACTATGGAATTTGAACAAACAGAAGTGATGGTCTCCGGGGGACGAACTGATCTCCGCTGCCTGGTGGGTGTTTATCCTGCAGGGCCTTATTGGGATCACCCTCGGCGGACTTGCGATGCTCTTCCCTGAATTTATCGTCGGCCTGCTGGCAGTCCTCTTGGGCATTATCATTGTGCTCTACAGTATGTCCATTATCGTCCAGTCGATTGTGAGCAAAGACTCCGGCGGACGAAAGATACTCATGATCATTCTGGGCATTATCGGCGTCATCATCGGTGTGCTTGCACTGATGAACACCACGGTGCTGGGTCTGACGATTGCCCTTATGCTGGGTCTCTGGGCGTTTATTTCAGGGTTTGGCGCACTCCATACGGCACTTACCGCAACCGAGTTCCACTGGTACAGGATCCTCTTCTTTATTATAGGGATTCTCTTCCTCGTGTTCGGCATCTATGTGATCTTCTATCCGCTTGCCCTGACGGCAGCGTTTATCTGGGTACTGGGTCTGTTTGCCCTGATCATCGGAATCATGACCATCATCCTCGGGTTCATCATGCAGTCACAGATGAAGAAGGCCCTGCAGGGATCCGGGTTCTGACCGAACCGGCCTGACAGGATTCCAAATATCCGGCGTGCTATGCTACGGCATAGCAATCTTTTTTCAGATCATCCCTGCATAGTTATACTATGATTATTCCGGGTGCTGCTGCGCCTCTGGGAATATACAATATCCGGCCGATACGCATACCCATTGCCCGGCCCGGCACAATGAGTTGGTTATCAGAATGAAATACTGGAACAGGGAGATGGAGACCCTGAAGGGCGATGCACTGCACACCCTTCAGGCAAAACGGCTCAGAAAAACCGTCGAGCAGGCAGAAAAAGTACCGTTCTACCAGAAGATGCTGAAGGAGGCAGGGGGGGTCCGTCCCGAAGATATCAAAACGGTGGACGATGTGCAGAAACTGCCCTTTACCAAAAAGACCGATTTACAGGGCGGTTATCCGTTCGGGTTCTTTGCGGTGCCGATGAAGGAGTCGTGCGGATTCATACGACATCCGGGACGACCGGTAAACCGACCGTGGTGGGATACACCCGGCAGGACCTGGATAACTGGTCCGAACTGATTGCACGGAACCTGACGATGATCGGCCTCACCGATGAGGATGTCTTCCAGAATGCGGTGAACTACGGTCTCTTTACCGGAGGGCTCGGCTTCCATTACGGTGCCGAGAAGGTCGGAATGACCGTCGTCCCGAGCGCCACGGGAAATACCCGCCGCCAGATCGAGATGATCGATGACTTTGGGGGGGTGACGGCCATTCACTGCACGCCGAGTTATGCGATGCATATCGCCGAGGTGGCCGAGAAGGCGGGCACCACGCTGCCGACGCTGAAGACGGGTGTCTTCGGGGGGGCGGAACCCTGGTCAGATAATATGCGCCGGATGCTGGAAGGAAAACTCGGGGGGGTGACGGCGTATGATTCCTATGGCATGTCCGAGATGTACGGGCCGGGTGCGGCGTTTGAGTGCCCGGAACGAAACGGTCTGCACATCTGGCATGACATGTACCTCGCAGAGATCATCGACGAAGACCGGGGGGGAGGTGCTCGAACCCGGTGAACGCGGCGAACTGGTGGTCACCCCGCTCGTGAAGGAGGCGATGCCCCTGCTGCGTTACCGGACCGGGGGGGATATCACGATGATCCTGGAAGAGGAATGCCCCTGCGGTCGCGGCATGAAGATTGCCCGCCTGCACGGGAGGAGCGACGATATGCTCGTGATCCGGGGGGGCATCAATGTCTTCCCGTCCCAGATCGAGCATGTGCTGCGCTCGGTGCCCGAGGTGGGCGACGAGTTCCTGGTCTATGTGGACCGGGTAAACCATCTGGATGAGATGACGATTGAGGTGGAGATGGACCGCAGCGCCTTTAAGGGCGAGCTGGAAGATCTGACCCGGGTGCAGAACCGGGTGGTGGCGGCATTAAAAGAGGCGCTCAACCTCCGGACCGCGTGCACCTGGTTGAACCCGATTCCCTGCCCCCCCGGTATGAGGGGGGGAAGGCCAAGCGGGTCATTGACCGGCGGGGGGGTGATGCACTGTGATCGCCTGGGACCCGAATATGGAGCTCAGATCGGAGGCAGAACTGAAGCGGATGCAGTTCAAGCTTTTGAAGACGCTGGTCTACCGGCTCTACTCGTTCTCGAATTTCTACCATGACCGGATGGTGGCCCACGGGGGGGTGCACCCGGACGACATT
This sequence comes from Methanogenium cariaci JCM 10550, assembly GCF_001315945.1. Classification (GTDB taxonomy): domain Archaea; phylum Halobacteriota; class Methanomicrobia; order Methanomicrobiales; family Methanomicrobiaceae; genus Methanogenium; species Methanogenium cariaci. Next base: position 8,522 of record NZ_BBBG01000006.1, on the reverse strand, counting down.
ACCAAGCTTACGGATGTCGGGAAACTCCCCCCCTATATGGTCAAATCCGATCTGCGGGACAACTATCCGGACAGGATATTCACGGCGACCCCCCCGGAGGAGCTGGTGCGCTATCATGTCTCATCCGGGACGACCGGGAAGCCGACGGTGGTGGGCTATACCAAAAACGATCTGGAGAACTGGACGGAGTCGCTGGCCCGTGCCCTCAGCTCATGCGGTGTCGGCCGTGGGGATGTGGTGCAGGTGGCATACGGCTACGGTCTTTTCACCGGGGGGGGTCTCGGTCTGCACTACGGGGGGGCGGAACGCATCGGGGGGGCCACGGTGGTACCGGCGTCGGTGGGCAATACCGAACGCCAGCTGGAACTGATTCAGGATCTGCGGGTGACGACAATCTGCTGCACGCCGTCCTACCTGATGCATATTGGCGAGACGGCAAAAAAGCTGGGCATATCCATCAAAGATGACACCCGTCTGAGGACGGCCATTCTCGGCGCAGAGCCTGGTCGGATCAGATGCGGGAGCGGATTGAAGCGGAGATGGGCATCAAGGCCTACAACATCTACGGCACCTCGGAACTCTCCGGGCCGATGTTTACGGAGTGTACCGAGCAGGATGGTATTCATATGTGGAGTGACCTTGCCCTGGTGGAGATCATCAGTCCCGATACCGGCCAGCCGGTGCCGGACGGCGAGCAGGGTGAGATGGTGGTGACCATTCTCCAGAAGGAGGCCCTGCCCATCATCCGCTACCGGACGGGAGACATCACGTCGATTGACCACGCTCCCTGTGCATGCGGCCGGACGCACCCGCGTATCGCACGCCTCGCCGGGCGGGTGGATGACATGCTCATCATCCGGGGCATCAATGTCTTCCCGTCGCAGGTGGAGCACACCCTCCTTAGCATCCCCCCCGAGGTCTCGGGCCATTTCATGATTGAGGTGGACCGGGCCGGTGCACTCGACAATATGCTGGTGAAGGTGGAGCTCAACCCGGAGGCGTTCTCGGATAAGATTAACGATATCCTGGATATCCGGCGCAGGGTCGGACACACGCTTAAGAATATGCTCAACGTAAGTGTTGATGTAGAGATCAGTGAACCGGGGGGGTCACTGCCGCGGTTCGAGGGAAAAGCAAAGCGGGTTATTGACAGGAGGGAGCTGTAATGGATGCAACAGAGTATACAATCAAACAGATCTCGGTCTTTTCCGAGAACAAACCGGGGAGGCTTGCGGCAATTGCAGGCGCCCTGCAGGCAGAGAAGATAAACATCCTCGCATTCTCGATTGCGGAGGCAAACGGCTTTGGTGTCGTGCGGGCACTGGTGGACAAACCGGAGGCCGCCTATGAGAAGCTCAATGCGATGGGGGGGTTCATGGTATCCTTTACCGATGTCATCGCCGTGAAGATGCGGGATGTGCCCGGCGGTCTCTTTGAGATGGCAAGCATTCTCTCGGAGGCGGATATCAATATCGAGTACTCGTATGCCTACTCCGGCCGTGAGGCGGCGGTGCTCATTCTCCGGGTCGACCGGGTCGATGCGGCGGTGGAAGAGATTCTCGCACGCGGCGGGACGCTGTTGAGTGCTGCTGAGTTTTCGTGAATATTTTTTCTCCCCCCTTCTCTTTTATTTGCATACAATCCATAATCATGCCTGATTTTTGAGTTCATTTCTTAAAATTACGTATTTGTTGTGGTGGATTATTTTTATCGGGTGGTCATTACGTGCGGATGATGGGAGCATGAAGCACCTCCATGAACCAGATGGCAAACCGGGGTTTTATTCATATCAGGTATTTCTAAAAATGGATAATAATAATAATCCTCAGTAATTACTACAATCCGGATCAAAATAAGATTATCATAAGTAAATAAAATAAGATGGAATTAATTCATCCCATACCTTTTTTTGCAGTAAGTTCATCGTATACCATAACCTGCTGCCTGAATTGGTTATACCCGACATATTTCGTTTCATTGATATCATTCGAGAACTCCCATATCGGCATAAACTTAGACATCGTCTGTTCACAGGGTTTCCATACGAGCCTAAAACTCCATTGATCTTCATATCCTTCATCATAAAAGACTTTTTTCGCTTCCTCAAGACTTGGCATTATAATACTGGTAACGTTCTCAAGTGCAGCACATGCGCCAAACATAGCAGTATCATCTTTTATGCTAATCATGGAGATAACAACAGGGATCCCGTTCTTTTCAAAGGAGATCAAATAATAATCAGGATATTTTTCATCAAGAGAATAAACAAGTAATGTCTTTCCCGGAGTTGTTCCTTTTAGCTCTTCTTGGAACAGACCTTGTTTGTTCATTTGGTCCCTTGCAAAACAAGCTATGTCTGTGTCCTTTGTTAAGAGGGTACTCACTTCAGATTCATCGGTAAATCGTATGTTTTCTGTTTCTTTTTCGTAATCCGGTTTGTTGCGGCTTCCCCAATACCCCTGCACAGTTACCCAGTAATTATCCCATGTTGAAGATAGGAAATCCACCTGGGTAAATTCATTTTTCCATAAATTAACGGAATAATAAATATTTGGTGCCATCGTATACCACGGATCATGAATCCAGACACCATTTATTTGATAAATCTGGCCACCATAAGGAGTATAACTTACTCCCTTCATAAGAGTCCAGTGATACCCTTCACTAATTAATGATGCAGAAGGAATCCCCCCCCGATTTACAATGTCAATTGCCTGACCCATTATTGCAGAATCGGCAGAACTCCATTTATGATCATCAGCCACAATATTTGGAATATAATTTTCAACACAGTCTTCAAGTCCCTGAGGATCGGTATACCACCCTGATTCGATATTATGGTTTTGGATGAAATTGTAAAGAGTATCCTGGCCTATAAAACTGCTATGAAAATCGGTCCACATCTGTGCAACTGCCGGACCACAATAATAATCAGTCTCCTGACTGTAATACGTGACCCCGAGATTGGTATCCGTCGCTACTACCGGCATTGTCATTAATGACATCAGAACCAGCACAACAAAAGTACCTGTTTTTAATCTTTTCATGTGTTCGTTTCTCCTTTTAATGATGATAGTCTCGCAGAAAAATCAAAATAAACCCCTGCTGTGTATATACAGATGATACCATCTGAATAATGCTGATTTGAAACCGGATGATTCTGGGTTTTTGGGATCTGCCTGACTATTTTGTGCATTTTTAATGTATCTGGATTTTCAAAAACCGGATTTATCCACTCTGAGAAAATCCCCCCCGCCTGAAAGAAGTGTTTTATTCATTGCTTCCAGGATAATTTTAGATTATATTTGATCCTATATCAACCTCTTAAAACCGTTCGGTTTTTACCTGACAACATGGAACTATTAAAATACGAACAAAAATTTCTATCCAATCATTCATCTGATTTAATAGCTGCACGGACCCTAAATAACAGAATAAAAACCAAAATCCCGGCAAATAAGAGAATAATGCCGATGCCAGCGGAAAAAAAGTCAAAAACGGCATCCCCCCCGGCATACCCTCCCCCCCATGACAAGGTGTCATAATTGTTTTATGGTCCATGAAAGCCAGGTAATAATTAATGTTGCAAATGATAATGCCATAAAAATGAATCCAGCAGAAGTAAGGAGAATTGTGACCGTTATTGTATTTTCCGGCTGGATCAGATTCTCCCCCCCTTTACGGGTAATTTCATAATATTTCCACTGGTGTTCATCAGGGACGGGGGATTATCAAATCGACACTGGTCAACAAGACAAGATGTTCATGTACCGTTGATTTCGCTATCTTTAAATCACGTGATAATTCGCTGGTCGTCATCCTGCGTTCTGCAAGTTTTTTTAAGATTTTAATTCTTGTTTCAGATGCAAGGATCCGGATGATATCTCCTGTCAATAGTATTCGGTCAGGATCCATTGAACTTTGTATTTGAGCATTCTTCATAATATACTTTGTAATCATAAAGGAACAGTCAGGGCAGGGCATAAATAGCACCAGATTACTCCGAGCCCTTGTCAGATACAAACTTACTGAGAATATCGATAAACCCCGAATCAATCACAAAAGAAGAACCCTCAGACCTCTGCCTTCTTAATTTTCTGGTAGATGTCTGACCGCATCAGGCCCTCTTCTTTCCCTCACTTTTTCCCGCACCCCCCCTCCGTCCCGGTTCGCCTCCCGGACCAGCCGGGCATAGCACCCTTCACAGACACTCGTCCGCTGCTCTGTGGAATGATACACCGCAGGGTCGTTGTTGCAGAGCGTGCAGTGGCCGAGGATACCGGGGAACGGCAGCGTCCCTCCCTCCGGTCGGTTGAATTTCACCTCTTCACCCGTTTTCTTTGGTTTTCTTTTATGAGGATATCGGGAAATATCCCGGTTTTTGCCAATCGATGCCAATGAAGACGTGCGTTTGCGGCCCATACTTTCATCTTCACCCATCCCTAAATCAGAGGTGGACGAGTTTCTACCTCCACCCGTATCTGCCCTGCTGAATGAGGCCCCCCCATCCTCATGAAATTTACTCTCTCTATCTGTACCTATATCTCTATATTGTAGTTCTTTAGAAGAATCATTGTCAATACGGTTTTTTCCGGATGGGCTGTCAGTATCATCCAACGGGTGAAGACCGGGTGAAGGAGTGAAATCATCCGGGCCGGAATGATTCCTCCCTCGTCATCCGAATCATCAAGCCAGACATCGGCCTTCTCCATCCATTCCCGGTAGACCTCCCGGTCAAAAAAGAAGTAATGATCCCGTCTCTTCAGTGCAACCCCCCCGGAGATTCGTGGGGAAAACCCCCCCTTCTGTGATGCAGGAATGAATCACAATATATTCCTGTATTCATCCTGCCCCCCCTCCTTTCAGTCATGAAGGCATGCTCCTCTCCTCTGCCGATATGCATTATGGGACTGTTCCGGAGAGTTCCGGCTTCGTGTCGGCCCACGCCTCCACGGTCTCCCGGATCGCGTCATCCGAATACGAGGAGATGCGGACAACCGCTCCGTGTCGCAGACACTGGGTGCACCGTTGGCGGCATGTACAGCAGGGTGTAGCAGCATGTCGACAGGTGTCCGCCATCAAACAGGGCGACGAGGTTGCTTTGTTTGAGTTATTCTGCCGTAATTGCGCCGGAAGCAATATGGCTGGCGGAAAATCCCTCGGCACAGGCACCCGAACCCGCACCTGCACAGGAGACGTCCGGAAGCTGGGGGGGGTCTCATTCTGCTGCACCTTCCTCTTCTTTTGAAGAAGCGTCTCTCTATTCTCTCTTAGATCTCTAGTGTACAGTTGGAATGCCCGGTTTTATCCTGGCGGAAAGTGCTGCCATCCTGCTGCAAAGCTGCCGCCATTCCACCAACGTCACACCCGGCATCCCACCCAATCCCCCCCTTCACCAAAACAAAATCTTCAGTCCGATGCCCACGAAGGAGGATGCATTCTCGATATAAACTGAGAGTATAGCTGCTATCGGAGAGGAATGCACCGAAGAAACGAATTGGGCATCAATACTGACACCAAATATTCAACGCCATTTTGGACCTCCCTTAGCAGGGAGACGTCCTTCGTCACCGGGCCATATCCGGGTCAGACCAATATACCCTCTTCACAAACAGAAAGGACAAACGGATTTTTGTTCCTGACAAGCTCTTCAAACTCCTGTCGTGTGTAACAGACAGGCTCAATTGGGAGATCTGTGATGTCGAAAATATCAAGCGGTCTTTTGTGGAAGCGTTCCTTGAAGTCCGCAACGATCAAGAGGTCAACATCACTTCCCTCGTTGAAATCACCACGGGCCACAGAGCCGTACAGGATTATCCTGTCGATATCCATCCGGGAACGGATCTCTTCTGTAAAAGCAGATATTTCTGCCATTAAATACTCAGAAATGTCCCTGCCTTCTTCAATATTAATTCTGCGCACCTGATACATTCTTCTGCATCCTCCAATTCAAAGTATTCAGACGGCGTCAAATCACCAACGATACTGTCAGGATACCTCGTTGTAATATACACAGCATCCAGAACCCTGGCCTCTTTTTTCAACTCCATAAAAGAAGAGTCAAACGTTCCTATCTCCCTCACCAGATCATAGACCGAATGTGTTAAAATCTTCCGGAACCCCTTTGCATAGAGTATCGCTTTTAACGATTTTTCAGCGCTCTGTTGTGCCTGAAAGCAGGCCCATTCATAGTCTGAGGTGCTGAGGCTGTTTCCGGAGCTTACCAGATCCCTTTCGCCCTGCCTAAACCATTTTCCCGCTTCATGCAGATTTGCGTCCATATCTTATCGACCTGTTTGTGTTGGTATTCAGGAGTTTATTTTCGGACATGTAGTATACAGACATCAGATATATAAGGCGATTCCCAAAAGAACCGGCCAGCCAAAATTCCGTCACAAAAACAAAATCTTCAGCCCGATGCCCACGAGAATCACCCGCCTGCCACCTCGGCGTAATCGCCGATGATGTGGCCGACCCCCCCTCTACCCGCAAAGACCCCCCCGCCCAGCGAGAGAATCGCGGTCACCGCACCGATGGCAATTGCCGGAATGAGTACCGGTTCACCCAGAAGGGCAATGCCCATCCCGGCAAAGAGGGCGTCAATCGATGTCGCAACGCCCATCATCAGGAGGCAGATGTGGTCTCAATCGGGCTCTCCCCCCCGGTACCTTCCTGTCGACCCTCGTAGATCATTTTGATGCCGATACCCGCGAGGATCAAAAATGCAATGAGCGGCCCATAGCCTGCAAGAAACGAGGAGACCGCACTGCCCGCATACCAGCCGAGAATGGCCATGCCTCCCTGAAATCCCCCGAAGACCAGCGCTGCCATGAGGCCGGTCTGTACCAGAGACCGCCGGGTGGTGATGCCCGCAGAGACTGAGACGGCGAACGCGTCCATCGCAAGACCGATGGCAATGATGAGGAGTTCATGTGAATGCACGGCTATGCCTCTCCGGGAGTATGATCTGTCGGGCCCATATGTCTGCTCAGTACTGGGGCATCCCGGTATATCGGGTTATTTATTCCGGCCTCTTCTCCGGAGATCAACACTCCTGTTTTCCCCCCCTCTCCCCCCCGGATACTGTTATTAGGTATGCGCCGCTTATGAGTCGTTCATGACATCGGGCATTACCGGGAGGATAACGGGTGTGCTGTTTCACCCGACGGAAACGTTTGCGGATACCATCCGCTCCGATACGCTGAAGGATACGCTCATCTACCTGCTTATTCTGGTCGTGATATTCACCGTCTTTTCAGCGGCGCTTTTGCTGGTGGGGGTCAGTGTGTATGCAGGCCTTGCCACCGGCATTGCGGCAGGCGGCCTCTCGGTCATCGCCCTCATCCCCCCCATGCTCTTCTTCGGGGGGGGCTGGTGGGGGCCATCATCTTTGCCGCCTACATGCATATCTGGGTCTATATCGCCGGTGGCAGAGAAGGGATCACCGAGACCTGGAAGGCGGTCATCTATGCCTCCACGCCGTCCCTGCTTTTGGGGTGGATTCCGGTGGTCGGGTTTGTGATGTGGGCCTGGTCACTCGTGCTCATCATCATCGGCATCCGTGAACTCCAGGAGATGACAACGACGCGGGCCGTTCTTGCAGTCTTCATCGGCTACCTGATCCTCGCCGCTCTCGGCGTGACCCTTGTCGGATCGATGCTTGCAGGCATACTCAGCGTATCGTAAAAAAGAGTGGCCCCCCCTTCCGGGCCAGAAAATCCTTATTTCTTTTCCCATTTCAGGAGTTCGCTCACCGAGGCGAGGGTGGAGCCGCGGCGGATCTCTTCCCGGATACGCTGCTCGGTCTTTTTGACCTCCAGCGCCCGGCGGGCCACCTCATAGGCACGCTCCCGCGGCACGACGACGACCCCCCCGACTCGTCACCAATAATCCAGTCGCCGGGCCGGACCGCCTGACTGCAGCAGGTGATCCCTGCGCCTATCTCGCCGAACCCCCCCTTGGGCTCCCCCCCGGCGTTGGGTACCACATTCGTGGCAAAGACCGGGAAGCCGTAGGCCCGGATATCGTCCACATCGCGAACGGGCCCGTCGATGACGATGCCCGCCACCTTGCGGTTCATCGCCGAGAGGGTGGCAAGTTCGCCCCCCCACGGCGATACCGAGGTGTCGCCGGAGTTGTTGATCACGATGACCTCGCCTGCCTGCGCCACGTCGATTGCCTCCACCGGTTTGGCCCAGTCACCGCCGAAGGTCTGCACCGTGACCGCCGGTCCCGCCATATGCACCCTTCCGCAGATGGAGACGATACGCTGCATCGCGCCCATGCGGTGCATCGCATCCGTCACATTCGGGGGGGCCGAGACCTGTGCGAAGAGTTCACGGATCTCCTCGTCCTTTGAGCGGCTGACCGGCGGCACAATGGACGGGTCGTTGATGGCAGCCCTGACCCGTGCCGCCGAGCCCGTCACATCGTCCGAGCGCACGATATTTCCGCCGACAATGACGATCGCAGCGCCTGCCGCCACCGCCTGTGCCGCCGTCGCCGCGTCAAGACCGCCTGCC
>NZ_BBBG01000005.1 GCF_001315945.1 Methanogenium cariaci JCM 10550 | reverse complement strand
TCTCTACCCGGCCAAAGTCTTCCACACTCACTGTAGGCCAGACCCAGTCATTCGCAGTAGTGCTCGACACCGTGCCAGAGGGCCTATCAGGATTTAATATCACCGCCGAACTAATCGCATGGTCTCCAGGAGGTCGGTCACCGGAACCACCCATATGCTCGTGTGCGCTCACCGCTTCGACAGGACACGACGTTTGCGAAATGGTCGGGGTTTCCTATCCATCCTGGGCAGAAATCCCGATGAACAGTTCATTTCCAGCGGATCAAACATTCCTTAAGGCGATTGATTTAAAAGACTCGGTGAAGTCAGGGGGGGCAACAAATGTGACGCTCTGCAACCTTACCATTCGCGGCGATGTACCCGGCACAGCGGCCATAAGGGTCATTGCCAGAACTCTGGACGATGACCGAGGGGGGGGCGCTACGAACCTACTTTTTTCTATGCCACTCTGACGGTGCAGGCCGCAATGCCATTCCCGAATCCCGACGGTGGAAACTTCCCACATCCAACTGATCCCGATGGCAACGGCCTTTTCGAAGACCTTGACGGTAATGGCTGCCTGCGTTTTAACGACGTTGTCATCTTCTACAACAACATGAACTTCATCGAAGCGCACCAACCCCCCCTCGCCGCCTTCGACTATGACAATAGTGATTTCATTGGGTTCAGAGATGTCGTTATTCTCTATGAGATGGTGTGAGCAATGCGGTCATTCACCATTCTCCTTTGTATAATGGCCCTTGCTATTATCCCCCCCGGCCAGGTGCTGGCATCAACAGTACACCTGGAGGCCCCCCCCGACACCCTTTCTTTTCCTACGGCAGGAAGCACCGACATTCTGATGATCAACCTCACGGGAGATGGAGATGGCCTCTCCGGCTACAATCTGGGTCTTAGCATGACCACTCCCGGAATTGTTGAGGTCGCCTCGGTTGCGTATCCTCCATGGGCAGGTATGGTATCGAATGGTACTATACCGGCGGAGAACACCTGGATCCAGGCGGTTGACCTGCAGATGCAGGTAGAATCGGGGGGGGACTTCCCGGTTCTCCTCACCACCATTACCCTCCGGGCAATCGCTGACGGTGAAACAGTACTGACGGTTTCACCGGTGATCGTCGACGACGATCGGGGTGGCCGGTACGCGCTCGATCCGATCCAAATCCCGGTACGGTTGGAGCAGTATCCTCGAAAATAAATTCTCCGGATACCGATCAGACACGAACGGAGGCATTGTCATCTTCTACTGATTTCTCCATTGTTTCAGATACCACGGTGTCACCATCTGTTTCTCCTATAGCCGGAACGGAAGAGATTACCCCCCCCACTATGCTGCTACCGCCATCCTCTCGTCCTCTGGATTGTTCTGCTAATCATCCAGATGCCTTCCCTGCACAATCATCCCCCCCGGGTTTTGGGGTTGTCCCATTGTGTCTTACAGGTTTTGCTCTCTGTGTCCTCCGTCTGAATAAGTTAAATAGAGGTGAATAATCATGTCGCTGAAATACCAAAAACCGATTCTTCTTCTGGTGATCCTATCGTTACTGATACCATGCGCCTTTGCAGCAGATGAACCTGTCATCACCTTTTTGCCTGGAGAATTCATCCTCGATGTGGGTGATACAGCACCAATTGCGGTTATGATGAGTGCGGATCCGGCCGGTCTGTCCGGCTTCAATGTTACTGTGTCCCTTGCCGAACCATCCATCGGTGAGATCATGGCAGTTTCGTATCCTAAATGGGCCGATCTGCCGGTGAACAGCAGTATTCCTTCAGATTCACTTTTTGTTCAGGGAGTTGATCTCAGAAATTCGCTTGGAGCGGGGGGGGTGACAAACATCCTCCTCTGCACGCTTACCGTCCGCGGTGACATTGCCGGGGAGACAAACCTGACCATCACCACAATGAAAATCGATGATGATGTTGGCGGCCGCTATGTCCCAGAAACAACGGACGCAATTATGGTAGTGAAAAATCCGCCTTCGGTATTTTCCATCGATATTCCGCTCGCACCTGGCTGGAACATGATCTCAATTCCTGTCACCAATGCCGAACTGACTGTACCTTTGGAAGTGATGGATGGAGTCTATGTCTATGAACCCTTAGAACAGATCTACGTCAAAGCGAATATCAGTGCACTTGAAGCTGGCAAAGGCTATTGGGTGTCGGCAACGTCACACTGTACGCTTACCGCGAGCGGCAATAGTCTCGGAAATTTTGTAGCAAGTCTTAGACCGGGATGGAATATGATTGGTGCGGTATGTAATGATACATCAATTGCCGCTTCGCAAACTGTTCCAGCAGATTCTGTTCAGAATAATGTATATTCGTATAATCCTCTGATACAGAGTTATGTATCAACAACCACCCTGAATCCATGTTCCGGTTACTGGGTTTCAGCCATAGAAAATTGCACATTGAATGTCAGCACAAATATTTCTGAGTAATGCTGATAATATCCGGAGATATTTTACCCACGCTCATTCCTTTTTTCAGGTTCTTTGCTGTTCTAATAAGAAACACGGAAAAAGAAGACATAAAACCGATTCAAACCCCCCCGGTAATATGCATCTTCCCTTCAGACCCGTCCCGATACAGCGTCGCGACTTCCCCCCCAATCACCACAACCGCCGGGGGCTTCACGCCCGCCTCTGCTGCAACCGTTGCAATCTCATCGAGAGGTGCACACGTCACCCGCTGGTCGGGCCGCAGGCCGCGTTCGATGATCGCGACCGGCTTCTTTGGGGGTCATCCCGCCTGCGACAAGGGCTTCGGCGATCTTCGGGAGATTCTTCACGCCCATCAGAATGACAATCGTCCCGGTCGTCTGCGCCAGCCAGTGCCAGTTGAGGGCCGACTCTCCTTTCGTGGGATCTTCATGCCCGGTGAGAATCGTCACCTGACTCGCCCACTTCCGGTGGGTGACCGGGATGCCCACGCATTCGGGGACGGCGATGGCGCTCGTCACACCCGGCACCACCTCGACCGGGATGTCGTGTGCCCGCATCGTCTCCATCTCCTCACCGCCACGGCCGAAGAGAAAGGAATCGCCACCTTTCAGACGGACGACCCGCAGCCCTTTCTTTGCATACGCGACCATCAACGCCTCAATCTCATCCTGTTCGAGCGTGTGGGACGATCCGTATTTTCCCACATCGACACATTCCGCCGTCTTGGGCAGGGATGCCAACACTTCAGCACCGGGAAGTTGGTCATAGAGGACGACGTCTGCCGCATCGAGCACCTCGCGTGCCCGGACGGTCATCATACCCAGCCCTCCGGGGCCGGATCCGATAAGATATACTGTTCCGTTCATGATTGTTCCGTTCCTGATAATCCCAGAGTCTGCCGGGCCTCTTCAATCAGATCCCGGCCAATATTACGAAGTTTTTTGCCAATGAGACGGCCTTCCTCCACCGAATCACCGTTGTCCTCCACCCGTTCGTAACGGCTGCCGTCAAGGGAGAGCACTTCTGCTAAGAGAAATCCGTCCTCGCAAAAGACTCCCTGCGGCGTGAAACATCCGCCGCCAATCTCCTCCATCACGGCCCGTTCCACCTCGGTATCCAGCCGGGTCTGCGGGTGATCGATAGCAGAAAGCGGTTCAACAAGCTCAGGGTCATCACGGCATACCACCGCGATCGTGCCCTGATTCGGTGACGGCACAAACCACTGCGGCAAAAGTTGCGTGCCGGGCAGATCCATATCGAGACGCTGCATCCCCGCCTCGGCGAGGACAATCGCGTCATACTCTCCCTCACGCAGTTTGCGCAGGCGGGTGTCCACATTGCCCCGGAGCTCCCGGACTTCGACATCCAGACTGCTCCGCAACAGCTGCGCCCGCCTGCGGGTCGATGACGTGCCCACACCCGGATCTCCTCGATATCACACTCGTGGACGAGGAAATCCGCAGGGGGGGAATCCCGCCGGAGAATTGCCGCTGTCGAGAGCCCCTCCGGCCGGAATGCCGGTATGTCCTTCATGCTGTGCACCGCGAAGTCAATCTCACCCGCGAGAATGGCATCATCCAGGGCCCGGACAAAGATACCCTGCCCGCCGACCTGATGCATCGGCACCTGCGTGCGGGCATCCCCCGACCGTCTTGACTTCAACAATCTCGGTCTCGATGCCCCCCCGCTCAGCAAGCTGATTGCAGACCCGGTTCGTCTGCGCCATCGCGAGGCGGGAACCCGCGTACCTACGATCAGAGACATTCAGAATATGCCCCCGGCAATCGCCGCCACATCTTCCTCGGTGTGCGCCACCGAGAGGAAATTGGTCTCGAACTGCGACGGCGGCAGGAAGATGCCCGCCTTGCGCATCTTGTTCCAGAAGACAGAAAATGCCTCCGTGTCGCTCTGCTTTGCCTCGCGGTAATCGCGGGGCGGGGTCTTTCTGAAGAAGAGTTTGAACATCGAACCGAGATGCACAAATCCGCCCACCTTATTGGTGGGAAGGGACTCCCCGATGATTCGTGCGTTCTCTTCGAGCATTTGATACAGACCCCCCCGGTTGTTACGCAGATACTGCAGGCAGGCAATCCCTGCGGAAAGGGAGAGCGGGTTGCCGGAGAAGGTGCCCGCCTGATAGACCGGGCCTGCCGGTGCGGTCAGCGCCATGATATCCCGTCTGCCGGAGAAGCAGCCGATGGGAAGACCCCCCCCGCCGATTATTTTGCCGAAGGTGGTCAGGTCGGGCGTGATGCCGTATTTGACCTGCGCCCCCCCGCCGATACCCAGCCGGTAGCCGGTGATGACCTCATCAAAAATCAGGAGCACATCGTGTTCCTCGGTGATTTTGCGCACCTCTGCGAGGTAGTTCTCATCCGGGAGCACCGGGCCGACATTGCCGAGCACCGGTTCGAGGATGAACGCCGCCACGTTGTCATTATTCTCCAGCAGTGCAGACAACGCTTCGGTGTCGTTGTAGGGCACCTGCAATGTGTGCTTTACCACATCGGGGATGACGCCTGCCGAGTCCGGCACGCCCATCGTGGTCGCACCGGAGCCCGCCTTGATCAGCACCCCCCCGTCATGGGCGCCGTGGAACCCGCCCTCTATCTTGATGATGTCCTCGCGGTTGGTAAACCCGCGGGCGAGGCGTATCGCTGCCATCGTTGCCTCCGAACCGCTGGAGACAAAGCGCACCATATCAACCGACGGGTGATCGGCAACGAGCATCCGGGCGAGCGTCAGTTCCTTTTCCGCCGGAGTGCCGTAGAGCCAGCCGTCTTCGGTGCACGAGCAGATGGCCTCACGCACGGCCGGGTGGGCATGCCCGAGGATCAGCGGCCCATAGCCCAGACAGCAGTCGATCAAGTCCTCGCCGTCCTCGGTCACAAGGTGCGAACCCGCCGCCTTCCGAGTATAGAAGGGATACGGCTTTATCGCCCGCACCGGACTGGATACCCCCCCGCCGGGTATCAGCGTCTGTGCCTCAGAGAAAAGCTCCTCGCTTCTCATTGCAGCCACCCCCCCGCTGCATCCCGTGCATAGTAGGTGATAATAAGATCCGCACCGGCCCGTTTTATTGCCAAAAGACTCTCCAGTGCCACCGCTTTCTCATCAATCCAGCCGTTTGCCGCTGCCGCCTTGATCATCGCATACTCGCCGCTCACCTGATAGGCGGCGACCGGCAGACCGAGCGTGCAGACCGACTGCAGGATGTCCAGGTACAGGGATGCCGGTTTGACCATCAGGATATCCGCACCCTCCTTTGCGTCCAGCTCGGACTCAAGGAATGCCTCACGCGGGTTGGCCGGGCTCATCTGGTAGGTTGTCCGGTCGCCAAAGGAGAATCCGGAGTCGGCCGCGTCACGGAAGGGCCCGTAGAGGGCGCTTGAAAATTTACTGGAATACGACATGATCGCCGTATCCTCATAGCCCTCACAGTCCAGCTCTTCTCTTATGGCCATGACCATCCCGTCCAGCATACACGACGGGGGGGCGACGATATCCGCCCCGGCCTGTGCATGGGATACGGCAATCTGTGCCATCAGTTCCAGGGACGGGTCGTTCAGGAGGTCAGGCCCGGAGCAGTCTCCCCCGACGATACCACAGTGCCCGTGGTCGGTATATTCACAGGCGCAGACGTCGGTGATGACAACCAGATCCGGCACCGCCGCCTTGATGGCACGGACGGCCTGTTGGATAACACCCTCCGGGTTGTATGCCTCGGTTCCTCCGGCATCCTTTCGAACGGGGATGCCAAAGAGAATGACCGCATGGATGCCCGCTGCGGCAATCTCTTCGGCGACATCCGTGATCATCGAAAGGGGGGGGTAGCGGTACTGCCCCGGCATGGAGACAATCTCCATCGGAGTTCCCGCGGCCTCGTCAACAAAGAGCGGGGGGGCTACCAGATCAGCTGTACTCAATACCGTCTCCTGAAACAGGGGGGGCTGTATCGTTCGTTTTCTTAGTCGTCTCAATCGTCTTTCCGGAAACATTCGTTATCTCCTGCAGTTACTGCATGCACCAGTGCCTGTGCCGATTCAAGATCTCCGCTCTCTGCACACCGTCTCACGGAGAAGGTGACGTCGTTCAGGAGTTTCTTTACAAGCACCCGTGACAGGTCATCAAGGATATCTTCGGCCGGTGCACCCGATGACCCGAGGCGTGCAGCTGCCTTGTCGCGTTCCCGGCACCGGATCATCTCCGCCCATGAATGGAGGTGGGCGAGGAGATCACTGGCACCGGCCCGGTTGAGGAGGGTCACAAACTGCGTCAGTTCCGTGTCCAGGAACGCATACGCCTCTCTGGCCTCCTCTTTCCGGCTGTTCATATTGTTCTCGCTGACCGTGCGGAGATCGTCGATGGTGAAGAGATACACCCCCCGTCGATATCACCGACCGCCTCCTCCACATCACGGGGGCTGGGCGATATCGATGACGACGAGCGGCTTTCTGCCTTCGTCAAGCGGCCACACACGATCCCGCATCGCATCGCATACCTCATCATACCGGATGATGGGATGGGGGTGCTGCCGTGCAGGAGATGATCACATCGGCAAGGGCGGCATAGCGGAAGAGTTCGTCCAGACGCACGGCCTTGCCCCCCCTACCAGATCCGCCAGCTCCTCGGCGCGGGCAAACGTCCGGTTGGTGACGTATATCGCGGTCAGGTCCTTTGCCGCCAGCGCCTGGGTAACGAGCGTGCCCATCTCTCCGCCACCCACCACGAGAATATGGCGGCCGGTGAGGCTGCCCAACAGATCCTCTGCCAGTTCGACCGCAGCGGAACCGATGGAGACCGCCCCCTTGTTGATATTCGTGCGGCGTCGCACCTCCACGCCGACATGCGCTGCCTTGGTGATGCAGCGCTCCACGAGCGGGCTGCAGGTCTCGTTCTCACGGGCGAGGGCGAGGGCCGTTTTCAGCTGCCCTAAGATCTGGTCTTCCCCGACGACCATGGAGTCGATTCCGGCAGAGAGCCGGAGCAGGTGGCGCAGGGCGTCCTCCCCTTCGAGCGTCCGGAACCCGTCCCGGCCCTGTTCGCGGAGGAAGGCCTCTGCCATGCAGGCATCCCCTTCCACCAGAAACTCGATCCGGTTGCAGGTCTGGAGCAGCAATGCCCCCTTTAAACCGTCCCTGTGCGTCTGCAAGCAGCGCCGCCTCATCGGGGGGGAATCGGAATGCCTCCAGCTCTGCGATATCGCTCCCGTGATGGCTGATGCCTGCGATGGTAACCGAGGGAATGAGTCCGTTTTTCATAGATATTTCCTGAGAGCCTCTTTTTTTGCCTGTTCTGTGCCGCGGACAAGGGCGTCCCACATCGCGGGGTCGTCAAGGACGGCATGAAGAATGCGGGAACGTGCCCGCTGGTCGGGGACCTGCTCTTTTAGGTCTTTTCGCAGCGCCTCCTGCAGACGAACCATGCCGTCGATGTCCCCCCCGCCGTGCTCTTCCATGCAGAGGCGGATATGGCGTGCCATGGCGGGGGGGCTGCGCCCGTGGGTCGAGATACCGATACAGTAGGTATCGCCCCGCACCACGGACGGGAGGTAGACATCCCCCGTCTCCCCTCCCGCATCGTTCACATGCGCACCGCACCGGCGGGCCAGCAGACCAATTCTTTGGTTCAGGTCTGCGGGTTCCAGGGCGGTGATCACGAGAAAACTGCCGGACAGGAGGGGAATGATCTCATCGTCATGCATCGAAGCCAGGTCACACGCCACCGTCTCTGCGGGAATCTCGGCAAAATCCGGGTGGAATGAACGACTGAGGACCACCACCTGCGCCTCGTGGGCAAAAAAGCGTGCCTTGCGGGCGCCGACGGCACCGCCGCCCGCAATCACAACCTTCGCACCCCCCCTGAGGTCCATCATCAGTGGTATCATGTCTGATTAAGATTGATGCTGCACGCATTTAACGGTATCACCTTTTGAATCATTAGTATGTCATATATCGGCCGGATCACCAGGATTTCGTTCTACCGGCGGCACTACCGGGGGGGAAGAAACGGATTCAAATGAAAACGTTTATAAAAATTTGAGAAATCAGGCAGGAATCCGTAAACAAAGGGTGCAAAAAACGCAAATCGATACCATTATATTCTCAGGAGGTGTATATTGTAGAGCACTGAGACGCGCTAGCATCACAGGGCCAAAATGTGCCGATAGTGTAGTGGTTATCACTAGCGTTGCCAACGCCTAAACCCGGGTTCGAGTCCCGGTCGGCGCACTCAGACAAATTGTCTAAGTCCCCCCCTTTTTTAGTACCTCGTCCAACAGTATTTCATGGCTCGTGCACCTACCAGAGCAGATTCATATTTTCATGGTGACCGGAGACCCTATGCAAACAGGAGCCTCAAGAAGGGACTGGACGCAGGGGATCATCACTCGTGACGATGAAGCATATATCCGGGAGTTTATCGGCGACCTCGTCGCTGAGAAATCAATAGGTACGTGGCGGCAGAACAAGCTCGCCACCCATCTCGTCAACTGGCGGCGATATATCCTCCCGTTCGCAGAGTGTAGCATTGGAGACCTCACCTCCGGGATACGGGAACTGCAGCACGCAAACAGCCCGGCGACCGGCAAGCCCTATGCGCAAAATACCTTGGTAGACTATATCAAGATCCTCCGGCAGTTCTATGCCTGGATGGTCGAGAACGACTACACCTCCATCGAGGAGCGCCGGCTAAAAAAGATTAAGGCTCCGTCAAAGCCACGCATGGTTCACACCGCTGCTGACATGCTGACGACAGAAGAGGTCAAACGGTTTTTTGACGTCTGCCGGAGCGTGCGGGACAAGGCCCTCTTCACAGTATTGTATGAGGCGGGTTCAGGATCTCTGACATCGGGCTGCTCACCTGGGGGGGGCAGCTGAAGTGGGACGCAACCGGGATCGCGGTCAACGCAGACGGCAAGACGGGGGGGCGGCCTCGATACATCCGCCTGATCATGTCGCAGCAGCCGCTCGCACAGTGGCGGGCCATGTATCCGTTCCCAGAGACGCCAGAGGCACTGGTCTTTCTCAACCGGCTCAACAAACCGCTATCCTATGATACGATTGTCAAGCAGATGTCCAGACTCTTGGGAGACGCAGGGATCACGAAACACATCACCCCCCCACACATCTGGCGACACTCCCGGATCACCCACCTCGTGCAGGAGGGGTTTCCCGAGCATTCTATTGGTATCATGATGTGGGGGTGACCCCCCCTCAGCACGAGAGCTGCGGACCTATCTGCACCTGACCGGCAAGGACGTGGATCGCGCGATGCTCGATCACTATGGATCAAGGACAAGGACGATATCGTGGACGACACTCTGCACCCCCCCAGGCAGTGCCAGCAGTGTGCAACGATATCCCCCCCCAGGCACAAACTTCTGCCCAAACTGTGGGGCGCCACTAACAAAATCTGCAATTCATGACTTAACTAGTGCAAAACAGGAAATTATGGAAAAAACAGATGTGGTTAGTGAAACCTCTGCTGATTTGGTATCACTTTCACTCCGTACGGGAAAATATTAATACTAAATCCCATGTTTTTTTACATCTATGATCTCTATCGACTCATCAGTGATTTCTTATTTTAAGTCCTATGATCCGTTCTATTATCAGTGTCTGATAATCCTGCTTTCTCGGGGGGGGATGCTCAAGTTCATATATCAGCTCCTGCAGAAGCTCTGCGCGAAACTCAGGATCAGTCTTGATCATCTTTAGGATCTCCTCCTTTGCCTCCACGATAGAGATGGTGTCCTCATCTGGAGTATAGTGCATATCAGCATACACAGCGCATGCCTCTATGAGTATCGGGGGGGACATGGTTTTGAGTCCCCTCCTTTCTCTGATCTTGTCCAGTTTATGGTATGTACTGATAGGTAACCGGAACCCCCACGGATCTTGTCGCTGTCATTGTCCAACAATTGAATGGAAATATTAAATATGTTTTGAACATTGTTGAACAAATTCAACGTAATGAGCGCCCCCCCGTCGTTAGTGTTGTTGAACTATGTTAAACAACATTTATATATTATAATCGCATATTCTCATTGCAGATGAAAGAGAAGAAAAACCCCGAGCACGTGGGTGGCCGCGTGCGCAGGAACCTGATGCAGGACTATACTTCGCTTCGTGATGCTGGATACTCTGACACTGAGATTGTAAACGAGGGTGTCCGATCACTAGCTCACCAGCTGAAGTGCAAAGGGGGGGCCACAGCATGAAGCCCATCTCTCGTGAGCTCTACGAAGCTCTGCAGGAAGATCCGTTCTATGGTCTGGCTGCAAAGAAGATGGTGAAAAAAGGATATTGGAAAATCGTTGATAAAAATGAAAACTAAAAATAGTGCCAGCCCCCCCGTTCCGGAGCCGTCAAACATCGAGATTGAGACTGGCAATAGTATGGTTTGTGCTACTGCTATTTTAGCGCGCACCCATAAGTATGCTCCGTCCAACGAGGCGGCGCTTCGCAGAGTAGAGATAATTGAACGCTGTGCTACTGATGTACGCCCTACCGGTGGAGGAGTTTATCGCCGGAGCCGGGGCCAGACGTGGTTCCCTCGAGGCGACAAGCACTGCGTATACTGCATGAAGACCAGCTACATGCAGGTGATCATCCAGGGGGGGCGTGCCAGCCGCACAGCTCATAACCGGTGCTATATCAGAGTCCGAGATCTCGACGACGACCGTTTCGAGCGGATCCCCCTCTTCGAGGTGACATTCTGATGACTCTGTTCGCCTGTGCCGTGTGTGGCAAAACAGAGGAGATCTCCGGCGCCATGCAGATGCCCATGTACTGGATCAACCTGCACTATGATCTGAACTTTGGGATAGACTATCCCGAGTCGATATCCCGGGCCCTTGATGAGTTCAGAGGCGACCACCTGTGTTGCTCTATTGGGTGTATGGAACAGTTCCATGATTCCATTCAGGTCAAGACCCGCAAGGAAGTGGCCCTGTGGGTAGCCCAGAGAAAAGAGGCCCGTGCCCGCGGTGAGGACATGGGCATCCCCCGGTGGAGAAATCGGACTGGACGAGAATAAGCGATACTATGAGGTATGGGGGGGTGGGGGGGGTACGATGAACTCCCTGCCGGCATGTCGGTGTATGAGTATGAGGGCTTGGTCGATCGCCAGATCAAAGAGGCACAGTATGAGAGGCTAACGCGGTCTGACGCTGTTGTCCACGGCTATGCACTGGCACATGACCAAGGGGGGGCACACCCGGAGAAAAACACGGCTGCCATGCAGTATGATCACGAGCACATCCCTCAAATGCGGAGGATAAGATGAGCCTCACCGGTGTAGTCGCTCAGGCTGAGCGACGGGGGGGAGAGACGTTCATCGAGACCGATCCGCTCGCACCTGGGCAAATCCACGTTGGGGGGGATGTCGTGTCTGAGTTTGATCATGCAATCGCACATTTTGAATCTGCAAGGGCAAAGATCGAAGACTACCACACTCATTCTTTAGATGAACGCCGCGTGGTTATCGGACACGTTGACTCGATTATCCGGCATGCTCAGAAAACAAGAGATCACTACAGGAGGACGCGGAAATGACACCACTGCCTGCAGCAGTGACCGACGAGCCTGCAGTCAACCCGGCACTCATCCAGAGGATGTATGCACAGAACTGCAGCCAGGACGAGTTTGTAGTATTCCTTACGCTCGCCCGTAAATATGGGCTGGACCCCCCCAGCCTGAAACAGATCTGGGCGATCAAATACCCCCCCCGGCGGCGGCCCGGCAACGATCATCGTCTCCCGTGATGGTCTCCTTGAGATTGCCCACCGGGACGGCGCATTCGATGGGCTTGAGAGCGGCACAGACGGGTCGATCAAAGAGGGAAACCTCACCGGGTGGTGCAAGGTCTATCGCAAGGACATGTCACACCCGTTCACCGTGACCGTGCACTACGACGAGTATGTGCAGAAGAAAGCCGGCGGCGAGATCACCAAGTTCTGGAAAGAAAAGCCACGCACGATGCTTGCGAAGGTCGCTGAAGCTCAGACACTCAGGAAGGCGTTCCGGGTGCAGGGCCTCTACTCTGAGGACGAGATGCCATCCGAGCCGAAGGAGATCCCAGACACGTCTGTGCCGGTAGACATTAGTATGAACAAGTGTGTCTCCTGCGGCGGGATGACCAACTCCGAGCACATCGATGGCATCCTTGAGCACACCAACGGAGTCCCGATGTGTGGCCCATGCTTCAGTGACTGGTTCCGGAAGGAGTGTGCAGCGAAGCTGGAGACGGTGAGTCCCGCACCGGTTGAGGTCGTAGAGGAACCAGCACAGGAACCCGAGCCAGAGCGTGACCCTTGTCATGTGTTCCTCGTGCGGCAAAGGTGTCGAGCCGGGGGGGTATGTGGAGTTCAGCGAGGAAAAGGCCGGGATCTGTCTCTGTCAAACCTGTTTTGAGGCCTGGTCGCAGGCGCAGCAGACACCCAAAAAACCTGCCCCCCCGAAACCTGTTGCACCTAAGCCCGCGCCCAAGCAACCGAAGAACACCTGCGGATCGTGCGGCAAGGAGATCCCCCCCCTGGGACTACTCACTGTCTGGACTGTGTCTCGGCTACTCATGGCAAACCTCCAGAGCGTGCACCAAAGGCAAAACCAGAGCCCGTCGTGCAGAAACCTGCACCTGTGACGGCAGCAGTGGCGGACGGGCCGACCTGCAAGTACTGCAATGCAGCCCTCACCGATAAAGAGACAATGATGTCTGAAAAGTTCGTCGGAGAACTGATCTGCACTGACTGTCTCGCCAAGAAGCAGCGGGGGGGTGAGTTGTGATGGCTCGGACTTGCAGCAACTGTCGAGGGGGGGAGATCTCTGATCTCTCAACCCATCCATATGCACGCAAATGTCTGGCGTGCAGATATCTCAACAGGATCAAGCCAGTGACTACAAAATACTGCAGATTATGTGGAAATGAGATCACAGACATCATCGACCACAAAAAAGCAACCCTGTGCCCTAAGTGCAGGGTACAGTACAAAGGGCCCACACATGACACCGCGTCGAAGTTTTTGCAGGCTGTGCGAGATCATCTCAACAAGCGTGCCTGGCCAACATTTGTATGTACTACACAGACCATCGATGATTGGCCAGAACTAATGGCAACCCTTGAAGCCTCAGATCGCACACGGGCACTATGGAGACTTTCGGTATGTCTCAAAAAAATCGTTGGTCCAAGAGGAGAACGATATGTCCTCTGGTCGAAGACTAGCAATACCTATGTGCTGGATACCTCTCCTGACGATAGAGAAACCTGTCTGCAGGAGGCGACAGCATGAAATACAGATACATCGGGCCTGAAAAACTGCTGAGTCCCTGCAAAAAGCTGGGATTATCCCACCCATTTCCTGAGTGTAGTGACGGGCAGTGCCAAGGATATGTTGATGGAATGTGTCCATTTACAGCGGGCCGACTCAATGGGTGGCGTGATGAATACTTTGAGGAGGTGATCCCATGCGAGTGATCATCCTTGAGGACTGCTCTGCAGACGACCTCTCAGCGGTGCTGCGACCTGTGGCACATGGGCGGCTGCTCTCTGACCTGATGAGTGCTGCACACAACGACTGCATACTCGGCGACCAGCCGGAGTGCATGGACTGCGGCAAGTGTGATGAGGTCCTGACCGAGGAAGTGGTTCGAAACAGGAAGAAGACGGCCCTCGCAGAACTGGCCCGCGACATATCAGTGGGGGGGCACTCCCGCTCGTGGAAGACAGTGGAGGACGACATCGTCGCTCAGTGTTCGTCGTGGTCGCAGGCTATCGAGAACTATCGTGAGGCATATCCCAGATCCCCGCGGACAGATGCCGCGATCAAAGGTCGATGGTATGGCCTTAAGAGGCAGGGGGGGGTGCGGGTCGCCCAGGAGGTCGAGCCAGAGGTCTCAGCACAGGAGGAGATCTCAGAGCCAGAAAACGGAGAGGAGATCCCGGTCGACCGCCAGCCGGAAGCCGACGCGGCAGAGGTCACAACACTATGTGAGCCTATCATCCCAGCCGATGCACCGGAGCCCCCCCGACCGACGCCCAGGACGTCGAGAACGAAGATGTCCAGCGGGCTCTGATCGGAGCACGGTGTCAGGCAGATGTACCCTCCGAGCGTGGCGGGTCAACATACGTGAGGGAACACATCCTCCGGGTGCTGGCTGACAGGCAGGTGCTCATCGAGTGCGACTCTGGAGGCTGGTGCTGGTGCACCCTGGACTGTGTCGCCCTGCTGGAGGAGAGATGATGTCATCATCTGTTGCCGGCAACCGTTCCGCTAGCCACAACGGTTACTCCGGAGAGGCGTATGCCTCACTAAAATATGGTCTGACTATCAACTCTCGGACGCATCGACAGCCAGGACCCCCCCCTGTGGAGGTCAAGAGCTGTCAGACTGTCATCAAAGACCACTCCCGGCCCCCCCGTTCTCTTTCTCCTGCTGCAGGGGGGTGAGGTCCTGAGAGACCAGCTACTCAGTCCGGATGAAGTGGACGATCTTCTGGGCAGGCCCGTGGACAAAGACCGGGCCGTGCGGTATGATGTCCTCATGGGAGAGGTGCTGTGATGCAGCACATCGCAGACTGCCGGTTCCGAAAGGTCCTGTCATTCGAGGGATATGTAGAGCCGCGGTGTGTTGGCGGGCATCTAGATCGCTTTGATCAAATCCCGCCGGGTAACACGATTGAGTTGCTGCCTGGAACCCGGTGCCCATATGGCCCTCAGGTGCCGGGCAGCCATTGCAGGGGGGGGTTTGAGGCAAGGGGGGGTGATCACGATGAGTGATACGCTCAGGATCATGGTCCGCACCAAGACACGGCGGTCACTGAGACGAGATGAAGCATATGCCAAGGAAGCTGCGCAGACAGGGCACAGGGTATCAGAAGATGCTCAGGAGTTTTTGAAGGAGCAGGGTTTTATCCATTCCAGCTACCTCAGCTCTGTTGCGGCGCCCCCCCAGTGGGGGGGAGAATATGGGTCTGCTATGTTCAGCACTCTTAGGGATGCGACACCCCACGAGGTCTATGCGTGGCTCAGGCTCACTGCATGGGAGCATCACAAAAAGTCATGGCCTGAAGGCGGCTTAGCCCCACCATATGGTCTATCATCTCATGTAAAAAGACTAGAAGGCAAGGAGCTCATCCTCGAAGTAGTCAAAGGAGGCGATGCCAACGACAGCTGACACAGCCACCCCCCCTCCGGAAGAGGTTCCCACCTACTACAAAGGGGAAATGATCCCCCCCCGTGCAGAGGCAGCCCGCAGGCGTGCTGCTGATAATGCCCCCCCGGTGCCAGATGTGATCCCGCACCAGCTGCACGGGTGTCGATTCATCTTGGTTAGGGACCGTGACAAGCGGGCCATCGAGAAGGGCTGGAACGACAAACAGAACTATGCGCATGACTCCGAACGGCTGGCCCGGCACATCAACGCCGAGACGAACTATGGTGTGATGGTGGCAGGCGGGCTCTGTGTGCTCGACTGTGACAACGTCATCGCCCTCTATGATGACCCCCCCTTTTTCTCAACCCTGATGCAGACCTTCATCGTCAAGACCGGACGCAAGGGGGGGCCCTCGGGGGGGCACATTTCTATTTTTACTGCCCCGAACTGCCCGCCGAGAAGTATATCCTCGTCCGGGAGGACGGCACCGATGTCGGCGACCTGCGGGGGGGCTCCGGCTCCCCGTTCTATGTGGTCGGGCCGGGCAGCAGGCACCCGACGGGCAACCTCTACACGGTGAACAACGACATGGAACCGATGACGGTCCCCCTGGAAGAGGTGGAGGCGTTCATCGCCCGATATCGGGCGAAGCCGAAGGCGGTCTCAATCCCGCACTTCACATCCGCCGGCACGTCCATCGCCGACCGGCTGGACTTGCGGGTCTCTGACCTGCTGATGCCGGAAGAGCCCCCCCGCAACCGGGAACATCAGATCGAAGGGGGGGTGCACCCGGTGCACGGATCCTCAACAGGTTCAAATCTCATCATCGACCCACAGGCAAACACCTGGTACTGCCGCCGGCACGGAACCGGGGGGGGCGGCCCCTTGGAGGCCCTTGCTGTAGCAGACAGGATCATCGAGTGTGAGGAGTCCCGGTCAGGATGTCTGCAGGGACACTGGCCGGCGGTATTTGAGGCCCTGAAAAAACGGGGGGGATATAGCCCGCAGCTGGCAGAGATGGAACGGGAAAAACAGGCGAGGGCATGCACCCCACACGTGCCGGTGAAGCAGGAGATGTCTGCTCCTGTGCCGCCTGTAGATCCCCCCCCGGATCCCCAGACCCTGCCGGACTCACACGGACAGAACTATGCATACACAGACGCCGGGAACTCTGACCGCCTGATCGACCAGTATGGTGACAATCTCCGGCACTGTGAGACCTTCAAGGCATGGCATGTCTGGAACGGGATCCTCTGGGACCGGGATACGACCAACCGGATGCTCGACTACTCCACCCGGACGGCCCGGTCGATCATGGTGGAGTGCGCCTACGTCACAGACCCAAAAAAGAACCAGGACTGTGCCAAGTGGGCGATGTCCTCACAGAGTCTCGCCCGCAGGAACGCGATGGTGGATGGAGCGACCTATCAGTCGCGGTGACGCCGGAAGACTGGGACCGGCCCGAACACTTGCTGAACTGCCAGAACGGCACGCTGGAACTCGACACAATGACGTTCCGCGAACACCGCCGGGAGGATCTCCTGACGAAGTGCTGCAACGTGGACTATGACCCCCCCGGGGCGACCTGCCCCCCCAGTGGGAGGCACACATCCGGATGGTCCTCGCGGACGACGACGATCTGATCCGAGGGTTCCAGGAGGTCTGCGGATACTCGCTGCTTGCAACCAACCCAGAGCAGGTGGTCTTCATCCTCTACGGCACCGGCAAGAATGGGAAGAACGTGACGATGGACACTCTGAGCCATATGCTCGGGGACTATGCGGTTCACATCGCTGCTGAGAGCCTGATGGTGAAGCGGGGGGGTGAGAGCCCCCCCCGGTCTGATCTGGCCAGGCTGGCAGGGTCCCGCATGGTGACAGCCTCAGAGCCGGCTGAGAACGCGGCACTGGCAGAGAGTGTAATCAAGCAGCTGACGGGCGATGCAAAGGTCACGGTCCGCAGGCTGTATGAGAATGAGTTTGAGATCACACCCGGTGGGAAGATATGGCTCGCGACAAACTATCAGCCCCGGATACAGGGCACGGACGAGGGTATCTGGAGACGTATATGGTTGATACCATTTGCTGTCACAATCCCTGCGGATCGCCGTAAACTGGGGGGGTATGAGATTGTGCTGCAGCAGGAGGTTGCCGGCATCCTAAACTGGTGCCTGGAAGGGTATCTGAGATGGCGTGAGCACGGTCTTGTGCAGCCACCTGCTGTGAAGATTGCTACCACTCAATACCGCACCGAGAGCGACACTGTTGCGGCGTGGTTCGCTGACAGAATTATCATCTGTGGGGGGGGGCGGAGTATCTCCCGCAGGGAGATCAGGGAGTCCTACGAGAAGTGGTGTGACGAGGCAGGGGGGGAACGGCCTGTGAGTGCCAGGAAACTCGCCCAAGAACTGAGAGCCAGAGGACTACAGGACGGCCCGATCATACACGGCGTGAGGTCGTGGATGGGAGTCAGATGGAAGACTACAGATGAGCAGGAGGCAGGACTATGATCAGCGATGAGGTGCACAAGGTGCACATATTCAGAAACTTTCAGCGGACACCAAATAGGATTACTAAATATAACATAGTGCACCAAATGCACCGGAGTATAAAAAGACATTGTCTCGGTGCACATAGGTTCACCATTTTCATAACTTTCTATAGTAATTCCTCACGTAGGGACTTTGTAAAGAAGTGCACCCATGTGCACCTACCTGATCTGAAGTGCTCTGACAGATCAGATTCCGACGCTCCGGAGGTGATGGCATGACCTTACAGCAGCACGACAGGTGGCGGGCAACTACGCTGTCGGAGTGTCTCCGGGACGGGGTATGCAGGCCCTACGACCAAGCACTCGCATGGTGCCGTCATGGTGGTGCTACCTCGAGGCGGTGCGACTACAGCAGCTGTCCTCGGAGAGGCTACTACAAGACCGACGGCATGGTGACAGTCACGCAGGAGAACCGGGACACGACGGTGATCCTCTGGGACGGTGCCCTACGAGTATCGCTGTCGCCGGACCGGGTGCGGTTCCTGGCACGATCACTCACGGAGCTGTCGGAGAAACTGGACGCCGAAAAAGGAGTGATCGCATGAACTACGCTGAAGGTCGTGCGATGTGCATGACACCTGATGGCGGGCCTGCACTCGGCCTGAACCGGTGCGCCTGCTGTGGACGCAAGCTCACCGAGCAGACCGGCAGGGTGGAGAGCACCTCGGGCAACTACTGCCCGCTCTGCTGGGAATCCTCAGCGGTTTGGATACCGGAACAGTTTGACCGCTACTCCTGGCAGGTGGATCTCGCAGGAGAGATCGTCGACATGGAGGTGATCGCGTGACAGTCAAGGTCGTTGTCAAGCCGAAGAAGGACATCACCATCACGAAGCACGAGGCAGACGTCATCTCAGACGAACTGCTAAAGGCGTATGACGTGGTCAACCAGATGGTCGAGGAACGGTGGGGGGGCGTCGATGTTAGACTGGAGGCGGTCTGATGGAGACCACACTCACGCACTGCAGGCACGTAGACCTGATCGAGTGCAAGTACCTCGACTCGTGTCCCAGACACGTAGCAGCAGAGGATAAGTTCGCAGACCCTGCCGAGGTGCTGACACAGTGCATCTGGGGCATAGGGTGCATGTGGAGGGGGCTCTGATGGTAAACTCACGGGCCAAGGGCATCCGGCAGAGCTTGCACTCTCAAAGTACCTACGGGAGCAGGGGTATGAGTTTGCCCGTAGGGGGGGCCAGCAGCACTCCGGCATCGAAGGAGAGGATGTTGTCGGCGTACCAGGGCATCACGTCGAGTGCAAGTGGGATGAGGCCCTGAACGTCGACAAGGCGATGGCACAGGCCATCCGTGACGGGAAACCCGATGTCATACCCATCGTTGTGCATCGCAAGACTCTTGAGCGGTCTGCAGAACGTAAGGCCCGGTTCTACCGACACTGGAAGGTGACGATGCGGGCCGAGGACTACTTTGACATGGTGGAACGGACTGAGCAGCTGAAGGGGGGAACTAGAGGCTGAACGGGTGGCCCGCAGGAAGGTGGCGATGTGATAGATGCTGCTGTGGCAGGTCTTGAGGAGAAAATACGTCAAGACTGCTGGAACGAGCAGTGGGAGGAGTCACGATGAGCTCCGCCGTGCAGACATCCTTTGAAATGTTTGGATACCCGGCACATCCTCCGGGCATAGGAAAGATCGCTCTCCAGCTGCTGCAGCACATGGACGAGATCAAGGCGGGAGGCTCGGAGACTCGTTCCCTATTGATGTCAGGCCCGAGGACTTCCTGCTCTACGATCGTCACCAGGAGATCAGATACCTGACCCCCCCGGACGGGGAGCTGGTGCACAAGGTCGGCACGAAGGTCGTGCCGGTGAAGCACTACGCCGTGATCTACGCGGCCGATGGCCACCACCACGGGGGGGAGTCTGTCAGGCTGGCATGGAGTACATGGATACTCGCCACCGACGGCTATGTCACGCAGGTGAAATCCGGCAAATCATCCCGTCCCGGCGCAAAGATACACAGTGAGTGGACATCAGGCCCTGGGGGGGACAGCGTATACACGAGTGGGTGGCGATCAGTGCATACGAAAATGATGCTAACATGCGGGGGGCGCGACACGATACGACAACAAGCAGCACAGGGAAGTCCTGCGCAAGGGTGGGCACACGACCCCGGAGATTCCGAGCCGGGCAATCGAGATCCGCAGGCCCGGAGATACGAGGGGGCTTCACAGTCCTGGAGGAGATGGCATGAGCTCCCTCACAGAGTTTTTCCACGCCGAGGGTATGGAGATCCTCCCGGAGATCGGGGGCCGGGCAGTATCAACCCCCCCGACCGCAGAGTCCTACGTCATCCGTCACGGTCAGGCGGGCCTGCACTGGCACACCTCCAACGGCGACCACTACGCGACGTGCTGCAGAGCAACCTGCTCCTCGCCAACACCGCCGACCACGACCGGCCCGAAGACCCGAACGCGATCCGGGGCGGACAGATGATCCAGCCCCCCCTGCCAAACCCGGCACAGCTCTTCGGGGGGGTGCAGCACGAGATGTTGCCCAGGGCGAGCATCTATCCTGATGTTGACATGACACTGGTCGCCCTGATCGAGTTCCACGACCGGGCCTACTGGTGCTGCATGTGTCATGACCTGCGGCAGGTGCTCAGAGGTGAGCTGCAGACGGCGACACTCGCGCCGATGACCGAGACCGAGTTCCGGGGGGGGTGTTCTGATGTCAGCACAGGCAGGCCCACGGAAGGTCACCGTCAGTCGGGAGACATGGATGCGACTGACTGCCCGTAAGATGCCCCCCCTCTACAAGGTCAAGACCGAGGGGGGGCAGGTGACGTATGAGGACGTCGTGAAGGATCTGCTCGACGAGGTGGAAGGAGTGAAGGTACTGCCGGAAGAGGTCGAAGGGGGGGTGCAGGCACCCAGAGAGAGATGAGAAAGTATGAGTGACAATCCCTTCGAGCCATTCTACTACCCAAACCCAGACTCTGATGCATGGTATAAAGCTCAATACCCTCCCCCCCGGATGACAGAAAACGGGTGGTGCGGCACTCCCGTGCACCTCTCAGTTGACCTGGCCAATAATCCTCTAAGTGAACCGTTAGGGGGGTCAGAAGATGATGCCCTTCAAGACCATCATGGCACAAAGGCACAAAGAACAAAAAAGCCATAACTACCCATATAGCCATTTTCCTCCTATTTTAAGCACGTTTCAGTCGCATAGCCCAGCATGGCCATCGAACAGGTAATCTCACCTGGAACAATCATCGCCTTTGTCGTGGCTCTGATCGGCTACGTCGGCACCATCTACGGTGCATACAAGGCCCGCAACTACAAAGCAGCAGCAGAGGCAGGGGGGGCCCTCCTCACAGAGATCCTCGACTATTTTGACCCGGCGAAACCAGAGGCCGATGCTGCACCGGCTGAGGTGCAGGAACGCTTTGGGCAGACCGTCCCGACTGTAACTGCAGAAGGACTCACCATCGGCGACATCGAGGTTGTCGGACTCTTCTCGAAGTGGATCAAGTACGAACAGAAGAATGGCAACCAGGTCCCTCTCACGCAGGTGCAGCAGGGAGGTAAGATCAAAGTACCTGTTGGCGCTAAGCGCATCGGCACAGTCACCCTAGGACTCAATATTGACGATACGATCTACGACGTGCAGAACTGTACTATCCGGTCAGATTTCGTCAAGACCGAAGGAGACACCAATCACCCGGACAAGTTCAAACTCCTGTACTACTTCGATGTCCCTGCGACTATCGCACCGGGCCCACACACCTTCTCTATCGTTGAGGGCTACAAGACCAACACGATGAGCTACGACGAGGTCTGCTGGTACGAGGAATCAGCACGAGTGCAGGTCGAGGTAACGAAGAAGCCCGTCCCCACGTTTGTGATACAGAAATGAGGAAGTCCTGCACGAAGTGGCGGGCCGATAATCCGGACAAGCTCCGGAGGATGGCACTGCGGGATGAGTACAAGGACGTCCCCCCCTGGACGGGCCGGCAGATAGCAGCTGTGCTCGGGGGGGTCACCCCTGACACACTCTACCGCTGGTACAAAAAGTATCCGGATCTCAAGGC
Source organism: Methanogenium cariaci JCM 10550 (assembly GCF_001315945.1). Classification (GTDB taxonomy): domain Archaea; phylum Halobacteriota; class Methanomicrobia; order Methanomicrobiales; family Methanomicrobiaceae; genus Methanogenium; species Methanogenium cariaci. The sequence goes on along the minus strand of NZ_BBBG01000005.1, from coordinate 121,392 downwards.
CGCCGCCGAGGAAATACGTGAACCTGCAGACGATGCAGTCGTCAACGCACTCTACAAAAACTGCGTCGGCTACACCGTCGAAGAGGTCAAGGAGACCCTCGACGCACAGGGCAACCTCCTCCGGAAGGAAGTCATCAAGAAGCCCGTCACTCCGATGCCGAACGCACAGACGCTCTGGCTCCGGAACCGCCGCCCAGAGGAGTGGAACAACGACAAACAGCAGATCGAGCTCTCGGGCTCACTAAAAACCACAGACATACCAGACGATGAGCTCATCAACCGTGCAGAAGCCGTTATCGCTCGAAGAGCGAAACGCGCTGAGTGCGATACTCAAAACTGATGCACGTGGCCATCTGGCCTCGTTCATCGAACTTGCCTCAGGCTGGCAGTGGCAGAGAGCACGCCATCTCGATCTCATCTGTGACGTCCTTGAACAGGTCGAACGTGGGGGGAACTGCGCCGGGTGATCATTACCCTGCCACCCCGTCACGGCAAGAGCGAGGTCGTCTCCAAGCACTACCCCCCCGCATGGTTGCTTGGTCGCAACCCCCCCGACTGGGAAGTGATCATCAGCTCATACTCTGCAGAGCTCGCACACGACTTCTCCCGGGTTGCACGCACCGCACTTGACCAGCACGGGGGGGATCTCTGGGGGGGACAAAGATTGCCAGTGACTCAGCAGCCGTCAACCGCTGGGGGGGCATCGAAGGGCACCGGGGGGGCGGACTGACTGCCACCGGCGTTGGCGGTACCATCACGGGGGGGCGTGGCGCCCGGGTGTTTGTTATCGACGACCCGTTCAAGGGCCCGGAAGATTCCCACAGCCCAACTCAGCGCAAGAAGGTTATTAACTGGTACCGGACGGTCGCCCGCACAAGGCTCACTCCCGACGGCGCGATGGTCGTCATCCACACCCGGTGGCACCAGGACGACCTTGTCGGCCACCTCATCGCAGAAGAAGCTGCAGGCGGAGAAGAGTGGACCGTGATCAACCTCCCTGCAATCGCAGAGGAGAATGACCCTCTCGGACGTGAATTCGGCGAGCCTCTCTGGCCCGAACGATACCCGCTGGAGGAACTCCAGGCAATCGAGAAGGTTCTGACTGCATACTGGTGGAACTGTGAATACCAGCAGCGACCGGGGGGGGATCCGGAAGGAAACATGTTCAAGCGGGAGTATTTCCGCTACTTCACGGTCGAAGGGGGGGATCAGTATGTCCTCAACACCTCTGCAGGAGAGCGCCGTGTACTAGCATCGCAGTGCATCATAATCCAGACCTGTGACGTCGCAGGGTCTACTCGATCCAGCGCAGATTACTTTGTCATCGGAACCTGGGTGATCACACCCAACAGGGATCTCCTTCTCCCTGACATCGTGCGAACCCGCATTGAGGGGGGGCCTGACCATCTGGACTATCTGACAAATGCGTTCCTCCGGTGGCACCCGGTCGTGCAGGGCATTGAGTCCAACGGCATCGGCAAGACCACCTATCAGACCATGCTCCGGTCGGGGGGGCTGCCGATCCTCGAACTCGACGCAGACAAGGACAAAGCCCTGCGGGCCATCCCGATCGCGACCCGGTATAAGGCTAACACAGTCTACCACCGGGCACATGCCCCGTGGGTCGAGCATATGAAGAAGAACTCGCAGGGTTTCCAAATGCCCCGAATGATGACCAGGTAGATGTAGCAGCATATGCAGCGATCATCCTTGCCCAACTGGAAGAGATACAGGCACTCCCTCCAGAACAGGTCGCCACCTACGACGAACACGTATCAATCTCACCAGTGTGACATCATGACAGACAAACCGATCACAAAAGAACAGGCAGCAGAGATCCTCGAACCGGAACTGCAGGCTTCATGGACGCCTACGGTGCGGCCGCCGAAGGATATGATACCCTCGTTGAGCGGCTCTCAGTCCTTGAAGATCAGTTCAACGAGCCTGGTTGGGTTCGCCTCTCAGCTACTACAGAGAGTGACTTCTCCCGCACAGCTCTGAACATGATGTGCAAACAGGCCCGCGTCTACTGGCTCAAGAACCCGCTCATCCGCCGCGCTGTAGTCACACAGACTACCTATGTCTGGGCACAGGGGGGGGTCACCATCCGGCTGAGCATCCGATCGTTGACGCCGTGGTGCAGCGGTTCCTGGAGGACAAGACAAACGAATCTGTCCTCGGCGATATCGAGGCAAAGATGCGGCTTGAGTCTGAGCTGCAGCTCTTTGCTAATCTGTTCTTCACCCTCTTTCGCAACCCGTCGACCGGCATGGTCAAGATCCGGACGATCCCCCCCTTTGCAGAGATCGAGACTGTCATTGCAAACCCGGAGGATGCTGCAGACCCGTGGTACTACCTCAGATCATGGACCTCAACTGTGATCAATCATCAGACGGGCTCTCCGGAGGCCCGGCAGCAGAAGGCCTACTATCCGGACTGGAGATACTCCCCCCCAGTAGGGGGGGCACCCTGCGACAATAGGTGGCATATCGGTTCGTGAGGCGAAGATCTACCATGTCGCGGTCAACCGGCTCAATGACATGCAGTTCGGCGTCTCTGAGGTCTATGCTGCCTGTGACTGGGCCCGCTCATATAAAGAGTTCTTGGAGGACTGGACGACGATCGTCAAGGCCCTCTCACAGTTTGCCCACCGGCTCACTGTCAAAGGAGGCACCGGGGGGGCAGTGGCGACCGCAAAGACCCAGCTACAGGCGCTCATTGCAAACCCGTTTGCCAAGACAGGTGAGACACAGCAGACCATGCCGACCGGCTCCACCTTCATCTCGGGCGAGGGAGCAAAGCTCGAACCGATGAAGACTGCAGGGGGGGTCACCACCAGCTGTGACGATGCACGCCGGCTGATGCTCATGGTCTGTTCTGCGACAGGCATATATGAGCACTATCTCACCGGGGGGGATCCCAGCACAGGCAACCTCGCCACGGCCAAAAGCATGGAGCGCCCGATGGAACTGCAGTTCCTGGCCCGCCAGACGCTCTGGAAATCTATCCTCCAAAACATTCTCGGATATGTCATCGACGAGGCAGCCATCGCACCGAACGGCCCGCTCGCCCAGGGAGCCACCATCGACACCGACGAGGATGGGGGGGATCGCATCGTCACGCTCGCAACCGACCCAGACTCAGATGACAGCACCCCGATGAGTCGCAAGGTCGAGATCAAGTACCCGCCGCTCCTGGAGCACGACCTGCTGGCGAGGGTGGATGCACTAATCGGTGCTGGCACCCTGAAGGGCTACACCCCCTGCAGGAACCATCCCAGTCGACACCTTGACCAGGCTCCTGCTGGACGCCCTTGAGGTGCCCAACGCCGGCGACCTGGTCGACGAGTGGTTCCCGGACGACTACGTCTCGCCGACACCCGGCACGCAGGAAGCCCTCTCAACCCTTGCAACCGTCGTCGGCAAGCTGGAGACATACCTCCGGGAGGTTGAGGCATGAGCCGGCTCGCAGCGATACTCAGTGAGATCGCAGATGCCACCCGGCAGCTGCACAAGGACACGGCCCTGACCCTCATCGAGCGCCAGCTTGAGAGCGATATGCGGGCCGCATTCTGGAGACACCAGACAGAGTTCTTCACCGTCTATGACCGGTACTTCCGCGAGGCAGAGGAACCGGCAGCGACACTCTCGGAGGTTGAGTCCGCCCTTGAGGATGCGTATGTGTCAACAAAGGTGAATTTCACAGAACCTATCCTGACTGCAGGAGGTATAGCCCTCTCAGCAGCTGCAAGGCGGCAGTCTGCTGAGCTCTGTGTAGGGGGGGGCGTTTGACCTCAAACACCCGAAGGCAATCGCGTATCTCGAAGAACACGGAGCAGAGGCAGTCACCAATATCGACGCCACTACCCGCAAAGAAATCCGGCGCATCGTAACGACGGGTATGGACAAGCTGGGGCTACAACAAGACCGCAGCAGAGATCCGGAAGAAGTATGCCGAGTTCGGCGTGGGCAAACCGCAGGCCCATATCCAGACCCGGGCGCACCTGATCGCCGTCACCGAGGCGGCCGAGGCATACGAAGAGGGCAGCCGGCTCACTGCAAAGGAGCTGAACGACAATGGCCTCCCGATGGAGATGGCCTGGAGCGATGTCGGAGACAAGAGAGTCTCTGACGGCTGCCTCGCGAACAGCGACGCCGGGTGGATCGATATCGATGCTCCGTTCCCTTCAGGACACATGCACGCCCCCCCGAGGTTCCCCCCCGGGTGCAGGTGCACCGTAAAGTACCGGAGGAAGAAGGCATGACAGAGGTGGTGAACAGTGTGACAACGACAATGACAGAGTTCCGAGCGGAGATCATCCCGCTCATAGAATCGAAGGTGGATAAAGACGGGACAATCCCGATCCTGATCATCAACCCCCCCGGATGGGGGGGTTCGTCCGGCTACTACAGCCCCCCCGAGGTCCTCAAGGAGGCAGCTCAGAATGGGGGGGTCTACCACGCCGGGCTTCACATGTACTGGATCATCCGTCCCGCAGCGAAGAACGCGACCGGCCCGAACGGTCTCTCCGGGACCTTGCAGCAGTCTTCACAGAAGACGCCCGCTGGCAGGACGACGGGCCAAAAGGACCTGGCCTCTATACCAGAGGACGTGTCTTTGAGGCATACCGCACCGCAGTCACAGAGATGGGTCCTCACATCGGGATCTCCCACTATGTCTGGGGGATCTCGGAAGAGGGAGAGGTCGATGGACGACATGGAGAGATCATCACCTCAATCGAAGAGGCCCGGAGCGTTGACTTCGTGACCGTGCCCGGACGTGGCGGCGCCATCGCCGAGGCGTTCCGGAGCGCACGCCCACCAGAACCAACCAGAGAACAGAGAGAAGCAGGTACGCATATCATGACTGACAAGCTCACAATCGAATCCCTCCGGAGCGACCACCCCGACATTGTCGAGGCCCTCCGGCAGGAGTATGACAACGATGCCAGCCGCAAGGCAGAGGCAGCAGCACAGCGGAACAAACTCACAGAAGCCCAGAAGGCAGTCGAGGCCCTCACCACCGAGAACGCCCGCCTCCGGGAGGCACAACTCATCATCGAGGCAAAGACCTTCGTCGAGAGCAAGGTGAAAGACGCACAGGTCCCTGCCATCACCAAGGCCCGGATCGTCGAGTCTCTCGCAAAGGCCCCCCCCTGTCAAAGAGGGCAAGCTTGATGAGGCGGCATTCGCTGCCACCATCGAGCAGACGATCAAGACCGAGGCCGAATACCTCGCACAGGTTGCCGGCGCCGGCCGTGTCGAGGGCATGGGGGGGCAGACTACCGGTAACGATGCCGAGAAGGCACGGGCCGAACTCGCCGAGGCATACATTGCCGGCGGCATGACAAAAGAGGCAGCAGAGGCTGCCGCACGGAGAGTGATCTGATATGCCAGACAACATCACCCACAAGCCAGGACAGCGGCTCAGCGTCGCATGTTCCTACCCTGCAGAACCAGACAGTGGGGGGGACCCTGTTCGTCTGGGGGGGGCGCACCGGGATTGCAATCACAGATGAGGACACCGACGGATACACTTCTGTCGACTTTGGCCCCTTTGAGGCGGAGTTTTCCGTCAAGGACAGTGAGACGGGAGGCATCGCGATTGGAGATCTAATCTACTTCCATGACGCTGCACAGATGCTCAACAACACAGCAGCCAGTGGCCGTCTCTTTGGTGCTGCAATGGAAGCAGTCGCTGATGGTGAGACCGCAACGATCAGGTATATCACCCGGACCAGATTGCCGCCCAGGAGGCAGCAGCAACATAAGGAGGTAACAAGAGATGTCTGATTTTCTGAACCACATCAAAACCATGGACGCATCCCGCTTTGACGCGAGAAAAGAATTTGGCGGCCGCAGGGTAGCATCCGAAGCAATGACCTCCGAGTATGCACACAAACTCGCACAGGCACAGGTCTTCACGAACAAGCTCCGCGAGGGGGGGAGATACAGCGTCAGAGAGTTCCGCGAGGCCATGTCATCCTCTGACTTCCCGTACCTGATGGCAGCCAATATGCAGAACCAGCTCCTTGCAAACTACACGGAGACCCCGGTCACCTGGGAGAGCTGGGCCCGCAAGGTGCTCGTCAACGACTTCCGGGAACTCGAACTCGACTACCTCAATGGTGGCGACGGCAGACTGGTCAAGAAACCGGAGTATACCGAGCCCGAGAAAGGCAATGCCTCCGAAGGCAAGTACACTGTGAGTGTGGACGTCTATGGTCGCATCATGGAACTCACCGAAGAGACGATCCAGAACGACAACCTCGGTGCGTTCCTGGACCTCCCCCCCAGCCGCCTGGCAGAGGGGCCCGCCGCACAGAGGAATACCTCGCAACCACCCAGATCGCTGGAACTGCCGGGCCGAACGGCACCCTCTTCACATCTGACCAGGGCAACCTGATCACCCGTGCACTCTCCGTGCAGGGACTCAAGGAAGCGACCGCCGCCATGGCAACCATGACCGATGCGGGCAGCGAACCGATCTACAACGAGCCTGCAGTCCTCGCAGTCGTACCTGCACTCAAGGTCACCGCGATGGAGATCCTCAATGCCACCCAGATCGAGACCACCGCCGGCAAGAGCAAGACGGTCAGCCAGAACCCATTCAGCAACCTGAAGCTGGTCGTCCTGCCCTATGCTCCGACCGTCATGTCATCCTCAAACTCAACCACGTCATGGTTCCTGATGGCAGACCCGGACGAGGGGGGGCGCGGCGCAGCAGCTGTCGCGAAGCTCCGTGGAGCAGAACAGCCAGGAGTCTACATGAAGGCAATGGACGCCATCCGCACCGATGGCGGCGGCTACGATGTAGTAAACTTCGACTCGGACTCTGTCCAGTACAAGGTCAAGCACGCTGTCGGTGCCACTCAGCTCGACTACCGCTACGCAGTCGGATCAAACGGCACTGTGGCGGCAGCCTGATCTTCTCTCTTTTTTCCGGGGGGGTGATCAGATGACTGACAGGACGAAATACCGGCCAACCCCTAAGACAACAGAGGAAGAGCTGATGCTGGACATCATCGACCAGCAGGCAGAGATGATCAACGAACTCAGAGGTATCCGGACAGCCCTGTCAGATGCACCTCAGAAGAAGGACGGACTCAGGACCATCAAAGAGGAAATCAAATGACATTTACCTACGACCCGACGACAACGGCGGGAAAGGTCCGGCTCCTCTGCACAGACAAGGACGACAGCAAACAGATCTTCACCGATGAGGAGATCGCTGCATTCCTGTCAATGAACGGGAATGACTACCGGCTCGCAGCGGCACAGGCCCTCGACCAGATTGCCTCGTCTCAGATCCTGATCCTGAAGTACATCAGCGCAAACGGACTGACGACAAACGGCAAGGCGGTCGCAGAGGCACTGCACCTGCAGGCAGAGAGCCTCAGGCGGCAAGCAGATGACGGTATCGCCATCACTGCCATTGCCGGAGGCTGCCGCAGTTCCGGCCGGATACTTGGGGGGGCTGAGGTGATGAGTGTCTTTGACGCCCGCCTGATGGCCAACCTCGGCCCGCAGTTCCCGTCGACCTGCACTATCCAGCGATACACAGAGACCGTGGACGACAACGGAGAGGTCTCCCAGACCTGGACGACACCCCACGAGGATGTCTCCTGCTCCTGCATGCCAACCGGCGGCAAGGAGGTCAAGACCAGTGACCGCACCTATGTGATCGCGACGCACAGCATCGCCCTGCAGGGCAGCTACACGGACATGACCGAGAAGGACCGGGCCGTTGTGAGTGGAGTCGCCTATGACATCCTGCTCGTAGAGCAGACTCTCGACGTGATGACCACACTCCTTTGTGAGGTGGTGCGATGACGCCTGACTCACAGGCCCCTGATGCCAAACTCCTCCAGCGCATCGATGAGCGCACCGAGTGGATATGCAAGGCAATAGAAGGGCAGCAGAAGTGCGACGACGACCATGAACGCAGGATCCGGGCCATCGAGAATCAGCAGAGCCGGTGGCTTGGGAGAGACGGAGTGATTGTCACAGGGATTGCCAGCCTGGTCTCCCTGCTGGTAGCCTGTCTGGCAACCTTTGTGGGGTGTCTGCGATGATGAGCATCGACTCTTCAGGGAGCTCAGACCTCCGGACGATGTTCAACCGCGGCAGACAGTCTGTCCAGTCCAAAAACCTTGAGCTCGCCACTAAGAGTGGGGCGGATATTGTCCTCAACGAGGTTCGGACGACAAAAAACAAGGGGGGGGCAAAACGCCCTACATCACCGGGGGGGATTATCGCAGATCCTTCGACAAGGAAACGGTGAGTCGTGGCACACGCCACTGTGTGGTCCGGGTGGGCACCAACGCTCCCCAGGGCAAACGCCTCGAGTTTGGGTTCGTCGGCCGGGATGTGCTCGGCAGGTACTACAACCAGGAAGCACAGCCACATCTCAGGCCGGCCGTCGACGAGAATGTCGATGAGGTCCGGGAAGAGATCCGGGCCGCGATGCGGCAGCTTGTCCTACAGGGGGGGTGCAGTGATGGCAGACGGTACGGCCGATGTCCTCACTGCCCTGCGCAGTGTGCTCGTGGCAAATGAGACTGTCGCAGGTCTTGTAGGCACCCGCATCTACCGGATGCACCTCCCACAGGATCCAACCCTCCCGGCGATTACCTTTCAGATGATCAGCCGGCCTGAGGATGCAGTAACGGCAGTCGCCTCTCCACGGGTGCAATACACCTGCTATGCAGAGTCCTCTACAGGTGCAGCAGCCCTCGCAAAAGCAGTCCGTAAGGCTCTACATCAGTATTACGGGGTGCACGGCGACATCCGCATCAGTCGCTGTTTTTTCAGCGGTCAGCATGACGACTACGACGAAGTCACCGGGACGTATATCGTGCCGGTCGATTTCCGGGTATATTACCAGGAATGATCCATTATGGGATACCAGACCACAATTCAGGACGAAGACGCGATTCGGCTTGGCTCGGTGAAGTTTGAGGTGGCGGCATACTCCGACACCCCCCCAGCTACACTGACCTCGGTGCGATGAAGAACACAAAGCTCGTGGAGTCTATTGAGTTTGCGAGTATTGAACCCGACAACGCCCCGCCGATCAAGCGGGTGAATAAACAGGCCGTCGTGATCACCGGCGACTGGCAGGAGCCCACCCTGTCGGGCCTCAACCTGCTCCGGGGGGGTGGTATTGACACATACTCTGCTGTCGCCGGCACGGACACCTTTTCGACCGGGGGGGCAAGAGTGATGTCGGATATATCAAGGTGCAGCTGACAAACACCAATGCAGCCAGCAAGACCTACGTCGTCGCGGTCAAGAAGGCTCAGATCACCAAAGGCTGGAGCAGGCATTCGGAGCAGACGGAGAACTCACGACCGCTGCAGTGCCGCTTGAGATCACCGGAGAGGTAGACCTCACTGAGGATGCTGGGGGGGAACAGCTGTTCTCGATCACCGACATGCAGGCCCCCCCGACCACCCCCCCGGCGGCCTGAGGTGTGTAGATGATCCGGGACTTTTCGACAGCAATCCCTGAGCGGGTCACTGCCCGGCTGGGCAGCTGGGAGGAGATCGTCGAGGTAGATGTCTCCCTCATCCCGGCAGGTGTGCACCTGCAGATCCTCTCTCTGATGGGTGACCGGTCGGCAGGAGACAAGATCAGTTATGACACCCTGCTCACCATCGCTGCAGCAGTGTGCGCCCCCCCGCAGCACCCGCAGGTCGGCAAAGAATGGATGCAGAACAACTGCACCCTCCCCCCCTCTGTCGATGCATTCTGCGCACTGGTGTTTGAACGGCTTGCCGCGACTGCCTGGAAGGGCACACGCACCGACAAGGACGACACAACAAAAAACGGGTGACTGAGCTCGGGCGCATCGCCGCCCGGCTCGCATGCACCTATGGATGGACACATGACTACATCCTCAGGGAGCTCTCCCTGGGGGGGCAGGTCATGATGTACCACGAATACGCCCTCGAGATGGACGGACACATCAGGATACAGCATCCGGAGGATACAGAGATGGTAGAGAACGACGGGCCGGACGTGGACGCGATTGAGCGTCGCTATGGCGATAGGATCAGGAGGGTATAATGGGTCTCGGAGCATCCGGAGGAGCACTCAGCGGCATCGATCTGAGCGGCGCCGACGTTGTCGCAGGGATGGCTGTCAACATCACCGGAGATAGTTCCGGTGCGGTGGAGGCCTTTGACCGGGCACAGGCCGCCCTTGAAGCAACAGACAAGCAGCTGCAGCAGTCCCAGAAGAACTGGGAGGCCGTCGGCGCAAAGATGACGGCAACTGGCAAGACCCTCTCACTCGCGGTGACCACTCCACTCCTCGCGACCGGGGGGGCCCTGGCACTTTCGACCGCAGTTGATTTCGATGATTCAATGCGACAGGTGCAGGCAGCCACATGCGCCACAGCAGAGGAGTTTGACAGGCTCCGGGAGACTGCCCTTGACCTGGGATCTTCTACCGCGTTCACAGCCTCACAAGCAGCTCAGGCGATGATGTATCTCGGGAAGGCCGGACTCGATACCAACGAGATCCTTGAGGCAACACCACAGATGCTCTCTCTTGCATCCGCCGGCGCGATGGACTTGGGCACCTCTGCCGACATCGCAACGAATGTGATGAGCGGGTTCCGGCTTGAGGTTGAGGACCTGGGGCACGTATCTGACATCCTCGCAGAGGCTGCCAGCTCATCGAACACCAGCATTGAACAGCTGGGTGAAGCCATGACCTATGTCGGGCCGGTTGCATCGTCCGCCGGGCTCTCCATCGAGGAGACCACGGCCGCGATCGAGATCATGTCCAACGCTGGTATCCAGGGCTCTATGGCAGGCACTGCCCTACGTGGTGCTATGTCACAGCTCCTTGCACCTACCGACCAGGTGACAGAGGTCCTTGCCAAGTATGGCCTCACCGCAGAAGAAGTTGACCCGGCCACCCGGTCACTCGCAGAGATCCTCGACACACTAGCTGCAGCAGGTCTCTCCACCGGGGGGGACGCCATGACACTATTCGGAGATCGTGCCGGGCCCGGTATGCTGGCACTCATCGCAGAAGGTGGCGGGGGGGCCATCGAGGACTACACGGACGCCCTCAATGACTGTGACGGCGCCGCCCAGAAGATGGCTGAGACCATGGAAGGTGGAGCCGGTGGATCGCTTAGACAGATGAAGTCAGCTGTGGAAGGGGGGGCCTCCATCACGATCGGGGGGGACCTTGTCGCAGATGCATTGATGCCGGCAATTGACGGGGGGGTTGCAGACCTCGCAAACTGGCTCGACGACCTCGACGAAGGGACACAGCAGCTGGTTGTCACCACAGGAATGCTTGCTGCAGCAGCAGGGCCTACCCTCATCGTCGGGGGGGAAAGATGATCTCCCTTGCTGATGATGCTTACAATGAGTATCAGAAATTGGCAAAGCAGATCACCACAAAGACGATCCCTGCCATACAGGCAGAGATCGCGGCCCTCAAGGCCCGTGACGCTGCGGCTATGGCGTCTCTTGCGACCACTGCTGCACTGGGTGTCGGTCTTGCTGCGGTGGGTGTGGCAGCCTATGCTCTCAAGACAGCATATGATGAGACCAAGGAGTCTACAGAGGCCCTTGACTATGCCCAGGAGCATTTCGGCAAGACAACTGACATGACCACGGATGAGCTCAAAGACTATGCCGACCAGATGCACAAGGCAGCCGATGAGGTTCGTGAGCTCGCAGACAACGAACAGTATGCCCACATGATGACACAGGGTTTCACTGAGGGGGATGGATGGATGTACCTGGGTGGCAGGGGGAGTTCATTGCCACCATGTATGATAACGAGGGGGCAGGTCTATGATGCCGCCTATGCCTTGGATAAATACGCCGATGTCGCAGAGGATGCCCTCAGACAGGCTGATGACGCCTATGAAGAGCACCGGAAGTCTGTCTCTGCCTTGCAGAAGGAGTATGACGCCCTCGAGGACACCATCAACCGGGCTCTTGGAATCGATGAGGATATCGACGACCAGAACCGCTCTGTGGAGCGGGCCGATATCCGCCTTGAACAGGCCCGGAGAGACCTTGCTGATATCGAGGCAGAGAAGGCTGCGGTCGAACGTGCCCTGGTCACAGCTGACTATGATGAACGGGCAGAACTGCAGGATAAACTCACAGATCTCAATCTCGACTATCGTTCAGCGCTCCTCAACGTCGCAGACGCAGAGGATGCCTACGCCGATGCACAGCAACAGTCTTCGGATCTGCTTGCAGAGAAGACCGCCCTGGAAGATGAGCTCAACGGAGAGAGTATCGCATCCGCTCAGAACCGGCTCACAGAACTGCAGAAGGAGATCGACGACGAGACTGCAGCACTGGAAGATGCCTACACCGCACGGGAAGCAGCACAGGAGAACTACGACGCCGCAGTGCTCGCACTGGATCAAGTAACAAACTCGACACTTGCAGACAACTGGTCTACCCTCGTACAGTTCTACCGAGATAATCCAGCGGTCCAGTATGTGATCCCACAGTCTACGACGAGAATGGAGCAGTTGTATCTGTGACTCCTAACATCCAGATGTGGCGATACAGATTCCAACCTTCTCAAACCCTCTTGCCAGCGCTGAGACACAGGCCACTCAGCCCGCCCTGTCAGGGCCCTCGTCCTCATCGGGGGGGTGGTCATTGAAGGGGGGGATCTTGTGGTGAACTCCCCCCCTGCAGCTGATGCAGCCACCATGATGAACTCCACAAAACGCACACTCCGGAACATTGGCACACGGGGGGGGTGGTAGGATGATCCTAACATGGCAGGCTGCCAACGGAGATGAATTACTCATCGCAGACCCCTGCACGGCCTATCCTGTCCCGACCCTGCGCTACCTTACATCTGATGGGTTCGGCGGGACGGACAATGAGGTGCAGACACAGCGGGGGGGAGCCTATCAGGACGGTGTGACCCTGCAGCGGGTGCGCCTGTCGCCCCGTGAGCTCATGATCCGGTTCCTGGCACTGGCTGAGAATCGCACTGCACTTGAGCAGAAGCGGCGGAGAATAGCGGCCGCATTCAATCCCTGGTATGGTCCAGGCCGATTGATCTGGACACAGGAGGACGGCACCCAGTATGCCCTCTGGTGCGTGGCCCTCTCGGGGTCTCCGTCCTTCCTTGCAGGATCCTCACAGGGCGACACATGGCAGGAAGTGACCGTCGATTTGCAGGCTCCAGACCCATGCTGGACAGATGCCGATGCCCTGTCCCAGACGCTTGCAGGTCTGACGGGAGGTCTTGCATTCCCGGCCTACTTCCCGGCTCACTTCGCGGCGCAGGGGGGGTCGACCATGTCAGTGACCAACGCAGGAGATATTGACGCCCCCCCTGTAGCACTGACCATCCCCCCCGGGCCGTGCACCAACCCGGTTGTCGAGAACCTGACGACCGGCGAACAGATCGCCCTGACCATGACCGTCGAGTCCGGGGGGGAGTCTGTCATCATCAATACTGCATATGGAGATCTGATCTGCCGTCTCCAGGCAGTAGACGGGTCGCAGACCAATGCCATGCAGTATCTGTCAGCAGCAAGCACGTTCTGGCAACTCCAGCCGGGCGAAAACGTGATCACCTATTCTGCAACCAGCGGGAGTGCAGCGGTGACGCTTGAGTATGCATCCCGCTACACAGGAGTCTAACCATGACTGTCAACTTTACAACCGAAGGGTATGAGATGCTCCGGGAACGCAAACCGGTGATCGAGACCTACGCAGAACTACAGACCGCCGACAGCACGGCAGTCTGTGCCAGGTTCGCCCTGGCATCGTATCGCACATCAGCAGAGAACGTGACACCCATGACCTTCAGCCTCCCGATCACAGGGGGGGCCGACGTGTCACTCCCCCCCTGCCAGATCGAAAAGGTTGTCCTGTACGAGGCAGCCACGGGGGGGGACCCTCTCTCAGCTGCTGAGAGTGTGGAGCCACTCCTGCTCGCTCTTGCGGGCGACGAGGGGGCCGTGGTGCTCACTATTACCCTGCCGGCGGTGGTGTGAATGGCCCTGCCTGACGTATACCCAGCACAGGTAGGATCCCCCCCATACACCACTCTCTCTGCAGAGTATACCACCGGGGGGGCACCACCATGTCAGTGGTGGACGCAACCAAGCTCCCTGATGCACCGAACATTGTCTGTCTGTCAGGCTCTGTGTCCGGGGGGGAGTTCCGGTACACCGGGAAGGACGGCAACAACCTGACCGGGGTCTCAACGCTCATAGGGACGCCCAGCACCACCTGGGCGATCGGGACATATGCGTTCCGGGGCATCGCTGCGTATGATGTGACCTCCCTGCAGCAGCGCTCTTCTGCTGTACAGAGTCAGGTGGACTTCCTGGCACAGCTCAACTCACCGATCATTGGGGGGGTAGAGTGGGACACTGCATCAACGTCACCCACTCTCACCCGTATCGATGCAGCGGGGGGGACTGAGCTGGAATCGGTTGACACCACCTTCTTCGACAAGCATGCAGTCTTTGGCACGCGGTGGCGCTGTGTGCGTGACAGGTCCACAGGCCTGATCTCATATGGGGCCAACGCACGTGGAGACGGCCTTACTCTCACAGGAGCCCTAGGCGATGTGCTCGTGAGAAAACAGGCATATTATGCCAAGACCGAGTTTGACGACGGTACTGATCTGGCCCGATTCTGGGTGTCGCCCCCCCGGCCGGCCAAAGGATTCACGCTTCACCCATACTGGTATATGCGCAACGGTGGTGCTGCCTCACCGACAATGCATACTGGGGGCATATGAGGCTTATGGATATCTCGACGGGTCTACGTTCAAGCTGGGTAGTGCCACTGGGCAGACACCCATCACAGGAGAGGTGTCGTATCCAGACCTTCCCAATGCGGGCCGATTCACGATTGATGACGCTGAGACATACGCGGGCAATATCGCACCGGGTTTCGGGTGCGAGTCGTTCTGGGGATACTGCGCTGACCAGCTGCTGATGTATATCGAGTATGGGACGTTTGACATCCAGACAGCTCTCGGAAAGGGGATTGTCGATCTGGCAAGCGGAGAGGGGTATGCTGGAAAACTCACTGGTGCAGATGGTATTGATGCCTTGCTGGCAGAGAATGGGACTGGTGTTGGTTCTGGTACTGACGGACAGACACCGGTCTGCTACAGAGGAGAAGAGAACAAATACAGCAACACATGGAAGTTTGTGATCGGAGCAAACCTCGATGCAGATGGAGAGGTACGAGTCATCAGAAGAGATGGCCTTGGGACTCTTGCTGGCACCCTTGCAGCAGGGTCATATGAGACGGTCACCGGAGTAGTGTCACTGTCAAACGGGTACATCTCAGGTCTGCAGCATGGTGATCTTGAAGGACTTGCATTCCTCCCCTCTGCAGCAGCAGGTTCCAGCAGCACGGGATTATGCGATTATTGGTACGCGCCTACGGGAGATGGAAGAATCCTGCTGGCGGGGGGGGCAGTTGGAACTATGGGACGTATGCGGGTCCCGGTTACCGGACTGCGTATTACGCTCCGTCGTCTTCCAGTCGCTTTATCTCCGCCCGCCTCGAGTTCTGCCCACAAGGGGGGGGTGTGGCCTAACGTATCCCAAATTTTCTGAGTTTGCCACCGAGGAGGAAAAACCCCTGGACGGTGAGAAGGTGAGTATCAATGCAATACTCAACAAGGACATCCTGATCCTTGGGTTCAAAACGGGCCGGAGCAAGTACAAAGAGAATGCTGACTACACGACGGTTCAGTTTGAACACGAGGATGAGCGGCATGTCTTTTTTACGGGTTCTCAGGTGATCGCCGATCAGCTGAGAAAGTATGAGGCAAATCTCCCGTTTGTGGCGACGATTCGGAAAATCAACCGTTATTACACATTAACTTGAAGGAGGATGAGATCTAATATGTCACTGGCTCGTGCGCGATTCTGTGGGTGCTGGTTTTGTTTCCTGCTAGCAGGGGGCAATTGGAACAATGGGACGAATGCAGGTCCCGGTTACCGGAATGCGAATAACACTCCGTCGAATTCCAATCGCAATATCTCCACCCACCTCGAGCTCAGGTCCCGCCTGAGTGGCCCTGAACAGCGCGCAGGCCAGAATCCTGTCTTTGGCAGGGTCAAACACACAACCGATCCACAGAGGGGGGGTGTTAGTACCTCAGGACGAGTGGAGCGCTCTCCTCTGTTGGTAGGGCTGCGGGGGTCTGCATGAAACGCCGCGGCAATCTGTTTTCGACGCTGGTCTCTATGGAGAACCTGCAACTTGCACACCAGAACGCCCGCAAAGGTAAGACGCATTACCAGGCTGTTCAGATGGTGGACGCGGACCCAGAACAGTATCTGTTACCTCTCAGGCAGGCACTCATTGACAGGACGTTCACAACCTCCCCGTACCGCACCAAAACGATTTACGAACCCAAGCAGCGAGTGATCTATAAGCTGCCCTACTACCCTGACCGGATCGTGCACCATGCTGTCATGCAGGTCATGCAGCCGATCTGGGACAAGCAGTTCATATTTGATCTCTACTCTGCGATACCCGGAAAGGGACTGCACGCCGGATCATACCGGCTTAGGAAGTTCCTGCAGGACGCGGACCATACCCGGTACTGTCTGAAGTTTGACATCACGAAGTACTACCCGTCTATTCTGCCCGACAAACTCTATGAGATCGTGCAGCGGACAGTCAAGGATCCTGACGTGCTGTGGCTCCTGAAAGATGTTATCTTCAGCAATCCTGACAGAGGAGTTCCTATCGGCAACTACCTGAGCCAGTACTTCAGCAACCTCTATCTGACACCGTTTGACCACTGGATCAAAGAGGATCTGGGGATGAAGTATTTCATCCGGTACTGTGACGACGGAGTGATCCTGCACAGTGACCGGGGTCGACTGAAGGAAATCCGCAATGAAATCGCGGAGTATCTAACACCGCTCGGACTAACCCTGAACCAGAAGACCTGTATCTTCCCGGTCGATCGCTGCGGCATTGACTTTCTGGGGTATCGCTGTTTTCGGACACACACTCTGTTACGGAAATCATCTGCCCGGCGGTTCAAAAAGAAGGTCCGGGAGATCGAGAAGAACTACCAAACCATGAGCACCGATGCGTGCTGGGCTCGGCAGGAGCATATTATGGCTGGCTGAAGCACTGTGACGCATACAACCTGGCGCAGAAGTATCTCTATGAAAACCCTGCGCTGAGAACCGCTGTCGAACACGCATCACAAAAAGGAGGCATATCATGTCCAAACTGGTTAGAAGCACCATCGAGCCTGAAACACTCGGCATCGATGTGATAAAGAACGGATCCGTCAGACTCCTCTGCCGCTGGGATATCCACACCGTGGAGATCACAGACGAGGAGTCCGGCACACACGACGAGTATGAGTATCAGGAAGAGGTGATCTGGTGGGCACTGCCGTCACCGGTATATCTGTCCCGGCAGGGATCCCGGCAGGTCCTCACTACTGAGGGGGGGCTGTCATACCTGACATCTGCACAGCCCGAGATCATGGACTACGCACAGGCAGCCGGGGGGGTGTGAGCCATGCGACGGTTCACCCTCTCCAGTTTTTCTGCCATAGGGACACTGCAGTCCCGGCCCGTGGAAGTCGAGAGTGAGGGAGCCACCATCGATGCAGTCCGTACGTTTACGGGTATCCGTGACGCTGCGATCACCGTGCCGGTCTCCGGAGTCATTGATGCCTCTGCATACATGACTGCAGACCCTTCGTATCTGGTGCCAGGGATGCGGCGGTTTGGGATGGCCCGGTTTACCTGTCCCGGTACACTGCAGTCTCGTATGGGTGCGGTGTCCGGACCTGAGGCTACGCTCGCTGCTGTGCGGGATCCTCTCTCTGCTGCTGACCGTCCTGCTGCAGTGTGTGCTGCAGGGGGGATATCTGGCAGGGAGTGCCTATGCAGTCCCAGACGTATCGTCCGGAGTCTCGGTGGCGTTTGAGGAGGTGTATCCGGTATGACGCCAGACATACAGTTTAAGCGAGGCGGGACCCTGCCAAACTACACTACCACCCTGTATCGTCCTGACAGCCCAGACACCCCCCCTCTGCCTCTGGCAGGCGCTACAGTGCGGCTGGTCGCTGCCGACCGGTTGACAAGGGAGACGATCATCGATCAGGAACTGGAGATACTGGACGCTGCAGAGGGCCTGTGTCAGTATACTCATGACGCCAGTGCGTTCGATGCAGCAGCAGACTGCAAGGCTGAGATTGTCGTGACCTTCGGCGACGGGGGGATCCTGATCCTGCCGACGTCCGGACAGTATCAACTGGTGATCGAGGACTCGTTGATCTGACATGACAGCCGATATCACGATCGAGCAGGCCGGCACATGGCCCACCTATCAGCTGACACTGACACGGTCCGGGAACCCGGTACCTCTCGCCGGTGCGACGGCCGTGCTCTCGGCCTTCCATGCCCGGTATTCAGGATGGGAGATCCGACGGTCTCTGGAAGTAGATGACCCTACCGCCGGCACGCTGCTCTGTGAGTTTTTCGCTGCAGATACTGTGCACCCCCCCGGCATCTACAACATCCGGCTCGGGATCACCTGGGGGGACGGGTCGTCCACGACGCTGCCTGCCTCTGGATATTTCCAGATGGACATCGGCCCGGCTCCGGAGGCCGAGGATGTCCTACCCGAACCGCTCCGGGTGTATGAACGGTCGGGGAGCACTCTCGTGCTGCTGGCGGTCATCGATGCCTATGAAGCGATCGAGTGGACCCGACGGTGGAGATCTCCCGGGTCATGGCAGGCGGTGATCCCCCGGTATGCTACGGGAGCGGATGCTCTCCAGGAGGGGGGGCGGTTCATATCTTTGCCGCGTCAGGGAGATCACCTGATCGGGATCATCGAGAGCATGGAGATACAGCTGACCGATGAGGGTGAGGTGTCTGAGAGCTGGACAGTGACCGGCCGGAGTCTCGGGGCTATACTCCAGAACAGGATCTGTCTGCATGGGGGGGTGAGCACCGGCACTGGGTATGATGAGCAGCTGGCGGTGGCAGGAGAGACTGCTATGCGGCACTATGTTGATGTCAACGCGATCAACCAACCGATGCGATCCGGCAGATCTCTGGACTGTCTCTTGCAGCTTATGACCAGGGGGGGCGAGGCACGACCGTTGAGGTCGGGCCCGGTTTCAGGGTCTGCCCGATGTGCTGGAGTCCTGCGCTCTGCAATCGGGGCTCGGATGGTCTGTTGACTATGACTTTGACGCTGGGGGATTCACGTTCGATGCCCAGGTGGGCACGGACCGGACGACCTCGATCCTGCTCTCCCCCCCTCGGCTCGGCAACTGCCTGATCGCTGGGTATCGGGCCTGCCTCTCTGATGCCCCCCCTACCACTGCGATTGTGGCCGGGCAGGGAGAGGAAGCGGCCCGCACCATCCAGACGGTCGGGACTGCAACAGGATGGGGTCGGCGAGAAGAGTATGTCGATGCACGTGACTGTGCGACGACAGACGAACTGACTGCTCGTGGGGGGGAGGAGGTCCTGGCTGAGAAGGAGGAGATCACGCTGCTGGAGGTGGAATATATCTCTACACCCATGTATCGGTACCGCACAGACTTTGATATCGGGGATATCATCAGCGTGGAGTATCCGGGGGGGGTCTGCTCGATGCAGGCCCGGATCGTCTCTGTGACAGAAACATATCCCGACGGCACGATCGTGCTCGGACTCGGGAAGGAGTGGCCTGATCTGATCAGTCTGCTCAGAAAAGCGAACAAAACACAGGAGAGAACATGACACTGACATATGGTATCTTTGACGTCTCGGATCCGGCCAACCCGGACCGGGAATACTCGGCCGCCCTGCTCTGCAGCATTTTCGCGAAGTTTCTGCGGGACGGCATCGTGCATGGGGGGGAAGGGAATGAGCTGGCGGTCGCGGTGACAGATCCGCCTGCGATGACAGTACAGGTCGGGACTGGCTCGGCGATGGTACAGGGCCGTTTTGTGGTGAACGATGCGGCCCTGACGCTCACAGTACCTGATGCTGATGCGACCAATCCTCGGATCGATCGGGTGGTGATCCGGCTGAACGCCACGCCGGGCCGCTCTGTTGACATCGTGGTGAAACAGGGCACTGCTGCACCTGCACCTGCTGCACCAACGCTCACGCAGACTGTTGAGACCTGGGAACTGTCCCTGGGACAGATTGCAGTCGCTGCCGGTGCGACATCGGTCCTGACAGCGAACATCACTGATGAGCGTGCGAGCATGACTCTCTGTGGGGGGGAGGCAAACCCGGTCTATGTCCGCTCTGACTCGCTGACTGTGGTGGAAGACCTTGCGATGGCTGACAACAAGATCACCGGGCTGGGTGCACCGACTGATGACGCAGATGCGGCGACGAAAGAGTATGTGGATCAGGAGGTGGCCTCGTTTGGGGATCTCTGATGTCAACATCGATGAGGACAAGGACTGGCAGGAGCACAGTATCTCAAACGTCGGAAGGCTGGATGCGGGCAACTTCCGTTCGGTGGACGCGACGGAAAACCTCAAACTTGATATCGGGGGGGATTCTGGGCTTTTGCCCGCGGCCCCCCCCTGCACCATCACGACACTCACTGTTCCACCCTCTCTATGTGAGGGTTCGGTGGTCCGGATCAAGGCCGACTTGGCTACAGAGAAGAGTATGCCCCCCCTCACCCTGTCTATCAAGCATGGGGGGGATGATGTCTTGATCACTCATACCGTCAACACGCAACTAACGATCTATAATTTTTCGGAAATTTGTACGGTGCAGGGCGGATGGGATCTTGACTTTGTAGTAACTTGTGGATACGATGAATATGGACCTGCACACATCGACAACATGGAGGTACACTGCCAAATGCCCGACGAGTTTGTCGCAGCGTAGATCAGCCCCCCCTCACCCATTTTTGGAAATAAGCTTCTGTCTCCTCTCGGGAACCCCCCCAAATTCCGAGCCCTCCTGTCTCAAACGACTGATCCATGAAATCCATACTCAACACTGGGAGAAGATAATATCCGTCTATCTCAGAGTATGTCTCTACAAATGCCATGCTACCATCCGGAGCGAGTAGCAGATCACCATGCTCATAGGGGGGGTGAATCTGGGTCGGCTGACCCTGTCGCAGACGAGAGGCACCCGGCAGACCCTACACAGAGGAGGACCACGCCTGCCAGGGTAAAAAGCATCATACGGTTCATGATGAAAGATATGAGTGAGACACAATATATTTTCCGAGACACACACAGGGGGGGTATTTTTGCGCATTTAGGGACTTAGACATTTTGTCTAGAGTCCCGGTCGGCGCACTCGTTTTTATATCTTCATTGTTCAGAACGGAACGTTTTTTCCTGCTCACGGTTCCGGAGTCACAGCGTTATTCACCGGCGAAGTCTGCCGCGAACGGAATCAGGCAGACAAAAATGGAAGGAATACAACGGAGCTGAAAAATCAGAATACATCCGTTCGTTCGAAAAATGTTCAGTGATCGGATGAATCTGTTGAAATCCTGACGACGTGCCACATCAGAGAAGTTCCGAGAATGACTCCCATCCAGTAAATCAGAGGAATGAAAAGGGCTTTTGCATCCGGAGCGTAGAGATGAACGGGATAGACCATTGCAACAGCGATAGCAAGAATGGTGATGACAACAATCCACTGTTTTGAATGATTCAAACTCTTATCTGATGGTGATTTCGCTCCATTCCCATCATTCATTTCTCCCATCCGATTTCGTTTTGATCTGCGAGCTATCCAACGGGCGATCAGCATAATTGCCATGCCCACGAGCAGTCCTGTGATGTAGGCGATGATTGCGAGATTAACGGTAACGCCCACCTCAAGTGCATATAGGGTGAACGGCAGGATGAGGGACGTTGAACCAATGATCAGTATCGATAATATTGCTGATTCTTCCATCTGTTTGGTGGTCATCTTCTTCTCCATAAAAAGAGGGAATTAAAGGAGTATCGGCACATTTGTCGTACCCAGGCGAACAAAAAATCCAAGGATTTCAGATGACCTCACAGATGATGATACGTACAGATTGAACGATTCGTAAGATTCATCCTCATATCGACAGGGATGCTGGAGGGATATCGGGGGCGGGGCTTGCCAGGAGCGCTGAACAATTTGTTTTGAATCATTGATGAAGACGGAATACATGCCATCATATGTGCCATACGGACGAGAGGTGCCGTTAAATAACCAGAATCGCACGGTAAGGAGCTCTTCTGGATCATTCTCCCCCCCCGTCCTCAGATTTGAAACGTAAATTTCGGTCTCAAATGAGTGGTTACGAATCGCATCAGCCACTTCTTCATCACGGAGGGCGATCTGCACCAGTTCAATCTCCGATTCGTTGCCTTTGCAGTCAAGAGCATTCCTCTGAAGAATGTCGTCAGGTCCATTGCCGGGTTCCTGCATACATCCACACGACAAAACCAAAAAAATGAGAAGGGTGGCCAGGAGACCTTCCAAAATCCCGATGCCTAACTTTAGGAAATCCATGAATCAATCCTGTATGCCTGCGACCACCAGGGGGGGATGTACATATTTACCATTGCAGGAGAGATACCCCATTCATGAGTCTCCTCCGGCAGATTATCATTCCACCATACGGCTGTCTGATCGCCGAATTGGTATGAATCCCAGAAATATGCATTGGAGACGGGGGGGTGAAACTGCTGCTGTCGGCTGCGAAGTACTCGTGATTCTCATCAGGATTTCCTTTTGCAAAAGGTACGTGACCAATGCGAATCACCTGCCTTCCCATGAAAGTGTATATGGGTAGCCTTCGGGACATTGAACATTACTGACAGAGATTTGGAAGTTGAAATCCTGATTTCCATTGGTAAAATTCCCATGAGGCATAAATTGTTCATCTTCCGGTAGTGTACTATCAACAGTGTATATTAAAAACTCATCCGGATCTCCGTCAAATATCTCAGAAAACTTTGCTACTCCGACTTCTATCCAACATCGATTCCCTCCGACAGGTTGCTCCAAGTGACTTGTCAGATATTGATGATTTGTGCCAGATGAAGAGACTTCCATCCCTCCAGGATGCACTATGCCGTTGATACCCCGGTAGTTATGCTCATCAATCCACATGCGCCCATCTTTTTGAGCCCAGTTGCGAACTCCTGTTTCCTGTTCTTCGGATTCTTTAGCTCGATTGTAAATACATTTAACACTCTCAGTATCATCTTCTGACCAGCCTGCAAGATAGGTCACCCGAGAGTAATTGTGAATTGCAGCTGCAATCGCTTTTTCTGTATCTGTATTTGGATAATACTCCCGAATCAGTGATGGGGGGGATCTCTCGATTAACGTAACTTCATCGACAACATCTCCCGTGACACATTGCTTCGCATCAGCACTCACCGCTGGCACCATCACCACACTCACCAGCAGCAACACAAGGAGCACAGAAAGTGCCCGCATTCCTTTTTTCAGGTTCATACTTTTTCCTCCGTTTCTCATGTCCCAGGAGGAAAAACAGCGAAGCGTTCAGTTAATGGTAAGGCCAACACAGTCTTGCCTCCGGGCATGTGTGGGGGGGTTCAACCTTTCTTGATCGGTTCGGGTGATCCACGTAAGCTATACGCCTGAGAAAATTCAAACATCTCTCTTTCACATCGGTAGAATGTGTATATAGAATTCGCACATCGTTCACACATCTCCTCTCATGATCATCTACACATCAGAGACAAAACCGATGTCTCCCCCCCCACATACTATCGACCGTGCTACCCGGAGTAACTCTTCACGATCAAGTGATCCATAAACCTGGTATGTGGCATTTCCTGCAGTCCAGACGATCAGCCGGTTCTGTTCAATCTCATAGATCCATCCTGTTGATCCGTTGATATCAACAGGTTTCGGGTCTTCGCCAAGGATCTCGTCCTTTTCGTATGGGTCAGATCCATGCTCACTCCAGGAGACTTCGAGGAACGTTATGTCAGTAGTCCACGATGCGTTATCTATTGTACTGTTGAGCGCGTAGCGCAGTTTCTCACCAACCACCGTGTAGTTGAGTCCCGCCGTCTCATTCAAGACACCAAATAGCAAAAGGTCATAGAGGACGTACCCCCCCTCGGGAACGTATGACGGTGGGCAGAACCTTGTATAGTTGGCAGGATTTTCCCACCCGTCAAAACGGAAGCGAGAGGTGTGTCGAAGATCCCGCACATTGTCGGGGGGGTGTCCGGTTACAGTATCTGTTGGGTGATATAGTGGTGTAACTTCTGTTGGAACATATGAATCATTCACCCCCGGATGAATGCACCCTGCGCTAAGAAGGACAAGAAGGAGCCCTGTGATCAGATAATGGGCTTTCATATGGTTATTTCCTCTACCATTAAAAAAGAAGTGGTCTAAGATGACCCGCTTCCACTGCAGTACGAGTGTGTATAGATCTTGCCTGATCCAGTTGAATATGATGTACTGACATAGGAGTCATCTTGTGATTCGTAATATGAAAAGACATCTGTTGGTCTTGACCAGGTAACTCCCTGCTTGCACCATTCATCTGTTATCGGTGATGTACGGGCATCAAAGGAAAAGGTCGAGCCGTCCCATAGCAACAACTCTGATGAACCTACCGTCCGCCTGATGAATTGACTTGGATTGTCGTTGTCATTATAATAGTAATATCCCAGCCATTCCTCAGTCGTCGTATCCTGGAACCAGATCTCATACTTTCCCGATGTGGAACCACTACCGATCGTTACGTAGTAATTATACTCATGAGGGAGTGCTGATCTGGATACATCGATGTATGAACCAGAATCCAGATCAATTGGACCCAGACCATCATCATAAATTACCGGATATAATTTGATCCCTCCTCCATGATTGGTATCTTCGTACTCGACAACAATTTCAATCGTATCGATAGGTTCTCCCTGTGAATCGAAACGGTTTAGATTAATCTCTCTCTCCTGGAAAATTGTATATCCGTTTCCGGAATTTGCATAGTAATATGGCTTAATTTTTCCGCTGAGATACGTTACTTCGTAATCTGAACTGGCCATAAATCTTACTCTGGAGAGGTATTGTTGCCCACCGCGTTCTATGAAAGTTTCGAGCGGAACGTCCGTCGTTATCTTACTGTCTGATAGACTCTCCTGAGAATCTCCTATGATATTCCATGCGTTCTCTCTGTTGCGGTAAGAACTGGTATCTTTGTAATGCGAAAAGTATTCAAGCGGGAGACTCAGCTCAATGCGGTCGGAGGCTGCATTCAACGACCGGAACATTGTGCTAGGTATTGTTAATACCATAACTGGTTCGTCTTCAGCAATTCCTATCTGTATCAGGCAGTTTGGAGCTCTTTCTACAGAACAGTTTGTTTCTCCAAATGCAGAGAATGGAAGCGAGATGTCAACGATTTCAGGGGGGGTTTGAGATCCTACCTGTCTGGCAATATATGCCTCTGATAGAACAATCGTCGTCAGATCAGACCCTTCCATTGGAGAAGCGGGCTCGAAACCGCTCCAATCAAAGAGCGGAGGTTGGACGTTGTCAACCAATTGAAATGTTTCATTCAGAGATACTACCCGGGGGGGAGATGTAGTTGCACTCATCGCCGACACCGCAACCACACTCACCAGCAGCAACACCAGGAGCACAGAAAGTGCTCTCATTCTTTTTTTAAGTATCATACTTTTTCCTCCAAGTTTCATGTCCTTGGAGGCAAAAAGGCGAAGCGTTCAAGTAATGGTAAGGCCAACACAGTTTTGCCTCCGGGCACGCGGGGGGGGTTCAACCATTCTTGATCGGTTCGGGTGAACCCCATGCAACATCTTTTTGATGCTACGTGTATGGCTTTTGACGTCGGTTTATTAACCATTTATGGGACAAAAACCGAACAGTTTGAAATCAGTTCGGATTTTGTCTGAGAAAACCTACATACCGGCTCTGTTGAAACCCTGTTTCAGAAGGTTCATTTTTCAAAGGGGGGGTAAAATCCATAAAATCGCTGCTCCTCGTGTAAGTAACCAAACCAAGCGCAAGGAACTGAGATAATGCTGGAACAGCATTTTCAGTCATTAAAAGAAGATTTGGAGAAGATCAGAAGGCATGAAAAGGAATCATCTGAGTTGTGGTCTGCGGTTCTTGTTACGTCGGGCAAAACCCCCTCAGCAGATTAAGCAATGTTTAAATAACCCATAATTGAGCCATTATTCCGAAAATACGCATCCACACAGAAGCTCGGTGTGGCCCTTTCTCAGTCGAGACAGCTCATACGTCCTCCCCCCAAAATACCCGACAATCACGACCCCCCCTTATTAGTCTGCAATAATCCGTCATTTCAACATATAAACGGCATTAAATGCGTATTTTTCAGACTGGTATATTGAGCAAAAAATACGTCCGTTTTGCCCTCCGATTTGCCAATACAGGGGGCAAAAACGGGTGGAGAAAGGGAAAAAGGGTGACTCAGTATAGTTCCTGTTTCCGGTATCCATCCAGCCGATTTGCATCTCTACGTACGTCGTCTTTCGCTTCGCAACATTTCTACAGGGCTTATTATTAGCATATCTTTGGACGTTCTTTTGATGAACAAAAAACGCAGTCGGTATGAAATACCTGCACACAGAACACCTACCCATCACAGCATTTATGGGCACCTTTGGGAAAATTGGCTGTCGCACCAGCATATTTCTCAAATCAATCCCCCCCAATCTCACACGCATCATACAGCAAACAGCTCTTTCCAGACAGGCGATCTGTGTGTTCACCAGTTCCGGGGCTTACTCCCACTTTCGTGAAGAGAAGGCGATTGTCACAATGCCGGTTACTGCGATAATAAGTATGGAAACCGGGCCACCCCCCCCAGCTGTTGCAGGACTCTCCAGAGGAATGACATACACCTCTTTTCCATTACTGACAGCCAGATTCTTTCCATCAGGCGACCACTGCACCGTATCAAAATTCAGATATCCCGGAGCAAGCCCTACCAGATCAGTTCCATCACTGTTCATGACAAACAGGGATGAAGGGGGGGCCCTGGACTGTGAGGTGAACGCAATCCTGTCGCCGTCAGGAGAAAATACCGGCGAAGAGTCCAGGTTGCCGTATGTCAGTTGCTGTTTATGCCCTCCATCGGCGTTTATGGTCCATAGAGCAGATGAAAATTGTGTCGCATTGGTAACTAACGTGATTGTATTGTATGTGATACTATTCCCATCCGGGGGGGACCAGTCAAACGTGCCGACATTCTCTCCAACGGATGTGAGGCATCTCTCCTCCGAACCATCATCCTGCATGATCCGGATTTCATTCCCTTCCAACCGGAAGAAAAGGTATAC
Source organism: Methanogenium cariaci JCM 10550 (assembly GCF_001315945.1). GTDB lineage: Archaea > Halobacteriota > Methanomicrobia > Methanomicrobiales > Methanomicrobiaceae > Methanogenium > Methanogenium cariaci. The sequence goes on along the minus strand of NZ_BBBG01000005.1, from coordinate 94,081 downwards.
AATTTCATCACCGTGTGGTCGCCATGCAGGCTGCCGGGCACTACCCGATGTGGTAAGTCTCTGTTTTTCGCCGCCATCAGAGTTCATCACCCAGATATCAGCTTCCCTGCGTATTTTTGAGAAATTGGCAGATTCTAATCCGTTTCCCTGTCCATCTGTTGTGGTATCCCGGATCTCTTCGTTTTCATACCAGCAGGAGGTGTATGCAATCCGATCACCCTGTGGGCTCCATGCGGCCCCCCCATATCCCGCCGGGCCGTGCAGCCAAGGAACAATATTTGCCCCCCCAGTTGTCAACTGATTTTTGCCGCTCCCATCCGGATTCATTGACCATAGGTCGTATGCACCGGATCTGTCGGAGATAAAGAGGAGTTTCTGCCCGTCCGGGGGGGACCATGGATTTGAGAAGAAAATATCTGCAGATATGTTGGATGTCAGCTGTTTTTTCTCCGACCCGTCCGCATTCATCACCTGAATGTCGGTATTTCCTGAGTCAGCATCAAACGACAGAAAGACAATCCGGTCACCGTCCAGAGACCAGAAAGGATTTGATGCTTTATCCGGGCCACAGGTCAGCGGCTGAACCTCCGCCTCCACTATACCGGCGAACAAAGAAAGAATGATAACAGAAATAAAAAGATAGGATCTGAACTTCATTTATTCACCAAAAAATATGATTTAAATGGATATTCCACAGGAACAGATCGCTTGGTCTGTCAATATAGGAGTTACTGACGCACAATAGCATTTCGCCTCTGTTTTCACTTCTACAGTAAATGATGTTGCTATGGATGTCACTCCAACGTTAACCGTAGTGGATGCAACAGATGTATTGTTATACGTATATACATGTTGGGTGTGACTGCTGTTCCAGCTGACCTTGACGGTAACCGTTAGATCACATCCATACCCGGCTCCAGAGCACTCATCCTTATGGAACAAGTAACATCCGCTTGCGGCCCATTCTACTGAGACATAACGGGTCCCATCCGCTCTTTCGTATAATACAGCTGATTTAATCTGTGCTGAGGCATTGCTCTGGAAATTTTGAACAGGACCGCATGAACCAAGTGGCGTATCTGTCATTTTATCCACCCCTGACAATATTCTTAGATGCCAGAATACAATTTTCCTGTTCAGCATTGAAATCAAATAGATGCCATATTCCGGGATTGCTTGCTGAAACGCACCCCCCCATACTCACCAGGAGCACAGAAAGTGCCCACATTCGAATTTTCGTTTTCATACTTTTTCCTCCGTTTCTCATGTCTCAGGAGGCAAAAAAGGCGAAGCTTTCAAGTAATGGTAAGGCCAACAGAGTCTTGCCTCCGGGCACGCGTGGGGGGGTTCAACCATTCTTGATCGGTCCGGGTGAACCCCCGTGCAACATCTTTTTGATGCTACGTGTATAGTTTTTGATATCGCTTTATTAACCATTTATGGGACAAAAACCGAACCGTTTGAAATCAGTTCGGATTTTGTCTGAGAAAACCCACATACCCGCTCTGTTAAAACCCTGTTTCTGAAGGTTCATTTGCCAAAGAGATAAAATCCATAAAATCGCTGCTTCTTGTGTAAGTAACCAAACCAAGTGCAAGGAGCAGAGATAATGCTGGAAAAGCATTCTCAGTCATTAAAAGAAGATTTGGAGAAGATCAGAAGGCACGAAAATATCGATTTCAGGTCAAAGAGATCAGGATCAAAATGATTCTTCATAACACTACGAAAGCGATTCAATCAGTTGCTTTCGTGGTTATATTTAAGGAATTCAACAGAGCCAAATATTGATATTGTTACTTTTTAATCAACTAATATATATTCAGTATGGGCGACACTGCCCCAATTTTCCCAGTATGTACTTCCCACATTTATGGACCTCGGCTACCTGAGATTTTCATTCCATGATTTGGCATCAATCTCTCTGGAAAAACAATGTGTCTCACACCACCAGAGACACAGGACCATCACATCTGCGCACCGTGTGGCACATATCAAAAACTCCGAATGCTTTTGTAAAAAAAGGTTCAGACAAATAGCCGTACTAAAAAACAGGCGCCCTAAAAGAAGCGAAAAATCGGTACTAGGTACTATTCCAATCAGAATATTGTAAGTAATGAAAGTTCATGAGAGACGGCAATCATAATTCCCGACACGGGAAACCTGGACGGAAAAACCAGTGTAAATCACCCGGATACAGTGACCCAAACCCCTTCTGAATATGGGCATGTTCATGTCACAAGAACCTAACCCCACCATGCAGGTAACCGTGCAACCATCAGATACAAGAAGCAGTACCAAAGAAAAAAGGGAAATTCCAGATGGATTACCGGTAGCCGCGCCGGGAGATCAGGAAAAGAGCCCCCGCACCGAGAATCACACCCGCAAGGGGAAACGGAGTCTGTGTCGGTTCGGAACCCGTTCCCGCATTCGCCTGTGCGAAGTGAAGGTTGCTCTGCGCCCGGACATCCTCAGGGTTGATTTCAAGGGCCCGCTTTGATACGGCAATCTCCTTGTCATACTCACCCAGATGTCCGTAGGCAGTGCCCTGAATGATATACGACTCGATCATCTCCGGGTCAAGCGCAATCGCCTTGTCTGCCGCACCGACCGCTTTCTCATACTCGCCGAGGTTGAGGAGCGCATCAGCGGTGACCACCCAGGCCTGCGTCTGATTCGGGTTCAGGGCGGTCGCCTTCTCTGCTGCCGCAAGAGCGGCCGTATAGTTGCCCTGCGCCGAACTGATGCCTGCCTTTGTCACCCAGACAAGCATGAAGGTATCGTCAATTGCGAGCGCGGCATCGGCATACGCCATTGCCTCCGTGTAGTTTCCTGCCTGTGCCTCGTCCACGGCCAGATTGTAGAGATCAATCTTTCCCGCAGATACCTTAGATATATCAACTGCCGATGCAGCCGAAACGGATGCGGCGATGATGAGCGCCACCACAAGCCAGAGGGCTATCGTATCTCTTCGTGCCATCCATCAGAGGTTGGCCGGGGGGGAAAGGCATAATCAGTTGCGATCAGATCCATTATCGCACCCGACCACCCATACCCTCATGTGAAGATGCTCTTTGGAGTCGGAAACACGATGCTGGGAGATGACGGCATCGGCCCCCCCCGGGTAGCAGAGCGGATGAACGGCTGCCCCCCCGGCTGGCATGCGGCAGACTGCGGGACCGCCCCCCCGGAGAACTTTACCGGAGTGGTCAGGAAGATGCGCCCACGCATCCTTGTCATCGTCGATGCCGCGGACATGCGCCTTTCCCCCCCCGGCGAGTTCCGGAGGATTCACCCTGACGCGGTCGGACAGGCAGGGTTTGATACCCATTCCCTTCCCCCCCTCACCCACATCATCGAATACCTGAGGGAGACCGTCCCAAAGATGCCGGAGATCATGCTCATCGGCATCCAGCCGGGGGGGCCGGTTACCTTCCACGAAGAAATCTCCGCACCTGTCATCCGTGGAGGGGGGGATGAGGTGGCAGAGATGCTCAGGAACGGTGAAGAGGGGGGGAGGATACCCGCATACATTCCCGACAATCCCGAATAAAAAGGACACAGGCGAACCACTATGATACGATGCCCGCGATGCAGAAGCACGGAGATTTACCCGGTGGCAGGGGGGGATACGGCGGATACAATTACCGCTGCAAAAAATGCGGTTATTCCGGCGCTCTGGTGGTTGAGTTTGACGATGACATCACCCCCCCGGAAGAGGAACGGGAGCTGCAAAAGGAATACCGGGAGGAGGTGCAGGAATATGAACAGAAGCGCCGCTCCCTGTTCTGGATCATCATGGCCCTGATCTTCATCGGGGTTATTCTCTTCGTCCGGTTCTAATCCCCCCCTCAGAAGATGCCAAACATCTTTAGCGCACTCAGGAAAAGCAGCCCGACGAACAGCCACTCGAGGTGACGGGACGGGATACGGTGCGAAAGCTGACGCCGACAAAGGACGCCGGGATGGAGGTCACGACAAGGATCACCCACTGGTGGAGGTCGACATACCCCCCCAGCGACGGTGCGGGGGGGATACCGGTCAGCCCCCCCACCCGAATAAAATATACGCGAGCACCCCCCCCTGCCGAGGCAAAGATGAGAAAGGCGGTTGATGTCCCGACCGCACGGTGAATCTCATACCCTGAGACGAGAGTCAGAAAGAGCACGATCAGATACCCGCCGCCGATGCCGAGCAGCCCGGAAAGAAACCCGAAGATGGCCCCTGCAACGATCAACATCAAGACCGTGGTATCCCGTTCATTATCCCTGGCATATGACGGCTTCAGGGCCATCTTGACCGCCGCACCGAGAAGGAGAGCACCAAAGAGATACCGCAGCCAGTCGCCGTGCACCGATGTCGCGACATATGCTCCCGCGATGGCCATGAAAAAGCCGGGGGGGACACACATCCGTTTCACCGCATCCCATGCCACCGCCCCCTTTTTTGAATGCCCTGAAGCAGTGGCGATTGCGGTGGGCAGGATAACAGCAAGGCTGGTGGCAAAGGCCACCCTTGTCGCAAGCGTGGAGTCCATCTCCAGCAGGTCGGTGAGGACCCAGTACTGCACCGGGACCATCACAAATCCTCCGCCGACGCCGAGAATTCCAGCCCCCAGCCCCGCCAGGGTTCCGGTCAGCCCGAGAATCAGCACTGTCTGAAGAAAGATATCCATTTACTGCTCCGATGCCGCACCGGCTGATTAACCTTCAGAAATGACCCGAACGCATAAAAAAGAACCGATGAGAGTAACTCAGAGTCACTCTACGATCAGATGTTCCGCGTAGCGGTCGCATCCGCCACCATGAACTCATCGCTCATGTGCAGGCACGATACCGGGCAGGCATCATTGCACTGGGAACAGAAGATGCACTGGGTGACAAAGATACGCACCGTCTTTGTCTCCGGGATGAACTCGATCGCATGCGCCGGGCAGACACGGATGCAGAGTTTGCAGCCGATGCAGGCATCACGGTCATAGGCGATCTTCCCCCCCCGGAAATTCTCCGGCACGGGAACGGGTGGGGGGGTGATCTCCGCCTCGCCTGCCGCAACCTTCCCCAGATAGCCGGTGATGCTCTTCGGGAGATACCGGGCCGGGAAAAGGTTCGTTACCGGTTTCTTCACAAACTGGCCAAGCACTTCAGAAAATGCAGGCAGCTTCATGCGACGACCCCCCCATGCCGAGCACGGCATCAAGGACGAGAAGGATCATACCGGCAAACCCGATGAGGGCGATGTATCCCCAGTAGAAGGTCACCAGATGATTGATGCGGAACCGGGCCATGCCCACCCGAATCAGGGTCACCGAGAAGAACACGACCAGAAGTACCTTGAGGACAAAGAACGCGAGGTCCGCGATGATTCCCACAGTGCCTGTGAGGGGGGGACAAACCAGGTAAGATTCCACGGCAGAAAGAGCACGACCGCAAGCGTTGCCATCGCCACCGTCTTGACCGCTCCGGAAAGCGTAAAGAGGGCGAGGTTTCTGCCGGAATACTCGACGAGGATACCGCCGCAGAGTTCTGTCTCCGCCTCCGGCGTATCGCAGGGTACCCGTGAGAGTTCTGCCGGGGTAACCCAGGCAATGGCAATCATGAGAAGGAGCATGCCAATCATGCCGGGGATGCCCACGACACTCCAGACCGGGGGGGTCTGTGCGAGGGTGACAAGCGAGAAGGGATCGGCCACGCCCGCCGCATTGAGGCGCCATGCAATCGCGATGATGGCGATGGCAAGCGGCAGTTCGTAGGCGATCATCGTGACCATCTCACGCTGGGAACCGACCGTTGCATACGGAGACCCGGACGCCAGACCGCCTGCGACCATCGCAAGGCCTGGCACGGTCAAAAGATAGAGCACGAGAATGATGTCACCCCCAGCCGCCGAGGACCGGCATGAGACTGCCTATCGGGAGGTAGAGGAGAATCGTAATGGACGCCGCCAGCGCAATGACGGGAGCCGCATTGAAGACCGATTTCACCGCATTCTTCGGGATAATATTGTCCTTGCAGAGGAGTTTTGCGATATCGATGAAGGGCTGGTGCAGGGGGGGCGGGCCGTAGCGGGCCTGCATCCGTGCCGCACACTTCCGGTCAACGCCCTGCAGGACCAGCCCGAAGAGGAGACCATACACCGTGATGCCGATGCACCCGAGGACGGCGACGGTGATCATCCCGATCATGCCTGCAGCCTCCGGGTCTTCTCCACCGAGAGGCGGTGCAGGTCATCTCCGGTCATCACGCCACGGCGACGGTCACGGATGACCGAGACGCGGTCGGTGCAGGACATGCACGGGTCAATGGATGCGACGATGATGGAGATATCTGCAATCTGTTCGCCCTGCAGGATATTGAGCCACGACATCTGGTTGGAGTAGGTGGATGCCTTCACCTTCCATGCCTCCGGCGCCTCGGAGCGGTTCATCCGGACATAGTGGAAACACTCACCACGGGGGGGGCCTCCACCCGTCCGATGGCCTCACCCTCCGCCTTTTTGCAGGTGGCAAGGATCTTCGCGTATTTTGTCTCCCAGAGCACCGGCCCCCCGCGGGCATCTGGTCCATGAGGTCCCGGATGATACGCACCGAGTCCACCACCTCAAAGAGGCGGACGACAATCCGGTCATACACATCGCCTTTGATCGCGTCCGCATAGACGTCCGGCAGGATGGGTTTCACCTCGATGTCGCCGTACGCCGCATAGGGAGCGTCAGTTCGCACATCCAGCGCGAGGCCGGATGCACGGGCCGTCGGTCCCACCGTGCAGAGTTCAAGCGCATCGCGTTCGGAAAGCACACCGCAGTTCATGCACCGCAGTTTGATCGTGGTGTCCTCTAAAAAGAGGGTCACCAGTTTGCCGACAAGCCCTTCATAGGTCTGGAGGGCCTGTTCGATGCGGGGGGGAACTGATCGTCGGTGAAGTCACGCCGGACACCGCCCACCTGGACGATGCCATAGTTCACCCGATTGCCGGTCAGATACTCGATGACGTCCATCGCCTCCTCACGTACCCGCCAGGCAAGGTGAAAGAGGGTGTCGAATCCCAGTTCGTGGGCAGCGACTCCTGCCCAGAGCAGGTGAGACTGGATACGCTCGAATTCGGCGATGATGCTTCGCACGTAATGCGCCCGTTCCGGCACCTCAATCTCTGCGATCTGCTCAATTGCACGCGAGAAGGCGAGCGTGTGGGAGACACCGCAGATACCGCAGATGCGGTCACACAGATGAGCAATCTGCACCGGATTTCTGCGCATACCCATCCACTCAATCGCACGGTGCGTCTTTCCGGGGGCAAAGTCCACGCCTTTGATCTGCTCGCCCTGGATATCAAAGGTGAAGAGAATCGGCTCTTTGAGGGCGGGGGGTGGATAGTCCTATCGGGATATTGTATGTCGGTTTATTCGCCATTGCTGTTCACCTCCGGTTTAGGGGGCATCGGCGGTGTCCGGTGCAGGAGTTTTCGGTTTGCGCTCCTTCTTCTCCTTCGGTTTCACCGGCGGGGGCGGGACGGTTCTCCGGTCTGCCGGAGGCATACAGGGATTTCACCATACCCTCCGTGATGCCAGTCTCATCCTTTCTCCACGGGTAGACCCCCTTCGGGGAAATCGGCAGGAAGGAAGAGGCCCCCCCGCGGGTCGGGAATGCCTGCGACGGTCACGCCCAGCATCTCCTGCTTCTCGCGTTCCGTGTAGACCGCACCCGGAATCAGATGCGATATCGTGGGTATCACGAGGTTCTTCTTTGGGACGGGGACGATGATCGTGATGTTCACCTCTGCATTCGGAATGCCGTAGAAGACCTGCATATGGTAGAGCAGTTCAACGGCGTCACCGGTATCGACCCCCCCTGAGACCACCGCGAGGTGGGGGGGGTAGTCGATATCAATGATTGCCTGCATGGTTGCGACGAGATCCGCGGGTGTCGTCCGCAGCCAGATACTCGCCGCAGATGTCTTCTTCAGCCTTCGGCCCATTCTTCAATACGGATGTCATGAATACTCTTCGGACCGTTTTTCTGTAGGATGTCAGCAATTGTTTCTGCGGACCGTGCCTCTCGTGTCATTTTTTGTCCTCCTCCAGGCGTTCAAGTAAGGCAATCGCCTTGACCACCCCGTCGATGATGGCCTCCGGGCGGGGTGCACAGCCCGGCACATAGATATCCACCGGGATGATATCCCCCCCCACCGGACCGTCCAGATTATAGGAGTCATAAAAGACCCCCCCGCCGGACTGGCCGCAGGAACCGATGCACATGACCACCTTTGGATTGGGCATCTGGGCATACACCCGGCGCAGGCGGTCGGCCATATCATGGACCACCGGTCCCGTCACCAGCAGCACATCCGCGTGCCGGGGGGGGAGCCGACCTGTTTTACCCCCCCAAAGCGCTCGGGGTCATACCGTGGCGTTAACGCCGCCACGATCTCGATATCACATCCGTTACATGACCCTGAGTTGAAATGGAACACCCAGAGCGACCGGTTAAATGATGGTGACAGACGCATCTTAGCACACCCCCCCGATAAAGATGAAGAGCAGGGCAAATGTGCCCAAAAACCAGAGCACATAGTCCGTGAGGCAGCCGGTATGTAGGGGGGGCACAACCCGTGCATAATAGCCCTTCATTGCCTCAGTGAATCCCCCAGTAGAGGTTTGAACCGCCGATATGCGTGCCTTCCGGCGTTGGTTCGTCGTTACCACAGAGGTAGGGTTTACCGGATTCGCCTTCACCGGGCAGATCCGGTTCCCCCGAGCCGCTGCACAACCCAGGCAAGGAGCAGGGCAACCGCAAACGCGATGAGCCATGCAATGGGGGGGTTCCATGCCCCGAAGCCGGTGGATAATGTTTCTGCTATCATCAAATTCCTCCGAATACGGTGGCCACATACGCACCCTGATCAATAAGGGCGTCTGCGGCCGGTGCAATCACGGCCGATACAATCTGTTCCGGGAAGACCCCCATGAGAATCGTGAGCAGTGCCAGCACACCCATCGCAATAAGCATCGGGCGGGGGGGCACTTCTCCTGCTCCTTCAAGCCGTGGCTGCCGGGGGGGCCCATGAATATTGCATGGAAGACCTTCACAAACGAGGCGAGGGTCAGGACGGAGACGACCATCGCGATGACCGCAATCACGGGGGGGCTGAACGCAAAGACCGACTCGTAGATCATTAGTTTGGAGGCAAACCCGTTGAACGGCGGAATGCCTGCGATGGCAAGAGCACCGATGATAAAAAAGAGCATCGTCCACTTCATCGAGTGGCCCAGCCCGCCCAGTTTGTTGAGGTTGCGGGTGCCTGCCTGCAGGAATATCGCCCCCCCTGCCGTGAGGAAGAGCAGACCCTTATACATCGCGTGGTTCACGATGTGGAAGATACCGCCCTCCATCGCCGTCCGGCCGAAGGCGTCCATGGCAGCGGCGTCCCCGAGGACGACGAGTCCGACGCCCACACCAAGGAGCATGTAGCCGGACTGCGAGACCGCGTGATACGCCATCAGCCGCTTCACATCCTTCTGCGGGATAGCCATCGTAACCCCGACGAACATCGAGAGCACACCGAGGATGATGACCGCCCAGCCGACGGTGACATAGTTGAGCGTCAGGCCGTAGACGCTGAAGAGGATACGGAAGAGCCCGTAGAGACCCGCCTGACTGGCAACCACCAGAAATGCGGTCACGGCACCGGGGGCCATCGAGTAGGCGTCCGGCGTCCAGAAGTGCAGAGGTACTGCGCCTGCCTTGAGGGCAAGCCCGGCCACAAAGAGGGCGAGGGCGACCTTGTCGAGCATGGTGTAGCTCATCCGGGAGGCGATGACGGCCATATTGAGCGAGTCATACTGCCCGTAGAGGAGACCAATCGCATAGAGGACCATCAAACCCGCGAGGGTTGAGAGGAACCCGTATTTCAGGCCCGCCTCCACCGAGACACCTTTGTCAATGCGGTAGCGACAAGCGCCGCACCCGCAAGGGAGTTGATCTCCAAAAAGACAAAGAAGTTGAAGAGGTCACCCGTGCAGACCATGCCGAGGATGCCCACCAACAGGAGGAGCATCAGGCCATAGTAACCGTCCTTGCCGGAGGAAAGGCGTTCGCTTGCAACCGAATAGAGACAGGTGACCAGGCCCACAAAGGCGGCGAAGACCGCCATGAAGGCGCTCATCGCATCCACGGTGAAGACGATGCGGATGGGGATGCCGCCCGAATCGGCGGGCAGTGCATCCGCAGGAGACGCCGCACCAAAGGTATAGAGCACCGGCCCGCCGGAGAGGACGGTCCATGCAAGGAGGGCCGCGATCACAAAAGTAATGAGCGCCACACCAAGGACCCAGCCGGTGCGGGCGGTATCGCCCAGTCTGCCAACCAAGGGCAGGGCAAAGGCACCGAGCATCGGGATGGCGATGAGGAGTGCGGGAGCATTGGCGATGATGAAGTCCATCATTCTTTGAGCCTCCGCATTTCGGTCACATCACGCGTCCCGTATTTTCTGGAGATGACCATCACAAACGAGAGCAGGAGTGCCGTCGTCGCAATGCCGATGACGATATTGGTGAGCGTCATCGCCTGCACCGTCGGCATCACCATCGCAGTCGAGGGTGCGTTCGTAAAGATCGGCGCCACACCACCGGAGAGATATCCGGTTGCGACAAGGAGCAGGTTCACCCCCCCTGCCTCCACCAGCGCAAGGCCCATCACCATCTTGATCAGATCTTTTTTGGTGACAATGACCACGAGACCGATCACGACCAGGAGTCCCGCACAGAAGAACGGAGCGTTCTCGATCATTCTGCATCACCCTTCATGCCGCCAAGCATCGCAAGGAGAAGAATGCCCATCGCACCGAGGACTTCAATACCCACGGCGATGTTCAGGACCGGAATGATGCCGCCCGTGTTGATGTCACCGGGGGGGTTGATGCCGAAGGCGACCGGTGTCCCGAAGAGCGTACCTGCATCGAGGAGCCAGTTGCCAAAGAAGGCAAGACCGGCAGTGAGTGCGAGAAGAGCAGTACCTATGAAGAGGAGCAGCCCTAAGGTCTCACTGTTTTTCAGGACGTTTTTGGAGACCGAGGCACGCACTTCGGCGCGTGAGTAGGCCACCATCAAAAGGACAACAGCCGTTGCGATGACCGCACCGCCCTGGAATCCGCCGCCAGGGGGGGTCAGGTGCCCGTGCACGACGATATAAAAACCGTATACCAGAATAAACGGCATCATGATATTCGCCCCCCCTGACCGGACGAGACTACTCATATTCATATTCATCCTCCTTTTTTCCGAGGCGACGGAAGACGAGTCCCGCACCCAAGACAACGGTGAAGAGCACCGTCGCCTCACCGAGGGTATCGAACCCCCGGTAGTCGAAGACCACACCAGTCACAATATTGTTGCTGCCGGTCTCCTCCTGCCCGTGGGCAAGCATGTAGTCGTCCATGTCCGTGTATGCAGGTGCCCCCCCAAAGGAGAGATTAAGACCTGCCATGAGGAAGGCTGCCGCACATACTACGAGAATACCGATTTGGAATGTGTTCTTCATTCAGACGCACCCCCCGTCTTTGTCCGTGCCGCGGATGGCAATCACAAAGATGGCCGTCGTAAGACCGGCACCGATGCCCGCCTCAGCGATGGCGACATCCGGCGCCTGGAGCATCAGAAACTCTAACGAGAGCAGGAAACTGAAGGCACCGAAGGCAATGGCAGCAGAGATCAGGTCGTCCATATACCAGACCATGCATGCCGAAATGACAAGCCCTGCAAGAAGCAGGATGTGAACGATGAGTTCAATCATCGATATCCACTCCTTTCAGCCGGTCCACCACAGCAGGGTCCGGGCGGACACCGGAGCGGTATGCCGCACGCCCGATGGCATGGGCACCGATGGCGTTCGTGAAGACCAGCGCTGCAAGAGCGAGCACGGTGTGCAGGCCAAGCACGGCATACTGCATCTCACCGGTTGCAAGATACGCACCGGCTTCCGTGACGACGACCGCGATACAGATGAATATCGCACCGCAGGTCGTCATCTTCGTCTCTGCATGCAGGCGAGTATACACGTCCGGGAAGCGCAGGATACCCACGACACCAAGGCCTGCGGCAAGAAGACCTAAGCCAAGGCAGATGGTCACGATAACGTCAGCCACCATCTCAGAGGTCACCTCCGATGTACTTCGCAAGCCAGAGTGTGCCGACAAAGGAGAGCAGGGCATACACAATGGCCACATCCACATAGACCGTCTCGTTGAACGCGACACCGAAGACGATGATACCGCATACCGTGATGGTGTTCACCGCATCGAGCGCCACCACACGATCCGGTGCGGTCGGCCCCCCCAGCCAGAGACGCACCATCGCGCCGAGGACAAAGAGCAAAAGAAGGCCCAGTGCCAGAACCCAGATGTCGGTCATTCCGCAATCCTCCGAACCCATGCCGGGATCTTAAAGAACGAGAAGAGCGCTGCCGCATCGACGGTCTTCTGCTTCACCATCTCTTTGGGGGGGACAGAGAGCAGGTGAATGTAGAAGTCGCCGGTTTTAACGTCTGCTTCCAGCGTCAGCGTACCCGGTGTCAGGGTAACGGAATTTGCAAACAGAAGCCGACCGAAACCGGTCGCAAGATCGGGATTGACCTTTACGATGCCGGGAGAAATGTTCCCGGTGATGATCCGTAGTGCCACATCGATGTTTGCCCGGATGAGTTCCAGGAAGAAGGGAATACAGATATACAAACCTAAGAGCACCCACCGGAGTGGATGCGCCATGCGATAGTCGTCACCCGGGCAGAACCATTTCGCCGATGCCGCAGAAACGACAAGCGCAATGATACCCCCCCCGCAACTATCTCAAATACCGACCAGAGCCCGATGTCACCAGACCCGGCTGTCAGCACCAGATACGTGCAAAATGCACAGATAAACGTCAGAATATACCGAATCATTCAGAACCAACACTCCCGGGTAGCATTACCCAGTAAGAAGAAGGGAATTTAGACCACCTAATTCCCAGGGAAGAAAGATATTCATTGAAATTTTCCAGTTAACCACACGGATTCAGTATAAATTTCCGATCTCCACAGATTAACTCTTTTGAAAAAATTATGACGCGCAGGGCAAAAACCCGCTCTTTTTATCCACACAGAAGAAATATTTCAGGAATGCGCCTATCATATCTCGGAAAAAATCACCTCCACTGGTGTGACACCTGCGGGACACCCGTACTGGGTAAAAAATGCAGCTGCGGCACGCAGACGCGGGAAGTGGCCCTCACCCCCCCTCCCGGCGATATCCGCCCGGCATTCGACGACGACATCAGCCACATCAACCGGGTATACCGCGATCATTTTGGCGCAGAACTGATACCCGAAGGACATGTCGCCATCCTCAACAAGGTCCCGGACTTTGACCGGATGGAAGAGATCATCATGGGCGGCGCGGTTGTGGGTGCCATCCGGTTCTACCCGGATGAGGAACGCTGGGAAGCCATGCCCCGGCCTGCCGCGGCGCTCTATATGACTCCGTCCCTGCGGTATATGGTGGTGGACCCGGGTGCGGAGACCTCCATCCGGACCAAGGGGGCATCGGTGCTTGCACCCGGCCTGATATCAATCGAAGAGCATGTCGAAGCGGGGGGACGAGGTCTTCATCATGCTACCGGACGGGCGCTGCATCGGGGGTCGGCAGGGCCAAGGTCTCTGCCGCCGAGGCAGAGACGATGGAACGCGGCACCATCGCACGGACCCGGAAGATCAAACCCGTCAGCTGTGTCCCGGCAGAGAAGACCTGGGAGGATGTGCTCGCGGCGAATGAGCGCATTCTCAAGGGGGTCGAGGACGAGGCAGTCTGCTTTGTCCAGCGCACGATGGAGAGAAATCAACTCCCGGCAAACGTCTCCTTCTCCGGCGGAAAGGACAGCCTTGCAACACTTCTGGTGGTCATGAAGGCGGCGGGCAAGCTCCCCCCCTCCTCTTTGCCGATACCGGGCTTGAGTTCCGGGAGACCTACAAAAACGTGCAGGACGTGGCAGACCACTACGGTCTCGAGGTGCTCCGCACCGACATGGCATCGCAGTTCTGGGACGAGATGGAACGGCAGGGCCCGCCCGCCGTCGATGCACGCTGGTGCTGCAAGGTCTGCAAACTCCAGCCGATCAAAAAGATGATCGAGGATACCTGGGGGGGAGAGTGCCTCTCGTTTATCGGCCAGCGGAAGTATGAATCGTTTAAACGGATGAAGAGCCCGCGGGTCTGGCGGAGCAATATTATCCCGTGCCAGCTCTCGGCCTCACCCATTCAGCACTGGACAGCACTGCATGTCTGGCTCTACATCTTCCGCGAGAACGCCCCCCCGTATAATATCCTGTATTCAAAGCGGATTGACCGGATCGGGTGTTTCATGTGCCCCTCATCCGACTGGGCGACGTTCCGGATGATCCAGGAGGACTACCCCCCCGAAGAGTGGCAGCGCTGGGAAGACGCACTGAATCAATACAAAGAAGAGCATGACCTTCCAGATATCTGGGTAGAGAAAGCGCTCTGGCGCAAACGGGGAGACACAGAGGATGACGACGAAAGTAGCTATACTTGATTACGGAATAGGAAATCTCCGGAGCGTAAGCCGCGGGATGGAGAAGGCAGGGGGTCGCGCCGGTGATCACCAAGGATACCGCGGTGATGGTGGAATGCGACGGCGTCGTCCTCCCTGGTGTCGGCGCCTTTTCGGAAGGCATGGAGAAGCTGGGCATTCTCCGCGAGGCGCTCTGTCAATACGCAGAAGACCGGCCCGTATTGGGCATCTGCCTTGGGATGCAGATGCTGCTTGAGCAGAGCACCGAGTTTGGTCTGCACGAAGGCCTGGGCCTTGTCCCCCGGAGAGGTGCTCGCCTTTGAAAAGACCCCCCCCGGTATGAAGATTCCCCACATGGGCTGGAATACCCTCCATGTCGAACAGCCCTCCCCCCCCTCTTCGAAGGCATCCCCCCCGAGGATAGCTATGTCTACTTTGTCCACTCTTTCTATGCAAAAACTAGCCCTGCGCACACGCTCACGACAACTGACTATATCTGCCGGTTTGCGTCATCGATAGGAAACGGCAATGTCTACGGCGTGCAGTTTCACCCGGAGAAGAGCGGGGGGGAGACCGGGCTTGCCATCCTGAAAAACTTTATCGGCCTGCTCTAAGAGCGGGATATATTTTTCAACCATTTTTTGGATTTTTTCTCCTGCATTGCGAACAATTGACCAAAAAAGGAGAAACGATCATGAAATTATTTTCGGCGATACATCGCCACCAGCTCGAAGAGGAGCATGGCGAAGATCGCCACGAATCCGCCGGTAAAGAACATGACCGCAAGGATGTTCGGGGTTATTGCCGGGGACAGATAGTCCTGTGCAAGTGACGCGGTCACCGGGGCGGACCTTGGCTCCGCCAACATTTTTTCGCCATTTATGCCCCCCCCTGCACCATCGGTCTCATTCGCAGAGAAGGTCATCACCTGCACCCCCCCGTCGGGAGCACCTCCCGTCCCGGAGAGTCCGCCATCGGACAGGAACCCGAGCGTCGGCGCGAGGGCAAACAGCACCAAGGACGCACAGATGATCAGGGCGAAGAGGGACGCGTATTTCAGCAGCAAGGACCGGACATCTGCCTTTCCGGGAGACATGATGACCACCTGCTGACGCAGCCCGTAGACCTTCACCACCCGGCCCTTCTCACTATAGCGGGTGCGCACAATATCAACGAGCCCCGCATCCAGGAGGTTTTCAATCTGGTATTTCAGGGTCGTGATGGGCTGACCCATCTGTTCGGATAACTCGGAGAGCGTGAGCTCATTCTCAGAAAGGGTGGAAAGGACGTCACTGGCCGTCGTGCTGGCCATCGCCTTTCCAATCTTCTTTGCCCGTTCGTCACCGGGCTCAAGAACAAGCACACCCTCTTCGGTCATTTCAGCTGCTCAATTGTTCAGTTGCTCAAGAATCATCCGGCGTCCGGTGGCAAGCGCCTCTTCAAGAGAGGCTGCCGAGGCACCGCTGCCCTGTGCGAGAGACGGTTTCCCGCCCCCCCTTTTCCACCCAGTATCTCACATACCCGGCGTACAATCTCACCCGCGTTCACCTGCTCCACCCCCCCGGAGGCAACTGCCACGTGCACCCGGTCTCCGGTGCCTGCGAGGAGGGCAACGCCACCTTCGTTGGCATACGCGGTCGCCATCGAGACCACTTCCTTGGGAGAGGCGGTAACGGCATGGACAACGATGCTGACACCCGCGACATCCTCCACCGGGATACTTGCGATCTCCAGTTCGGCGACCTTTGCCTGCAGGCGTTCGATCTCCTTTCTCTGCTCCTTCCACTCGGTGAAGAACCGCTCAACCGATGTAGGCAGGTTCTCGCGCTGGACACTCAGGGTCGCAACCGAGGTGTCGACGATTCCTTCCATCCAGCGGTTGTATGCGACAGCCGCCATACCCGCGGAGAATTCAATGCGTTCGATGCCATCCTGCACATGCTCCAGACGCATAATCCGGACGGACCCGATCTGGCCGGTACTGATGCAGTGTGTACCGGCACAGGCCTGCACATCGCCTGCCACCTGAACGATACGGATGCGGGCACCCGGCGGCACTCCGCCCTGATAGAGGGCAAACCCGTACTTCTGCTCGGCCGCGGTGCGGTCTTCCCAACCGATATGCACCGGGATGTCGTTTAACACCAGCCGGTTTGCGGCATCCTCGATCTGCTGCAGTTCCTTATCAGAGACATGCCGGAAATGCCGGATATCAATACGGGAACTCTCAACCCCCCCTTTCTGCACCGGCCTGATGAATATGCGGGCCAAGCACTTCTTTTGCGGCATGCAGCAGTACATGGGTTGCGGTGTGATGGCGCATCATCGTCTCCCTGCGTTCCTCATCGACGGCTCCTTTGACATGTTCGCCGCGTCTCAGGGTTTCGCCGGTGATATGGTGCAGAATCACCCCCCCGCCAATTTTTACCACATGGTCAACCTTGCTGATCCCCCCCTCTTCCGAGACGATCTTACCGGTATCAGCCGGCTGACCGCCGCCCTCCGGATAGAAGAGCGTCTGGTCCAGCACCAGATACTCATCAAACTGGTCGAGCACAATCGCATCGAAATCGGTTGCCTGCGGGAGGTCGTAATACAGCATCTTCGTATCGGGCATCGCCTCCACCCTCTCGCGGATGGCCGCATACGGATCCTCTGTCTTCCCGGTGACTTCGGATTCGGAATGCACATCGGCAATCAGGGAATAGAAGTTATCAGGCAGGTCCACGTCCGCACCCTCTTCCTTTGCGATGTCACGCACAATCTCGGGCGGGATGCCGTGGGAGTCATAAAGTGTGATCAGTTCATCCAGAGGGACGGGTAGATTCTTCTTTTTATAGGCCCGTGCCGCCTTCTGGACAATTCTGCCGCCGCGCTCCATCGTGAGGGCATACTTCTCCTCCTCATTGCGGATGATCTCCTGCACGACACCGATCTCCTGTTCAAAGGAGCCGATGCCGATGGTCCGCATCTGGTATTCGATGAGATCCCCCCCGAGCGTCTCATCCATATCAATCTCGTTCATCATCCGCAGCGTCCGCCTGAGCACCAGCCGGGCCAGGTAGCCCTCCTGTGCGTTGGACGGCACAATACAGTCACCGAGCATATAGGCAAGACAGCGGGTGTGGTCGGCAATCGCATAGATACGCTCGATCGGAGCGATGATGTCCTGCAGTTTCTGGTAGGGCACCCCCCCGATATTTTCTGCCACGGTTCTGCGCATCTCATAGAGATTGGAGCCGGTGATGTCCATGAGCCCGGCATACTTTGCATTCAGTGCAAGAATACGGGTAAATTCGGAGTTATTGAGGAGACTGGCGAGACCCGCAGACTTCATCAGACGGCTGATCAGTTCCGGGAATACGGCGTCATAGACTGTCGGACTGCCCTGCGAGGCCCAGACCATACGTTCCAGACCGTATCCGGTGTCCACAATCCGCAGATCCATCGGGTAGTAGGGGACGCCTTCCATGTCAACGGGTTCCCTGCCGTTGTCACGTTTCGTCAGGCTCATAAAGACCAGAGTGGCCACTTCCAGCCCGCCGATAAGCACCTCGACACTGGGTCCGGCGTTGCCGCCGCCGATCCAGGGGTGTTCCTTGTAGGTCACCCGGTTCAGGTCAGCCCCGACGGATGCGAGAAACCGGTCGCAGAGGCTGACCGTCTCGTCCTTCCAGTATACGTTATTCTCATCCGTATTGAACGCATGATGGGCCATCATCTCAAACGTTGTCAGATGGCGGCCGGACCGTCCCACCGAATCCAGATCGTTTAACCGGATACACGGCTGGGATATGGTCAGGGGGGGATTTGCGGGCGGGGGGGCACCTCGCCGTTGGTCACATATGGCTGAAAATCTGCAATGGATGCGATAGTCAGATAGATATCGTCACGCCAGCGGGCAGCCACCGGGTAGCGCTCGATGCGGGTATGGCCGTTCTGTTCAAAAAAACTCAGATACGCTTCACGCATCTCGTCAATAGTATGGGGGGAGAAGATGGGATTGCCGATGAATGAATAGGGCTCACACGGTGCATCACCGCAGTATTCACGCTCAGGGTCCCGTGTCCAGAACGCTGAACCGCAGGCCTTGCATATTTTCCTGACCAGACCGTTCTCTCTGAAATATTCAAGCTGATATTCTTCCTCGAGCATGGGTAATCACAGTAACCTGATATAATAATCGCCACGGGATTTCATATAGTGTTTGTTTCTCCCGGTTTTCCCAGCAGGTCGTGGTACCACTCATCACGCACGACAATCGTTCCCAGCGCTTTTGCCGTCCGGTAGGCAAGAATATGCCAGCACTGCACTCCCCGGTAGGTGAAATCGCCACAGGTGCAGAATGCATCATCCACGACATAGGTGTCTGTGGTGCCGACCACCACACAGAAGTCCCGATACTGGATCACCCGTCCGTTTTTTGCAGCCGACACCGCCTTATCTCCCTTGGCATCATAGAGGCGACAGACCTCGGCGACCATCCATTCTGTGTTACTGTCACTCATCAGCGCTGCACCAGTGCGGGGGGGATGTCTTCAAGGAAGGTCCAGCCCATCCGTTGGGAAAGCATCCGCATCCCCGGTGCTTCGGTGGCATAATGGGTGGATTCAATGAGGGGGGGAATACCGGAAGCACGCATGACACTGTGTTTCAGTTCCGCCGAGAGGAAGGCCCCCCCCGCACCCTGTGCTTCCGCCTCATCTATCAGGTCGGGGAGAACCCCCCCGACCCCCCCCGACGACAGCAAGACGACAGGGCAGATGCACCTCCCCCCCGTAAATGCGGAGGGGGTGCACCCAGGAGTTCGGACACGTCATTGAGGGAACGGGTAAGCGTGCCGATGACGCCCAGTGAGAGGGGCACAACCTCCGTGAGCCGAAGAGTCTCTGCCAGTGCGTCGTTGATGCCACCCTCTGCATGGTCAAAATTGGTGTGCATCACATAGACATTCAGCCGGCGGCGAGGGCGGTTCCGATGATCTCTCCCGATTTCCCCCCCCGATGCGTGTCAGCGGATTCCATATCGGCGTGTGATGCACGACAAGCATATCCGCCCCCGCTGCGACCGCCGCCCGGACCACCGGAAGGGTCGCGTCAAGGGCACAGCACACGGTATTCACGTCCCTGCGTCCTTCAATGATCAGGCCGATTCTGCCACCATCGAACTCCTCTGCAAGCTCCGGCGGTGCAATCTCTTCAAGCATGGCAATAAAATCAGCAATCTGCATACCAGATACGTAGAGAAACAACCGGGAATAAAGGTATGGATTACCCCGCGGATGCATTCCCCCGCCAAACAGGATCCAGAGAAGTCCCAATTACTAGTAGTAATATGTGCAAGCATTAATTATGCAGCATATCATATAATGGAGTATGGAAAAGACCATTGAGCTCATCAACACCCGCATTCGTGACGGCAATGCCCGGGCAGTCAGGGCAGACCAGATGCCGGATATTGTTGATGAACTGGGTGTGAAGGGCGCACTCAGGGAAGTCGACGTGGTGACAACCGGCACGTTCGGCGCTATGTGCTCCTCCGGTGCATTCTTTAATTTCGGGCATTCCGATCCCCCCCCATACGGATGGAGAAGGTATGGCTGAACGAAGTGGAGGCATATGCAGGCATTGCGGCAGTGGACGCCTATCTGGGCGCCACCCAGAAATCAGAGACACAGGGCACCTCATACGGCGGCGCCATGTGCTCGAAGATCTCGTCGCAGGGAATTCCGTCCAGTTACGGGCACAGTCAAAGGGAACCGACTGTTACCCCCCCGAAAGACACTGGAGATTGACCTGACCCTTGAGGATATGAATCAGGCGACCATGGTCAATCCGCGCAATTCCTATCAGTCATATGTGGCGGCATCCAACACCACCGACCGGACCCTGTATACCTATATGGGCGCCCTGCTGCCCAATACCGGAAATGTCTCATACTCCGGAGCCGGGTGTCTCTCCCCCCCCATCCCCCCCAATGACCCCCCCGACCTGCGCATCATCGGCAGCGGTGTCCCGATATTCCTCTGCGGCGCTGAGGGCATGATCATCGGGGGGGAAGGCACGCAGGCCTCACCCGGCAACGGGTTCGCCACCCTGATGACAACCGGAGATATGAACGGCATGTCCACCGACTTCCTCCGCGCGGCCACCTTCAAGGGATACAACAGCACGCTCTACGTCGGCCTCGGTGTGCCCATTCCCGTTCTCGATGAAGATATCGTGCGCCGGACGGCCGTCCGTGACGAAGACCTGAAGACCACGATTGCGGATTACGGTGTCCCCAACCGCGACCGCCCCACTCTGCGTGAAGTCACCTACGCCGAACTGAAGAGCGGACTGGTGGAGATGAACGGGGGGGAAGAGGTGAAGACATCGTCCCTCTCTTCATACAAGAAAGCGCTTGAGGTCGCGGATGAACTGAAGGCATGGGTCGAAAGCGGAAGAATGGAGCTCGCCCTCCCCCCCACCCGCAGGATGAACACACAAAAGACCCCCCCACGCCCGATGCGCGATCAGGCACGCACCCCCCCTCTTGTTCGTGACATCATGAACACAAACCTTGTCACCATCGGGGGAAGACGAGAAGATCCAGACGGCGGCAAAACGCCTGCTCAAAGGGGAAATCAATCATCTCCCGGTGCTTGACGACACCAACCGGCTGGTCGGCATCGTCACCACCTTTGACATCTCCAAGGCAGTGGCGGCATCCAATGGCAAAGGCGAGACAGTGCGTGACATCATGACCCGACGGGTCGTATCCACCTCCCCGACCGAGCCGGTGGATGTGGCCACCCGCAAGCTGGAGAAAAACAATATCAGTGCCCTCCCGGTCGTCGACGAAACCGGAAAACTTGTCGGCATTCTTTCGGCAATCGATCTGGGCAAACTCTTTGAACGGGGGGGGTGGAAGCGATGAAACTACTGGTTACCTTTTCCAAAAAAGGCGGCAAACAGCCCCTCATCGCACAGACCGTCAAAGAGACCGGCGTGCTCATAAACGTCGAGCGGGCGTTTATCGAGTCAAACGAGGGTGAAGTCCTCATCGACATCCCCGACAAGGATGCAAAAGTCATATCGGATGCGATGGAGAAGGCAGGCGCACGCGTAAAGAAGATCGAAGATTCGGTCATCCGGGACGAGTCCGAGTGCGTAAACTGCGGGGCATGCATCAGTGTCTGCCCGCAGGATGTGCTCTCATTCGATGAGACGTGGACGCTCTGCATTGAGAGTTCAAAGTGCGTCCTCTGCGGAAAATGCGTGGAGGCCTGCCCCCATCAGGCCCTTTCCCTGCTCCCATGATCCGGGAACATTTCCAGTACCGGACCACCATCACCACCATCCTCGCCGATGAGGAGAAATATATCACCATCGCAAAAGAGGCAATGGTGGACGCCCGGAGTGAACTGGAACGCGAAATCCTCCGGAACCCTTTTTTTGGCTCAACCTATGAACCTACGCCCCCGGAGACATCCTCCCCCGGTGGCACAGCGGATGGCCGTGGCATCGAAACCCGCAGGAGTCGGCCCGATGGCCGCGGTTGCAGGAACAATCGCATGGTTTGGCGTGGAAGCGATGCAGGAGGCGGGAGCTGCCTTTGCGGTAATCGATAACGGCGGGGGACATCGCCCTCATTGCCGACCGTGAGGTCACCATTGGTATTCATGCGGGCCTCTCCCCCCCTTCTCCGGGAAGCTGGCCTTCCGCATACCGCCGCAGGAGACCATCCTCGGCATCTGCACCTCCTCTGCCACCGTGGGTCCGTCGGTCTCATTCGGGACGGCCGATGCCGTGACCGTATTCTCCCGGAACGTATCCCTTGCCGATGCCTGGGCGACTGCGCTGTGCAATGACTTTACCGAATGTTCGGATGCATTTTTTCAGGCGCGTGATCTCAGGGACGTCTGCGGCATCTGTGTGATCGCAGGGGACCTCCTCTGCCGGTGGGGCAGGCTCCCGGAGATCGTACGGGCAGCGGTTGATACCAGTTTGATCACCGCGGGCAGATGACGGATGTTCAAAAATAATTAGTTGTTGTCCACCCACTCTGCCGCGTCCCGATATGCGCCCTTCCCCCCCCGGAAGGTCACGAGCACCTCCTCCCCCCCGTCGGTGACCCGCATCTCAGGAAGGGCATCCACAACCCGGAACCAAATCTCATAGATGTCGCGCTCCTCAACCAGCACACCCCGGGGGGGAAGAGAGGAGGCAGACGAGAGCATGAGGCGTTCTGCTGCGAGTATTTCCGGTTCATACCGGAAGAAATACCAGAATACCTGATAGGCATTCAGGAAATCGGAGACCAGCAGTTCATTTCTCACGCCTTCGTCAAGGGTATCGAGGACAGAAACCAGTTCTGTCACATCATCCTCCCCCCCGGTTGCGAGGATACGGTCGGCAAGCTCTGCCAGTTCAGAATATTCGGTCATATATCTCCTGTCTGATGCACATAACAATCTCTGTTCTCTGTTGTTGTACGATGAAACGGTAAAAAAGTATATGCCCGCATCCGGGTAACCTTTCCATGTGCGAGCAGAAGACAGAGATTGGCAGATATACCATATTATCGCAGAAAAATCCGAAATACCCGTGGATGAGATCTGCAGAATGACCGGGACAGAAGAACACATTATCGAAGAATCACTGGAACGCCTGCAGAGATACAGCCTGATTTCCCGAAAGAATGATACCTGCACGGCAAAATCCATTCAGGAAATACTCATCTCCGCAGAACTGAAACAGGCCATGAAGGATTCCCCCCCCATCTACATGGAGGACGGCGTCATTAAGGTCCGAAAGGAAGGGGGGGGACGAATAATGGTATCAGACGTACGGGTCCTGCGGCTGGGCCACCGACCGGAACGTGACCAGCGGGTGACAACCCATGTCGCCCTGACCGCCCGGGCGCTGGGGGGGCAAAGGCCATGTACCTTGCAGCAGACGACAAGGGCGTGCGCCAGTCGGCAACGGATGTCGCCAACCGCTGGGGGGGCGGCGACTTCTTTGTCGAGAATAATGTCTCATGGAAGAAGGTCATCCGCGAATGGAAAGACGCAGGGGGCGTCGTTGTCCACCTGACGATGTACGGTCTGCGGATGACGGATGCCATCGGTGAGATCAAAACACACGAAAAGGTGCTCGTGGTCGTTGGTGCGGAGAAGGTGCCCTCGGACATCTACGACCTTGCCGACTACAATATATCGGTCACCACCCAGCCCCCCCACTCGGAGATCTCCAGCCTGGCCCTCATCCTCGACCGGCTCTTTGACGGAGGTGAACTGAACCGCGAGTACCCGGATGCGGAGATGAAAATCATCCCGACAGAACACGGCAAGAGGTTCGAGGATTGAAGGGCCGCGTCCTTGTTGCAGGCTTTGCCACCCGCCACGTGGTCAGGTCTGCCTATGCCGCAGGCTATGAGGTCTGCGCCATCGACCATTTCTGTGATCAGGATCTCAGCTGGTACACAAAAGAATACCAAACCTTTGAGGAACTGGCCGAATTTCCGGACCTCATCGGAGACCTCTGTGCACGCTATACGTTTGATGCCATCGTCAGCACCTCCGGTGCCGAGGATATGGACCTCGGGGGACACCTTCCGCGGGACGCCGCCGGATGTGGCTGCCCGGTTCTGCACAAAGACCAGCATCCAGGAATTCTTTGAAGAGCATGCGTTTCCGGTGCCGCCCCCCCTTCTTCCCGAAGGAACATATCCCGCGTTCATTAAACCGGACACCGGCGCGGGCGGCTGGCGCAATACGCTTGCCGCCACCGCGGATGATGAGACGGTATGGACGGAGTGCTGGCCGGACACGCCCTACATCCGCCAGCAGCCGGTGGAGGGCATCTCCTGTAGTGTCTCCTGTATCGCGGACGGTACGTCCGCACGGGCCCTCAGTCTGAACCGCCAGTTTAACCGCGGCGGGGGGGAAGGGGGGAACGCCGGTTCGGATTTGCCGGGGGGGCCATAACTCCGTTCCTGCCGGAAGAACGCGAACATATTCTCACCCTTGCAGAGGATATCGCCGCAAAAAGCGGGTGTGTCGGTTCACTGGGCATCGATTTTATGCTGACAGCTGACGGCATTCGCAGCATTGAAATCAACCCACGGTTCCAGGCCACGCTTGACATCGTGGAGATGACGACCGGGACAAATATCTTTGAGCTGCATTGCAATGCAGCCCGTGGCATCCTGCCCGCCGCCCGTCCGGTCCCGAACATGACTGCCGCCCGCTCTATCATCTTTGCCGATCACGACTGTGTGGTACAGGATGACCTGAAATCACTTCACCCCGACATTGCAGACATCCCGTGGCCGGGAACCGAGATTGAAGAGGGAAGTGCGGTCCTCAGCGCCTATGGCCGTGGTGTGGATGAGGGTGAAGCGCTCGATGCCTTGGATAAGACTATTACCAGAGTACTCAGATATATGAGCAGATGGTAGAGGAGACAGACGTGCTGGATAATCCTGCGGTCCGGGCATATTTGATCCGGATGGTGGGAGAAGAAGGACTCACCCTTCTGGAAAATTTTGACCGTAAAGTCGAAAAAACCGATGAGGAACTGGCCGAGGAGACCGGAATAAATCTCAATGCCGTCCGTAATACGTTGTATACCCTTTACGGAAAGCGCCTCGCCCAGTACCGGCGGGAAAAAAATCAGGAGACCGGGTGGCTTACCTACAAATGGACACTCAGGCTGGATAACCTGAACGATGCCCTCACCGAGGACATGGAGAACGCATTCGACAAACTGGATGCACGGGAACGGTATGAAGACGAGAACGACTTTTACATCTGTAACAACTGTGGTATCGTCTATACGTTCAACGACGCCCTTGCACTCGAGTTTGCCTGCGGCTGCGGGACCCAGATGGAACATTATGATAACGAACTGCTGCTCAATGCACTCAAGACACGTGTTGCTGCAATAAAGGTGACACTGGGCAAAATCTGATGCCTTCATCAGAAGACCCGTTTTTCTTTCTGTACCGGGCCGGGTGCCCGGACAATGTAATTGCCCACTGCCGCGTGGTACATGACCTTGCCTGCCGCTATGCGGCGTTGCGACCGGTGGACCGGGAACTGGTCTCTTGGGGCGCGGCCCTGCACGATATCGGCAGGTCGCAGACCCATGCGCTGGCCCATGGCCAGATCGGTGCCGACATATGCCGGGAATACGGTCTCTCGGAAGCGGTGGCACGCATTGTTGAGTGCCACATAGGCGCCGGTCTGACCGCAGAGGAGTGCCGGGCAGAGGGTCTGAAACCAGTTGACTGTATTCCGCAGACACCGGAAGAGAAGATCGTGGCCCATGCGGACAACCGGGTCAGGGGGGGCACCAGAATCATTTCCCTTGAAGAACGGTTGGAGATGGCCTCCGCCACCCTCCCGGAGATCATTGTCAGGCGCATCGCCGCCCTTGCAGCAGACGTGGAACGTCTCTGAAGAGTCGTTCGTCTCTTTTTTCAGACAGGATATACCTGTGCCAGTGGCACAGACAACCGGTGTGTAGGACATAACAAAAAATATCCCGGAGTGAAACCCCCCCGTCTCCGGGAGCAAGACCATTTCGATTCAGGGAATATACGGAAAAAATTATTCTATAATGAGTTTTTTGACCTGGGGGAGGGCACGCAGACCTTCATAGACGAATGGCGGAAGGGACTCATCGACCACAATGACCAGCTTCGGGTCTTCTGACAGATGGGAGTCGGTGACAAATATCTGACGGATAGATATGCCATTGTCGGCAATGACCTTCACGGCCTCACCCACCACACCCTTCTGTGCTGCATCATCCGGCAGAATCGTGATCACCGTAAGGCCGAGGGACGCGGCGATACGGCTGACATCCGGTGTCGCCCGGAGGTTGAGGAACACATCACGAATGGCAGGAAGGGATAGGATCCGTTTCACCGTGGCATCGACGACCCGGCGATCGGTCCCAATATTCTTTGAGAGATGGGTTGCGGGAATTTCTATACCATTTACCGTGACCCGGCCAGATTCATTGATGCCCAGGCCGTTTTCCAGAAGAAACCGTACAACCTGCGCTTGGGAAGGTGAATCACTGAATGCATCCAGTATCTTTGCCCACATCACGATAGCATTACACCTGATTCCTAAAAATACCACTCATCCTCTCCGGCAAAATGATCGGGCACTATATTCCGGCAGACAGGGGGGGGCAGAATATCAAATCAAAACATATATCTTCCCTTACGTCATTCTATGTAGAGTAACATGGCGCAGTCGCCTGAACTCCTCCGGGGGTGTTTTCCGTCTGTGTTGATGTCATCGTCCTGGCTGTTTCTCACATTCCTGTGCGGGGGGGGTTGCCGAGCCAGGTCAAAGGCGCTAGGTTGAGGGCCTAGTCTCGTAGGAGTCCGAGCGTTCGAATCGCTCCTCCCGCATTTATTCACTTTTAACACCCGGTAGCGGGGGGGAGTAGCTTTCGCTTGTCATTATTCAGCGATTCTAATCATTTGTTTTGAATACGGAATCAATTCAATTTTCCCGGCGGAATAATCATGAAATGGTACATCCGGCATACCTGTGCCTTGGAAAAACGAGTTCACACAGAAGCCCGGAGCGACCCGTTCTCCGTTGAGACAACGGATACATCCTCCAAAAATACTCGTCAATAGCGACCGCATAATAGTTCACAATACGCCGTATTCTGAGCAAATAACCGGCAGGAAACGCTGGTTTTACCAACAGTAAAATATGAGCAAAAATACGGTCATTTCACCCCCCCCGATTCCCCCCCAATGCAGGGAGCGAAAGAGGGAGGAAAAGTGACAAAAAACGGAAGGAAAACAGGAGTCCCAATTTCCGTTCGGGGGGGAATAGAGCAGAAAGCCTCAGAGTCTTTTGCTCAGGGAGAGTTCACTCCTTAAACCGGTAGCACTCATCGGGAATCCCTATCTCAAAGCGGGCCCCCCCGACTCCTTCCGTTCCCGTCTCACAGATGGTCATGCCAGTGATGGAGAGGATCTCCTGCACCAGAAAGAGCCCATAACCGGTATTTTTGCCGGTCTTTTTCCAGAAGATCTTCTCTTTCATATTCTCAGCCACACCGCATCCGTCATCTTCAACGATCAACAGTCCCCCGTCGCCCTCTTCACGGAATGAAACCGTTATCCGGGTCAGTTCTCCCCCGTGGCGCACGGCATTATCGAACAGATTGAAGATCACCCGTTTCAACAGCGGATCGGCGAACACCTCAAGATTGCCAGTGGTAATCTCGGTTGTGATCTGACGGAATGCGGTGCCCTCGGCCACCTCTGTTACCAGTGACCCGACATGCATCCATTCTGCAATCTTTGAACCCAGCATCTCATACTCCCGAGTGAAGGTGATCTGGTCCTCCATCGTTTTAGTCACGTCGTCCATGATCCTCAGAGGCTTCTTTGCGTTCGCATCATCGCCCATCGCTTCATTCAGGAGAGCGGAGATCATTGAAAGGGCCCGGATCTGGTTGAGAATGTCATGCCGGGTAATGCTCGAGAGCAGCCCCCCCAGTTTCCTGTTCGCACTCATCAGTGCCTTCTCCGCTTCATGCGTCCGTTTCAGTTCAGCATCAAGCTCACTGGAGGTATGTTTCAGCCTCAGAATTTCAGACTTCAGGCGCCCGACAAGAATATTCACACTCCGCCGGAGGTTTTCCGTCTCTGCTGACTCCGCCTCCCGTATAGGATGGTCCAGATGCCCTTCTGCGATACAGTCAATATCCGATATGATCGCTTTCACCGGCCGCGTCAGGAAATAGGAGATATAGTATGCAAAAAACACCCCCCCGATGCCAACCCCCCCGAGCAGACTGAGAGAAACCACATTAAACAGCAGCAAATTGAGTGAATCACGGAGGGATTGAGTTGAAAAGATAATTTCACCGACAAGGTTCATCTGGGAAGATGACGGATATTCATTATTTACCAGGTCAATATAGACATAACGCGTGATGGTTTCATTTTGTTTATCAATGATATCAAATCCCGAACGGTCGGCATAGACCTGTTCCACCTGTGTGAGGGTTTCTCCCTGTGCAGATGCACCATGCCCTGCCAGTCGGCGGTGGGTGATATCAAAGATAGAGACCGCACGCAGGGCAGAGTCATCCTTCAGTAGCAGATCGGAGAGGGCAGAATAGGGAAAGTTCTTGCGCCCTTCCATAAATGACTCGGACCGAAAACTCATCTCCAGCAGATACCGGTGGTCCGGAGTGGGCATATAGGCAAATTTTTTCCTTCATCGGGATCAGAGAGACTGGCACATACCCGGTCAGCAGAAAAGTTATCCCCCCTCACGTATTTTAGTAATTGACGAATAAAACACAGGAATTGTGCTGAAATCAAATCCCTGTCGGGCTCAAAGGTGGTATATTCAATAACGCCACTTTCATTGATGACATAGAGATCGATCTCCCAGTCAGAATGCTCCATCTCAGTTTTCAGGGCATCGAGATCGATTGTGCCCGGGTTCCCACCGGACTGATCATATGCCTCAAGAAACGGGGGGGTGAATGCCGCCTCAATCTGCGTTTCGTAGGCTTTTTCATAGAGAATAAGACCTTTGTCCGCAAGAATGGCGGAATGGGTGACAGACACCGCCGTCTGATCCATTTTCTCCTCAAACTGGCTGACAATATTCTTTTCCATCGAAGAATAGAGAATTGCAGAAACAGAGATGGTCAGAACGATAAATACCAGAAAGATGACGAGACTAAAGCTTGTCTGAAGAGAAAGTTGTTGTCTCCCATCTTTTTTCATTACAGTTTTTAGGGATGGGAATGACTTTAACATATCTTTTTTAGTAAACAGGCATACCTGGGGAACACCGTCTGAATCTCTCCGCATGCCTCATACACCCAAAAAAGCCCCCCCCGCAGGATTGTTTCGACGCATCACACCGGAGACCGGACAATCCGAACCTTCATTGAGAGAGAGACCTAAAATCTGGGGTATGAAAAGTCCCTTCCATGTGATGCTGATACCAACCCTTGGCTGTCCGGGTAACTGCCACTACTGCTGGAGTTCAGAGGAGGACTCGCCGATGATGAGCCTGAAGACCATCCGGGAAGCGGCGGCCTGGCTCAGGGATTTTGACGAACGGCAGGTGACCATCACATTTCATGGGGGAGAACCCCCCCTGCTTGCGGGAGCTGACTTCTACCGTGAGGCGCTCCCACTCCTCTCCGAAGAACTGGCACACCTGAAACCGGCGTTTGCATCCAGACCAATCTCTGGCGGATGACACCGGAACTGGCACAGATATTTGCCGCATACAAGGTGCCCGTCGGCACCTCCATTGACGGCCCGAAAGAGATTAACGACATACAGCGGGGGGGGAGGGATACTTTGACAAGACCATGCACGGCTACCGGATTGCGCGGGATAACGGTCTTTTCGTGCGTTTCATCTGCACCTTCACCGCATACTCCGTTGACTATCGCGAAGAGATCTTCAATTTCTTCATGGAGAACGGGTTTGTGCTCAAACTGCACCCGGCACTTCCGTCCCTCCGGGGGGGCGACGAGCCGGAAAAATGGGCGCTGGCACCGGAGAAATACGGAGACCTCCTGATCTTCCTCCTCGACAAATACATGGAAAACCTGGACTCGCGGAGATCATGAACATCAACGACCTCTTCAAGTGCGTATTCACCCGAACGGGGGGGACAGTCTGCACCTTCAACAACTGCATGGGCAACACCTTTGCCATCGGCCCGGACGGCAGCATCTATCCCTGTTACCGGTTTGTGGGCATGCCGGAATGGGTGATGGGCCATGTCTCTGACCGCCCGACAAAAGCAGACCTTGCCGAATCACGAGCATGGAAACTGATGCACGCCTTCAGCGACTTTGTGGATGAGCACTGCAAGGAATGCCCGCATATCAAGTACTGCCGTGGCGGCTGCCCCCCCTACAATGCCATCACCCAACCGGAGGAGAGGTAAAGGCAGTCGACCCGCACTGTCCCGCCTACAAACAGATCTTTGACGAACTCAATGACCGGCTCAACAAAGAACTCTACGGGTCAGCCCCCCCAATGGGAATGGGCGGTTCCCGGAGAAGGCAGCGGAACGAAAAGGCGGGCATCATGGATTTAATGCAGAAGATCGTGTCTGAATAACCAATCGGATACGATTTCCAATTTTATCTCTTTAGCTAATACAGGATCTCCGCATCGTCTTCTGTCCCTTCCACCAGGCGAAGCGTAAACCGGATGGAAAGCCCACTCTCAGGGCGGCCGGGTATCCGGTCGCCCGGTCTGATCTTCCCCCCGTACCTCCGGATCAAAAGGCGGGTGATATGCAGACCAAGGCCGCGTCCCCCCCGTTCGGTGGTGGATTCCTGAAAGAGCGAAAAGAGCTGCAGTTTCTTATCGTCAGACAGGCCAGGCCCGTCATCCTCAACCGTGATGGTCACTTCATGGTCCGCCTCCTCACTGCTGATCCAGATATGCACCCCCGAACCGCCGTATTTGATGCTGTTTCGGATAAGATTGGTAAAGACCACGGAGAGCAGACCGTCCGCCCAGACCGTACATCCAGTTCGCATAAAAGCGATCGCCCCCTCCGGATGCTGGGAAATTTCAGCACTGATGAGGGCATCAAGATTGATGGGGGGGGTCATCTCGGTTGACTCATCGGTGATTCTCCGGATCGTGGTCACATTGTCGAGAATATCCGTGATATGATGGGTATGCCACCGGACTTTGGTGGCGTACCTGTCGCCCCCCCCTCTCTGGTATAGTCCATCAGGCGTTGGGAATATCCCCCCCGAACCGCAGCATTTGCGTTCTTGATGTCATGGAGCATGATATCCAGATAAAGACTTGCGTCACTATAGGCATCCTCCAGCCGGTCCTGCAGGATACCCCCCCGGAGAATCGTACTCCCGATTTCAGAACCGATCATCTCCAGCGTCTTCTTCTCAAAGGGAGAGAACGAGTAGCAGGACCGTCTGCCGATGTAGAGGGCACCGACAACAACGGAGTCGGATATCAGGGGGGGATGCCGGCATATGAGAGCGCATCCACCTCTTCTAACACCTTTGAATCAATCGGTCCGGGCGGATGATTCGGCAGGTTCTCCACGTAGTGCTGCTGCATCGCAAAAAAGACCAGATTAAACGGATAATCCAGCACATTCTGCCGCATTCTGGCCTCGACAAATCGTTCGGGGACACCGGATGATGCAACGATGGTTGCCCATTTCGCATCGGTATCCCGCAGGTAGATCCAGCCGAGATCAAAATCCATCTCACGGATAACCGTCTGAAGAATCTCTTCAAGCATCTCGTCCAGCGTGTAGACTGAGTTTGCCACTTTCATGACTTCATTGATCATTAAGAGCTGGTTGTTGCGTTTCAAAAGCTCAGACTCTGCATGTTTCTTGCAGGTAATGTCACGGAATACTGCCAGAATATTCCGGAAATCATCGGGTAAGAGAACCAGCAGAATTTCCACATCAATACTGCGCGTTCTGCTGATGCGAAGCTGATCTTCAATCATCCGGGAGTCGGGAGCCGATGACCCGGTATGACTTCTCAGGGAATTCACCAGTTCGGAAAAATCGTTGTCTGCAAGGCGGAACTTTGGTGGGCGATCCTTTAAAAAGGCATTTTTTCCCAGCAATTTCCGCGCTGCCGTATTATAATACCGGCATGCGGTGTCGGAAAGGACAATGACGGCATGAGGGTAGGTATCAAATATTTCATACGGAATTGTCCGGCCTTCAGCGGGAGTGCGAACGGTCTTTTCCTCATGCAGACCCGCCGGTTGAGAACTGACAGGAGAACCGGGATAAATGGTTGCGGCAGCAAGGGGGGGAGAACCGGGGGGGATTTCTGAAACCGAGACCAGCGAGGGGGGGACGCCACTCCCCTCAGAGTCAACCACATGCGCACGGATGAAGCACCCGGCCGGAACACCTCACAAACACTGCCTGCCGCATCAGACTCATCATCCTGCCGGTCACAGGGATAGATGATCGAACTGACCTCCGGTGACGCCTGCATAAAATCCTCAGGATACTGATATGTGCGGTGGAAGGCCTTGTTTGCAAAGATTACCCTCCCGGTTCCCCCGAAAAAAGGACCGGAATATCAGAATGACGCATACATTCATAATACTCACAAATATCGGTATCAATCAGTTCCGTTTGGAATGGTGGGGGGGGAGTTCATTCTCTGCTGAATTATTCGGCATGGATGGCAGCACCCGTGTTCAGGCGTAACAGGTAACGTTTACCTTTCAGAGCAATTGATAGTTTGTATATATATATACATTCCGGTATCTAATTCAGCAGATATATTGTGCCTGTCAATACCGTGGCAAACGATACCCAGGCAAGATACGGGAGAAACAGATATCCTGCCCGTTTGTTGATCCGGTAAAAACTCACGGTCACAGCAAGGATGAAAATCCAGAGGATGATGATTTCAATAAACCCGAACAGTGGACTTTTCAACGTGAAAAACAGATATGACCAGAG
The DNA here is from genome assembly GCF_001315945.1 of Methanogenium cariaci JCM 10550. Classification (GTDB taxonomy): domain Archaea; phylum Halobacteriota; class Methanomicrobia; order Methanomicrobiales; family Methanomicrobiaceae; genus Methanogenium; species Methanogenium cariaci. The sequence continues at coordinate 61,030 of NZ_BBBG01000005.1, read as the reverse complement.
AATATTGAGACCGAGCTGGCAAAAGAAGAGAAATACGGCAATCTGAACGTCCGTTCTCCCGGTACCTTCCCCGAGAACGAGATACAGGGCAATCCCCATCAGAATAAAAATGGTTGTCCATGCGATAGGAAAGACTTCATCCGGCGGAACAAACCATGGTTTGATGAGTTCATCTGCGTACCATGACCCCCCCGTCCCGGTGTCCGTGAAAAACGATCCGGCAACGCCTGCGAGATTTGTCAGAATCACACAGGCAATAAGGAGCACCGGATTGCGAATAGAAAATGCCCCCCCGTCTTTCGTACCGTAAGTCATCGTATACGAAAGGGAACAAAATACCAATAAACTTTTTCCCGGTATTACCGCAATACCAAACCAGTTATCTCCACTCCGCAAATTATTATACACTGACAGGGGATCGTTTGAACATGGCTGATACAATGACAGAACCAATACCGGAATATGTCCTCTTTGATATGGACAACACCCTCTATGACTTTTATTTTGCCAAAACACAGTCATGCGAGGCGGTCGTAAACTTTGCGGGCAGTGGAGACGGCATGGAACTCTTCCGGTATTTTATGAGTGGCACCCACGGGTTTGAAGACCACAACAATATCCATGATTTTCTGGAAGACAAAGGCATCTTTGAACCCCCCCGCCTGTATGAAGATGCATGCGCGGTCTACGAAGAGGTGAAGCTGGCATCACTCAAACTATATCCCGGCGTGAAAGAAACTCTCAAAATGCTTGCAGATGCCGGTGTGCCCATGGCAATCATCACCGATGCTGAGAGCAGTCAGGCGGAAAAACGTCTCGCCACCACAGGAGTCAGAGACTACTTTGACGGCGTAATGACTCCTGACCGGTCAGGGGTCAGAAAACCCAAACCGGAAATATTTCATGCGGCCGCAGGGATGCTGAAGTGTAATGTCCATGAGGCATGGATTGTGGGTGACAGCCCGAAGCGGGAGATTGAACCCGGCAATCTCTTAGGCATGACAACCGTCTATGCGAAATACGGCGACTGGATCGGCATTCCCTATCCAAAAATACGACCGGACTACACCCTGCAGTCCTTCGGGGGGGATCTGCAGGAGATCATGCACCTGAAAAAATAATCATTGGAGGGGGGGACGGTTCCTTCCCTTCCGAATAGGGCAGGGCACGCCCGGTGATCACCACCGGTGCCTCTGCAGAGGCAATCTTTGCCAGCACCACCTCTTTTCCGGCTGCAGTCATGGCAAACACCGGGACGGCTTTGCGCCCTGCAAAAGTGCCTTTTTCCCGGCAATCTCATACATTGCACGGGACGCACACGGGAATATCAGATCACAGGATGCGGCAAACATCTCTGCCTCCTCCGCTGTTGTGCCGGTGGTATGCACTGCCACGATGAAGGCGGCAGGGCAGAGTCCGCGGAGAAGGGTGGCCTCATCTGCAGAGGCGGTGGTCACCGCCGGTGCATGAAAACCTTTTTCCAGAGCCATCCGCATCCCGGATTCGGCGCTGAGTGCGGCATCATGAGGGGGGGAGACCACAATACCCCCCCCGTGTTCACCGATACGGTCAATCACCGCAGGAATCGGCGTCGTCGATACCAGCCCGGACATCTTTCCCCCCCGATACCCTGAATCAGACGGGGAGACGTCGCAATAACCGTCCCTGCCCCCCCGTCGCAGGCAATAACCGCTGCGCCAATGATACCACACCGGAGAGCGGATGAGAGCAGTTCAGATGCCCCGAAGAGCACGAAATCGTCATCGGAAACCACGACACGTTCAGGAGTGCACATGCCGAATGTTGCAATGCGCCCTTCAATATTGCGTTGAATTTCCTCTTCGCTAAAGGTTCGCACCGGCTCACTGAACCGTGCCGCAAGCGGGCAGGATGTAATACGGGCCGGGCCGACCGATACCACCTGTCCGTTTCTGACAACGACCCGTGCACGACCGGCTGCCTCAATTATATGCTCATCACCCTGAGTCATCACACTAATGCGTATTGCACCCCCCCCGTATAATAATGAAGACGAATGGAGCAGGCAGAAGAAATACCGGAGAGACCCGGAACAAGATTCTGGGAGATTGATGCGGTCCGCGGTATTGCCATCCTGATGATGGTCGTCTACCATCTCATGTATGACCTCGTCTACTTCGGCGTGGCAGACATGGCGGTTACCAGTGGGTTCTGGCGGGCGTTTGCGCTGACCTGCGCCTGCACCTTTGTCTTTCTGGTCGGGCTGTCCCTGCATATCAGCCGGGAACGTGCCATGCAAAGAGGCATGGAGGGGGGGCGGGCCCTCGTGCAGAAGTTTCTCATGAGGGGGGGTCTGTTCATTCTCGCTCTCGGCGGCGGCATCAGCTTGTCACCTGGCAGGTGATCGGGGAAGGATACATCCTCTTCGGTATCCTGCACCTGATCGGCCTCTCCATCTGCCTGGCACCGCTCTTTTTTCTCTGCAGAAAAATAACCTCGTCGCCGGTGTGATCGTGCTGGCACTGGGTCTTGTGGTGACCGGGACGGCGGGCCCTATCTGGCTGGCGTGGCTGGGCATTCATCCAGCAGGATTTTATTCTGTTGACTATGAACCGCTCATACCCTGGTTCGGCCTGGTGCTCCTGGGGGGGCTGGGAACGGGGGCCTACCTCTACCCAAAGGGCATCCGCTGCGGCAGATTCGCCAGCCCTGTCTCCCCCCATCACCAACCTTTTGGCAGCGGCCGGCAGGCACTCCCTGCTGATATACCTCATCCACCAGCCCATCCTGATACTGGGAATGGTAGTGGCGGGAATCATTCCCCCCCCGGCGCCTTGGGCATATTCTAAATATTATTTTTTGGGGGGGGAAGAAAAGAGCGGCACATCGGCAAAGGCGTCCACTTCAAACACCCCCCCACGTTCGGTCACCCGGATTTCAGGAATGACCGTGAGTGCACAGAAGGAGAGATACATAAACGGATTTTCAATACACCCGGTTGTCCGGATGCATGCCTCAAGGGATTGGAGAGACGCTGCCACCTTATCATACGGGAGGGATGACATCAGCCGCCGCACTCCAGCGGCAGAAAGGCGGAGGTGTTCCCTGCGACTGCCGCCATGCCGCCGTCGGCGGCAATGACCCGCTCTGCTGCACGGATGATTGAGGCGTCATCACTCCCGACGGCAATGAGGTTATGGGAGTCATGGGCCACACTCGCCGCGATGGCACCGTCCCGGATGCCAAACCCGTTCACAATACCGACACCACAACCACCCCCCCTGCGGTAGCGATCACAGACAACTAACTTCAGGAGATCCCGCGACGGATCGGGAAGAATGACCCCCCCGTCCACCTCTTCTGATAATTCGCGGGTCAGAATCTGGCCCGGCACCAGACCCACCACACGGGCCTTCCCTGCTCCGTGGATGGCGATGGACTCCTCTGTCAGGGGGGCACATGAAAAGGGCACTGACAGGATCTCAGGACGTCGGTATCCGGGGTCAGTCCACCGGACTCCCTGGATGTACGTATCCGTTACGGTGCAGGGGGGGCCGTGATCGTCCATCACACAGAAGTCGGCCCGCCTGCCGGGTGAGAGTGCACCACGGTCGTTCAGGCCGAAGCGTCCTGCGGCAGAGAGTGTGGCCATCCGGTAGGCCGTCTCCGGTTCAATGCCCGCGGCAACAGCCCTGCGGATGCAGTCATCGATATGCCCGTCTGCTGCCAGCATATCCGCATGCCGGTCATCGGTGGCAAAACAACACCGGGGGGGTGCGGTGGCAGGCGTCACCACAGCAGCCAGTGCACCGAGGTTCTTCTCCGTTGACCCCTCACGCAGCATAATATACATCCCGCGCTGGAGTTTTTCTGCAGCCTCCGCCGCAGTTGTGCATTCATGGTCGCTCTGTATGCCTGCCGCGATATATGCACAGAGGTTTTCCCCGGAAAGCAGCGGGGGGGCATGGCCGTCCACAACTGCAGAGAGGCCAATCTTGCAGAGCAGATCCGGGTCTTCTGCGAGAACCCCGGGCACGTTCATCACTTCACCAATACCGGCAATTCCCTCTTCACCGACAAAGGCTGAGAGATCCCGGCAGGAGAGAACCGCCCCACCCCCCCGGTCCAGCGGGGGGGTGGCGGCACACAGGACGGAAGCATCAGCCGGATATCCAGCGGAATTCGGGAACGCTCCCGCAACATATACCTCAGCCCCCCCCGCCGTGCCTGCGACATTGGCAATCTCATGCGGGTCAGCAAAGACTGTGGTGGTTCCATGCGGAATAACGGCCCGGGCATACTCGGAGGGGGTCAGAAGAGAACTTTCAATATGCACATGGGCATCAATCAGACCGGGGGATGACGCGTTTCCCCCCCGCAGATCAACAGTCTGTTCAGCAGCGTAGGTTCCAAACCCTGCCACACGTCCGTCTTTTACCCCCCCGAATGAGGTATTATCTTCCCATTCTCCAGTAAACGGACAGAATACCCGGGCATTGACAAAAAATATATCACAGGGTTCTTTACCTGCGGCGGCCTGAATAAACGAAGTCATCTTCAGACCTCAAGGTTTTTTATTACACAGCCAAGTCGTTCCCCCCCGCCTTCCATCATATAGATATAGAGGCGATAGGGACCGGGTTGCAGGTCTGTGTCAAATGTGATCTCATTTGTTCCTGCATCAAGATGCACGGAACGGACGATTTTATCCACCTCCACCTGTTTGAAGTCAGAGAGATCAAAGACCGTTACCTGCATCACGGCATCCCTCGCGTCCCCCCCTTTATTATCCACACCGACATGCACGCCATCCCCATCATACGATACCATAGCGATCGAATATGAGAGGCACCCGGCAGAGACGGCGATCACAGCCAGAAGAATGAGAAGGCCGGTTACAACACCAATCCTGGACATACCTGATGTAAGTAAAACCCGGAACGCATTATACTATTTGCTTTGGCCCGGGGGCACCCGTTCAGAAGTACATATCCAGAAATTTGTGCAGCGCTTCCGTCGTATTGCTCCCGGTAACCGCGGAAATCTCCGGGGAAAAGACAGACTTCGTCACCATATGATAGCGTTCGGGGCGTGAATCAGGATGGTCGCATTTGTTCAGAAAAACAGCGTAGGGATACCCCGAGGTGCTGAGGGCGTGGCAAGTTTCCTCCGTCAGCCCATCCAGTTCATGCGTGGTATCGGCCACGACAATGGCCCCGTCCATACCCCGGGTGAGAATGCCACGGACAAACTCAAACCGTTCCTGTCCCGGTGTACCAAAGAGGTATATTTTCCGGTTATTGATCACGGTCCGGCCAAAATCAAGTCCGACGGTTGTCGGGGGGGTGTCACCGTTATGTGCTTCGACATGGTGGGATTCCGGATCAATTGCCTGAATGAATGATGATTTTCCGGCATTATACGCACCGAAGATCACAATCTTAAGTCTGGAACGGTCCATTAATATTATCTGTTTAATTTACGGGTCATATAAGATTTTCAGTAAAACAGGGGTTGATTATCGATTACAACCCGCAGACACATGAAATCTCCAAAGAATCTGTCTGATGTCTTCATGTGTCAGACACTGAAGGATTTTATCCTGTGCACTTCAAAAAGAGTACCTATAGTCTCAACAGACTCAGACACCATCTGTCCCCCCCATATCAACAGGGACGGGAAGAGAGCTTCTTGTTCTTAATACAACGAAGACGACGGCAGTAATCATACAGCTACATTCCGGCCAACACTCCCTGGCATGGGCAGTTTGCCATCAACAGGATTATCACCGATATCCCGAGAAAAACGGTGTAGGCAGGGTTTTCATCGCACCCGGAGAGAGATCATCCCGGAAGATAGGAATGCATGAACAGACAAATTACAGGATTAGTTGATATCACCATGGACACCAGAGAATTCCAGTCGGTTCTGCGCACGATAGAATCAAAAATGGGCATACAGTGTGCAAACTACAAAGCAGACTATCTCCAGCGGAGAATACAGTCCAGAATGCGGATGAACAAAATTGATTCCTATGCGGAGTATAATTCCCTCGTCATCTCAAGCACGAAAGAACAGGAAGCACTCCGGAATGCCCTCACCATCAATGTGACGAAATTCTGGCGGGACCGGGAGGTATTTGACCTGATAAAAAGTGACGTGCTCCCCCCCGAAATCCGACGCAGGAAACAAAAAATCCGAATATGGAGTGCCGGATGTGCCACCGGTGAAGAGCCATATACCCTGGCCCTGATGTGCCATGAGGCCAGAGTGCTGTTCCCGGATGTGCAGGTGACAATATTTGCATCAGACATCGACAGAGAAGCCCTGAAAAAGGCAGAGACGGGTATTTATCACAGAAAAGCACTGGAAAACCTCTCTGAGTCCCAGATTCGCAGACATTTTGACAAACAGCAGGACGGATCGTACCAGGTAAAACAGCATCTCAGGGATCTCGTGAAGTTCTCGCGCCATGACCTGATGAGCGGGCGGGCGGTGACCCAGTATCTGGATGTCATCCTCTGCAGAAATGTGACCATCTACTTCACCGAAAAACAGAAGGATGAACTCGCACGAATGTTTGCACCGGCCCTCACCGAAGGTGGATACTATGTCATGGGCAAGACAGAGTATATGGGCAGAGACGTGGAGCAACTCTACGACCCGTATAATCCGATTCAGAAGATATACCAGAAGAAGAAGGTCGCCTGAACACCGTCATTATACCAAAAGGTCTTCAGCGCTTTCTGGTATCACCCAAATTTTTCCTATCGATATGAGAAATTTTATCCATCATTTCCTTCTTTTTCGAGGCCTCTTTCACCTGACTGAGCATAAAAATAAGATTTATTCCAATCACCACTATGAGCATCGTGAGCCCAACTCCCACCAGGATGCCTTCTGATGTCAGAAACATAGAGACCAGCAGCACCACAAATGAGATCAGGTAAAAGAGTATCCAGGTGCGTGATTCCTGCAGGTCCATAGATACTCAAAAATTGCAGCCCGATATTATTTATGTGTGCGTATGTGTGTGAAAACTCTTTCATACACCTGAAGGCCGAGAATAACAATTATCAGAAAGGCTGTGCAAGATAATGATGTGAAACGGGCGGATATTCTCACCTTTGCTGGTGCAATCATCATTGTAGTCATCATCGCGGTGGCCTCACAGGGACTCGACAGCATTTCCACGTTTTTCCAGCCTGCCCCCCCATCATATGAAAAACCTGCAGACGGACTTCAGACAAAACCAGAGATATGGAATATTCCCAAAAATACTGACCTGAACACCGTCTATGTGAGTGGGCAGGGGGGGGTATCCGGTCACCAATTTTCCGGATGATATGACGCATTTTGGTGCATCGGACCCTGAGTATACGGAAATCTGGATGCCGGGAGAGATTGTAGAGTTTGCAACATATACGGGTCCGGGCAATGGATTTTCAAAGATGTTTCAGATTCCGTTTGGATTCTGGCGGATAAATGTCAGCATGACCGCGGTCACCAAACCGGAAAGCTCCCAGCTGACCTGGGTGCTTGTGGACGGCGAGACCGGTGACATTCTCACCGGCAACCAGCAGCGGTATGGAGAACCGGTGAAAAAGACCATCCAGAGATCCGGTGAAAAGTTTTACTTTATCGTGAGTGCACAGGACGTCAACCAGTATACCTTCAGCCTGGAAACAACAAAAGCGCAGTATGGTGATGCCCTGATACAGCCGGCAGTCAGGAGGCTCACCGGATTTCTCAACGCGGCATAAAAAAGGATGATCAGGATTCAAGGGCCAGTTCAACAGACCGTTCCAGTGAAGTTATGTGCTCGGCAAATATGGCATTCAGGGCCTTTGCCTCAGTAATATCCGACCGCATATCCATTGGGACCAGAGTCATATTGATTCCATCCATGTGGGTATCGGAGACCGATAACCGGGTGCGGGCGAGTTCGAGATTTTCCTGAGCGGCATGCATCTCAAGAGACCAGTCGGCATACTGGTAGATTGCTGCTGCGTCGCCCGCATTCAGGATGTGCACCTGGGCCGTTGCCACTTCACGGGCAGCAGAGACATAGACCGTTTTTCCGAGGATCAGTTCACGCAGTGCATAGGGAGCACTGGGTTTAGCAGATTCAGGTTTCGGCTGAATGGTGTTCACAATCTCATATGCCTCGTTTAAGTCCGCCTCTGCCTCCTGAAGTCTCGCATCAATCAGTTCAGGCGGATCACTCTCCCAGTCTATTCCACTGATTTTCGTCCCTGCCTGTTCATACAGATCGAACGACGAGGAGTAGGCCTCCTCCTCATTCACACATCCACAGATACAGATACCTGCAAAAAGAAATACGAGAGCACCGGATAAGATCCAGGATCTGTTCATCGGTGTATAATACCCCTGTGGAGTTCTTTGTTCAGACAGGAAGATACCAGGGAATGGTCTCCTCCGGGTAATGGTATCATATATTATACCTTCTCGATACTGATCCGGATTTTGTCACCGGCCTTTAATCCATGTCCATTGGGCACATCGATGTTATACCAGAGGCCAAGTGGGTTGCCCTCGGTGACAGAGACATCGTCAGACTGGGTGCCTGGTTCATGAGACAGTCTTTTTTTTCATCAATATTTGCGATGAATTCAATATCAGATACAAATTCCACGATTTTATTAGCCATGTAAAAGAAATTTCCCGTAATCATGTTAATGCTTTGGTTTAATGACCGGGATCCGGGAGAAAACATACCGGACATACGGGGGGGCGGATCCATTCCAGCACAGGACTGGAATCAGAATATTACGAAAAAATCAAGCAGAACGTGGGAGAACATGCCATGTGGTGCTGTTCGAATAACTCCAGCGGGAGATATCCAGTTCGTCACATATTTCCGAGAGAATTGCCAGATTTGTACCAACTTCTTTCGATGACAGACCCAGATCTTTTGCAATGTACTTGGATTTAAAGTAATGTTTTCCCGTTTCGAGCCCCAGCACCAGGTACGACAGAATGCGGTCCTGTGTTGCCGAATACCGGTCAGAAATACGGTGTTTACGGTTCATTGTTACACTCCGGAAGTAATTTCCATTTAGAGATTACTATACGATAAAGGTTTCTGGAAAATGTGCCCGTTTTTTATCAATTCAGACACAATACACGATTTATTCAGATTCTATCTGTGCCAATTAATCTGAATGCATTACCCGATCTGATCTACAGACGAGTCAAAAATCAAAGGGTGATTTTCTCAAATAACCTGTCAGGTATTATTCGACAGGATATTCTTCAATCTTCGCAATGAGGCTTTCAATTACCGTTTTCCGCATACCTTCCACAAATTTTATGCTTCCAACGACAAGGTGGCCTCCGCCGTTCACTCCGCCGCCAATGACCTCTTCTCTGAGTTCACGTACCATCTTCGGGATGTTCATCAGAACACCACGCGACCGGATGACCACAAAGTCAGGCCCGATACCCAGCGTCACTACCGGTGCACCGGCATTGCGTCTGCAGAGGATGTCATGCACCTCGCCGGAGGTCTTGCCGGGTGGGGGGGGAAGGTGAACCGGTGGGCATATATTTCCACATCCAGCATGAAGAGTTTCGCCGTGTTTCCAAGGTCTTTCTCGACGACATGCGGCATTGACGCACTCAGCTGTTCTTTGATGGCAAGATTTGCTTCCTGTACGAGAAGGGCAACGAGGCGTTCATGGCGGTCGTGTTCTCCATTAACGTCAAGAATGTCTTTTACAATTTCCCGTCCGTCGTTAAACCGGAGCCAGAACTGTTCATAATCAAGGGCAAGAGCGACATCCTTGCAGTGTTCCTCCGTCCATTCGTCGCTGATAAGGTCCAGATACTGCTGGCGTTCCGGTGCTTCACTCCGGTCACCCACTGCCGCAACTGCCGGGAAGTGGCGGACCTCACTCTCTACACCGGGGGGGAAGATCATGCGAGCCAGTTCGGCGCCGAGCATCCCCTGCGGTCACCCCAAAGTCTCCGCCGACGTGGTATGGGTTCACATGTGCATCGAGATAGGCATCGGTGCTCTCATCGGGGTGGTGGTGGTCAACGACCACAATCGGGATATTGTATATCTTTGCCATCCGGTATGACGGCTCGTCCTCTTCGGTGGAGCCATTGTCCATCATGACAATGAGCGGCAGTTTCTGGCCAAACCGGACAAAGTCCTTCAGGGCAAAGTCAAGGTCACGGGTGATATCCTCAATCTCATAGAATGGCGCCTTTGACGGAGCCCGCTTGAACATATGGCCCTCGGTGTCAAGGTCTCCGCCATTCTCACGAATCAGGTGGGTGACCGCACGTTCAACCGCCACTGCGGCGGTAATGCCATCCGCATCCGCATGGTGACGCAGCACGATCGGCTGGGCGGTGAAGATCGCTTTCCGAATGATCTTTGCTACCTTCTGCATCTCCGGTTTGAGACGATCCAGCACCTCACTTTCCACCATGAACGGGATATCTTCCGGTTCTGCGCGCTGATCCAGTGCCTCTGCAATACGCAGATTCACACTCTCCTGTTCCTCACCGGAGAGAACCCGCATGTTTGAAACCTCAATCTGAAGGCGGTTGTTCCTGAGCATTACCTCACCCGAAACGGATACCATGTCCCCCCCCAGTTCGACCTCCGGGTAGGCACGTACCCCCCCTGCCTCAATGAAGCTGCGGCATCCTCCGCCGAGGTCTCATCAATAACGGTGAATATCGTAGGCCCCGAGGTCTGTTTTATCTGTGCAACTTCTGCTTCAATAGTGACATGCCTGCCAACTTTGTCCGGAAGGTCACCCAGCCTGATGGTCGAGAGTTTCTTTGCCACCGTCTCCGTCCGGTAGCGGGTCGGGACGATTTCCTCAAGATCGATGTTGCCGTTTTTGCGCACTTCCCGTACACGAACAAACAGGGTTTCCCCCCCTTCCTGATGGTGGGTCTTTACATTCGATTTGTGTATCAGACCTTTGATCCGGTCATTGAGATACACAAAGGTACCAAAGTCGGCAAATCCCTGTACACGCACGACATACACTTTGCCTTCTTCCACATCACCCAGATCACATGCAGGGGGGGCGAGGCGGTAAACAGTCATTTCTCCATTACTCATGTTATTTCACACTCATCGAATTCATTTTACTATCAATATATCACGTTATGATCAATATAATCACGTTACTATCAGGAGATCAGGTTCCGCGGGAGAGATCATACAGACGGCATTCTCCGTCCCGCCGCCCTTTGGCGATGATAATATCTCCGGAACGTAATATTTCATCCTTTCTCGGACGATATTTCCATTTATTCTTGTGTCTGACCGCAAGGACAACCATACCGGCCACCGTTGTCAGTGAAGCTTCTTTCAGGCTTTTCCCGGAAAGTTCTGAGCCTTCCTGCACTTCAATCCGAGAAATAATTTCATCGGACTCCCGTACAATCTTCTTAAAAACCGGCGGGATCTCGATGTCCCGTAAAATGACATCAATAATAGAACCTGCGGCATTGGTAATACTATCCGCAAATGATGACATGTAGAGTAACCCACGCAGGTACTCCACATTAGAGATGCGTTTTGCAGCTTCAAGAATCCAGAGGTCCAGTTTATACCGCATGTCATCCATCCGGGTGCCAAGGGATACCACTTCATCTGCGACCTCTCTGTTGTTAAAGAGCAATGATGTATACGCAAGGCCGACGGCAAGCTCAGAGGTATCCTTCATCTTGACGATCAGACGGACCGCCCGGTCGAGGTCGGTCACCACACTCCCTTCCGGAGACTCATCGGTTACCGGAACCTCTCTCCCGCAGAGTTCATACAACGGGATAATTCCACTCTCCGGGCCTTTTGCAATGAGGATATCTCCGTCAAGAATTCGGGTTTCACGCTCGGGATCGTAAATCCACGAGACACCACGCCGGATGGCAATGACACGCATCCCGGTGCTGCTCTGGAGTTTCTGTTGACCCAGAGTCACCCCCCCGTCAATGATGCTCTCTTTGTCAACAACCACCCGTTCCGTAACCTCTTCGGCATCCGGCATCGCGAGACGGAGTTTTGCAGGAAACTTTACATCTTTCAGGATAATGGTTGCAATCTCAGACGCAGAATTGGAAATTTTTTCCGCCGCTTCACTGACCTGCAACATCCCGCTCATTGACTCGGCTTCCTCAACCCTCCGCGCCCCGAGGATACTCTGTATCCGGGCCTGGTAAACCAGTTGGTTCATCCGTTCTTCAAGGGTAATAACTTCCTGGGCAATTTCACGGCTTTCAAAAAGAATCGCAGAATAAGCAAGATCAACCATCAGTTCTGAGATGTCCTTCATTTCAATCAGTACATCTTTAAAACTGACCGGCTGGTACTCTAAATCACTCATGGGCGTATAGTCCTTTCATGATACACTTTGTCGTATCTGATATTATGGTATATCCTTATATGAGTATATTAATAACGGCCACAAGGATACCCGCACCAACCAGATCTATTGTACTTGTGATCACCGGTATACCAAAATTGTCCGGGTCAAGCCCGTAGCGGAAGGATAACCCCGCGGTTGCATAAGCGATGATGTTTACAATCGTAATGACGATCATCCCGGATATGGTACAGATACCGATGAGCTCAAAAAGGCCGGGGGGGGAGGTAATGCCCATCAGCCCTGACGCCCCTTGGGCAATCAGGCCAATAAGGGGGGGAATACAAACAGTGCATAGATATATGATCCCCCAAACTGTTCCAGCACCGGTCGTTCCGGATATGCCTTCACATCAATTTCACCCATATGCATGCCCGTTGCAAGCCGGGAACAGAGAATCCCCGCAATCGACCCGCACAGTCCGGTAAATGGAGGGATGATAATCAGAAACACGGCAAACTCGATGAGCTGTTCCAGATCAAGGGTGTAGGTCAGCCCGGCAAGCGTTCCGACAACGGACAAAATCAACAGCAGCGGCAGAATTTCGCGGTTTATCTCGAAGACCGGTTCATTGAGATAGACAGAATAGATGAGACAGGCAGCACTCAGAATGAGCACGATACCAAAGAGGATATGGAGCACCAAGGGTGCCAGCGTAACAAAGAAGAGGGTTGTCACAACAAGCACCGGCAGGGTGACAATGTCTCCTGCCGTTGTAACGGAGGGTGCTGCGATCATATCCAGATCCAGGCCGAAGCGGTAACTGATCAGCACCACAATGAGCGTGATACCCATGACAATGAGTCCGGAAACAATGCCTGACACAACGGAAATGACCACATAATCGATAACACCCAGACCCTCAATACCAAAGACCGCGCAGATGCCGGAGACGATGAGGCCCAGCCAGAACCCGATGATTACCGTTGACAAAAAAGAGGCACGGAGATTGGATCCCAGCACAGACTCACGGGAAAACTCTACTTCAAATGCCCCCCCAAATGCATCGATGAGGAGAGGCGGGATGCCAGCACGCCGGATATACTCCCCCGCATATTAATGGACGGGGGGGTACCATGACCATCAGTCCCGGCAGGAGAGAGAGCACATCACGTGCTGAACCGAGATAGATGCCGGCGGCACTTGCGGCGAATGCACAGATCAGGAGAGCAACAAACCCGGTCAGAAACAGACGGGTTCGGGTGGAGATCGGTAGCTCCAGTTTCATCACCTTCCCCTGTCATTTTTATTCAGCTCCGGTAGGGAATCTCGATGATATCGAGATCATCAGGTGCGAACACCTGTCCTGAATAGTGTTTCCCTGCATCCTGTATATGCGTTATTGTATTAGTATATCGGGAACTGGTATGGACAAGAGCAAGGCGGGCGGCATCGATCTGGGCTGCAACCATCCCCGCCTCCGCTGCAGTGGAGTGATAGACCTCCGGCGCACGCTCCGCCTCACTCTCATCAAAGGTGGCATCATGAATCAGGAGATTGGCATCCATTCCCCATCCCAGCCAAGAGCGCACATTCGGGCGGGTGTCACCGGTGTAGACAACTTTCCGGCCGGGCCGTGAGGGGGGGCCGACCACCTGGTCTGCGGCCACCACCATCTCTTTACCGTCGATTTCGACCGTGACTGCCTCTCCCCGCTGGAGTTTTCCAAAGAGACGCCCCCTCCGGCACACCCAGCCGGATTGCTTCCTCGCGATTAAACCGGCCGGGGGGGCGTGCATCCTCTTCAAGGATATATCCCAGCCCCGGAATGCCGTGCTGAGCAGAGAACGCACGAACCTGATATCCGTGAAACGGCACCACATCACCATGGTTCAGAGCCCGGCCCTCCAGCCTGAATCCCGGCGGCTTCTTTGCGAGTGCGAGAATGCCTTCTACAAACTCGTCCACCCAGCGGGGGGGCCCGTATATGGTAAGTGGCTCTGTTCTGCCCATAAACGAGAGCGTATGAATCAGGCCGGGGGACTCCGAGATAATGATCTGCATGCCAATGGGAGATAAAGAGGGCATCGACCGTAAAACCAGTTTTTGCCCGCATCATCTGCTGCTGGGCTCCCTCACCACAGTCAAAGAGCAGGGAATCCGCACCCCCCCGCCGGATCATGATGCATGCCGGATTCCGGTTCGGCGTCGGGAGAGCGCCTGCCGTTCCGAGGAAATACACCTGAAGCGTCTCTCCGGCTATCGGAAACACCTCCGGAAAACGTCTCTGCTTATGGCGGCCTCGTCCAGATTGCGTCCTTCCACGACACAGATGCCGTGGTATGCGGCACAGATACGGGCACCGGCAGCATCCCAGTCAATGCTGCCTGCCCCCCCAGGGCGAGGTGTTCATCCGAACGGCCGCGATTGTCATGAATATGCATATGGGTCGCGGTTCCGATACAGTCCAGGTAGGACTTAACCTGACCGGTGGTGTTCGCATGCCCCCCCAGGTCCACGGTGGCATGAATGCCGTCCACTCCTTCAATCATGCCATAGTGTTCATCCGCTTCCATACAGAGGAAATCAGGAATCTTTGGCATATTCTCCAGACAGACACGCACCCCCCCGGTATCAATACCCGTCGCTCCAATTTCCCGGAGCGCCTCCTTGTGTAGGTTCCAGACCTTCTGCGGCACCAGGCGCCCGTGGGGGGGCGAGACATAGCCGGGGGGGTGAATCGTCACCACATCGGTGATATCCGCAGCCTTTGTCACACAGAGCTGCATCTGACGGATAGACTCCCGGTAGATGGGATCGTTCAGGGAGCCGATATTGAGATCGGTAAACGGTGCATGGACGCTGATGGCAAGGTGTGTGGTCTCCATGATCTCTTTGATTTTTGCAAACGCCTCCGGGTTGTCCAGCCGGTAATTGCCATCGGCTGAAATCTCCCAGCCATCATATCCGCACTCTTCGATGCCGTATACCCACTCCGGCGATGACCACACCTTGGAAGAAGAGGCAAAATAGAGCGGAAGTTTCATGCACTGCCCTCCAGACACTCGCGGAGCAATGCCCGTACTGCTGTCTCGTATGCCTCCAGACTCCCGTCATTGGTGACCGTCACGTCTGCCATCGCAAGCGCCGCATCCAGTCCCCAGCCGCGTTCCCTCTCGTCACGGGCCATCAGCTCTGCGGCTGAGCTGACGTCGTCCTCTCTGCCACGGCAGAATATCCGTTCCAGCCGCACCGCATCGGGACATGCCACACCTACGAGGTAAAAATCAGGAAAATGACTTCGGAAGAGCACCACTTCCGCTTCACTGCGAATGCCGTCAATGATGACGACCTCGGTTCCGCAGGCCTCCACGCGCGGAACAGTGAGCTGTGCAATCGCATCACGTCCCAGCTTTTCACGCAGTTGTGCGGATGCTTCCCCCCCCATCGAGAGATCGGACAGGGTCTGCCCTGATGTCCGCACATATTCACGAATGGAATCTCCCATCACCACAACCGGGATATCAAGAACTCCTGCAATACGCGAAAACTCACCTTTGCCACTTCCGGGAAGGCCGACAACTCCAATAACTCTCATATCTGTCTCTTATCCTTATTTCAGTAATTACGCCGGGCCTGCAGAATGTCGGTTAAGACAATAGAGTCAGCGATGATGATTTGACCGTTTTTATAGGTGACTTCTCCGTCATCACGCGTGCGAATCCGGACCGGACGCTGTATCTTGTCTGCAAGTCCCTTCAGTTCATTAAATGACAGGGGGGGGTGAGGCCACCGGAAACGCCCTGATTTAAGACAAAGTCAATATCCGCCGGAACCTCACGGGATATATATGCCACATCATCCTCGCGGCCCGGAAAGAGCGTGACCACCACCTGAAACTCCGGGAGAGCCCCCCCGGTCAGGTATGCCTCCCGGCAGAGGGAAAGGGAACGCTGCACCTTTGCCGTCACCTCAGGTTTCACCTTCAGCAGTTTGGGATAATGCTCCCACCGTGTTTTGATATCCAGATGGACCAGGTCGATGAGAGAATGTTCGATGAGCGCCTCGAGGGTTTCCGGAAACACCCCATTCGTCTGGACACCGACCTTTACATCCATCGCACGACAGCCTTCGGCAAGCGCTATCAGGGCATCTTTCTGCATTGTCGGTTCACCGCCGGAGAAGATCACTCCTGATATGAGCATCTGGGATGAGTGAATCATGTCAAGAATCTCCTCAACGCTGCGGGAGTCTGACCCTCCCTGAAGTGCGGTGTTATGGCAGTAATGACAGTGAACCGGACATCCACGCAGAAAAACCGTGCATACCGATCGCCCTCTCCAGTCAACAGTACTTATCGGGACAAATCCTCCATAATTTACGTTCAACAGACCACCAAGTAGCATATATGTACGGGCGGAAGTCATTTGAAGGTTTCAATTCTCTCAATGTAGATACTCACCTGCCGGAAGTACACCAGACATACTTTTACCACCCGGACGCAAAACGCTACAGACAGGAAATACAGTTATGAAGACGGTTGTGGCCCTGACACGTCCGGCAGATATTGATGCGGCTGCCGGTTCCGGGGGGGCGGATTATATTGAACTGCGCATCGACCTCTTCCATGCAAAACCGAAGACTGTCTGCCAGAGATGTGACGTGCCCTTTATTGTAACACTCAGGAGCAGTGCCGAGGGAGGAGAATTTTCCGGCAGCCCGGCTGAGTGGTGGAAAATTGTTGAGCCGTGGTGCCCCCTACGCAGCATACATTGATATCGAACAGCGGTTTTCAGCGTATGCCGATGAGGTCAGAACGCGTGGGCCGGGTGTCATCGCATCCCTCCACCTGCCCGACACCCCCCCGGATGCCGATACGCTGCATGCCTGTGAAAAGAGACTCCGGGCATATGGTAACATCCCGAAAATGATCACGACACCCCACTCGAAAGAAGACCTGCTGCACCTTTTGACTCTCACAGCTGCCGCTGCCGGACCCATATGCACCGGGACCATGGGAACGGATCTGAGATTTGGCAGGGTCCTTACCGGTCTCTTTGGATCCGAGATGGTATACTGCCACTTTGGCACACCCACCGCAGAGGGTCAGTACCATATCAACGAAATGCAGGAGATCCTTCGCCTGCTTGAGTGAACGACATAAAATACCCTTTTTCCGGAACCATTCCGGATACCAATCAGAGATCACACACAGGACACCGACAGACCATGAACCCCCCCATCGTATCCACCAAAGAAACCCTGCGTCAGGCACTGCGTCTGCGCAGAGAAGAGATCACACCGGAACAGTATGCCGCACGCAGTGTAGAGATCGCCTCCCACCTCCTGAAGTTCTTAGCGCCCTTTGATACCATCCTTGTCTACGCATCCAAACCCCCGGAGGTTGATACCCGGCCGCTCATCACCGCATTGCTTGAGGAAGGAAAGCATGTCATGGTGCCCATCATCCAGCGCGAGGACTGCAGCCTCAGGTTCTCGTACATCAGAACCCTGATGTGCTGGTGCCGGGCACGTTCCATGTGCCCGAACCACTCGGGAATGAAATCCCGGCAGACCCGGCAGAAATAGAGGTGGCACTGATCCCCCTCCTCGGGTTTGACACGGACGGCAACCGCATCGGATATGGTGCCGGATACTATGACCGGTTTCTTGCAC
This sequence comes from Methanogenium cariaci JCM 10550, assembly GCF_001315945.1. Lineage (GTDB taxonomy): Archaea > Halobacteriota > Methanomicrobia > Methanomicrobiales > Methanomicrobiaceae > Methanogenium > Methanogenium cariaci. The sequence continues at coordinate 43,019 of NZ_BBBG01000005.1, read as the reverse complement.
AACACAACCATTTTTCAACGGTGGGTGTCGCATTCGCCGTGCAGGAATGCAACAAAATTCCCTCTGAACCAACCGACCAGACGCTTGACGCAGTCGTGACAGAGTCTGGAATATCCATCCTATCCAAAAAAAGCGAATTGCACCACTGATCGGATACCATCTCTTAAAAAACTCATCCTCCTCCTTTTATTTAATTCACGCCTGAGGTCGCCGCCCCCCCTAGGAAAATTTGATATAGTAACAAACCTTTACTATTGGTAAATAACTCTGAGGAAATTATTCATATGACATCATCATCACCAGTAGAAGTTACCGTAAAAGAAGCAGCACATGAAGACGCCGGACGAGGTATTGCACGCATCAGTACGGAGGTAATGAGCGCTCTCGGACTGCGAAGCGGTGATGTGATTGAAATATCCGGCCGTGAAAAGGCCGCAGCCATCATATGGCCGGGATTCCCGGAGGACCGCGGGAGGGCCATCATCCGCATTGACGGAAATATCCGGGGGGGCAATGCCCATGCAGGCATTGATGAAAAGGTCAGGATCCGGAAGGCCGAGGTGCACGAGGCAACAAAAGTGGTAATTCAGCCGACACACCCGATTCGTCTCAGCGGATTAGAACAGTCGTTTGCACGAATAATCGCTGGCCGCCCGGTTGTCGAAGGCCAGCAGTTCCGCGTCGCCCTTCTGGGCACCACACTCACGTTTGTGATCACAAAGCTCTCTCCAAAGGGTGTGGGGATTGTGACCCAGAACACCGAACTGCTACTGAAAGAAGAGCCATACAGTCCCAAAGAAGGAAAGAAGACATACGATGTACCTGACATTCACTATGAGGACATCGGCGGCCTCGGGCGTGAACTCGATCAGGTCCGCGAGATGATCGAACTCCCGCTGCGCCACCCGGAGATATTTGAGCGTCTGGGCATTGAACCGCCCAAGGGTGTGCTCCTCTACGGCCCGCCGGGTACCGGCAAGACCCTGATTACAAAGGCGGTCGCAAACGAGGTAGATGCGCACTTTATCAGTCTCTCGGGCCCGGAAATCATGAGCAAGTACTACGGCGAGTCCGAAGGCAAACTCAGGGAGGTCTTTGAGGAGGCACAGGAGAATGCACCGACGATCATCTTCATTGATGAGATTGATTCGATTGCCCCCCCCAAGCGTGCAGATACCAAAGGAGAGGTCGAACAGCGGGTGGTGGCGCAGCTCCTCTCCCTCATGGACGGTCTGAAGGGCCGGGGCCAGGTCATTGTCATTGCCGCGACAAACCTGCCGGATAATATCGACCCCCCCGCACTCAGGCGCGGAGGCCGGTTTGACCGGGAGATTGAGATTGGCATCCCTGACAAAAAAGGGCGGCTTGAAATCTTCCAGGTCCACAGCCGCGGCGTCCCGCTGGACCTTGAGCCGTCACCCTGACCGAAGAGGATCATGTAGGGGGGGAAGGGGGGGAAGGAAGCAGCGATGAGGAACGCCGCCGGAAGAAGTTCCTAAAGCCCTACGCCGCAGCCACTCACGGGTTTGTCGGTGCCGACATCGCGCTTCTGGTGAAGGAAGCCGCGATGCATGCCCTGCGCAAGAGCATGGTGGGCATCCGGATGGATGAGGAGATACCGCTTGCGATTCTCGACACCCTGCGGGTAACCCGCGATGACTTTGAGGCGGCCCTCAGCAATGTCGAGCCCTCTGCGATGCGCGAGGTGCTTGTTGAGATCCCGGAGGTCACCTGGGATGATGTGGGCGGTCTTGAGGATATCAAGGCTGAACTCACGGAAGCGGTTGAATGGCCGCTGAAGTACCCGGAGGTCTTCGAGCGGCTTGGCACCCGCCCACCGTCCGGCATCCTGCTCTTCGGCCCGCCGGGTACTGGCAAAACCATGCTTGCAAAGGCAGTCGCCAACGAGAGTGAATGTAATTTCATCTCCATAAAGGGCCCGGAACTCCTCTCAAAGTGGGTCGGAGAATCTGAGAAAGGCATCCGTGACATCTTCCGGAAGGCACGTCAGGCAGCACCTTCCATCATCTTCTTTGACGAGATTGACGCACTGCTTCCGAGGCGGGGGGGTAGTTACGAGGGTTCGTCCCACGTCACCGAGAGCGTGGTCAGCCAGATCCTGACCGAACTCGACGGGCTCGAAGAGTTAAACAATGTCACCATCCTCGGTGCGACGAACCGTCCGGATATGCTTGACGATGCGATGATGCGCCCCGGACGGTTTGACCGGGCGGTCTATGTGCCCCCCCCGCCCGACAAAGATTCACGCAAAAAAATCTTTGCCGTTTACATGGGCAGGGATGAATCCGTCCTTGCAGGCGACGTCAATACCGGGGCACTGGTGGACGCAACGGAAGGGTATGTCGGTGCTGATATCGAGGCACTCATCAGGGAGGCAAAACTCAATGCAATGCGGGAATTCATCACGGCAATGGCAAAAAAGAATGAGACTGAACGCAGCGACGCACTGGCCAACGTGCGGGTGACAAAGAAGCACTTTGAAACTGCGATGAAGAACGTGAAGGCAACCCTGGACCAAGAGGCCATCGAAAAGAACGAACGGCTTGCATGGGGCATCATCTATCATGAGGAGGAACGTTCGGTCCTGGAAAAGGCAGGCTCGACACTCACCCGTGCAGGATTCGGCCACCAGGACAATGCAGCCGTTCAGGAAGCCCGAAAGAAACTCAGAAGTGCCACATTTGGAAAGATGAAGAAGAATTTCTCCGCAATAAAGGAACAGACGAACGCTCTGGAACAGCTTTTGGAATCCTGAACAAAAACAAAATAGGTGAATATCATGACAAAAGAACAGGACGAACGGGTCAACCAGTTCACCGAACTGATGCGCAGACTCTTTGAAGAAACGATGAATACCAGCGAGATGCTGACCGGAGAGATCAATATTATCATCGCTGCAGCGTGTCTGCCGAAAAGCATGGAAACGGAGACCCGGACGGAGAGAAGGGATCCGAATATACGCGAACCGGTCTTTGAACGCCATGAACACCAGGACTGCGTGACCATCACCACAGAACTTCCGGGCACGGTTTCGGAAGAGATCAGCTACACCCTTGACGGGGAAGTGATCACTCTCTCGGCGCGTGCAGGGGGGGACATCACCTACCGCGCGGCATACCCGGCAGAAGGAGCCATGCAAAAATCCCTCGCCCACACATTCAAAAACGGCGTAATCGAGCTCACATACAAAAAAAACAAGATTATACCAAAGAAGGGACTGCTGATTCCGACAGCAGAGATGAGGCCTGATCACGGAAAATAGGGGGGGAACGGATAATTACCACTGCAGATATATCACGATGCATGAAGACCCTGCGGCAATACCTCGATGAGACTGCATGTGAGGAACCGCTCAAAGACCTCATTGAGCTCATCGCCTACCAGTCCATTCCCATTCGGGATGCATTCATTGACAACCAGTCGTATGCAGGAACCGAGAACACCTACGGAGAAGAACAGGCAGCCCTTGACAAATGGGCAGACGATCATATCATATCCGTTCTGGGAAATCCGGATTTGTAAAGGCAATCGCATCAGAGGAACAGGCGGACATCGTCCGGTTTCCCGATGCATTTGGCGATTATGCAGTGGTGATGGATCCTCTTGACGGATCGTCCCTGATTCAGGTCAACCTCGCCGTCGGCACGATCGTCGGCATCTACCGGGGAGGGGATGCCCTGCAGAAAGGAGAGGATCTCGCCGTTGCCATGTATATGCTCTACGGACCGATGACCGTCCTTACCATCACGGTGGGAGGCGGGGGTATACACCTTTGCCCTCGATTCAGACGGCATCTTTGTGCTCCTGAAAGAGAATGTCCGAATACCCGAAGGAACGCTCTTCGGAAGCGGTGGCATCCGGAACGAATGGCTTCCGGGGCACCACGATTTCATCAGCCTCTGTGAGCAAAAGGGCGGGAAACTCAGATATTCCGGATCGTTTGTCGCCGATTTCCACCAGATTCTGACATACGGCGGAATCTACTGCTACCCGGCAGCCCGGGGGGGAAAACCCGAAGGAAAACTCCGGCTGGTCTTTGAGGCCAACCCCATCGGATTCATTGCAAAACAGGCAGGCGGAGCAATCAGCGACGGCACACAGGATCTCCTTACGGTTCTGCCAGAAAAACCTGACCACCGCACACCGATTTACGTGGGCAGTAAAAGTCTCATTGATGCAGCAGAATCCTGCATGAAAGAGCATAATTAAATCCATCTCCAACACCCACACACGGCAGGAAGAGCCACCTCTCATCCTGCCACGAACATGGGTCCAAAGAAAAGTTTAACTATAGTATAACCCCACTTAAATGAAGATGGTAAACAGTATTGTCCTCCCGATCAAGAAAGTATTCGCTCTCGTGGATTCTCAGATTACTGTTGAAATTAAAGACGATCAGCGGATGCTTCATGGGCGGCTCGTCGCAGTGGACGAGCACCTGAATATACAGATGGACCAGACAAGTGAATATACAAACGGCCAGAGAGGAAGGACACTGGGAACTGTTGTTATCAGGGGGAAGCAACATTCTGACAATTGCACCAGTCCTCTGAAAGGCTTAGTAATATGACAGACCTTGCAGAAAAAGCACTCAAAGAAATTCAGTTGCACCCGGAAGGGGGGGTACTCCAGAGTGAACTCTGGAAACTGCTCGAAATCGACAGCAGGAAATGCTCGCGTGTCCTGAAAGGACTCCTTGACGATGGGAAAGTTGAACGGATTGAATACCGGAGAGAGGGTCAGAGGACCTACCTCCTGAAAGCAAAAAGACCTGCAGTTGACCCGGCGCTTCTGATTGCAGGCGGAGAACTTCTTCCTGCATCTGCTGTGAAGAAGAGTGCGAAGTGCTTGTCTGCCCCCTGCTCCTCGACTGGATGTACCAGCTCGCTCTCGAGGAGTACGAAGATAAATAGAAACATTTATCACTCATTTTTTCTTTGATCATCATGTATGCCCGATGAGAGTGAGCATGCAGCATCGCATATGATAGGACACCTGCTGATGGTGATCATCATGGTCATCGCCGCCATTTTTATCCTGCAGTCCATTCATCTGCCTGAACTGGACTGGGAATATCCCGAACCCCCCCCGGTCATCTTCAGCATCACCTCCATCAAGAGTATACCACCAACCTTTGAAAGCGGGATCTACCTGAGAAATATTGTCAAAAAAGATTTTCAGAACAGGGAACTCTCCGCAAAGATATACTGCAACGGGGAACTACTCCCCCCCTGTACCATTGAGACCCTCTCTATCACGGACTTCATCAATACTGTCCACAACGGGGTAGAGAAACTCAAGGGACAGGGCGGGCGTAGTGGCATATGGAACTATAACCAGATGTTGATAATGGATCTTTCAAACGGGTTTATTCATCCGGGAGATATCATCAGGGTCGACATTATCGAAACGGCAACCGATACGGTGATTTCACGAGATTCTATGCAGGCATAAACCTTTCCGCAAAAACGGGGGGGTTCATATACATTCAGCAACAAATGTTGCGCAATGAAGGTAAACCTCAAACGGTATGGGCTTTATCTTGTCAGATGGCAGTTGTCCACGCCAATTCTTGCAGGAGTGGGCATCGTACTGGCATCAATGGGCGCCCTTGTGGCAGCAATTGTGGCGAACCTGATTGGCGGCCTCATGTTCTTCTGGGTCGACCGATTCATCTTCACCTCAGAGACGCTGGATGCGCAATGGGAAGTAAAGGAGAATATCTGCTGTGTTGACTGCGGAAAAGTGACACGGGGATACCGGCTGGTCAGGGCAGAATCTTATGACCGCTCGAATGATCCGGAACCGGAGTTCCGGTGCGAAGAGTGTTCCATAAAAAAATCAGAGGAACTGAAACGTCAGGGACATAACCACTGATCGTGTGCAGATCTGCACCGCAGGAACCTTCAAGGCTATATCTGAGTGACGACAAAGCCTATATACGATGATTATCGACCGCAGTCAGGTCTGTATTTTTATTCCGACCCTTAACGAGGAGCCGACGATCGGAGAACTCATATCCCGGTTCAGAGAACTGGGCTACTCCCATATTTTTGTCATAGACGGGAACAGTAGTGACCGGACTGCGGAGATTGCAGAAAAAGCCGGTGCCGAGGTGGTGCTCCAGCAGTCACGCGGCAAGGGAAATGCGATCATCGAGAGCATTGAACATTTCCGGTTTCCCTACATCCTGATGCTGGACGGGGGGGACATGACCTATCTCCCGGAGGATGCGGAACTGATGCTCGAACCCCCCCTCTTTGCAGGATGTGACCATGTCATCGGAAACCGGCTGGAGTTTCCGGATAAAGATGCACTCTCACGCCTCAATCTCTTTGGCAATAAAATAATCAATGATCTCTTCCGGATGGCTCATGGCCGTTATCTGGCCGACATCCTCTCCGGATACCGGGCATTCACGCTTGAAAGCATCCGGCAGATGCACCTCCGGGAAGAGGGATTCGGCATCGAGACAGAGATAGCATCCGAGTCCATCCGCAACCAGCAGAAGATCAAAGTAGTCCCTGTTCATTATGTGAAACGGCCGGGGGGGACTGCCACAAAACTTCGGCCATTCCATGACGGGGCAAAAATCATCACCACCCTCTACCGCCTTGCAAAACGCAGCAACCCGATGTTTTATTTCGGATGATCGGCGGGGTCATCAGCATTCTGGGAGGACTGACCGGCCTCTACGTCCTCTATGAATGGCTGAACGGTACCGAACACCTGCCCTTAACCATCCTCACGGCCCTTCTCGTCATGGGGGGACTACAGGTCTTTATGTTCGGCATCCTGAGCGATATTATGCTTTCAAACCAGCAGGAACTCAGGCGGGAGATTCAGAGCCTCAAACATCAGAGGCCGCCGGAATAGATGAGTATCCGGGCGGCATGTTCGGCAACGGCCGTCAGGATATAAGCATCCACGAGTGTCTCTGCCCGTGCAAAGGTCCCATGTCCCCCCCGTGCAATGACAAGGGGGGGGAAGAGACCAGTGCCGTGCCAATATTTTCCGCAAGCTCATCTGTTCCCGGTTCTCCGTCAACGACCGGAATCCTTGGCAAAAGCATCTTCCCCCCCTCGCTGTCGGCAGGGACAATGGCATCACAGGAGAGCGAGAGGGCCACTGCATACGGAGGATGGGCATGGACGATGGCCGCTGCATCTGTTTTTTGGTAGGCCTGCAGGTGGACACGGTATTCACTGGATGCACCTGCCTCTGCAACACCCTCATCCGAGACAAAAACCAGCCGGGCAGGAGCATCCAGAAACGAACCGGTCGGGGGGGTGATTTCAAATCCGCCTTCCCCGCGGCGGCTCATATTCCCAAAGACCGACGTCACCAGTCCTTCCTGATGAAGCCGCGTCCCAATATTCAGAAATTCGGTATCATGCATTCTTCACACCTCTTTTTTCCACAGTAATGTTTCGCATATTCAACAAACCAGGCATGGCACTGCTGGTGGGCCCGGTGTTCTTCCGGCAGCAGGCACTGGAAGAGTGCCTGCAGATCGCGACCGGTCCGGGAGATGCCCGCACAGGCACAGACCCGGCGGGTATAGGCATCCATAACAAAGACCGGACGGCTAAATCCGTAACAGAGAATACTGTCCGCCGTCTCCGGGCCCACGCCCTTTATCGCAAGAAAAAAGGCGCGCAGGCGGGGGGGCGTCGGGTACTCCTTCAGGGATTTCGTCCCGCCGCAGGAGAGAACCGCTGATGCCAGACATTGCAGTCGCTCACGCTTTATCCGGTAAAATCCGGTAGGAAAGATCGCTTCCTCAAGGCTTTGGTCAGAAGAACCTTCTATTCCTGACAGAGAACAGATGCCTGCCTCGCGCAGACGTTTGAGTGCAGTCTCAACATTCTCCCAGCGGGTCTGCTGGGTCAAAACAGCACCGATCATCACTTCTTCAGGGTCGCCCGGCCACCACGTAATATCACCATATAATCCCTGAAAATGGATGATCATCTGTTCTGCCCTCTCTTCCTCCGGAATCATACGACCTATTCAGTCAGGGGGGGTTCAAGCATACGCCTGAGCGAATCCGCCGGAGTCACGCCTTCCAGACGCTCCTTTACCACCCGTCCTTCTCGATAATCAGCGTCGGCACAACCATAATCCCGTACTTCTGTGCAAGATCGTGGTTATCGTCCACATCAATTTTCTTTATCTCAACTGCATCTCCCATCATCTCTTTGAGTTTCTCAAGTTCGGGAGTCTGAAGTTTGCAGGGTCCGCACCATACTGCAAAAAATCCATCAACACTGGTTTTGCCATAAAAATTCCTCATGCACTTGTGAGGATAAGAGAAATATAAATATTGTGATGGGTGACCGCAGATATCAGCGGTCACTTGGTTTTTTTGACATAATTGCCATAATGATCTTACCATAGGCAGGCCGGGTGATCAGCACACCAATCAGCACACCCAGAATGGTGATAATGGCAAATCCACGCAGGTTTGCAAGGTCCATTACTGCTAAAGGCAGCATCGCGATGACCGTCGTGCAGGCCGCCACCATGATAATACCCAGTGCACGGTTAAACCGTTTCAGGTAGAGATTCTGTGACGGGACACGGCCCTCATAGATGACCTCATCGGTAATAACCACCAGCTGGTCAATACCGGTTCCCAGCACCGCAATAAGACCGGCGATACTGGCAAGGTCCAGCTGCTGCAGATAGGTCGCAATACCCAGCAGAATAATGATTTCTGCAATGTTGGTCCCGATCATCGGAAGCACAATCGCCGGTTCACGATACCAGTAGTATACCGTGGCAGCAACAGCCATGAGGCAAGAATGCCTGCAATAACCGACATTACCTTAAAGTGCTCACCCAGACTTGCAGAGACGGTACCGGATCCGGCAATCTGTACATCGACCGGAAGTGCACCGGCACGCAGGTGAATTTCAAGCTTCTTTGCGTCTTCAAGCCCTTCCTCACCGGCACCGGTCGTTGCACGCAGTTCACGGACCGGAGCGGTCTTCAGTTCTGCTGCCAGCTGGGGGGGATTCAGGCTTGCGCTGTAGACGATCTCATCGTCGAGAAGCATCATGATCTCATGAGCATCCGGATTGCTTGTGGCACCGTGGGTATTTGCAGCCTCACGGAATGCAACGGCACCCTCCTGACTGAGAGTAAACCCGACTCCCCATACGTCACTGCCCGGCGGACTCTGTGTCGGTGTGGAGACACTCTTGATGGAGTCACCGTAGAGCACGTGTTCTGTCTCATTCCCGATAGTCTGAATCCGTATCTCAAACTTACCCTGCGCACCCACAATCTCCTGGGCGGTTGCGATGTCAACACCCGCAAGTTCAAGCCTGATATACTGGGTCACCCCCCCGTTCAGGCCGGTGATCGTATTGATGCGTGCGTCCTTTGTTCCGAGATTATTGACCTTATTCTCTAAGATCAGCTTAATCTGGTCAGCAGTATCCTTTGATACACCATTTTCATAGGTGACAATGGATCCGCCGTTCTCTGCAAAGACCGGTTCCAGTTCTTCACGGGTAAACGGCGCACGTATCTCCAGCCGGTCCTCTTCAAAGAGGAATACTTCTGCATCCAGTGCCTCTCCGATGCGTGCCGCAAAGGCTTCCGGATTTTCATCGGTATCAAACCGAACTACTTCTGACTGGAATGAAAGCTGAATCCACGAACCGCCTTCAAGGTCAAGTCCGAGCTGAAGGTTTCCGGTCATCCCGTTGGATATACCCGGCGGAATCACATAGATGCTCACAACCGAGAATACCACTAAGAGAAGCATCACAGCAACACGCCAGTCTTTCAGGGTGGTAATCAGACCACTGGTGGTATCGTCACTCATCGTTTGTCACCTCCTGCATATCCGGTTAAAATTCCGGCATTCAGCATCCAGGTATTCATCAGATCAACGAACAGTCCAAGTAAAAGGACCGCGGAAATGTCGCGAATCACATCGATCTGCCCAATCCATGAGACAATGAACATGAGTGCAACCGCACTGATGGTGGTGGATGTCATGGTAAACCCGGTACGAAATGCGCCCTGCATCTTATCGGAAAACTTTCCTTTCCGTTTCAGGACACGGGTCGTTAAGAGAATGTCACTGTCTACCGAGTAACCGATCAACATCAAAAGGGCGGCTGTTGTTCCAAGCGTAAGGGTAATGCCGACCATATCCATGAGTGCCGCGGTGATGACAATATCAGAGAATGCTGAGATTACCACAGCGATGGACGGTACAAAGTTTTTAAAGACAATGAATACCACAATGGCCATCCCGATAAACGAGAAGAGGAGTGCCAGAGTGCCTGTGCCTGCAGGGTCTTTCCAAACGTCTCTCCAATCTGATCGACCTTTGCATCAGGATAATGTTCATTAATCACTTTGGACAATGAGAGAAACTCATCATCAGGCATATACTCAAATACCACATAATATCCTCCGTTTACCCCCCCGTCTCCAACACTTTTCAGAGGGTATTCAGAGAAATATCCTTCAACAACTGCCTGAGAATCTGTTGTCGGCGGTATCGTCACCGCAACACCTCCTGCAAAATCAATTCCCGGGTCGACAGGCATACCTGTCATGAGGTATTGAACCCAAGGAAAAGAAGCGAGATTACCAGTAATGCGATCGGCAGGGCAACCAGCTGCCGGACCGTATACTTACTGATATCATAGTCTGGAAATTTCATACAGAGAAATATTGGGAAATAAAGAGATTAAATATGATGCTTCACGTAGCTGAAGTCAACCGGATTCCCTACTTTTGGTGATATGATTCGAAGGATGACGCAGATTTCAGATACATTTTTGTTAAACTCCGTTACCGAACAATTGATCACGATTAATCACTATCAATTCGATAAAACTAAATACCATTCGTTCAAAAGACCGTGTATGCGATCTGCGGCTGATCTGAAGCACGAGATAGAACGCCGTTTAAAAGGATATCTTAAACGGGACACGTCAGGTATTCGACATGAACTCCTGAGTCTCTTTATAAAAACCAGATCCGTTACCATCCCGGAGGCATTTGAACAGCTGAAAACAAAATTTACCGTCAGCCTTCAGTCCATTGCGTCAATGATCGGGACTGTTGCGTCACGTATTGGAATTCTCAGTGTGCAGAAGAGAAATGACAATTCCACCAGTGTCTATACGCTCAGGGACAAGTATACGGACATGGTCAGCACACTGATACTGGCAGTATGACCTTGCTGCCTCAACAAAACCTATTTTTACCCCGGTATTCAACCTGTTAAGATAATGGAAAATTCTGATGACAATTGCGCCGCCGGGCACGATATTGTTGTCTCTGATGACGTTAAATCCTATATTCTTCAGAGAAATATTGATTTCAGGGTATGTACATCCTGCGGAGGACCCATTCTCCTTTCCACCTCTGTAAAACCCCCGAAACCATCCGATTATGAGATATATATCGGGGGGGACAACATCATTTACGTCTCCATATACCAGGCCAGGTACCTTGACAGAATCGATATGGATATGATTCCTGCATACTGTGATTATCTCTAAGAACTCAGGGAGAAGGACAATGCCATTTTCTGAACGCGAACACACCGCAGACGTCCTGATGCATGTCTGCGGTGCAACCAGGAAAGAACTCTTTGAAGAAGCAGCACACGCTCTTTTTTCGGTGATGTTTCCTTCCTGCGCAAATGAAGAGGTCACGATTCATTTTACTCTCAATGAAGATGACGGGGGGGAACGCCTGCTTCATGAATTCCTCTCAGAAATCCTTTTTTACGCAGAGGTTGAATGTGTGGCACTCTGCCGGGCAGAAGTTACCTTCACTTCCTCCGGTCTTTCCGCAGAGCTCTTCGGGGGGGAGCCTTCCGCAGGGAAGCGCATGCGGGAGGGACCGAAGTAAAGGGAATATCCCTTTCAGGAATGGATATAACGAGGACTGACGAAGGATGGTCTACGTTGGTTCTCTTTGATGTATAAATAAAAGAGAGTGGCAGAAAATGATGGAAAAAATAATACGGAAAGGAGAATACGAATGGGAGCTTCCCATTGGCACCGTTCCGGACATGCGGGTACCGGGCCGGTTTTATCTCTCACAACAGCTAATGGGCACCCTAGAAGAGGGAGCAGTAACGCAGCTTGCAAATATCGCAACACTGCCTGGGATCTGTAAACATTCCCTTGCAATGCCGGATATCCACTGGGGGGGCTACGGGTTTCCCATCGGGGGGGTGTGGGAGCCTTCACCATGGACGAAGGGATCATCTCCCCCCCCGGAGGGGTTGGATTTGATATCAACTGCGGCGTGCGCCTTATGGCAACCCCCCCGCTGCATCGCAGTGACCTGAAGCAGGTAAAAAAAGTGCTGCAGGAACTCTATACAACCGTGCCGACGGGTGTCGGGACAAAAAGCTGCATCACCGCATCAGACCGTGACCTCAACAGAATCATGACCGAAGGTGCCCGGTGGACGGTCGAGGAAGGCTATGGCACCGAACGTGACCTCCTCTGGTGCGAGGAGCAGGGCCACATCGAAGGTGCCGACATATCACACGTCAGCCAGAAGGCGCGCAAACGCGGTAGGCCACAGTGCGGCACGCTTGGTTCAGGCAATCACTTTCTTGAAATTCAGTGTGTGGAGGAGATCTTTGACCCGGAGGCAGCGCAGGCATTCGGTATTGAGGCCGGGCAGATATGCATCATGATCACTGCGGGTCGCGGGGGGGCTGGGGCATCAGATCTGCACCGACCACCTGAAGACGCTGGAGGATGCATCAAAGAAATATCACATTCCTCTTGCCGACAAACAGCTCGCATGTGCGCCTCTGACCAGCCCCGAAGGAGAGGCATATCTTTCGGCAATGGCATGCGCTGCAAACTATGCATGGGCCAACCGCCAGATGATCATGCATCTGACACGTGAGGTATTCTCCCGGGCATTTTCCCTGTCGGCCGAGGAGATGCCGCTGGTCTATGATGTGACCCACAATGTCGCAAAGATTGAGGAACATATGGTGGACGGAAAGCGCACGACACTCTGCGTGCACCGGAAGGGCGCGACCCGGGCATTCGGGCCGGGCACCCATGACCTGCCGCCGGGCTGTGATACAATTGGTCAGCCGGTCATTATCCCCCCCGGAAGCATGGGGGGGAGTTCATCATATCTGTTGAAAGGAACCACGGGCGCCATGGAGAAGACATTCGGCAGCACCTGCCACGGTGCAGGCCGGGTTCTTTCACGGTCACAGGCAAAGAAACAGGCCACCGGAGAGAGCATCCAGGAAACTCTCGGAAGAAACGGCATCACCGTTCTCGCACCATCCGCCGGATCTATCGCAGAAGAAGCCCCAAATGCCTACAAACCATCAGGAGAAGTGGTAAAAGTGGTCCATGAAGCAGGTATATCGCACGGGTTGCCCGCCTGAATCCCATCGGAGTAATCAAAGGATGATACAGAAAACAGGACTGGCATGGGAATGTTCCGTGCCATTTATCAGATATATCGAAGACACCGGCATCAACTGTGAACTGATCACGCCACAGATGATGGGGGGGGCACCCTATTTTCGGGGGGGAAACCTGGTTTCCCTCATCATCGACGGGGGGGTTCGGAAACTCGGCATATTCCGGCCTTCTTCCGGCACTCAGGGCATCTTCCGGAAGAATCAACAAATTCCTGAAAAAAGGCGGTCGTGTCATTGTCTTTGGGGGGGCCATGTCGACGGAAACCGATCGCTATGACTGGCTGCCGGTCCCGGTTACGTATGTGAGCGAATACTTCGCGAGCCCGGTGACCGTTGACGGGGGGGCGGGCCCTCTCTCCACCATTCTTGAAGATTTTGATACCAGTGACGTCGACTGTGACGGCTACATCAAAAACCCCCGAAGGAGATGTTCTGGCACAGACGGATGACGGCAAGGCGATCATGGTCTCCTACCCGGTGGGAGAGGGGGGGACCGTTGTTGTAACAACCATACATGAGTATCCCTCACGTGGGTTTTTGCGCCATTTTTGCACCTCTGAAAGCGAAACCTTATTTTAACATTCTGTCATTCTATCTTTTTGGTACCGAACTTCCAGGTGTTTTCCATGAGTGACTATATCATCTCCGCAGATTCAGAAGCAGGCGACCTTGTCGGGGTTGCCCTTGCAATCCATGAAATCATTAACCGCCTGCCTGTTACCGCACGGTCCCTGAACAATCCCGGAGTGAGGATTGAGGAGGGCGTGGTAGTTGATGATGCATATACCGGACCGGTTCTTGAACTGGCAATGAGGAAGAACCATCTGATAAAAACTGTTCCGAAGACCGGTGCGTATGCAAACGTACCGGTTGTGGTGGCCCCCCCGATCCATAATCATGACAGGGAGGTGATCGCTGCCATCGGGCTGGTGGACATCACCGGCATCTTTGACCTTGCGACCCTTATGGAACACCAGTCGACAATTCTCAAACAGGTCTGCGGCAAAGACCCCCCCTGCCCCCCCTCCCCCCCACTGAAGCCGTAGCAGCAAAGAAGTGATGACACTATGAATACGACCGCAAACCAGATACTCAGCATTCTTGAAGAATCCGGAGAAGCCATCTCCGGTGAAGAGATCAGTAAAAAGACCGGTGTGACACGGTCAGCAGTCTGGAAAAATATCAAAGAACTGCGTGAACGGGGGGGTATGAAATTGATGCATCCCGGCCTGCAGGGTATCGCCTGATCAGGCGCACAGACAGGCTTGTCCCATACGAAATAAAGCGGCACCTGAAGACAGATATCATTGGACAGAGAATTGAATATTACTCATCCGTTCCTTCCACCATCCTGATTGCAAAGGAACTCTGTGCAAAGACCCCCCCTGCCACAGAACTGAACGGAACCGTGATCGTCGCAGAAGAGCAGTCGGGCGGCATCGGGCGTCTCGGACGACACTGGGTCTCCCCTCCCGGAGGGATCTGGACAACCATCATCCTGAAACCGGAGATTCCCATTGACCATGTTTTTATGGTAACAATGGCCGGTTCCATCGCGCTTGTCCGGACGATACGGAAACTCTACGGGATAGGTGCCCTCATCAAGTGGCCCAATGACATCTACATCGGTGACCGGAAAGTGGCAGGGATACTGCTTGAAATATCCGCAGAAGCAGAGGACGTCAAACACTGCATTCTGGGGGGGATAGGCATCGACGCAAACGTCCCTCCCAGTCCCTTCCAGGAGACCTGGGGGGGACTCCCATCACATCGCTCCAGACCGAATATGGCGAACCCATTGACCGGGCCGCGTTCCTTGCATACCTGCTGCGTGAGTTTGAACGGCGGTTACGGCTGATTGAAACAGGGGGGGAATATGAATCCATTGTGCGTGAGTGGAAGAGCCTGTCACTGACACTGGACAAACGGGTGAAGATCAAAACCCCCCGCAAATCCTTTGAAGGCATCGCAATTGACATCGACGAATACGGCGCACTGATTGTGCGGCGCGATAACGGCAAGGTTGAGCGTATATTCTCCGGGGGGGACTGCACCCCGGCCTGAACCTTTTTCTTGTCAACCTGCAAATAATGTCTGGTTGACATGTACGGTGATGAAAAACGAAGTTATCAGGTATCCCTGACGGCGGCATTTGTCGCCCTGATCGCCGTGGGCGGATGGGTATCTCTGCCCATCCCTCCGATACCCGTTACCCTGCAGACCTTTTTTGTTCTGTTGGCGGCAGTTGTGATGGGGGGGCGGTATGCCCTCCTGCCTGTTGGCGTATACCTGCTTTTGGGAATCCTGAATATGCCAGTCTTTCACAATGGCCTTGCGGGCATCGGGGGGGTACTCATGGGTCCAACCGGTGGCTACCTGATCGGATTTATCCCCGCAGTCTTGGTGGCGGGCCTTGCCTATGAACAGGAAAACCGAATCATACGTGCCGGGGGGGGAATTGCTGCAGCCACCCTCATCATCTACCTCTTCGGCATCACCTGGATGTCATACTCTACAGGCATGGCGCTGGCACAGGCGGTGCTGCTTGGCGTGGTGCCGTTCGTTGCAGGAGATGTACTTAAGGGGGGGATTGCCGCGTTTATTATCGGAGAACGCATCTGATGATTCATGCACAAAACCTACACCACCGGTTACTAAAGATTGAGTCCCTCCATATTGAACCGGGACATACCGCCATCATCGGCCAGAACGGCAGTGGAAAGACCACATTCTTAAAACTCTGTGCAGGCATTGAACTCCCACACCAGGGAACGCTCACCATATCAGGAAAAGAGCCGCGTGCGGTGCATACCGGATGGGTCGGCGAGGTTCCGGACAATAATCTCGTATTCCGGAGCGTCGCTGACGAAGTCGCATCCGGACTCCGGTTCCAGAGAACGCCAGCAGATGCCATCGGACCGGCGGTCCGTGCGGTGCTCTCGGAGATGGGAATCGGACATCTGTGCTCCCGCACCAGTCACACACTCTCCGGCGGAGAGAAGGTCATGGTTGCCTGTGCCGCAGCCCTTGTCCTCTCTCCTGAATTGCTCATACTTGACGAGACCGATACCCACCTGGACCGGAACGCAGCAGACACTCTGGAAACGATCATACGCAGGAGGCCGGCACCCTGCATTCTCCAGTGCACACAAAACATGGATACCGCAGCCCGCGCTGACCGGGTAGTATACTTCGCCCACGGTCGCCCCCGTTATTCCGGCACCCTGACGAGGTATTCGAACATTTGTCTGAGACGGAGATGTACCCGTCGTTATGGAGGATTGCGGAATGCATCTGAACGCAGACAAACTCTCCCTTTCGCATGGGGGGGAGTGGACGCTCAGTGCCAACGGCATCTTCGGGGGGGAGGGTGTGCACCTGGTCACCGGGCCCGTGGGAAGCGGAAAGACAACCCTTGCATCCGCCCTGGCCGGTATATTTGAACCGGCATCCGGACGAATCGTCCGCGAAGGCGTATCGCGCCTCAGCCTCTCCATGCAGTTCCCTGAATATCATGTGACCGGATTTCTGGTCAAGGACGAGATCCGGTCATGGCACCTTCCGGTCACTGAGACGCTCCGGAAGTCCGGGCTTGAGGGGGGGAGGCAGGACAGAAAGACTCTCACCCTGTCACGAGGGGAACTCAAGCGTCTGCACCTGGCCTGCCTTCTCGGATCCCCCCCATGGGATGCAGTGATACTGGACGAACCCTTTGCGGGACTGGACTGCAAAGAGAAGAGACGGGTCTGTGCCACAATCGAAGAAAAGAGACACCCGGTCACGATCATCTTCACGCATGAACAGGCAGTGCTTCCGGCAGCAGACGTCATCTGGGAAATCGAGGTGGGGGGGACGTTGATCTGTCGGGGGGGCAGAGTCCCCCCCGAAGCGATTCCCGCATGGAAGGGAGCCCCCCCGCGGTATCTCACCCGTGCCCTTGAAGAGGGCGCACGCCCGGAGAATATCCGGTTACAGGATGCAAAGGAGGCCCTATGCAGGATGCACGCCTGAGAATCGGAGCGACCCTGCTCCTCTCCTGCGCTGCCTTCAGTTCAGTCCTCGGTGCTGCACTGGCGGCGCTCTGGTGGGGGGGGTCGTGGCACGCAATGAACGCAACCTTCCCGGGAGAGTAGCCGCGACAGTTATTTTCGGTGCGATCATGCTCTTCGCAGGGTTCACCGAAGCATTCGGCGGTGACGGCATATCCTATGGATTCCGGATGACGGTTGTCACCCTCATTGCATTCTGGGCCTTCGGGCGCGGACGGGAAGGAGATCTGATGAACACCGCGGTCTGGGCCTTCGGTGACCGCATCGGGTTTGACCTCGGGCTGACGGCAGAGATGGCCGTCTCCTCTCTCAGGCGTATCGAAAAAGACGTCCGCGACATCAGAAATGCCCTGAAGCTGAAAGGGAGCAGAGGGCCGGTTTATGACCTGATACCCCTTGGCTTCACTCTCACCCTAATGCAAATCCACCGGGCACGGGAACAGGGACGGGTACTTGCGACACGGGGGGGATACCAGGGAGGAGGTACATTCACTCCCTCATTTCATTGTTCAAAAACCGACATTTTCGCCTTTTTTAGTTCAATCCTCATTATTGCTGCCGTTTTCGTATCATTCGTTGGGTATTTATAGATTTAAACTCAAGTTAGTAAAGGCTCGACAATATCAATATCCTGCCCCCCCATAGAGGTGTTTTATGACTACTGCCAATCCTGTAAAAATTACTGACACGACCCTCAGGGATGCACACCAGTCTTTGATTGCAACCCGCCTCAAAACAGAGGACATGACAGAACTGGCGCATGCCATGGATTCTGTCGGATTTTTCTCTGTGGAAGCCTGGGGGGGAGGGGGGGCAACATTTGACAGCGCGATACGGTTCCTCAACGATGACCCGTGGCAGCGCCTGCGCACATTAAAGGAAGTACTTCCGAATACCCCGATACAGATGCTCCTGCGCGGACAGAATCTTGTCGGATACCGACATTATCCGGACGATGTAGTGGAGAAGTTCGTGGAGGCCGCCGGCAGAAATGGTGTTGATGTCTTCCGTATTTTTGACGCCCTCAACGATATCCGCAATATGGAAAAATCAATGGAAGCGGTGAAAAATATCGGTGCACACCTGCAGGGCACAATATCATATACCACCAGCCGGTGCACTCCACCGAGGGTTTCATTGAACTGGCCCGGGACCTCTATGCTCACGAATGTGATTCCATCTGCATCAAGGACATGGCGGGCCTCATTATGCCGGAGGAGACACGCCGGCTCATCACCGGGATTAAACGGGAGATTGACATACCCGTAGATCTCCACAGCCATTCAACCAGCGGCATATCACCGATGAGTTATCAGGCTGCAATCGAAGCAGGCGTTGATATCCTGGATACCGCGATGTCCCCGTTTTCAATGGGCACGTCCCCAGCCCCCCCGACCGAGAGTATTGTGGCAAGCCTCACCGGGACACCGCGTGACACCGGCATTGACCTGATGAAACTCCGTCCGGTCAGAGACATCTGCCTCTCAGTCAAGGACAAGTACGGGACACTGGTGGATCCGATATCTGAACGGATTGACAGCGATGTACTGATCTATCAGCTGCCAGGCGGTATGATATCAAATCTGGTCTCGCAACTGAAAGAACAGGATGCGCTTGACCGGATTGAAGAGGTTCACCAGGAGATACCACGGGTACGAAAAGACCTCGGGTATCCGCCGCTTGTCACGCCCACCAGCCAGATTGTGGGCACCCAGGCGGTTCTCAATGTGTTGATGGGCGGTGAACGCTACTCGAATGTGACCAAGGAAGTCAAGGATTATGTGCTTGGCCTCTATGGAAAACCACCGGGCACCATATCAACTGAGATTCGGGCACGTATCATCGGCGATGAGGAGCCATTCACCGGAAGGCCCGGAGACCTCCTTGAACCTGCCTACGAGAAGATGGCAGCAGAGGCCAGAGAAGAGGGTATTGTCACAAAGGACGAGGACATCCTCACCTATATCCTCTATCCGGCGATTGCACCATCGTTTTTGCGTGGCGAACGGGACGCTGAAATAATTCCACGGAAGGTGGATGCCGGGGCTGCACAGCCAGGTACGATTCCCACGTCAATGGACGTTGAGGTTGACGGCGAGATTTTCGCAGTCCGCATTCTCTCGGTAGATGGCGGCGAGGTCAGGGATGCCACATCCACTGGGGGGGCAAAACAGATCCCCCCCCGGACCGCAATCAAAGGGGGGGGAGTCAAATCAAATATCCAGGGCATGGTCCTGAAGATAGAAACCCGAATCGCGCGAGGTAAAGAAGGGAGAGACTCTTGTCGTCCTTGAGGCAATGAAGATGGAGAACCCCCCCATCGTCTCAACAGCAGATGGGAAGGTCACTAGCATCTTTGTGGATGTGGGTGATGCGGTCCAGAACGGGGATGTCCTGCTGGTGATCGAATGACGTATTTCGAGAGAGTGCTTGTTGCAAACCGCGGAGAGATTGCAATCCGCGTGATGCGTGCCTGCCGTGAGATGGGGATTGAGACGGTTGCCATCTACTCAGAACCGGACAAACATTCCCTCCATGTCAAGTATGCTGACGAATCGTTTCTCGTCGGAGAGGCACATCCGTCAAAGAGTTACCTTAATCAGGATCGCATCGTCGATATCGCAAAGAAGAGCGGTGCCGAGGCAATTCATCCCGGATACGGTTCCTTGCGGAAAACAGTGGCTTTGCCCGCCGGTGTGAAGAGGAAGACCTGACGTTTATCGGCCCGTCCTGGCGCTCCATCGAGGCGATGGGGTCAAAACTGGGCTCCAAGCATATGATGGAGGAGGCAGGAGTCCCGGTGCTGCCCTATACCCCCCCGGACGGGATCACCACCCTTGACGATGCAAAGAAAATTTCTGCCAATATTGGCTACCCGGTTATTGTCAAGGCATCAGCGGGTGGGGGGTGGTATCGGCATGCAGATTGTGGAGAACGAGGCAGGCCTCGAGGAAGCAATCGAGAAGGGTATGCGTATCGCGGCGTCCGCATTCGGGGGATCCCACGGTCTTTATCGAGAAATATCTGGTCAAGCCGCGCCACATCGAGTTTCAGGTGCTCGCAGACCAGTCCGGCAATCAGGTTCACCTCTTTGACCGTGAATGTTCCATCCAGCGGCGCCACCAGAAACTGGTCGAGGAGGCACCCTGCCCCCCCATCATGACCGATGAGCTCCGTGAACGGATGGCAGAGTCGGCCCTGAAGGTGACGAAAGCCACCGGCTACTATAATGCAGGCACGGTGGAGTTCCTCTACGCAGACGGGGGGGACTATTACTTCATGGAGATGAACACCCGTCTGCAGGTCGAACACACGGTCACCGAGATGGTGACCGGCATTGACCTGGTACGCCAGCAGCTTGCCATCGCTGCAGGGGAAGATATTCCGTTTGAACAGGATGATGTGAAACTGAACGGTCATGCGATCGAGTGCCGGATCAACGCGGAGGACCCGCTGAATAACTTCCAGGCGGACCCCCCCGGCAAGATTGTGCGCTACCGTTCTCCGGGAGGGCCGGGCATCCGGGTGGATTCCGGTATTCATATGGGTTACTCGATTCCGCCGATGTATGACTCGATGATATCAAAACTCTGTGGATGGGGGGGAGTACGAGAACAGAATCCATCGAGCGCATGCGAAGGGCGATATTTGAGTATGTCATTCTTGGGGTACAGACCACTCTGCCGCTTCATCACGCCATCATGAATAACCGCCACTTTATCGCAGGGGACACACACACCCATTTCCTGCAGGAAGAGCATATGAAGGAGAATCTCAGCCGCTACCTCCGGGAGGAAGAGACTCGTATGCAGACCCTGGCAGACTCCTTGCGCCACGGCAAGGAAGCGGCGGCAATATCCGCCGCAGTCAGTGTGTATATCTCACAGACCCAGAACAAAGCAGAGTAATTCTGTCTTAATCACTATTTTTTTGCACTATTCAGATACTCAATCACCATACGGAGGCCGGGCCATGCCTTTCAAACGGGAAGGAAACCAAATTATCCATCATGGATATTGGCTGAAACCAGGTGACAGAACATGAATGTACCCAGAGTGACGACACAAAAGAAGTGCAAATATCTTTTCGGATAATGAATGTCCCCCCCAAGACGTCAAATCAATATCAGAAGATTTAATACGCCACGCGACGTCCTTATTGTGCACATTGTGTGCGTAATCACATGCTGTCGTGGCCTAGTTGGTTAGGGCGCCAGACTCATAGGGTTTGAGCAATTTCGGAGCGCTTTATCTGAGACATCTGGAGGTCGTGGGTTCGGATCCCATCGACAGCATACATTTTTACGGATCGTTTGTCTTTACATTTCTAATTGAGAGGAGACTTTCAATCCATTTATCACGGGTCAGTGCACAACATTCCTGAATGCACCGTGAATCAGAAACACCCACTCCTGAGAATTTTGAGGCAGTGCTTGCCTACCGGGGGCTTTTAGACGGAGCAGCAATCCTGGAGGGCCATGAGGATGAGGTTCAGGAAACCGGGACCTGCCCGCCGGTGAACGAATTTGTCCGGATGCTCTATGACAATAACTGGCTCATTAACACGCGCTGGCAGGGTTGGACGGATGAGGTGACCGGGTATTTTGAAAAGCCGGCCCGCCTCTGTGCGGCAGAGACCGAGACCATCCGCCGTATTCTCACAGTCCATGTGCGCATCGACCGGCTGATGCCCGGAGAGATTGCGGGTATTATTAAAAAAGGGTATATGCTCTCGGTTGTGAACCGAATTGCTGAGATATACGAGGTCTGAAGGGTTTTTTAGTCACCGGTAAATTGGAATTAGGCCCCCCCCTGCATACAAGACAGTCATTTTTCCAACAATTGCACTTTTCTGCACCCAACTATTTCCAGGTATATGATTCTGACAGGCCATTATCATCCAGGAGGCAGACATCCTTAACGGGCAACAGAAAAAGAAAAAGAGGATCAGACAACCTTACCCGCGTACACCCCCCCTGACCCAACAAAATACTCATCCATCACCGGCAGCACATAACAGAACTTAAGCTCCTCATCCCCCCCCGGTATCAGGATTCTCACAAACCACATACACATACCCGCCACCCCCCCCGCTGTGCAGCGTCAATCTCCAGTCTCACTGCCTCTACTCCATAGGCGTCGGTAAAGTTCAGACGATCCGTCCCCCCCGCCATCTCCGGCTGGAACGGGAGGGAGAGACAGGTGCCGTTCATATCGTAGGCGAATATGTAGTCTGCACCGGTTCCAAATTTCTCATTCATCGCTGCAAAGAGTTCACCATCGTTCGCATATCCCGATGAATTGAGGGCAAAGGTCTGTGCCTCTTTCACCCGTGCAACGAGGGAATCAATCGCTGTCTGATTCAGCACGACATCCATCTCCGGAATATAGATGCCGGAACCCACATACCAGGTATCGTCAACCGGTCGGATGGCGACCAACTTGAGTTCATTCCGGTAGTTCTCCGAGGGATTCGGGAAGGTAAAGTAGAGGTATCCGCCGCCACGGGCCGCAATATCCCTGCAACCCGGATGAATCTCAAGGCCGTTTGCATCCTTCAAAGCCGTCCGGTCTTCACCGACAACGCCCGGCTGGTAGGGATGGGCAAGCGTCGTGCCGTTCATATCGTAGGCAAAGATGTAGCATTCCCCGTCAATGAAGTCCCCCCCTTCCGGGTCGTTAAAGGTTGCAAGGACCACGGATTTTTCGTTCTGCTGCGCAAAGGCTGCTGCATCCCCGACAAAGGCAGTCATGGAGGAAATATCCGCATCCAGCACCTCGTCAGATCGCGGAGTGGGCACAGGTGTCGGGGGGGATGAACTGGTGCTGATGTCGCGAATGACTGCCACTCTCCATTCGGTTTCTCCGAATGGAACCGTTGACCAGTAAAGTTCACGTTGAACTTCCCCCTTCCAGTCCATATCCCAGAAGGTATATTCTCCCCGGCCGGATTGATCTGCAACGATCGTCTCTGCCAGTTTCGGGATCTCTGTTGACTGGTAGATGGGTCAGTGAGTGCATTCTTTCCGACTTCCTCTTCATTGGTCTCATAGAGTATCATGCCGTCTGTCTGCATCACCATGAACTCATACCCGGTTTCTTCCGTGAGGGGGGGACGGAAATACTGGCGCAAAAAACTTCCGGCCGAAGGTGAGGTCAGTGTATCCCAGATAGATGTCACCGGAAAATACCGGATAACTCATAGAGATACCGGGAAACCCTTCCTCAAGCATGAATATCCCGCTTAACACCGGTTTTTTCACCGCGTGTGCATACTGCACCTCAGGCTGGTAGCCAAGGTCGGTGCCAACAATGGTTTCGTAGTGCGCCGGTGCTGCCGCCGTGACGATGCCCTCAGGGTCAATCACCAGTGAAGAGATGAGATAGGGTGATGTCCCCCCCACAAGTTTCTCCTGCAGGAGTGTGTTTGCCGCATCGCCCGTGATACCAGTTTTTGATAATTTCTCTGCACTCTCTGCATTGCACTCCTGCAACTGAGAGAGGCCGACAGAGACTTCCGCTGTTGCATTTTCCAGAAGTGCTGTCATCTTTGCGTCTTCCGGCATGCCTGCAGGTTCATCAGAAGTGGTGCAGCCTGCCGATAGTAAACAGAGGCAGAGTCCCACAAGAACAATAATACCGATTCGGTTAACCATTACCGGAAAAGTAGTGCATCAGGTATTATTAAATGGTAAGAATTGACGGTCTTTGTCCGGGCCGAAAAAAGGCAACCGGCACTGACCAAAAAAATTTATTGAGGAGTGCTGCGGATTTCTTCGAGCACTTCGGCAACAATCTCAATGCCTGCCAGAATATCCTCTTTGTCCGCATTGGAGAAATTAATCCTCGCTGTCGAGTCACCGCCGCCATCTGCATAGAACGGCGTGCCCGGCAGGATGGCCACCTTGCGTTTCAGGGCGGCTTCAAAGAGTGCACCTGAGGAGACACCTTCCGGAAGCGTCAGCCAGATAAACATCCCGCCGGTCGGCCGGGTGAAGTGCACATCGTCCGGGAAGCACTTCTCCATCTGTGAGACCATCCACTCGGCACGTTTCCGGTACTCTTCGTTTATAACTGCGATATGGGCGTCAATGTCATTCGTTTCCAGATATTTTGACAGGATACGCTGGCACAGGTAGTTTGAGTGCAGGTCAGATGCCTGCTTTGCGATGAGGGTCTTTTCCATCACCTCTTTGGGGGGGGCACAGACCCATCCCATCCGCATGCCGGGCGAGAAGATCTTGGAAAACGATCCCGTCAGAATACCTTCGCCTTCCATATACGCACTGACCGGTTTTCTTGTGACGCCGTCAAACTGAAGCTCCCCATATGCATCGTCCTCCACAAACGGCATGTCGTTTTCACAGAGGATGGCCGCGAGATCACGTCGCCGGTTCTCCGAGTAGGTGATACCGGAGGGGGGTTCTGCGAGTTCGGAATGCCGTACATGAACTTGGCGGATGACGTCTCAAGGACATTCGTGAGGCACGCCAGGTCAGGCCCTTCCTCATTCAGGGGAACCGAAAGGAATTCCGGCTGAAACATAGAGAACGACTGGATGGCACCCAGATATCCGGGGGGGTCTTCAACAATGACCGAATCGCCGGTATCAAGGTAGACCTTGCCGATGAGGTCCAGACACTGCTGGGAGCCGTTTGTGATCAGAATTTGATCCGCGCTTACGGAGAGTCCGTAGCGGGTGCGGTAGCGTTCTGCAATCCATTCCCGCAGGGGGGGAGGGTGTCCTTCGGTGGTCGAGTACTGGAGTGCGGTCTTGCCGTCCTCTTTCAGTAGTGCTGCTGCAGCTTTCTGTATTCCCTCATCGTCGATGAGATTGGGATTGGGAAGGCCGCCTGCAAAGGAGATGATCTCCGGATCTGCGGTGACCTTCAGTATCTCACGGATAAAGGATTTCTGTGTGGAACAGATCCTCTCTGAGTACCGGTGATTCATTAGAATAGTATGTACCGGTGAGAAAGAAAACCGTGTTCATTTTGATAAAATAAATGGATTGCCCGCAATCGCGGTTTCCCACATATCCGACACCTCCAGCACCTCCATGGAGGGAACCACTGACCCCCCCGTATCAGAAAAGAGAGATTGAAGCCATCCGGGGGGGTACAATCTCTGGTTCATACAAGGTGAAGAAGAGATGACAGGATCTGCAAAGATAACATATACGAATGAAGGTCTGCTTGTGACCTTTGAAAACGGCCGCGTCTACGATGTCCACCCGAGTAGGGACGGGGGGGGCGTTTCCTGCACATTGCAAAACGGCCCCATAGAACTGAAGCCCTTTGCACAGACGGTGAAAGGTCTCATCGGCGAAGAGATTTTATCCGAGATTGAGCACTGTGCAGAACTCTTCAACCAGAAGTGCAGGTAAAAACGTATGCCCCCCCGTTAAAGGCAATATCCAAACGAGATCTATTTTCAGATTCCGTTCAGGTTGATGAGGTGGATGAGGGAGGAGAACCCGTCGATCTCCATCTGGAGCACCTCATCGCGGGTCATGCCCATGGAGGTCTCCGCATCGGCGGTGAGGGTGTCAGGCCCCCCCGGATGATCGTCCGTCTCACCCCCCCGTCTGCCGAGAGTATATCTGCCGCCTCCTTTTCATGGACGAATGAGCGGCCCGGTATGATGACGACCTTTTCCAGAGTGGAGAGGTCAATCTCTTTCAGGTCGTCACGGGTGATGAGACACGCAATCTCTTTTTTCGGGCTGGCCACCCAGGACTGGTTGCCACAGGCATCAAGCACTTCCTGCACATAGCGGGCAGCGATGGCGCCGGAGATGAGGCTTGCCCGTTTTTTTACCCGCGGGAGTTTTTCCAGAAGGTCGGGTTCGTTGAGGATGGCAAACGGTGACCCAAGGGTCGGATCCCAGAGGGGGGGAGTGCCATTGATGCGCAGATTGTAGCGTTCATTGATGTCGGTGACCATGTCACGGAACGCCGATACGGTCTGCACCCGCTGGCCTTTGACGACGGGGCCGTTTTTGAGAATCAGTCCCTGTTCCTCCCGGTTCGCAAACCGCATGAGGATGAGGCCTTTTGCACCCCCCCTGTCCTCCAGCCATTTACAGGTGCGTTCCAGTTCCTCGCCGTCATTGACACCGGGGGGGATGACGAGCGCTGCGGCATAGACATCAATTTTCTGGCAAAGTTTTCCCAGTACCGCAAGGGACGCCTCCGGTGTCTGGTCTCCCATCCATTCGCGGCGGAGTTCCGGGTTTACCGAGAAGATGGTGAATGAGACTTCAGAGAGGCCCTGTTCCACCATCCGGTCGGCAAGGGCAGGGTCATCAAACCCTTTCCCACTGGTGTATCCGATATGGATGGGCACCCCCCCCATGCTGCCTAGGAGATCCATCAGATCTTCGAATTCCGGGTAACAGGACGGGTCGCCGCCGCCGGATATTGTGATCCGGTCCAGGTTGCCGTCCATCAGCTGCAGGTTGCCGAGTACATCATTTGCCACATCCCGGAGATCCATGAACCCGGTGTAGCGTTCGCGGACAAAATTGGTGCAATAATCACACCCAACAGCGAACGGCAGGCAGTATTTACAGCCAGGGGTTCGGGTTCCTCTTCTTCGCGAACCCCCCCTTGAAGTAACAGTATTTACAGAAGCCCCCCCGGCAGTCCAGACCGGGTCTGCCTCCGATATCTACAGTCAGATGTGCCATAATTATGTAGTATTCTGATTCTGACGGCATAAAGGGATTTGGAATGGGTAAGGAGAGGGGGGGCACCGGATGGAATTCTGCGATATCATATCGCCACATTCTTTACCCCCTGAGAGCCGATTGAAATGGGCGCCTCAGTGGCTTAGTGGAATAGCGGTTGATTTGTAATCAGCAGGTCGAAGGTTCGACTCCTTCCTGAGGCTTCGGTTCTTTTTGGATTCTTTTTATCTCAGACTCATACGGGTAACCAGATCATATCGCCATCTTTTTTACCCCCTGAGCACAAATAGGGTAGAGCGCCTCAGTGGCTTAGTGGTATAGCGGCTGATTTGTAATCAGCAGGTCGGGGGTTCAACTCCCTCCTGAGGCTTGGTTTTATCCAGGGTGCAATGCCTTTTTTTCTGAATTATTCTGTTACAGTTCGTTTTACTATCCACACATATACCAAACCATTCAAAGAAGTTCCTGTCCGGGAAGACAATATGGCAGTAGTCCGTGGGAGTCTTGCCCCCAACAGGAGATTCAGGTTTCTCAGCTTCCCGCCTTCGGAAAATTCGGACTTTTCCTGAGTCATGATCCAGTCAAAGATATCACACCCAGCTACGTTGATCACCCGCCAGCTTTAGCAGGCCACCAGGTTCCTGAAAGAAAGAGAGATATTTATATTTCACTTTTTCACCTCATTTTCACCAAAAAACCGGAAAAAGTGAAAACAAAAAAAAGGCAGAAATGACTATCATTCCTGAAAAGGTAGTTAATATAATAATATATGTACAGATAGTATAGGCTGTTTTCACACATTCCTGGCAACATACAGCAATCCCCCCCATCTCCCTCTCTGTGTGTCTACACATGTCTATGTGATCCAGGTAAAAGTGAAAACAATGTATTAATTTCACGAATTATTGCTGGATTGCAGATTTGGGCGATATTTATGATTTTTTCTGGGTGAAAATTGGGTGAAAATGAGAACAATCGGAAAAAACGGAAACATACACTCGGAACGTGATGGCCGTGCTCCCACGGTTGGGCACAACAAGAGTACGGGACACTCCCCCCCTCATTTCATACCTCTCCCCCCCTGTCTCTTCCTCTCATTCATTTCTTCTCCACTATTTCTTCCCTGACAACCTATTCCCAACCATCTGTTTCTGCAGGGTAAAGAAGAGTTGGCCAGTTGTAGACCTCAGTACTCATCCTGCGGCTTGGACATCACCACGTCCTCAACCTCCGGCACCAGCAGCCAGAGGGCCTTTACCACCTTATTCCGGATCACCGGATCATCGGTGTCAAGCATCGGGTCGAGCCGGGCAATCACGCCATCGCCGATAAGCGCCTCCTCATCACCGGTCGCAGCAATCGCGATGATGACATCAAGGGCCGCACCGCTGATATGCGGATTGGGGGGGTCATCAAGGAGGTCGGCAATCACCTCAATGCCCCCCCCTGCCGGATGAGTTCGTTTGCCCGCCAGTCCTCGTCCTCTGTGCTCACCGCAAGGGCCTCCACTGCAGCTTCCCTCACGCCCTCTTCCGGATGGACGAGGCGACTGAGAAGATCCTCTGTCAACTCTCTTCTTATCTGCAGGTCTTCCATACCGTTTTTCCCCCCTGTCCGTCCCCTTCGGAAACTATCCCGGTGACGGATGATGATACTCCACAGTCATCCATTAAAAGAGTTCGTGCAAATCCCTCACCATACCAAACCCACATCACAACAGACTGCACCTGAGCATCTGGCAGTCACCCCACAAAACATATACCCGCTCAACAGTATAGACACTGCCGCAGGCGACACCGTTTGCCGGGAGACGGACAAATGATCAGTAAGAAAGACCGGAATGCATGGCTGCTGACGATTCTTGCCATCATTGTGTTGTTCGTAGTCGGCGATCTGGTCGCCCATGCATCCTTCGCATCACCGGCTGACGAGTATGCCTTTACTTCCCATGGCTATGCCCACACCGTCTCCCTCGTTCTGGATGATATCATGCCAATTCTCATACTCTCCGGTTTCATTATCGCAGGAATTGTATTTGTTTTGATAAAGGACACTTCATAAATTCAGAACGATTTGCCGACAAACAACTGCCCAAAAAGAAGCAGAGATATTTTCTCATACCAAATTTCAAATACAGGAGACACGCCCTATGAAAAAAACAGCGATTACCGCAATGACTCTCGTGCTTGCGCTCTGCATCCTCTTCGCATGCGGCTGCACAGCACCTCCCACCACACCGGAAACCGCCGGAGAACCGACAGAAACCGCCATCCAGCCAATCAACTACGAGGACACACCCGTACAGTACAGTGATGTAAACGGTGTCACCCTTGCATACCGGGAATTTGGCACAGAAAACACCGAACCGCTTCTCATGATCATCGGTTTCGGTGGGACAATGGAATCATGGAATATCACATTTATAGGCATTCTTGCAGAGAACTACCATGTCTATGTCTATGACCACCGGGATATGGGACAGAGCACTGAGACTGACGCACCACTGACCATACCCATACTGGCGGATGACGCTGCAGGACTCATCACCGCACTCGGGCATGACAGCATGAATATCTACGGTATGTCCATGGGAACAGCAGTCTCGCAACAACTCCTAATCTCCCATCCAAAAACGGCACAAAAGGTCATCCTCTCATCTGCCTCATACACTGTCAATATTCCTGAAATGGAAAAACTTCATACCCAATTGATAGAAAGTGTAGAAGATCTGGAGACCTCTGAAGGAGTCAGAAAGGAAGCGGTTGCAATCCTTGAATGGGATGGTGTCTATGACAGTCTCCCAGGCATCACCAACGATGTCATGCTCATCACCGGCACCGCGGATGACATCACCCCACAGACAGTCGCAGTCGATATCGCAGACCAGATTGACGGGTCCTGGCTTGTCCGGTATAAGGGTATCCCCCCCCATGCAGGTTCATGCTATGCACCGGTGGAATACGGAACCATTGTGACGACGTTCCTGGAGATGGATGAATCTCCCGCCTAACTTTTTTTACGCCTTTTTCCACCCTCTTTGACCCCCCCATACAGGGGAATTCAGGGATAAACCGAGCGTATTTTCCCATAAATCATTACTGCCGGAAAATACGGATGAATGGCCACATATTTGCTAAAAAAACGGCGGATTGCAGACTATTAAGGGGGGGTCGTCACTCCCGGATATTCCGGGAGGGTGTATATGGACTGTCTCAACCGAGATCCGCCCACACCGCGCCGCTGTGTGGATGCATTTTTCCGGGGGAAATATTCGGAGAAGGCATAATATAAGCATAATTTGGCTGCATATGGCAGAAAATCCGCCCCCCCACGATGCCCGCAGGAACTGTCCGATCAGACCTTTGTCCACAGATACGACACCCCCAAAATCAACAGAGGATTGGTTTAAATAAACCCGGATTAAATACAAAAATGTGGATGGAAAAAACAAAACGATACTGGAGGTGGTATTCATATGCGCAGTGATCCTCTTTTTCATCGCGTTTGCCGCCACCACCGGCCTGTCGCGGACAACGCTGAAGGATTACCGGGAAGATACCCAGGATCATGAGAAACACCTCACCTTCTCACACAAGGGCGAGGACATAGTGACCCTCTCTGTCCGTGCAACACCGGGGGGGGCATATTCGGATAACAGCACCATACCTCTGATGGTTGAACTGGCCCATCCGGAACATACGAAAATTGACAGCCTGAAAATAAGTATTCACCCGCCAGGAACCAACTCGGCATTCTCGTATGGCGATATTTACCTGAAGACACCGGAATGGAATCCTGATCCCCCCCCGCTATCCTTCCATACCAATACTGAATCCGGGAAAAGTGTTAGTGTTCTGGACATTCCCAATATGGGTGTGCAGGGAAAAGGAACGGTCAGATTTGATTTCCTGATGCGCCCATTCCAGAAGAACACTCATCAGGATGTCATCCACGTATCCATCTATGCAAAACTGTCAGGAACCCGTGACTTCTGGAATAAATATGTCGTATTCCGCGGTATCGGAATTCTGCTCCCCTCATCATGAGGAAGAGAGGAAACCTAATTCCACACGCCCGGCTGATAGCCGTTTTTGGCAGCGTCCCGGCAGCGCTGTCCGATTCTGTCCGTATCCATGGTAAGTACCTCCAGACCGGGTACAATTACCCGGACCACCGGCACCCCGATCTCCTCGCGGGTGAGGTCTGCCACAATACAGCGGCCAAGCCCTGCCTTTTTCAGTTCATCCAGAACATATTCGATATCGGTAAGGAAATCATCGCTCCGGAAGGCCCCCCCGATATTCCCGTAGACAGACTCAGTATCCTTTGCAAACCACCGTTTGTTCATCCGCTTGGTGCGGTCATACCCCCCCATCACCCGCCGCATGTCGGCCCCCCCCGTCGGCTTTGTCCCGTCCACAAAGAGTTGTGTCGCACGGCTCTGTGCGACCTCGGTCAGGGCACGTAGCACCGCAATCTCCGGGCAGACATGGGTTCCCGCTCCCGTACACAGCAGCGCAGGGTCCTTCAGCTTCACATCATCACATATGGCCACAATCGTCGGCAGGCGAATATCACTGGTGATATCACGGACAATCACCTCAACGCCCTCTTTTTGGAACGATTCTATGACCTGAAGGCAGCGCTCGTCGGTGATATCCCCGACAACCGGCCCGGCATTACGCGTGACCTCCGCAAGCGACCAGGCATCACGCTCAATGAGTTCGGCGAGTGCATGAAAAACTGCCTCCTCTAGTGTATTGCCAGACGCAATGCCATTGGTATGCGTCCGGATAAAATTCCCGTATGACGCATCAAGGGGGGGATGGAACACCTCATGAGCAGGTACAAGGATAGCTTCGTCCCGGATGATGTCATGTGCCACACCCAGGAGATCGCAGCATTTGGATCCGTATATCCCGGCAGGATCATCTCTTCCGGGGGAAAGCAGGAGATATTCACCGGAGAGTTCACTATAGGACCCCCCCACAATCATTTCCCTGTCATCCGCTTCTGCTGAATACCGTTCAATCGTTTCCATCATGGCAGAGACCCGTGCAGCAACGGGAGTCGCTCCTTTGCCGTTGTGCACGAATTCTTTTCCGTTTATTCCCCCCCGGCGTGTACAGGTAAAGACCGGAATGCCCAGCCGGTCGACATCAGTGATGTCCTCCACCTGGGTTACCCCCCCCGTCAGAGACACCAGTGAGTCAATACGCTTCAGCGTATCCTCCGGTGAAACGGTCCGGTGCGTCTCCACAGAATACCCTTTGACACAGGATGACAATTTCATGAGTAGAAATTATTTGACAGGGCCGGATATACACTTTTCTTTCAGCATGGCAACCATCCTGACCATCGGATGTGACCATACCTTTTTATTTTCCGGAGGACTTTCATCGATCAATTGGGATGAAACCATGACAGAAGAAAAATCCGATAAAAAAATTCACCTTCCCGTCACCGGAATGGTATGTGACGGCTGTGTCACATCTGTTAAAGATGCACTGGAATCCGTTGCAGGGGGGGTGAAAAAGGCCGACGTCAGTCTTGAAAAGAAAGAAGCAGAGGTCACCTATGACCCGGCACAGGCAACAAAGGAGAAACTAAAAAAGGCAGTGAAAAACGCCGGATACGACGTTCGTGACTGAAGAAACAAACATTACGATTGCATCGGGGGGGGATGGTATGAGCAAAAACAAACCAGATACCGGAGGGGGGGCCACTACCGTCATCCGGGTGACCGGCATGCACTGTGCGACCTGTGTTGCCACGGTTGAAAAGGCACTCCGTGCCGTGGACGGGGGGGTCTATGAAGTCTCCGTCAGCCTTGCCACCGAGAAGGCAGTTGTAGGGTATGACCCGGAGAAGTGCACCGTTCAGGAGCTGGATGCGGCAGTCACCAGTGCCGGCTATGGTATCCTCCGGGAGACCCTGCAAATTCGTCTCGGAGGTATTCACTGCGCCACCTGTGTTGCCACGGTCGAAAAAGCACTCATGGCACTTGACGGAGTTTTCTCTGCAGAAGTAAATCTCACGACCAACCGGGCGGTTGTCGGCTATGACCCGGACACAATCGACGTCTCCCGGATGAAGACCGTCATTATTGATGCCGGGTATGAGTATCTCGGATTTGTCGGGGACGAGGAGGGAAATCAGGAAGAGATACAGCGCACCCGTGCACTACGAAATCTCCGCAACCGGACACTCATCGGATTTGCCGTATCAGCGTTCCTGATGGCCATTATGTTCTCCGGCATTATGCTGCCCATTCCGATGACGTATTTCATGTTTATTGTCTCCACACCCTTCTTCATCTATCTTGCATACCCCATATTCCGGGCGGCATGGGGGGGGCACTCAGAAATTACTCACTTACGATGGATGTGATGTACGCGATGGGTATCGGTGTCGCCTATGGGGGGGCAAGCGTCCTTGGCACATTTGGCATTGTCCTCACGAGCGATTTCCTCTTTTATGAGACCGCCGTCATGCTCGCGGCCTTCCTCACCCTGGGCAGGTACCTGGAGGCACGGGCAAAAGGGCGGACAAACGATGCCATCAAAAAACTCGTAGAACTCCAGGCAAAGACGGCCATTGTCCTCAAAGGAACAGAAGAAGTTGTGGTTCCGGTCGAAGAACTCATGATTGGCGATGTGATCCTTGTCAGGCCGGGCGGGAAGATTCCCGTTGACGGGGGGGAAATTCTGTCCGGGGGGGAATCCTACATCGATGAATCGATGATCAGCGGGGGGGAGCCGGTGCCAGTCTACAAAGAACGCAATGCAATCGTTACCGGAGGCACGATTAACACCACCGGTGCCATCACCTTTAGCGCCACCCGTGTCGGAAAAGAGACCTATCTCGCCCAGATAATCCGGCTGGTGGAGACGGTGCAGGCCACGAAACCCTCCGTCCAGAAATACGCAGACACTGCGGTCACCTGGTTTATCCCGACCGTCCTCACCATCGCCATCGGGGCAGCCCTTGTCTGGTACTTCGCACTGAACGCAACCGGCCTCTTTTCTCTTACGGTGCTCATCTCCATTCTCGTCATTGCCTGTCCCTGTGCCCTTGGTCTCGCCACACCTACTGCCATCACGGTCGGTGTTGGAAGGGGGGGTGCTGAACTGGGCATTCTCATCAAAAACAGTGAAGTGCTCGAACTGTCACAAAAGATTTCCACGGTCATATTTGACAAGACTGGCACCCTGACACGGGGCATACCGGTGGTAACAGAGACAGTATTATTCGGGTTGGGGGGGGAACAGGAATTTCTGGAAATTGCATCCGGTGTTGAAGCACGCTCAGAACATCCGCTCGCCGCATCCGTTGTCTCGTATGCTGAAGAAAAAGAAATCGTACCCGTGAAATGCACCGAATTCCAGGCAGTGAGTGGCAAAGGAGTGAAAGCAGAGGCAGGGGGGGGAGTACCTGTTCTGATCGGCAACATGAAATTTCTTTCCCAACAGGGAATCGGGCTGATTCCTCCGGTAATTAATGCGTTTGAAGTAATCCAGATTCGCGGGGGGGAAACCGCTGTCGGGGGGGTCGCGGCCGGGGGGGGAGCGATTGCCGGCATCATCGGCATATCGGACAGTGTCAGGGAGACATCTGCGGCGGCTACAGAAGAACTTCACCGGATGGACCTTCGTGTCGGCATGGTAACCGGAGACAATGAACGTACTGCAACAGCGGTGGCAGAACAGCTGGGGATCGACTTTAAGAACGCAGAAGTGCTGCCCGATGAGAAATCGGGGATCATTCAGGCGATGCAGGGCGACGGAAAATGTATCGCATTTGTGGGTGACGGCATCAATGACGCACCCGCGCTTGCCGCTTCAGACATCGGCATTGCCATCGGAAGTGGCACGGATATCGCCATTGAAAGTGGCGATATCGTCCTCGTCCAGAGCAGTCCCCCCTTGATGTGGCAGCAGCCATACAGCTGGGGCGCAAGGTGATGGGCAGAATCAAACTGAACCTTTTTTGGGCATTTGCCTACAATACTGCCTTAATTCCCGTTGCTGCAGGCATCCTCTATCCCCCCCTGTATGGCATCACCTTCCGTCCCGAGTTTGCAGGGCTTGCCATGGCACTCAGTTCAGTCACTGTCATCTCGCTCTCTCTTCTTCTCAAGCGATATACCCCCCCCTGCAACGTTACTGAAAGCAGATCCGAACAATATTTCATAAATTCCCAAATATCCCCCCAATCTAATCATTTATAGAGAAATTACGTGCAAATCATCCCTGAATCTGAAATCATAATATAGAAATAATCCTGCCGGACAACTACCCATTATCGCAGAGGTGTGATACTATGGTTGAGAAATTTTTAGAAGGGAACCGTGCGTTTATTGAAAACGATTTCCAGAAAGACAATGAACACTATCAGAAACTGGCAACCAGCCAGAGTCCGGAATCCCTCTGGATTGCATGTTCTGATTCACGGGTAAACCCGGAACGCATTGTCTCTGCAAAGATGGGTGAGATCTTTGTGCACCGCAACATCGGCAATATTGTCGCAAAGAACGATCCAAACCTCGGATGTGTCCTTGAATATGCAGTGGGCCACCTGAAGGTGAAATATATCATCATATGTGGTCACTCCGACTGCGGTGCCATGAAAGCCCTTGATGCTGACATGTCAGATGAGGAATATATTTCGACATGGCTAAAACATTCACAGGAAGTAAAAGAGACAGTCGAAGGAGAATATGGTACTCCCGCAGAATGTGCCGACCTTGCCGCACGGAAAAAGGAGATTGAACTGGAGAACATCAGGGTTCAGCTGGAAAACCTCAGATCATATTCCCCCGGTAAAGGGTGCAGAAGAAGAGGGCAGAATAGAACTCCATGGTTTATTCTATGATCTTGACACCGGGAAACTGGAGAAGATTGCCTGATATCTGCATATTGTCTCCGGAAATGTAAAAAAACAGAATGGATCATTTTTTTATTTTTCAGTTACCGTCAGATTCTGAACCGTAATTTTAAATTAACCTTGAATTATTTGCTGTTTTTCATTCGTGCGTGGGCATCTTCCTCCAATTACAGGAAAACATATGGGAAATCCGCGTGATGTCTTCCATTAGTAAAACTACCCTGATTTATTTGACTAACAATCAATATATTTACATTTACTCTGCCCATAGACGTTAAAGAGGGATTGCCAAACAACTCCCTGTTTCAGTGAAAAATTATCGAAAGCTATTAATATACTCATACAGACGTTAAATCACCTATAAATTATAGGTAGTTGTGTGTTATTTGGTAATTTAATCCAAATGAGGTGAAAGAAAAATGGTATTCCATCCCCCCCCAGCAACAATCATCTCCAAGGTTGGAGATGCAGGCAAGGGCAAATGTGCTTCCGGCCTGGAATATGCTCCTGCGTGGTTTCATGGCAGGCGCATACATCGCAATGGGCGCAGCACTCGCAACCGTCTGTGTAACAGGCACTGCAGCGTTCCTCGGAGCAGGTGTCGCAAAATTAGTTCTCGGATCTGTGTTCCCTGTAGGACTGATTATCATCGTGCTTACCGGTGCAGAACTCTTCACTGGTGACGCAATGTTTGCCCCCATGGCAGCGTTTAAACACAAAGTCAGTTGGGCAGCAGTCATGAATTTATGGGTATGGGTATACGTCGGTAACCTGATTGGTTCACTCGTATTCGCATATCTGATGTCCGTTGGACACTGGTCTCAATCACCGGAAGCACTGCAACTGCAACCGCATTCGGTCTTACTGCAGTAAAAATTGCAGCAGGAAAGGTAGGCTACGCTGGTGGACTTGGACTCTGGTCTGCATTCTGTAAAGCTATCTGCTGTAACTGGCTTGTTAACCTTGCAATTCTGCTTGGTATCTGTGCAGATGATGCAATCGGTAAGATTGTCGGTATCTGGTTCCCGATCATGGCGTTCGTTGCCTCCGGATTCGAGCACTGTGTCGCAAACATGTACTTCATCCCTGCAGGCCTGCTGACAAAGGCAGCACTTACCGCTGAACAGGTAGATGTCGTCGGTGCTGCAAAATTAGCAAACCTGACCTGGGTCACCATGTGGACAAACAACATCATCGTCGTCACCCTCGGCAACATTGTCGGTGGTCTGATCTTTGTTGCTCTTATCTACTGGGTCTCATTCAAGAAAGACATTCAGGCATAATTCTGAACAATGAAAATTAAAGGAACAACGGTAAGGGTTTCAATCATTCAGATTGGACTCGTAATAGCCCTTACCCTTATTTTACTCGCATATGTCTTCCTTTCAGAAGATTATCGCACACTTCTCTGGGCAGTTCCGGTTCTGGTAATGCTTCTTGTCATTCCAACTGCATTGAACTACATGAGCCAGTCTCAGTATGACGACCTGATTCCCTATTACGAAGCGGAAGCAGTGTCGGTCAGGATGGCGGCCATCCGCCGAATGACATTGGTAAGATTGTCAGGGTTGAAGGGGGGGTTGTTGAACGTGTACTCTTTAAGTCACTGAACCGTCCGCAGTATCATATCGCTGACAAAAGTGGTTTAATGTCTGTGAAGATGTTCACGACACCAAAAGAGGACATCAAGAAAGATGACGTTGTTGAAGTCCTTGGCCAGGTCATCAAACGATATGTTGTCGTCGGTGATCCGGTGATAAATGCCGTTCTCATCCGCAAGAAGGACAAAAAATAAATCCAAACCCAACTAAAGCTAAGACAATTTTTCACATTTTATAAACCAGAGACAAAACGAATGTCTGGTAAAGCGTAAACCCACTCTTCTTAATACCGAAACGACATATTTCTTCTAAGGAAAAACCATATCGGAGATCACTATGACAGACAAGACTTCATCGTTACCAGAACTGCCCAAACATGCCTGGGTATCCGTTCCCATCATTGCCTTTGCAGGAATTGCCATCGGCATACTCTCACAGGTAAATTCTGTCGGGATAGGGGGGGGATGTATAATCAGTTCTTTCATCCTCTGTGGCATTGCTACCTGAAACCCAAAAAAGATCTGGTGTCTCTGCTGGTGCCACTCTTCGCAATTATTATCTTCAACCCATGGGGGGGTGAATTTTCTACAGGAATAATCATGCAGACGCTCTTTGCGGCCACAATCACCGTTATTGCCATCCGTCTTGAAAAAAAATACAGTCAGAAAGTGAATTACACCTAAGCTAAAGACAGAGATATTTCATACATATTTTTGACAACATCTTTTCAACAAATTACATCACCTATTTTGTGTCGATACGGGGGGGATACAAAACCCCAGATCATGTGGGATATGCGCTCCTGTATGACGAGATTGGAAAAAGTAAATATCCATTAATTAACATGCTAAAAAATTAATTAACAATAAATGACCGACCATTTTCATAACAAAGGGCACAGATCTTAAATTCCACCAATAATCCCTAGATTTTTGATTACATTTATATGCTGTGAGTATAAAAATGAACGTGTTCGAGGTAATGATAATGGACATGAAATACGTTCAGACAACCTGCCCATACTGTGGGACAGGATGTTCATTCAACCTCGTGGTCAAAGACGGCAAGGTCGTTGATACCGCCCCCCCGTATCACCGCTCTCCCGTCAATGAAGGTAAGGTCTGCCCAAAAGGCACTTACGCCCACGAGTTTGTGAACAGAGAGGACCGCCTCACCACGCCGCTCATTAAAAAGGACGGCAAATTTGTGGAGGCAACCTGGGAAGAGGCAAACGCCCTCATCGCAGAGAAATTTAAGAGCTACACCCCCCCTGACGAGTGCGCAGTACTCTCATCAGCGCGTACTTCTAACGAAGACAACTACGCTCTGATGAAATTTGCCCGTGGTGCACTGAAAACACGCCACATTGATCACTGCGCACGTCTCTGCCACGCTTCAACCGTTGCAGGTCTTGCAGCATCATTCGGCTCCGGTGCAATGACCAACTCCATTGGAGACATTGCAGAGTCAAAGTGTGTCTTTATCATCGGGTCCAACACCTTTGAGCAGCACCCACTCATTGGCCGCAGGGTAATGCAGGCAAAGATGAACGGTGCAAAACTCATCTACGCTGACCCCCCGTTTAACCTGTACCGGAAAGCAGGCTGACCTCTTCATGCAGTTCAAATCAGGCAGCGATGTCGCAATCCTGAACTGTATCATGGGAGAGATCATCCGGAACGGCTGGGAAGACAAGGCATGGGTAGAAAACCGTGCGAAAGGCTATGAAGAGCTCAAAGCAACTGTTCTACAAGATGCCTATCTGCCGGAGAATGTCGAGAAACTCTCAGGAATTCCTGCAGAACAGCTCAGAACCGCAGCAGAATGGATCGGAACCGCTGAATCCAGTGCACTGCTCTACTCAATGGGTATCACCCAGCACACCGTTGGTGTCGACAACGTAAAGTCCACTGCAAATCTCCAGATGCTCACCGGTAACATCGGCAGGCGTGGAGGCGGTGTGAACGCACTTCGTGGACAGAACAATGTGCAGGGTGCCTGCGATATGGGAGCACTCCCTGTTGTGTTCACCGCATATCAGAAGGTCATTGACCCCGCTGCACACAAGAAATTCGAAGATGCCTGGGCATTCCCCCGATGGTATCGCTGCAGCTCAGAACGGATACGAAGTCACAACAATGATGGATGTCTTAACCGACAAACCAGGTGAACTCAAGGCAATGTACATTATGGGAGAGAACCCATTCCTGTCTGACCCCCCCGACATTCACCACGTTGAGCATGCATTCGAGAACCTTGATTTCGTCGTTGTTCAGGATATTTTCCTGACAGAGACCGCAGAGCACGCTGACGTGGTACTTCCCGCTACCTGCTACGCAGAGAAGGACGGCACCCAGACCTCCACCGAACGCCGTGTTCAGATGTGGAGAAAGGCACAGGAGCCACCCGGACAGGCAAAACTCGACTGGAAGATCATTGCAGACGTTGCAGCAGCAATGGGCTATGCAGACCAGTTTGCATGGGAAACATCAGAAGATGTATTCAACGAGATGGCATCACTGACACCTTCCTATGGAGGAATGACCTACGAGCGTCTCAACAAACCTGAGGCACTTCACTGGCCATGTCCCACAAAAGAACACCCCCCCGGTACGCCTGTTCTCCACATCGAAAAGTGCTCCCACCCTGACGGTATGGGTGTCATGCACGCAATCGAGTGGAAACCTCCCGCAGAAGTACCTGACGATGAATATCCATTCGTGTTTACCACCGGCCGCTGTCTCTGGCACTGGCACACAGGTTCGATGACACGCCGTTCAGACACCCTTGCAAAGGAAGTCCCGACCGGATGGATCGAGATCAATACCGAAGATGCAGAAGCACTTGGTATTAAGGACCAGGAGATGGTCAAAGCAATCACCCGCCGTGGTGAGATTGAAGTGCCTGCAAAGGTAACCTCTGAAATCATGAAGGGCGTCATGTTCATGCCGTTCCACTTTGCAGAGTGTGCAGCAAATATGCTGACCAACAACGTGCTTGACCCAATCGCCAAGATTCCGGAGTTCAAGGCCTGTGCAATTAAGATTGAAAAGATCCAGGAGGCCTGAAAATGGTAGCTAAAGGCGATATGATATATGCATCCGCAAATGATGCAGGCATTCTTGAGAAAGGTGAGTGTGGCGGTGCAGTCACAGCACTTCTCAAGTACGCTCTTGAAAGCG
This sequence comes from Methanogenium cariaci JCM 10550, assembly GCF_001315945.1. GTDB lineage: Archaea > Halobacteriota > Methanomicrobia > Methanomicrobiales > Methanomicrobiaceae > Methanogenium > Methanogenium cariaci. The sequence goes on along the minus strand of NZ_BBBG01000005.1, from coordinate 2,138 downwards.
GCATGGTCGATGCAGTCCTTACCGTGAAGAAGGGATACGACATCTACGATGCAACCCCCCCTGTCCTCATCAAAGACCCCCCCGCTGAGCTCGCAGACTGTGCAGGATCACTCCACTGTGGTACAGTTCTTCTTCCAAAACTCATCAAGAAATATCTTGACGGAGCAAAGAACGAGAAGCTTGCAGTCACCCTTAAGGGATGCGACGCAAAGGCAATGTACGAGCTTGCAAAGAGGAAACAGATCAACCTTGACAATGTTGTGATGATCGGTCTCAACTGTGGTGGATCGGTGTCTCCGATTACTGCACGGAAAATGATTGCAGACAAGTTCGAGATGGACCCAGACTCAATCGTCAAGGAAGAGATCGACAAAGGCCAGTTCATTGTTCTTGATGAGAACGGTGAGCACAAGGGCATCTCCATTGATGAACTCGAGGAAGCAGGATACGGACGCCGTACAAACTGTCAGCGCTGTAAAACAAAGGTTCCCGCCAGTGCGATATCGCATGCGGTAACTGGGGGGGAGTCATTGGACCCAAAGCAGGCAATGCAACTTTCGTTGAAGTATGTAGCGACAAAGGAGCAGCACTTATCGAGGGCGCAGCAAAGGCTGGAGCCATCGAAACTGCAGCACCAATCCCCCCAAGGGCATTGAGATTCGCGGCAAGATCGAGAATGCAATGTTCAAACTCGCTGACAAGTACCGTGCAGCCCAGTTCGGCGCACTTGGTGAGAGCGAAGATCGCCTGAAGTTCATCATGGATGAGACTTCACGCTGTATCAAGTGTTACCAGTGCATTGAGAACTGTCCAATCTGCTACTGTGTCGAGTGTTCTACCCGGAAACCCCATCTGGTTACCCCGGGACAGGTGCCACCGCCCTTCATGTTCCACCTCATCAGGTTCAGTCACATATCTGACTCCTGTGTAAACTGTGGACAGTGCGAAGAACTCTGTGCAATGGATATTCCGAATGCACTCTTCATGCACTCCCTGCAGGTCGAGATGGAGAAGATGTTCGGATTTGCACCGGGTGTGAATATGGATCTTCCGATCCTTGCACTTGTTGAAGAACCTGCTGAGCGCAAGCGTCTTTCAGACACCGGCGACGATCAGATCTACAACATATTCTAATCTTTTTTTTAACCTGAAAGTTATCTTTCATCAACGTTTTGCGGATACGTACTTCATCGCCGGGGGGGTGATTCATCGTCTCTTTCGGGAAAGTATGGCATATGCGAGAGAGAGAACCATCAGGCGACGTCTGTAGTGCCATGCTGCCAAAGACACTGCAACAGTGGCCAAACGATTTGAAGGAGTGCCCGGTGTGAGAACGGCATCCAGGGTATTCATGGTATGGGAATAGTAGCGGCGGCCTGCACCATCATATGAAACGGAGTCTTGCTTCTGCATCACAATCCCTGTGCGTATCAATGCAATCGGCATACTAAATAATTTGCATTGTGGATATGTGACAACAGGAGATCAGGAGAATCAGATGATGAAAGATATGAACAGAACAACTGCTTTACCAAAGAAAGAATTTCAATAACCGCGGGAATATTTTCATGGTAGTGGCAGTCTGTGAGAGAGACAGGTATACACAAAAACAGAGAGAAGGTTAAGCAGGCAATTTTTCCAGAAGTAAATCACAGACAAAGAAACGAGCGCTTTCGCTCACCCGTAGATCTGTTCTTTTCAAAAACACCTGCAGCAAATACAATCACTCACGCTCTTTTGTATATCATATACAGAACAGAATGGTTCTTTATTGCAGGCAAAGTATCCCGGACAAGAGCTCTCGCTCTTTTGTATAACAGTTACAGAACAGATTTTTCTCTTTTCAGAGCATTTGCAGCGAAGTATGGTTCCCGAGCGCTCTCGCAACTCAGTACAGCATACTACGTGAACGGGCTTAACTTCCGGGTTCGGTATGGGTCCGGGTGTTGCCCCGCTGCTATGGCCGCAAATACATGAAGCGGTATATTGTTTGGTGTGCACACAGGATTTCGTCTGAGTTTTAACGGACGTTTTCAGTATTAGCTGATTTGGGCGTTAGTACTCGTGGACTGAACACGTCGTTACCTTCGTGCGTACATCCCGAGCCTATCAAACGGATCTTCTATCCGTGCCCTCAA
>NZ_BBBG01000004.1 GCF_001315945.1 Methanogenium cariaci JCM 10550 | reverse complement strand
GCACGCGGGGCGGCCGAAGAGAAGACGTTCATGGGCACCGGAGAGGGCGGACTGCACCAGTCCCTCTACCCCCCCCTATCAGGACAACATGATCGTCCAGATCGCCTCCGGGCGGTTCGGGGTGGATATCGATTATCTCGAACGGGGAGCGGCAATCGAGATCAAGATCGGGCAGGGGGCAAAACCCCGGAATCGGCGGCCACCTGCCGGGAGAAAAGGTCGATGAGAGTGTATCAAAGACACGGATGATCCCGGAGTCCAGCGATGCCATCAGCCCCCCCGCCCCCCCCACCACGACATCTATTCCATCGAAGACCTCTCCCAGCTGGTGCGAAGCCTGAAGGAGGCAACGGAATGGAAGAAACCGGTATTCGTAAAGATTGCCGCCGTCCACAATGTCGCGGCCATTGCGGCAGGCATTGCACGGTCATCGGCGGATGCCGTCGTCATTGACGGGTTCCGCGGCGGCACCGGCACCGCACCCCCCCGCGTATTCCGCGACCATGTGGGGGGGATACCCATTGAAGCGGCAATCGCTGCCGTTGATGCAAAACTCAGCGAACAGGGCATCAGGAATGAAGTCTCCGTCATCGCGTCAGGCGGTATCCGCGACAGTGCGGATGTGACGAAAGCCATCGCGCTCGGTGCGGATTCCGTCTACATCGGTACCGCTGCTCTGGTCTCCCTCGGATGCCGGGTGTGCGGAAGCTGTTACCGGGGGGGTCTTTGTCCCTGGGGGGGCATTGCGACCCAGCGCGAAGACCTCACCGCACGGATTGACCCCCGATATCATGTACAGGAACGTCTCGAACCTGATACACGGCTGGACGCTTGAGATATCTGAACTGATGGGTGCGGCAGGCATCAACTCCATTGAAAGCCTGCGGGGGGGAAACCGGGACCGTCTCCGGGGGGGCTACATGCTGGATGAAAACATCCTCTCGGTCCTTGACGTGAAGACTGTCGGAGCTGATGCATGATGGAACAGACCCGGACAATTGATGCAGAAGGCATGCACTACACGCCCCCCCTCAACAAAAAGATACGGGCAGCAGTAAAGGACGGCATCACCGAGATCACCCTTGACCATGTCAACGGCCAGCGGTTTATCGGAAACGGCTCCGTGGCAAAGATGTGCGAATCATCATCAACGGCGTGCCCGGCGGGGGACCTCTGTATGTTCATGTCAGGCCCGACCTGTACGGTGCATGCCAACGCCGAACACGCCCCCCCGGCAACACCATGGACAGCGGCACCATCTACATCCACGGCACCGCGGGCGATGCGGTCGCTCATTCCATGCGGGGGGGCGGGGGGGAGGTGTATGTGCGAGACAGCATCGGCTACCGTGGCGGCATCCACATGAAGGAGTATAAGGATAAATGCCCGGTCGTTGTCGTCGGTGCATACGCCCGTGCGTTTCTGGGAGAGTATATGGCTGGGGGGGGTGTGCTCATCGTCCTCGGACGGGGGGGGATCAGCCACCGGTTGATGAACGGGGGCGTGGGAACCGGCATCCACGGCGGAGAAATCTACATCCGGGGGGGAGAGGTGCCCGACCATCTGCTGGGTATCGGTGCAGAGAAAAAGCCCTTCACCGAAAAAGACCGGGAAAAAATCCGGCCGTATATTGAGAAATACTGTCAGGAGTTCGGGTGGATGAGCCGGAACTCTTCCGTGACGACTACGTACATATCGGGCCGTCCAGTGCCCGGCCGTTTGCAGGCAAATACTGCTGGGAGTGAGAAGATGGCAAACACCTATCTAAATCTGAAAGAAGAGGTCTGGGACAAAGGCATCTGTTCCGGGTGTGGGGCCTGCGTGGCCGTCTGCCCGGCAGATGCCATCCTGTTTACCCATGATGAAGACAACAGCTCGCCCGTCCAGACGGGGTATTGTAAAGAGGTAACCGACAGTGTACCTGCGGGGCGTGTTACGCGGTCTGCCCGCGAACCGCGACAGAAGAGAAGAACCGGATAAAAAAGACGGGTCCGGGAGAATACCGGGATATCGTTGCCGCCCACGCGGGGGTTTGCTGTGGAAAGACGCCAGAGCGGCGGTGCCGTAACGGCAATTCTCGCCAACGCCCTTGAGGAAGGACTGATTGATGCCGTCGTTACGGTGACCGCAGACCCGTGGACCCAGCGACCGCAGTCGGTTGTGATCACCAAAACAGAGGCGCTGATCACAACGGCGGGCAGCAGGTATGCCTGGTGGGTACCCACGCTGGCGGCGCTGAAGTCCGCGGTGGTCACCCAAAAACGGGAACGAATCGCCATCGTCGGTGTGCCCTGTGTCGTGTCCGCGGCACGGATGATGCAGACATCAGATCATGACCTGCTCAGACCGTTCGGCAGGGCCATCCGCCTGATTGTCGGGCTGTTCTGTACGGAGACGTTTGACTATGAGCTGCTCATCAACGATAAGATCGTGCGTGAACTGGCCATTGAGCCGTGGCAGATAGCAAAACTGGACGTGCGGGGGGGAAAACTGATTATTGAAACCACCGACCATGCCGTCAGGGAAATTCCGCTGGATGCCCTTGACGACTGCGTGCGCAGAGGATGCCACGCATGCGGGGGGGATCTGACCGCCGTCGATGCGGACATCTCCGCAGGTTCCATGGGAAGCCCGGACAACGAAACGACCCTCATAATCAGGACTCCTGCAGGAGTTGGGTTTGTTGATCATGCAGCAGAGACCGGAAGACTGGTCCCTGAAGAAGATGCATGCAGCCTTGAGGGTATCCTATCACTGTCACAGAAAAAATCCAAACGAATCCACTAATTTTTTTGTGAATGATCATTTCAGATTAAGAAATGCATATGTTTTCTGAATGATGATACTACGCTATCATAATCCGAGTCACCGGTTATCATCCAGAGGTCTGACGATACTATGAAACACCTAAAATTTGTCAATCATCGCATCGATGAATATGCCCTTCAGGTAACATACGATCCGGCAACCGACAGCGGCAAAGTGATCTTTAATCTCACCCTGATTAAAGAGGAAGACCGCGGGTATGCAGTTGATATCATTCACCAGTCCCATAAAGCAGGCATCTGCGTCAGTGACCGTATGCTCATCGCTGACGCGGGCGAAAAGATCGGGGATAAAACAATACCAAAAGGATACTGCGGCATGGTAACGATGTGCAGTATCACCCTTGATGCCATACTGCTGAGAAATGGTATTCCCATCAATCCCATCGGCGGCGGTCTGCTGGAAATAAATGATCACGTGCCCCCCGCAGGTTTACCTCGCTGATACGCTACGATGCAACAACCATCGACCCGACGCAGGTGATGATCGATCAGGCTCCACCGGCATCAGCGGAGTGATTCAGTCGGGGAATGGCAGCATCCTTGCAAATATTCGGGAGTCACATATGGAGGCAGAGCCACTCCTCTATGAGATTCTTGACCAATTCGGGACGGTGGGCTTCACCGGCATTCTGGATGTGGGCAGTCCGAACCGATCGTTGTTCGGGGTGCCCGTTACAACAAACTATCAGGGTGTTGTGATGATCGGCGGGGCAAATCCGGTGGCGGCGTTTATCGAATCGGGACGGTGGGCAGAGACGACCGCGATGAAGGGACTGATTCCGGTGTCACGGCTGGTTCATATTGATGATATTGAGTAGATCCTGTTTCCCACTGTCTCTCTTTTTTCAGTCATTCCCGGCATGTTCGGTATTGTCATCCGTGTCACGGGTTTAGCCTTACAGCAACCAACCGTGTGATATCGGAATACCAAGGGCGAGGAGGAAAGGAGCCATATTGTGTACCGCAGGTTGCCCGACGGAAAAATTTAGACGGTTATAACCCGCATAAACCTGCAGTTTCGATGGGTTATAACCCGACATACCAATGCGAAAACCTCACTCATTCATATGGACGGACAAGAATCGCTCCGCCGGAAAGACGCCCCCCCAATTCTCCCCCCCCATCATTTCCTGTTATCCCCCCCGTCAAGAGACTTGTACCAGACATTCATGCTCTCGAAGGCGCCGCAGATATTCGTGTTATTAACCAGAGTGCCGCCGAACCGGTATCCGGCACGGGCAAAGGTGATGTTGACGGGATAGAAGGCTGCCCGTGCGATGGTATACGCGGTGCGTATCCCGGAGTGTCGCATCTCCCCCCCTCCATCGCCGCCAGAAGGGCCGGGCAAAGCCCCCCCATCCCCCCCGGTATTCAGGATGCGTCGCAAAGTCAGACATCTCCGCGTTCAAGCCTGTGACATCCACCTCCGCAGACGAAGCCGCCACCACCCGACCCTCTGCCCGGACGACAAAATACCGGATGCCATCGTCCATCGTCTCCCGGAGCCAGGCAGGGTCGTGGATGGGGGGGAACGGATAGGTCTCGAATACGTCCACATACAGTCCTGCCAGTGCATCCGAATCCTTCCGGTCTGCTTCCTCAATCACAACACCGGATACCGCACTGCTGTTCCCGCAGGGTTCCGGCCGTGACTTCGCAGACCCGAGCAGATCTGTGGTGAGAGGCGCTGCATCACCGGGATCTGCACGGGACGAATCAGGATATCGCGCAAGAAACCAGCCATCCTCCACCCCGGAAAACATCCCGGGGGGGACATGGGCCTCGACCCGGTATCCGGCCGCACAAAACCGGTCTTTTGCAGATGCCGGGACTTTGGCAAAGAGTTTTGAGTAGCCATACCGGTCTGCCAGTGCCTCAATTTCCGGGATGATGGTATCGGTATCCTCCACCGCGAGCTTCATCAGGTAGACACGGGCATTGCAGGGCCCATGCTGTATCACCGATGATCCCAGACGGGTGACGGTATCACTCGTCATTGCGCCGGTCAACCCGTTCGTTATCCTGAGGAATCAGCATGTAGGTGTCATCATAGTCGGAGAGCAGTTTCTCAATTCCAACCCCCCCTTTCGACTCGTTCGCGTCATCCAGTTTCAGCTGCAGCGTGCATGCCTCACAGTTCCGGTCGCAGAAGATCTGCTGATAGTTGTCCGGTTCCCGATAGGTTGAGATGACCCCCCCTTCGTAGTTTCGCAGCACCACCTTGTTCGTTGACCACGAGATGATGTAATTGGGCATCACCGGAATCTTGCCGCCTCCGCCGGGGGGGGCATCAATAACATAGGTAGGAACCGCAAACCCGCTCGTATGGCCGATGAGGCTTTCGATGATTTCGATGCCTTTACCCACCGGCGTGCGGAAGTGGGTGAGACCCTCAGAAAGGTCGCACTGGTAGAGATAGTAGGGGGGGCGAACCCGCTCACGAACCAGCTTCTGCATGAGGCTCTTCATAATCCGGGGGGGCAGTCATTGACACCGGCTAAAAGCACCGTCTGGTTGCCAAGAGGGATGCCCGCATCGGCGAGTTTCCTGAGCGCCTCCCGCGATGAAGCGGTTATTTCCCGCGGGTGATTGACGTGTGTATTGAGATAGAGAGGATGATGTTTTTTGAGCATCCCGACAAGTTCGTCGGTGATGCGATAGGGAAGGACCACCGGGACACGGCTTCCGATCCGGATGACCTCAACATGAGGAATGGCCCGCAACTCAGAAAGAATCCAGTCGAGATATTCGTCGGGGGGGAGCATGAGTGGGTCGCCTCCTGAGAGCAAAACATCCCGGATGGCAGGATGCCCGGCGATATAGTCAAGCCCCCTCACGGATGGCAGCCTTGTCCGGGATGGAGTCAATATCTCCGACCTTCCGTTTCCGGGTGCAATGGCGACAGTACATCGCACAGACGTTACTTACCAGAAAGAGAACCCGGTCAGGATACCGGTGGGTGATGCATGCAGCAGGGCTGTCCGTATCCTCGGCAAGAGGGTCTGCCATGTCGCACTCTTCAATGATGAGTTCGGCCTCAGAGGGAAACGCCTGCATGAAGACGGGATCATTTTCATAATCTTCCGCCTCGATGAGGGAGAGGTAATACGGTGTGATGCACATGGGAAAGGTGGCAATGGTCGTTTCCAGTTCTGCCCGTTTTTCCGGTGGAAAGCGGATGCCCAGCAGACGCTCAACGGTAGCGATGTCTTTTATGGCATGGCGAATTTGCCAGTGCCAGTCCTTCCATTGGGAGACCTGTGAGGTAGGATCAATTTTTGCAGCCATTTGCTGCTGATTGGATGAATAGATTGTCATAAATCAAATCCAGAATGAACTGTTCGTCACGAAGCAGAAATCAGGATACAGTACGGTGGACTCGTACTTCTCTTGTTCACCCCCCCATATATGTGTTGTGGGAAATTCCAACAATCCGGGGTTAAATGGATTAAATAGCTTCAATTATGGCTTATTTCGTTCTGTAGTGCCGGTTGTCGATATAAAGGATTTGCTGTTGAAATATTTGATATTCAGCCGATTTAAGGAAAAATAATTTGATTTAGGGGGGGTTATTATCCGGTTACCTATCATAATTGCGGAGATTATGTGTCTAAAACGGACATTGGGTCTGCACACATGCTTCAAACCCTGGTGAACGAACACCAGTACCATAGAATTCCGTTCGATAATCCTGATTTTGGGGTTTTTTCTGCTGATACCCGATTGTTTTGGGGCTGGTTCCAGGGAGGGGGGCGCACAAATGGTATGTATTGCACCACCCTCAGAGATTTGGAGAGATGAGATCGCACAGCTGCTCAGGCATCATTTCATGAAAGAGGATTTCCCCCCCAGGTCGTGCGGCAGAGCGAGGATGAGGTAACAGATCAGGTGCTGATAACAAAGGATACCGAAAAGATGGACGGAGAGATCCGCGGTATCCCGTTCCGGAAGTGACCGCCGGGGGGGTGCGGAACAGGATTCACCTCGTTGAGCCTGAAGAAGAAAGTGCTCGACAAAAGACCGGAGAAGAATTCATATCTCTTCTGTTCCATGCACTGCGAAGTATCTCTCCAGTGCCCGCCGGGAGGTGAGACACGCATGCTCCATCGTCACCGCATCAAGCAGTCCCTGTTCTGCCCACAGACGGAGATATTCCGGTGAATACGGCGTATCCTCTGCGATATCCTCTACCGGTATCAGTTCATCATCCCCCCCGCCGTACGCCGCAAGAGAAAGGCTCAGGCTTTCATCCACTGCCTTTGCGATGTATGCTGAAAACGGGCCGATGTCTCCGGCATCCGCTGCTTTTACGAGCTGGGTATATTTTTTCCGGCTCTCTTTTTTAAGAATGACAGCAGGATAGTTATGTTCAATGAGATACAGACAGACAAGGAGGCGGGCAACCCTGCCATTCCCGTCCGTGAACGGATGGATGTCAACAAACCGGTGATAGAAAAAGGCGGAAGTCTCTATCGGATGCAGCCTGCTGTGCTCCACAGTAAGGATCAGCTGGTTCATCAGCTTTCTCACCTCCGTCCAGACGGGGTGGGCCTTTCCAGCACCCCGGACATTGGCCCTCCGGTATTTCCCGGCACCATCAGAATCTGCTCCGATAACAACCGCATGAATACCCTGAATGGTCGCATGGCTGATTGGTGCCCCCCCTCTCGTGCGAGAGTCTCCATCCGTTCAAAGGCCGTTGCGGTGTTGACCGCTTCACGGTGCTCCGGAAGGGATGTAGCTTCAATGGTCATACCTTCGGTCACCACGGATTCCGTCTCAGAGAGGTCGAGGGAATTTCCGTCGATCGCATTGGAATAATACGTGTGCAGAACCTTCAGTTCTTCATCCCGTTTCCGTATCACATCCGTGGGAAGAGGCGGCATCGAATGGAGCAGAGTAATCTTTTCTTTGATGCGCAGCCCGAGCTCTGATGGTATGATATTGGTATCGGTATGGGACATTGGGTACATAATCCGATACCACACATCATAAAGTATGTTGCAGGCGGGAACACGGTGCTCGTGCCGACACCAATTCTCGTGAGAAAAATAATCCGGTATCGTCTTATCAGGTAATCCCTTTCATACCTGTAAAATCGGTTGCGGAAAGGGAATTATGGGGGGGAGAACCACCCTCTGCCAGAGGAAAATCACAAATTTCGTACAGATCTCCGTTACAGAATCAGATAATGCCATACTCTGATTTATACAATATTTTTGCCAGAGCCAGATGTTTCAGTGATTCATCCATGGCATTATTTTCAATTTCCCATAACTCCTCTTCTGCTGTTAAGTTATCCTCCATCAATGCCTGTGCTCTCTTCATCTCATATTCACACGCAGTACGCCCATACTCATCTGCCAGAAGGGTCTCTTTTTTTATCTCCTGAAAATTTACAGACACCGGCATAGAGGAGAGAACCTGAATTCTGATTTCATAAAGCCCCATTTGCTCCTCTGCAATACGGTACATGGTCGGATAATCTGATTTTATTTCAGCAGGACATGTCACGGCCCAGTTCCCCCCCATGGGCAGTTCGCGTGACGTGTTCAGGAACGCTGCATCTTCCGGAGGCAAGTCATCCCGTGACCCATCCGGGAGCTGAAGGCATCCGCATGATACTGCGCCAGAAATCAGAATGACACAGACGGTCAGAACAACGCCGAAAGACCATTTATTATGGAAAAAACCGCACAGGGGGGGATCTGTCTGTAGACTCATGTATACCACCGCAAAACCTGCATGCTTTCCCTGGGCATTCCGGGCAAAACAATTCGTGAATCGGCAGTGATGTATTCATTCCCTCCCCCCCTGGGTTTGCATAATGTACAAGACATGCTCACGATGCAGGTATAATGAATGAAACATTCATTTCACAATATATATGCATACCGACAGATTCTCGACTGGCAACCGTTCACCCCCCCAAAGATGTCGGTTACCATCGAGATCAAAGGCCGACTACGAATTCACGGTCAGGTTGGAATGAATATAGGTGGTCACCATATCTCCCGCACCTTCGGCAAACATCTGGACAGCGATGCCCAGCAGAATGATCCCGAACACCCGGACGACAATCTCAAGCCCCTGCGTCCCCCCCATAACCCGCATGAGCGCATCCGATGCGAGATTGCAGACGATGATCAGCAGACAGATGATGGCAACGACGGCGACGGCATAGAACAGAAACCCGCCCGCGATCGCCTTCTGACCGTAGAGAACCGAGACCGTGATCGTCGCTGCCCCCCCACATAGATGGGGATGACGAGAGGCACAAGTATTGTCGGTATAAAGGCCTCGGCCGCCTTCCATGGTGTCGTATCAGTGTCAGACGACGTGGTCTTATTCACCTGCTGGGTGTGCGTCCCGCTGATCATCGACAGGGCGATGGTGAACAGGATGATGGCACCGGCAATCTGGAAGGCAGGAAGCGATATCCCGAAGAAGGAGAGCACCGACGAGCCGAAGAACATGCAGAGCAGAATCGTTGCAAAGATGATCGGGCCAAGCAGGATGGCGATGGCCTGACGTATGCGTGTGCTGGCCGCATTGGCGGTGTACATGATGAAGAACGGCACGTTGCCGATGGGATTTGCGATGGCAAAAAGCGCCGCAAAAAAGGCAACACAGAAGGAGGTCGGATCCATGTGGAGCATGAACCCGACTACGCAATGAAGGTTTGGAAAGCATTTCGGCGGGACGCAGAGACTGCGGAGTGTTTGAATCCGGGGAATCCCTCTCCGGTCACGGTTCATCAATGATATGGAGTATATTCTTCGTAATTCCCCCCCGGCGGGTAGTATACATGCAACAATTCCTGTTTCGTCGCTACGGTTCTGTTGCCTCCATTTTATAGAAGGGTGAAATCAAAAATCTAATCAGTATCACACCATATTTTAATATATGAACAAAAATACTGCCCTGAGGGCAGCTATCCTCATGGGCGTGGCAATTCTGTTGATTTTTAGTGCCGGGTGCACCACCGGTGCTGCTGATGGCAAAGCGAATGCGACACCAGATACGTCATATACCACGGTCAGTGTAGATGAGATTGCAGAGAGTCTGAAGGAGAAAGGCCCGATTACCGCAGGTCTGGATCTGGACAGTACGACATTCTATACCGATTCGGTCTATTACTACGGAATGACGAATATTGATGGCCCGAATGGCACGAACGTATTCGGAGATTCCCCCCCCGAACAGAACCCGGAGTTCATAAGCGCGATAAATAATGAGTTCGTGGGCTATTATATGCCTAAAAATGCAGCAATAGATGTCGTTCGGATGCACAGGGAACGGGGCGACAGGGTGATATTCATCACAAAGAAGCACAGTTCTCCGGAGGAAAGGATATCAGATTATATCCGGGCAATATTCGGCATTGAGAATCCGAACGTAATCTTCACCAACGGCACGTCAAAGACACCGTTCATCAATGCAGAGCACGTCTCTGTCTACTACGGAGACTCGGATGGTGACATCACGGACTCCCAATCAGCAGATAACTGCACACCGTACCGGTTTTTGCGAAATACGATGACCCTGCAATATAATGATTTAAACTACAGTCTGGGGCAGTATGGCGAGAGTGTGGTAGAGAATTCAGATTGCTGACATTCTGTTTCTCTCTTTATCAGATCTTTTATTTTTTCTTGTTGTGAGCGGATACCTGCTACGGGTCAATTGCAGCACATATCCCTTACTGCCAGAAAGAGGTTGCCGGAATGGCTGATTTCCGGCAGATACAATGCATTTTACCGGCCCACAAATTTCCATCAAAAACCACAACATGACAGTACATAATAACCTTTTATCTCCTTCTGCAGACCTATCCTCGTCAGGAACAGGAATACTGACAAAATGAAACGGTTTTTCAGTCAGAATCGTAAACAGAGCATCTCCTTTCAGGATTTATAATTAAAGCGTAAAACCCCCCCTTGGTCTTTAGCCAAGGGGGGGATGTAAGCGTGGTCATCTTTGTTCCTGTATGATTGTGGTGTTTTGTAGATCATATTGGCACAAAATATATGTATAGTCAAATAATAATTGAATGTGCATGTTGAAAGCCTACAAATACCGAATGTATCCCAACAAAGAACAGGAGAAATTGTTCTTTCAACATTTCGGAGCATGTAGGTTTGTTTACAATTGGGGTTTGGAAAACAAAATCCGAACTTATGAATCTGATAGTAAATCAATATCGAGATTTACTTTGAACAAAATGTTGCCTGAATTAAAATCAGAACACGTCTGGTTAAAGGACATTAATTCACAGTCTTTACAGGGCGCTACATTACATCTCGAAAATGCATTCACTCGTTTTTTCCGTGAAAAAAAGGATTTCCGAAATTCAAATCCCGGAAAAACCCATTACAATCATTCTCAGTCCCACAAGGATATGATGTCGATTTTGAAACCCATAAAATTCGGTTACCAAAAATCGGATGGGTTAAAACAAAATTACACCGAAGATATGAAGGCATTAGTAAAACCGCAACAGTGTCGGTTACTCCAACGAGTCAATTTTACATTAGTATTCTGGTGGATGATGGGCAGGAACAACCTGTGGTACAACATTTTGATGAAAACACTACTGTAGGTGTTGACGTTGGTATCAAAGATTTTGCAATTCTGTCCAATGGAGAAAAAATTGGTAATCCGAGATATTTGAAAAAATCCCTTTTGCGAATGAAGGTATTACAGAGACGGTTGAGCAGAAAACAAAAAGGTTCCAATAATAAAAATAAAGCAAAACAAGCAATGGCGAAACTCCATGAAATAATCCACAATCAACGGAATGATTTCCAGCATAAACTCTCTTTTAGATTAGTATGCGAGAACCAAGCAATTGCGCTGGAAACATTGAATGTTGCAGGGATGTTAAAGAACCATAAATTAGCACAGCATATTGCTGATGCATCATGGAGTTCTTTTGTTACCCAATTGGAATATAAAGCACAGCGACACGGTAAGACCATTCTGCGTATCGGTCAGTTTGAACCTTCTTCCAAAATATGCAGCAAGTGTGGTTACTATAACCGAAAATTGTCACTGGCTGACAGAGATTGGGTTTGTCCTGACTGTGGCACACATCATGATCGGGATATTAATGCCGCGATAAATATCAGGAAATTCGCTCTTGATAAACAAAATTCAATTGGAATTTGATAAAATATTCACACCTTCGGAACGAGGGGGGGTTGGGCCTGTGGACTCACGGACAATGGTTCGGGGGGGAATGAAGCAGGAAGCCTCTGGGTCTTTAGCCCAGAGGTAGTTCACCATAATTACTAAATGAATTCCATTTCAAACAGATACACATGGATGACTGCGACCATGCATTTGTTTCGTACTATCAGAAAATCGGCAGGGCATATGGCATGGATGATCTCTCTTCAAATATCTTTGCTCTTCTTTTCGTAAGCCCAACAGAAATTTCTCTTGAAGATCTGGCAAAAGAGACGGGATACTCACTTTCATCCGTCAGCAACAAGGCAAAAATGCTTGAAACAAACAACTGGATCACCAGAGTCAGAAAAGCCGGTTCAAAAAAGGTCTTTTATTATACAGAAAAAGACATGATGACAAGCATTCTTCGGATAATTGAGAGAGTGGGATCCGTTGAAGCAACAGCAGCAAAAGCCGAGATTCCGGCAATCATCAGCCATCTTAATTCTCATGATATGGGCGATGAGGAAAAGGAAAAGATCAAAATTCTCCAAATATACCTCCATGATATGCAGACACTTGATAAAATAATTCAGGAATGGAGAGACACGATCGTCAGAATGCGGGATAAGTAGTCTTCGTTTTCCTTTTTCCCATAGCACATGCAGGTCAGGTTCAGCAGGTATATATCTTTTTAAACTTTTAACTAATAGTAAAAGTTGAGTGAGATATGGCTTCAGCATCGATATACCCCCCCAGACATTTTCCTCAGAGTCCCGGTAAAAATCGGGAGTCTTTTGCGTCCGATGATCGCAGGACACCCCAAAATCCCCGGTGCAATTTTCATCAAAAACAGGCTAAAACACCAGATCCCAGGGCAGTTAGGGTATGACAGATTCCAAAATAAGTCAGATAATAACAGATCCCCGCCGCCAAAAACTCCTCTTAGGAGCAGTCTCTCTCGGGGGGGTAATTATGGACGGACTCGATGGCTCAATTGTGAACGTCGCCCTTCCCCCCCAAATCGCCGCAGATTTCAACACAGACGCCGGAACAATTGCCTGGGTCATCATTGCCTATCTCCTTATGATGGCAGGTCTCCTCCTCGTCTTTGGAAAGATCGCAGATCGTGGCCTCATGAAAAAGATCTTCATCAGTGGATTTATCATATTCACCCTGTCATCTTTCATCTGCGGTATCTCCCTGATTTGAACATCCTCCTTGCCGGCCGGGTTATCCAGGGACTCGGCGCAGCCATGATCGCTGCTGTAGCGCCGCTTATATGTGTTCGGTACCTCCCCCCCCACACATGCTCGGGGGGGTTGCCCTTGCTGTCATCGCTGCCTCAAGTTCAATTGGCTTTGCGGCAGGCCCTCCTATTGGGGGAATCCTCACCCAATATCTCTCATGGCACTGGATCTTCTTAATCAACATACCGATAGGAATCATCGGAATACCCTTTGTCCACAAGGTCATCCCCCCCAAAGATCCCCCCCTGGCAGGAGAAAAAGCCCCCCCATTTGATTACGCCGGAGCGGTCACGCTGTTTGGAGCAATGGTCTTCGGCATCTTTGCAATCAAGGAAATTGCGATCCTCAGCATAACGGATCCGCTGATTCTCGTCAGCACAACACTCTGCGTGATTTGTTTATCACTCTTTGTCATCAGGGAACTGACAACTCCATCGCCATTTATCAATATCCGCATTTTCACCAAATGGCAGTTTTCTGCTGTCACGGTGGCATTTCTCCTCATCAACATCGTATTCATGGGAGTAATTTATCTTCTGCCATTCTATCTTTCTGCAGAAATGAATTTTGACATGGCAAAAAGCGGTATGTATCTCTTAATTCCCCCCCTGTTGGTCACCTGCATCATCAGTATCCCGTTTGGCAGATTATCGGATATGTATGGCCGCAGGTGGTTTGTTATCGCCGCCTGCCTGCTTTTAATCGTTTTTAATGCCATATTTGCTGTGATTCTGCCTGAAGCAGGGACAATTTCTCTGATTATTGCGCTCATATTAATGGGAGCTGTCTTTGGGATTGCTTCCGGCCCGGCCTCAAGCAGAATTATTGAAACCGCTCCAAAAGGTGAGGAAGGAACCGGTTCCTCACTTATGATCACCACCATTTACCTCGGCGGGGTAATCGGAACCGCACTCTATGCAATGATCTTCACCCTCGCAACGGCCTCAGACGGTGTGGTGGCGTTTGCCGATCTTGATTCCGCAACCTTCCTTTCCGGGTTCCACGGTACGATTATGGTCGGCCTCATCATTTCCATGATTCCGCTGTTCCTCTCTGCAATTGTGAAAGATGAGAAAAAGGTGTACAAATGATTCCATTTCTTCTGTTCCGGCAGATTGCATAGGGCAATCTTACGGAGCATTTCCCGGCATAGTAACGAAGAGGTGATGCCTGAGTAGTTGTGGGAATCTGTCAACACCCATCTCTTCAGGCAGACCGGAGTATGGTGTCCCGGTCATCATCATTCCCGGCTGAGATGAGCAGCTTCCCAAATGACGTTATTCATCAGTCCAAATCTGCCTGCTTCTGTTATGGTGAGAATACCGCACTTTTCTTCGCCGATAAATGACATGATCACCGTCCCGGCCAGGGCAGGATTATCATTGATGGTTACATTCCTGTAAAACTCACAGGAGGAAGGAATGGTGTTGCGGCATTCGTTAATCTCACGATAGCGCATAACGTCAGAAAGATAACTGGTAATTTTGTATTCATCTTGTTCCTCAAAAAATGTGGAGTTTAATTGATTGCCATCAGTTCTCCGTCTTCTGTCATGAATTGCTCCCCCCCGGAATATTATGGCGGGAAATGGGTAGATAAACTGAATTATGTTTAATCCGGACCCCCCCGTCTCTGTAATGATGACAAATGTTTGATGGTCCTGTGATAATTGAGATATCAGGAAGTTCCGCGTGTTATGCCTGGGATGCGGGGGACGGTTACCTAATGATTAAATCATATTTTTAAAAGACAAATGAATCCGGTCTTTTTTAGATATAATATTTCAAACGGAGATTTCTGCGAGATGATCAGGTTTTGATTAAATAAATAAATTTAAATTGTCTCAATCATCATAATCAGCATAAGTTTGGTTATAAAAATTTATTTTGTGTTATCAGAATCTGTCATCTGAAAATAGGTATCTGAACCGATCCGGGCTGAATTCCCTGATTAATACAATAATTGAATACCAGTATCTGAAAAGCACCTCATATGCGGACACAGGGTGGGTAAAAATAGCTGTCCGGGTAGTATGACATGAAGCAAAACAGGTTCCTTGTAATCTTTATCACCGGATTGCTCCTTCTTGGAGCGGTTCATGCAGTATCTGCAAACAATACCGCATCATTTAGTCCGGAGTCTCCTCTGGTATATATCGGTGATACAACAGAAATTTCTATAGTTTTCGATGAAATCGCACCCGAAGGATTTGCGGGATGTGAATTCAATATCACACTCTCGAATCCGGACGCTGCCATACTGATTGAAGATGTAACGTTCCCTGCATGGGCAACAAACCATCTGAATGTACTCTACGGAGATGATGATCTCTTTGTCAGTGTGTGTGACGGTGCAAATGAAATACAACCGGGAAATACCGATGTTACTCTCATCACATTCAGTCTGAAGGGCATTGCAAACGGTTCGACTGACATCTCGATCGTTAATCCCAACTTCGACAACATGCCCCCCCTGGGGAACAACATCGCAATGACACTGAACGGTGCGAGCGCCTCTGTAACAGAGCGGATGCCCGACATGATCGTTGACGCAGCGGGAAGCGGGGACTACACAACCATCACGGATGCAGTGGACAACGCAAATGCAAATGCCTGGATTCTCGTAAAACCCGGAGTATATTCTGAGGCGGTGGTACTATTTGACGCTCTTACGATTACCTCGTCTGACGGCGCCACAGACACCATCCTGGATGCAGACAGAAGTACAGGATTCCTGGTATATAGCGACGGAGTTGAGATCTCCGGGTTTACCATTAGAAATGCCGAACCTGCTCTCTACCTCCGTTCTGCAGACTGTACGGTAACAGGCTGTAGTATCATCGACAATACTCAGGGTATCCGTCTGCGTGGTGCGGAAAACTGCCGGATTTATCAGAATGACTTCATGAACAATGCTGAGAATGTTGTCGTTTCAACTGCAGGACTATCAAACACTTGGCATTCTCCGGAGATGGTCAGTTATTCATATGTGGCTCAGAATTTCTGTAACTACTTGGGCAACTACTGGGGGGGTTCATCCGGCATGGATTCTAATGGTGACGGTCTGATCGATGCTCCCGTGGTAATTGAGGCCGGTGTCAATGAGGACAGCTATGCCCTTGCGAAACCAACCGCGGCATACACTGGAGAACTCCCCCCCGCTCTGCCGGTTGCAGAATTTACTGCGGATGTTACAACCGGAACAGCCCCCCCGTTAACCGTACGGTTCACCGACACATCCTCGGGAGAAATTGATTCATATGCCTGGGACTTTGACAATGACGGCACCATTGATTCGACAGCAAATAGTCCGGTTCATTGCTATGAAACTGCAGGGACATACACGGTCAGCCTGACGGTCACCAACAGAGGCGGCCCATCAACAGCAGAAAAGGCAGACTACATCTCTGTTTCTCCTGAAATTTCTCATATAACCTTTGATCCGGTGTCCAGAGAGATCTCTTCCGGAGAAGATGCGGTGTATACGATCACTCTCAATCATGCGCCGGCCGGACTTTCCGGATACAATATGACGGTCAGCCTCTCTGATCCGCTCATTGGTGAGATATCTGCTGTGAACCTGCCTTCGTGGTCGGCGATGTCAGACACCGGAAATGTTCCTGCATCATCGGTCTGGATCAAAGGATCTGATCTCAGTAAGAAAGTCCAGCCGGGTGCAACGGACGTACTCCTTGCTTCAATAACTGTCACAGGGCTTTCCGCCGGAAGTGCAGACATTTCTTTGGATGTTACAAGGATGGATGATGATGACGGATATCCACTCATACCGGATGCAGGCACTGCACAGCTCACGGTAACACCATCAGTATCACTGGGGGGGATCATACCCCCCCTCTCGGCAGGCTGGAATATGATCTCTTTTCCGTTTTCCAATGCGGAATTAACAATTCCTGAGGGTGTGCATGAGACCGTGTATGTCTATGATCCCCCCCAATCGCAGGTTTATGTTTCTACCACCATCAATACCCTTGAGCCCGGCAAAGGCTACTGGGTAGCAGCTCCCAATGACTGCACAATTACCGTCAGCGGAACACCGGTAGTAAATTATACGGCAGATCTCAGGCAGGGGGGGTGGAATCTGATTGGGAGTGCCTGCAGTAACCTCTCATTTGCTGACCTGAAGATGACTCCGGCAGATACCGTTCCAGGGTATGTGTATGCATACGATCCGGCAACACAGCGGTATGCACAGACAACAACACTCTCTCCGTGTGGTGGATACTGGATGTTAGCCTTCTCCGATTGTGTGATGAATGTCACGTCGGTTCCATCCCCCCCATAAACCTGAAATTCACAATTACCCAATAGAACCATAGGTGCATTGCTCAATCGGCCCATGATGAAACCTGATGGTTACACCTTTTTTTTAATTGTATATTGGGGGGGTGCGTGTGATTTTGGTGGCGTTGAATGCATTGAATACATCTCCGGGATGTGCATAGACGCCGGTTTTCCGGATATAACAAAAACAGATTAATATGTTTTAAGTAAATGTTATTTGGACTTGTGGCCCGTTGTATCTCCGTTCTTCCAGATTTTTTCCGTGAATTTCGGGATGGAATTGTGCGGTGCGTACGCGTACTGATTTATGGTTATGAGCGATACTCGGGCAAAAGGTGACACATAAAAATGAAATTCTGTAATAGTATACTGATTCTTCTTGCCGCTGCCCTTCTCTGTGCAGCGCCGGTTGCTGCAATAACTACTGTGCAGGCGGTTCCGTCGTCTGTTACGCTTGCGGCAGGCGAAACTGCAACGGTTGATCTTGTGATTGACACGCTCCCTAACGGCATTTCCGGGGGGGGAAAACTGACAGTATCCCTCACCGATGGCGCTGTTGGAGACATCACCGGTGCAACCTTCCCCGACTGGGCGGGACTGCATTCCGCTGGTGACCTCCCTGCCGATGAGACGGTCGTGAAAGTCGCCGATATGGGCAAACAGATCGGAGCTGGTGCAAAGAATGTGGTGTTTGCAACGCTCACCATCACCGGTGTGGCAAACGGCACGACATCACTGGAAGTGAATATTGAGAAATTGGATGATGACGATGGGTACCCGGTGAATCAGGAACCAACCCGGTGCCCACTCAGGTTCTGCCCTCCTCAGGAAGGGGGTGACAATGAAGAAGTCGACCGGCCCGCTGTCGTATCCACCCGCTCTCCGACTGTAGCGCCAACCGCACCACTGGAGACCCCCCCTGTCCGGGCACAGACTGACCGCTCAACTCCGCAGCAGACTGCAACACCGATCCCAGTTCCTACCGTCGCTGAGGATCTGGCCGGAGAGGTCGTCACCGCCTGTGAGACATGCACCGTGCCGGTCATTCCAACGCCTACACAATCTCCGTTGGGCATGCTTGTCCCGGTCTTTGCAATGGTGGGTGTTGCTGCCATCTGCATGGGAAAACGATAATTCTTCAATATTCATCCTATTTTGAACTGTTCTGAATACAAAACTGCTGTTTTTCATTATCTCTCTGAAATGTGTTTTTATGCGCCCACACCACTCAAAACAAATTAGTTTAAGTTAATACAAATTATAATTGATATTCCGCGGTACTCCGTGAGACTTACTTCAAATCCAATAAAATTCGGAGAATATGAATGAATAGTAAATCTGAACATTTTTAAACTAATATTAGCACTATTCTGTATGTTCGTGCTGATACCAAGCCTGTGTGCGGCGTCTGATACTTTTATGTATCCGCCCAACGGGCAGTTTATTGCATTTTATGAACATAATGGAGAGGTTCCGGACTCAGACGCTTTCGCCTGTAATTCGGTCTGGCAGTTTGACGGCAGCGGCACGTATGCCCCCCCTGGAAACGATACCGGTGATGACACCTGGTACCAGTTCATGAACAGTGCCGCACACACCGGGTATTCAACCTCCGATACCCCCCCGGACACCGGAGATATTGCATGGCGAAGCGATGTGATTGAGGGACTTGTAAGTTCAAACCCGGTTGTGTATGACGGCAAAGCCTATGTGATCGGTGGTTTTAAGACCGATTGCTGGGGGGGCAATCCGCAAACACC
Source organism: Methanogenium cariaci JCM 10550 (assembly GCF_001315945.1). Lineage (GTDB taxonomy): Archaea > Halobacteriota > Methanomicrobia > Methanomicrobiales > Methanomicrobiaceae > Methanogenium > Methanogenium cariaci. The sequence goes on along the minus strand of NZ_BBBG01000004.1, from coordinate 172,708 downwards.
CGATGCAAAACTCTTCTGTATTGATACCTCTACGGGGGGGATCAAATCTGGAATTGTACAATTCCCGCACCTGAATGGGGGGGTTCATGGTCATCGCCGGCACTCAATGACGGCAATGTCTTTGTCTCATCCGGAAAGGAGACCAACTGCATCAATGCTGAGACCGGTGCAATTGTCTGGACGTTCACTAATCCGAGCAAAACAGCGTCATGCAACGGCGGGCCGGCAATTGCGGAAGGAAAGGTCGTCTGTTCTGACTGGGATAGTCATAATTACTACTGCCTGAATGAATCGACCGGCAATCTCCTCTGGACATTCCGGGTGGCCGGCTATTCCCAGGGTACCCCTGCCTATGATGACGGACGGTTCTACCTGACGGCATGGTCACAAAACTATCTGTATTGTGTCGATGCTGAAACCGGCGAACAGGTCTGGTCTATGACATCCGGCAGCGGGCTGTTATGTGGTTCAGCATCAGTATCGGGCGACTTTGTCTATGCAACCACATACGACTTCAGCTGTCAGGGATGCACGATGTATGCTCTCTCCAAGGAGGACGGTTCTGTCATCTGGCAGCAGACCACAAATCCAACGGACGCTACTCCGTCAGTGGCATACGGCAATGTCTATGTGTCAAGCGGATGCAAAGGCTACACCGACCATATCACCTACTGTTTCAATGCGACAACCGGCGAGAAGATCTGGGAGACTGATCCTGAGGACGACATCGGCGGATGGACCTGTTCGGTCGCGGTAGCGGACGGGAAGGTCTTTGTCGGATCCGAGAGCAGCGGGTACTTCATGTACAGTAGGCTTACCGCACTGGATGCGGAGACGGGGGGGGCGATTCTCTGGTATAATAACCTTGGAGGAGCAACACCGTCCATATCTGACGGGATGATCTTCACTGTCAGTGACGACCACAGGCTGTATGCATACGGCGCTCCTGCCAGTGCTCCGACGGTGGACTTCACAGCCTATACAACAACCGGGGCGGCACCTTTTACGGTGAACTTCGAGGATATCTCCACCGGATTCCCGACTTCCTGGGCCTGGGATCTGGATGGTGACGGTACGGTTGATTCAACCAAACAGGATCCGGAATATACCTATGAAACTACCGGCACCTACACCGTGACACTGACCGTTGCAAACGGCCTTGGCGGTGATACCATTACAAAGGAGGACTTCATTGAGGTCATACGCCCTGAACCGGTGGCAGATTTCACCGCAGATGCGATGTCGGGCAAGGCGCCTTTCACCGTCACGTTCACTGATCTCTCCATCCAAAGTCCGACGGAGTGGGCCTGGGATTTCAATGGTGATGGCACGGTTGATTCAACCGAACAGAATCCGGTTTACACATATGAGACGAAAGGTCTCTATACGGTGAGCCTTACCGCTACAAATGACATGGGCAGTGACACAATAACAAAGGAGAAATATATCAATGTCTTCACTGTCGGCTCCGGAATTGAGTGGCAGAGTTATCCTGGCGGAACAGGGACACAGGATTACCTGTACAGCAGTTGTCAGGCCGATGACGGAGGGTATGTCTCTGTCGGTTTCACCGATTCCAATGACGGTGGTGTGGAGGGCAACCATGGCGGCACTGATGTCTGGGTTGTGAAATATGACGCCGGCGGAAATATCTCCTGGCAGAAGTGCTTGGCGGTTCAGGACAGGATTATGGATTTAGTGTCTGTCAGGCACCGGATGGGGGGGGTATGTCGTTGGTTCCCGGACACCATCCGAAGATGGCAATGTAACGGATAATCATGGCGGGATTGATACATGGGTTTTCAAACTGGACGAAAGTGGCAATCTTCTCTGGCAGAAGTGCTATGGCGGCACTTCTGATGAGATGATGGGTGAACTCATTGCGACTGCGGATGGCGGCTATGCTTTTACCGGATGGGCACTCTCCGGTGACGGTGATTTGAGCGGACATCATGAACCAGACTACACTTCGGATGTCTGGGTGGTGAAACTTGACGCGGACGGCACACTATCGTGGCAGAAAAATCTCGGAGGCAGTGGCGCGGACCAAGCGGAATGTATCATCCAGACATCAGATGGCGGGTATGCCGTTGCCGGGCATACACAATCGTCAGATGGTGATGTTGTGGGCCAGCATGGCAACTGGGATATCTGGGTCGTGAAACTTGATCCGATGGGAATCTCTCCTGGCAGAAGTGCCTTGGCGGCACCAGTGGAGAATTTGCCTATGGTATCACCGAGGCATCTGATGGCGGCGTTATCGTTGCCGGAAAGACGAATTCCATTGACGGTGATGTTAGCGGCTATCATGGTGAGGTGGCCGGCAGCTATCAGAACTGGGACATGTGGGTCGTAAAACTTGACGCCGACGGTGCTTTCTCCTGGCAGAAGTGCCTTGGCGGGAGCGACAGGGATATTGCACAGGATATTATTGCAGTGTCAGATGGCATGTATGTCGTCGCCGGTTTCACCGGTTCGTCTGACGGCGATGTTGTGGGCAATCATGGCGATAGAGACGGCTGGTTTGTGACACTCAACGAGAGCGGCACACTTCTCCAGCAGATATGCCTTGGCGGAAGCAGTCGTGAAGAAGTATATGATGTCAGCCCGTCCAGTGACGGTAGTTATACCGTTGCCGGCCGGAATCATCTCTTTTCTTCCGGCTGGGCTGTTAAACTGGATTCCGGGTATTTCACACCGGAAGAACTGTCCGCCGCTTTTGAAGCGGATGTCATATCCGGAGCGCCGCCACTTGAAGTCACCTTCACGGATCTCTCCACCGGAGAACCGGATGAGTGGGCATGGGACTTTACGAATGACGGTACCGTTGATTCAACTGAACAGAATCCTGTGTATACCTACACTGAATTAGGCACCTACACAGTGAGCCTGACGGTGACGAATGCCGATGGCAGTGACGTCGAAACAAAGGCTGATTACATCACCGTTGTTTCCGGCCTGCCGGTTTTCCCTGGTTGTAAAAGGCTCCCACAGGATCTGAACGGCGACGGTGTCTATGAGGATGTGAACGGCAACGGGCGCCTTGACTTCGATGATGTCGTCACCTTCTTTGCGGATATTGAGTGGGCAATTGAAAACGAACCCCCCCTGAGGCGTTTGACCTGAACGGCAACGGCAAGATTGACTTTGCCGATCTGGTCTGTCTCTTCGGGAAACTCTAATCTTTTTTTCAGGTGTTCTTCTGACCGGCACCGGCGTGGTGACTGTGGCCGTACCGGAAGGTATCCAACTGGTGTACGTGTCCGGTGATTGGCCTTATAGTATTTCACCCGCCGGAAGGGGGGGCCTTCTTCGCGTGTGATGGTATCCTTCTGGGTTGTAGTGCGTTGAGGGCATGAGTTGGCGGGTTATAGTCAATTTTTTTGGATTTAAAACAAATAATTAATGGTTGAGTTAAAACAAATTTATTTGGCCTATCTTCGTGCATCGCATGATAATCATGCATGCAGCGATGAGGGAGACATCTAAGCACCTATCAGAGATCTCAATTGAGGGTCTGCAACACGCCGGTCGTTGTTGTTTTCAGGAATGGGTGACCATTGCTGTGCAGTTTCGTGCAGTCGGTGTGAGGCCCTCTCATCAATTACAGGAAATGAACGTATGAACGAAAATAAACAATATCTAAGGAGAGGAATGGTCAGTATCGGACTCATCCTCTTCATGGTGATGATGGTCGCCCCGGTGGCGGCAGCGGATTCGCAGGCACCCGCCATTGACTGGCTGAAATGTATCGGTGGATCCGAATTAGATCAGGCATTGTGTATTGAGCAGACTACTGACAGTGGATATATCTTTTGTGGAGTCTCAGAATCAACCGATGGCGATGCGATTGGTAACCACGGGGGAAAAGATGCCTGGGTTGTGAAGACTGATGCTGAAGGCAGCCCTGTCTGGCATACGTGTCTTGGCGGAACCGGTTCAGAAAATGCAAGAGATATACATCAGACTGCTGACGGCGGATATATCGTTGCCGGAGATGTAGGCTCAATTGACGGCGAATATACCGTTAATCATGGAGGCACTGATGCATGGGTTGCAAAACTTAATGCAGATGGGGGGGCAGTCATGTGGCAGAAGTGCATCGGCGGAACCTACGATGAAAGAATAAATCGAATCTGCCAGTCTCAGATGCGGATATATCTTCGCCGGATATACAAACTCTGTTGATAATGATATTATTGACAACCATAATTTCAACGATGACGGTCTGGTTGGAAAACTTGACTCTGAGGGAAATATTCTCTGGCTAAAATGCATTGGTGGTGAAGATAGTGATTATCTTTACGGTCTCTGTGAGACCAGTGACAAGGGATATGTCGTTACCGGGTATGCAAGATCAACCGATGATACCTTTGTCAGCAACCTCACGAGTGGTTTCCATGGTGGAGATTATGATGCATGGGCCGTGAAACTTGGTTCGGATGGTACTGTAGAATGGCAGAACTGTTTTGGCGGAAGTTCTCTGGAACAGTTAATGGATGTTGTGCAGGTTGGGGACGGCGGATATGTTGCCGTCGGATACACGCGTTCGAATGACGGTGATGTTTCCGGTCATTACGGCGCAAATGATGCCTGGCTCATCAAATTCGATTCGGATGGTACCCTTCTCTCGCAGAAATGCCTCGGCGGTACAAGTTACGATTATGCATATGATCTTGTTGCTACCGCTGACGGTGGATATGCCTTTACGGGCTCTATAAGATCCAGTGATGGCATTTTCTCCGAAAATAACGGATTTTATGATCTATGGGTCGTAAAAACCGATGTTGACGGAACGCTTGCCTGGCAGAAGTGCATTGGCGGAAGCGATAGAGATTCCGGATCTTCCCTCTTTGAAAATGCAGACGGCAGTTTAACCGTTGCCGGTTATACCAAGTCTACTAACGGCGATATAAGCACGAATCTCGGTAATGGTGATGCAGTTGTTGTGAAACTGGTGGATGGTGCAACACCGGTAGTCCCGAAAGCAGACTTCTCTGCGGATGTGACCTCAGGAACACTGCCTCTTACCGTGTCTTTTACCGATCTCTCTACTGCAGAGGGTATTAACTATCGGAGCTGGAGTTTTGAGAATGACTCGCCTTGTTATTCAAATAAGCAGAATCCGGTGCATACATACACCGAAGCAGGCACATACACTGTAGAACTTACCGTTCGTGATAAAGATTATAAAACATACACTGAAGTTAAAGAGAACTTTATTGTCGTCGTAGAACCACCGAAAGCAGACTTCTCTGCAAATGTGACCTCAGGAACACTGCCGCTGACCGTGTCTTTTACCGATCTCTCTACTGTAGAGGGTATTAATTATCGGAGCTGGAGTTTTGAGAATGACTCGTCTTGTTATTCATCAGAGCAGAATCCGGTGCATACATACACCGAAGCAGGCACGTACACAGTAGAACTTACCGTTCGTGATAACAATTATAAAACATACACTGAAGTTAAAGAGAGCTTTATTATCGTCGTAGAACCACCGGTAGTCCCGAAAGCAGACTTCTCTGCAAATGTGACCTCAGGAACACTGCCGCTGACCGTGTCTTTTACCGATCTCTCTACTGCAGAGGGTATTAACTATCGGAGTTGGAGTTTTGAGAATGACTCGTCTTGTTATTCATCAGAGCAGAATCCGGTGCATACATACACCGAAGCAGGCACGTACACAGTAGAACTTACCGTTCGTGATAAATATGGTAAAACATTCACTGAAGTTAAAGAGAATTTTATTACCATAGAGCCATCCGAAAAGACGGTCTGGTATGTGGATGATGATGGCGGATATGACTTCACTGATATTCAGTCTGCACTAAATGTTGCAGCTGATGGAAACACAATCTATGTCTTCAACGGAACATATGCAACCGAAGATTTTGGATATGGCAGACCGAATGTCTCAGTGATTGGTGAAGGAGCAGATGTCGTCTGTTTTGACTTTATGGGTACATTTGGTGTCTCGATGCCTGCTGGCGGCGGCTTCGTTAAGCCAAATTCCACGGGATGCAGTATTGAAGGGATTACTGTAATCAACAGTACATCTGGTTTATATAGTCCATTAAGTCCTTACACCAGCGACAATGTTATCCGGAACTGTGTCTTTGATGGTATGCTTGGGGATGTAGGTCTGCAAATAGGCAGTTCTAACTGTCTCTTTGAGAATAATGTTGTCAAAAATGGAGTTGGAGAATTAACCGGGATGATCGTTCCTGATTTGTTGGACAGTAAAATTGTAAACAACACATTCTCAGGGAATACCGGTGCCGGAATGGCAGTGTGTGGAGGCAGTGATAATAATGTAATTTCAGGCAATACGTTCTCATCAAATGCATGTGCCGGCCTTATATTCTTAGAAGCCACCGGTATGAACAACAGGGTGTATTTCAATGAATTCACCGGCAATGGTGTGGTGGCAACAATAATGGGTCCGGCACCGGAGAATGTCTACTGGACGTCCGTTGAGGAACTTGCCTACACCTACAAAGGTGTGGAGTACACCGGTTACCTCGGCAACTATTACGATGACTACACCGGAACAGACGCAGATGGCGACGGTATCGGCGACACGCCATACACCCTCCCTGACGGTCTCGGCAACGACACCGCCCCGCTCATGGGAACGATTGACCATTACACGATCACCGGCGTTGCACCGGAACACGTGACCGCAGGTCTCTCCTTTACCCCCCCGAATTCCGCAGAAATTGGTGTCGGTGAGACAGTGGAAGTTGCTATTGTAATTGATGAGTTTACCACGGGTCTTTCCGGCTACAACCTGACGGTCACCCTTGACGACGCGTCTGTCGCAGAAGTCACCGCAGTCTCCTTCCCTGACTGGGCAGGAATCAATGAAAACGGCACTCTCCCGTCCGGCAGCGTCTGGATCAAAGCAGCCGATCTTAGCGATGGTGTCTCAGCCGGTGCAGCCGATGTGACCCTTACGACACTGACCATCAGCGGTCTTGACGGCGGCAGTGCGAACATCACCGCCACGGTCTCCCTGATGGACGATGATGACGGCAGTGCGATTGATGTCACCGTCACCGGGGGGGGCCAGGTAATGGTCTCCGCGGCGCGGTATTCCCCCCCGGCTGTGAGAATCCACCGCATGACCTGAACGGCGACGGTATCTATGAAGATGTGAACGGCAACGGTCTCTTCGACTTTGACGATGTCGTCACGTTCTTTAATGCAATCGAGTGGTCGACAGAGAACGAACCTGTAGAGGCGTTTGATGTGAACGGCAACGGCAGGATTGACTTTGATGATCTGGTTGAGCTGTTTAATCAACTCTGATCTCCCTTTTTTTAACCGGATGTGCCGGCCCGCACCGGCGTGGTGACTGCGGCCGTACCGGAAGGTGTCCAACTGGTGTACGTGTCCGGTGATTGGCCATATGGTATTTCGCCCGCCGGAAGGGGGGGGCCTCTTCGCGTGTGATGGTATCATTCTGTGTTGTGGTGTGTCGGGGGGGGCACGGGTTGGTGGACTATAAACAAATTTTGTGGATATAAACAATTAATTAATGGTTGAATTAGAACAAACTGATATAGTCTACCTTCGGTGCATCACATGATCTGTCTGCATGCAGCAGGGTGGGAAACAATTCAATAATTGTCAGTGATTTCGATTGAGAGGCTGCACCACACCGAATTTGTTGTTTTTAGGAATGGTTGCCTATTTCTGCGCAGTTTCGTGCAGCCGGTGTGAGGGGCTTCTCATCAATAACAGGAAATGAACGTATGAACGAAAATAAGCAATATCTAAGGAGAGGAATGGTTGGTATCGGACTTATCCTCTTCATGGTGATGATGGCCGCCCCCCCGGTGGCGGCAGCGGATTCACAGGCACCAGCCATTGACTGGCTGAAATGTATCGGCGGATCCGAATTAGACAAGGCATTGTGTATTGAGCAGACCACTGACAGTGGATATATCTTTTGTGGAATATCAAAATCAAACGATGGCGATGCGAGTGGTAACCACGGGGGGGATACGGATGCCTGGGCTGTGAAGACCGATGCTGAAGGCAACCCTGTCTGGCATACGTGTCTTGGCGGAATCAGTTTTGAAGATGCAAGAGATATTCATCAGACTGCTGACGGCGGATATATCGTTGCCGGAGATGTACACTCAACTGACGGCGAATATACCGTTAATCATGGAAGCACTGATGCATGGGTTGCAAAACTTAATGCAGACGGTGAAGTCATGTGGCAGAAGTGCATCGGCGGAACCTGTAATGAAATGATATACAGAATCTGCCAGATCTCAGATGGTGGATATATCTTCGCCGGAGAGACAGCCTCTGTTGATGGTGAGATGGCCGGCAACCATGGCGAAGGTTCCAGCCAGGACGGTCTGGTTGGAAAACTTGACTCTGAGGGAAATATTCTCTGGCTAACATTCCTTGGCGGTGAAGGTAGTGATTATCTTCACGGTCTCTGTGAGACCAGTGACAATGGATATGTTGTTACCGGGTATGCAAGATCAACCGATGAAATCTTTGTCAGCAACCTCACGAGTGGTTTTCACGGTGGAGATTATGATGCATGGGCCGTGAAACTTGATTCAGATGGTGCTGTAGAATGGCAGAACTGTTTTGGCGGAACTTCTAAGGAACAGTTTTGGGATGTTGTGCAGGCTGGGGGACGGTGGATATGTTGCCGTCGGATACACGTCTTCAAATGACGATGATGTATCCGGTAATTATGGCAAATATGACGCCTGGCTCACCAAATTCGATTCGGATGGTAACATTCTCTGGCAGAAATGCCTCGGCGGTACAAGTAACGATTACGCATATGATCTTGTTGCTACCGCTGACGGCGGATATGCCTTTACGGGAAAGGTACGATCAAATGATGAGATTGTCTCCGGCAATCACGGAAGTTATGATATATGGGTCGTAAAAACCGATGCTGACGGAACGCTTGCCTGGCAAAAGTGTATTGGTGGAAGCGGGTCAGATTATGGGTATTCTCTCCTTGAAAATGCGGATGGCAGTTTAACCGTTGCCGGTTTTACCAAGTCTACTGACGAAGATATAACCAACAATCTCGGTAACGGCGATGCAGTACTTGCGAAACTGGGGGGACGGTGCTGTTACGCCTGTCGTTCCTGTTGCTGACTTCTCAACCGACAAGACAGCCGGAGCAGCACCTCTTGCAGTCCGGTTCACCGACCTCTCCACCGGAGAGCCGACTGAATGGGCATGGGAATTCGATGGCGACGGCACCGTTGACGCAACCGAACAGAACCCCCCCACATACACCTATGATATGGAAGGCACCTATATGGTGAGCCTCAGCGTCACGAATGCCAACGGCAGCGACACGATAACAAAGGACGATTATATCACCGTGGTGGGCGGCCTCCCTCCAGTACCCGTCCCCGATGCGTCTGATACTGTCATGTTCCAGTATAACCTGCATCACACTGGTGTCACCACAGAGGCGGGACCGGTGACCAGTCCGGAATGTGCCTGGTATGCCCACACCGGCTACATGAACACCGACCCCCTGATCATAGACGACATGGTGGTCTCGGCATGTAGCGGAAACCTCAGCGTCAATAACCGGATCACCGGCGAATGCCTCTGGTATACCGTGACCGGGAATGGCGGTATAGTTGGCGCAGGCAGCAACCTCGGCCCGGTCTGCTACGGAAACGGCACGATCTTCTTCCCGGAAAGCGGCGAAGGAGCGATATCGGCATATAACATCCGAACCGGCAAACAGCTCTGGAGAGTCAGCGGTCTGGGAGGTAAATATGCACAGACCAATACACCGGTTATTTACGAGGATCACCGGATCTACTTCGGCAACTGGAACGGAAACCCGGGATACTACTGCTACTACGACAATGGCACAGAGTGCTGGAGCCATGCAGGAAGTGGATACTACTGGGCCGGGGCTGCCATCATCGGCGATTCTCTGGTCTTTGGCGGCGAGGACAAGTGTCTGACCTCCCTTGACAAGACGACGGGCGAGGTTATAGAGGCGATCTCTGTCACTGACACCTTCCCGATACCCGACGGCAGCAATCAGGTACGCTCCTCTGTTATGTATGACAAAGAGGGTGGATACTGTTACTTCACCACCAGTTCCGGCTACTGCTGTGGGATTGGGTTTGACGCACCGACCGGCACATTCCGCACAGACGATGCGATCGCAAGTGCATATATCGGACAGACGACCTCGACCCCCCCGCTGTGTACAAAGGCCGCCTGTATGTCGGTGTCGGACGGATGTACAATAAGGACGATACCTTCCTCTACTGCCTGAACGCAACCGACCTTACCCAGGTCTGGAAGTTCACGGCAAACGGGATTATCCAGTCGTCGCCGAAGATCTCCACCCATTACGAGGATGCGACAGGGAACATCTACCTGTACTTCACGACCAATATCCAAGACGGTACCGCCTATTGTGTGCGTGACTTTGCCGGAAACACCGAACCGGTTGAGGCATGGCACTGGACACCCCCCCAGAGGGCATGCGGGAGTATGTGCTTGCAGGAGCGGTAATCAAGGACGGCTACCTCTACTTCGGCAACAACGCCGCAGGAGGTACAACGGGCTGCACCTTTGCCCTGACAGGCGGTGCGGCACCGACCGTTCCTCCGACTGCTGACTTTACCGCAGATGTTACTGAAGGACAGACACCGCTCACGGTCACATTCACCGATCTCTCGACGGATGCTGAGACCCATGCCTGGGACTTCGACGGCGACGGCACGGTCGACTCCACCGAAGCAAACCCGGTTCGGACATATACCAAAGCAGGCACCTATGCGGTGAGCCTGACCGTTACGAACGGCATCGGTGCAGATACGATGACAAAGACCGACTATATCGTGGCAGAAGCAGTTCCGGAACTCTCTGTTTCTCTGGAGATGACAGACTGTCTGGTAAACGACACGACAACTGTCGACCTTGTCGTTGACACCCTCCCGGACGGTCTTGCTGGATACAATGTCACGGTCTCCCTGAGTGATGCGTCGGTTGCAGAGATCACTGCGGTCTCCTTCCCTGACTGGACGACAATCAGCAAATCCGGCGAGATGCCTGCAGGTGCTGTCTGGATCAAGGCAGTAGACCTGAACGACGCCATCACAGCGGGTGCAGAAAATGTGACGATTGCCACGCTCACCCTCACCGGCAACGCAGACGGTGCGGCAGACATCACTGTCTCTGTCACGATGATGGACTCGGATGACGGTTGCGTGGTCAGTCCGGACTGCACTGCAGGAACAGTGTTTGTCTCCGCCCTTGCACCTATGCCGGGCTGTACACAATCACCGCATGACCTGAACAGCGACGGTATCCACGAGGATGTGAACGGGAACTACCGCTTCGACTTTGACGATGTGGTTACCTACTACACCAATATTGAGTGGATGGATGTGCATGATCCTGTCGCACCATTTGATGTAAACGGCAACGGCAGAATTGATTTTGCTGATCTGGTTGACCTGTTTAACGAACTCTGACACCTCCTTTTTTTCCGGTTTTGCTACCGTTCTTTGAAAAAGAGAAATTATCCGCGTGAAATGGCATTCTCATCTTCCGCAGTATAGCAATCAGTCTGAATATTTTTTTGTATGTGATCTTCATTGCTAAAATATTGGCTGAATTTGTTGTCTGTTGGCGTATCTGGGGCAATATGGGGGGGATAATTTTTCCGTTCTGTATATGATGCGGCAAATTTATTCTCCTCTCATCGAATACAATTTTTGTGGTGCAACATCAAATAAATTTAAAGTTAGTTAACGCAAATTTATTTTCCTGCATGTGCTCTGTTACGGAAATCTGTCCGTAATGCGGAAAAAGGGGGGGTACGGCAGGCCTTAAACCAACAATTGATGATTCAAATAAGAGTCTGCATAAACCTGTCCCGGAAATTTCCGGGATTTTTTCAATATAGAGTTTTTTTGATGCATCCGAAATGATGGATTCGCAATATACTATCCGGAAATAAAATTATGAACGAAAAGAGAAGTTACCTACGGGGGGGGATGGTCTTTATCGGACTCTTCCTCTTCATCGTGATGATGGCCGCCCCCCCTGCGGCGGCGCAAACATGGGATATCTCTGCAGGAGAGTCAATCCAGACGGCTATTGACAACGCCAGTGCAGGAGATATTGTCAGGGTGCAGGCAGGCACCTATACCGAAGCACTGACAGTTGACAAAGCACTGACCCTTGAAGGAGTCGGCAACCCGGAGATCAGACAAACAGAGAATGTGGCTGCTGTAGAGATCACCACTTCCGGCAGTGTGCTGCGCGGTTTTACAATAAACCACACCGAGTCTTATTGTTTTGGGGGGGTGACGGTAACCGCAGATGATGTGCTTATCGAGAACAATGTCCTGGACAATTGCAATGAAGGGATCTGGCTCAACTCTGTGGAGAATGTGGTAGTCAGGAAGAATGTGATCCAAAACTGCTATGGCTGGGTTGCTATGTACGACAATCCAAAAGGCTCCGGCAACCGAATCTATCTCAATGACTTTATCAGCAATTCCGGCGGGGGGGATTCATCATCAATGGGCTCCAGCAACTGGTGTTCGCCCCAGGAAATGATATATTCCTATGAAAGTGCGGAGCATACCGAATATCTTGGGAATTACTATGGCACCTATACCGGTACAGATGCTGGTAATGACGGAGTCGGGGGGGACACCAGTTTAGGACAGGACAACTATCCTCTGATGGTGCCGTATGAAAATTATGCTGATGGACAGCCGGTTCTTCCGGTCGCTGACTTCTCGGTGGATACAACAACCGGGGGGGCAGCACCTCTTGCCGTCCGGTTCACCGACCTTTCCACCGGAGCGGACGAGTGGGCATGGGACTTTGACAACGACGGTACGGTTGATTTGACTGAACAGCACCCAACATATACCTATGAAACCGAAGGCATCTACACCGTGAGCCTGACAGTCACCAATGCCGCGGGCAGCGACACCGAAACAAAGGCAGACTACATCACGGTCAGTGCCCATCAGCCCGGCACAACCTGCCCGGCTATCGAATGGCAGCATTGTCTTGGCGGCTCTAGTAAGGATGACCCATACGCAACCCGGCAGACCTCGGACGGGGGGGGTATATCGTAGCTGGTTACACCAGGTCAGACGATGGTGATGTGAGCGGAAACCATGGCCTGTATGATCTATGGGTTGTGAAACTCAATACCAGGGGGGGTGCACTCACCTGGCAACGTTGTCTTGGCGGTACGAGTCTTGATCGTGCATACGACGTCCGGCAGACTTCAGACGGCGGATATGTCGTTGTTGGCAATACCAAGTCGGTAGATGGTGATGTCAGTGGTAACCACGGAGGGTATGATGCCTGGGTCGTGAAACTCAATTCCAATGGAGAGATCACCTGGAGCCACTGTCTTGGTGGGTCCGGTATAGATGAGGCATGTGGTGTACGTCAGACCGCGGACGGCGGGTATATCATTGCCGGAGATACTGCCTCAATTGACGGTGATGTTGTCGGAAAGTGCAGTGGCGGAGACTCTGATGGCTGGGTTGTGAAGCTCAACTCCGATGGTGCGATCGTCTGGCAGTCCTGTCTCGGCGGGACTGAGGATGATGCGGTCTCCGGTATCCGGCAAATCGCGGATGGATATGTCGTCGCCGGTTACACCTTTTCGAATGACGGTGATGTGAGTGCAAACCACGGGCGCTCGGATGTCTGGGTTGTGAAACTCAACACCGATGGTGAGATCGTCTGGCAGTCCTGTCTTGGCGGGTCTGATAATGACTATGTCACAAAGAAGAGTTCATCCGGTATTCAGCAGACCCTGGATGGCGGGTTTATCGTTGCCGGTCACACCTGCTCAAATGACGGAGACGTGAGCGGCATTCATAATGTAGATAAGACAGACGGCTGGGTCGTGAAACTCGATTGTGACGGTGCACTCACCTGGCAGCGTTGTCTTGGCGGGTCGTCAAACTATGATCAGTTATCCAGTGTCTGTCAGACCGCAGACGGCGAGTATCTCGTCGGCGGGTATGCCATGTCAAATGATGGTGATCTGAGCGACAACCATGGCAATAAGGATGGCTGGGTCGTGAAACTCAACGGAGACGGAGACAGAGTCTGGCAGCGTTGTTTTGGCGGGTTTGATTATGATAATGTCCGGAGTGTCTGCCAGACCCGGGACGAGGGATATCTTCTTATCATGGCAACCTCGTCAACCGATGGCGATGTGAGCGATCCCCCCCTTGGCAGTACGGATTTCTGGATTGTGAAACTTGAGGGCAACGGAACAGTTCCCCCAACAGGTCTCTCCTTTGCCCCCCCGACTCCTGCGGAAATTGGACCCGGAGGGGGGGCTGCTGAAGTCAGCATCATGCTGGATTCACTCCCCCCCGCAGCTTGCAGGGTACAACCTGACCGTGACGCTTGCAGACGCATCGGTGGCAGAGATCACGGAGGTATCCTTCCCTGACTGGGCGTCAGTCAACGCCAGTGGTGAGATGCCCGCAGGTGAGGTATGGCTTAAGGCAGCAGATCTGAACGATGCTGTCGGGTATGGTGCAGTAGATGTAACACTGGCAACCCTCACCCTCACCGGCAACGCAGACGGTGCGGCAGACATTTCAGTCTCTGTCACGATGATGGACTCGGATGACGGTTGCGTGGTCAGTCCGGACTGCATAGCAGGAGAGGTGCATGTCTCTGCTCTTGCGGTTATGCCGGGCTGTAATAATCCACCGCATGACCTGAACGGCGACGGTATCTTCGAGGATGTGAACGGCAACTCGCTCTTTGACTTCGATGATATTGTTGTCTTTTATACAGACATCGAGTGGATGGTCGAAAACGACCCCCCCGCAGAAGTGTTTGACCTGAACGGCAACGGCAGAATTGATTTTGCTGATCTTGTCGCACTGTTCAACGAACTCTAAACCGGATATTCACCGGTTCCCTTTTTTCCCATTTTGTATTCTGTGTGGGCACATCCATAAGCCATTATATATTCTCTGAAACGTACGGCTGTCGGGGGGGGTGATATGGGGGCCACGATTGCTTTTCCTGCCATGGGGGGGCATGACATCACTCCAAATGCCTGTCTCCAGTCGCAATGGGCAATATTCTCCAATGTCGGAGGATAAACCGTCCAGTAGCAATGGACACATTTGTTATGCTGACCGGATCATTTTCCAGCTTCAGGCGCAGATCAGGATAAAGAAATCCGAGTGGTAGAAAATTGAGTTTCTGGGCATCAAATATCCTTTCATTCAGAAATAGGGCATATTGTGTAATGGTATGCCAAAAAATGGAGTGTTAATGTGAAACTATTTTGAGGTTTGGAAATCGCGAAAAATCAGAGGGGTGTCCGGTATGACTGCACCCGGCACTCAGGAAACAGACACCATCACATCCACCATCTGAATGCGGACTTCAACCGGCGTCACTGTTGTATCAAAAGATACGGTCATATTCCCGTCCGCCCCCGGATGATACCCGTATACATTCGGGTATTCGTCAGTGAATTCCGAGAGGGAGCGTTCACAGACATCCCATACCGGCTCACCACACGGCAGCATCGCATCCTGTCCCAGGAACGTTTCATTGACCGCGATGGAAAGACTCTCCGGCGCATCAATGACCACCGGTTCTCTCATGCTCACATTCAGGGTGAGCATGGCGGGCCCGTTGCCGCTGACATATGCCTTCCCGGTGGACATATTAATCACCGAGATGGTGATGCCGGTGCAGTGTTTGTCCACCGATTTTGTGTATGTGCTGTTGTCGTTCACATTCACCACATTGACCGGGACATATCCATTCTCTGCCTCTATTCCGATGAGGGAGGAGAAGAAGCCGGAGGTCGAAAGATCGTCTGCGACCGCATCCATGTCGGTATAGAGGAGCGGTGTCGCAATCTGCCCCCTGCGTCACATTCAGGTAGCCGTACTGCCAGGTATATCCCTGATCCTGCCAGAAACTTGCGGCCGGGACGTATGAAATGCCCACCAACCCGGATTTATATGTCGTGCCGTTGCAGGTCACCGAAAATATCTCCTCATCTTCGTGGGTGATAGCAAGCATTCCACCGGAGCGTGCCCCCCCGTTCAAAAGCATATCCCCCCCCACCAAGAACCAGCGACTCGCTCAGCTGCACCGGGCGTTTCATCCCGGCCGCAGAATCGATGTCTGCCGCAAACCGCAGGAAGGACTCCTCGACATCCCCCCCGATGTGCATCACTTCCGCCTCTGCCTTCAGGGACGGCACAATCGAGGCGTTATACACCGCAAGAAACGTCACCACGACTGCCAAAACCAGCATCACCGCAACAACCGGCGCGACTGCCTCCTCATCTGTAAAACCCTTCAAGGGGGGGCAACACTCCCGGAAAAGATGACCGAACGGTCGGTGACCATCCTGACATCCACCGCCCCCGCGGGCAGATGCGGCACCACGACTCTCCCGCCGAGGGTGAACGATGCATCCGTGAACTCATCGGAGGGAGGGATGATCACCATGGACTCGTTTGCCGTGGTGTAACTCTCCTGGGTGCTGCCGTTTGTGACGGTCACCGTGAAGTCCGTTGAGCGTACCCAGTCCCCCGCCCTTGTGCCAGAGCACAATGTGGCTGTCATTTGCGGTTGCCATGATGGTGACCGAAGGGTCGCGTTCATGTGGCAGGTAATTGCCCATTGATGCAGAGAAGATGGCGACCAGTATGAGTACAAGGGCGATCATCAGCATCTCGCCGACCACCTCAGAGACCGCTTCTTCATTGATTTGTCTGATTCTCATTTTTACCCTCAGATAATATACACAAAGAGCACAATCGACGCCACTAAAAAGACAATACTGTGCTTAAATCCGGAGAGGATATTATTCGAACTGAGCTGACCGGCCATGATACCGGAGAACGTTCCGAGGATGATTGCGATATGGAACATGTCTGTCAGATTGCCGGTGAGGTCGAAGTTGATGTTAAACGTGTCAAAACTCGATATAAACGAGACATTCAGCTGGTAGGCACAGTAGAGATAAATCCCGTACGAGAGGTAGATGACTGCGATGTAGACAAACGAGACGTTCATCCGTTCGTTCTTCATCTTCAGGTAATGCTCAAGATCACTGATGGCAATCGTTAATATTTCCCGCAGGTGATCAGTCACTTCACTTGCCCGCACCACCAGTGATATCACCCGTTTCACCGTGACAAGGCCGATACGCTCCTCCATCCGAACAAGAGCACTTGATGTGCTTGCCCCCCCCATTTCAGATCCTCGGATACGATCTTCAGTTCTGACGAGAGTACACCGAGTTTGCTGTTGGAGACCATGCCGATTGCCCCCCCCTGCAGGGTCATGCCAACATCCTTCATATCAGCAATCTCCCGCAGGAATTCCGGAAGTTGTCTCTCGACGTTGTTCACGTATATTTTTCTGGCCTCATATGCGATCAGTATCGGCAGCATGAAGAGGATGATCACAAGGCAGATGAATATCTCGAATGTAAAGGACGGGAAGACCACGGCAAGCGTGCCGTTCATCCAGAAAAGGGTCGTGATCAGTGCCAGCATGCATCCTGCCACCATCCCGTTCTGGTAGTCAGAGATAAAATACCGGAACGGGTGGCGGAGGATCTCAACGAACCTGAGCCACTGTTTGCGGGATTCAATCTTTTTTATGAAATCCGGGTCTGTCTCTTCGCCGGTCTCTTCCAGGAGGACATCGTCACTAAACTCCGAATCGCGCTTCTCACTCCGGGTAATATCCAGATTGTCCGGGGGCAGCAGGATATAGAGGATGGTAATCATAACGATTGCCCCCGATGGGAAGGCCTATGTACATGAGCGGCATGACCGACTGCATCTGGTTGTGCCCGGACATATTCTGGGCGACGAGCATGATGATGACCGCAATTGGGCCTGCTACAAAGGCCGTCACATAGATTTCGGCCATCATCTCCATGAGTTTCAGACACGATTCAAGCTCTGTTTTTGCGAGTTCACGGTAACTGGCCGACCGGGAATCGAAAAATGACGTCAGGTTGCCCCCCCAGCTCCGGAAGATTAGGCCAGATCGTTCAGGAGGTCGCGGAAGTTTTCAGACGGTGTGAACTCCTGCACGTGCCGCATGGCAGAGAGTAGGTCTTCACCAAACAATTCCACATCACGGACAATCATGCCGCATTCCCGTGACACTTCGCCGTAGAGGTCATCTGCCTCATAGACGCTCCGGAAGAGGTGGTATAACGTAACCGTGCCGGAAAGCGCCTCCATGTAGGTGATGGCATACGGCAGGTCAAGGTCAATGCGTGTCTTGCGCCCCTGTGCCACCAGTCCCGGATAATACCAGATACCCATAAAGACACAGGTGGCAACCGCCCCGGTGACGAGGATATATGACACCCATGACGGGAGGAAGGAGATCAGGTTAATTTCGATACCAAAGAGGGAGAGGACGAAGTGGGCAAGCACACACAACAGAACCGAAAGAAGGGTGACAATCAGGTCAAACTTCATGTAGGTCGTGTGCGAGATCGGAAAATGGGCTCCCTTCAGTGCTTTTTTGAGTCCCTCCGAGTCAAGCAGGGAATCTGCAAAATTACTCGCTGCCATGCAAAAGTGATTTCCTCAGTTCGTGTATCCGTGCGCCAACCTCTCCGACGCCCCCCCGGATCTGTTCCTGTGTCATATTTCTGAGTGTTTTGGCACGCATGTGCAGGTTTTTCTGAATATCTTCTTCAGACCAGCCGTGGCTGTATGCAATCCGGTCAAGCACCCTTGAGGAGGTGTCTGTCCGTTGAAACGTATCGGTATGGGGGTCCCACACAAACAACGGGTTCCACCCGATGACACCCTCCTCCACATACACCTCATTTAACGAGAGGCAGCGTCGGATCCCTCTCCCCTCCACATACTGGAGGGACTGAATCACCATCAGATCGAGTGCCCCGAACATCGCGGTTGGCACGTTGATCGGATCATGGGTGAGACGGTTGACGGCCTCTTTGACCCCGCCTGCATGGAGGGTGGAGAACGTGGTATGCCCGGTGTTCATTGCCTGGAAAAGGGTCTGGGCCTCTTTTCCCCCTGACCTCTCCGACGATGATATATTCCGGCCGCTGCCGCAGGGAGGACTTTAAAAGAGAGAAGAGATCCACATCTCCTTTGGAGAGGTTCAGCCCACTCTCACGGGTCTTCATGGGCAGCCAGTTTTGGTTGGGAATCTGGATCTCACGAGTATCTTCCAGTGAGACAATCTTTGCATTGGGCGGTATGAAAAAGGAGATGGCATTCATGGTGGATGTCTTTCCGCTTGCCGTGCCGCCGACCACGATGATGCTCTTGCCATTTTCGACTGCGAGCCAGATATACGCGAGCAGGTTCTCGTCATAGGTTCCGTAGGTGAGCAGATCAACCGGTGTCATCGGGTCTGCCTGGAACCTCCGTATGGTAAAGGAGCTCCCCTTTGATGAGACGATATCGCTGTAGGTGATCTGTGCCCGTGACCCTTCCGGCAGGGCCGCATCGATAAGGGGGGGAGTGGTGAGGGAGATCTGCTTGTCGGCCTTCTGGGCAAGCTTCAGGGCATATTTGTTCAGTTCCTGATTCTCAAACCGAAGATTTGTCGGCAGATTGGCATACTTCCGGTGGTAGACATATACTAGTGTATCGGCACCATTGCAGGTGATATCCTCGATCATCTCATCATGCATGAGCGGGTCGAGTTTCCCGTAGCCGGTGAAGTTTCTCCCGAGGTAGTAGATCAGGACATCGGAACGCTCTTCAGTGATCTCCGGGACGAAGGATTTGATGATCTTTTTGACCCGTGCAGCATCCAGTGACACTTCTCTGCGCTTTGTGGGTGTGTCATAGACCAGAACCGCACGAAGCCGTTCATAGACCTCTTCGAGTACAATCAGTTCTTTTTCGGTAAGTTTTGGCTCGGTGATCAGGTACCTGATGTCGCCATCATCCAGCGCCGATATTCGTACTGATGAAAACGGTTCCGTAAGCCAATACTCCTCGACAACATTTTCAGTCTCATCCGGGCGGAAAACCGGTGCGGGAGGGAGTCTGTCGGCACCGCCAGTGATGATCTCCGGTGTCGGGCATGCATGCCCGGAGAGGGGGGATTTGCAGCCTGCAATCATGAGGTTGAGTTTTTTGACGAGTGGGTTGGAGGAGATCTTCCCGGTTTTATTCATGCTCTCCTCCCCCCCTGTATGATGTGCCGGTTCCTGTGTCACTGATATCTCTCATTCATGCTCCTGTGCTGACGGTGAGATTCAGGTCTATCTGGTTGCCGTAGAGATCCACATAGTAAACCCCCCCTGATTCACGGACAATCACCTGTTTGGCATCCAGATCAAGACCGAGCCAGTGTTCTTTTTCGACAAACCGGGATCGGTTTTCCGCCTGGCTGACTGTTACATCCAGAAAACGGCCCTCCATATCGCCCCTCTTCTTTGAGATGCCGCAGTCGATCACAAGCGGGGGGGTTGTACTACGTCAACCTTGAGGCTGACCGTCTTGTAGAGCATATGGTATTTGTTGTTGAAGATGGGAGTCACGTTCAGCTGGTATTCAGTTTGTTCCGGTGGAGCGTGGTAACCTTCGATTTTCAGATATGCCGGCACCTCCGGCTCATAGGGTGCGGTGATCTCCACCGTACTTCTGTTGCCCGCTGCCACCGGTGTTTCGTACGGCTCTTCATACGAAGAATTGTCCCGGCCCATAGTGCCGGAACTACCATGAATGCCCGTTTCTGCTTCCTGGCCGGTCACGGCCGCCAAAATCCCGGACATCTGTACTACCGCCACCACCACGGCAATAATGACAACAACAACCAGCACTTTGATGATCCGGTTGAGGGATTCTTCATCAATTTCTCCTTTCACACGAATTCCCTCCAATATTCAGGGGGTGGCAATCCACATTTAAACAGTTCATTGCCCCCCCCGCATCCGGGTGCGGCAGGTCTGCCCGTTGACACTCCGGAGATATATTTTGTACAGCAAAACACATTTTTTTGTATTAACTCATTATAATCTTACATATAAATAGGTGCCTTTTTGGCGGAATTATAAGAAATCCTGTTTTAAACACCCGTAGAAACGGGGGGGGAAGCCGGATTAATAAAGTATATAGATTGTAAAACAAATATTATTGAACAAATCGTTTTGTCTTATTGTCTAACAAATTGTTTTGTCTTTGAGAAAGTTGGTATCATGAGAATAAAAATAGAGAACAATGAAGCGGTCTCACCGGTGGTGGGTGTCATGCTGATGTTGGTCGTGACGATCATCATTGCAGCTGTGGTGAGTTCTTTTGCCGGTGGACTGGCCAGTGAGCAGAAGAAAGCACCAACCATCACTGTCGATGTCAGGCTCTACGCAAACTACGACTGGTCTGATCAGGGAAATATGAACAAAAACCCCCCCGAAATATGGTTTGAACATATCGGGGGGGGAGAATCTGTTCCGACCAGTGAACTGATGATCATCACCTACTATGTAGTCCCGTCGACAGGGGGGGAAGTGTTCAAGCATACGGTCGATGGTTCGCTTGACCCGACAAACGATGTGAACAACGACAATCCGGGAAATATTGGCAATCCCTGGCTAAATGATATGTCAAAGGGCAGTATGGGGACTTGGGGAACAAAGTTTGGCCAGTTCGTCTGGTCAAGCGGGGATGTCATGGAGGCACGTGGTTATACCCAGATGGAATCGGTACTCGGTATTGACCTTGACCCCCCCGATGAAGGAGGCGATCAGTATGAGTTTGGGAAAGGCAGTGTCGTTGAAGTGAAGATCCTCCACAAACCCAGCGGGCAGTATATCTACCAGAACAAGGTGATCGCAATATGAACCAGGATATTATCAAAGCAGGTCTGCCAGACGAGGCGGTCTCCCCGATCGTTGGTGTGATGCTGATGCTCGTTGTGACCATCATTATCGCTGCTGTCGTCAGTTCGTTTGCCGGCGGCCTTGCCACAGACGATGTGAAGGCGCCGTCTGTCAACCTCGAATGCACGGTTGTCACGAACCCCCCCGTTGACCGGACAGGACTGCTCTTTGAGCATAAGGGCGGCGACGAATTTGAACTCTGTGATCTCAAGATGCACCTGCAGAACAGGGATGTCCAAGTCACGGTTGACTATGACTACCTCTTTACGGATATGTTCGATGACCACCCGAACGCACTCAGCACAGATGTAAAAAATAATAAAAAATACTTCCAGAAGATCTGTCCGAAAGGCGGTTTCGGGGTTGATAAATCAATCCGTCCGGGAGATAAATTCATGTTCTACGCCGATTATTACCGCGATGTCGGTTCCTCTGATACAGTGACGCCGGGATTTCATTGGAAACCCAATAACGGCGGAGGATTGGCTGCGGTACAGAACACACTCTGTGAGTACAAACTCATTGACAAAGTAAGCGGCCAGACCATCGTCGCCGGGCAGTTCATTGTCCCGTAATATACGCAGGAGAGGAAATAATGAATATAATAACTCGTGAAGAAGCTGTATCACCGGTCGTTGGTGTAATGCTGATGCTCGTTGTGACCATCATCATCGCCGCCGTTGTCAGTTCCTTTTCAGGCAGCCTTGCAAACAGCAATGACGCAGCCCTGAAGGTCTCCATCAGTGTCAACCTCAATGAGCAGTATATGTCATTCGAGCATCTGGGGGGGGAGATCCCATTCCCACAAAGGATCTCAGGATCATCACCTACTACACCCACCCTGACGGCACCATGGAGAAACATGAACAGAGCATCAACAGCCATCTTGTCCCGCTGGGCGGTGATTTTGACGGAAAGGCACGGGTGCCGGTGCTGACTGATGTGACAAAGGTGGGCAACCCCCGGTGACAACCCCCGATGCCGATTTCGGCAGTTATACTTGGTTCACCGGCGGAGTCCTTTCCACCTGCACTCCGGAAGGCACCAGCGACCTGCTTGGATTTGATATTGAAGACCCGGCAAACGGATATTCCAGAGGGAGTGTCATCGACGTGAAAATAATCCACATCCCGAGCCAGAAATATATCTTTGACCGGGAGGTGATCTGCAAATGATACTCCAAAACGATGACGCGGTATCCCCGGTGGTGGGTGTGATGCTGATGCTCGTTGTGACCATCATCATCGCGGCCGTTGTCAGTTCGTTTGCCGGCGGACTTGCCAATGAAGAGGACAAAACCCCCCAGGTCATCCTGACCTGTACTCCGGTTATCAAAGGGGGGGTCTACGACTCGGACAAGACCAATGATGTGCCCGATTCCCGCGGCCACACGTTTGACAACGGAATTATGTTTGAACACCAGGGCGGAGAGGGGTTCGGTCTGGACGATATCGAATTCCAGCTGCAGTATGAAAACAGCATGGCAACCATCAAACTGGAAGACACATTTACTCAGGGGAGTTGTGTCTCCGGGGACGTGGACGCATACTTCATGGAATACGGCGATGATGACGGGTTCATCACGCCCGGTGACAAGTTCATGGTCTATGCAGACAACTGCAGGATTAAAAAGGACGAAGATACCGATAAAGAGACCAAATTCTTTACCTGGAAACCTGCCGGCTCAAAGGGTCTGTTTTCCGCTCCGTTCAACCAGCAGGTCAGCTATAGTTTCATCGACAGAGCAAGCGGGAAAGCGATCCAGTCAGGCAGTATTGTAATTCACTAACCGTTTTCCCCTGCCCCCTCTTTGGTGTCATCCAAGTCCGGTGACAGCCGAGGGATATCTGTGGGAATGAATCAAAATCGCATTTTCTTTTCATTTGGGGGGGCGCAGAGACGCCCTCCTCTTTTTTACTTTGGTATATGCAGCGGCAACACAAAACAAAATAAATTAATTTAAAGTAATTTAATGTGTTTTGAGGTGTACCTGTCTTGCGAATACACCGGAGCAAAATGATGAATAGAACTATCTCTCAGTATTTTACCACCCACATGCGGGAAATAGCGGAAATGCATGCCAGAACGGATACGTCCTGGCGGCATGATGCAGTATGGATCTGTGCCTGTATCCTGTTGTTCGTTTCTGTAACAGCAGGGACGGCATATGCAGCAGATGTGAGTGCCTGTCCCCCCCGACCAACCAGTTTCTGGTATGTGGCGACCAGATGCCGTCACCGGGATACGTGCCGTCGGACATAACGGCCGCAGACTATGAAACCATGTATGGGCCGGTGAACGTGAGTTCAGCTGATATGACAGCCTCAACCGATTTCTATTCATATATGGACTCCGGGTCATTGGATACCGATGACTGGGAGCAGTTTGCGAAAAATGAAAAGAACAACGGGTTTACCACATCGAAAGGTCCTGACACAAACAGCATTTCATGGATATCCAATATTTCGGCCATCGGGGGGGCACCTTCAATGGTGATCTCAAACGGTGTCTTGTATGCCTACCGGGGGGGCTCCACCGGGTTTGACGGGAACGCTAAGACATTCCTGTATGCCCTTGACGAATATTCCGGGGGGGATGATATCTGGAATGTGAGTATCCCATCACCGGAATGGGGGGGTCATGGTCTTCTCCCGCGTACCATAACGGCAGTGTCTATACGTCTACCGGAAAAGATACCTGGAAGATTAACGCAGCAGACGGAACTGTCGACTGGAAGTTTGTCAACCCAAGCGGTCATGCGTCCTGCAACGGCGGGCCGACCATTGCAGACGGGAAAGTCTTCTGTGGTGACTGGGACGGAAACCACTATTACTGCGTGCATGAAGATAACGGGGTATTAAACTGGACATTTACCGTTACTGGCTATGTGCAGGGAACACCCGCGTATGAAGACGGTCTGGTCTACCTCACCAGCTGGTCAGATGGTGATGCTGTTAAGGGTCATATGTACTGTGTCAATGCGACAGACGGAACCCAGATCTGGCACAATAACAAGATTGCTCAGAACTGTTGCGGCAGTCCGAGCATCGGAGACGATAAGATCTATGTCACCACCTACAACTTCTACGGCTATGGTGAACTTCTGGCGCTTTCAAAAGAAACCGGAGACATTCTCTGGCAGAAAAGCATTGAGCGGACAGACTCCACACCAATACTTGCCTATGGCAATGTCTATTTGACCGGAGGATGTTCCGGGTACAGTGACCACCGAACCTACTGTTTCAATGCACAAACAGGAGATCTCATCTGGCAGACCGATACGGCTGACGATATCGGCGGCTGGACCTGTACGGTCGCGTTGCAGACGGTAAAGTATACGTCGGTGGCGAATCGGCAACCAATTACTTTAACTATGACCGGACATTCGCCCTTGACGCCTACACCGGTGAGACCATCTGGTGGTATCCGCAGGGCGGAGCGACACCGATTGTCCATGACGGGCGGGTATTCACTGTCGGAAACGACGGCCGGATCTATTGCTTCGGCCCGGCCCGCCCGGTAGCACCGGAAGGCAACTTCTGTGCTGTACCGACATCCGGCATTGTGCCCTTCACGGTGGACTTCACCGATATGTCCACCGGTGAACCGACGTCCTGGGAGTGGGACTTTGACGGTGACGGAAACATTGATTCAACAGAGCAGAATCCCTCCTGGACATACACACAGGCCGGTACCTATCCGGTCTCCCTGAGTGTGGAAAATCCGATTGGCACAGATACCTGCACCCAGGCTGACTTCATCAGGCCAAAGCCAAGGCGGTCTGGTATGTGGATGATGACGGTGCGGAGTACCCGGACAGGGACTATGCAACAATTGCGGAAGCAGTGACTGCCGCCTGCGAGGGCGGCACAGTGCAGGTGTATTCCGGTACCTACAACGAACGCCCGACTCTGAACAAAACCCTCACCCTTCAGGGAATCGGCAGTCCGGTCATTGACGCGGAATCTTTTGCAGATGAGGATGCAGTCACGGTCGAATCAGACGCGTGTGTCATTCGCGGATTTGCAATCACCCATGCCGGTGTTTCCCGGTCTGGCATCCATGTCACCGCCAAGGACTGTGTGATTGAAGATGTAACCATTACCGGATGCAGCGGAGGAATCTGGCTGGATGACGGTAGTACAGGTGCAGCGATATACCGGAACACCATCACCGGATGCACCGGAACGGCAGCCATCTACGACACCTGCGGTGGCAATCACATATACCAGAATGATCTGATCGGAAACAGCGCAGGAAACGTGCATGCGCCGGGCGTGAGTGATACCTGGCACTCCCCCCCTGCGATGGTCACCTACCAGTATGGGGGACGGCATTTATACCTCATACCTCGGGAACCACTGGGATGATTATGCCAGTGTCGATGGCAATGCAGACGGAATCGGTGATAGTGCCTATGAGGGAATCGATGAGTATCCCCCCCTGGTGGCCTCATTTACTCAATACCATACGGCTGTCCCTGAAGATGACTGGTCTCAGTTCCAGCGCACCAACAGGAACAATGGTGTGACGGCAAGTCAGGGCCCGGTTGAAGAACCCGGTCAGCTCTGGAAAGAGATGGCATCCGGCACCGGAATTAACGCCCCTCCTCTCTGTGTAGGGGGGGACATGGTGTATGTCATTTCATCAAACGGAAATGTCACTGCGTTTGACCGTATCTACGGCACAACTTCCTGGGAGTCGGAAACCTACAGCGGAAGCATACAGACTGCAACACCCGCATACGGCAATGGAAAAATCTTTGCCGCCACATTCAACGGCTACCTCTTTGCATTTGATGCAGAGACCGGTGAGGAACTCTGGCAGAGGCATGTGACAGACAACAACCTCCAGGGCCCGGTCTCCTACGCCGATCACCGGATCTACGTGGGCGACGGCAACTTCGGCGGCCCGATGACACGTGATTATCACTGCTATGATGAATACGGAAATGAACTCTGGTGCCACGCAACGGACAATACGTGTGGGTTCCAGTGGTGCGGCGCCGCCTTTGCCGGGGGGGACTATGTCATCTACCAACGTCTGAAGGCACGCTTGTCAGTCTGAACGCAAAGACCGGGGGGGCTCCTGCGGGGGGGGAGCTTGACCTCACAACCGCAAGGGCTGATATCAGTCAGATCTCCGCATCGGCAGTATACTCGGGCAGCTCGGTCTATATCACCACAAAGGCCGGAGAGACCGGATACGTCTTTAAGGTAGAATATAATGAGGAGACCGGCGCCTTCACCGGTGTCACCTGGGATGTCGCAACGCATGAAGCATCCTCGTCCACACCGGTCATCACCGGTGGACGGGTATACTTCGGAGAAGGGACAGACGGAACCACCGGCCACCTGACCTGTCTTGACGACGCAACCGGATCGGAAATCTGGTCGTATGAGGTTGAAAACGGTGTAAAATGCTCACCGGCGGTCTCGGTGCAGGGCGACAAGGCGTACATCTATTTCACGGAGGCGCTCAATGACGGCTACCTCTACTGTGTGGATGACACCGGAACACTGCTGTGGATATACAACCCACACTCCGATACCGGCTATGTCTCACGGGGGGGAGTGGCAGTCTCAGACGGGCGCCTCTTCCTTGGAACAGATGCAGGGTATCTGCATTGTCTTGCAACCGGGCCGTCCGCAGACTTCTCGGCAGACGTCACAGAAGGTACTATGCCTCTCACCGTCCACTTCACGGATCTCTCTACGGGAAACCCGACCTCATATCTATGGGACTTCGGAGACGGTGCAACCTCAACCGAACGGGAACCATCCCACACCTATACTCGTGAAGGTGACTTCACGGTGCGGCTGACGGCGACAAATAGTGTTGACGGAAGGACGGAGACCAAATACCACTATATCTCCTTGCATGAAACCGGGCTCTTCCTTGAGCCGTCAGATACGGGCGTGAAGATCGGGCTGACAAAAGACTACACAATCAAACTCAGTTCCGCACCGGACGGTCTGATGCGCTACAATATTATCGTGGCTCTCGAACGACCAGAACTTGCAGAGATTGTCAATGTATCCATCCCTGAATGGATCAGCACACAGGAGACGTCCGGTGTGCCATCTGATTCCGTCTCCCTAGTCGGATACGATGGCGATGGCACAGTGGTGGCAGGAGCAGAAAATATTGTGCTTGGGACATTCACCGTGCGGGGAGATGTTGCAGGTTCGACCGGAATATCGGTCGGAATCAATCCGTTTGGCGGCTACCTGACGAATGACTGTGGCATGAACTTCATTCCCTATTGCGTTGACTCAACACTTAACGTCAGCCAGATGGGAGAGATACTCCCCCCCTTCCCTGACATGGCAGTCATGCCAAAGGATCTCAATGGCGATGGAATATACGAGGATATCAATGCAAACGATGAGGTGGACTATGCGGATGTCTCCCTCTACTATCAGAACCGTGCATGGATTGTGGAAAATCAGGACATCTCTGCCTTCGATTTCAGCGGGAACGGTGAAATTGATCTGGCTGATGTTGCTCTTCTGTTCGGAAAAATGGGAATGACCGCATAGACGGGTGCACAGGAGAAACCATATTTTGGCATTCTCCCATTTCCCCCCCGGTTTTGCACCGGACGTTCGGGTGATGCCCGGATGTTTGCTGTATGATTCAGTTCGTTTTGTATGCTGAATATGTGCGTGGAGGTGCAGGACGTATCTGGGGGGGATGAAGGGTTTGGTTATTCAACGTGGCTTTTTTGGGCCGCATTTGTGCAAATAATTCTCATTTCAGACAACGCAGATTATTCTTAAATAACTAAATTTAAGTTTAGTTACCCTCAAATATCTATCATATTTGAGGAGTTTACCATCTGATGGTAGCAGGCAATCCTGTAAAAAAGGGAATCACATAGAATGGAGCGTTCTTTCCGGATTCCTTGAGATGATTGCATCGTATATGACCAACACCAGAACCCGGACACAGGGTGGGTAAAAATAGCTGTCCGGGTAGTATGACATGAAGCAAAACAGGCTACTTGTAATTCTTATCACCGGACTGCTCCTTTTCGGAGCAGTTCATGCGGTATCTGCAAACAATACTGCATCGTTTAGTCCGGAGTCTCCTCTGGTATATATCGGTGATACAACAGAAATTTCTATAGTTTTCGATGAAATTGCACCGGAAGGATTCGCAGGATGTGAATTCAACATCACACTCTCAAATCCGGACGCTGCCGTGCTGATTGAAGATGTAACATACCCCGAATGGGCAACAAACCATCTGAATGTGCTCCACGGGGGGGATGATGATCTATTTATCAGTGTGTGTGACGGTGCAAACGAAATACAACCGGGAAATACCAATGTTACCCTCGTCACATTCAGTCTGAAGGGCATTGCAGAAGGCTCGACTGACATTTCAATTGTAAATCCCAACTTCGACAATATGCCACTGGGGGGGAACAACATTGAAATGACACTGAACAGTGCGAGCACCTCTGTCACGGAACGGGTGCCCGACATTATCGTTGACGCAGCGGGAAGCGGGGGGGACTACACAACCATAACAGATGCAGTCGACAACGCAAATGCGAATGCCTGGATTCTTGTAAAACCCGGTGTCTATTCTGAGGCAGTTGTCATATCCGAAAATCTAAAGATTTCCTCGTCTGACGGTGCTGCAGACACCATTGTGGATGCAGGTGGGAAATCAGGATTCCTCGTATACAACGACGGGGGGGTTGAAATATCCGGGTTTACCATCAGAAATGCTGAACCTGCTCTCTACCTCCGTTCAGCAGACTGTATCATAACAGGCTGTACACTCACAGACAATACTCAGGGTATCCGTCTGCGTGGTGCGGAAAAATGCCGGATATACCAAAATGACTTCATAAACAATACCAAGAATGTTGTTGTTTCAACTGCAGGACTATCAAATACCTGGCATTCTCCTGATATGGTCAGCTATTCATATGAAGCTCAGAATTACTGCAACTACCTGGGCAACTACTGGGTTCATCCGGTGCAGATTCCAATGGTGATGGTCTCCTCGATGATCCCATGGTAATTGAGGACGGTGTCAACGAGGACAATTACGCCCTTGCGAAACTTACCACTGCATACAGCGGGGAACTCCCCCCCGATCTGCCGGTTGCAGGATTTAGTGTCGATGATCCGACCGGAGAGCGATACGCCGGACGGGTGCCTCTCACGGTGCAGTTCACTGATACGTCCACAGGAGTCATTGACTCATATGCCTGGGACTTTGGTGCCGACGGAACCATTGATTCCATCGAGCGAAATCCGGTCTGGATCTGTGAGATTCCAGGCTTATACACCGTGAATCTGACGGTCACCAATCGTGCCGGATCAGATACCTACAGCTGGTCTAACTGCATCCGGGCCACGATCACAAGCGGGCCCGATATCCAGAGCGTGCACTGCTACGGCGGCAACGAAACCGACCGATTCACTGCCGGGTGCCCTGCCGGTGACGGCGGCCACATCTTTATCGGCGAGACCTACTCCGTCGAAAGCGGCGATGTGACCACAAATCACGGCTCCAGGGATTACTGGGTTGTTAAGACTGACGCCAATGAGAACCTCGAATGGCAGAGATGCTACGGGGGGGGAACCGGCTATGATTACGGCTACGCAATCTGCACAGCCAATGACGGCGGGTATCTCATCGGCGGCCGTACGAAATCAACAGACTGTGAGGTGACCGACAACCACGGCGGGTATGACGCATGGATGGTAAAGATTGATGCCGCTGGTGTTCCCGAGTGGAAGAAGTGCTATGGCGGAACCAATACTGATGAAGTAAAGGATGTACTGCAGACCACTGACGGCGGATACCTGATGGTGGGGGGGGATTCAAAATCCACGGACGGTGATCTGACGGGTATTCCTACCGAAGGCGGCTACGACAGCTGGGTCATCAAGACCGATGAATCTGGAACCATTGAGTGGCAGGAACGTTATGGCGGCAGCAAGAATGATTATCTCGTTTCCGGTCTGGAGACGGGTGACGGAAACTATGTTCTCTGCGGGTATTCACAGTCTTATAATGGCGATCTGACACTCAATCATGGAAATTATGATTGCTGGATCATGCAGATCAATTCCACCGGTGGCCTGCAGTGGCAGAAATCCTTTGGTGGAAAGAGCTCAGATAAAGCAGACTGTCTAATCCAAACCACTGACGGCGGCTACCTGATGGGTGGATTTACAAAATCGTCAGACGGTGATGTGACAGGATACCACGGCGGCTATTCCGAGGATGGGTGGCTTGTTAAAACCGACTCTGACGGTGTTCTCGAATGGCAGAAGTGCTACGGAGGCACAGATAAGGAATTCATCCGTGCTCTCAGGGAGAGGCCTGACGGCGGATACATCATCGCCGGTGATTCTGAGTCCGATGATGGTGACCTGGAAGGCTACTTTAACTACTACCAGGGTTCTGAAATCTATGTGATTGGTATCAGTTCCACTGGTGATATTGAATGGCAGAAACTCATCGGCGGACATCTGAATGACCGATCCTATGTTTTCTGCACCAAGGATAACGGTGACTACCTCATTGGCGGCCGCAGTTCCTCAAGGAACCGTGATATGTATCTCGCCAATGCCCACGGTGATGGGGGGGATGGCTGCGTCGTCGTCCTCGAAGGGGGGGCTGGTGTACCGTTTGCCGCTCAGTTTGAAGCGGATGTTACAACAGGGGGGGCCGCTCCTTTAACGGTGCAGTTCACTGATCTCTCCACCGGAGAGGATATCACTGCGTGGGCATGGGACTTTGACAACGACGGCACCACTGACTCGATTGAAGAAAACCCTGTGTATACCTATGACACCGCCGGAGTCTATTCAGTCAGCCTGACGGTCACAAACGTTAGCGGAACGTCCACAGAGACAAAGGCAGACTACATCACCGTTGATGCAGGGGGGGTTCTTCGTCTGGACTTTGATCCGCTCACATCGACGGTCGTCTGCGGAGAATCTACTGAATATGCTGTGGTTCTTGAGAGCGTACCAACGGCCTGTCCGGCTACAACCTGACAGTCAGCCTGTCGGATGATACAGTCGGTGAGATCACCGGCATTGACATGCCTGCCTGGGCTTCCCTCTCTTCGAATGGCACTCTTCCTGCATCCTCAGTCTGGATCAAGACATCTGACCTGAATAAAGAAATTCAGCCTGGTGCGGTGAATGTGCCTATGGGTACCATCACCGTCACCGGTCTTGCCACCGGTGTTGCAGACCTCCCACTTGCGGTAGCACGGATGGATGATGACGACGGTTTGGCCCTCACTCCTGAGACCGGCACCGCCGCATTTTCTGTGAATCAGCTGCCCGCTCAGGTAGCAGACTTCAGAGCAAATGTGACCTCCGGCACTGACCCGCTCATGGTGCAGTTCACTGATCTCTCCACCGGAGAGGATATCACTGCGTGGGCATGGGACTTTGATAACGATGGCACCACTGACTCGACTGAAGAAAATCCGGCATATACCTATGACACTGCCGGAGTCTATACGGTAAATCTCACGGTCACAAACAGTGGTGGTACGTCCACAGAGACAAAGGCAGACTACATCACCGTTGATGCAGTGATCCTTCACCTGGACTTTGATCCGCTCACATCAGCGGTCGGACGGGGGGGAGAATCTACTGTGTATAGCATAACTCTGGATTCCGCACCAACCGGCCTGTCCGGCTACAACCTGACAGTCAGCCTGTCGGATGATACAGTCGGTGAGATCACCGCTGTGGATCTGCCTGCCTGGGCTTCTCTCTCTTCAAATGGCACACTTCCTGCATCCTCAGTCTGGATCAAGGCATCTGACCTGAATAAAGAAATTCAGCCTGGTGCGGTGAATGTACCTATGGGCACCATCACCGTCACTGGTCTTGCTACCGGTGTTGCAGACCTCTCACTTGCTATAGCACGAATGGATGATGACAATGGGTTCGCTCTTAATCCTGAGACCGGCACCGCCGCATTTTCTGTGAATCAGCTGCCCGCTCCGGTAGCAGACTTCAGAGCAGATGTGACCTCCGGCACTGACCCGCTCATGGTGCAGTTCACTGATCTCTCCACCGGAGAGGATATCACTGCGTGGGCATGGGACTTTGATAACGATGGCACCACTGACTCGACTGAAGAAAATCCGGCATACACCTATGACACTGCCGGAGTCTATACAGTAAATCTCACGGTCACAAACAAGGGCGGCTCGTCCACAGAGACAAAGGCAGACTACATCACCGTTGATGCAGTGATCCTTCACCTGGACTTTGATCCAGTACTGTCAGAAGTTGACCAAGGTGAATCTGCGACGTATGCCATTACACTGGACACAGTACCAGACGGTCTTTCCGGCTACAACCTAACAGTCAGCCTGTCGGATGATACAGTCGGTGAGATTATCGCTGTGGATTTGCCTGCCTGGGCTTCCCTCTCTTCGAATGGCACTCTTCCTGCATCCTCAGTCTGGATCAAGGCGACTGACCTGAATAAAGAAATTCAGCAAGGCGCAGAAAATGTGCCTATGGGCACCGTCACCGTCACCGGTCTTGCCCCCGGTGCTGCAGATCTCTCGCTTGATGTAGCACGAATTGATAATGACGATGGGTTTGCCCTTAATCCTGAAACCGGCACCGCCGCATTTTCTGTGGATATGCCCGCTCCGGTTGCAGATTTCAATGCATACGTGACCTCCGGCACTTGCCCGCTCGCCGTGCAGTTCACTGACCTGTCCGCCGGTGAGGATATCACTGCGTGGGCATGGGACTTTAACAATGATGGCACCATTGATTCCACGGAACAAAATCCCGTACATACATACACCAACATCGGTCTGTTCACGGTGACTCTTGAGGTGAGCAATACCGGCGGTGCGGATGTGCTGACCAGGTCCCGCTACATTACCGTCAGAGATGTTCCACCCGTTCCACCTGAGAGTTCGGAGGACTTCACCTTCGACAATAATGGGACGACGTTCACCGATATTGGTGACCAGCAACAGGTTTCATTCAATTCCAGCGTCTGCAATGGCACAGTTGACGGAGATAACATCCTGCTCCGGAACGGAAAAATGAATGTGACCATATCTACCTATGGGCTTTCCACTATTGGTGACGTATCTACCGGAAATGTTAGCAGCGTCCTGCTGGAGAGCAGTCCTGTCAACGCTCCCCCCCTTGGTAGAGAGGTCGGCAATGTCTCTGTCGGTTTCAATGCCACGATGAATAACTATAATCCGGATCTTGGTATTACGACCTCAATCTTTGATCAGCCCAGTGCTGAGGCATCGAAGGTGTTTACGCTTGCTGCCGCAGATGAAAAGCTTTCGATCACCTCAACGGCTTATGCAGTCTACTTCACCAAGACCAACCTGACTGAAGAAAATGGCCTCAGGAATGCCTTCCTGGAGATGACTGTCTCACCGAAATGGGTGAAGACAAACGGTGGCATTGGGGCCATCCGGGTCTTCCGGCAGGGAGACGACGGGGGGGTCACCCAGATTCTGGATACAACATATCTTGGAATCAATGCTGACGGCATGATGGTCTTTAAGGCGTTCTCTCCTGACGGATTCTCCTCATTTGCAGTGGCAGCAACTGCAGCATCAGCCACACCTGTATCTGTTGGGGATGACAGCGATGACAGCAGTGAATTATCAGCCGCTTCAGCAGGAAATCTGAAAGCGGGAGAGACAAAAACCCTCTCCATCAGTAACTCACCGGTCACACAAATTGGCTTGGAAATGCAGAGTGCTGTCTCCAGCCTGCTTGTTACCGTGACTGACGAGAGGAACAGTCCGGCGGGGGGCACCAGTCCCCCCCGATTGCGATGTCTGGCGCTACCTCTCTTTCGCACTTTATCATGCTAACCCGTCAGCGATCAGCGATGCCGTAATCACCTTCGAGGTGCCTGAAGAGGTCGTTGGTGAAAAAACAGCGGTGCTGATGTGGCTGAACGGTAATGAATGGAAAGAGCTTACGACCACATCGGTGGGAACCGAGGGGAATAACCGCCTCTTTTCTGCCGAGATACCAGAATTTTCCTGGTTTGCAATTGGTATTACAGATGTGGGTACATCATCGGGTGAAATCCCCCCCACTGAGGTGATTACACCAACGATGACACCATCTACGGAGCCAACAGGAACACCTGTTGATATCACTCCGGTCACACCAACCACCACCGCCACATCACCTGAAGATACTGTCCCACCGACACAGACTCCGCTTTCCATTGCAGGAGTGCTTTTCGGTGCTGCAGGGGCCGGTGTGCTTTTCAGGAAGATACGGTAATTTTCTTTAAACTCATGTGGGGATACCCCCCCACATGTTGCTCTTATTTTTCCCGTTTTTTAGATTATTTTTAGAAGCCTGCCTGCTATCGAAGGCTCCGCAGATATTCGTGTTATTGACCAGTGTTCCGCCAAACCGGTATCCGGCACGGGCAAAGGTGATATTGACCGGATAGAAGGCCGCCCGTGCGATGATAAACGAGGTGCGTATCCCACAGCGCTGCATCTCTTCTTCCATTGGTCTCAAGCCGGGCAGAGTCCCCCCCGTTCCCGCACAAAGGCTGGTAAACGGTTCCCGGTTGGTAACGATTGCGTGTCAAATATCGACCGCAACGATCCCTGATATAAATACATAACGAATATTACCTCCACCGTGAAAAAAGAACATATGGGAATTAAAATATCAGCAATCACGCTCATCATTCTTGCAGCAGTTGTCTTCTGCTGCGGGTGTACCGGAACAGAGGCAACTGCCGTTGCACCGGAGGGAGGGCAGGATATCACGGTTGGGGGGGTTCTCCTGCCTCTTACCGGCGACTTTTCGGAGGCCGGAGAAGCAGGCCAGGCCGCCCTTGGGGGGGTGGCTGCCGTGGATATCAACGACTACTTTGCCTCAATTGGATCGGACTACCGGGTACGGCTGGTCATTGAGGACACACAGACCGATCCTGCCGTCGCGCTTGAGAAGTTGCAGGAGCTTGACAATCAGGGGGGGATCAGGATGGTCATCGGGCCGGGTTCCAGCGCAGAACTGGAAGCCATCCGGACGTATGCCGACCGTCATGGGATTCTCATCGTCAGTACCATGAGTACCGCACCCTCTCTGGCAATTGCAGGGGACAATGTCTTCCGGTTCGTGCCTCCGGACACCTTCCAGGCAGATGCGACGGCATATTACCTGGAAAAGGACGGGATAACAGCGGTCGTGCCAGTCTGGCGTGGGGATATCTGGGGCGACGAACTCCGGAACCTGACAGCAGCGGCGTTCGGGAACCGTAGCGGCACTGTCCTCGACGGAGTCAGGTATATACCGAATTCAGAGGATTATTCCAATGTGGTTGCAGAACTCGACCGCATGGTCGGTCGTGCCATCGCAACGCAGGGAAAGGAGAATGTCGGCGTCTATGCAGTCACCTTCAACGAGGCGACCGCGATCATGACAGCGGCAGCAGAGACAGAGAATCTCACACAGGTTCAGTGGTACGGATGCGATGGCAACACCCTTCTTGGCTCATTGACGAAACCCGGTGATGCCGCCCGTTTTGCGGCACAGACGAACTTCACCGGCCCGGTGATCGGGGACGCCACCCTCAATCCCGACCGCGATGACGGGGTCATCTATCTGAAGATACAGAACAGGTTGGGGAGGCAGCCCGACGGTTACAGTCTGGCATCCTACGAGGCACTCTGGATTGTAGCCCTGACCGAAACACAGACAGATTCGAAGGATGCACCGGAGCTTAAGAACGCTTTAACGGAGATGACGGGGGGGAAGATTAGAGGCCCATTCTTCTCAGTGGTGGATCTGGATGCCGCCGGGGACCGGTCGAACCCACGTTACTGTTTCTGGTCGGTGAAGGCCGATGGCGATTCATCCCGGTGGGTGCTGGTTGTCCGGTACGACATCCGATATGAAGGAAAATCACCGAAACTGAGACCAATTTCTGCATGAAAGCCGGGGGGGAATACCCGAGCCACCTTTTTTTAACCAAGTTGATGGTGCCCGAACTTCCGTGTATATTTGACAGACCGTGCAGATACACAGAAACCAGCCGATACCCTGAATCCGGGAAGAGTAGTTCCGACAGCACAGAAAAATTGGACTCTGGTACTTTTTTTGTTATATTTGAGGAATTCAACAGAGCCTTAATTTATCCTTCCCATCACTGACCGATCATCTGCTAATTGCATGAATATCATGAACTGAATCCAGCCAGTATGCAACCACAACCATTTCCTAAATTTATAACCCGTGAAGACCATACTTCTCTCAATACGAGTCGAGAAATGAAAACGGACACCACTATTCGTGAACGATTTGAATACAGCGCCAGCTCCATTGCCGGTGTACGACCAGTCAATGAGGATGCCATGGTGCCCCCCCCGATGAGTGAGAGACTTGTCTGCGCATTTTTTACAGACGGAACAATCAGCCTGTGCAACACGGGGGGGGATTCACATTGCACGCTCATCCGTTCCGGGACGGTCCGGCCGCTGTATACAAAGGATCACTCCTTTGTACAGAATCTGGTGGACAAGGGAGTCATCACACCGGAATGTGGTGCTGATCACCGGTAAACCTACCCCCCCGGCATGGAAGGTAATGCTCGCGGCACTGGAGAGGTCTGGGCAAAAATCCTGGAACAACGAACTTAAAAATAAAAAATTAATGCTCTCTTCTGAGAGCACTGGCGATCATCAAAAATCCACCGACAAATGTCATCGGGATCGCAAGGGTCGGGAATTCAGGCACCGAGCAGGTCCCGCCTCCGCTTTTATTTTTGCTGTATAAACGCCGCCCCCCCACTCCTGGATACTCTTGATAGTGATAGTATGACTTCCCCCCCCAGGGACGGTGAATTTACCGCTGCTCCAGATATCACTTGCGTACGCAGCATCAGGATCCGATTCACGTATTGTACCTACGGGAACCTCGGACGTCGCACCAATCAGTACGCCGTTGTCGTAGATCTCAAAGACATCTCCCGGCAGATATAAATCAGTAACATAGATACAGACAGAGGTGTCGCTAGAGAACGTAAATATTTCACCCGCCCATCCCAATCCATTTCCATTGAAACTCTGCCAACCACCTCCAATTATCAGTGGGGGGATCACCGACGCACGGAATCACAGAAGGATCGATGTTTGCAGATGCAGACGCAAATCCTGTCAGTGTTAGCAGTATCAGCGATACAATCAACAATTTTTTCATACAAAAACCTCATTTTTTAACTTTTTTTTGCCGGGCAAGTTGGTGTCAATAATATCAATACTCTGTGATTTCAAATGTAAATCCGATTTGCACCTTTTTTTGCGTGGATGAGATCATGGATTTAGGACACTGCATTCGAAATAATGAATTATCGACATTTGCCAGCGAAACAGTAAATAAAAAATAATTATATATATTTATGCCCAGCAAAGGTGATCATCTGTATAAACTTCAGAGATAGGGCATTTTTACCTTGCATGAACAGGTACGTCAAGCATTTTTCCAGTTTGCTTTCAAAGCTTGAGGAATGGATAGAATATTATCCCATTTTTGATGCCCCGACCGGAGACGGGTAGTAAAGCCCACATTCCATACATTAAAACGCATTTAAATAACAATAATAATATCAGCATCATTATGCTAGATCAGTCACCATTGGTTGTTAAGGTGGCCCTCTATTCAAATCCATCATAAATCGATTTGATTATAATATTCCCCCCCCTGTTACTTATGGCAGGATTTCCGGTTAGAACTCTGGGCGCCAAATAACGCCATCCGAAAAACTCCCGATCACATATTCTGTTTTTCAGGCATGTTCCCGTCAAGAGACCGGTACCACACGTTCATACTCTTGAAGGTTCCGCAGATATGCATATTGCGGTAACAAAAATAATGAGTCACCGCTTTATTCTCGATTATCACTAACCGGATATGACCAGTATACAACCACAACCATTTCCTACATTTATAACCCGTGAAGACCATACTTCTCTCAATACGAGTCGAGAGATGAAACCGGACACCACTATTCGTGAACGATTTGAATACAGCGCCATCTCCATTGCCGGTGTACGACCGGTAAATGAGGATGCATGGTGCGTTGCCCCCCCAATGGGTAAGGGGGCTTGTCTGTGCTGTCGCCGACGGGATCGGCGGCCACGAGGCAGGGGACGTAGCATCCGCCCTTGCGATACAGATATTCGAAGAGACCGTGCGGGAGGCGGAGATGACCGCAGGCGATCCCGAGACAGCAGCAGCGTTCCTGAAAAGAGGCCA
This sequence comes from Methanogenium cariaci JCM 10550, assembly GCF_001315945.1. Lineage (GTDB taxonomy): Archaea > Halobacteriota > Methanomicrobia > Methanomicrobiales > Methanomicrobiaceae > Methanogenium > Methanogenium cariaci. The sequence goes on along the minus strand of NZ_BBBG01000004.1, from coordinate 133,510 downwards.
CACCCTCGCCCACGCAGCCATCCGACAACAGGCCACCGGGACACGTGCGGGCATGGGCACGACACTCGTCTCCGCCGGTTTTTTGGACGGGACGGTCAGCCTGTGCAATACCGGGGGGGATTCTCGCTGTACGCTCATCCGCAGGGGGGGAACAGTTCTGCCGCTGACAACGGATCACTCCTTTGTACAGGATCTCGTGGACCGGGATATTCTCACACCGGAAGAGGCGGCCTCCCACCCGATGAGGAACATCATCACCCACTCGCTGGGGGGGGTGATTTTGTTGCCGAGTGCACGGTGCACCCCCCCCTTTGCACCGGTGACACGCTGGTCATCTCCTCGGACGGCCTGCACGACTACGTCTCACGGGAGATGATGGTTCTGGCAGGAGAGATGCTGAGCACAGAAGACGCGGCCCGCCTCCTTATGGACGAGGCGGCCAAAACATCGACGGACAATATCACCCTGATCGTCGTCAGGGTGCATGGCGAAGCGATACGCCAGAAAGAGAGTGAGTGACATGACCGATTCAGAAGAATATGCCAATGCAAAGACCGTGATGATGGCCGAGGATCAGGACTACTATGAAGACCTTTCCAAATACCTCAATGTGCTCTCGAATCCCGTACGCCTGCATATCCTCAAAATAATCGAGCACACCCCGAAGGAGGCCAACGAAATTGCAGGGGGGGAGATCGGCACCTCCTATGTGAATACCAAAAAGCATCTTGAGAAGATGCTCACCGCAGGCATCATCACCAAGGAGGCGGGGGGGTTCGGGCGGGCCACCTCCCGGGGGGGGTCGCTCCCTGTCTGGAAGTACACCACCCGGCCCGGCGGTATCGAGGAGATCATCCGCAACCTCGGGCTGTTTTCAAACCTCGACATACATATCAAGGGAAGTGAACTGGCAGCAAAGGTCGAGGAGGCCCGGCGGATGGTCTCCCGTGAATACGCCGGGGAAACCCCCCCCGTAATCTTCGTTCTCGGCGGGCCCGCAGACGGCAAAACCTTCCCTCTCTTGGAAGCGGTGACCCGTATCGGCCGGGAGGAGAAACGTCTGGGGGCCGCTCATGGCTGAGGACAGCGCCGCCATTTACTACGCCCCCCCGCCGGGCACGGTGACGGGCGACGGTGCGATCGTCGTCTCCCGCGAGTTTGACCTTGTCACCCGCATCTCGCGGCCGCATGCGGAGATACAGCAGAAGGAGGGCGGATGGTATCTCACCGACCGGGGAAGCACCGGCGGGACATATCTGAACGACAACCCGTGCGAAGAGAACCGTGAAGTCCGGCTGATGGCAGGCGACATCATCGACCTTGCCCGTGGCCCCGGGGGGGGTCCGGTTCCTCTTCACCGTTGCAGAAGTGCAGGACACCAAAGACGAATCGTGAGAACAGTTTTGTGCATATGAATACACGGAGGATGCAGGGAATCAAAAGGACGCAGACCACCCGGAGCTTTGGCCCTGCATGGATGTTCTTCGCCTTCCTTCTTCTCTTCGCAGGGATGCTCTGCCCACCGGTTTGTGCTGCCACCTTCACGGTCGGTGAGGACGGGTATGCCACCATGTCTGACGTGCTCACCATTGCCCAGCCGGGAGATACCATTCTCGTTGAGAGCGGGACGTATTACGAGCACCTCAACATCAGTATCCCCCCCGTGACGATCACCGGAATTGATACCGGCGGAGGACTGCCGGTTATCGAGGCAACGGGGGGGGTGAAGCGGCCATTGTGCTGAAAGCCGGGAGAACCACCGTCGGGGGGGACTGGTCATCACCGGGACGACTACCACTGGCATCTTTGTGCATTCGGATAACAATGTGATCACCGGCAACACAATTTCCCCCCCCACCATTCCCGGACGCGGTCTTGGTATTGTGATCTATGATTCTGACAGAACGCTTGTCACCGGGAATCATCTTGAAGGGCTGCGTCTTGGCCTCCTGATCACCGAATCGGACGGGACGATGGTGTATTATAATGATATTGATGCCGAAAACGGTGCGATTTCATCTTCCCCCCCGGAGACGTCCTGGGTATCTCCAGTGACCACCTATGAGTATGAGGGGGACATCGTTTGAAGGAGTGCTCGGGAACCACTGGGGTGGATATACCGGGGCTGACACGGAGGGAGATGGTATCGGAGATGAACCCTATTCTTTCACCCTCTCTCCGAAAGGACAGCCCCCCCACGTGTTTACGGAAGGAAATGGGCCGATTCCTTTTGAGCGGACAGCATCCGGTCTGGTCGGAGGAGTCGCCGGAATTGCCACGGTAGAGGATGATGCCCCCCCCTCGTTGCCGAAATCCATGCATACACCGTCTCTCTTCCCTGGGATGTGCAGGATACTCTACTGAAACCCGGAGACCGGTTGCTGGCCGCCTGGACGGATGGCCGCCTGGCACTCCCCCCCTGGGAACCGGAAACGATGATGTGGCCCACAATTGCTTTCATGGGTTCCCTGCTTGTCGCAGGGGGGGTGCTGACGGTTGCTGACCGCCGTGCCCGCCACCGCAGTATTCTGAACCGAAGCGGGCACACCGTCCCTGTCCTGACCGCCGGGTACACCATCCTCGCGGTTCTCTGCAGTTCAGCGATGTTTCTGGCCGGTTTCCAGTCTTTTATGTTCTTCGGGAATCTCGGGAGTTCAACACTCATCGTCGGCGGGCTGGCATTTCTCTCGGTGGGTGGTGTCATTCTTGCCGCCACAACCGCAACGGAGAGGTCCCCCCCATTATCTTCTTGGAGCCTATCTTACCACCGGAGGAATTGTAGCATTTACATCGCTGGGTCTGGTCATTATCCGCACCGGCGGGCTGGGGGGGGCAGGTATGTCCCCGTACTGCTCTCCCTGACGGCAATCCTTGTCGGGTTCTATCACCGTTCCCGTCTTGTGCCTCCCCCCCATGTGCCGGAAGACACCGATGAGCGGACCCGCATCGCACCGGTCGGTGACCCCCCCTTTGATGAGACGCAGATCATGGACAGCCAGCTCCGGGATGTCTACTTCCCCCCCGCGACACTGATGGACCGCTACCGGGATGTGTCGTTCATCGGCAAGGGCGGGCTCGCACGGGTATTCCGGGCCGTCCGGCGGGAGGATGGGGGGGCGGTTGTCGCAGTTAAAGTGCCTATCAGCTTTGATGAGACAACGGGCCGTATCTTTTTAAAAGAGATGAAACTCTGGGAGGGGGGGCTTTCCCACCCGAACATCGTCCGCATCTGCTCGGTCAACATCCTGCCGGTGCCCTATGTGGAGATGGAGTATGTGCCCGGTTCCCTTGCAGGCGCCACCCTGCCGCTCCCGCCTGCTGAGGCGGCGGCAATTGTTGCGGATATTGTCCGGGGGGGCCTCGCCTATGCCCACGAACAGGGGGGGATCATCCACCGTGACATTAAACCGCACAACATCCTCATTGCTGAGGACGGCACGGCGAAGATCACCGACTGGGGGGGCCTGGGGGGGACGGTGATGGGCGACGGGCACGAATCGTCCATTGTTGGATTCTCCATCCAGTATGCCACCCCCCCCGAGCAGATTGCCCCCCGGCGGTATGGGGGGGATGCCGATGTCCGCACCGATATCTACCAGGCAGGTATTGTCTTCTATGAACTCCTGACCGGACGCCGTCCGTTTGAAGACGGGGGGGGCCTCGGGGGGGAGATGACGGACGCCATTCTCGGAGAGACACCTGCCGCACCGTCATCCGTTGTGCCTGCGGCCGCCCCCCCTGGGATGAGATTGTATTGCGGTGCATTGCAAAAGAGATGGGAGACCGACACCCAACTGCTACAGCCATGGAAGAGGCATTACACGCTGTTTCTGAGAATCAATGAAACCCCCCCATGGTTGCATAATGCCACCCCCCCCTATTTTCTTCATATATATCTGTCTGAGGGAAATGTTCTCTGGATACTACGAAATCAGAGGCACACAGATATGAACTATAGAATATGTATTGCACTGATCGTTCTGGCAGCACTCTGCGGCTTTGCGGCTGCCGTGACTGATGACGATTCAGATCCTGCATCCCAGATATCGGTGACAGGAATTACCAAATCCCCCCCTGAGACACTCATGCCGGGTGACCAGGGATTTATCACGGTTAAGATTACAAACTCCGGCGAAGAGAGCGCCTCAATTGACCGGGCGAAACTCTACACGGATGACCTCGTGGTTGTCAATGACAACGCGTATGAAGTCGTGGGCGATATCGGTGCGAAAAACTCCATGGAATTCACTTTCCTCGTGGAGGCAGGGCCGGCAGAAGGCATTTTTTATCCGTCCTTCTACCTTGACTTCGGCATGTCCGGGTCCCTGCGGACTTCCATCCCGGTGATTGTGGATGACACTGCTCCGCAGGTATCCCTCCTTGGGGTGCCTGAGACTTTTACCGATGGAAAGACCGAGGATATCACCGTTCGTGTGGGTAACACCCGTGACGGTGAACTGAGTGCCGTTACGATTACGCCCGTTACAGACGGCATAATGAGCGATCAGACCAGCTACTTTGTGGGTGTTCTCAGAAAGGACGAATCCGCTGAGGTCCCGTTCGCTATCACCCCCCCGGATGAGGAGGGTGACCTGACCTTTGTGGTGGACTACCGCAACGGGGTAAACGTTCACAGCACGACTGTCTCGATTCCCATGAACTTTGGCACAGACAAAACCAGTGCAGTTCTCGTGGTCAATGAGGTTGAGGTGAGTTTGTCCGGTTCAACGACGACAGTCTCCGGTGATGTGACAAACGCGGGCCTGGAAGAGGCCTACTCCGTCATGGTGACTGTCGGGGACCCGGCAACACCGACAAATCCGAACCCTATTGCCGTGATCGGTGCCCTTGAACCGGACGACTTCTCAGGGTTTGAGGTGACCTATACGATGCAGGGTGCAGGAGAGGTGCCGGTGCTGGTCACCTACAAGGATCAGGACGGCAACATCTACGAGGAAGAGTTCTCTGTTTCCGGCAGTAGCGCTTTCGATGCAGATGGTGACGCACTCGCAGAGCGGAACTTTGCCGCCGGTGGGCCGGGCGGGGGGGCGAGAGGCTCCATGAGCAGCATGGGCAGTGGATTTGCACAGATCCCGTTCATCCCCCCCATCATCCTTGGCATCCTGCTGATTGCAGGCGGCCTTGTCGCATGGAGAAAGGGCTACCTGGCACGGGCACGTGATGGCATCCGAACCCGTCTGCACAAAGAGAAGTGAGGGGGTAGGACAATGGACTCCACACCGGTTATTGCACTTGAGGATGTGCATAAAATATACCCCCCCCTCCTTTCCGGGGATGTCCGTGCACTCGATGGCATTTCTCTTGAAATACAGAGAGGGGAGTTTGTCGCGATCATCGGGTCGTCCGGGTCAGGCAAATCCACTCTCATGAACCAGATCGGGTGTCTGGATGTGCCCACCGCAGGCATCGTCCGGATTGAAGGACAGGATATAGGCCAACTCAGTGACTTTGACCTGACCGCACTCCGTAGGGACTCGATTGGCTATATCTTTCAGAAGTTCAATCTCATTCCGCTTTTGACGGCCTACGAGAACGTCGAGTACCCGCTGCTCCTCAAAGACCGGACGTATGACACGTCCGGCCGCGTGCAGGCCCTCCTTGATTCGGTGGGTATCGACGCGGCGCTTGCCGCACACCGTCCCTCGGAACTCTCCGGCGGCCAGCAGCAGCGGGTGGCAATCGCACGGGCGCTGGTGAATGAACCGGCGATTCTCCTCTGTGACGAGCCGACGGGGAACCTCGACTCAAAGACCAGTACCCAGATCATGGAGATGCTCGCCCGGCTCAACCGGGAAGGCAGGACCGTGATCATGGTGACGCATGACGCGGAGACAACCACGTATGCAGACCGCATCATCCGGATACAGGACGGGAGGGTTGCATGAAAAAACCGGACATTATCTTTCAGCTGTCCGTGCGGAGTGTGCGCCTGAACCTCATGCGTTCCGTCTTAGCGGCGCTGGGAATCGTCATCGGTGTTGTCGCGATTGCGTCCATCGGGATGATCTCTGCAAGCATGACTCTCTCGGTTATCGAGGAGCTCACCGCAACGGCGAATGTCCTTGTGGTACAACCGGACACCGGCGGGGGGGGCGGCGGGTTGTTTGGGCGAAGTGGCGGAACCGGGATGATTATCTTGAACCTGACCAGTATACCGACATCCGGAAAGCTGCGGGTTCTTCGTATGTCTATTATCTCTATTCGGAGAGTGATTCCATTGAAGCAGGCTCTGAGAGTGGGCGTTCGGCTATTTATGCGATGGACGATGAAGCGATGAAGGATGTTCTGACTCTCACGGACGGGAGTTTCCCCCCCTCTACCACCTCGCAGGTTGTTGTCGGCCCGGATTTTGTCGAGCGGTATGGCATCGAAGTCGGGAGCAAGGTCACCATCGGTGACGAGGAGGATGAAGAGGGCGAGTCAACTGTCCGGGTGACCGGCATCCTTGAGGAACGCGGGCTGTCGATGGACCTGAACTCAGACAATGCGATCATCGCGACCGAGAAGTTCTTCACCGGCCGTTATGACAATGAGGACGAGTATACGCAGGTGAACGTGATTGTTGATGATATTAACGACATTGACGCGGTTACCGAGAGCATTGATGAATCGTTGAACAGGAAGGATGACGAGGTGCAGATTCAGGACTCCAGCCGGATGCTTGACACCATCTCCTCAACCCTTGGGACGATCACCACCTTTGCCGTTGCCATCGCGGCGATCTCGCTCCTTGTGGCGGCAGTCTCCATCTTCAATGTGATGATGATGTCTGTGACGGAACGGATTCGCGAGATTGGCATCCTCCGCAGTATCGGGACGCAGAAGGATGAGATTCTGCGGATGTTTGTCTATGAGGCGGGGATCATCGGCATTGTCGGTGCAGGCATCGGTGCCATCCTGTCAGTGGTGATCGGGTACGTGGCCGTCTTCGGGATGGTCGGGACAACGGAGTATTTCTTCACATGGGAGAGTATTGCAAACGTCCCGGAGGGGGGGATGATCATCGGTGCTGTGATCTGTATCCTCTCAGGTGTTTACCCGGCATGGCGGGCATCGAACCTTGACCCAATTGAGGCACTGAGGGCGGAGTAAAAAATCCCTGCCCTATCATGCAGTCTCACTGACTGCATCACTCCCCCCCGTTATTTAGTTCTTCTCGTCCTCAAACTTCTCGTAATAATGGCTCCCGTCACAGAACGGTTTGTTCTTTGAGTGTCCGCAGTGGCAGAGGATCACGGTCGAGGTGGTCTCGATGTGCACGCCCTTCGAGTTGCGGAGACGTGTGATGTTGTGTGCAATGTAGGGGGGGCCATTCTCTGAGACCTCAACGGAGGGCTTTTTCTCTTCGGGATTGCCGTGCTGTGCGTCAGTCATTGAACCCCCCCCATACAGAAGCAACAGGAATATAATTATGGTCGGATGGCCCCTTCCCGGCGACTGGGTCCGGGGGGGGTTAGTACGAACACCTGGAACCATCATGCAACCCCCCCGTGGTTGCATTGTTCTCTCTCTTCCATTTTATGCATTTATCCCCTTCCGCGTGAACTGTATGTTCAGAGGCCCGGAAAGGTGTTCCCCCCCCTGCCCGTGCCCGAAAAAACAGGAGATAAAGAATGAAGAAGAGCAGAAAATATGTATTAGCACTGACCGGCCTTGTCGTGCTTTGTGTCTGCGCCGCGATGGCCGTACCGATGGGTGCGGGCGACGGAACGGGACACAAGGGCATGATGAAAGATGGCACCGGAATTCATTTTTCCCTTGAGAAGATGCAGGCAAACGGCATCGACACCACCGTCCTTGAGACCGCTCTTGAAAACGGTGACCGGGAAGCGGTGCATGCATTTCTCGAGGCGAACCGGCCCGCAGATGCACCCATGATGAACGAAGAACGAATGCAGCGGATGATCCAGCGGATGATCCAGCGGATGCAGGAGAAAGGCATCGACACCACCGCCCTTGAAACAGCACTGGAAAGCGGCGACCGGGAAGTAGTCCATGCATTCATGGAGGCAAACCGGCCCGCCGATGCAGGCACCGGATTCCGGCTGGGTGGTCCACTGTTTGAATAAAAAGTGCAGAACCATTTCGCCAGCGGCAGGTTCCGATGAATCGTCACTCTCACCCCGATACAACCGGGACCAGGAGACCATCACCTCACTCAATCCACACCAATCCCCCCCTCAATATATCCGGACCCATGCCGAATCAGAAGAGAATGGCCCTGACCGCAAACCACAGGACCGGCACTTCCAAAATTATATGTGCCTGCCCGGGCAGGAAATATCACCTCCATTTTTTAAATATCTCATCCCTGCCTTTAGCAACAAATACGGCATAACTGTTTCTCCATTCCCCCCCCTCCCCCCCCAGAGAAAACAGGCGCATCTTCTGACATATTTCAGTACATCTTTTGCGATGAGGGAAGGAGTCCAGAATGAGTACCTATTTATTGTTTTATCGCGACATCCGCACATTTATATTCAGGATTTATTCGCATGAATATCTTTTAAAATACAACTGATCTCTGATTTATATATATATTTTACAGATCTATCGACTTTTTCCCAACAATATTTTGCGAAACCATTTATATGATGAATAATGAGAGCGTATTTATATGCCGAATTGCAAATGATCGTATGAATTTTCCCCCCCCACCACCTACCTACGATAGGGTATCACAACCCATCCGACAGAAAAGAGGTATTATCTGTTTTCTTCTCATTGCACTACTCTTCCTCAGCATTATAGCTGTTATGCCTGTTTCAGCAACTGTCTGGAGTGTCTCGCATATTGATGGGGTTGGAAATAAATCGGAAATATCTGACATCCTCGGAGGAATAGGAGATGGTGACACCATCCGGATATGGGGAACTGAAGGCCACACCTATGCGGGTGGCATCATCATATCCACACCAAATGTTGTCATAGAGCAGTGGGAGGGTTCCCCCCCTGTTCGTCCGCTCATTACCGCCACATCAGAAACGCCAACAATAACTACAACCGGCAATAATATCCTCATACGTGGTCTGGACATATCTGATAACCAGAATTATCCTGAACGCGGCGGGGGGGGAGTATATGTAGATGGCGGAACTCTGACCATTGAAAACACCACCATAACCGATAACACTGCAAAATATGGCGGGGGGGGCGTGTATGTAGGTGGCGGGACCCTGACCGTTGAAAACACCACCATAACCAATAACGATGCATTTTTTGATAACGGCGGGGGGGGTGTATGCATATAAAAGCACGCTAACACTTGTGAATAATTTCTTCTGCAACGATTACAACATTTATGCAGAACATGACTGGGAATGGCACTGGAATTCTGTCTTTAACCGGCCTCTTCTCCTGCAGGATAATATTGTCGGCGGGCCGTATTGTGGTGGAAATGTCTGGTCCACTCCGGGAGGCACCGGTTTTTCCGATACCCATGCGGATGCCAATTATGATGGAATCTGTGATGCAGGTCATAGGATTGATGATAGTGGCACTCGCACAGTCGGCACCGATGCATACCCGCTCGTGTATGGCGGTTCTGTTCAGGTAAACTCTACGGTTACCGGTGCATATGTTTCTATTGATGGAACAAACACGACCCTGACCACCAACCGTTCGTTCTATCTCCCGGTGGGGGAGCATACCATTTCTGTATCATTAACAGGGTATAGGAACCCTGATTCCCAGACGGTCACCATCACGAATGCCGGTCTGAGTGATCCCGTTACGTTCACCCTTACGCCGATAGTGCATCCGACTGTCTGGAGTGTCTCACATATTGCAGGAAACGGGAACTATACGGATGTCTCTCTCATCCCTGATATTGGCGACGGGGGGGACACCATACAAATCTGGGGTACTGACGGCCACACCTATGCGGGCGGCATCAACATCACTGCCTCGAATGTGACAATACAGCAGTGGGACGGTTCACCTGTCCGGCCGCTTATTACCGCCACATCCAAAACGTCAACAATAACTACAAACGCTAGTAATATCATCATACGCAGTCTGGACATCTCTAATAACCAAAATAATCCTTTCTACGGCGGGGGTGTGCGTGTTAATGGTGGAACTCTAACCATTGAAGACACTACCATAACCAATAACTCCGTAACAGATTCCGGTGCGGGTGTGTGGGCTCATAACGGAACTCTAACCATTGAAAACAGCATAATAACCAATAACACCGCTGTGGATTCTGGCGGTGGTGTGTCTGTTTTTACGAGGATCTAACCATTGAAAACAGCACGATAACCGATAACACCGCCTCTGACAAGACGGGCGGGGGGGTGTTTGCTTATCAAAGCACGGTAACACTTGTGAATAATTTCCTCTGCAACAATGGGAATTTTATTGCAAAATCAGGGCCCGAATCTCCGGAATTTAATTGGAACGTTGTCTTTAACCGATCCCTTATTCTGGAAGACAATATTGTTGGCGGACCGTACTGTGGAGGAAATGTCTACTCCACCCCCCCAGAATACACTGGCTTTTCCGATACCCATGTGGATGCCAATTATGATGGAATATGTGATGAAGGTTACACGATCTATGATGATCAGAATACCATAGTCGGCACCGATGCATACCCGCTTGTATATGGCGGTTTTGTTCAGATTAATTCCAGCGTTGCCGGTGCAACAGTCTATATCAACGGAACAGACACCGCCCTCCTCACCAACCGGTCGTTCTATCTCCCCCCCGTTGGTGTGCATATCATCTCGGTAACATTGGCAGGCTACCAGAACCCGGATTCCCGGACAGTCACCATCAGCAATTCCGGCCCGAATGATCCCGTTTTGTTTTCCTTATCACCGTCTTTCGTTCACCCGACGGTCTGGAATGTCTCACATATTGACGGGGGCGGTAACTATACGAACGTCTCTCTCATCCCTGAAATCGGCGATGGGGGACACCATCCGCATCTGGGGGGGGCGGATGGTCACACCTACGAAGGCGGGTTCACCATAAATGCCGCGAATGTGACGATTAAAGAGTGGGATAGATCACCTGCCGCACCGCTCATAACAAACACTTCACACAGTGCTCCGGCAATCAGCATCACCGCAGACAACGTCACGTTGCAGGCCCTCGATATCTCAGGCAACACCTATGGAGGCGGCGGTGCCGGTGTCTCTGTCGAAGGGAATTCTACGACGCAGTTATATGGCTTCACCATCGCTGACTGTGCCTTTTCAGGGAATTCGGCAGCAGATGGAGGTTATGGCGGTGCAGTGTCTCTGAGGTATGTCAGCAACAGTAGGATCATGGGCACGACCTTTAATGGCAATAGTGCAGGGGGGGCTGGTGGCGGCGGAGTGTATATCAGTGAATCCGAAGGTGCCGCCCTGACAGGCATACTATTTGAGAATAACAGTGCAGGAGAATGTGGCGGCGGGGGGGTGAATATCGTTTCCAATGGTGCCACCCTGACCCACACGATATTTGAAAACAACACGGCAATGTACGGCGGCGGAGCGGGTGTCGAAGAATCTGAAGATACTGTCCTGAACGGCGTCATCTTTGATAACAACACGGCAACATTTTATGGCGGCGGGGGCGCGTGTTTCATTAATTCCAACAATGGCGTCATCAAGAATACAATAGTCACCCGGAATGATGCAGATGATGTAGCGGATGGGTATGGCGGCGGGGGGGGCATACTGTTTTGTGAATCATCTGATGCCGACATCACCAATACCACATTCACCAGCAATTCAGCAAATGAAAAGGGCGGCGGCCTCTCATTTGTATTGTCAGAGAATGCTGGTGTTGCAAACTCCACATTCAGAAACAATTCTGTCATAGCCAATGGCGGTGGCGTTTATGCATGGGGGGATGTGGTTCTGCTGTAATCGCAAACACGTCATTCATAGATAATACCGCAGGGAATGGCGGTGGAATCCACTTGAATCATTCCAATAGCACCACAATTAAAAACTGTTTCCTGGATAATGAAGACAATCTCGCTGTAGACGTTTCAATCAATGCTGCCTTGAATTATTCCTCAGTTTCCCCCCCCGGCATAAATATCGCGGGCGGCCCGAATCTGGGTGGAAACCTCTGGATAACTGATCCTCAGGAGAATATATCGGAAACCGGCACGGATGCAGATTTCAATGGTATCTGTGATGAGAGTTTTGCAATCGCCGGGTTTGGCACCGATGCATTCCCGCTTGTGTACGGCGGTTCTGTTCAGATTAATTCCTCGGTTGCCGGTGCAACCGTTTATGTTGACGGAACGGATACGGGCCTTCTCACCAACCGTTCGTTCTATCTTCCGGTGGGTGAGCATACCGTCTCGGTAACGCTCGCAGGGCATCCGAATCCGGGTTCGCAGACGGTCCCTATCAGTAATTCGGAAACGAATGATCCAATTACGTTTTCCTTTTCGGTGCCAATCGTGCATCCGGCAATATGGAATGTCTCACATATTGCGGGAGTTGGGAACTATACGAATGTGTCAGAAATCCCTGAGATCGGGGGGGGAGGAGATACCATTCGCATCTGGGGGGGACGGACCGGCACACCTATGAAGGCGGGTTCAACATCACTGCCGCGAATGTGACGATTAAAGAGTGGGAAGGTTCCCCCCCGTCCGGCCACTTATAACAGACACTTCCCACAGTGCTCCGGCAATAAAGATCACCGCAGACAATGTCACGCTCGCGGGGGGGCTCAATATTTCCGGCAACACCTACGAAGGCCACGGTGCCGGTGTCTCTGTCAGGGGGGGACGGAAGATGCATACCTCACGGGTTTCACAATCACCGACTGCTTCTTCACTCAAAACAACGGGACTGCTGACGGCAGTAGCGGGGGGTGCAGTGTATCTGTATCGTATCAATGACAGCAGTATCACGGGAACGACCTTTTACAACAACCGTGCAGAAGATGGCGGTGGATTGTGTATCTCTGACTGTGTTGATGCCACACTGACAGACACGACTTTTGAGAATAACACAGGAATATATGATTGCGGCGGGGCGTATTTTTCCGGCTCCGATGATGTCAACCTGATTCGCACGACATTCACAAACAATTCGGCAAATTTTGCGGCCGGGGGGGCGTATTTTTACGACTCTGAAAATGCAGTTCTGGACTACACAATCGTTGAAAATAATTCCGCAGCGTTTGCCGGCGGATTATGTTTTCAAGACTCCCTGAATGCAGTTGTCAGGAATTCAGCATTCGTCCGGAATTCTGCAACGGATGGTTCAGAATACATGTTCGGGGGGGGCGGAGGGATGATGTTTTTTGAGTCAATGGGTGCTGACATTACCAACACCACATTCATCGGCAATTCTGCGAACGGAAATGGCGGCGGGATCTCATTCTGTGATTCAGATAGTGGTTCAGTTGCAGATTCCACATTCAGAAACAATTCGGTTCTCGTCCATGGAGGTGGCGTTTTTGCATTAAATTCTGATTCTGTTGTACTCGCAAACACATCGTTCATTGATAATACCGCAGGTAGCGGCGGCGGAATTTACCTGAATACGTCCGGTGCTGCCACAATCCGGAACTGTTTCCTGGATAATGCAGACAATCTCCGTGCGGACGATTTATCCAGTGCCTATCTGTGCTATATCCCAAAAATCTCCGGCACAAATATCGCGGGCGGCCCGAATCTTGGCGGAAACCTCTGGATTACTGATCCTCAGCAGAATATATCGGAAACCGCGACGGACGCAGATTTCGATGGTATCTGTGATGAGAAATTTGAGATCACAGGGTTTGGCACCGATATATACCCGCTGGTGTATGGCGGATATGTTCAGATTAATTCCTCAGTTGCCGGTGCAAACGTCTCTGTTGACGGGACGGATTCCGGCCTCCTCACCAACCGTCCGTTCTATCTTCCGGTGGGTGAGCATACCATTTCTGTTGGCAAAGCGGGCTACTTCACCCCGAATGCACAGACGGTCACCATTACGAATGCCGGGCCGAATGCGCCCGTGACATTCACCCTTGCCTCTATCGTTCACCCGGCGATATGGAATGTTTCGCACGTTGCAGGAGTAGGGAACTATACGAATGTCTCCTGCATCCCTGAAATCGGCGACGGGGGGGACACCATCCGGATCTGGGGGGGAACTGACGGGCATACCTATGAGGGCGGGTTCAACATCACTGCGGCGGATGTCACCATCAAACAGTGGGAGGGATCACCTGTCCGCCCGCTTATAACAGACACTTCCCACAGTGCTCCGGCAATATACATCACCGCCGATAACGTCAGTTTACAGGCCCTCAATATATCAGGCAACAGTTATACTGATGACAATAGTGCCGGGGGGGTCTCTGTTATGGGGACGGAAGGTGCACACCTCACGGGTTTCAGAATCACGAACTGTGTCTTTATGGCTAATCATGGGTCAAAACTGGGCCAGAGTGGGTCTGCATTCTCTCTGAAATATGTCGATGACAGTGTGGTAGCCAATTCAGGCTTTTATTATAATAGTAACCAGAAGGGGGGGAGTGGGACTTGTAGTTACCAATATTCCAACAACGCTTCCCTGATTGGTTCTACGTTTAAGAACAACACAGTATCTAATCATGGAGGCGGAGTGTTCGTCTCGTACTCTGACGGTATCAATCTGACGGGTACAACCTTTGAGAATAACACAGCAGATGCGTATGGCGGCGGAGCGATTTTCCTTTACTGCGAAAATGTCGTTCTGACGGATACGACCTTTGCAGACAACACCGCCGTGACGTGTGGCGGTGGAGCGGCGTACGGTTTTGTAGATAATGCTGTCGTGACGGGCGCAACCTTCACACGCAATACCGCGGGTTGTGGTGGTGGGTGTTACTTTGAACTGTCCGGTAATCCGGATATTTCCAATACTACCTACACCGACAACACGGCCACAAACGAGGGCGGTGCCTGTTACTTCTCCAACGCGGATAATGCCGTGATCACGGATACCGCATACACGGGCAACACCGCTGCAACTGAGGGTGGTGCCTGTTATCTGGTTTCAGGCTCGGATGATGCGACCTTCACGGATATCACTGCGGGTAGTAGTGCCGGTGACGACTTCTCTGTGGTTGCAGACTGCACCGGCGTCAGCTTCACGAACCTCACGTTCAGATGATGCGAACACGTCTGTTTCCTTCACCTTTGGCGGTGCCATGCAGATTGCCGGTGCCACGGGCACCTTCCCGGCAGACCCGGCGGGATACGGCAACATCAGCCACTTTGTGAATGTCACGGCACCAAACTGGATGCTTTTGAATGTCAGTTATACTGATGCTGATGTCACCGGGATCAATGCGTCGACCCTCACCATGTGGAACACCACCGGTGATGCATGGGGGGGAGAAGTCTCCGGCATCAATGGGGTGAACACGGTGGAAAAGTATGTCTACGCCAACCTGACCGGATTGGGTGACGGCTGGAATGTGATTGCCCCCCCTCTTGCGAGTGTTGCCGGTGAATTCCAAATTAATTCCTCACCTGCCGGTGGATGGATATGGATTGATGGCGTGAACCGCTCGGTGCAGACGAATGCGACGGTTGCGGAAATTGTCTCTGATGTCAATCACAATGTGACGGTGGTGCTGGATGATTACTATGCCGGCATCAATGAGTCGGTGAATGTTTCCGGGGGCGGCGTGACGGATGTGTTCTTTGAGCTTGCGCATGAGACGGGCAGTCTGCAGGTCAATTCGACGCCTGCCGGTGCGATTGTCTACCTGAACGGGACTGTGCGGGGGGGTGTCACGAACACGACGCTGAGCAGTCTTGACACCGGGTCCTATAATGTCACGATTGAACGCAGTGACTATACTTCCACACCTAAATTCAGAATAGTAAATCTTTCCGCAGGTGAGAATGAAACAGTCGCGTTCACATTAATTGAAAATAAGTACAGCGGCGGCATCGGCACATCTGATGATCCCTATCAGATCAGCACACGGACTGATCTCATCAATCTCTCAACCGACTCCGGCAACTGGGACAAATACTTCATCCTGGCGAATGATATTTCCCTTGCCGATGGAAGCCCTGCTGAAACGATTGGCAATAACAGTGTTCGATTCAGCGGCAGTTTTGATGGTCAGGGATATCACATCAGTAATTTCACCATGAATAAGGCCGGTTCCAATTATGTCGGTCTGTTTGGTTTTATAGACGATGTGGTGATTAAGGACCTGAGAGTTGAAGCCGGTTCTGATGGTGTTCACGGAGGGTCTTTTGTCGGTGTGCTTGTCGGGCGTATTGATACTATTGTCAGCCTGACAAACTGCTCGGTAAGCGGCAATGTCATTGGCACTCATAACATCGGCGGCCTTGCAGGGTATACCAATTCCGGCGATATTATCAATTGTTCTGCAACCGGCAATGTTCGTGGCGGGGGATTCTGTTGGTGGTCTTATCGGCAGACCCGGTGATGGTGACCTCATTTACTGTTATGCAACGGGTGATGTCATTTCCAGCGGGAGTTCTGCCGGAGGTCTTGCCGGATGGATCTATAAAGGCACGTGTATGAACTGTTATGCAATGGGTGATGTGACCACAACGTCGTCCTCCGGCAGCAAAATTGGTGGTCTTGTCGGTGAAGTTGGATATTCAGGTGTTACCTGTAATCTGGTGAACTGTTATGCATCGGGTGATGTAACCACACCGTCTTCCTCCAGCAAAATTGGTGGTCTTGCTGGACATCTTATTTCGGGTTCGTCCCTAAAGGACTGTTTTGCAGCAGGTTCAGTAACCGGCGGGTCTGATTATGGAGGTCTTGTCGGTGATAATGAGGGTACTCTCGAAAACTGTTACCGGTATGCTGAAAACGGGAACAGTGAAGGTATCCCTGTTTCTGACAGGTCCGAATTCATGGACTATGATTTCCTGACCGAAACGACGACCGGGAATGGCCTTAACTGGTCTGTTGATATTATTGATACCGCTGAGGATGCATCAAAAATCTGGCGGGTATCCACCTATAAATTCCAGTACCTGTCTTCCAGTGGCTTGGTTCAGGTGATCTTCAGATCGATTCCATCCCTGATTCAGCTGCAATCTATATGAACGGCGTTAACACGGGAGAATCAACCAACTTTACCTTTACCGGTCAACCGGCAGGTGGAAAGTATAATACCACGGTTGTTCTGGCAGGGTATTATTCTGAATTTGAGATCATAACCCCTGCACGGGATGAAACGAAGGTTGCTGTGTTTAATCTTACCCGCTCAACAGGAACACTTCAGATCAACTCGACGCCGGACGGTGCACGCATATACCTGAATGAGGTTGCAACGGGAAAATCCACGAACTTCACCTTCACAAACAAACCTGTTGGCGAGTATAATGTGACAGTCGTGAAGGATGGCTACGATACCAAGACCGAGACAGTCACTCTCACGAATGCGACCACTGAACTGGTTGACTTCATATTAGTGCAGCAGGTTGGAACTCTGCAGATTAATTCCACTCCCTCGAATGCAAGCATCTACCTGAATGAGGTTGCAACGGGTAAATCCACGAACTTCACTTTCACAAACAAACCTGTTGGCGAGTATAATGTGACAGTCGTGAAGGATGGCTACGATACCAAGACCGAGACAGTCACTCTTACGAATGCGACCACTGAACTGGTTGACTTCACATTAGTGCAGCAGGTCGGGACATTGCAGATTAATTCCACTCCCTCGAATGCAAGCATCTACCTGAATGAGGTTGCAACGGGTAAATCCACGAACTTCACCTTCACAAACAAACCTGTTGGCGAGTATAATGTGACAGTCGTGAAGGATGGCTACGATACCAAGACCGAGACAGTCACTCTCACGAATGCGACCACAGAACGGGTGGACTTCACATTAGTGCAGCAGGTCGGGACATTGCAGGTGAATTCGACTCCCTCGAATGCGAGCATCTACCTGAATGAGGTCTCCACGGGCAAATCCACTAACTTCACCTTTGCAAACAAACCTGTTGACGAGTATAATGTGACAGTCGTGAAGGATGGCTACGATACCAAGACCGAGATGGTCAACCTCACGAATGCCAGCACAAAACTGGTTGACTTCACATTAGTGCAGCAGGTCGGGACGTTGCAGGTGAATTCCACCCCCCCTTCGAATGCAAGCATCTGCCTGAATGAGGTTGCAACGGGTAAATCCACGAACTTCACCTTTGAAGGAAAGCCGGTTGGTGAGTATAATGTGACAGTTGTGAAACTTGGCTACGATACCAAGACCGAGACGGTCACTCTCACGAATGCCAGCACAGAACGGGTGGACTTCACATTAGTGCAACAGGTCGGGACATTGCAGGTGAATTCCACTCCCTCGAATGCGAACATCTACCTGAACGAAGTTGCAACGGGAGAGTCCACGAACTTCACCTTCACAAACAAACCTGTTGGCGAGTATAATGTTACTGTTCAGAAATCCGGGTATGACTCTGCCAGCCGGATTGTCACCCTGACCAAAGATGAAACGAAAGATGTGAGCTTCACACTCTCAGGACAGGTTGGGACGCTGCAGATCAATTCCACTCCGTCCGGCGCGAGTGTTTACCTGAACGGCACCGCAACCGGAGACCTCACGAACGCCACTCTCAGTGACAGACTGGTTGGAACCTACAATGTCACGGTCACAAAGGATGGTTACGACTCAGCGAGTGAGATTGTGACCCTGACCAAAGACGAAACGAAAGACGTGAGCTTCACGCTCGTCCGCCACCTGGGAGACATCTGTGTCCGCTCCAGTCCGGCAGCCGCCACTATCTGGCTCGATGGTGAAGACACTGGCGAGTTCACGAACACCACACTTACAAATATCACCACCGGCATGCACACCATCACGGTGGAAAAACCGGGCTACCTGAGACCCGCCAACCGGAGTGTGATGGTAGCATCAGATGAGGTCACCGATGTCTTCTTCTCCCTCTCACAGGAGAGTGGCGCAATCCATGTCGCCTCAACACCTGACAAGGCATGGATCTGGCTGGATGGCTGCAACACCACTGTTCTCACTAACACCACCCTCCCCCCCGACATCCCGGTCGGCACCCATGACATCCGGCTCGTAAAACCGCTGTACTACAACACAACACCCGAAAGCGTGCAGGTGCAGGCAAACCAGACGGCAGACGTCTTCTTCACCCTGACACCCGCGGGCTCAAAACCGACAGCATCCTTCACTGCCACCCCCCCGGTGTCCGGGGGGGATTCACCACTTCCGGTCACCTTCACCGATACTTCCACCGGGGGATCCCGGACTCTGGAACTGGTCGTTTGGCGATGGAAATGTCTCTGCAGAACAGAACCCGGTGCACACCTACACCAGCGAAGGTGCATATGATGTCAGACTGACCGTTGCGAACCCCTATGGCGATGCTACAGTGACCATAAAAGATTGTGTCGTTGTCAGTGCAACACCGGCGGTAGAGCTCACCGCCCCCCCGACGGGCAGAATCTCCGCCAATGATTTCGCAGAATTCGCAGTGACTGCAGATAACCTCGATAATATCACCGAACTTAGCTTCGCCATCACCTATGAACCGGCGTTTATTACCGTAGAAGATGTTGTCCCTACACCACTTGTTCAGGAGGCAGATTTTGAGGTAACAATTGACAACATCCAAGGTCTTGTTACGGTTGTATTATCTGATGATGGAGGCATCAGTGCTGGTTCTGCCGCTCCGGTGGCAGATATCACCTTCCGAGCAACGGACACCATCGAAGGACTCAGAGAGACTGCGGCACTGACCATCACAGATGCCACTGCACGAACGGGGGGGGTCGTAAATGTCCGGTAATCCGTGTGGATGGTTTTATTAATGTCGAAGCCCGCACCGTGATTGAGGCGCCTAACGGCACCCTGCCTGTTGAATCTTCCAAATACCTGACCGTCAGCGCATCCGGCCTTAATGACGTGAAAAATGTCTCCTTCATAATGGAGTTCAACCGGACGGTCATGTCGGTCATCGATGTCCGGGCGAACGGGACGATGCCTGGTTTAACAGTTGATTCCACCATCATAAACGAAAACGGCTGGCTTGAAGTCAATGCGGCCAGCCCACACAATATCACCGGAAAAGAATCCATCCCGCTCGTTGATATCAAAGTGCATTCCAACGGACTGCCCGGCGAGCGTGAAATCCGACTGGTAAACCTCCACTGGGCCAGAGACAACGCCACCTACAGTTTCGATGACATGGAACCCGGTTTTATCAACATCACACCGGTGAATACGGCTCTTGTCGATAATCAGCCGGTCATGGTCGACAACATGACGTTTGACGATGATACGCAGGAAGTGTCCATCAATATATCCGCGAACCGGCATGCGACCATCACCAATGACAACACGACCATCCTTGTCTGCAACCCAGGCATTGATATAATCATCCAAACCTCCGGTATGGAGAACCAATCGTCTGAATGGACCGGTGAGTGCACCGGAGCAAAAATCGATAACATCTCCGGTTCCGTTGACCTCAGCGGCGATGTGGGCCAGGTAAACACCGGAATCAGCGCAGACATCTCAGGCTCCCTCTCTGCCCTGACGAACGCAGACACCGGCTTAAACATCACCATCACTCGTGGTGCGGTGAATGAGACGGTGGGCCGGATCTTCCAGCTCGGAGTATTGAGTGAGAAGCATGCGGAACTCGAAGAGGTCGCCTACACAATGGCAATCAATAAATCCGCTCTGGGCGGTGTCACCGTGTCGGATGCAGTCATTGTGATGAGTGCACCTGAGCGATATGTGAATACCTGGGGGCGGTGCGGAGAATTTCACGATTCTCAGCATGTCTGATGATGGTGAGGTCTCACTGCTTGAGACATCCTATACCTATGCGGATGGCATCTTCACCTTCACCGCACTTTCGCCGGAAGGTTCTCAATCAAGTCACTCGTGGCTTTCACCCCGAATGAGGAACCCCTGGCACAATTCGCTGCCGTCCCGGTCACCGGCACGGCCCCGCTCTCTGTGCAGTTCTACGATTATTCCAGCGGTCATCCTGGTTCATGGGCGTGGGACTTTGGTGACGGAAACAGATCGAATCAGCAGAATCCGGCACACACCTACACCTCCGCCGGGGTATACGATGTCTCCCTTACCATCACCAATGTAATGGGTGCGGATACAATCGAAAAGGCAGGATATATTACCGTCACCAATCCGATGACCGTTGACTTCCGTGCCAGCCCAAATACGGGGCATGCCCCCCCACTGACAGTCACGTTCACTGACAAAACCTCCGGTGAACCGTCTGCCTGGCTCTGGGAATTCGGCGACGGGCAGACGTCCGTGGAGCGTAATCCCGTGCACACGTATCAGAGTGTAGGGGGGGCATACACTGTCTCACTGACGGCTACGAATGTGTACGGCAGTGTAACTGCTGATAAAGAGCGGTTCATCACCGTCTCGTATCATCGTGATAGCGGTGACAATGATGAGCCGGTTCTGGTCGTTACCCCCCCAACCCCCCCACTCCGGTTCAGACCACGACGACACCGACACCCGAGGCGACCGTGACGACTACACCCGGAAAACCGGTGACAAAACCTGCTGAGTTTACCGGAACTGCCAGACTTCCGGTCAGTCCCAACGGAGAGGTAGGGAGCACGGTTATTCTCTGGGCGGATGATCACTCAGGATACCTGACCATCGGTGCCGGAGTGGTGGCACGGGATACGTTCGGTATGCCAATTGATACGGTCAGTATTGTCGCGGTTCCTGTTGCAACCATCCCGACACCCGGACAGATCGGGCCATTGGATCAGCCTGCTGCCCTCTATGCATACAACTGCACACCGGAGGGAGTTACCTTTTCACCCGCAATTACCCTGACATTCACACTTTCAGAGGAAGAATGGAATCGGTATGGCAATCAGGCGGAAGTAGGATGGTTCAACAGCACGAGTGGGGGGGAATGGGAAGTTTTCGCAGGAGTGCCTGACCCCCCCGGAGAGAGAACGATCACAATTCCGATCAGTCATTTCAGCACCTACGCGCTCTTTGCAGAAGCGGGGCCTGAAGTGCCCCCCCTGCCGGATATGACCAAAACATCCCCGGGGGGGTCAGCTGAGGGCTCATCCCTCTGGCTCTGGAGTGGTCTGATCATCGCAATTATTGGTGTCGGTTTCCTGATAATCAGGAGACAAAAGAATGATTAGAGGAGACGCCCCGTGAGGAGAAACGGATAATACCTGTCCTCCTTTTTTAAATGCTGATACAATAGGGTTCGTGACATCATCGTCTCCGGGTGATGTTCTCCGCGATACCCCCCCCTCTCTTTTCCGGTTCTTTATTCTTCGCATACTCTCCATGCAGGTAATCTGTTTTATGTTATCTCCCGCAGATTCACTATTCATGCACCGGTTTATCTGTCTCATTTTCGTATCCACACTCATGTTCATCTCCGCCGGGTGCCTCACCGGGCATCCCTCCCCCCCGGCAGAGGATGCAGGAGGCATCCGACTGATCACGCCGGGGGAAGGGTTCTCCATCTTCGATGGTCAGGGACACTATTCCGGGCTCATCGGCGATGAAAGTCCGGATATCCCGGCAAACTACAGCCTCGGGCATGTCACCATCCCGCCGGGCAATGCGACCCCTCCACACCGGTTGGTGGGAAGTTCGGAGTTTGTTTATCTGACCGGTGGAGAAGCAGAGATCCGCTGTGACACTACAACGGTGACCGTCCGCGAAGGAGAGGTCGTGATTTTACCGGACGGAGTTTTGCAGTCGATTACCGCGGTCGGAGATGCACCCCCCCTCCACTACATTGACGTGATTCAGCCGCCCTTTTCATCGGCGGTTGAACTGTCCGGGGATGAACTGACAGAGTTTACCGCCAACGTGGATGATGGGAAAGACCATGTCCCGATTGTTATCCCCCCCGATCCCCCCCGTAAAGGGATTGCATGGGATATCGGGTCTGATATGATGCTCTACACGCTTGCAAATCCGGTGCTGATGCCTGAGCGAAATTTCCCGATTGACTACAGTGTCGCATACGCAGAACTCCTTCCCGGAGGGTCTGCGGATTTTAACAAACTCGCCGGTGCGTCTGAACTGATCTATGTGATCACCGGGGGGGTGGTTGAGGTGTTCACCCCCCGATGGAAATAGTCTCCGGGTGCCTGCCGGAAGTGTCGCATGGATTGCACCGGATCAGGTGAAGGGCTACCGAAATACCGGAGCGTCACCGGCGACCATGCTGAGTGTTGTCGACCCGGCATGGACACCGGAGAGAAGTGTTGCGGTGGAGTGATCTCCTGCAATTCCTGATTTTTTGTTGAAGGTTTTGTGATGGGCGCGATTATTTGAATATATTTATTGGCAGTCATCCCGACATTATTTTTATATGGGGGGGGATAAACTGGCATTTCTGGATATGGAATTCGGCCACATCCATGGAACGAAGAAATTAATTTATTTTCCAATTGAACTGGGAATCGTTGTGTACGATCCTGATGACGATACCATCGTTGAGACCATCTCGAAACATTTTCGAAGGATATTGAAGTCGAAAAATGGAGGAATAATACGAATGAAATGATGATGACGGTTCAGCCGTCGTTGGTAGAAGTGGCGAATCTACACCGAAAACACTACAATATTGAATATAATAAAAACCGCATGGTGGAGATGGAGGAGATACCCGGTCTGCTGAATCTGGCAGGTTCCGTATACGATGAACTGGGGGGTCTTTCTCCAAAGCGTTGCATCAAAATACGATATCCGGCATTGTTTTGTCTACGGGGGGAAGACCGATCTTCTGTGCATCCGGAGATCCGGATATCAGGGAGATAAAAGTATCATCATTGATGTTCAGGATACGATCAAACGGATGATGAAGATGGACAAACGCCTGTCTCTGGACAGAACCTGTTTTGCGTTGAATGTGCAGTTGAAATCCGATGAAATCGCATCGGAACATTTCCAGTACGAACTGCCTGCAAACAAGAAAGGCAAGCTGAAAGCCCACAACGCGATAGGGGATGCTGGCCGGATCTTTTTGGCATACAAGGAACTGGAACGATCGGATAAAGACGTAAAAAACAAGATACGAAAGTATTTCAGACAATGCAGGAAGTATACCGAACAGCAGAATAATGGCTGATATTACGTGTCCGGTTGTGGTTCTGTAGATCTGCCTGTATGCGCAGACCGGATGCATGACGGAAACAGAGACTCCTGTCTATCGGTTTTATGTCACCCTTATGTCATCCACTTCCGACCCCCCCGTACGGAGATCGGAGGGTAAAATGGCCGTATTTTTTGCACATTATTTCCCGCAGAAATATACCTCCATTATGCCGTTTATTTGCTAAAATGGCCATTTATTGCAGGCTATTAAGGGGGTCACCACTGACCCTTATTTTGGGGGGGAGGATGTATGGGGGGGTATCTCCGGTTGAGATCGGCCCTCTCCGGGCTTCTGTGTGGGCATATTTTCCCCCCCCGGCACGGGCCACTTTTTTGGGTTATTTCCCTTTGGGTCTAAACGTTCAACGACAGGACTTCGATAGAGCCATAAAAACAGTATTTCCTGTCATTAAATGAAGATTCGGAGAAGATCTGAAGGCACAGAAATATCAATATCAGACCAGGGAGACCATGATCAAAGGGACTCCCGATACCATTACTAAGGCAGAATTGAATTGACCGGGAGGATAATTTTTTTGTTTCTTCACTTATCCGGAACCGACAGAAACGATTCTATCCGCCTGACCCCGCCCTCCGGATAACGTCTCTGATGCCGAGCGTCTGGATTGCCCCGTCCTCGATCACCACCACCGTCCCCCCGACGGTGCAGAGCGATTCGCCCGGTGCAACCGTGACGATTATTCCCCTTTCATCTTCACTCACCGTCACCTGTGGCGGACAAACGATGCCGGTCTTCAGCACCGATCTCTCTTGTGGGGGGGGTGAACCCCGTGGCGTCAATGATTGTGGGAGGTGGCACAATTTCCCTGAGGGCGGCTCCGAGCAACTCTCTTCCCGGCCCGTGCTCTCCCTCAATGCGGCACTCTCCCCCGCCGCTGTTAGCAAGGGCCGCGATGGTGCGGGCGAGATCAACGGGGGGGCATGTAGAGACGGGATGGGAGAAGTTCATCGGGAACTAATGGACAGTCGGGGGGGCGGATATATGTTCTTCCTGGTGTTCCCTGACCGGCGTGCAATAAAAAATGAGTTGGTTTTCTTTCAGACAGACACGGGATAACTTTCATCCACAATCACGGAGACCGGTACACCGGCCCCCCAATCCACCACTCATCGTCCACCGGCAGGACATAGTCCAGACGCTGGCCTTCACCCTGTGGGGGGGTGGAGATCAAAAAGCCGCCGCCGTTCCCGGCCATCTTTGCTCCTTCAGTGACGTATGAAACACCATAGTCCCCGACGCTGTCAGAGAGATCGGTGCCTTCCGCATCAGGGTGGGTGGTGTCTGCCAGCAACACGCCGTCCTGTGAGAAGGCATAGATGGGGGGGTGAGTGGTATCGGCGAATTCGCTGGCCGGGTCACGGAAGTCAGAGAGTGCTACATCCTTCGCCATGCTCTGTGCATATGCCTGTGCTTCTTTGACAAATCCGGTCAGGTCGGAGATGACGGGAAGAGGTTTGCCAGTTTTTGGATCCACCAGATTGGCGAGGTAGACACCGGATCCAATCCACCAGTCATCTCCTGCCTTCTTCACATACCCGAGTTTTGGGGGGTGAGCGTGAAGTTGTCGGCCGGGTCCTGGTACATGAACATGAAGAATCCGTCGCCTTCGGCTGCTGTTTCACAGAGTCCCTTTACGAGAAGAAGACCATTCGGGTCGGTGGCATTCAGCCGCGAGACCCCGACCTTCTGGGGGGGGTGGATAGGGTGGGCGAGGGTCGTGCCGTTGAAGTCCTCGACGTAGAGGTAGAGGTTGCCGTCCACAAATTCGCCGTCCCGGTCACCGAAATCCTGAAGGGCCTGCTCCTTTCCGACGGAATCTGCGTGGTCGCAGGCTTTGGTTACAAAGTCCACCACATCGGCAACGGTTCTTCCTTTGGATGCAGTGGCGGTCTCTTCCTCACCAAAGATGTCGCTGAGGTAGAGCCCGGATCCGACCCACCACTCATCGTCCACCGGCAGGACGTAGCCGAGTTTCAGTTCGGTCGCTCCGCCTTTTTCCGGGTTCTCCCAGCCGAAGACCACAAACCCGCCGCCGTTTTTGGCGGTCTGTGCACAGACGTTGATGACCGGTACTCCATAGGGCCCTTCATACCCGGAGAGGTCCGTCCCCTTCATGCCCGGTGCAAGGTAGGGGGGGTGGGCAACAAGGGTGCCGTTGTAATCGTAGGCATAGATGTAGAGGTTGCCTTCGGTAAAGAGACCGTCCTGATTATCAATCTCTGCGAGAGCGGCAGGGGGGGTGCCGTTTTCATGGGCATAGGCAACTGCCGATTCGGTGAGGGCGGTCATCTTTGCAATCTCTGCGGGCATTTCCCCCGGTCGCTGCGTCAATATAGTCCGAGAGATATATGCCGGAACCTATCCACCAGGTGTCATCCACCTGCTCGACATATCCCAGTTTGACCTCGTAGAGATTATGCATCTCTTCATCGATTTTCTGCTCTTCTCCCGGTGTCGGGTACATGTAGACGATGTAGCCGCTTTTGTTCCGTGCGGCATCGCTTGCCGCCTTTACAAAGTGGAGGCCGTTTGCCGTGGTCCAGTTCGTCCGATCAGTTCCCACTTTCTCCGGCTGGTATGGGTGGGCGATGAGCGTGCCATTGAAGTCATAGGCATAGATGTAGAGATTATCTTTCACATATGGCCCGTTTGGATCGGAAAATGCCGCAAGTGCCTCGTCTTTATCAACGCTTCTGGCATAAACTGCCGCGTTATGCATGTATTCTTCGAGCTGGTCCCCCCCGGTAATTTCTGTGGACGGAGGCTCCTCAACGGTTGTACATCCTGCGCAACAGAGCACGATGATGGCCGTGATGGTGATGAAGATAATTGAGGACGGTTTCATGCAGTAAAAATTGGTTTGATGTGGTTTGACTGTTTTGAATCTGACCGTTTTAAAAATCAGTCCCGTTTCACGGAATTAGGATGGACGTCATTTTTCAGGGACATCCGGACGCTGCAATTCACGCATCCGGGAACATCGGAGAAAATGGCTAAAATTGAAATGGTGAACGTATCCCAGCTCCCTAACACGATTCAAAAAAAGTTTAGAGAAGTTTGTCCCCCCCGGCACCCGGCCCGGGACTGCACTGGAATACCTCACGGATTTTTACGATCATCAGGCCCTTTGCGGGAGCCTGTGCCATCTTCGCCCGGACCGTCTCCTGCATCTTTGCAAAATCCGGCCCTTCTGTCTTCAGTTCGACATCACCTTTAATCTGGAAACATCCCTTCGTCTCCGGCCCCCCCAGACATAGATAGAGAGTTTCGGGTTCTCCCGGATATTTGCAAGGGTCTTTTTCATGAAGTTGTCTGCAATCCAGATGGTCTCGTCATCGACAAGTTCCACAAATCCGATGGGGGGACAACGTTTGGCCAGCCGTCCTTTGAGGCGGTGGCGACCGGGAATGCCTTTATTGTTGCAAAGGCGGTTTTCATTTCTTCTGTAAGTGCCGTCATGGTTCTCACCATATATTCTATACTCACATATGATTATATACTAAATTGTTACAAAAATGTACTAGTGGCTTGTCCGGTACAGATTTCTGACCCGGATGCACTGGCCCGGTGAGAAAAATATGCAGACAGATCAAGTACCAACCGATGAACTCCATGAAATCCGGACCGAGATCGCTGCCCTCCGGTCTGACCTGAACCGCTACACCGAACAGGTCCATCATCAGCAGGCGATCTCACTTCTGTCAGACTTCCGAAACAACTGCGCCGATGCCATTGTGAGCGGCTACCGCGAAAACGGGTGTGATGCCATCGGGAAGGAAGCAGGGGGGGACTGCTCTATGTGGAAGAACTGCCGTCCGGTTTTTGGAGCGCTCTTCGGAGAGACTCTTGCCAACATCCAGTCAGGGGGGGAACTCTCCCCGGATGATATTGAAGCCATTCGTGGAAAAATGACTGCAATGAAATCTCAGGCAGTAAACGAACGCTGTGCATCCTGTTTTTCAGAGGCGGAGAATCAGTTGAACCAGCAGCTCGGGATGCTGGAGGCGATTGGGGGGGTATGTCGGAAAGAGCCGGACACCGATGTTGCTGTCGGTTCTCTGCCGGAGAAAGAGGCCGCCGCCCTCTTCAGCGACGCCCTGGGAAGTCCGGTCCGGATACAGGTCTTAAAAGCCCTTTACCATGACGGAAAGACATTCACGGATCTCTCGAAACTGACCGGTATCCGCGGGGGGGGTAACCTCCTCTTTCATCTTGAAAAACTCCAGAAATGTGGGATGATCCTCCAGCGGGCGGAGCGTGGCGAATACCGGATCAGCTATCGCGGGTATGAATTGCTGAATACGGTTGCGGAGTTGGTGCAGAAGCTGGATTGATGGATGTCTGTGGTATCTTCTGGTTCCCTGTTCGTTCTGAGACGGCCGGATTGTTCCGCCGGATGCAATAATCATGGCCCACGGGTGAAATGTTCCAACCGAATCATCTTGTGAGGGTCGTTCCCTGGTCAGATTGAAATGAATGGAAGAATGGGGGGGGACAGACCCATCACCCCGTCTTTCAAAAAAATAGATTTTTAGTGTCGCCTGAAGAGCAGAGCTGCTGTAGTTACTGCAGCCAGCATGCTACACAGACCTGCCGGGCTCTGCTGCGGGGGGGGAGTGGCTGTTGCTGCCGCCCCACCTTTTTCCTCAGGGGGCACCGTGGGTTCTGGTGTGCTCCCCCCCTTTACCGGAGCGGAGGAGGGGGGGTGCTGACAGGTATTGTCCCGTCTCCCGATTCTGCCTCTGCATCAGCTGTTGGTGTGGTCTCCACCGGCTGGGTCGTCACTGCGTCCCCCCCTTCACCGATGGCAAAGTATGAAAATCCGGGTGAAACAGCACGACAGACGATGTGGTCGCCCTCATCACGGAGAACTTCGGTTGGGAGAGGCACCCATGCGCCGTCGTGGTAGCGCCAGAGAACCACATCTTCCGGAGTGAGTCCCTGTACGGTCAGCCACGCCTTCGGGACAGAGAAGTTGAAGTCCGCCTCAGCGATTGCATCGTCAGTGGTATGGATGAGGTCTGCCTCAAGATACTGGTAGACCGGGCCGTTCAGTCCTTTTGGCCCTGTCTGCACGGGACCAACCGTGACTGTCATGAGATTGATATTCTTTGCTGCTGTGATGGTAACGCCGGTAACAGCCGCTCCCTCGAACGGCATCGTCACCGCATCCCCGGCATTCAGGTTGCCAGCGGCACCGACATGGTTGTTGCCGGTAGTATCAATATCGTCAGCCCCCCCTGTGTTCTTCACAAAGGTATAGGCATCCACCGGTTCCATAAGTGGATAGTTGTCGGTGAAGCCGTTGCCGATAAACGGCGAATCCCCCGATACCGTCACCGTTTTGATCTGTGCCACTGTATGCTGTCCCCCCCAGTAGTTGCCCACGGGAGAGGTATGTGTGTACATTTTCTCACCGTAGAGGTAGGTGAGAGCAGAGGGTGAGTTCCAGAGTATGTCCTGAGAATAGTACTCCTCATATGTGGTGTTTTTGACGAACGAGTTGAGAAAGAGGATACAGTTATTTGATCCAATGAGATGAATATTCCTGTACCAGTAATTGTTGTATGCGTTACTGTTCGAAACTGTGCAGTATGAAACTATGCAGTTCCTGTTCCCAACTAAAACTATACTACGCCATTTACTCTCCTCTATTATGCAGTCCGATATGTGATTGTTCTCGGAATCATAACTCATTATTCCATCACCATTATTCTGTGCGGTAACACCCCCCCGGATTGTGCTTTCAGAGCAGTCTTTCAGATATATGCCGTGATTATTTTCCGTAGCTGCGATCGTGTCGAGGGTGATATCTGTGCTGGTTCCGAGAGCAATGCCATAATTATTGTCCGAGAGGGTCAGATCATGGATATCAAGTCCGGAGCAGTCCCGGATATAGACACCGGCATATTCATTTGAGAGGATTAGGTCATGGATGTCGAGCCCGGTGCAGTTGAATGCATATATTGTCCCGGCATCGACGAAGTCTCCTTCAGGGTTTGCGGTGGCGTTGAAAAGATAATAAATTGCTTTTCCATCGACGGTGTTACTCGTATCGATGGAATGGACATAATCCGCATCTTCCTGGGCATAAACAACAAAATTGTATCTGTTGCCGTCCATGGCATTTCCAGTCAGTAGGCACTCCTCAGAACTCCGAAGTTCTATACCTGTACACCCGTTCTCTGTTGCCCGGCAATTGACAATACTGTTATGCGACGACCTATCCAACTGAATGCCAATTCTGTTCTCCGGTGTCGTCACACCTGTGATGATGGATGAGGTGGTGTTCCGGAAGTAGATGCCACAATGATTGCCTGAGAGGGTCAGGTCATGGATGTTGAGTCCGACACAGTTGGATGCATATATTGTTCCGGCATCGGCGAAATCCCCCCCTCAGGGTTGCCGGTGGCATTAAGGAGATAATACACCGGTTTTCCGTCAACCGTGTTGCTTGTGTCGATGGAATGAATAAATTCTCGTTCGTCACCACCGTAGATGCCGAAGTTATAGCGATTTCCCTCCATGGAATTATTCATGAGGGTGCATTTCTCCGCACCGGAGAGGAAGATGCCATGTCCGTTTTCGGCGACATTGCAACTGTTAAGCAGAACAGAGGGGGTATCAATAATGAGGAACCCAAAATGATCATTTCCATCTGCCCGGCATCCGGAAAGCTGACGCCGGTATACCCGGATATGGCACGGGTATCAGTATCTCCTTCTCCTGAGAAAATTATTTCCTGCTCATCCTCCCAGGGATCGTATGAGGGAATCCGGGAGGATGCTCTGAAGAGGTTTTCGTCATCCATACCTGTGCCATCAGCCCAATGAGGGACAGAATGTCGTCAGAATCGTATGGGAGGCCCATTGTACCGGTGCTGGCTTCAAAGACATTGATGCATTCTTCGATCATGATGCCATCCATTTCATTATCATCGGCGCTGCAATTGTTGAGCATACTACCCGGAGATCGGGACAGTAGGATACCAACCTGGCCATTCTCATCGGCACTGCAATTGTTGAGTGTGCCGTCAAGACTATTGTATATAACTATGCCACACACGCCATTCTCATTGGCACTGCAATTGTTGAGTGTGCTGCCGCGACAATTATCTATAATTGTGCCACACTCGCCATTATCATCAGCACTGCATCCGGTTATGGTGAGGTTTGCAGAATCACTGACCACCATTCCCGAATATGCGTTTTGCCGGACACTGAGGTTGATGAGACTGGCGTTGTCCGCCTCAACACATAGACCGGCATCCGTATACTTTTCGCCTCCACCGGTCATTTCAAAGCCTTCAACAGTCACACCGTCTGCAGTGATGAAGAGAGTGGTGCCATTCCCGCATGCATCGATCACCGGAAGGCCGTTGCCGGTGTCCGTCCCCCCGCAGGGTAAGGGGGGGTGTGGTGATGGCAACGTTCTCGGTATACGTGCCGCTCTCAACAATGACTGTGTCACCGGCAGCGGCGGCATCAACCGCTGACTGTATGGTAGAATAATTATCCGTCGGTACCCGGAGGGTGTTGGTGGTGAATGCCCTGATGAGGTCATCGGTCTCCAGTGATGTATTCGTGAGGTTGTTCCATTCATTTCTGTCATCGTTTTGAGATTCGATGCATGTCCACGATGTTTCTGTAGCCATTGTATGCTCTTCGTCGAAAGATTTGTTTAAATCCGGGTTGAGCGGGGGGGCGGCACTGATCTCTGTGGCCCCCGCTGCCTGTACGGGAAACAGGACAACGAATGCACAGAGGAGAATTGCAATCACGGGATTCAGTTGTAATTTCATTGATTTCACCAGATTGGAAGTATAATTAAAACCAGATCGCATAAGTGGATTAATATTTCGTAAAAATCAGAAGATATATTCATCACAATTTATACCATCGGATTATGTTCTTCAAAAAAGAAAAATGGAAGATTGTTGTGATCTTCTTCCCGGGGGGAAATCAAAGGGGGGGGATGGGATAAACTGAATGGACGGAATAAAACCGGCACACCACTTGCGGCCGGAAAAAATACATTCTCTGATAATCAGGCATAGCACACCGCATATGCCCGTTGGCGCCCCTCATTCCCAGAATGGGATGCAAAAAAAGGTATGGATATATGTATGAAAATTCCTGAAATCTCCGGATATTTCTTTTTGTCCTCTTTTCCGGTGATGAATTGATATCTTATTCAGGCCATCAGCTTCAGGTCTTCTTCCACCGTGGTGTTTGCCCGGATGCCGAAGTTTTCAACGAGCACATCCAACACGCCGGGCGAGATGAATGCCGGCAGCTTTGGCCCGAGGGTGATGTCCTTTACCCCCCCAGATGCAGGAGCGAAAGGAGCACGAGGACGGCTTTCTGTTCATACCAGGCAATATTATACGAGATGGGAAGTCCGTTCAGATCGGTTTCGAAGACATCGGCAAGAGCCTTTGCAATCAGCACCAAAGAGTAGCAGTCATTGCACTGTCCTGCGTCAATCACACGAGGAATGCCGCCGATATCGCCGAGGTCGAGATTGTTGTAGCGGTACTTTGCACATCCGGCCGTAAGGATGACGACATCCTTGGGGAGTGCCTGTGCAAACTCGGTGTAGTATTCCCGTTCCTTCTGCCTTCCGTCACAGCCGGCCATGACCACAAATTTCCGGATCTGACCCTGTTTGACCGCATCAACGACGACGTCTGCAATGGAGAGCACCGCATGATGGGCACATCCGGTGGTAAGTTCATCAATATACCCATCCCTCTTTTCGCTGATATCTGTCGGAGGGGGGTACAGGTCTTTGCATGGGCAATCACGGCTGAGAAGTCCTTCATCTTCTGCTACGTCCGGGATGTGTGTGACACCAGCAAATCCGGTGGGCCCGGTGGTGTACACCAGGTCTTTGTATGACTCTGCGGGCGGTACGAGGCAGTTGGTTGTCACAAGGACGGGGGGGCCGTTGAAACTCTCGAACTCCTTCTTCTGGTGTGGCCATGAACCGCCGTAGTTGCCAATGAGGTGCGGGTATTTCTTCAGCACCGGATAGGCATGTGCCGGGAGCATCTCCCCCCCGTGGGTGTAGACATCCACCCCCCCGGTACCTTCGGTCTGGATGAGGAGGTCTTCGAGGTCTTTCAGGTCGTGACCGGTGACAAGGATGCCGGGATTGGTGTTGGGAGCGGTTGCAACCGTGGTGATCTCCGGATTTCCATAGGTTGAAGTGTTTGCGCGGTCAAGGTTTTCGAGCACTTTTACCCCCCCCACTCTCCGCATTTTAGGACAAGTCCAATCATCTCATCCGTTTCGAGATCACAGAGTGTGGATGCAAGAGCCTCTTCCATAAACCGAGTGACACCGTCATTCTGGTAGCCGAGGGCGACGACGTGATAGTAGTAGGCACCGATGCCTTTCAGACCGTACACCAGCAGTTCGCGAAGGGAACGGACATCCTCGTTTTCTGTTGCAAGAACACCGGTTTCGGTACCTTTCTGAATGGCATCTTCGATGGTGGCCGGTGTCCAGGTGCAGGCATCATGGGTGCAGTCACCTCGCGGGAGGGAGTCCCGGATGGCGATGGTGTCCATGATGAGTCCATAGAGGCGAACGTTATCAAAGTTCACGTTGGTGAGTGCGGCAAAGAGCGACTCAGCAATGAGGGGGGGCCCTACTACCGGGTTGTCTTTTCCTGTCTTTCGTGCCTCAATATTTCTCAAAGACAGTCCCTTGATAGTATAAATCAGGCAGTCCTGGAGCGCTGCGGTTGACTCTTCCTTGCCGCAGACTCCCTGTACCGTGCAACCACATCCCTTTGCGGCTTCCTCGCATTGATAGCAGAACATCTTCTTCATCTCCAAAGTATATTTTAGATACAAGATATCCATTGGATACTAAGACATAAATAGTCGGGAGTTTCTCATAATATACCATGCACGAGGGTTGCACAGTCTACCAAACGACACAATATCTGACGAAAAAATGGGCGCTGTTGGTACTCTTTGAACTCTATAAAGGGGGGGACGACTATACGCGAAGATTTTCTGAATTAAAAGAGTCGCTTGCCGGAATTACTTCTAAAGTGCTCTCCCAGAGGCTCAAAGAACTCGAAGAGGAGGGTCTTGTCGGGAGACGAGTTGATGCAGAGCACTTTCCGGTGAAGAGTGAATATTTCCTGACAGAGGCGGGACTGGGTTTGATAGACGTCATCAAACATCTCAAACAGTGGGCCCTGACCTATAAGATTGACAATATTGATTGTGGGAATCAGAACTGCAAAGACTGCATATTGTGATTTGCTGGTTATTGAATTCAAAACAAAAATCAAATAACAGAAATGTCTTTTGCGCCGGATATTATTCCCGGTTGGAGGATGGAGCAAACCCATTTTCATCGTCGAGCGAATATTTTTAAATAAAATAATTTCCCCTCATTGAATTTAGAGTGACCCCCCCTCATGTTTTTGTATGGCCGTATCAATGGCTGACTTCAACTCGTCTCTCCGTAAGGGTTTGAGCAGAAATCCATACGGTTCGGTCTTCATTGCCCGCTCATAGGTATCGCTATCAGAGTGGGCGGTCAGAAAAACTACCGGAATGTCATACTGTTCGTGAATCTTTATCGTCGTATCAATCCCGTCCATACTCCCTTCAATGCGGATATCCATAAGAATCAGATCCGGACTCTCAGAACCTGCCAGTCGTATGGCATCTTCCCCCCCGTTTGCCACCGGGCCTGCCACGGCATATCCCGAAACTTCGAGAAGCTTTTCCAGAAGCATGGCGATAACCGCCTCATCTTCGACAATCATAATCTTTGTATCGGTCATATCATCATCTCCGCAAATCGGGGGGGAACTGAACGGTGATTTTTAACCCCCCCTGTTCTGTCCAGATTCCGATTGTTCCTTTCAACTGGTCTGTGACAAGTCGATGAATCAGTCCAAGTTCGAGCAGATCTGACGAACCGGGACCCACATCCGCTGGCAGACAGATACTGTCGTCACGGAGCGTCAGTGATATCCGGGAATCCGACTCCCGGTGCATGCCGATACCGATGCGTTGTTCATCCGTTCCATCGGGCATGCATTTTTGAGTGATATTGATAAATTCCGTGATAACCAGACTGCACGGCATGGCAGTGTCAAGCGGAAGGATGATCTCTTCGATGTCCGGATCATATGAACGGTGAGAGGACCTGCTGCCAGGAGACCCAATCGTTTTTATTAACTGATCAACATGGTCCTTCATCGGAATGGAGGAAAAATTATCCGATTTATAGAGACTCTCATGGATCAGAGCCATGGTCAGGATCCGGTTGTCGCATTCAATAAGGCTTTCAAGACCTGCCCCGTCATCCAGATATATCATCTGCAGTTCGATAAAAGCCGAGATGATCTGCAGATTGTTTTTGACCCGGTGATGGATTTCATTGAGGAGAACGACTTTTTCATCCAGTGATTCCCGGAGTCCCTTTTCATAGAGTTTCCGTTCCGTAATATCCATCAGATTGCCTACAATGGCCGTTTTTCCCTTGAATTCAATGACTGAACCGTATGCATCAAGATAGATGAGTTCGTTCGTCTTTGAAAGCCCCCCCCGTAATTCATAATGTACAGACCGGACCTCCCCCCCGGAGAGTCTTCTCCTCATCTGTTCCTTAAAAAGCAGCAGGTCTTCAGGATACGTCAGGGTTTCCATATTTTCGATGTGGATCAGTTCGTCGATATCATATCCGAATATCTCTGCAAAACGGGGATTGATATATTCAAATATTCCGTCACAGAGGAGATAGGTGCCAACCAGTGACTGTTCAACGGGTTGTTTGAACATCTCTTTCATCGTCGTCTGGTGGATGGCAGAACCAAGGATGTCTGCTGCCACACATAGTGCGTCAATCTCTGCCGGAGACCATTCACGCCTTCGTTTGCACTCGTCAAATCCGATAAATCCCCCCCACCACTGAGAGTCTGAAATGACCGGGACAACGGCCAGTGAAAGGATCCCCTGTGAACGGAGGAGTTCTCGTTCTCCTTCGGGAAAGGTATCCACGTCACCGGAGAGCACACAGCCCTTTTCCAGTAGCTGTATCCAGCGCGAAAAACCTGCTGCGTTAAAATCAGCATTCAGAAGTTCGGGATTTTCGATCTGAGATTCGGTACCCGGGGGGGCACACCATTCGAACCGCTGGCTACAGAGAAGTGTGCCATCCATATCGGTATGGTTCTGGAAGAGGTAGACCCTGTCCACCCCCCCTGTCGCAGATCCGAATTCTTTCAGGACCTCGTCAATCCGGTCGTCCCACCGGTCATTTTGTAAAAATCCATGAGCCGCAAAACTCACCGCATTTAATATGGAGTCATGTATTTTGACGATCTCCTTTGCTTTCTCTCTCTCGGTGATGTCCCTGCTGATGCAAAACAGGACGTCATTTCCTCCCCCCCAACGACCGGGAGTGACCTTTGTTTCAACCGCTACCAGAGATCCGTCTCGTGAAAACAGGGGTATCGGACAAAAATCCCTTTTTCCTGCCATAATCTCGGCGATATAGGTGAGTGTCTCCCCCCCCTCCTCTCCGTCGGGGGGTGCAGATCGAGAACATTCATCTTCAGCAGGTCTTCAACGGGATAACCAAGACGAAACCCCCCCGCCGCCTGATTTGCGTGCAGTATCCGCCCTTCTGCATCCAGCACAAATATGAACTCCGGGATTGTGTCAAAGAATGCCTGCATATCTGCCTTGTTTTCTGCATTCTTTTCCTCCGCCTGAATGCGGACAAGAACGCCTCCAACCTGCGACGCGATTCGTTCAAGTTCATTCCGGGCCGGACCGGGGGGGATCATGTCCTGACTTCGCGACGCAAGGTAAAATGCACCAATAGTCCGACCGTTGTGGCAGACAGGTATTATTCCGGTGACATGCAGCCCTTCTTTGCGTGCGGCATCGTCTGAAGACGACTGTATCTCATCATAACCGGAATATACAGGATAACCTGCCAGAACCAGTGATGTATTTTTGGCGCCTTGTAATGAGTGGGATACGGTTCTGACAAAATACTCCGAGAGGTTGCTTTTGTAGACGGGAACGAAGTCACCGGTCTCCTTTTCAACCAAGTATATGCCACCGCAATCCATCCCGGTAACGGCAACTAACACATCAAAACAGATTTTTAATGCTTCGTGAACGGAAGAACAGGAGGCTAGGGCAAGTCCGAGATCGCGCTCGATCTGCATTTGTTTTTCATGATTTTTCCATTCGGTGATGTCTGAAATATTCAGAAGAATTTCATCGTCGGTGAGGAGTGATGCAGAAATACGGAGGTAGTTGGGTGTTTTGTCTCTGTATTCCAGAGATGTCTCAAGATCGGTGACGGTATGGTCCCTCTGCAACTGACGGATGAACGAGTCGTATTCGGTTCTGCTATGCCGGAACAGTGCGTCAACCGTTGTTTGCGGGTCAGGAAAAAGAGCGGAACAGGGTTTATTCCTCTCGGTAATCTCCCGGGTATTCTTGTTAAAGATGCAGACGGGATTTTTTAAATGATCAATGATGCGGCGATCTCTGCTTTCATTCACAGGGTCCTCTTTTAATGCCATTTCATCCCTCCCACAAAAGGTGATAATATTATGATACAGTTATAATTACGTTTATGCCTGATGTCTCCTGTTGCGATCCGGCCGGTAATTAATTCCGGTTGGAATCTGCCAGAATATTTTCAGTCCGGATGTGCACGTCCTTTGACCCGGAACAAAACCCTGTCTTCCCCCCCTCACAGCAACAACATATTTATTCTTCCGATTACACTCTACCCATTCTCAAAACCGGTAGGCGACGCGAAGATAGGGAAGAGGGAGAGGCATGCGGGGGGGAATGGATCACATCCGCACAGAGAAGTGAAGCGGGTGGTGATGCTTCGGTGATATCTTCCGGAAATCTCTGCAGCATGCCGGTGACCCCCAGGGAAGGGAGGGAAAGAAAAAATGATCGAATTACTGCCAGAAAGCCACGGTGCTGTGCTCGGATTCCAGTTCATCGGCGAGATCACAGATGAGGATTATCGGGAAGACTTTATGCCAGTGCTGCGCCGGACGATTAAGAATTATGGTTTGATACGCCTTTTTATTGACATATCTGATATTCAGAGTGAGGATATCGGAGCGATGGATGACGATGTGAGGGAGGACTCGCGGGTGCTCTACATCGAACGGGAGGCGATCATTGGTGATGCGGACTGGGAGAAACGGCTGAACTATGTTGATCATTTCTTCCTCTTCCCGAACACTGATGTCCGGTTCTTTCCCGTCGCTCGTCGGGACGAGGCATGGAACTGGGTCAGCGAAGGTATGCAGCAGAAACCCAAGATGCGGATGGCGTTTCACTGAATCCGTCGGCGAACGGAGTAATGATATGTGAGAGAAAGAGCCGGATCACTTTCACGCTCACCCCCCCAGGTAAGACATGAAAATCGGATACCCGTGCATCAACCAGTCGCTCTCCTGCCGGAGCAGCCGGACATTCCGCCTCCGGTCCTACACTGATGAGCGGCTGCTTTTGACCGTAACAGAAAACCTCCGCTGCCTTGAAGATATTCTTCGCTATAATGCGGATCACGGGATCCTCTTTTTTCGTATCACCTCGGATCTCGTCCCCTTCGCCTCCCATCCGGTCTGCACCGCCGACTGGCAGGACGCCTTCCGGGAGGACTTTGCCGCCCTCGGGACATTCATCCGGGAAAGGGAGATGCGGATATCGATGCACCCCGACCAGTTCATCCTCCTCAATGCAAAAGACCCGGAGGTTTTCGGCCGCAGCGTCCATGAACTTGCCTACCATGCTGAAGTCCTCGATCTGCTCAATCTGGATATGACCGCAAAGATTCAGCTCCATATCGGGGGGGGTCTACGGTGACCGGGACGCGAGCATCGCCCGGTTCATCGAGAGGTATCTCTGCCTCGAAGAGGCGATTCTGCGCCGTCTCGTCATCGAGAACGATGACCGCCGCTATACAGCCAGAGACTGTCTCCGGGTTCACACAGAGACCGGCGTCCCGGTCATCTTCGACACCCTGCATCACCGGGTGAACTCTTCTTCAGATGAACCGGTGGAAAAGATATATCCACACATTGCCGCAACGTGGAATTCGCGTGACGGCATACCGATGGTTGACTACAGTAGTCAGGATCCGGATGGTCGTCCGGGAAAACATGCCGCGACAATTGATATTTCTGATTTTCTCAGGTTTACCGGAGAGGTTTGTCCGTTTGATGTTGACATCATGCTTGAGATAAAGGACAAGGAACAGAGTGCTCTTCTGGCCCTCGCGGCGCTGGAGGGAGACAGGCGCCTCACCCAGAGGGGGGGGTGACCCAAACCATTTCCAAGGGAAAATAGTATTGTCCACACTGACATTTGATAATGAAGATCATACGTAATGAAATATTGGGCTGAATATCTGCGATTCTCAAAAGAATCGTCTCTTGCGCATTAAACAATAACCTCTCTATATCCATACTTCATAATCATATGATATGGGAAGAGAGAAAGGCATTAAAGGACTCTTTGACACACTTCCTGACAAAATAATACTTGAAGTCCTGTTATTATTTATCCTCAGTAGTATCTCCTTTTATCTTGCCGCTTCGGTTGATGCCTTTGAACTGATCTACATATGGTGTATCGCGTATGAATCGTATGAACTTGACGAAATCATCGTGGCATCATTTATCCTGTTATTCGCGCTGATGATATTTTCCGTACGGCGCTGGATTGAATATAAAAATGAAGTAAGACTGAGAATGGATGCCGAGAGAAGGTTAACCGTAGCCAACAAAAAATTATTGCTGCTGACCCGTATCACGCGACATGACATCAAAAACAAGATTCAGGCCATCTATCTCACATCTGAAGTCCTTTCATATTCAGATGATCATAAGACAAAGGAATACGTCTCCATCATACTCAATGAACTCGAATCGATTGAGAACATGATTGACTTTACCGGAGTGTATGAAGGGTTGGGCAGTAACGAACCTCAGTGGTATACTGTTGCGGGGATCTTTAAAGAGATGCGTGCATTAGCAGAGACGTCACCGGTTGAACTTGTTACGGATGCTGCCTGCGACGTTGAAATCTATGCGGATCCTCTTTTTCCCAAAGCGATCTATAATCTCATCGAAAACGCCGTTCGTCATGGGGAACATACCACCCGTGTTAGTATATTCTGTGAAAGAGGATCGGAAGAATCCCTTCACATCCACTGCAAAGACAATGGCGCCGGCATTCCGGATGAGATTAAATCATCCATATTTAAGGAAGGCTTTGGCAAAAACACCGGGGGGGTGGGCCTCTTTTTAATACGGGAAATTCTTTCGATAACGGAGATCGGTATATCGGAAGTCGGTATCGAAGGAGAGGGAGCAGACTTTCTCATTACCGTACCCGCAGACGGCTGGAGAAACTGATATCAGAATCATCCCGCCGGATTCTTTTTTGACGACGCTCCTTCGCAAAGAATGGATGGCGATTTCCGTATCGCAGGGTCTATTCTTCATGGGGCCTGATCGAAATCCCCCCCCAGACAGCATCCTGTATATACGGTTCGCTCGCACAGGACTCATACTGTGCCAATTATATTTATGGTGGTGGATAACACACGGATCATTTGTAAGGAATTGAATCTATT
This sequence comes from Methanogenium cariaci JCM 10550, assembly GCF_001315945.1. Lineage (GTDB taxonomy): Archaea > Halobacteriota > Methanomicrobia > Methanomicrobiales > Methanomicrobiaceae > Methanogenium > Methanogenium cariaci. Next base: position 92,677 of record NZ_BBBG01000004.1, on the reverse strand, counting down.
TCCAAAACAGTCACCGGAACAGATCGAAAGCATCCCAACTGAAAATACGATAATATGGACAGGAACACAAAACCGGTAAAGATTCTTGTATTCATCACGGTACTCGTCGCTGTTGCTATTCTCTTATTTTTGATCAGTATCACCGCGGGTGAGCCGGTTGAATGTGGTGAACCACCGGAATGGACGGGCGGGGGGGAGGTGACATCCCGGCAGGCTGAGTGGACGGCGGAGGGTAAGCCGGATGTTACTGTCATCCTGAACAGCACCCTTGCCTGTGGTTCAACATGGAGTGTTGACAGGTGGAGTCATTCCTGCAGAATTTTAGGAAATGTCTCTGCCCACTCTGAAGAGGGTGATTGTCGGGCCATCACCGGACAACACGCAGAGGTCAGGATTGATACCCCCCCCAACACCCGCCTTCTCGTCAACCCCCCCTATCCCAAACACCCGGATTATTTCGGTGGGCACTCCGAACCGGATTACGGAATGGTGATCAGGCAGATGCTCGACAACACCTGCCAGCGAGTACACTGGGAATGGACATTCACGAATCCCTTTGCCGCCACAACCCATGCCTCCCATTATACAAGATGGGATTTCCTGATCCCGCCTGACTCCTTTTGCAATGCTACTGTTATCGACGTGATAGAGACGAACAAGGGGGGGAGGAGGTCTCCCTGACATGGAAGATAGCCATTGATGCCCTCCCTGACCCGGAAGGGCTGAGCGAGGAGGAACTGGCATTGTATGGGATTAAAACATTTAGCAACGGGGGGGGCGGTTACGCTGCGCCCGGGGGGGCGATTCACATCACCCGGAGGATGGGGGGGATATATAACCTGATCAGAGGTGAAACAGACCCACAGGGATGTGCAGCATTACCGATTGGCTCTGTAGAAATGCTACTAAGCGAAAGATTACCTCTGCACATGAGCAGATCATCCGATGAATATCAAAAACCAGATTATTACTGCATCATCCATGTTCTTCACCCCCCCTCTCTGACTCCCTGCGTTTGGAAATCCAAGGGTAAAACGGGTGTATTTTTTGCTCATTATTCGTGCACAGAAAATATCGCTGCAATGCCTTTTATTTACGAAAATTACGATTTCCCGGGGACTATTAAGGGGTCGCTGTTGTCAGATATTTTTTGGAGGACATATGTATCGTCTCAACTGAGATCTGCTCTCTCAGGGCTTCTGTGTGGACACAATATTTCCGGACGCGAGCATGTTTTGGGGTTATTTAAACGTTTCTTAATTAGATAATGAGATTTTTGCCCGGATGAATGTGAATTGTATACCACATCTTGCAGGGGTCACCAAACAGCACATCCGGGTGATTGCCCCCCCGATACCCCCCCGGTAAGGAGGGGGTCTGGCATTAGGATTCGGAAAATCCGCCGATATCCTCAAAACCACATGTGGTCAGAAAATCTACGAACCATGCTGGTCCGGTCATCCGGACCTACTCCTCTATACACCAGTTCATCAGCTGGGCCGCACAGATCTCTTTTGCTATATTTTCATCAACGCCATAGACTTCCCTGTAGAATGCAAGCATCCATTCATCCATCTTCACATCCTCAAATCTGTCCGGATACACGGTTTTTGCCATGACCATCAGGTCCAGTGGATATTCAAGGCGCTGTGCGGCGTTTCGGGGCGCAAAGGGGAGTGCGGTGACACGATGGTTTTGTACCGCACTCAGTTCACGCAGATGTGTGTAGTATGTGGCGCAGTATAGCTCCTCCGGGGGGGGATGATACCCCCCCGCCGCAGTCCCAAGAATAATGACATCCGGATTCATCGAGAGCACCTGTTCAGTACTCACCACCTGGAAAGAGCCCGTATTGGATCGATAGGCATTCTTTGCATTGATGATCTCTTCGATCAGGTATGATTCGGTTGTCTTTAATCCCCAGGCAATTCCCGCTGCGGTCTCTGTCCGGTGCATGGGAGAGAGACCGAAGATCAGCACAGTTGGTTTTTCCCCTTTGGATACGTCCTGTGTTCTCTCCCGTATCTGCGTTGAATGCGAATCAAGCCAGAAATGATCTTTTCTGCCGATTCATCCTCTCCAAAGACCTGGCCGATGATTCGAATCTCCTCTGATATCGCTGTCGGATCCGAATCTTCATAGCAGTTCGGGCTGTAGAGTACGACAACCGGGATGCCGAGGGATTCAATTATATCAATGCTCTTTTGTGCCGTTTCATCCCTGCCACCGAGAAGTGCGGAACTGCAAGCGCATGATGACGACATCAGGTTCCAGGGAAGCGAGTGTTTCCACATTCATCGCAACACCATAGTCAATAAACAAGGGCAGATCCTTGAGATGCGGTGAGAGCACAAGGGCGACATTTTTTCCTCCGGTTACTGTGGCCTCACCACCGTCATCAAGAGGATACTGATACGCTGACTCGGACAGAAGTCCGTTGGAACCAAGCCCGATGAGGGTGTCATCAACACCGAGGATGAACATGACCTCTTCCACGAGACCGTCGGATACCGTTGCGACCCGTTCAATGTCGGCCGGGACTATCACTTCAACCCCCCCACGGCTGTCGGTCACTGACCGGAAATGATCCTTGGGGAGTATTTCATCCGTGGTTTTTTCCGTCGACTGGAGGCATCCCGATGCAGATATCGCTGCAATCAGGATGCATACCACTGCAAGGGTGTGAAACCTCATCGTTTTGCCCCCCCTGCAGATCGAATGATATCATATAGTTGTACCCGAAATCAATCAGCCCGGCCGGTGTAAACCCATATTTCTGTACTGATGCCTCAATTTCTTCGGGAGAGATTCGCATCGATAAAGGCGGACCGAACGGTGCCTCTTCTTTTTTGCATTCAATGATTACAAGGCGACCGCCTGTTTTCAGGATACGGTGTATCTCCGAAAACAGCATCTCCCTGATGGCGGCAAGATCGACTGCGTGAAGTACGGTGGAAATGAAGCAGAGATCAATGCTTTTATCATCAAAGGGCAGGGGGGTTTTCGAATGTCAGAGGAAATTGCCGTGAGATTCTCAAGATCGAGGGATGCCGCTCTTGTGCGCAGACCTTCGAGGAGATGTGGTTGGATGTCCGTTGCATATACATGCCCCCCCTCCATACCCACTTCGCGTGCGGCGGCAACCGAATAATCTCCGGAGCCACACCCGATGTCCAGGAAGATATCCCCCCCTCTTTGAGGTCCAGTTCCTGGTAAATTCGTACGGGATTATGCATCCAGTAACTGCTCGGTCCCTTTTTATGCGTGTGCCTGCTGCCGGTGTGGCACACGTTTTTCTGGATTTGTCTGTTGTCCATAGGCAAACTCGGTAGTATGAACCATCCTGGTATCAGGACTTATTTCTGGATCCCCGTAGATCCCGCTCAACGATTCCCTGGCCATTGACCTCAATGTACTTTTGGGTACACATATAGCATTTCCCTCGTTGAAGGCCACGTTGCCTGACTTTTGTCGCCATCAGAACTTCGCCGCAGTCGGGACATACGACACTGCCTGTTATCGGTGCATAATCCGGAATATCCGGAATGACGGCCTCTGCCTCGAGCAGTTTTTCAAAGGGGAGCTGTATCAGTGCAAACGCTGCCTCACGTGCAACCTCTCTGAAGCGTATCTCCTCCTCTGCGGTGCCCGTACGGTTGACGATCACTTTTTCCATCAGTGGATAAAATTCCGGCGCAGCCTCTTCGACATAGAGATGAAATTCCGGTCTTACCTGTACTCGTACCCCCTGTCTTTCTTCCACGAATGGCAAACGTGACGGCGTGTTTTCCAAGGTCACGATATATGAGGGAGTTATTGCCCAATGTGCACCCGGAAACAGCCTGTATGCCATCCGCGAAACAGGCATTTACTTCAACAATTGCGAGGAGTTCCTCCATGATACCGTCGGAATGGAGGCAGTTCCCCCCCTGGAGCTGTTCCATCCCGTACAATGTGGCCATCACTCCGAGTGCACTCCCCCCCGGACAATAGTGACCGTGTATTTCTGCGGTTTTTACCAGACAGGTTGCCGTATCTGCCTTTCGAATAGCTTCTGTGAATTGCCTTCGCGGGTTTTCTCTGAGCTCTTTAACTGTCCGATCATTCAGGACACCTGAGCAGAACGCTGTTCCGCTTTCTTTCGGTTTTGATTGATTCATTGTAATCCTCTGCGTATTTCTCTCTTCTTCGAATTCCCCATGATCCTCTGCATCCAGTCGGGTACACTGACATCATCCTGCGGGAATAGGTCTCCTACATACGGTTTGATGTCGATGACCGGACTTTTGTCAATGGCATCCAGACCCGATACTATCAGTCGGTTTTGCAGTCTCTCCCGTAGGCGGACAATGGTCATGAGGATAGGATTGGGGGGGCGGGCGGGACTGTATGTGGCATAGATTCCCTTCATTGGATAATGACCGAGGCCAGCGGGATGTACTCGTTTCAGGGATCGGCCCTCTTCCGGCACTTCGTGACCCCCCCAATAGAGTACTACAATATGTGAGTATTCATCGATGCCATCGAGGAGATCGGAAAAATCCTCATCGACGATGATCTCCGACAGCCTCTCCAATGGATTTTGAAAATTAAGGAGCGAGGAAGCATCACCGCTATTCAGTCTGAGTCCGTCTTCGTTGGCAATAAGTGCCGGGTTTTTTACGTCGTTTTTGATAATCCCCCCCACCGGCAGAATGTGGATCGTGGCCCCCGATTCTGCTGAGGATGTATATGATCTGTCCATTGTAATTCGTACCTCCGTATCCGTTCTTCAGTCGGATTGGTCTAAAGCTCCTTGATCTCTTCAAAAACACCATTCAGAAGCTCGATTGCCTTCTGTTTCTTCTCATCCGGGAGGTGTTCTGCATAGAATCTGATATCCATCAGAAGATAGATGAGAGAGATATTTTCCTCCCCCAAAGATCTCCAGATGCATTTTTTTGAAAAAATTTAGTTTATCTTCAGACTGCTCTTTTTTGTTCCTGAAGTCGGTGATGGTTTTTTCTCCGGATTCAGTCAGTTCATATATCGTTTTTGAGCGTTTTCCAACCTCTTTTACCTGGATGAGTCCCTCTTTCTCAAGTGATTTGAGTATTGGGTATAATGTCCCCCCCTTATTCGGAACCCATGTCCCGTTTGTTTTTTCCGCGATCTCTTTGAGAAGGTCATATCCTGATTTTGGTTCTTTTTCCATTGAGTGAAGGATGATGATGGTAAGCAATCCTCTGTCTTTGCCTGGTTCCAGGCTGAATTTCCATAAGTTATTCATATTATCTGCTCGTTGGGTTGCTTTGTGTGGTGTACAAATGGATCGTAGTCGACACAATAGTCTACATCTAACCGTTTGATAATAGACATTGTATCATACCAATCAGATAAGTGTTATGATCCGATTATAACAAATTACAAATTATTATTACTGACATTCTCTTATCCAGGGATACTTTCCAGTATATCACCTTTAGGAGAGTCTCTGACACCTGTGCATGAAACGAATGGTGCACACACTGACAGGTGCGGCACCACGAAGAATCTTCATCATCAACGGTTCACAAATAAAGGAGGAAGGATTCAACCTTTGTCTCATCATTTTCATTCAGGGTGCCGTCAAAAGTCAGGTTCAGCACCGGAGGTGTACTGGCATCTGCAAAGGCCGGGTGCAGGATCCCAAGGGCAATCCCGGTATTTTCATACATAGATGCAACAGTTATCGCTCCATCGACATTCGGCCCGTCTCCCAGAAGTTTCGCTCCCCCCCGGTATCTGCCAAATGCACCTGCATAGTAGCCCATCGTCGCATCAGCATTCTCCACCAGAGTGTTCAGATTTCGTTCAAACGGACTGAATTCCCCCCCTAACTTTGTGTGTATTTTGGAGATGTGATCTTCCAGCCGCCGCAGTCTTTGCTTTGCGATGCATGCATCTTCCCCCCCATTTATCTGCTCAGTGCAGTCTCTCCAGAGCATCCACATGTATTCAGAGAGGGGGGCGTAGACTACGCGGTGCCCACGTTCTTCAATCCGCCGGAAGGTATGGTTTGTTGTATAGTCATTGAAGAGGATCTGCGGTTCGCCGATTGCACATATGGTCTTCTCATAGGTCCGTGTGGTTTGTGCCAACCTGACTGTATCTGCAAGATCTTCAAGATATTTGATATCAGGGTCGGATGTGCGAATCCATTCGTTGATCAGATCCTGGTACATTATTCTGGTATTGGGTGGTGCAGCCCGAACAATATCTCCTGCAAGCATAGTGTAAAAGATATTTTCACATAATTCACCGTCACCGGCAAGGATGTCCTCCAGGTAGGGCGATACCATGGCAATTTCTCTGTTATTCTCTTCATCGAGAATCGTTCGGATAAACCGGCTGTACTGCCCGTCTACTTCTGCCCCCCCTTCATACTGGGGGGGAATAAAGAGTGCTGCTTTGTTCTTCTGAATCTCGGGAGACCTGGTAAGGCGAGCAACATCCCCCCCTGCCAGTGTGGTCATGGAGAAATACTCGTTTGTCACTGTATATCTCCTTCCTGCATCCACCGAGGCGGAATTGCTCTGGGGGAAGTGGTTTTGCATCGATTCCTGCCTGTTTCAGATATGTACTCATTATGTCTGCATAGGGGGGGAGATGTTTGGCAGATAGAGTGTTGTGCCCTCAGGAAGTCCGTTCAGGGTGGTGGAGATCTTTACAGGCGTATGGACCACCTGTTGTGGATAGTTTGCCATATTCTCCGCTTCTACCGTGGGGACTGCCCTGAGACTGTTCACAAATGCCTCGAGCCGGGTAAGCACACCGACACCGGATGAGTGTTCATCGACCTCAATATTCAGGTAGGGTTTTTTGTCCATGATCTCCCTGAAATAATGTGAAAAAACGGTATCGGGCCCGCATCCATGATGTGTCAGAAATATGGCATAGAGGTTCGGGTGTTCTTTGACTATCTGGGCCGCTTCAAGAATATGCTGGCCGAACGGCCAGTATATATTCGGGTGCTCCTGTGAGATATCCGATTCCGGCAGATTATAGAAGGGGATTGTCTTATAGCCAATATCAGCGAGTCGATCAGGAATGCCCAGGTTCAGCACGGGATCTGCAACACCATATGTCTTTGAAATGAGGACAAAGACCTTCTCATCTGGGGAAATATTCTGCATAATCTCCTTTCCGGATGCCTGAATTCGCTCTTCAAACGCGATATATGCGCCCATCCCTTTCTGAAGCGCCTGCTTCGTCTCTTCAGCACCCTTTCCCAGCTTCCTGCCCAGTTCCATGAAGCTGTTCATCGTAAACTCTTCTCCAAGGCTGAATCCTATTGTGGGTGCGAGCAGCACGATCCCTTTTTTGTCAAGCTCCATTGCCCGGTTAACCATCTTAAAGGCAAGCTGCATATACGGACATCCATAGTCCTGTCGGGTATGGGAACCGGGATGGGGGGGAACCGTGTAGAGGTCGGGGGGGAAGAATATGTAGTCCACCTTTTTTTCGACAAGTTCCGCCACGTGACCGTTAATCAGTTTCACCGGATAGCAGGTTTCATCAAGTGAATATTCCTGTCCAAGGCGGATGGTCTCCTCACTGGAAGGTTTGGACATTATCACATTGAACCCGAGATCCCTGAAAAAAGCATTGAACATCGGGTACATACCATAGGTGAAGAGTGCCCGGGGGGGGATGCCAACGGTCTTTTTAGATGCATCAACCGAACCGTCATATCCTTCAAATATGATCTCATTGACACTGGTATTGAATGGTGATTCCTGCGTTGTTTTTGCACTCTCGTCTTCCGTATCCTGAACAGAAAGAATCGAGAGGCCGGGTTCAAATCCCCCCCGGAACTGTGTTTTATTCTCTCCCATCTCCTCACTGGCCAGAATCGCTGCCCCCCCATATGCACCGGTGACACTGAAAAACGGAGGGACGGTCACTTCTTTTCCGGTGAGAGAACGGAACGCATTGACCACTCCCTGATTATGTGCAATTCCTCCCTGAAGAAAGATCTTCTCTCCGATTGGCTTTTGAGCGACGACCCTGTTCAGATAGTTTTTGACAATAGAGTAGCAGAGCCCTGATGCAATATCATCAATCTGCGTTCCCCGGGCAAGGTGCGTGGCGATGCTTGTCTCGATGAAGACCGTACATCTCTCTCCAAGATTGACCGGATTCTGGCTGGCAATTGCGATGTCACCAAATTCAGTGATGGGGGGGATATTGAACTTTTTTAATTGTTCTTCAATGAAGGAACCTGTACCCGCCGCACAGATTTTGTTCATCTGAAAGTCGGTTACGACACCGTTGTGCATGCTGATATATTTTGAGTCCTGACCTCCGATTTCAAATATAGTATCCACGGTATTGTCAATGGCCGCTGCAGCCGTTGCCTGTGCAGTAATTTCGTCTTTGATAACATCGGCCCCCCCAATCATTTTGCCTATCAGGTATCTGCCGGAACCGGTTGTCCCTGCCCCCCCGATGATGGTCACCATGTCTCCAACCTCGGCCTGAAGATCCTTTAGCCCTTTTTGCACTGCTGCGACGGGATCACCCAGTGTCTTTAAGTAGCGATAGGAGATGATTTCGGATTCTTTGTTCATCAGGACGAGGTTTGTACTGGTTGAACCGATATCAACACCAAGATAACATTCCGTGGCTGTACTTGTGGGGGGGCGGAAAGGACTGCAGGAATGTTTTCCTTCACTGTCCCCGCTCCCAAAGGGCATGAGAGCGGCAAGCGGCACATCTCCGTTTTCAGTGCCGTACGGGACGGCTGGCTTTCCTGAATTAATTCGGACCGTATCAAAGCTGATCTGCATATTGTCGCGTTGTGCTATGAGTGCCGCACCGGTGGCGCTGACGTTACCGCAGTATTCCGGGACAACCAGTTCGCCCGGCCCGAGTTCAAGAACGTCTTCAATGATTCGTGCGATCTCCGTGTTTTTCCCGACACCTCCGGCAAGGAGGATGGGTCGTTCAAGCGGGAGTTTTTTTATCACTGCACTACGGTAATTGCGTATCAAAGCGTATGCCAGTCCCTGCAGAATGTCTTCGACAGGCACGCCGTCCTGCTGGTGGTGAATGATGTCCGTTTTTGCAAACACTGCATCTTCCGGCAATTCGTGGAATCGATGTTGCCCGTGCGGCATAGGAGGCATAGTCTTCAATAGTCAGGTTGAGCCGGGATACCTGTTCTTCCAGAAATGACCCCGTTCCTGCTGAGCAGTTGGAATTCATTGATATCCTGATTCCCGAACGGTCGGTATTGGTAAACCCGGTAATGTATTTGGCTGACTCTCCGCCTATTTCAATGATTGAAGAGAGATCCGTCTGTATTGCCTGGCCTCCCTCGACCAGTGCAGGGACATCGTTTACCTGTTCAATACATCCGTGCGAGGTTATTAGTCGGTGTTCACTGCCGGTAACAGCACCAGTGGTGATGGTATCCGTGTTGTATGCAATGGATATATCTGCAAGAATCTTTGCCAGTGTTTCCTGGATATTTCCTTTATGCAGGACATATTTGCTCAACGCAATCCGACCGGTTTCATTGATCAAAGAGACGTTAACCGATGAATATCCGAGATCTATCCCCCCCAGACTGTATGTAGATCGTTTTCGGAAAGATTCGCGTAGTATTTTAGACGAAGGGGTATTCTGTATCGGTTTGTCCGATTCTGTTATGGGTTTTATATCTTCCATTGTTTCACCAATTTTTCAGCCATCTGTCCATGAGGGAGGGTTGGCTGAATGGACGGTATGATTTCAACGGTTTGAATCTATACCATTGGAAAACCTATGTTTGTCGGTTTGCAAATACTTCACCCGAATAAATTTTGGTTTTCTCAAAAAAGCCAAAAACAGTCCATATTCTGCTGTCCGGTTGAATGATATGGATTATTTTGGACACTGCATCAGATTTGATGAGGTTTATACGCATTTTCGATTTTGCGGTTGGTGAGTGGGTGTTCTATCTGCAAGTACTGTCCAAACAGAATACTCCCGCTTATCCCACACTTTTCAGACTGCTCTCACCGTTCCAGCCACGCCCTAACCCCCCCCGCAAGCGTCCGGGTATTGAGCACATCTCCCGTCTCCAGCCATCCCCGGCGGGCCACCGCGACGCCCAGATCAAGATATTGGAGATGTTCGGTTTTGTGGGGGGGGCATCAGTCCCAATACCCATCACAACACCATATGTCCGTGCCCGGCGGGAGTGTATGTCGGAGAGGTCAAGCCGGGTGGGGGGGAACGCGTTTATTTCCATCAGCACGTGTGCCGCGGCCGCTGCTTCAAAGATACTGTCCATATTGAACTGGTATGGCTCCCGTCTTTGGAGGAGACGGCCGGTGGGGGGGTGGCTGACCATATCCAGATGATCGTGGTGGATAGCCGTGAGCAACCGTTCGGTCATCTTTTTTTCCGGCTGCCGGAATCCGGAGTGAACACCTGCTACGACAAAGTCAAGACCCGCAAGGACATCCTTTCTGACATCCAGATTGCCGTCCCGGTCAATATTCGCCTCAATGCCGTGCAGTATGGTGATGCCATCCATCTCCAGGTTCAGTTCGGCAACCTCTTTTGCCTGTTTGTGTATTTTATCGTCTGTCATGCCATGGGCAATGGCGAGTCCTGCGGAATGGTCACAGATGGCGATGTATTCGTATTTCTGCTCCCGTGCCGCCTCTGCCATCTCGCGGATGGTGTGGGCGCCGTCGCTCCAGCGGGTGTGCACATGCAGGTCGCCTTTCAGATCACCGTAGCCAATAAGATGAGGGAGGCGGCCTTTTTCCGCGGCCTCAATTTCACCGCTGTTTTCCCTGAGTTCGGGAGGGATAAAGGCGAGGCCAAGGGCCCCCGTAGATATCTTCCTCCCGCTTCCGGGCAATGATCTCCCCCCCATCCCGTGCAAAGAGACCATATTCATTCAGCTTACAACCCTGTTTTATAGCACGCTGGCGCAGGTGGATGTTGTGGGCTTTTGAACCGGTGAAATACTGGAGGGCAGCGCCGAACTGGTCCTGCGGTATCACCCGCAAATCCACATGAAGGTTCTTTTGGATCACAATCGTAGACCGTTTTGGCCCCCCCTTCATCAACACCCGTTGTACTTCAGGAGGGAGCAGAAATATTCAGATACTGTCTTTGGGTTGTTGGTTGAAACAAGGATATCCAGATCCCCCCCGATCGTCTCTTTTCGCCGCCGGACGGAGCCCGCCAGACAGGCCTTCAAAACTGCCGGGTGGGCCCTGAGCTTCTGCTCGATTTCCTCCGCTTCATGGAGAATGAATCCCAGGAGAAAGCGTGAATGCCACTCCTTTTGTATCTGTAGGTTTTCCAGAATATTCTTCTCTGATTGTTCCCCCCCGAATCCCTTCAGATTACGTACCTTTTTTACCTTTATGGCGGCCTCAAGGTCAACGATTCCGGTAATGCCCAGTTCTTTGTTGAGGACGAGAGCTTTTTTCGGGCCAATCCCCCCCTCGATCTCTCTCAGCTCGTAGAATCCCTTGGGAAGTTCTCTGCGTAATGTGTCCAGATAGGGAAGTGTGCCCTGTTCGATTATGGTCCGTATCTTTTCTGCGATGGAAATTCCCACGCCGGGAATTCTCTCGAGTTCGCCCCCCGGCCATGGATATCAGTGATGTCCTCATCAAGTGTCTCGATGTTCCGGGCCGCCCGGTAATAGGCTTGTGATCTAAACGACGTTCCCTTCAGTTTGAATATATCAGAGATCTCATACAGGATGGCAGCAATGTCTGCGTTTGTCACCTTCTGTCGGGTTATCATTTTACTCTCTTTTCTCTCCGGGTGCCCGGCATCTGAAGCATTCTCCGTGATGCCGGAAGGGAGGGACAGCACCATTAGTGCGTTTGAATATATTAAAGAAACGGGAGCATCGCAGAATCATGTCGCTATGTCGATGATTCACGGTGGGCTGTGATACCACTATCGTCAGGTGAAGAACCATGTGAAGGGGGGGAGGAGAGAATTCAGGCACAAAAAAGAGATCTTCTCCATGACATACCCATTCCTGCGGTGTCAATATAGGAGACAACAGCAGTTATTGAAGATCAGGTATTCAGGTGGATTATGACTGATGTCGGAGTGTATGGATCATGTTCTGGATTTATGAATCCCTGCACTGTTCTTTCATGGATCATGGTGGTATTTATTCTGTGGAATAGCTGCACAAAGCTATGCGTATCAGTATTTATTTGCCATTTTGCAGGGTACCTTTCCGTCATAAATTACTATATGCATCGTGTCTATTCTTATACGGGGGGGATGTCCAGACGGTTTTATGCACTCAGCTCACACAGAACTTCTGCTCTTTGCTATACGGGATCGTTCATGTGAACTTTGATGTTTTCCCTCTTATCCTCTGTTACGACAGGAAGGGGGGGTCCAATGGCCCCGGCAGCGTTCGGGACAAATTAAAAAAGGCCAATATGGATATATTTTTAAAAAATAACCAATTTATGACTACCAATTTATTCGAAGTCAAAGGTTTGTTTATCTATTCTGTTTGACAATGATAGTGTATGGTAAAGAAGAACAACCGAAAAACAGGCAGGTCATTCCTGATGGGAACAGCCCTTGTGCTGGGAATCTGCCTATTCTCTGCCGGGTGCCTTTCCGCATCCCCCCGACACGGATGGGGGGGACGCCATTAATGGAACAGATAACAAAACAGACCGGGCACCGATCCTAAACGGAACGAACTGGCAGCTGACATCCTATGACAACGGTACTGACGGAATGGTCTCTGTCATCGAAGGTTCAAAGATTACCCTGATATTCGATGATGAAGGCCGTATCGCAGGCACTGCCGGGATAAACCGATACTTCGCATCCTACGAAGCCAATGGCGATGCACTCACATTCGGCGTAGCCGGAAGCACCATGATGGCAGGGCCTGAAGACCTGATGACACAGGAGGGCACATACCTGAAACTGCTCAACGAAACTGCAACATTTAGTGGTGTTGGAGATGAACTGAAACTCTACGATTCAGACGGGAAAGTCCTGCTTGTCTTTGAAAAGATTCCGCCGGTCACCGCGGAATCCCTGAAGGGCAGCGAATGGGTGCTTACCTCATACAACAACGGCAATGAAGCAATTGTCTCCGTCATCGCAGGAACCAAATCACCCTGACATTCGATGAAGAAGGTCGTATCGCAGGTTCTGCCGGTGTTAACCGATACTTCGCATCCTACGAAGCCGATGGCGATGCACTCACATTCGGCGTGGCCGGAAGCACCATGATGGCAGGGCCCGAAGAGGCAATGATACAGGAGGGAATCTATCTGAAACTGCTCAATGAGACTGCAACGTTTAGTGGTGTTGGAGATGATCTGAAACTCTTTGATGCAGACGGAACGGTTCTGCTGGTCTTTAAAATGGCCGTGCCCCCGGCACCCGAGCCCCTGACCGGAACCACATGGGAGCTCACCTCATACAACAACGGCAATGAAGCAATTGTCTCCGTCATCGCAGGAACAGAAATCACCCTGACATTCGATGAAGAAGGCGGTATCGCAGGATCTGCCGGGTGTAACAATTACTTCGCCTCCTACGAAACCGATGGCAATGCACTCATCTTCGGCATGATTGGTGCAACAAAGATGTTCTGCGATGAACCCGAAGGAACCATGGCACAGGAAAGCACTTACCTGAAGCTCCTGAACACGGCAGCAGGTTACCAGATTGAGGGGGACACCTTAACTGTGCAGGACTCGTCAGAGAAGATCATATTGACATTCACCGCAGCAGAGTAAGAAACAGACACACACCTCTTTTCACCTCACATACTTTTTTAGACAGAAACGTGATCCTGTGACAACCGGATCATCTGCAATGCGCAGATCTCTTTTTGTATGGCATTCCGAAAGACCGGATCTGCCGGAATTTGCGATACGATGCAAAAAAAGAAGGAACAGAGATTTTCTGCCGGAATCACAGTCTCTTCAGATAAAGAGCAAGTCCCATGCATACCGCCGGAATGACGATCAGGAATGGTGCCGGTGTCGGCTGTGGTGTAGGCTCACTTCCTGGTTCTTCCGGTGCCGGGGGGGTTACGATTGGTGTGATCTCTTCCGTTACCGAGGGGGGGATATCCGTTGTGCCGGAAGTGTCTGATCCGACAATCGCAAGCAAACCGAATCCCGGTGCTTCTGCCTCTGCAACAACGTATTCATCCGTTTCGCCGGTCACATTTACTGCCAGTATGTTCCACTCTCCGGACTCCTCATCATAAAACAGCATTCCGGGCAGAGTATGGTTCGCGGTAAGCCATTGTTTTGGCATGCTGAATGTGTAAACAATCTTTGAGAGAGCAGTAACTTCCGCCTTGTAGAATTTTGAGAAGTCATATTCATAGACAGACGCATTGGGCTCCATATCCTGTGGAATACTCAATTTCTTCTCAACGGTCACCATACATTCAGAAATTCCTTTTACCGGCCAGACGGTCACATCGGTGATGGCGGTATTGTCCAGACTGACGGATGCTTTCTCTCCTGCGTTCAGATCGAGTATCAGGCCAACGCCGGCATTGGCTTTACTGCCGCCGCTCCCGGAAGATCCGGACGGAGATGCTGCCGGTGGCACGGAAACCACACCATACACGGAAAATCCATCGGTGGTTACCTGGAATACTGAATTTTCACCAGAAAAACCTACAAATTTCGGCGTATACGAAACGCTTGTGCCGTCATCCAGCCAGCGTACGATTCGTACACAGTCATTACCGCCGATTGAATTCACCCACGACGTCTTCGCTGAGAAATTGATTGTGGCTTCCTGAATGGATGAATAATTCGTAAATCCGGATTTGGTAAAGTATACGGTGTAGGCAATTTCTTCTATTTCAGGGCATGCAAGGGTGAAGGCATTGCGGGCGTCATCAGCCACTTCTTTACCGATGCTGGTCTCGATTCTGGCCTCACTCTGGTAGTCACCCATGGTGACGGAAAAATCAACTGCTGCTCTACCGATATCGCCGCCAATGGTCGCATTGACCGCAGGCGGGATCATGGTGACACCTGTTACATTGCCCGTATAATTCCCGTTTTGGTATACCGGGGGGGCGCTTTCGGTGTTGATTCTCAGGATTGTCCGGTCGGATTTTATAACGGTAAGAACATTGTCCGGCGTGCCGGCATCACCACCGGCATCTCTCACACGGGACTCATTCACGAGAATCTGCTGACTGCCTCCGTTCTCAGTGATAACCGTGCCGGGTATTTCCAGTGTTGCTGTTTCATCAGCAATTTTTTCCGGCACCTGCTGGATGACGGATATTATTGTTGATACGCTCTGTTCTCCCACATCATCCCGTGATAACGTAAGCACGGCGGTATATTCGGTATCGGGCGTAACGTAGGTGTGGTTAATATTCACGGAAGTGACGTCTCCAAATGTTGAAGAGGTATAGGGAGCGGTGCCGTCGCCGAAGTCAAGTGAGAGGAAATCGGGGTGTCCCTCCCATCCGGCGATGAACATGATGTCCTGATTTGCCGGGGGGGTAAGCTGAGGGGGGGGAATTAACACAGGGTGTGCAAACCCTCCGTCAACGGCAATCTCACTGCCATCGGCAATATTGATAGGGGGGGAAGGGTTGTGAGGGAGTTGATGTTCCCCCAAAGGTCTTCTGCATGCTGAGACACTATGGCCCCGGCATTGAGCAGCGGAGTACTAAGACCGGGTTCAACAACATAGGAGCCGGACAATTCTTCGTAAACTCCCAACTCGATGATCTCGAGATTATTGCTGCCCATACCGGTGACATATGCGTATTTGCCGGAAACGGACACTCCAATGGGTCCATTAATCTGTTCACCGAAAATAGAAGCCGCTTCCACCGGATTCTCCGGGTCGGATATGTCAATGACGGCAAGGGTATTGGAATTCATACAGGCAACACAGGCATAATCACCGGTTACGGAAACGCCAAATGCACCACCCATATTCTCGTTTGAAAGGGAACCTGTCTCTACCGGATTTACAGGATCTGAGATATTGATGATCGCAAGCGTGCCGGTTTCCATGGATGTCACATACGCATAATCACCCCCCCTGGCGAATACGCCCGATGCACCTCTTAAATTGTCATTTGAATAATTCCCTGCTCCCACCGGATTTTCCGGGAGGGATATATCTATGATCTCAAGCAGACCGGAATTGTAGGAGGGGACATATGCATAATCGCCATCGACAAAGATGTCATATGCTGTCTGTAAATTGTTATTTGAAATAAACCCTGCTTCCGCGGGGGTTTGCCGGGTCTGATATGTCAATTATCTCGAGGGTATTCCCATTCATGGATGTCACATACGCATAATCGCCACTGACAAAAATTCCCGCTGCACCCCTTAAATGATCATTTGAGAAAGAACCGACTTCAGCGGGACTGGCGGGACTGGAGACATCGATTATCTCAAGATAATTGCCATTTGAACTGGTTACATATGCATAGTTCCCGCTGACATATACACCAAAAGCGCCATATAGTCTCTCGTTTGAAAGGGAACCTGCTACCACCGGGTTTTCCGGGCGGGAAATGTCAATGATTGTCAGGGAATTTCCATTATAGGATGCAACATACGCATAATCTCCACTGACAAAGACGCCCGCCGGACTCCTGAGAGTATCACCGGAAATACGAGCGACAGAAACTGGGTTTATCTCAGAAAATGAGAGTGTGTCAAGAGTAACTTCTGCATCGGTGTTCAGGGAAAGTGTCACGCTGCTTCCGGATTTGAGTTCTTCGGAATATGTGGCACGGATATCAATGGTTGAGCCGATACCATACTCACCATCCGGTGAGATGGAGGTGATGGATAACAATTCAGGTGGGATTATGTCGATAATGGTAAATCCGTCCACACTCCAACCCGTTTTTCCGTCCGGGTTTGTAACGACCACGGTCATGTCGCCTCCACGGGCGTCCGTGAGATCGAAAGTACAGCTGATGTGAGTTCCATAATCATCAACAAAATCATCGACAACGACATCTGTTCCGGGTATCTCTGTGCCGTCGCCGCGTACCAGCGTGACAGTTGCCCAGGGATCAAAATAGCTGCCAACGATTTCGGTTGCAACCGTCCCCGGTGTTCTCCCCCCCGGATGACGGGGGGGTGACTGAGGTGATAACCGGGGGGGATGCTGTGACGGCGATATATGCGAATTGAGTTAAGGCGGAGACTGATTCACCGTCTGATATGGATAATGTGACGTCGTATATCCCCCCCACTTCTGAATATGTATGGACGGGATTTTGCTCGTATGATACTGGTGTATTGTCACCGAAATCCCATTCCCATGATGTTATCGCACTTGAATCTGTTTGAATACCATCAATTGTAATACCTTCAATCGCACATTCAGTGGTTCCGGCATCACCGACAGAGTCTGCCTTGACCGTATTCACGGCATCTGATATAGCCATGGCATTTGCAGAACTGCTGACTGTCGGCCTAACGGATGTAATCCTGTTGATCGGCGTTACCACCTTTGATGTTCCGTCATATTCGAGCACTTCCCAGTATGATTCATCGCCGAGATAAGACTGAGGTGCATAATAGGTGCCTGCGCAAACCATATCCCCCCCTGTCCAGTCTGAACGCTGGTAGACAGTGACAGTTGCGCCGGCAGTTGTCCACGTTCCAGAACCACTGAACCAGTGGATCGTATACCGGTACGTACCCGGATAGCTCTGGCTGATCGTCATCGTTTCCGGGCCGAACGATGATGTGTCATCAACATCAAGCTGCGCATAGGGAACTTCGGTAAGGGAACCCTTGTTTCCGTAGTACACCTTGTATGTCAAACCCTCAATTTCAGGTGTCAACAGCCAGCTGTCAAGGTCATCCGGATTTTCTCCCCCCCATGTTAAAACGGCCGTAAATTCATAGTCTTCTCCTGCGGGCATAAGGACCGGATGCACATTGACGGTGCTTCCTTCTGAGCACTCAATCTCGTAGGCGAGATCAATGTATCCATCCAGGGTCACGAAGAGTTCCTGTGAACTGGCAGAAGACAGATCGTAAAAACTGACATTCAGTGGCGTATCCCCCCCACGTAACGGTGATGCACTGAATTCCACCGACAACCCTCCGACGGGGACGTCGGTGATAGCGAATTCACCGTTGATGTCGGAATTGGCACTTTTTCCTCCGACAGAAATGAACGCACCTTCCAATGCGTTTCCGGTCGTTGCATCTACGATTCTGCCTGTTATATTGAAGGTTGCCTCAGGTTCGGCCAGATCAATAATTGAAGAAATGGTCGTATTTGCATGAACCGGAAGCGTTGCATTCTCCACTGCACCAGCATCGGGGGGGACTTCCGGCTCATTCACTGGTGACATATCTGCTGTGCCATCCCCCCCGGTAATGTTGGATTCAATGAATTCTTCAGTATTACTCCCTGCATCAGGGTGAGTCTCATATCCGGCTACCGGGAGTATTAAACCCCCCCGAATATCACCGATATGAGCAATAAAACAATAATTTCCGTCTTTGACATATTAAATCCCATACCTTTCAGGATATTTTTTCCAGAATCTGTAACAATTTGAAAATACGGTGAGATATAATTTTTTATTGGAGTAGGGGGCGTTTTCCTGTCCTTTTATCCGAATTAAATCGAATCTTGTATTTATTTACTGTTACCAACTTATGTTTCAGGAAACCAATCATTTCCGTAAAGTGCCTGAAAATTGACTATGAAAAATCCTCGCGTGTGACAAATTCTGAAAGGAGTGATCCTGAAATCGCTCCATCGTGTGTACGTGACGAAACAAAGCATGAAAATCAGTACGCACATTATCAACGAACAAGCGTATGGAGAACACATTTAACAAAATACGGACAGCAGGCGTGTTTTTTCGTAGTTTCCGCAATTCTGAAGCATCGGGACATGCTGTGCAACAGGTTCGAAAAATTCCTGGTCTGAAATAAGATATGAAAATAATTATCCTCCCCTCAGGTAAGATTACTGATTATGGTGGATCTTCTGAATATAGCGGGGGGGAAAATAATCATTGCGGTATTTGTTCTGATTGTAATTGTTATCCTCTTCTTTGCAGCCATCATAGGATATATGGGTATCTCCGCTGCTGAAGACAAACAAACGGTTTATGACTACAGCCTGGCTCTTTCCACATCCGGGCCGATTGATAATGTCACTCTTCTGATTCCTGTTCCTTCGTATTACAATGCGAATACCGGACAGAATGAGACGGTCATCAATATGTCCCAGGTCAGTTTCAATAATTTTGACCGGGATGGAAACATCTCTGTGAAAACAGAGCAGGTAAACGGTGTTCCCATGCTGAATATATCGGCTGACCGAATCGAGCCCATATACAAAAATTATATTGAACCGATTGCGATTATGCCGGGCCAAAACGAGTCCGAACTACCCCACCCGACCCACGTCTATTCCAACCGGTATTCAGAAGATACGCCTGTCCTTGTGGCAATGGAACTTCATATGTATGAATCTGATGTCGGGCATGAGATAGATACCAAAGCACCCGTTGGAAAAGAGCCGCTCTTCATGCCCTACCGGATTCTGGAAAATTTTAGTAGTTCTGAGGGGGGGATAACTGATGGCTACTATCTGAGCGAAGGCGCTTCCGGTTCTTTCATTGAGGTGCCGTTCATTCTCTCATACACTGCCGGTGATGACAATGTCCTTACTATCTCCTCTGAATTTGAGGGGGTCAAACCAGTGGTGGGTACTTGGCTGGCAGTGGAATGTATACCGGGAGAGAGTGTCCCATGTATTCACCGGGGGGGAGGCTGACGGGACATACTGGGTGAAAGGTGTTTTGGTAACGGGTGAGGGTGTCTACTGATCTCCCTCTCATAAAAACGGGATTTTGCCGGGCCATTGCGTCCCTCCTCTTTTATATGCCTTGGGCAATCCGTGCATCCGGCCCGGACACCGTGATTTATTCACGGGCCGTTTATTCAAAACACTTCACTGCGCATCCGATGGTCATCGTAATCCTGACCGGGAACGCATTTCCGTATCTCTTCACCGCAAATCCATCCTCATAAACCTGACATAGGCAATGCCGAAGAAGATCACCGGGTATACTATCAGGAAAAGAATGTATCCCCCCCATAATCCGCCCAGCAGATCAAAGAGTTTCGGTTCGGGACAGTCCGGATTGTTCTGGTTACCTGACTGATCGATGAGGTGACGTTCGGGTTCGGTGAGGGCGATGCCAACTTTTCGATAATTGGTGTCCATAGAGACATAATACACCAGATGGGTAAGTTCCATCTGTTTTTGATAGTAGGCACTGGACTGCTCGTAATATTCATCGACCTCCATAGTATCAGAATTCATCGATGGTTTGGGGCCCATAACCACATCAACAGCAAAATTACCGGTTGAATAAATGACACCGGTCAGAAGCAGAAACAGCAGCAATGAATATATGAATGACATCCCGCTGGTCTTTGCAAAGGATGAAACCATAACGGACATCACAAAGATTCCTGAGAGATACAGAATAGTCACCAGCCAGAATACAAATATGAACCCCAGTTCATCCAGTCCGGGAACGATGCTGTATACCAGCATAATGCCGAGCGTGGCTACGAAAACAACGGTTACGGCAAATACAATTGCAATGATTCCCCCCCAGTGCCTTGCCATTGATGACCTCGTCCCGGTACAGCGGAACCGAGAGCAGCGCTTTGATTGAACCGGTCTCCCGCTCTTTTGTGATCAGATCAAAACCCAGTGCAATCGCAATGATTGATCCGAACACGGAACCGCCTGCAATCCCTGAGACAATACCGCCGAAGATATTCATCGCCTTTGGAATGCCGAATATTGAATATCCAAGAGGGTCGCTGTATCTTTCCAGGCCCTCAAAATAGGAGCCAATATCTTTAAAGACATATACTCCGGTGATTGTCAGCATCAGGAACAGAAGGGCTAAAAAACGCCGGTTTGTCAGATGGTCCTGAAATTCCTTATACCCAATTTGAGTGATCCGTTTCACATTCATACCGCACCCCCCAAAATCATCGTAAATCCGCCCGCATAAACTGCACATATGCAATCCCGAAAAACAGAACCGGCCACATGATGAAGACGATAATTTTTATCCATTTGTCCCCCCAGAATTTCCCATAACGACGGTTTTTCCACATTTTCTGCAATGTCCGGATTGGTGGTAAATTCTTCGAATCCAATCCGGTTTATGACATACTTGGAGGGCATCGTTATCGGGTTGGTAATTTCATTATATACCCGTTGTATTGAAACCATACTGAAAAGATCCCGTATTGCAGATTCTTTCAGATGGTATTCATACTGAAGATTCTCAAATGATTCCATCTGAGATTGCGACCCGGAACCATACTCATTCTCCGACGGTTCCGGCCCGAGCAGGACGGATGTACCGAATTCCCCCCCTCCGCCGACAGGGATGATGTAGACCAGCGTGAACAGAATAATAAGAGACAGAATCAGGCGCCGCTGCTTGTTTTTGCAAGAACAGAAGACATCAGCGCCAGAGAGAAGGCTGATATTATAAATAACAGGGTAATCAGCCAGATAACACCTATCAGGAAAAACTCATCAACGGAAGGAACGATCCCGATAATTAGGAATACAGCAACTACGGTCAGAAATCCTGTGAGAGTGATCAGGGTAAGGCTGATGATGCCGCCGATCGCCTTGCCGTTTATTACTTCATCGCGATATACTGGCTGCGAGAGTATGGTCTTTAACGAACGTCCTTCCCGTTCCCCCCCTGAAACCAGATCGAATCCGAGTGCGATTCCTATCACCGCACCCAGCCCGTAAAGGCCAATTGAGTTGGTTATCTGACTGAATGCCAAAAGGATAGAGGGGGTAAATAAATACCCCCCCTCATTTCCGTTTTTATATTTATCAAGTGCGTCATAATAGTTCGTTACACCGTTTGCGGCTGCAACCCCCCCAAGCACCAGACAGATTATGAAAAGGATCAGGAGAAATCGTCTGCTGGTGATATGATCCGAGAACTCCTTTTTAGATATTGTTATCAGGCGGTTCAGGTTCAATTTCTATTCCCTCCGGTAGACCTTCAGGAAGAGATCTTCAAGACTTGGCCGATCAAGGTACATCTCTGTGATGCCGGAGCAGTTTCCTTTGAGTTTTTCTGCAAGTTCTTCTCTGATGTCTCTTTTTACCTGAATCTCAACGCCGTTTCTGAGCCGGTTTACTTCCAGGATATCGGGGTTTGATATGGATTCAATAAAATCATACACATCCGGGTTTATCGATCGGATGACTATCTTTTGCGGGGTGTTGCTCTGCAAAATCAGTTCATCCTCTACCTCTCCGACAGATCCCCCCCGTGCAACGAGTCTCCCCCCCTGTGAAATAATTCCGAGTGTTGTGCAGACCGCCTTTACTTCTGACAGAATATGAGAACAGATGAGGACAGTTTTTTCTTCTTTTGCCAGCTGGTTTATAATTTCCCGGTACCTGAGGACACCTTCGGGATCAAGATTTGCGGTGGGTTCGTCAAGGATGATTACTTCCGGGTCGTTTAAAAGAGCGAGAGCAAGGCCGAGTCGCTGGTTCATCCCCCCCGTGAATACTCGCCGACTTTCTGGGGG
Source organism: Methanogenium cariaci JCM 10550 (assembly GCF_001315945.1). GTDB lineage: Archaea > Halobacteriota > Methanomicrobia > Methanomicrobiales > Methanomicrobiaceae > Methanogenium > Methanogenium cariaci. The sequence goes on along the minus strand of NZ_BBBG01000004.1, from coordinate 70,046 downwards.
GGGACATCCTGGAGCCTGACGCTTTTCAGGAGGGTTTCAATTCTTTCTTCCCTCTCGCTGCTGCTCAGGGGATAGAATTTTCCGAGGTAGTCAAGATTTTCCCACCCGGTGAGATTTTTGTAAAATCCGACATCTTCAGGCAGGTAGCAAGAATCTCCTTGCCTTTCAGAGGGTCTAATGCCACATTCACCCCCCCGTTGATGGTGCAGCTCCCCCCCGATGTTGGTTCGATCATTCCGGTGAGCATGAGAATGGTTGTACTTTTACCGGCTCCGTTTGGACCTAAAAAACCGAATACCTCCCCCCCGTCTCCCACTTCTAAATTGAGGTTGTCAACAGCATTTTTTCCGTTGTATTGTTTGGTGAGGTGGTCTGTAATTATCATGTGTCCCCCCGCGTATTGATTCTGCAAAGTTTATCTGCAAAAATCCCGTATTTTTTATTGTTCCTCCATTCATATGGGGGGGTTTATGGGACAAACACCGAACTGATTTTGATTCTGTGTCAATTGGATCAGTTCTTTTTGTGGATCATAACCGCAAAAGATCACTTCCTCAGGATGTTCAGGCTCAATGCTATTCGAATAAAATGGCAGACAGACCATCAAAAAATATGAACGTGTTTCCGTATTTCTTCAGCATCGGCACGAAAAAAGATTGGTTGGGGGGGTTACCGTTTCCCTTAGGAAATGTCGATATCCCTGTACCTAAGATTTATAATTTCCCCCCCGGTATGGGCATCAATAATCGCAGTAGTTGTTAATCGGGAATCTTTATTGCGCATCTCTTCGTCATTGAATGATATGTACCAGATGAGTCTGATCGGCTCGGGTTGCTGAGAATAAACCAATTCCACCGGATCATACCAGTTAAGATCATTTTCATGGCCGTTTAAAATACGATACTGTATCTGTAGATCTTCATCAGGGTAACTTTCGCTCAGATTTTCTTCCAGAATCTGTTTTGCTTTTCTTTTTGAAATCGTTGGTTCAGGTGAGAGGGTGGTGAGTTTTTTCATCAGTTCAGGGTCTTTTAACTCGTTCCGATATCTGACGACCCTGTCAAGTACCAAGTCATAGTGCATGTATATATAGTCGTTTAAGTACTGGACACCATTGTAGGTGTTGAACAGGGTTGTATACGCAAGGCCATTTTTCATATTTTTATCAGAGTATAAGTTATAAATATAAAAATCGCCTTTTTTTCTTCAACGAAATCATTTCCTTTTACCGTTCGTACAAATTCCAGACATTTATCTTCGCATTCTTCAAATGAAACGATTCTGGTCTCATCCTCTAGAGGCCCGGAGTGACCCCCCCTGCTACCATAGGATACGATATTTCCGGATACCGGATCAACTTTAATCATTACGTAATTATGGCGTATATTCGCTGCAATCCCTCTCGACCGTAATTTCTGTAGCTCCATATACTTTTCAGAGGTATCATCCACATTTGCAAATATGATCCGCGGGGGGGGCCCATACGCTGTTGGAACAATATTCATCCCGCGACCAGAATCATGATCCACCCAATATTCGTCAAGTGTTGCCCGGTCCACATCGGGATATATTCGTACGATTTCATCCTTTGCCTCTTCAATCAGTCTCTGTTTGGTCTGTTCATCATATGCCGGATAGATATCGGACCATGAGAACACCGGATCGGTATTCTCTGATTGGGTTGGTTGCGGTGTTGCCCCCGGAGTTTCAGCTACTACGGTTGCTGTTGGAACAGGAGCATTCCCAATATTCCCGACATTAAGCGTAGTGCAACCTGAAATCAGGATGACACATATGATACATGACAAAACAGTTCCCGTTAGAATTCTTTTTTTCCCTGACATGGTATTCCTCACCGGATAAAATTACATACATTTTCAATCGGTCACGAACAGAATTTCTTCATGTGTTCGTCACCGTTGTTTGTTCAGTCGTTTTGAAGGGGGGGTTTTATCAGGATTGGTGTATGCAGGTTGCACATGATTTGGTGTGTGTTTTCATGCAGGAATGGTGCATAAAAACCCCTTCAGCACGGAGCCTGAACAGGCGGGAAAGGAAAATACACTGAAGGTGAAAAGGGTCTTCTCCTGCAAATGAATTTTGCTTTCCGACAGTGAGGGATGCATGTTCCCCGCTGTCTCTCCGATAAAGAATTGGGAAACGTCATACTTATGTCTTCTAAGACAAATGCCGAACTGATTTAGATTTTTATTGTCAATCAGAACGGCTCACCCTGTGAGTTATAGCCCCCCCAAAAGTAATAACCTTAGGATGTTCAGGCTGATTACAATTCGAATAAAATGACATGCACGAAAAAAGATTGGTTAGGGTTACCGTTTCTCTTCAGGAAATGTCGATATCCCTGTACCTAAGATTAATAATTTCCCTGGTATGGGCATCAATAATAGCAGTTGCTCTATTTCGGGAATCTTTATTGCGCATCTCTTCGTCATTGAACGTTATGTACCAGATGAGTCTGATTGGCTCGGGTTGCTGAGAATAAACCAATTCCACTGGATCATACCAAAGAACATTGTTCTCAAAATCGTTTAATACACGATACTGTATATTTAGATCTTCATCAGGGTAGCTTTCTTTCAGTTTTGCTTCCAGAATCTGTTTCGCTTTTCTTTTTGAAATCGTTGGTTCAGGTGAGAGGGTGGTGAGTTTTTTCATCAGTTCGGGGTCTTTTAAATCATCCCGATATCTGATGACCCGGTCAAGAACCAGATCATAGTGCATGTATATTTGGTCATACATGTACTGGACACCATTATAGGTGTTGAACGGAATTATATACACAAGGCCATCTTTCATATTTTTATCAGAGTATATTTTATAAATTGAAAAATCATTTTCCTTTCCTTCAACGAAATCATTTCCTTTTACTGTTCGTACAAATTCCAGACATTTATCTTCGCATTCTTCAAATGAAACGATTCTGGTCTCATCCTCTAAAGGCCCGGAGTGACCCCCCCTGCTGCCATAACGTACAATGTTTCCTGATACCGGATCGACTTTAATCATTACGTAATTATGACGTATATTCGCTGCAATCCCTCTCGACCGTAATTTCTGTAACTCCATATACTTTTCAGAAGTATCATCCACATTTGCAAATATGATCCGCGGGGGGGGCCATACGCTACCGGATCATGATCCATCCAGTATCCGTCAAGTGTTGACCGGTCTACATCGGGATATATTCGTACGATTTCATCCTTTGCCTCTTCAATCAGTCTCTGTTTGGTCTGTTCATCATATGCCGGATAGATATCGGACCATGAGAACACAGATTGGGCATTCTCTGATTGCGTTGTTTGGGGGGGTGTTGCCCCCGGAGTTTCGGCTGCTACGGTTGGTGTTGCGACAGGAGCGTTCCCAATATTCCCGGCATTAAGTGTAGTGCAACCTGAAATCAGGATGACACATATGATACATGACAAAACAGTTCCCGTTAGAATTCTTTTTTTCCCTGACATAGTATTCCTCACATGATAGTCATTAGAAATTAATTCATTCAAAATTCATAAAAAAATGATCCTGTGAAGGGATCTGCAATCATTTCATCTCAAACCCGCGTTTACGGATACGGATAGTAAACTGCATAATAAAATTGATCGTTTGGACTGACTGAATCAAACGATGATTTCACATGGTCAATAGCCCCACTGGCATAACCGGATGCAAGTGCATACTTTAGATCTTGTGTATTTTCGCTTACCATATTCATGAAATGACCATAATTATCATACGCTACAGCAGCGAGTTGGATGTTATCTGCTGGTTGACCATCTAATGTTTTTGCATATCCAAAGAAACTGTGATCAGAATTATTTCCACCAGCGGTTAGCTTAAAGTATGTGGTATATACCGGGCTCAGTTCATCAGCCGCACTAACAGGTCCGACAAGGACAACACCTGCAACGAGCATGATGACAAGCAGAATGCCTGTTTTCTTTAAATCGAAAGTCTTCATTTTTCTTCACCTTTGTGTTCGGTTTTTTGTTTGGTTTTTTGTTTGGTTTTTGAAGAGGAGGGTAAGATCCGGATTGGTGTGTATGCGGGCTGCACAGATTCATGCAGGGATGCTAAAGAGAAACCCCCTTCAATGGGGGGGCCCGAAGGCCGGGAGAAATTCAATCCTCTACCTGTGATGAAGACAGGCGGATGTTCCCCCAGACAGTGGGTAAGAGTAACCTCTCCACTGCCCCCCAGATAAACATAAAAAAGGTTCTATTTATGCCTTCTAAGACAAACGCCGAACTGATTTCAATCCGTTCGGTCTTTGTCCCATAAACTATATCCTTCTAAAAAGGTGGACAGAACTGAGATATCCGGTTGGCAATATCAAATACCTCATTCTGTTGATATTCTTTAAAAAAAGCTGCGTATATCCATTCAAACACTGATTGAAAAATGAATGATCATTGTGTGCGCTGGTGTCGGGAAATATGTAGCAATACTTTTTCGCACTCATCCTGTGATGGACACATAAATTACGGATAAATCCGGGTATGTTGCAACAGAACAATCTGTGCCAAAACAATACGAAATCCCGGATGGTTTTCTGACTCTTTTGATTGTGAATGCCCCGGGCCCGTTGATAAAATACCATTCCGATGGTGATGGAAAAACCGGTTTGTCCGGTTATGGTTTTAGTGTGACAAGCACATAATTACCCGTTGATTTTGCGCAATTTCAGACCAAAATAAACAAATGACAGTGTCACAACCGAGGCATACACTGCTCCGATTAAAAGCCTTGGGTCAGGTTCAATCCAGATTTTAACTGAGGAAATAACCAGCCACAGGGGGGGTAAAAAAGCAATCGCTATTACCGGTATCGATACCGCTCTCAGAATTTCATCCGTTGTTTCATCCTTCATACTTAATCATTCCAAAAAATGGTAGACCGGGTTAATAACCCGCTCCGGTAACACGTAAGCTGAGATCATAGCTGTAGCCTGATCCTTTCGGCACTCTGAACTCCGCTCCTCCGATAAGACCCTGTGATCCCTGATAGTTTCCATTCCAGTGGGGGGGTTTGAAGTAACCATAGGCATTGGTATTCAATTCATCAGGTCCCACATGACCCTGCTGTAAATCAAACTGCTCAGAAACTCCCGCACTACCTCCCCCCATGACTGACTTCAAGGTTGATGGTAATGGTCACCGGTGAACTCGTCGTCGTATCCGAGAAGGGTTCCCAGTCAGTAATTCTGTCACTGTACCTTTTAAGGGTAATGCCGGGTTTTACTTCCCGAAGATAGGAGGGAATAAGACCGTCGTTATTATTCAGTCCGGTTGCTTTCATCCAGAGAATGTAATAGTCGTAATTTGGATCAGTCAGACTGACTTTATACAATTTGTATGAACCGGATGCCGATGAATATTCATCACCGGGTGTCTGAAGTGTGTCGGTTCTGATGTATTGAAGATTATAGGTCGTAGGATAGGATAATCGCAGATTCAGGGGGCTGCGCCAATATACGACTGATTTTATTCTCAATTGTTGCCGCTTCCTTTGAGTCCCAGGGTGTGGATTCATCCACCGACAGGGAAACCGACTGTTGTGTTTCGGTGATAGCCGTTTGTGCTTCTGCCGCACTAACCGGCATGGCAAGAACTGCTCCTGCCACAAGCATGAACGCAAGCAAAATGCCAATCTTTTTACCATTGATTTTTTTCATTTTTTCGTTACCTCTCCTGAGTTGTTTTGTTTTTTCAAAAGGGCGATCTGAATCCGGAGGAGTGTCTCCGGAGACAGCACGGATTCGTTCTGAAAATATTTTCATGCGGGAATGGTGCATAGAGGCCCTTTCAATATGGGGCCTAAAACAGGCCGAAAGAAAAATAACCTGCAAGCGAACTTCCCCCCCCAATGAAATGCCCCCCCCGCAAATGAATTTTTCTTTCGGACAGTGAGAAAAGGAATGCCCTCAACTGTCCCCCCCACGTATACTGCTTTAAATAAATCATATTTATGGTTTCTAAGACAAACACCGAACTGGTTCGGTGTTTGTCCCATAGACTATATGTACTTAAAAATCCCGGAATATTTTCGGCAAGAATAAATATGTAGATACAGCGTTATTTTAAAAAAACAGTCATTTCCGGTCCGGATTATTTGGGGGGGAACGTCATCATCAAAATTCATAAAAAGGGTGTGCGCTCCTGGTACACTGGCATAATTCTGATGCAATGCATCTCCTCGAAAATATTGGAGAATTCCCGAAAATAAGGTAATTCCATCAAAGATTGCGATTAATTCCGGGGGGGATCAGATAATAAGAAATTATATCTACCTTTCACAGAAATTTGAGTATTTTTCCAGACCTGATCCGGATCAGTTCGGAGTTTGTCCCATAACTGTTATACCGGATGGCTATCCAGTTTAGATTGATGACAAAATCAGGAGTAGGATTATTAACCATCACTGCGATTTTGCTGATCGCAGTTATCTTCGTTCCAACCGTTTCAGCAAAAGAGAATGTCGCATACAAAGAGGATGCCGCTTATTCCATCAGCCCATCCATCTACAAAGAGCCGAACATCGCAACAAAACTGATGGACACCATCAGTCAGGGTGAAACAAACCGGCATTCAGTATATGTTGGAAGTGGCATCGAAACACTTGAAGTTTATCTTAACTGGGATTCAGCATCGGATTCATTGTCACTAACCATATATACTCCTTCAGGGACGAATATCGGAACTCTCTACGACAACAGTGATGGACAGACCGATGGCAAGATTCATATCGATATCACCCCCCCCGGTGGAGGTATGTAGAATCCGGCGCATGGTCTTTTGATGTTTACGGAGAGCAGGTTGCCTCATCCAGGTCATACCAATTTACTGTTGAAAAATATTAGAGGGATCTGATCTTGAAACTGCCGGTAATTATCATTATTTTTTTGCTTTTTTTTGTCGCAATAGCGGATGCGACTGAATATACCATAACACCATCAAAAATCTGAACAAACCTCCCGGTACAGCAATTGATGGTAAAATCGGCCATGAAGCACAACCGATTCCGATATGGTTTGCAATGCTTCTGACAATATTTCCGCAGATGGCGGTTTTAAATCTTGAATCAATTATCATATTTAAATCATCAGTATACATTGGGTATGTAAAAATAAAACAATCAAGATCCCGTAACAATGCAAAAAAAGAGGCAATATACCATCTGATTGAAACAAATCCCGGGATGTATTTCAGGGAAATTCAGAGGAAATCGGGTTTGTTAAAGGGGGGGACATTTGAATATCACATGAAAAATCTGGAGCAGGAAGGGCGGGTGAATTCAATAAAGAATAAAGGCAAGGTCCATTATTTCGCAAACAATTCCACATATTCCTCGGAAGAAATAACAATTCATTCTGTCATGGATAATGAATCCCTGAAACATATTCTTTTTGAAACCTGCACAAAGTCCATTGTCACCAATAAAGAAATTGCTGATCGTTTAGACTTATCAAAGTCATCCGTCAGTGAAAAACTGAATTATTTAAAAGGCATCGGGATTCTGAATGCGAAAAAAGATGGTTGGTACACATTTTATGAAATATCAAAGGAATACGTTGATGCAATTCAGTATTATTTCAGCAAAGATATTTCTCAGGAGCAAAACAGAGAAATAGAGAATGAAAAAATTGCCTCATTCTAACGGGTATTGACCGGATCAGATTTTTAATGAGAATCTGTCGGAGCATACGGTGCAGCTGCTCCGAAGATCCCTGCAATAAAAATACCAGATCCAAATGAATATCACAGCACTCTGCCAAGGAAACAAATTATGAGAATACTTCCGGATGATGCGGGAAAAATAAATCTTGCACTCGTTGTTCTGATTATCGTGCTGGTCATGTTCTCTGCAATCATCATCGGATTTTTTCGTTTCACCGCATCGGAAAGTGCACAATCGATGTATATCTATAGCCTGAGTCTTTCCACATCAGAATCGATTGAGAACGTAACCCTCCTGATTCCCGTTCCTTCGTATTATGATCCCGATTCCAAACAAAACAAGACCGTGATCGATATGTCCCGTGTCAGTTTCAAAAACGCTGACCAGGCCCGGAATCTCTCTGCGAAAATAGAGCAGGTAAACGGCATCCCCCCCATGCTGAATATATCGGCCGACCGGATCACTCCCCGATACAAGAACCGTATTGAACCGATTGCGATTATGCCGGGGGGGCAAAACGAGTCCGAACTTCCCCCCCGGCCAACCCGCATCTATTCCGACAGCTATTCCGAAGAGACGCCTGTGCTGATTGCAATGGGGGGGATGCATATGCAGGAAAATGATGTCGGGCATGAGATTAACACCCGGATGCCGTTCGGAAAGGAACCGCTCTTCATGCCCTACCGGATTCGGGAAAATTTCAGCCGTTCAGACGGGGGGATGACTGATGGCTACTATCTGAGCGAAGGCGCTTTCGGATCTTTCATTGAGGTGCCGTTCATTCTCTCATACACTGCCGATGATGACAACGTCCTTGCCATCTCTTCAGAATTTGAGGGAATAAACCAGTGGTGGATAGGGGGGGCTGGCAGTCAAATGCATACCGGGAAAGAGTGTCCCATGCATTCACGGGGGGGAGGCTGAAGGAACATACTGGGTGAAAGGTGTTCTGACAACCGGTGACGGTGTCTACTGATCCCCCCCGGAGCCGTTCTGTTTTTCCGCGTACAGATCCCTCCTCACCCCCACGGATACCTCCCCCACCGGACTGCGGGCCTGCAGCCTGAGGAGATGGATTCCCACTCTGGGCCGATGGTTTCCTTTTTTGACCAAGAAAAATCTCCCGAATGCGTATTATTTTGCCTGATGACAGGAATGGTTTCGCTTGCGAAAAGATCAAGAAAAATTGCGTTTAGTCAACAAGATCGGAATAGTTATCCCCCTGATTCAGACAGACACTCAGGAAACAGGAGACTGACATGGGCATAGCAGAATATTTCCGATTTGATCACTACGGCACCAATTTCCGCACCGAAGTGCTGGCCGGGGGGGCCGCGACGTTTATGACGATGGCATACATCATCGTCGTCAACCCTGCAATCCTCCAGGCCGCGGGCATGCCCTATGGCCCTGCGATGGTCGCGACCATTCTTTCAGCGGTGTTCGGGTCTGCACTCATGGGCCTCTATGCCAACCGCCCGTTTGCAGTGGCACCCTATATGGGAACAAACACCTTCGTCGCCTATACCGTAGTGGGAGTGCTCGGCTACTCCTGGCAGACCGCACTGGGCGCGGTCTTTCTTTCCGGTGTCCTCCTCTTTCTTCTGACCATCACCGGGGGCCGCACCATCCTTGCCCATGCCGTGCCAAAGAACCTGAAATACAGTTTTGTGGTGGGCGTCGGGCTGTTCATCTGTTTCATCGGGCTTACCACATCGGGTATTGTCGTTGCCGGGGGGGAGGGAGGCAGCCTCCTGCAGGCAGGAAACCTCACGTCCCCCCCGGTCGTTCTTCTCGCTCTCTGTGGTTTCCTTCTGACCTGTCTTCTCATGGTACGCAATGTGCGGGGGGCTGTCCTGATAGGGATTCTTGCCACCGCCGCAGCCGCATTTTTCACCGGGATTGCACCGCTACCGGATGCCATCGTCTCGCTCCCCCCCCAAATCCCACACCGGTGCTCCTGCAGCTGGACATTGCGGGCGCCCTCTCATGGGGCATGGTCTCGGTGCTGTTGACGATGTTTACGATGGATCTCTTCTTTACGATGAGCGGGGCCCTTGGCATCGCAACCCAGGCGAAACTGACCGATGGTAACGGCGATCTGCCGGAGATTGAAAAGACCTTTGCCGCAGATTCGCTTGCCACCATCGCAGGCGCCCTCTTCGGGACGACAACCGCGGGCGTATTCCTGGAATCCGGTGCGGGGACTGCTGCCGGAGGGCGCACCGGTCTGGTGGCGCTGACCGTGGCTGTGCTCTTCTCACTCGGCCTCTTCTTCTCTCCGCTCTTTGCCGCCATCCCCCCCACCGCTGCAACCGGGCCCGCACTCATCGTCGTCGGGATGCTTATGCTAAGTCCCCCCCTTGCAAAGATTGACTATCAGGACTACACCGAACTCATTCCCGCATTCGCCGTCATCGTGATGATGATCTTTACCGGAAATCTGGGTGTCGGTCTCTGTGCGGGATTTGTGCTCTTCCCTGTCTTTAAGGCGGTGACCGGACAGGCAAAAGCGGTGCATCCCGCAGGCTGGGCACTGTTCATTCTCTGCCTGCTCTTTTTTGTGTTCTATCCCTACTGATTTTTTCCGGGATCGGCTCTTTTTCGGCCCGGAAACATCCCATCATCGGATTAGGCAACAGTTAAATAACCCCCCCAAAAATGGGCCAACACCTCAAAAAACCAACCCACACAGAAGCCCGGAGCGGCCCTTTCTCAACCGAAGACACCCCCCCATACATCCTTTCAAAATGCCGACCAATAGCGACCCCCCCACATTAATCTGCAATAAATCGTTATTTTAGCAAATAACAGGCATTAAACCCACATTTTTCCGACAATAAAAATGATCAGAAAATACGTCCATTCTGCCCCCCCCGATTCACCGGAACAGAGGGTCATCCCCCCCACATCCCCCCCCACGACCATCTGTTTTCACAATATGACTGGTTGGAAAAATTACCTTTGTAGCACACAGACTTCTTGTCTGGCCTCATCATTTTCGGTTGTTTTTCATGAGATATACTGAGGGAATCTCAATATGGAGCTAAATGAAGAGAAGCGCAACAAATATTGGTATAATCGGAATATATTTCCATTCATACTTTTAAACAGGAAAGTATGTTAAAATGTATAAAAAATCCACATCATTTCACACATGATGGGGGTTTTTAAGTATACTTGCTATTTCAATTGTCTTAATTTCAGGAATAATCATATTTCCTGCGAGTGCGGATAATTTCAGTATTATCCGGGATGTTTCGGAAACCCATGCCATTGCAGGGAATGAGATCGAAGTAGTCCTCTCTTTTTCAGGCATGGAAGCCGGGGGGGGAATCGTTGAAACCATTCCCCAGGGATGGAGCTTTGCCGGAACCGATTACCCTGACGACCAATATCTGGTCGACGGGGGGGAGAATATCACCTTCTCCGTGCTGAGAGACTCCGAGATTGTCTACTGTGTGAATGCAGGCCAAAAGGGAGGGACATTTTCCGGAATATGGGAGGACGTTCTTAACCGCACCAAGGGAACCATCCCGGATACCCTGGTGTATGTTGGTGGATCAGATAACGGTGGATCGAATGACGGCGGAGATGATGATCATACTGATTTAGCAATGATGTCTCAGGAATCTGGTGCATCGACCACCAGCACGAGTCTTTTCTTTTCACTCAATGCATCAGACAGCCGGTCTTTTACCCGGAGCGACAGAACCGTGACCGGAATCTCTCTCTCAGGGAACGGCACCCTTGCAGACGTTAATATCAGTGTTGTTCAGGCCAATCCACCTTCCAGCATCCCTACCCCCCCTGCAGGGATTGTTTACACATACCTTGACATTACGTGCTCTGGTGCTGACAGGGAGAATGTTACCGGAGCTGAAGTCAACTTTGGCGTGCCTTCATCCTGGATGGATAACAACCGGATAGATCCTTCATCGGTTGTATTGATGCGCTACAACACCTCCTGGACCAGTCTCCCCACAGACCAGTGCGGCATGAACGGGAGTGTGTGCACGTATACTGCCGATACTCCCGGTTTTTCGACGTTTGTGATCACCGGCAAAGCACCTGTCGAAGAGGCGACCCCCCCGTCAGTCACCATCTCCAGAGAGACAGAGTCAAAAGTATCGGTTACCGTGGCAACACCGGATAATCAGCCAAGACCGGGTTTAAACACCGAAATGCCGAATGAAACGGCATCCGGGAATGGGTCAATACTGGTAGTTCTCATCGCTGGTGTCGTCTGCGGTATCGGAGGATATCTGCGCCATACCCCGCGGGAAAACCATGACGAAAAAAATAAGGAGTGAATGAACATGAAAAATAGGTTTATTTCAATTATATCCTGGGTATTGCTTGTCAGTGTAATCTTCGCCCCCCCTGTTGTTTCGGCAGCAGGTATTCCCGGTGATCTGGATGGGGATGATGTTGTATCGGATGATGAGCTGACAGATGCGATCATTCCCTACATGGAGGTGAAATACCTCGGTTCAGAGAGTGACTGTCTTGATCTGGGCGAACTCTCTCTTGCAGCCCATAACTGCATGCATATTCCCTATGGGACAGTCATCATCCCGGTCTCATCGCCGGGCAACCTGTTGCAGGGCAATATCCTCAACAAGGGTGGTGCGCCCACCGCCTCCCTAATGTATGAAGGTCTGATCACACGCAACAGCTACGATGGCGTGTATGACAACTGGCTGGCAGAAGACTGGGATGTCTCAGCCGATGCCACTGTCTGGACATTTACCCTGCCGGAAGACGCCACCTGGCACGATGGTGTGCCCGTCACTTCAGAGGATGTACAGTTCACTCATGACTACATCAAGTCCAATGGGTTATGGATATCATCCGTGCTCCGGTCTGTTGACCATGTCGAATGTCCTGACGAGCATACGGTGGAATATCATCTGAAAGAGCCCTACCTGATGTTTAAGGACGCGATCTCCCACTGTCCGGGTGTCTGTGTCATCCCGAAGCATATCTGGCAGAATGTGGCCGACCCCCCCAACCATTGGCAGGATCCGGATTTAATCGGATGCGGGCCATTCGCCTACGAGAACCGGGTATCTGACCAGTCACTCCTCATGGAGGCCAATCAGGACTATCATGGCAATGTCCCCCCCTATGTGGACAAAGTGGTGCTGACCGTTATCAAGAATATGGATTCAAAGATCCTCGCCCTGAAGTCAGGAGAGGTTGATGTGGTCGGCGATCTTACGGCTGCCACTGCAGAATCCCTGTCCGGTCGGGAGAATATTGCCGTCTACTCCATTCCGGATACCAGAGGTATCGAGCTCAGTTACAATACCCAGACCTACCCGGCAAACATCACCGGATTCAGACAGGCAATGCGTCATGCCGTCGACCGGGATACCATCGTCAGCCTTGTCTTCGGGGGGGCTACGCCTCACCCGCAGAGACCACGTTCCTAATGCCAAGTGTGGCTCATGGCTATGTCAATCCGGATATTCAGCCCTATGATTATGACATGGAAAAGGCCGCCACAATGCTGCGTGCGGCCGGTTTCGATGATATCGACAACGATGACATTCTCGAAGGGCCGGACGGAACTGACCTCCACCTCACTCTGCTTCTCTGGAGTTCCGGGTATAATGCAAAGATCGCCGAGGTGCTGAAAAATGACTGGAAGAACCTCGGTATCAATCTGGAAATCAAACAGATCGATCCGAACCAGTGGCAAAAAGAGGTGCATAACTACCCGATGTTCTTCTCTGGCATGCCCTATCTGATGCACGACGACCCAGAGGATCTCACCCACTTTGGTTCAAATGAGTTCTTCGGAAAGCCAAATTGGTACGATTATAGTAATCCTCAATACGACCAGTTAATCTCAGAGCTGCGGTCTACCGCAGATGACGATGAACGCCGGGATACAGGTTATCGGATGCAGGAGATCCTTGCTGAAGATGTCCCATGTGTCCCGATATGCAGCATCGACTCGATTGTCGCATATCGTTCGGACCGGTTTACCGGATGGGAATCGGTGAATCCGATGTACTGGAACGTTGTGGACATCAAACAGCTTTCAAATATCAAGCCGGTCTCGCCGGTCAGCGAAGAATAATACAGGAGACATAACATGAAAACCATAATTTGTGGAAAGGGAGGGAGCGGGAAGAGCACCATCACCGCTCTCCTTGCAAAGACAATGACCGCACGCGGACACAGCGTGCTGGTGATCGACACTGATGAATCAAACCAGGGACTCCACCGTCAGCTTGGACTGGAGGCACCGGACGACTTCATGGAATATATCGGAGGAAAACAGGCCTTTGTCCAGCAGATGATGGAGAAGATGCCGAAAGGTGAACCCCTCTCCCTCTTTGAGGATGACTGGAGCCTTGCTGATGTGCCTGAGCAGTATCTTTCAAAACAGGATGGCCTTGGCCTGATTGCCATCGGCAAGATACACACATTCGGCGAAGGGTGCGCCTGCCCGCTGGGAGCGCTCTCGAAAAACCTCATCAGCCGTATCACGACACGGATGCCGATTATATATTTATCGACACCGAAGCCGGAATCGAACACTTTGGTCGCGGTATTGAAGAGGGATGTGACCAGATCATGCGGTCGTCGAGCCTTCATATGAATCAGTATTGCTCTGCTCACAGATTGGTGATGGGAGAGAACATCAACAAACCCGTCCATTTCATCCTGAACAAAGTAGACAACGAGAATGAAACCATTCTCTCTGATGCATTCGCCTCATCCCCCCCTGTTGTCGGACGTATCCACAGGAATACTGATGTCGCCGCCGCCTGTCTTGCAGGCAGCGAGATGAAGACTGATCTACAGGAGATCAGCGAGATCGCAGACTTCATTGAACAGACCAACGGGGGGGGAAACTGAGATGACAAAACGACTGGCAACACACGAACCCCCTATTGAAGACTGCAGCAGTTTTCTTCGGGACATCTGCACTGGATTCGAGACCAGCCAGATATTTATGACGGCCCACGAGATGGGGGGGTCTTCAATCAGCTTGCAGAAGAACAGACCGCAGATACGGTCGCAGAAGCACTCTCCATGATTCCCTGGGTGACGGCAAAACTCCTTGACGTCCTTGCGGCAATGGATCTTCTCGATAAGCATGGGGGATGCGTATGTCGTAAAACCCACGCTCAAACCCTTCCTTGTCGAGGGGGAGCCCTATTATGCCCGTTACCTTACCTTTACCCGGGAATCAAGAGATCAATGGATGGATCTGCCAAACCTTCTGAAAAACGGGTCGGGAAAGAAGACCGGGACACACAAACATGACTACGACCGTGCAAGCATTGAGTGGATCGCCCGTGGCTGTCTGCTTGGCAGACTCCAGTCCACCCTACAGACGGTCTGTGCACTGCCGGAGTTTCCAGCCGCCAGACACCTGATCGATTTCGGCGGCGGACATGGCCTCTTCGGAATCGGGATGGCGCAGGAAAATCCGGATCTTGAAGTGAAGATTTTTGATCAGCCGGGAATCACCGAAGTGACCGAAGATTTCATCCGGGACTATGGTATAGAGGATCGGGTAACGACAATCACCGGCGACTATCTGACGGATGATCCGGGAACCGGCTATGACATTGCCTTTGAAGCCTGTTCATTCGGAGGCAACCCCGAAGAAGCCATAAAATTTTATAAAAAAGTTTTCGGATGTTTGAATGAGGGAGGTCTCTTTGTTACCCAGACCTTTACCCTGGATGACGACAGGACACAGCCACTCTCATCTCTGATATGGGATCTGAAGGAGTCCCTCACCGGGGACGGACACATGAACATGAAGACAAATGCCGAGCTCTTCACACTCTTTGAAGAAGCCGGACTCAGGGGGGGAGAACAGGTGATTACCATACCGGGCCTGTCGATGCCGATGCGTATCGTCACCGCCCGAAAACCGGTAAAATCATGAAAAAAATCACCAACCTTTACTTTTTTAAGCGAATTGGTTACTGTTTTCTCGTCTTTCTGGCGAGTGCGACCATCACCTTTGGGGGGGTGATCCACCTGATGCCGGGTGACTACATCCAGTCTCTCATGCCCTACCTATCAGATCTCGATCCGGAGTTATCTGAGACGTTCAGACACAGTTTTGGTCTTGACCGGTCTCTTTTTGATCAGTATGTCCTGTATATCACCAACATTATGCAGGGAAACTGGGGGGGTTATTCCTTCCAGTACTCCACCCCCGGTCTTTGATATCATTGCCGAGAAATTGGTCTGGACACTGGTAATTCTTCTTCCTGCAACAGTCATCTCCGCTCTTGTGGGTATTGCTATCGGTGCATACTCCGGCTGGAAAAACGGCTCAAAGACTGATATCTCTCTCCTCAACGGGATGGTCTTTATCGGTGCCATCCCCTCATACTGGTGGGCGATCATGGCGATTCTGATCTTCAGTTATTCTCTGGGACTGTTTCCTCTGGGAGGGTTTGTGAGTCTTGATGCCCTCTTTACGGGAATCAGCCCGGTTGATGTTCTCCATCATGCCCTTTTGCCCATCATTGTCCTAACCCTCTCCTCGGTGCCGGCACCTACTATTTCATGCGAAACTCGATGCTCATGACCCTCGGGGGGGAGGGCTACATCCTGACAGCACGGGCAAAGGGTGTGCGGGAGAAGGATATCCTGAAGCACCATGCCCTGAAAAATGCGATGCTGCCCATGATCACCCTTGTAAGCCTCCAGTGTGCTGCTATGATCACCGGAAGTATCTTCATTGAGACGATCTTCTCCTGGCCGGGACTGGGCCTCTTGACCTTTGATGCACTCGCAGCACGGGATCTTCCCCTTCTGGAAGGTATCTTCCTGATGGATACTTTGGTGGTGATCGTTGCGAATCTTGTGGCAGATCTGCTCTACAGTGTTGCAGATCCGCGTGTTCGGGTGGGATCAGATGGATAGAAAAATCTATTTTCACACAGGAATGGCGATCATTCTCACGGCACTACTGGCTGCGCTTTTTGCACCGGTTATTGCCCCCCCTATGCCCCCCCTGACGCGTTCAGTGGTCTTCCCTTCATGGAGCCTTCTGCCGATCACCTGCTCGGCACCAATGATATGGGTCAGGATATCTTCTCACGACTGCTCTATGGCACCCGTGCGACGCTCGTTATCGGATTTTTGGGGGGGGCCTGATAGCTGTCATGACCGGGACGGCAATTGGCATGGTCGCCGGTTACTATGGCGGAAAGACTGATGAGGTGATCTCACGGCTGGTGGATATTGTCATGACCATCCCAACTTTTCCCCCCCTCCTGCTCGTTCTCTCCATTCTCATTATGCCGGGGATATATATGATCAGTTTCCTGATGGGTGCGATTGGAGGGACACATTCCGCCAGGGTGATCCGGGCCCAGGTTCTGTCACTGTCCGAGACCAGTCATATTCTGGGATCCCGTGCGCTTGGGTTGTCAGATACGTACATCATGCTTCGTCATATCATCCCCCCCAATGTTCTGCCCCTCATCACCGTCAAATTTGTATTCTCTGCACAGGGTTTCATGCTGATGGGAGTGGGTCTTGGTTTTCTGGGTATCGGCGATGCGGCGGTTATTGACTGGGGACAGATGATCAACCGTGCCTATGCGAGCGGTGCCTTTGCCCTTGGTCTCTGGTGGTGGATCATCCCTCCCGGTCTTGCGGTGACGGTGCTCTCAGTCGGTCTTGCCATGATCGGGTTCGGCCTTGAAGACCGGCTGAACCCACGGCTCAGGCAGAGAAATCCCGAGGTGTCGGCATGACAAAGACTGGTGCAGGCGTTCTGCACATACGCAATCTTTCGGTCTCGTTTCAGAGCGGCCATGAACTGGTACGGGCGGTGAATACCGTGAATCTCACCGTGAAACCCGGTGAGATTCTGGGGGGGTTGATCGGAGAGACAGGGTGCGGAAAGACAGTTCTGGGAATGGCGATTCTGCGTCTTCTGCATCCTGATACCCTGATCTCCGGTGAGATTGTCTATAACGGCACCAATCTTCTTGCGCTCGGCGAAGAGGAGATGCGGCAGATCCGGGGGGGAGGGGGGGGAATCGGGATGGTACTCCAGAATTCGGTGACCTCTCTCAACCCGGTCGTTACCATTGGCAGGCAGATTGCAGAGTCGGTTGAACTCCACCAGGGATGTACCGGAGATGCGGCACGTTCTGAGGCAGTCCGTCTGCTAAAAGAGGTGGGAATCAGTGATCCTGAAACGGGGGGGTATGACGCATATCCGCATGAATTCAGCGGGGGGGCATGAATGAACGGGTCATGATAGCGATGGCCCTTGCCGGGAACCCCTCGTTTCTTATCGCAGACGAACCCACCACCGGCCTTGATACCCCGGTGAAAAACCGGATTGTCTCGCTCCTGCAGGATATCGGCCGGAAACGGTCTATGCTCTTCATCACTCACGATCTCGCGGCCGCTGCCCGAATCTGTGATCGTATTGCGGTTATGTACTGCGGGGAAATTGTTGAGTGCGGCAGCACCGCAGATCTGCTCTCCGGGCCGCTTCACCCTTACACCCGTGGGCTGATTGGCTCGCTTCCGCAGAGAGGTTTCTCGCCGATTTCGGGAATGAGTCCGTCTCTCATCAACGCTCCGCCCGGATGCCGGTTTTCTCCACGGTGCGACAGGTGCCATGAATGCTGCAGGGAGCACCATCCTCCCTTGCAGGAAATCAGCAACGGACGATATGTCAGGTGTTTGTTCCATGATTGAGATTTCTGACCTGAGTAAGACATACCAGAAAGGGCTCTTTGCATCAGACACAGCAATGGCGGTTCGGGATGTATCCATTTCAATACACCGGGGGCGAGTGTCTCGGTGTGATTGGAGAGAGCGGGTCCGGCAAGACGACGCTGGGAAAATTGCTCCTCCGGCTCATTGAAGCAGATTCAGGCACGGTCTGCTTTGAAGGCGTTGATATTTTCCGTCTGCGCCGGAGAAAACTGCGGACGCTTCGCCCGAAGATGCAGATGATCTTCCAGGACCCGACCGGCTCCCTGAACCCGTGTATGACGGTACGTGCATGCCTGGACGAGGCACTCAGGCAGGGAGGCGTTTCTGACAGAACAGAACGGGAGAAAGAACAACTGGCTCTCCTTGAAAAGGTCGGTCTGAACGCTGACTATCTGTGCCGATATCCCCATGAACTAAGCGGTGGACAGACACAACGCGTTGTGCTTGCCCGTGTGCTTGCCGTCAGTCCATCGTTTATCGTGGCAGACGAGCCGACTTCGGCCCTTGATGTCTCGGTACAGGCAGAGGTTCTTCATGTAATGAAACATCTCCAGCAGGAGTATGGCCTCACCTTTCTGTTCATCTCCCACGACCTTGATGTGATCCGGTATATGTGCGACCGTGTGGCGGTCATTACGGACGCAGTCTTGTTGAAATCGGTGAGACCGAATCGGTCTTCTGCCGCCCGCAGCACCCGTTCACGCAGTCGTTGATCTCTGAGAACGATGCGTTCAACAGGGCCCTGTATGAATGATAGACAGGGGAAAACCATAATTTACCGAAAATGTATGACACACCCGGATCGTTAACTCAGGTGTAGAACACAGTGTTTGATCCTGCACTCCCTGACCTGATACCGATCGTTCCTGCCTTTCCAGTCAAACTTTTTTTCTCAGTGCCGTCACCACACCATGGCACTTGCACGCAGTCCCAATCCATGCAGTATCCGCTTCCCCCCCGACATCCTCCATGGCTGCAAAGAGATCCAAACCCCGGATATACCCCGAGGCCGGGCCCACACTGACGGCTTTGAATAATGACCGTCCGGTGAATACCCGATCCTGGCACAACTCCTGCGGAAAGAGAGTTTCGGAATAGTGACCAGAGGGGGGGCTGGTTCCGCTGTTCACCGGTGACAGGACAGACGGAAGGTTCCGGGCAATTAGGGTTGCAAAGCTGATCCGGGTTGAGCGAACCGTAGATGTCTGCACCATTTCTGCCGACAACGAATCGTTCCGGGATGCATGCGGCAATCGCATCGGCCCCCCCTGCCGGTTCCGGTTCAAATCCGCTAAGTTCAGAGATGAGACCCGCAGAGACATGCACCGGCACGGTGGGGGGGAACACTTTCTCCGGCCTGCATGCGGCAACAACCTGTGCTGCTTCTGCGATGCCGCCCGGAATGAAATATGATTTCTGCTGCCGTTCTCCCGGGTCAGTGATCTGTTCAACAGTAACAACAGGCAGCCCGTATTTTTTTGGACGTGACACAACGAGTCCGTGTCGATGACGATGACCGGCCCGTCTGTGTTTTGTATGTGTGCAAAGGCACGTTCTCCATAGGTGCCTCCGCCGATGATCAGATCCAATGTATATTTCCTTCCTACAGTCTGTCTCTTCCGAACGTTGTTAAGATATCTGAAACGAATGCGTGATATTTACCGTGGCTTCCCTTTCAGGCGAATGAAAACCAACGCACCACCCGTCAACAAAAAAGGGGGGGAAAGATAAAAGAACATAATCATTCAGGACAATACCTGAATCAGATGATTCCCGCCATTATAATCGCAGGCACCCACAGTGGATGCGGCAAGACCACCATCGCAGGTGCACTGATGTCCGCTCTGGTGAAACGGGGGGGGCTGACCGTCCAGCCGTTCAAGGTGGGCCCGGACTTTATTGACCCCCCCACCCACCACACCGCCATCTGCAAACGGCCGTCGCGAAACCTTGATCCCTATATGATGGGGGAGAAAGGTGTCATTGACACATTCCGGCAGGCATCCGATGGCGCGGATATTGCCGTGATTGAAGGGTCATGGGTCTTTTTGACGGTCTCGAAGGGGGAAGACACCGGCAGCACCGGCCATGTCGCAAAGATCCTCGGCTGCCCGGTCATTCTGGTCGTTGATGCAAAAGGCACTTCACGCAGTGTCAATGCGCAGGTGTTGGGCTTTGCCACATTTGATCCGAATGTAAAAATCGGAGGAGTCATCTTCAACCGGGTCGGGAGCAGACGACATGCAGAGATGATCCAACAGTCTCTCATGGCACCGGCATTCGGCTACATTCCCTGGGAAAAGAACAAAAGCATCGAAAGCAGACACCTCGGACTCCGGATGGCAGATGAAACCAGTGCAATTGCAGAATTCCGGGATATCCTGGAGGAGAACTGTGACGTCGATCGGATCATCGACATCGCAGAGAGCACGGTTGCTGTCCGGGCCGATGAGACCGAAGGGAAAGGTCAGACGGATCGGGTCAGAATCGGGGGGGTTGCATATGATCAGGCCTTCAACTTCTATTACGCGGATAATTTTGACCGGTTACGAAGACAGGGTGCCGAACTGGTCTTCTTCAGTCCCCTCACCGACCACCTGCCCGAGGTGGATGCCCTCTACTTCGGCGGCGGATATCCCGAACTCCACTGCACCGAACTGGAACAATCACCCTGCAGGAATGAGGTCAAAAAAGCTGCGGACAGGGGGGGCATGCCCGTCTATGCAGAGTGCGGCGGCCTCATCTATCTCACCGATAGTATCGGGATGGACGGAAAAAAGGCAAGGATGTGCGGCGTCATACCGGCGGAGACCGTGAAGATGGATCGGTTTCAGGCACTGGGATACGTTGATGCGGAGTGCACCGCTGCAGACGCCTGTTTTCCCGGGGGGGCACAGTCTACCGCGGGCATGAATTCCACTATACCAAAGTGCACGTCGCCCCGGACGTGCAGTATGCCCTCGAATTAACACGGGGGGGTCGGGGGGGCATTGAAGATGGCAAAGACGGCATCTACCTGCAGAACGTCCTCGCGGGATACACCCACGCATACTTCACCGACACCAGTGCATCAGGACTAGTGAATACCATACTGTCGGTAAAAAAGCAGCCCTGAAATTTATATGGGCGAACGGGGGGGCCCAATCCTGTTTTTCTTTCCTCCGTCCAAGACAGAGATTTTCAGACACCATGAAATACTACGGAATAGTTTCCTCCCGGTGAAAGATCGATACAAAAAAGAGGGGGGCAAACAGGCATCCGTGCCCGGTTGCCTCTGCTCTCCTGCAATGACATCCGGTCACTGACAGAGAGCAGGGATTGTCTGTCTGATTATGTCTTCTTCCACCGGATACCCACGAAGATGGCACTGATAATAATGCCCACGATGAGAATCGGGACAAGGGGGGTGCTGGTAGGCCCCCCCGTTTCTCCGGTCTCATGGGTGACCTGCGACATCACCTGTCCGGAGACGCCAACATCGGGTGGTGCAACCTGCGGAGCGGCGGGTTCCTGTAAATTTTCGCCATAGCCCCCCGGTGACCGTCGTGTTGGCAACGGATTCTGCACCGGTCTGTGGGTCATCCTGCTGCATTGCTGCATCTCCCGCGTCCTTCAGTCGGTTTTTCTTTTATAATCTCTGCCGACGGGTCATCATTGCTCCCGGAGTCATCCGTCTCCATTCCGTCAATGATGCTCTGCGTATAATCGGAGAGGGCGATATTGCCACAGGTGTGGTGACAGCAGGTCACCCCGTTTGCCTGAACAGACTGCTGGTATTCCGTCGCGAGAGTCTCCAGTGCCTCCTGGTCTGCATCCCAGTAGCCTTTGCGGGCGGTCTCCAGCATCCGTCCGGTCATGGACTGATAGGCATAGGGATTCTCGGCGAAGAACTCTTTGAGACCGAGATCGTGCTCGTCTTTGATATAGACATCATAGACCCGATCCCATATATCGCTCGTGATGATCTCAGGGTTTGTCACCGTCCATCCCCAGAGGTTCTCCAGGAATTTCTTGTCCATGTAGCGTGCTCCGGCATAGCCGTGTTCCATCATCCCCAAAATCCACTTCGGATTAAAGTAGCGTGCCTCCAGTTCTTTCAGGATATAGTCTTTGAGAGTGACGGTCTGCGGCACACCGACGGTACGGAGATCGGTGATGAACATATCCGGTTCGACACCCGATATCGATTTGATCACCATGGAAAGGGCACCGAAGTACTGGAAACAATCATCGTTGTCAACCAGCCCGTAGAGATTCGAACTCCTGCTGTGAACGGCGACATCCACCTCTCCCAGATTGTCCCGGAAGAGTAACTTGTTTGGTTCGCCCCCCCACGATTCACCATCGTAGACATACCCCCCCAGTTTGCTGAGATAGAGATCCACGAGTTTTTCGGGATCATCCCAGGTATCACTGGAATCAATCGCACCGGAAAGACCGGTGCCATAGGCACCGGGGGGGGCAGCGGAGAAAATCCGGGACATGGAAAGGCGCCGTGCCGTCTGCTCATCAAATCCTCTGCTGATCAGTTTGGCATACAACGCATCGCTGTTCTCTTTTACATAGTTCGGATACAAGTCCCCTTCAGCCTGTGCGGCAAGGCGGACGGCATCGTCGAGCAGTTCAATCTTGTCTGAGAAGGTGTCCCGGTAGAGACCGGATGCGATAAAGACCACATCGATTCTGGGCCGTCCGAGTTCATCTGACGGGATGAGTTCCACGCCCTTGATCTTCCCCCCCTTTTCCAGACGGGTTTAACTCCAAGCAGAGAGAGTGCTTCAGACTCGGTAATACCCTCATGCCGCATCGATTCACAGGCCCAGAGTACAAAGGCCGCTTTGTCAGGATAGGTGCCGTGTGCTGCCTGGTACTGCTCTAGCATGCTGTCTGCCATCTGTGAACCAACGTTCCATGCCTCCTCTGTCGGCATCAGTCGTGAATCAAAGGAGTGGAAATTGTTGCCGGTGGGCAGACTCTCCGGACTTCGGATGGGATCGCCGCCCGTTTTTGGCGGAGTGTAGCCACCGCCGAGTGCGTTGATCACAGCAGTAGTCTCAACGGAGCACGCCTCGATATCTGCGGCGTAGCCGACTGCCGTGTTCAGGCCTGCCGTCACCGCAGCGGAGGAATCTCCGAGAACAGCATTCTGTGCCGTTGCAGGAGCGGTTCCGTTGATAATCACTTCGGCAATCAGGGCCTCAATGAGTGTGCTGTTCCCGTGTGCTGCGGATATGCTCAGGGGGGGTCAGGGCAGATAGAACCGACATCCTTCTCAAACGCCTCGCCGAGCATCGCCCGGACAAGGGATACACGGTCATCCCCCCCTTCGGGAGGTTCTCCAAGAATGTGCAGTCCGTAGGGGATGAACTCGTCACCGAGTTCGTGCAGATATTGGTGCAGGTCACCGTTGATGAATGCAGCAAATTCGTTTTCGGACATCTGTTCAACGTCTTCGGGGGAGCGTTCGAGGATGGTGCTGATCTTCATCTTCTCATAGAGCTGCGTGATACTGTTCCGGTATTCTTCTTTCAGGGTGTCGTTGGTGATACCATATTTGTGAATCTTTTCGTGCAGGGTGGAATAATCTCCGTAGAGCCCTGCGGCAACGATGGGCGGGGGTGAGATGGTCAATGATGACAGCATTTCCCCCCCGTCTCTTGGCCTGCGTTCCCTCGCCGAGTCCGTCCATGATATACGGATAGATGTTGGGACAGTCGCCGATGAGGAGCGGGGGCCAGTCGTCTGTTGCGGAGAGACCCCCCCGTTCCTTTCCGGGGAGCCACTCCTGTGTGCCGTGTCTGCCAAAGTGTACAATGGCATCCGCCCCGAACTGATTTTGCAGCCAGAGGTAGAAGGCGATGTACTGGTGGTGGGGCGGGAGCTCTTTATCGTGGTAGAGTATCTTTTCATCCTGCAGCCACCCCCGGGTCGGTTGCGGGGGGGTAAGGATCACGTTCCCGAAGGAGATGGTGGGGGGGATTACCAGATAGTCCTCTCCGCCGGTGTGGTAGACCATGATCTCTCCGGGCGGTTCACCCCATTTCGCGATCACTTCTTCCTGTTTGTCCAGGGGGGGGAGCTCGTGGAACCATGCGGCATACTGTGCGGCAGGGAGCAGGACGACATCCCCGTCTTCGACCATGCGGTCGAGCTCTCCGGGAGCCCATGTACCCACATTTCTTCCCTGGAGGAGCATCAGGTCAAGGAGTTCGTCTTCTGTCGGCACCTCGCCGTTGACGGCATAGCTTCGTCCTTCATTGCATCCAGCAGGTTGGTCAGACTCGGCACGATGTCAAGGTAGCTGGCACCGAGGTTGTTTTTGCCGCCGCCGTGGTTATAGTAGACGACGGCAATATGTTTCCCGGAATTTGCGTTATTTCTGAGATCTGAGAGTGCAATGACTCTCTCTACCAGCCAGTGGATCTGCTCTGCGACAGGGTGATGGGGCGAAAACCGATATCTTCTGTCCGGGGGGGATCTACGCCTCTGCCCGCTGTCCAGATGAATTCAGTCTGGCCGTCCAGTTCCGGCATTCCTATTGAGTAGCCGACCTTTGAAGCGGTGATGCCATCAGTGCAGTTCACCCATTCTTCCGGTGTTTTGGAATAGTCCACCAGGGCGTTGATGATAGGAATGTTGTAGGTTTTAAGCTCCTCAATGCCTCTCTCGGGATTACTGCCAGAGCCGTAGAATCTAAAGCACCGGGTATTGACAATGGCATCAACGACGGGAACTCCGTTTTTGACAAAGAAGCGATCAATCACATGTGGGTTTTTGTAATTGAGGAAGGCGGGAATGATGTTTGCGCCCTGTGCCTCGAATTCCCGCATGATCGCATGGTCACCCTTGAGATCGCCGGATTTGTAGTGGCTGCCGTAGAAGACGATACCAATCGTTGGTTTCGCTGGGTCGTAGGTGCTGTTTGTGCTGTACCATGCCATATAGTCGTCCAGATTTTCAAACAGCTCTTCGGAGTCGGGATGATAGATGCACTCCGAGGGGGGTCTGAACAGGAGTTTCAATGAGGATGTCAGCACCGCAGATGGCAGCACTGATATAGTTTATCAGTCTGCGTGCATTCTCCGGGCCACTGTTCTGCCAGTATTCTTCAACAACCGCATGGGGGGGAGCCATGTCAACCGTGCCGAGATACTCATATGTCCCGGCATGGATAACAGCAACCGGAACACCTGCGGCAGTCGCATTGTTCACTGCAGGTTCGATGATATCAATGCCCGCACCGAACATCTCCATGAAGACCAGGTCGTACCCCGTAAGGTTGAGATTCTCCGGCAGGTGCTTGGATGAATAGACCGTGACGTTTGCGGGGGGGCATTTCTCCCCCCCTGCCTCAAGATACATCGGGACATAACTTTCGCCGCCGATGATCATCACAATCGAGAGGGGGGGTGCCCCCCCTTCTGCCTGCTGCAACAGAGACCTGGTTTCATTTCCGAAATAGAGGTAATCCATGTAGCGGAGCATCTCCAGGATATTTTCATCGCCGCCTTCGTCCCACAACTGCGTAATTGTCTGATCTGCGGGAGTACCTATGGTGGCATTGACCGGCAGTCCGCAGACCACAAGGGTGGTGTTCTCAGTGGCGGCCGCATCAATCTGTTCGAGGGTCTCGTTTTTGACGGATGCAGCAAATATCAGTTCATCCGCACTGAAATCATGCAATCCGGATTCCGTCTCATTACAGAGCGTGATCTGCAGACTGGTCATGCCGGTTGCATTTACAATCGAACCCTGCCTCTCCAAATCGTTGGTGACAATGGTAACAAGGTGTGCGCTCAGGCATTCTGCGATGACGGGAGGGTCTACCGACGTGGTGTTCTCAAAGTAGAGGCTATCCATGTAGACAAACATATTGCAGAAGTTCTCGGTTCCGCCATTCGTCCAGTATGCTGCGATGGTCGCATCTGCCGGTGTTCCGACAGCCACACTATCAGGAAGGTCATAGACCACGACCGGCACGTCCGTGTTCATCGTCACGCGAATTTGCTCTGCGGTTGCTTTGTCCACGGATGCAGCGAAGATGAGATGTTCCGAAGAAAAGTTGTATGTGAACGCTTCGGTCTCATTCAGAAGGGTTACCGCCAGTGGCGCACCCGGAATGGCGTATTTCAGTCCGGTTATATTGCAGGTCTCACCTGCGATGATTGCCAGTCTGTGACGTTCAGCAACAGATGCTGCTGGTGCGGCCGTCATTTCCGGTGTCGTTTCCGGGGGGGTAACCGTTGGCGTAATCTCCGACGTTTCTTCTGCGGTGACGTTCTCCGGCATATCTGCCGGTAGTGTTTCATTTAATGCCGTCACGTTCATTCCCGAATCATTCATGTCCCCCGCTGCTGCCGGTGCAGCAATCAGGAAAACCATGATGAAGAGGCACACAGCCACTCCTGTCGGGGGGGTCGTTCATTCATACTCATACTATGCCTCAAAGTCCGGGGTGTTTGCACTGCCTGCCGGACTGTAACATATTTTTTTGTTTTAAAGTAACTTAAATTGATCAATCCAGAGCTGACCGTACATCACCATTCCGGGCTGAAGCAATATTCCTGATGCAAAAAAGGTTATGAATGTGTTTCGTTATCAGGCACATAAATGACCTGCCCGGTCTCCAGACGATAGGCAGTGCCCATTTTGGTGCCCTGTCCGCCCGAGACCTGATCTGTCATATTCAGCACCGTGATTTTATTCTGGTCTTTGACGATGATCTCCATATCGGGTGTGCCGGGGGTTCTTCACCAAAGTGACGGTGGACTGATCGTCGAGCATCTCGGGAATATTAAACGAGAGCACCAGGGCAACGAGAAGGGCGACGGCAAAGACCATGGCAACATCAAAGAGGTTGGCCATGCCCCCCCAAGGGGGTCGTCATCCTCTTCGGTCTCAAGATAACGTCTCTGTCTCTTTTTCATTCAAGGCCCTCCACGATATACTCCATGTCAGAGAAGTCCTGATGATACCAGCCACGCCGGATCAGCATGATGGCATAGGCAACTCCGCCCACCAGCAGTCCGAGTACGGTGGTGCTGAAGGCCACGACCAGGTTGGAGACGAGGGTCTGGATATTTCCCGCGGAGAGTCCCATCAGTGCGGGACCGAGCGGAATGAGTGTTCCCATAAGGCCGAGCATCGGAGCAGTCCGGGTGAGGATCTTCAGGTGCTGCAGCTCTTTTCCAATGATGAGTTCATAGTCCTGGAGCAGCTTTTCTGCTTCGAGCGAAAACCGGGCGTCCCCGAAGAAGGCACTGATATCCGTGACAAACTTCCTGACCATAGGGTTGAGGGGGGGATGGTGGCAAAAGCCTCCCGGGCACCGGCAGAGTTCTTTGCGTTGATCTCTGTGTACGCTCGTTTGCCTGCCTCCCGGATCTGACTGATATCCCGTATTCTTCCGGAATATTCCGATATGACCTGGCCGATCATGACAAGCGCCCAGATGACAAGAGCGATCAACAGCAGGATGGCCGGATAAAGCAGTGCCTCAGAGAAGAGGAACAGGACTTCCATCACAGATGATGCGACTTCCATTATTGCCTCCCCCCCCGGACGATGCACGCTGCATCCTGCTGATCACAAACCCGACGCAGATGGGTATGCAGAGAATGAGAAGGCCAATCCCGGTATCCGGCGGAGATGCGATGATGATCTTCCCCCCCTGAAGCTGCTGTGCTTCAATGTATGCCGGGATGACAAGCGGGCAGAGCAGGTAGAAGAGACCGAGCATGATCATCGCACCTCCCAGACGGGACGGATTTTTCCATCCGCCCCCCCGGGCAGATGCCCATGATATACCAAGAGCTGATACCACAATACCGAAAGCGAGAATGAGGGAGACGATGAAACTGACGATAATGCCGGAAATGCCGGTGGAATCGGTCAGGACGATGCATGCAAGGAAGGTCGCGGTCATGCATGCCGGACACGGAGCGGATACCCAGAGGAAAGTGTGGCGTGATATGTCTTTTTTTCCCGACAGCCAGTTCTTTCGTGTCTGTATGCCGAAATAGACCAGTCCCACAGCAATAATGAGGTGCATGCCCAGACCGGCACCCAGAACCATGTCGGTCACCTCCGGGGGGGAGATGAGCGCTGCAATCAGTCCGACAAGGAAGGCAACAATGCCGTATCCGGCGGCAAATCCAATCATTTCCCTTTTGTTCAGTCCTGAAAGGCCACATCCGAGGCCGGATTTCATCGCCAGAACGGCAATCCCAATGAGAGTACCACTTGTGAGGATGATGGATAAATTCTGCATTAATTGTGTTATAACAAAATAACTTTATTAAACTATCAATTTCGTTGCAGCAGAACAACGCATCCAGATTTCATCAACCGGCATAACAGATGCATCTGCTCTCTGTTTTCTTTCCCTTCCTCTTTCTTTCATTGCATGCTGCCTGAGCTTCTGCTTCGCCCGCGGATATGCAACACTTTATTTTAATTAAAACAAATAATGCATGCATTAATGGGACTCAAAGGCGGACCGACCCAGGACGAAGTGATGGCAGTATCTCTCTTCAAACTCAGGATAAACGAGGGAGATGTGATGGCTGACATCGGATGCGGCACTGGAAAGATATCCATTCAGGCGTCTGAGCGATGCAGCCGCGTATATGCAATCGACAGACGTGCTGAAGCAGTTGAATACGCAAAAAAGGCGATTGAAACGGCAGAAAAAAACAATATCACCCTGATTCACGGCGAGGCAGGCAACGTGCTGGATGACATCGATGAGCTGAACTGCGCCTTTGTCGGGGGGGTTCGGGTAACATCGAGACCGTGCTGGAAAAGCTCGCAGAGATTGTCCGGGGAAGAATTGTGGTAAACGCCGTTCTCCTGGATACCGTCTCACGGACGGTCAGAACAATGAAAGAACTGGGCATATTCGTTGAGGCCCTCCACATACAGGTCTCACGCTCCCATGAACTGGTGGGCGACATCATGTTTCAGCCCATCAATCCCGTATACATCATCGTCGGAGAGGTGAAACAGTAGATGCTGGTCGCCGTTGGCATTGGCCCCCCCGGAGACCCGGAACTTCTGACCGTAAAGGCAGTGAAACTGATCGAAGCAGCGGATCAGGTATTTGTGCCCGGAAACGTGGCAAAGGATATCATCGCACCCTACCGGAAAGACCCGGTGGTGCTCTCCTTTCCCATGACTGCGGATGAAGATCATATCACCCGGTGCATTGAGAAGAACGCTGCCATCATCGCTCCTGGTGCAAAAGAAGGTCTTGCCGTCTTCTGTATCCTCGGAGACCCGAATTTTTACGGTACCTTCGGCCGACTCTGTGAAGTACTGGACAGGAAATATCCGGAAATTGCGTATACCGCTGTCCCCCCCGGCGTCAGTTCCATCACCGCCTTTGCCTCCGCTGCGGGTATCACCCTCAATGGCGGTATCGAAATTACCGACGGGTCTGAGCAGACCGCAACCATCCGTCTGAAGGTGAGACGTCCAGAGAGACGGCCGATGAACTGAAAAAATCAGGATATCAGCGGTTCATTCTCGCCGAGAAGATGTATATGGACGGTCAGAAGATCTATCAGACAGATGAACTCCCGGAAGAGAGTCCCTATTTCAGTATTCTTTATGCAGGGAAGTGAGAAAAAGATGTCAACGATATACATTGTCGGGGGGGCCGGATGCGGCGATCCCGGTCTTATCACCGTAAAAGGAAAGGAAATACTGGACCGGGCCGATGTCCTCATCTATGCCGGGTCTCTCGTGAACCCGGAGCTTGTAGATGCCTGCCCTGCCACGGAAAAATATGACAGCTGGGGGGGGATGAAGCTTGCCGATATGACGGATATTATGATTGCGGCGGCACAGAGCGGAAAAACGGTCGTCCGTCTCCACTCCGGGGGGGACCCGCACTCTACGGCGCCATCATCGAGCAGGTGGATATCCTGCACACCGCAGACATTGACGTCGAACGCGTTCCCGGCGTCTCATCGTTCTTCGGGGGGGCGGCCGCGTCCCTTGGCATCCAGTATACTCTCAAAGGGGGGGTGTCCGAATCGGTCGTCATCACCCGGCCCGCCGGAAAGACACTGGACGAGGACAAGATCGCGGAACTCTCGGCCCTCGGAGAGACGATGGTGATCTTTCTCGGCACCGAACAGCTGGAGCAGATCATGGCAAAGGTGCACTACCCCCCCCGGAGACACCTGCCGCAGTCATCTACCACGCGACCTGGCCTGACGAGAAGACCGTACGCGGAACCGTTGCCGATATCGCACAGAAGGCACGGGCCGCAGGCATTGAGAAGACCGCACTCATCATCATCGGTGACGTGGTGAACCCCGACGGGCCGTCCTATACCCATTCCCACCTCTACGGATGACAGACACAGTCATAATATCCCTGGAAACTACGGCGGCCCGGGCACAGGAACTGGCAGACGGGATAGATGCCGACTTAGTCGTATACTCAAAAGGGGGCATTTGGCAGGGCGTTTGAATGCTACAACACGATCATCGCGGTCATGTCCACAGGGATTGCAATCCGGTCTGCCACCCCCCCTCACCTGCACGACAAATGGACTGACCCGTGTCTGGTGGTCGTCAGTCCCGACTTTCGGTATGCCATCCCTGTTCTCGGTGGACACCACGGCGGGAACGCAATGGCAAAACGTCTGGAAGAGTTCGGGCTGCACCCGGTTATTACCACCGCCACCGAGACACGGCATCTGCCTTCGGTGGAGTCAACCGCAGCAGAACGGGGACTTGAGATCATCAACAAAGACTCGACACGAACGGTCAACGCGGGCATCCTTGACGGGAAGGTCGCGATACATCTGATTGCATCCTCGGCCATTGCCATCGCATCACCCGGAGTCTCGGTGCTGCTGAAGAAAGGCGAGTATATTGTCGGCATCGGCTGCAGGAGAGGAACCAAAAAAGAAGAAATTCTCCATGCCCTTGCATCGGCATGTGCCGATGCCGGTATTGCCAGAGAGTATGTGCTGGCATACGCCACGGCTGAGATCAAGAAGGATGAAGCCGGGCTGATACAGGCAGTCAGGGAGCTGAACGGGGAACCTGATCGTGGTGGACGATGCGTTCATCAGGGCAGAACATCCCCCCCTTCGCCGTCACGGGCTCTCGATAAACTGGGGGGGCTGCCGGGGGGGGTCGCAGAACCTGCGGCGCTTGCCCTCTCGAAAAGGAAAGAAATCATCATGAAAAAACAAGCATACGGAGGGGGGGTGACCGTTGCCATCATCCGATAACAACGGAAAACTCTTCATCGTGGGCATCGGCCCCGGAAAAAAGGAACAGCTGACCGGACGGGCAAAAGAGGTTATCCGGGAATCGGATATCATCATCGGCAATGACTTTTACCTCCGGCTGATTGAAGACCTGCTGGAGGGCAAAGAAATCATCCGCAGCTCCATGGGCAAAGAGGTCGAACGGGCCCGGCGGTGTGTGGAGCTTGCCAAAGAAAAGACCGTCTGCATGGTCAGCGGCGGCGATCCGGGCGTATACGGTATGGCAAGCATCGTGCTGGAAGTGCTGGAGCATGACAATTCCTGCATCGACTATGAAGTCGTACCCGGTGTGACGGCGGCAACCGCA
Organism: Methanogenium cariaci JCM 10550; assembly: GCF_001315945.1. Lineage (GTDB taxonomy): Archaea > Halobacteriota > Methanomicrobia > Methanomicrobiales > Methanomicrobiaceae > Methanogenium > Methanogenium cariaci. The sequence goes on along the minus strand of NZ_BBBG01000004.1, from coordinate 38,019 downwards.
GCAGCCTCACTTGTTGGTTCCCCCCCCTTTCCGGGGGGGACTATGTCACCATCTCACTCTCGGATCTCCTGACCCCGGGGGGGGAAATTATCGAGAAACGGCTTGCTCTCGCCTTTCAGATGGGGGGGGTGCCGGTCGCAATCTACAACCCGAAGAGCAGGGCCGCCCGGATAATCTTGCACAGGCCATCGTCATTGCACTGCAGTACAAAAATGAAGACGTGCCGGTGACCGTTGTGAAGAATGCATTCCGGGACGAACAGGAAGTTCGGTTCTTTACCCTGAAGACGCTCTTTGCGGATGACAGCTTTGTCGATATGCGGTCCATCGTAATTATCGGCGGAGACGAATCACGCATGGGGGGGACGGCCTGCGGAAAAGAGCAGATGATCACACCGAGGGGGGGCTATGACCAAAAATACGTATATTGATCCGGGAGCGGACACCACTGAGGGCTACAAAATTTCTTCCACGAGCAGGGGGGGCCTTGCCCGTGCGGTGGTCGGAAACGATACGCCCGAGGACAGAATCCGCCAGCGATGCGCCATCGCGGTCGGGGATTTTGTTATGGCTGACCTCATGGCCTTCACCAACAATCCCGTAGACGCAGGGCTCTGGGCCCTTTCGGCAGGAGCACCCGTCATCACGGATATCAGGATGGTGCAGACGGGTATCCGGAAAAAAGAGCACCATTCCGATGTGCTCTGTGCGCTGGATTATGGTGCGGACATTTCCGAAAAAGAGGGAATCACCCGGACATCGGCGGGTTTTATCGCATTGCAGGATCAGCTTGAGAATGCGATCGTCGTCATCGGCAATGCCCCCCCGTCGGCCCTGATCTCGGTCTGTGAAATGATCGACAAAGGAATGATGCCCGCGCTCGTCATCGGCACTCCGGTCGGGTTTGTCAATGCAAAGGAATCAAAGGAGCTGCTCCGTACAAAGAATGTCCCATCCATCTCCAACATTGGGACACGCGGAGGGACACCCCCCCCTGCAGTAGCGTCCTTAAACGAAATAATCACGATGCACCTTGAAGACCGGCGATAAGACGATGACAATACACGATCCGGTGACCGGCTTCGCATATCCTGACGAGTGGGTCAGGGTATGCGCAGACAAAACAGCCCTCGAACAGGTCAGACAGGGCCTCGCAGTGCTCACCTCCAAAGGCACTATTCTGAAGCGGGGGGGTTTACCACCGGGACAACTGCCGCTGCTGCATGCAAGGCGGCGGTTTTGTCCCTGCGAGCACCGGTATCGTCGGTTTTCATCAGTCTTCCCTGCGGCCTCGGATGTGAGGTCAGGGCAGAGGGACGGGACGGGTCGGGTGCCGCCCGGAAATACTCCGGCGATTATACGAATGATATCACCGCAGAACTGCTTTTTTGTGCACGGGCAACAGAGACCGCATCCGGTCTCACCCTTCATGCAGGTGCGGGCATCGGACGGTTTGAGCGAACAACGCCGCGATATCAGATCGGCGATGCGGCAATCAGCCATACCGCGATGCAGACGATACAGGGTGCGATAGAGGAGGCGGCCCGCACCCTCAATCTGACCGGAGTCTCTGTTGCACTCACCATACCCGACGGTGCGAATATCGGCAGACAGACCCTCAACCCGAGGTGGGAGTTGTCGGAGGCATCTCTGTGCTGGGCTCAACGGGTCTTGTCGAACCGTGGGATGACCACCTCTCAGAGGATGTCTTCGACAGAATCAGCCGTGCCGCCATGCCGGTGCTGACCACCGGGAGGGTGGGCCTGCGGTATGCAAGGCTGCTCTTTCCCGAAAGTGAAGTGGTGCTGGTGGGCAAATTCATGGAGAGGGGGGGTATTGAGGCTGCCGGAGGAGAGGCTATCCTCTGTGGTCTTCCGGCGCTGATAATGAAGTTTATCAATCCCGGAATTCTCGAAGGCACCGGATATGGGACGGTTGAGGAGTTAACCATGTCAGAACAGTGGACAGCGATACTTGAGAAAAATCTGACCGACTACAGACAGCGCATGCCGAACGTTCAGGTGGTCATCATCGATCGTGAGGGAAGAATACAGGGGGATTCACAGTGATTGTTGTTGGTGTCGGATGCGGGCCGGGGATGCTCACGGAGCAGGCCGTTGCCGCAATACGGGAAGCTGATGTCATCTATGGCTCTGATCGGGCAATTGTTCGTGCCGCGGCCCACATCCGCAGCACGTGTGCCGTTCATGTCATCACGGATTACCAGGCTCTCCGAAATCTGCCGGAGCATGCAGTCGTCCTCTCAACGGGAGACCCCCCCATGCTCGCGGGGCTCGGCTATCTGGGGGGGGAGGTAATTTCCGGCATCTCTTCCTACCAGTACGCCTGTGCAAAACTGGGCGTAGCCATGACAACAACGGCAATCGTGAACGCCCATGCCAGGGATCATGAACAGGCAGTTCGGGAGATTTGTTTTGAGATTGCACGAGGCAAAATTGTCTTTGTCATTGCAGACCCCCCCGGATTTGTTCCGTCCGTTCTTGCTGATCACCTGAGGGCGAAAGGTTCTGCATGCAGGATTGCAATCTGCGAAAAACTGGGCTACCCGGACGAAACAATCTCTGTCGGTGACACCGAAACTCCCCCGGTTCCCCAATCAGACCTGTTTGTGCTCATGGCAGGCAGGTTTTAATTCACGCTTAAAGAGAGGGGGGAGGAGTATGCGTCTCCTCACTGGAAGTGGATTTTTCATGAGAACGTTACTGGTTGCACTCACCTTCCGTATCTTATCCCTGGATACTGTGTATACATTCCGGGTCGGGCACCGGACATGCTGTCTGCTCTTTTTCCTGCAGTTGTACGGTATTTTTCCCGTTATTTTGGGCAATGTACCGATGTCTGTGGTCAAATAACTCTTAAACAGCACATCCTGCGGATATCTGAGCAGGAAAAATGGATCCACACAGAAGCGCGGAGTGGGCGGATCCCGATCGGAGATATACAATATATCCTCCCAAAATATCCATCAATAACGACCCCTTAGTAATCCGTAATCAACCATTATTTTCGCAAATAAAAGGCATTAAAGACCGTATATTTCCAACAAAAAATATGAATAAAAATACACCCATTATGTCCTCAGATTTCCCAATACGGGAGATCAAAGAGAGAGGAAAAAGGATGACACCATACAATAGGCAGGGAATCTGACTGACACGATAGCTCTTTGCTATTTCGGATGGTTAGAACTGAAACTGATTGAAGTTGGGTTTTTTCTTTATTTCCATAAATCTCTGTTGATTGTGCGTTTTTCCGAATTATTTTCGGCCACTGTTGATTACTACCGAATTACGTAATATTTGAATGGGAAAATAACAATTTAAAAATTGGTGTATTATGAAAAAGATTGGATTATTTGTTCTGTTTGCAGCTCTTGTGCTTTGCCAGGGTGTTTCTGCTCACATGCCTGGTGCGTCTCCTGCTCCTGAAGTTGATCTTGGGCCGATCGTTGTATCAGACAATGGGGGGGTGCCGGTGGAAATAAGCGTTGATGATGTCGGAAAATATCATGGAATGCTTGAAGGGAAAAACCCTGATGTCTGCGTCTGCTGTGCATGTACATACCGGGCGATTCTATCAGGCATTAATGAAATATGGGGGGGAGATGAAATTCCTGAAAGATCAGATATTGGCCTGAAGTGTGGTCTCATCTCAAACGGCTCAGTTCATGCTGCATGGTATGTTACAGGCACTGGTTCTGACATGGACTCCAACACCCGGGGAAAAATGGAACTGATCCTGTCTGACGGATCTGTTCTTACAAATCAATCCCCCCCGTCTGCAATAAAGAAGGCTTCAAAAGCAAGAACTCCTGATAGTTACTGGTTTGAAGTATCACGGCTTTCCACCGGAGATTCTGTTATGCTCACGGTTTCGGAAGATATGTTCCCGGAAGGTTTCGCGGAAATGAGGAAAAAAGTGAAGTTCGAGAAGACTGCAAGTAAGGATGAAATCAGGCAGTTTGTATCCGATTACACATCTGTCAGGGATGGAATGCTTCAGAAACCGGATTATGAAATATTTAATGAGGTTGAAGAACCGGACGAATCACCGGATGTTCTGGGTGGGGGGATTTTTCTCACGTTATTATGTGCATTCTGCATCGGACTGGTGGTTATGAGGAGAAAATGAGGGTGATAATTCCTTAGGCCCACTCCTTTTCAAAGGCAGGTGAAATTTCTGAATATCCCAATTACCACAATAGATGCCCTGAGGTATGTTCCATATTTAATATTTCATCGAATACGGATCATAAAAACAGTCTTTAGTAATTATTACGGGTCATTGACGGGACATTCACAACATATATTATACAAATATATCATTCTTTGAAAATGTTTGAAAAATGGTAATTTTGAAGGAAATTATTGCACGAAAGGGATTTCGCATTGACAAAAAACACGACATATTGGTTTGAAAACAGAAATGAATCGAAAAGATATAAATTATAATATTGATATGGCAATGTTACTGTCATTTATATTGTGTGGGATCACTGGCATCATCAAATGGCCTGGTCTCATTCATTTTTTGGGACTGAATTATCAAAGTATGAACATTGGGGGGGTTATGACAGTAATTCATGACTGGTCAGGATTGGCGTTATGTGTTTTGACGATGACGCATGTAATTATGCATCGAAAATGGCTGGTAACAATGACACGAAGGAAACTACATCCTTGAGGTGATATATTTGCAAATACGAAGTTTTCAATATTTCATTCAGATTACTCTGATTATTGGTATGTTCAGTTGCTTTGCCGGATGCTTATCTACTGATAATGCAGGAGATGTCCAGGATGAGCTTGTATTATATCCGCCGGAGAAATATCAGGACAACAATACAGACACAATTGAGTCAGATGAGGAGAATGACTCCGGAGATGATTCTTCATCGCTTGCAGGGACATGCCCGTTTGGACGTCATTGTTGTGGATCGCCGGGGGGGTGTTCCTGCTGGACTGATTTGAATAATGATGGGTGTTGTGATCTGGGAGTCTCGTTAGATTAAAGGAAATATCCAGGTTTTCCTTTTGAAATCGTAATTCTGTGCATTAGTCCGGTTGTCGATTTGATATTGTGACGAATCTGAAACAGTGCCTTGCCAAAAATGGATAGATGTGATCCGTGCCCCTCAATCGGGTTTATTTGCAAAATATATCATTTTCTCCCTGTGAGATCTGTAGATTGCCCTCTCTGATGCAGTAATCCAGATTTTGTCCCAGGGAATTCGATGTATTTGTATCTGATTTCCAGATGCTGACGGTCTCAAATTCCTGAGAATTCTCCGTGCTTACGGAAACAACATCTCCTTTCTCATCTTCATCAGAGGCAAAATCATCCTTGCCTATGCTATGGAATATATTAAATTAACAGTCTTTATTTCCTAATTTCCTGAATATATAACCATAACATGGGACTCACTATGAAACCGACATTGCCTTTCGCACTGATACTGGCCCTTTTCCTCACCATCGCCATCCCCCCCCGGCTGTCTCTCTGACTATGATGACGAGGCAACCGGCCCGATATCCGCAGAAATGGGATATTCCAGCCAGTATCCGCTCGCATTTTACAACACCTTCGCCTACCGCGAAGAGCCCGACTGCATCTATAGCATCAGAAATAACGGGAATGAAAGCATCTCGATTCGGATGACTTCCGTCTTTGACGGCTACAGTTCACCTGCGGTGACAACCGTTGAACTAACCCCCCCGTATGAGGAAGAAGAGGTAACTCAGACCCTCATCATCAGACCCGAAACCATCGACAACGTCACCACACCGACGAAGATGAACCTGCATATGACGGTTGAGTATGAGACCCCCGGATGGCTGGCATGTCTACGACGAGCAGACCGCCGCAATCGATCTCTTCCCTGCCGATACAATGGTCTATGAAATAACCGACACCGACGGGGGGGAAACAGTTTACCTCTACGAATATCTGCCCGTCTTCGTCACACCCTCCTCCCCAGCAGTAAAGGAACTGCTCGCGAAGGCAAAGGAGTATGCAACCCCCGGAGAACGATCCAGGATATGCCACATTTGATATGATCCGATCTCTCCCCCCCGGCTACCAGTGCGGCGACGAATGCACTTCGGAAGAAAAAGCCGCCTACGCCGACCTGCAGGTCAAGGCCATATATAATGCCCTCAAAGAAAACTACCGAGTCAGTTATGTCAACCTTGATTCCAGTTTTGAGCCCATGGGATATGTCCAGAGGATCAGCACTCCCGATGTGTCCCTCGGCCTCCAGTCGGCAAACTGCATCGACGGCGCCGTCCTCTTTGCCTCGGCCCTTGAGGCCCTGACGATGCGCCCCCCCTACATCGTCATGATCCCCGGTCATGCCTACGTCGCCTGGGCGACCACCGATGACGGAGATGAAATCCATGCGCTTGAAACGACGATGCTTTCCACAAACACCTTCGAGGAAGCCCTTGCCGCTGGACAGGAGGAGTTTGAAACCAACTGGGACGACCTTGACGGGAGCGACGGCAGCAACGGGTACTGCCTCGTTGATGTGAAAGCCGCACGGGATGCCCAGATTTATCCGGTGAAATAAATCCGTCACAGGGCTTTTTATCTCTTCTTTTTTATCACAACAAAGTCCGGGACACAATAGGAATGATCCGGGAAATTTACTCAGGATCAGTCTGATTTTTGGATGATATAGATATGAAATCCGGTCATACCAGCGTTTGGTCCTGAGAAGAAACTCTTGGCGCCGTATTTGTTTAATGATTCCATTCCCGGAATTTTGATGAGAAAATATCTGGGAAACACGGCTCTCTAAACTATACTCTCATGTAGCATAGAAACCCACCTTATCTACACAAATGAGTATCCTGATCATACTCTTCTGGCTGGTCCTGACGGCAATCTGGGCCTTCCGTATTGAAGACAAAAAACTCCAGTTGAACCACCCCGCCCTCATCCTCCTCGGGGGGAATTGTATCAGGGGGGGCGGCCCTCTACATCACAACACCGGCTTTAATACCGATAACGATTCTCGCATATATTACCGGTTCCGTTGCAGTGAGTGGGTTTGCCTCGTCATTCATCCACAATGTGGACGAGATGAAAATTATCGGGGGGGGCGGCCATGACGCTCGCACTCTTTATAATACCCATGTTCATACCCGCGGCACAGGTCATCGGGGGGGCACAGGCTCTTGCCGAGATTCCGCAGGTTGAGACGGCAGAGAATGTGACCGACCTCATCGACACCCAGCACATCAGACTGACCTCGTCAAAGACCGCAATCTGGCGGGCCGACAAAGTCATTGGAAATCTGGGATATAAGGTGGGCGTCTTTGAGCCTGATGTCCAGTTCATTGACGGTGAACTTCAGTGGCTGGCACCGCTGGACTACACATCTCTCGATAAATCCCTCATCTATGCCTATGAAGGCACAGAAGGATATGTCATCGTCTCCGCTGAAGACCCCCCCCGGGCCGAACCCCGGCGCATCACCGGCATTCCCATGATCTACACCCCCCCGAATGCCATCCTCGAAAATGATCTGACCCGGCATATCTGGGAGGACTACCCCCCCGCCTATGTCATCCATAACCCGGTCTTCCAGCTGAATACGGAGAACAGTCCGCGGTGGGTCACTCTCCTTACACAACCGGCCCTCTATGGTCTCATCGGGGAAGTGCCACAGGGCATTGTCATCACCGATCCCGTCACCGGCACGAATGAATTCTACAACATCGGCGAGCAGCCGTCCTGGATCCAGCGGGTCTGGGACGAAGACCTCACCGAAATCTACCTTGACTGGTGGGGCCGGTTCTCTGACGGATGGATCAACTCATGGTGGGGGGGCCAGCGCAACCTCAAATACCCGACCGGCGAGGTCTACATTGATCACGGCACCGCCGGGGGGGCGACTCTCACCACCGGAGACCCGGATGTCTATATGGTAGAAGGAACGGACGGCAACCAGTACTGGTTCAGTGCCATCACCACACCGGGCAAGGATGCCTCGATGATTGGCTATGTCCTCTGCGATGCCCAGAACGGTGATTTCACCTTCTATCAGGCACCGGGATACTACAATGACCTCGGTGCAGCCGCCAATGTCCAGCAGAACCAGTTGGTCGCAATGGCCTCGGGCCTTGAGATCGTCCAGCCGATCATGTATATCCTCGATGGAGAGGAAATCTGGATCATCCCGGTCATATCACAGACCGGCGAGGTCATGGAGATAGGGCTCGTTGTGGCGCATGGCGGAGAGACCTTTGTGGCCGACACCCTTGACGAAGTGATCACCCTGTGGAGAGGGGAAGTGATATCAGATACCGGCACCGCTGCTTCAGGGGGGGACGGGATCACAGTTGAGGAAATTGAGGAAATAAGAAAACTCCTCGACCAGCTGGAAGCAAAGCTGAAGAAAGAAAACACACAATAACTTCATTTTTTGAGTTCCCCCGCATACGGGTGCTGCCTCCTCAATCACTCCTGATCAACTCTATTTGATTTAATATTAGTGCCAAATCTCAAATGATAAGTATTTTATCCCACATATGATGACTTTCAATCATACCTGGTGAGTTAATTATGAAACATACATCAAGAACGAGCCTGTACCTTGGCGGATTAATACTGGTTGCTGCTCTTCTGGTTCCTGCAGGATGTGCACTTATGGGTGATGATGAAATGGATAAAAACGTACAAAAGGATACTTCCTGGCGATTTCCGGGTGAGTTTGAAGAACAGAGCACGGTCTGGCTGGGGTGGCTGACGAAAGAGTACATCAACGGTTATCCGACTGACGTTGTGATGATTGATATCGTCCGTGCACTTGAACCAAATGTGCATGTCAAAATTTGTGTGCCTGACAGTGCACAGAAGGAGCATGTGCTCTCTGTTCTGAATGAGAACAGTATCCCGACAGGCAACATCTCATTTTATGAGAAGAACTTCACCATGCTCTACTGGCGTGATTTCGGCCCCCCCATCTTCACCGTCAATCCCGACGGAGAGAAGCGGATTATCGACTGCGGATTTAACTGCTGGGGCTACTTTGCAGAGAGTGACGTGCAGTCACGCATGATGGAGCGTATCGACCGCGATGTGGCGGCCGATATGGGGCTGGAGAGCGTCATGACCCGGCTGGTCAGTGAGGGCGGAGACCGGGAGTTCAACGGAAAGGGCACGCTCATCACCACCGAGGCCTGCGAGTTCCAGCGGAATCCGAATCTGGCCCGCGAGGAATTCGAGAGTGAGTTTGGGCGGCTCTTTGGGGGGGTGACAAATATCATCTGGCTGAAGCAGGGGGGGCTTGTCGATGACGACCGCTACGACACCACGACGATTCCCGGCCCCGATGGTGTCGGTGTTGCCTACCGTACGGCCGCCGCCAATAACCATGTGGATGAATACTGCCGGTTTGTTTCATCGGACACTATCCTGCTCGCAGAGGTGACTGAGGAGGAAGCGGCACAAAGTGAGGTGGCGGCAGAAAACCGGCGCAGGATGGAGGCAAACTATGAAATTCTGAAGAACGCCGTTGATCAGGACGGCAAGCCGTTTAAGATTGTCCGCATGCCGGTGCCCGAGATGATCTATTTCACCGCCACACCCGAGGACGAAGCGTATGCAAGTCTGACCGCTTATGCGAAGTATACTGACGGTACCGCCTTCCCGTTCGGCCAGCCGGTAACGGTTGTACCAGCCCAGAGTTACTGCAATTTCCTAATATCAAATGATATTGTGCTCGGCCAGAAATACTGGATGCCTGATATGGGGGGGATGCCGGAGTCGCTGAAAGAGTCTGATAAAAAGGCGGAAGAGATTTTGCAGTCGCTCTTCCCCCAACCGCACGATAGTGATGATCAGCACCATCCCGATCAACTTCGGCGGTGGCGGGATTCACTGCTCCACTCAGCAGGAGCCGTGAAGGTTTCTCCCTCTTTTTTTCCCGTCATAGAACATGCTTCTGAGAAACACTCTTTCACTTTTCCCATACCTTCTTAGTGGGCCGCACGCCAACGGAAGGTATGGAAGGGTATCGTTCATGCCGCCTGTGTGAGTGGCAGTGTGGTGTTGACCGTTTGCAGGGAGAAACTGGTGTCTGCCGTGTTGGTCAGGCAGAGGTGGCAGCAACGATGTGTTCTGCGTCCCTCCGGAGTTACATTGTCACCCTGGCTGGCTGCTGTTACCGTTGTCTCCACTGCAACGCCTACCGCATCTCGCAGTATCCTGATCCCGGCTGGTATTATGCCGGGTATGTGCCGCCGGCGGTGTTGGTGGCTGACGCTAAGGAGCGAATTACGGCTTTTGAAGGGCCTTCCATCCACACTATCAGTTTCACCGGTGGTGACCCGATCATCCACCTCCCCCCCTACATCAGAGAGGTAGCATGTGAGGTGGATCGGCAGGAACTTGGCTGTGGGATTGGGCTCTCAACCGGTGGATTTGCAACACAGGAAACAATGGCGGAGACGGTTCGCTTCTGCGATGTTATCACCCTCGAGATAAAGGCATATTCCGATGGACTCCACCGTGCCCTGACCGGTGCTCCGGTCGCCCCGGTGCTCAGGAATGCAGAGTATCTTGTGCATGAGGGTCGGGAGAAGATTCGGGTTCTGCGGACAGTGGTCATTCCCGGGATGACAGATGGCGAGGTGGTCGCCATCGCGGAGTTCATCGCCTCTCTTGATGCAACGGTGCCCTACCGCCTCATCGGGTTCCGGCCCAACAATGTCCTCTACTATCACCCCCCCGGCCCGTCGCGTGATGAGATGGAACGTCTCTGTGAAATGTGCCGGGAGGCGGGACTCTCCGATGTAGCGTGGAGTGGGTACTACCCGGAATCAGTCCCGGATGAGGTCGCCATTGAGGCGGCCCGGCTCAGGGATGCATATGGAGGGGATGATGCGGCAGCGCTCACTGCCGGGTATGCTGCGGTAACCGGGTGTCCCACCCACCCCCCGGAACTGCGGCACCTGCCCGCTGCGTGATTGCTGCCCTGCCACCTGCGGGAGCCGTGGCGGGGGGGGCGGTGAGACGAGGATTGGTGCCACAGAAAGAGGGCGTGAAAATTATGGTTTTGTACGCTTGATTCATGAAATTGCCAGGATTTATCCGGATGTTATGAAAAAATATTTTGTGGAAAATAGTGGTTGTGTGGGGTATCTGTGGAAGATATGGCATCCGCAATAGGGTTACAGCATCACTCCGGCCAAAGCCAGCACCGGAAGCAGCGTCACCAGTGCAAGGTGGGGCCCGTATCCCGGTGATGTCTGGAAGCTGTACTTCAGCGTTGTCCACATCTGGGTGTAGGCCGTGGCGGCGGCTACTGTCTGCAGGAGTGCAGCCACATACGCGACGGCGATATTTCCGGTCAGAACAGCGGCGACAGTGACTAGCAGGGCGAGTATGAGCGCACCGAAATGGGGGGGCGCCAGTTTCATCCCCAGCATCCTGAAGGTGATAAACCCGCTGACGATTCCACTGAACATGACTGCAAGGGCAATGACCTGATATGTTATTTCCATTTTTTTCACCTCAGAAATTTACGATGGCATTGCCAGGGTTGCTCACCAGTTCGAGATAGGTGGCGGCACCGGCAAGCCGGACGCCGTCAACCAGATTGTCCGGGCCGATGCCCCCCGGAACTTTGCGCTCAGTTCACAGACATAGACGGTTGCACCGGCCTTGATCACCTTGTCCATGAGAAGATCCAGCCGCTCGAAATCAGGGTGCTTCACCCCCCCTGCCGCATTGCCTTTCTTTGCGATGCCCGCACCGTCCATCAACAGGAAGATGGTGACCTCTTTGCCCATGCTCAGGGCTACCTGCGAGAAGAGGAAGGTCGCATACGCCCGCTCGGCGTTGCCGATGCCATTGCTCTGCGCAATCACCACACGGTCGCGGTTCACCACGGCTGAGACGGCTCCTGCTTCTCTGCCTTCTCGGCGATCAGGTAGTAGCGTTCCCCCCCTTCTGTGCCCTGCGAAACAACGGTGGAACCTGCGGATTTCACCGCCATGGTGATGTCGTCCAGAGTCTCCTGACTGGCGGCGATCACCTTCATTCTCTCTCCTGTGGAAAGAGTGGCAAGGATGTTGCCCACGGTGATCACGGGGGGGCCGGGACAGAAGTCCCCCCCGTTACGTTAATTTCCTTCATGGTCTTTCCTGCAGGCATCATTCGGGCCTCAATAAGATTATCTGAGTTCGTGATCTCCAGCGTGTAGCCGTGCCTACGGGCGACGGCATCCATGCCCTCCTCAGCACCCGGGCTGAGCGTAAAGCGTATCTCCTCTCCGGGGGGGTCATCCATGTTTTTGATGACATTATCTGCGAGGATGGCTGAATTGGGGGGGGATTTGATTCCCTGTGCATTGATGGTCTTTACCATGATCATCCCCACTTGTCTTTGAACATCTTCAGCGCCTCAGCGATGGCAGGCAGGTTCTTCGGCGGGATACCGAGGATGACTTCCTCTTCTGCAATGCCGGAAAACTTCCGCGAGCCATTGCAGCCCAGTGTCATGTTCGGCACGCCCCGCTCTCTGACGGCGACGACCGCATCGGCACAGAGCGACTGAATGCCGGAGTAGTCACTGGATACTCTGCCGCCTTTTTCGTGGAGATAGGCCTGGCTCAGTCTCAGCGCCTGTCGGGGGGGTGTGGCAACGATCACAACAACATCGGGCTCGAATTCCGCAGTCTCCAGTGGGGGGGAGTAAAGGGATGCATAGTAACTCCCCTTGCTCTTCGGGATGGCATTGACTGTGTCAAGTGCCCCTTCTGCTGTTTTGAAGTTGCCCAGTTTGTGGTAGGTGTTCCCTTTGGCGACAGATTCGGGGGGGATGGGTTCGATACCCATGACACCGGCACCGCCCTTGCACATGTGCTCCTCTTTTGTGGCATATCCTTTCGTTCCGGTAAGCCGGGCATCCTGCACAAACTGGCAGTGGCGGCTCTTCTCCGGCACCTTATCATAGCCAGCGGGAATGTCAGCCTTGTTCTTTACCAGTTTTACGGCAACAGGGCTGCCTTTCAGTCCAAGCAGTTCTTTCAGTTCGTTTCCGATTATATCGTATGTCATCGTTTTTCCTCTCCGTGGTTCAAAGTTAATCTGCGGGCTTCTGGGCCCAGATTTTACTTCATCGTCTAACTATATGATATAGTTCGAGCATATTTAATAGTTACGCAGGTCGCTATATCGTTCAGGAAATTCGAGCAGACCATACCTGATTATTCCGGGAAATCCCTCTGTTCGGGGGGGCAGCACCCGGATCCGTTACGCTAATAAGGGCGGAGCGACATTAGACTATATAGTATAGATTCATATGACGCCAACACCTGATCTCTCGGATACAGAAAACCTGATCCTGTCATACATGCAGTCACACACCCCCCCGGAAGAGTGCATGCTTGACAAGATCTCGATGGGCATCGGCAAGAGCAGGGCGACTGTTCTGAAGTATCTGGGTATGCTCCATGCAAAAGAGATTCTGGACTACCGACACATCGGCCGCAACAAACTGTGGATGGTAAAACAGACCCCCCCGGATGCAAAACCGGATATGGGTATCTGTCCGGATGATGAATCTCCGTCCCGTGAGGTCAGCATGCTGGCGTCCATGGCATTTGAACTCAGCGAAATTCAGCTCCACAAGGCAGAACTGGAGGATCGGCTGGACCATCCCGAGATGATCGTGCTGACGCTGGATGATGATCTGCGGATTATCTTCAGAAACCGGCTGTTCGCATCTCTCTTCCCGGAAGCAGCAACCATCCGGGAGCTCATCCGACCCTACCAGACAGCGAAGCTGGAGGGGGCGATGAGGGCAAAAAAGACCGGCATCGCCCATGCCATGGAACTGGACCTGATGGAGAAGGCAGGCATCTACCGGCCCTACCGGATCTCTCTTTTTTTGCCCGCCACAGGAGTGCAGACCGGCTGCGTTGCCATCGTAGGAGAGGATCTTTCCAACAGAAAGCGGAGCAGGAGACACCTTGAAGCCCTGCTGTATATCATCCGGGCAGCAGGCAACGCTCAGGATGAGGCACAACTGTTAAAGGAGGCGATGAAGGGTGTCAGGGAAAAGTTGTTGCCGTATGCCCACTGCGCCATAGTTATGGCCGACATGCACACGGCCTACAGCACATTTGATGTGACAGACGAGATCAAGACTGGCATCTCGCCTCTCATAACCCGCTGCATGGAAACGCTGGAGAGCGTCTCTGCAGGAGAGGATGATCCGATCATTTCTCTGTTGAGGGAAGGAACCGGCGTGGCATCCGTAACGAACGTCGTCTCGGTGCCAATCATTGAGGAAGAGCGGGCGACGGGAGCAATACTGTTGTTCATGAATACGGATGTGAGCACCACCGGGATTGAAAATGTGGAGCTTGTCGCAGACGAGATATCTACCGCCCTGAAGATGCAGCGGCTGGACCGGGAGAGGTCTGAGTTTATCAACACTCTGATTGCGATGAACGGGATATCGGGCATACTCAACGACACCAGGGACGAGACATCCATCCTCGAGAAATCCATTGAATCAACGATGTCCTCCCTAGGTTTTGAGATGGGCTGCGTCTACCTCAAGGACGAGAAGGATGAGATGACGGCACGGGTGCACCGGAACATGCCGGAAAATCTCCGGCAGATGTGCATATCAGGTATGTTTGACGGCCTCTTTGAACGGGCGTTCCGGGAACGGAATCTCATATACATCACCCCCCCCGATATGCCGGAATTTGTCATGCTGGACCCTGCGATGAGAGAAAACGGGCTGCGCACCCTGCTCATCCTGCCGATAAAAATCGGTGACCGGGTGGTGGGCCTCTTAAACATGGGCAGCAGGGATGTGAAACCCTACCTGCCAACCAGTCTGGACAATATATCGTCAATCGGCCTGCAGCTGGGCGTCGCCCTTGAGCGGTCGCGGCTGGCCCGAGCACTGGAATCAAAATCGAATAAATGACGAGGGTTGCCTTCCAAATGACGATTGGGACAATTGAACTTTCAAGCGTGGGTAAAGAGAATTGATGACAAAAACGGAACTGCTGGCACCTGCCGGTGACTGGTCATGCTTACAGACGGCGGTGGAGAATGGTGCTGATGCTGTGTACTTCGGCATTAAAAATATGAATATGCGGGATAACGCAGGCAATTTTGAGCTGAATGAACTGCCGGGCGTCATGCGTTACCTGCATGAACACCAGACGAAGGGATATCTGACACTCAATACGATCTATTACAACCATGAACTGAAAAGAGTGGAGCAGGCAGTGGCGGCTGCCGTCGATGCCGGTGTGGATGCCATCATCTGCTGGGATATGGCAGTGTTTCATCTGGCAAAAAAAGCAGGAATCCCAATCCACATATCAACTCAGGCGAGTGTCTCAAACTATCAGGCATTCCGGTGCTATGCAGAAATGGGCGCTGACAGGATTATTCTGGCACGGGAATGCTCCCTCGGAGACATCGCTGCCATCAGCAGAGAGGCGAAGCGTGACGACCTGCACTGTGAGATTGAGACCTTTGTTCATGGTGCGATGTGCGTGAGTGAATCCGGCAGGTGTTTTCTGTCCGGCGAGACATTCGGGAAATCCGCAAACCGGGGGGCAGTGCATACAGCCCTGCCGGAGGCTCTACAAAATTATCGATGTGGAAGACGAGGACAATGCGTATATTCTCGGCCACAATTATGTCCTCAGCCCCCCCAAAGACCTTTGCTCAATTGGGACACTTCCCGAACTGATTGACGCAGGCATCAGCTCGTTTAAGATTGAGGGCAGAATACGGCCCCCCCAGAATATGTGAAGACAACCGTGTCCTGTTACCGGAGGGCGCTGGACGCAATAGCTGCAGGCAGGTATACTCCCCCCCTTGTCGATATGCTCACTGAAGAACTCGCAAAGACCTACAACCGGGGGGGATTTACTGAGGGATTTTACAAGGGTCTTGATACCGACTGGATCAGCCGGGGGGGCCTGCGGCAACAGAGTCAAAGACCTACTGCGGCGAGGTGGTAAACTATTACACGAAAATCCGGGTGGCAGAATTCGCCATCCGTGCGAACGGGTTGAGTGTCGGTGATAAAATTCTCATCTACGGTAAAAAGACACCCGCACACTATCATGTCATCGACGAGATACAGATCAATCACAGGTCTGTGTTGTCTGTCGAAAAAGGAGAAAACTGCGGCATAAAAATATCCGTTCCGGTCAGACCCGGTGACAAACTCTTCCGGATCACCGATGCCGGGAGATAAACGAAAATGGGTGCCGAATTGTTTTCCCGATCCAGCACCCTAAAACGGCGATGTAACGCCACCATTCCATCCAATATCAGCCGGAGATCAACCCTTCCCTGACCAGATAATCCCTCGCGATTGTCCGTGCGTCACGTTTGTCAATATCAAACTCTGCATTGAGACTGCGCATGGTTTCGGTGTCAATCCTGTTTTCAAGGACAAGCAGTGCCGCGGTGACGTTCTCATTGCCTGCGAGACCATCACGCATCACAATCATTGACTCATAGGGGGGAAGTGCTGCTTTCGTGTCTTCAAGCGTCCGGAGACGGTAGAGATCCACCCGTGAATCGGTTGTGTAGGGCGGAATCGCATCGACCTGTTTGTTTGCGATTGCTTCATACACCAGTGTCGGCGACATGGGTTTTACATCTTTGAAGGTGATGCCGTATACCTCCCTGACCCGAGGAAGACCGTCTTCGCGTTCATGGAACACAAGGTCGCTTCCGAAGACCATGTCGCCTGCGTATGGCACAAGATCTTCTATTGTGCTGACATTGTTTTCATCAGCCCAGCCTTTCCTGACGGCGATGGTGTAATCATCCCGGAACCCCCCCAGTCGGCATAGTACCGTAATTCCTTCTTTGGAAAGCCCGGATACGACGTCTTCATGCACCACATCCGGGTTCCATGTCTCAAGGGGGGGCGGAAGCTTCAGCAGTTGTGAATACGCAGTCCCTGTGTATTCGACATACACGTCCACCTGATCTTTTTTGATGCCCTCATAGAGGGTGAGGTCATTCATTCCTGACTTGATCTCGGTTTTATATCCCTGCTCTTCCAAAAGCAGCCCAAGCATCTCCGCAAGGATGTACTGTTCATTGAATGGTTTTCCCCCCCCGATAACAATCGTAGCGGTTTCCCCCCCGGCCCTGTGGCGTCGGTTCCCCCCCCGCGGTCTCCGAACATCCGGCGGCAACGCACAGAAGAATCAGTATGCCTGCCATCAAAATTCCCCCCCCATAGTGCAATCCCCCCCTTCATGCATATTCCCTCGCACTGCATAGGTAGTTACCGACATATATGTGTTATTCAGGAGAGCAAAGATCTTCAGGAGAACGGGCCGCCACCGCTGCCAAACCATCTGCCCGCAATCAGCCGGTGTTCCAGACGGGTGAATGAGACATCCAGGAATATGGCAATCAGAATGGCAGGCAGGGCCCCCGCAAGCATGGTCGTAATATTGATGCCTGCAAGACCCTCGAAAACCAGCGTGCCAAGGCCCCCGCTACCGATGATTGCAGTCAGGATGGCGACACTGTTTGCAAGAACGGCGGCGAATTTGATGCCGGCAAACATCGGGGGGGATAGGCATGCGGAAACCGGATGAACCGGGTGGTCTGCCACCAGGTCAGGCCCAGTCCGGTTGCCGCATCAATGGACGCCGGGTCAGCGGACGAGAGTCCCGTCCACGTATTTTTGACAATCGGCAGCAGGGCCCGCAGCATAATCGCAAAGATGGCGGGCCAGAATCCGATGCCCATCAACGGAACGACAATGGCGACAACGGCAAATGTCGGAATCGCCTGCACCAGGTTTGCAAAGGTAATGATGATCTTTTCCAGGCTGCGGTTATGGAGTGCGAGAACCGCGAGGGGGGGAATCCCGACAAGAATGCTCACCGCGAGTGACGCATACACGAGAACCACCTGCTGCACGGTGGCAGTCAGCACTGCCTCAAGGGCTACCATTCCCCGTACCTCACGCTCAGTCGTTTCTCAATGATTCCTGCACACCCGTCAAAGATGACCGCAAGGATGCCCACCCACAGACCGGTGACGATAATAACCTCCGGGAGGAGGAGGACGATGCCCGTCTGCAGGGGGGGCGCCCCCCCAGTCCCCCCCCGGCACCGATGATACCCCCCCCAACGTGACGATGCCCATCGTAAAGACGATGGCAATTCGGATTCCCCCCCCGGCCATCATCGGCAGTGAAACCGGAATGCGTATCTTTCTGACAAGTTCTCCCTCGGTCAGGCCGATTGCGTTCCTGCCTCAATTATCTCCGGCCTCACGGAAACAAGCCCGGTGTAGGTGTTCCGGGTGACCGGTAGCAACGAATAGATGATACAGGCGATCATCGTGGGAACCTCCCCCCCAATTCCCACGACAGGTATCAGCAAAACAAGGAGGGCCATATCCGGAAATGTTTCAAGGACATTGAGACCGTTTAACGCCGGTTCTGCATAGCGCCGATGCCGGTAGAGCACAATTCCCAGAGTGATACCGAGAATGACGGAAATGGCGAGGGATATCGAGAACATCCGGAGATGTTCCACAGTTCTCTCTGTCAGGTGAAACTGGTTCCAGACCGCGATTACCTTTTCAACAACCATGTTCCCCCCCCGCCTGTCCTCCTGCTAAATGATATGGAAGAGGACGCTATCAGAAATAAGCATTCCCGATACCTCCCCCTTCGTGGTGATGACCAGTGCTGAGGATCGGTTTTTCTGTTTCATCTCCTGCAATACCGGGACAACCGCATCCTCCGGTGCAACCGTGAGGGGGGGTGCCGTTGCAATATCCCCCCAGAACCAGACTGCGGTTCCGGTTTTTGATGATGTCGTGTCGGGTAACTGTTCCCCCCCAGCACTCCTTTCTCCATGATAACTGCAATGCCACTGGTTTCTGAAAGAATCCGTCCCATCGCCTCTGCAACAGGCATCGCGGCATCGAAAAAATACCGTTTTGAAAGGGGGGGTGACATCAGATCCTGCACCGTGAAACTTTCGATATGCCGGAATTTCCGGTTGGCTTCGACGAGATGTGCAACAGAATCCGTTTTCGGATGGAAGATCAGTTCTTCTGGTGTTCCAACCTGAACCAGTTCTCCGTCATGCATGATACCAATCCGGTCGCCGAGTTTGAACGCCTCGTCAATATCGTGGGTCACAAAGATGATCGTCCGCCCAATGTCATTTTTAATGGTGAGAAATTCTTCCTGCAGCTGTTTTCGTAATATCGGGTCGAGGGCACCGAAGGGTTCGTCCATTAGGAAGAGAGACGGGTTCATGACAAGCGCCCGTGCGAGACCCACTCTCTGCTGCTGGCCACCAGAGAGTTCCCGCGGATAGCGTGCAGCAAAAGTCTCCGGCGGCAGGTCAACCATCTCAAGCAGTTCGTGTACCCGTGCATCGATTCGTTCTTTTTTCCAGCTCTCAATCTTCGGGATAAGACCGATATTGTCACGCACATTCATATGCGAAAAGAGACCTATCTGCTGGATCACATAACCAATATTTCTCCGGAGGATGACTGCATCGAATTCCCTGATATCAGTGCCGTTGATGCTGACCGAACCCGAATCTGGTTCGATTAAACGGTTGACCATTCTAAGCGTTGTCGTCTTGCCCGATCCCGATCCTCCAATCAATACCAGGAGTTCTCCGCCGACGACATCAAGACTCACATCTGAGACCGCGGTGACATCCCCCCCGTAGGTCTTCGTCAAATGCCGGATCTCAATCCGGTCGATTGTTTCAAACGGGCGTATGGATGTCACAGATGCGTCCTCAAAACATATTATTTCCTCTGAGTACAGGTTCAGATACTGGTGGAGGTGACTGAGTAAACGGGTCTGACATCTCTTTCTCGTGTTGTAGTATTTATATGGGCCCCCCTGTTCAGTCATCCTTGCCTGTGGAGGTGTGACATGCACTTTTGTTTCCGCTTTTGTATCCCATTGTGATATCCATTCAGTCATGTTTACCTGTGGGAGTATGTATGTGTGCTGTTTTCCGGGTTTACAAATGAACGCTGATTTTTATGCAGATCCTATCATCTGCAACGTATGGCACATTTCAATATAGCAAATCAGAATCGAGATGGGCCTTGTACAATTAAAAACATATATATGTATGATTTGAAAACCGATTATATGTGATATCTGCAGGTAACCAATCCGATACAAGGTCCATTTTATATGTGGATGATGAACCTGCACTTCTTGAACTGAGCAAACGGTATCTGGAGCATTCCGGGAATTTTGTTGTTACTATTGCATCCAGTCCGCTGGAAGCCATCGGAATGCTTTTAGAGCATTCTTATGATGCCATCATATCTGACTACGAGATGCCGGAGATGAATGGTATTGAATTTCTCAAATTCCTCAGGGCCGAAGGAAATACCATTCCATTCCTGATCTTTACCGGCAGGGGGGGCCGCGAAGATGTCGTCATTGAGGCGCTCAACAATGGAGTCGATTTCTATATTCAGAAAGGGGGGGGCGATCCCCGTGCGCAGTTTGCCGAACTGATCAACAAGATCAACTACGCAGTGTCCCGCCGGAGAGCAGAGGAGGCACTGCGGCGGAGTGAGGAGCAATACCGATTCATCGCAGATAATGCTGCAGACAATATCTGGATGTTTGATATGGAATTTAACCTGACCTATGTCAGCCCATCGGGGGGGAAAACAATGCGGGGGGGTTTCACGGCTGAAGAGGATCTGGCTCAGTCCCTTGAAGAGAAGATGACACCAAAATCCTGTGAGAGGGTAGTGCAACGGTTTGAGGAAGAACTGGCACATGAAGCAACCGGGACTGCTGACCCGAACCGAACTATTCTCTTTGAGACAGAGGAGTATTGTAAGGACGGTTCCACGGTCTGGGTGGAGAATTCAGTCCGCTGTCTGCGTGATGTTCACGGAAGTCCGGCCGGAGTGCTCGGCGTATCACGAGATATCACCTGGCGCAAGCAGGCAGAGGAGGCGCTGCGCCGGAGTGAGGAACGCTATCGTTCCCTGGCAGAAAATTCTCCTGTTGGTATCATCACCTGTGACCGGAAAGGGATCATTGACTATGTCAACCCGAAGATGATGGCGATACTAAATTCGCTGGAAGGAGAAGAGACCCGGAACATAAATCTTCTGACATTTCCCACCCTGCAAGGTGCCGGGCTTTCCGATATTCTGAAACGGGCTCTTGAGACGGGGGGGGTGCAGGTAAATTTCATGCATGTCGGATACCGGTCAAAATGGGGGGGAAAAATATCCAGTTCAGGGGTTACATATCACCGTTATCCGAGGATGGATCCGTTTTTGGAGCCCAGATCATGATAGATGGAATTACGGAGTCGGAAAACAGGGAAGATGCACTGTCGTAGATCATCCGGATTATATTTCGTACTAGAGGGTCTGCCCGTATGGGCAGAAGGTATTTTATCACCTGCTCACCTGTTTTGAAGATTGGATTGGGTGGTTTGATATGAGCAGGAAGATGCCCGGTTTCTCACATGTTCATGCGTTCATTGCTTCAAAACCGATACAGGGTGCTGATATACAGCAGTTACATCCGGATAATCCGGGAATAATTCTCCCCGATTCCACCGATCGTCTATCTGTCCGGTGTTCTGCCGCAATTGTTGAATGCCATAGGCCGAATAGTATGCCTCTGAACCAAAAAATCGAACAGAAGGCAGATCCGATGAGGTTCCTCCGGGGGGGAGGAGATGAATAGAGATACTGATTTTGCGGTCCACCCGGAGATTGTCCGGTTTGAACGCAAAATCCGACACCTGAGGGATGCGGAGATAACCGGTATTTTCTCTGAAGAGGGAGATTCCATACTGACACTCCATGCCGTTAACACCGGAAGCGGATTTTTCACCGTCATCCCCGAGGAATTAAAGCAGCGGATCACCGACAGTATCCTCACGCATAACCATCCATCAGATCGTTCCTTTACCCTACGGGATCTCAAAGAGGCATCCTTCTTCTCACTCAAAGAGATCCGTGTTGTCGGGAGAACGAGCACATATTCCATGAAACCGGGTGCAGGCGGGTGGCCAGCACCGCAGGTCATCGCAGACTGTTTTAATGCAATTGATGTGGACCCCCCCGATCTTCAGGCAGAGGTTGATTACCTCAGTTCCTCTTTGGAACAATGCACGGATGCAGAAGATATTCAGTCGGGCAGTGCGAGAATCCGATCTGACCTTCTCTGCAAATGGCTTGCCGAAGCACTGAACCTGATCTATCGAAGTGCTGCTGACCGGAGATCCTCGCAGTCGCCGTTACCTATATAAGGAGTATTCACATTATACCCCCCTCAGGATAAGAGGTGATACGTCATGGGATACCGATGGAAAAATAAGACCGATGTAGATGAAGCAGTTGTTGTCATTATGAACTCGCTGGATCAAAATGAAATTCTGCCAACCTGGCTGGTGCGCACCATCCAGCAGTCGATTGAGGATTCAGAACCGGGCTATGTGAAATATTTCTATGAGGAAGTAGGACAGCACGCACCTACGGGCATGAAATTCTTCGAAGATCTGGGCGGTTCAGATTAGAATTTCCTGAATTTATCTATTTTTCCTCCAATCGCTGCTGTTTAGATTCAATTTCATTCCATTCTGTCCAATTCATTCTCTTCTTTTGACGGGCAGTCACTAGAGGCCCATAGGTAACCAGCCTCCTGTTTTTCAGGAACATGAGCAGCGCCTATTCTTTTTACGGCCACCGGGATTATCTAATGCAGGTATGTCATGTGCCTTTTCGTTTTTCAGCAACATATTTTTCTCTGAAAAGCCCCCCCATGCAATACCAGTGATGATATGAAACCGGAGGATACGCAGGGGAAAGAACAAGACCACCGGATCATGAACGAACTCCTTGCCAAAGCCATCGCTCTCGGTGCGAGCGTGGCAGGATTTGTTCCGGCCCGTCTGCTCCGTGACTGCCCGTCTGCACAGCGTGCCGGGCCGCAGGGGCTGGCCCGTGATTCCGGGTCGGTCATTGTGCTCGGGCTGTACCACAGTACTGACCATCCTGAGATGGACTGGTGGGAGGAGGGCAGAAGCACACCCGGAGACCGGATGCTCTACGGGATCACGACAGCTCTATCCCAGTGGCTTTGTGAACTGCATGGCAGGGAGGCACATGACATACCGTATGCGGTATCTGACGGCGGGATCTATCTGAAAGATGCGGCAGTGCTCGCCGGACTGGGCATGTTTGGAAGGAATAATCTGGTCATCGTGCCCGGTTTCGGCCCGCGGATACGCTTCCGGGCGCTATGGGCAGACCTTGATGTGGAGAAGCCGCAGGTTCGTGAATACCTCCCGCCCTGCGGTGAATGCAGCCGGCCATGTCAGAACCACTGTCCGCAGCAGGCATTTCCCCCCCATGGAAATTATAGCCGCGAGCGGTGCCTCTCACGGATGGACGCAGACAAGGCATCCGTCTCTTTACGAACCTCTGATACCACGAAAAAAGAGCAGGTCCGGCATTGCAGAAACTGCGAACTATGCTGCGTGTATTCCGAGTGAATGGGTCTATCCGTAGCACTCTGCGAACCGCCCGCAGACCCACCCGGCACTGCACTCATTTCCTCACGTCTCTGCCTTTCGCACCGGTTAGCAGCAGGCAAGCCGTCACCGACAGCATATTTTCTGCAGGTCTCTTCGAATAACAGGAAGGACACCGATCATTGAATGCAGAGTGCAAAAAGAGCAGATGCACCCCTATCTGTGATGTCCGGGTTACGGCCTGGGCATATGAGGTATCAGGATTATCACAACAATCCGGTTTATCACTGCATTATCCCCAGTAAATCATCAAAATAGGCTAATATCGGTACATTCAAATATATCCGGCCATACCATATAATATACAATAGATATGGTGGACAGATGTATATCCTGATTGTCGAAGACAGCCATACTCAGGCTAAAGCCCTGAGAGATATGCTGAAGCGGCATGGCTATGAAACAGCGATAGCAAAAGATGGCAAAAAAGCCTTCGAACTGATCAGAGTGAAAAAACCCGCTCTTATTATCAGTGATGTAATTATGCCGGTTATGGATGGGTATGAACTCTGTGAAATTCTGAAAAAAATCCCGCATACTGTAATATTCCGATTATTCTGCTCACTGCCCTTTCAGACAGCAGGGATGTTGCACATGCCCTTCAGGCCGGAGCGGACAATTTTATCACCAAACCGTATCACGAGAAATATCTCATCGATCGGGTGAAGAGTATGCTTTCCGCACCAAAACGGCGTACGGGAGCAGACAATACTGCGAAATCGATACCATATTTCCATAATGGGGGGAAAATTATCACATACCCGCAGACCGGATGAAAACATTTGATTTTCTCCTCTCGGCATATGATACTGCCATCATGCAGCATGCTGAACTTCAGCGTGCACAGGAAAAACTGCGCATTTCAAATGAAAACCTCAGTCACCTGAATCAGATTATCAGTATCGGGAATAAATCCGACCATCCGGATGTGATTCTTTCTGCACTTTTGAAAAAAACAGTGAATCTCCTGGGCTATCAGATGGGTGGAATATTTTCTCTTACAGAAAATTATCAGTCCGAAGAGTTTAGATATCTATACGGAAAAAATCCAAAAGATACCGCAGTCATGCAGATATTTGACCCCCAGGATCTCAGGAACCTGCTGGTCAGCGATGTTTTTACCAGTGGTAATTCAGTATTTATGTCCCCGGGCCCTGACAACCCGAAGTCAGCAGACTTTATCTTCCGAAACCCTGAGATCTGTAACGCCACTATTCTCCCGCTGGTCTGTGATGAAAAGGCTGTAGGAGGCATCCTTCTTTTCAATGGAAGGAACCATCCGGTTCCGGATAAGGAAAGGGACTTTCTGGAAACAGTCTGTTCTGAGATATCAACTGCAGTGGAGAGGGCATTTTTACTCAAACGGCTGGAGATAGCCAACAATGAGACGAATCTCTATCTTGACATCATGGCACATGATATAAACAATGCGAATACCGGAGCGTTGGGATACCTTGAGATCCTCTCAGGCACTTTGGAAGGGAATGAGAAGAAATATGCCGAAAATTCCCTCGCATCGGTAAACCTGAGCATTGATATCATCACCAATGTCTCCACCATCCGGACTCTGCGTGAACGGACCACAGCCCTGCGCAAGGTCAGTATGGATGCGGTCATTCGGATGGAGATATCACGGTATGAGAATGCCATATTCCACTATTCCGGAACGGATCTGATGGTCCTCGCAGATGACCTTATTGGACAGATATTTATGAATCTCGTGGGAAACAGCGTCAAATTTTCTGCTCCAAACCCTGAGATCACCATTACGGTGGAACAGAACGGGCCGGATGTTGTGGTGTGTGTTGCCGATAACGGGCCGGGAATTCCCGATGACATGAAACCCCCCCATATTTTTGACCGCTTCCGGAAGGAGGGAAAACGGAGTGGAAAAGGATTGGGGCTGTTCATTGTCGGGAGTCTGGTGGCAGAATACCATGGCAGTATCTGCAGATGACCGGGTACCCGGAAAGCCTGAAGATGGTGCGGCAATCCGGTTCACCCTGAAGGCAGCATAATAAGAGTTTCACTCATGACGACGGGGGGGGCATAATTACCAGAACCATTCAGCAAACCGTATGGATATCATCTCCGGGCAGTCTGTCATTCCTTGTGTTCAACAGAACCTGACTGCAGCAATGGCTGAATATGGAGTTTATATGTACCGTGGCAGGAGTTACAGACATAAAATTCCTGTGTCCAGCAGGAAGAACAGGCCCATCTGCCGCAGAGCGTGCACTGGCGCAACATGGTGAGGGGGAAAGGCATCGTTGCAGAGATCACAGTAATATTTTGAGAAGGAGGACGAATCCTTCTGCGGAGGTTCCCCCCCTGTTTCCGCATCGAAGGAATGTCCCCCCCTTTCAGGCATGCGTAAAACGGTACCGGCTTATGGGCCCGGCTATTCACTGCGGGTTTCTCTTTCCAGAACATTCAGTCGCTCCTCCAGACCTGCAAGGGTATCCGTCATCTCATGCCTGAATTCTTTCAGACCATTCATCCGGTATTCTTCTTCCGTGAGTGCCGGATCATTGTGTTCACGAAATGTCCGTACCTGATACGTATCCATCAGGGACCATTCTTCAACCATATGTTCAAAGTGACGGTCCAGATACTCGTCCACCCGGCTTTCCATCGGGCGGCCTATTGACACATGCCCGGATGATCCTCTGAAATAGTAATAGAGAATGAATGCGATTATTGCGATGACAATGATTGTCAGGAGAACCTCGGCTATGGTCATTTCTTCCCCTCCCTGACTTTCTCCAGCCTCTGTTCCATATCAGTGAGTTTTGCATCAGCGTCCTGCGTGAAATGACCCATCTCCTGGATATCATTCTCTACCTGGCGCAGACGAATTTGATAATCTCCCAGATCCTGCATCGTGCCAAGATTCCATTCTCCAATGATATCCTTCATCCTGCGGTCAAGATAGGTATTCATATAATCATCAAATCCTGCCATCACCTCTCCTCCACTTCACGCAGGGCCTGTTCAAGAGCAGATGCCCTGTTTTTAAGTGCGACCTTCTCCTTCTCCAGGCCACTAATATCTGTACTGACCGCATCAAGACGGTGTTCAAGATCCTCAAGGGTAAAGCGTGTGACCAGCCCCCATTCGGATATGAGGGATGTGATATTGGCATCAAGGTACTCGCCCAGGCGTTTATCCATAGAAGGCAGCGTTCTGTCAATGGCTTGGGGGGGAACCGATGCCAGTGATTCGGTAAATGAAGATTTTTGCCGTGTCCTGGAACCTTCTGTTTCATACATATTCCATCACCGGATTTTTCTCTCCTCGTCTTTTATTTTTTCAACCATATGGTCCAGTTTTGTGCTCTTCACCGAATTTTCCAGCCGCTGGATTCTCCGGTCAACTGCATTCTGTTTCGCAAAGATATCGGCCTCCATTCTGATATTCTCCTGATCGAGAGTGTTAATTTCCTCCAGTTTTTCCGGAGGTACCCGGAAGAATGGCTGGCCCCCGGTGAGCATAATCAAGTTTCATCAACTGCAGTTTCTCTTTTTCCAGTTCAATCTCTGCGAGCCGGGGCGCCACTTTGGCATCGTGTATCTCCCTGATGATGTAAAAGAGAATGATGAGACCAATAAAGATGAGTATGACCCATAAAAGCGACTGAAACCACGACCACCATTCAAGAGTAAGTGACTCTGTGGCCATTTTCCCGCTCACTCCTCAGGCTTGGGTTCGGGTTCATTTTTTTCATTACCCGGCATGATCTTTGCGCCAACCTCTTTTGCGCCTTTTTCGATACTTTCCCCCCCCATATGGCCCGCCCCTTCCTGAACCGCCTTTCCTGTCCGGCCCACTTTTTTACTTATATATTCTGTAATGGGAACTTTTCGCTGCACGTTTACCATGTCGCCCTCCGCTACAGCAAGTTTTGCAATATCTTCCGGACTTACTCGTATCACCCCCCCTTTCTCGACCATTGCATCAGCGTAGATGGTGACTATGACCTGCTTTGGTTTTTCATCATCACTCAGAGAAATGCTATGCACCTCAATGGCTTCCCCCCCTTCTTTTACCCCCCCAAGAAAGGGCAATACTGATTCATGAACGCGAGCCCGCCCATGGCTGGGAAATGCCCGAGTCTGGATGATTAACTCTATCCCTTCCATACGATGACGGATCAAGGGGCAATTCTATTTATATCTATGCCGGATAAAGGAGATATGAGGGTAGACAATCGCCATTAAATTCGCCATATTGAACAGAAAATGGCTTAAATCCCGTATTTTTCAAGCCCATACATTTTAGAATGGTATTATTGCGGCATATCGTTCATACTATCCGAAATACAGGGATTTTTTGAAAAAAAACAGAATAACATGGTACAACAGGAAACAGTTTGGATATTTTGCAGATGCTGAAATCAGATCAGCAGTCAGATAACATAATGACAGAATGCTACGGAAAAATCCTGTCTGGGAGAGCTCCCGTGCCACTATCACTCAGATAATATCAATGAATATTTGGAGTCCATGGAATGGCGGTGATTGCAGATGGTGCATTTCAGGCCAGTGCCCCCCCTGTTTCAGTCTTCGATATAACAATCCAGAATCCTTCATCCCCCCCGAGCATAATCTTGTACTTCGGCACGCCTATTTCATTGAGCATGGTCTGAAAACGTTCTGCATTCTCAAGTGAGATATTCTTTTGGTTAAATTCCTTCCATTCCGGGTTCTTTTTTGATCATGGCAGCTGCAATCCCATCCCGCAGTTCTTTGTTGCCAAACCCGCCCCCCGATGTAGGTCATGCCACCAGGTTTTAATACCCGATATATCTCCCGGAAGGCGGTGTGAATGTCATCCCAGAAGAACATGGATCCCCCCCGACTGATGATGAGATCTGCAGAGTCGTCATCAAAAGGCATAGCATGCACATCGCCGCAGAGAATACCAATACGACTGGAAAGACCTGCATCTTCAATATTGCGGGATGCCGCCTTGTGCATGTCATCTGAGTAGTCCAGCGCAATAACTGAAAGATCGGATTGCTGTGCAACAGCAATTGAAAGTATTGCCGGGCCGCTACCAAGGTCAATACAGGTGCCTTTCATAATCCCGGACATCCCAATAATCATCTCTGCGATGACTGGGTATATCGGGGGCAAAGATGGTCCTTGCAATCTCATCCATATTGCGGGCGCCTTTTGTGCCGTATTTTTTCTTTGCGTCTGACATGTGGGTTGTCCATTTTTGGGTATCTGTTCAGTATACAAATGGGTGAGTATGATTTATTGAAGATAACCTTCTGATCGGGTAAATGATCTCCCCAAGCCATGGTGACCGGGCTATCTGTCCAGACTGCATCAGCACCTGACAAATATTCTCAACTCCTGATAGGGAGTGTGAGTCCAAACAGACTGAGATCTGCCGGAGCATCTTAAAAAAATGAATGAATCTGGCCGGATCACACTTCGTATGCAACCAGTGCCATACCCAGATCTTTTTCAAGATCTTTGATTCTTTTCAGGTCATCTTCATTCAGGTTAGAATAGGTTGGAACTTCATAGGCGAGAAGTGTCACGCCCATCTCTTTTTCAATTGCCTTCAGCTTCTCACTGTTTTCATTTGAAATGTTTGCATATCCCATACAGATCATGGTTCTCACTATTCCCTACTACTACACTAACATATAAAAAATATATGCCGCAGGGAAATGTCGGGATAATATGAGGTGTCCGCCACCCATGCAGAACAGATTTCTGTATCCCATGGGGAGAGAATGTTTTTTTATTTTTATTTCGTACCTCCTCATTTTCATATGGGGGGGCGGCACTCCATATCCTGTGGTGCGCCCCCTGAGATGATAGGTCGGCTGACACCGTGCCGTCCAAGCCCGTATCACAGACATCTCTGAATGATCAGATACGCGTGGAGAAATACCTGCATCTGTGTTTCTGAATCCGAAGTGCATCACGTAAATTTCCCATGTATCGTCCCGTTTAAGAATCCGCCAGGAATTCACTCACTATTTTTTGCAGAAGCCATATATTTCACAGAATAGTCAGGCATGCAAATGCACGTCCTGCCAGCACAGTTGATGCACTGATTTGTCTGTTGGTCTCTCCATCATTTCACGGGAGACAGCACGACATAATATAACCGATGAGCGCCAAGATAGTACATACTATCTGAGATACTATCCCAGATTGGAGTACTTAAATGGAAAGCAGCAAGTTATACGTTGGCAATCTTACGTATTCAGTTACGGAAGCTCAACTCAAAGAAATATTTGAAGATTTTGGCGATGTTAAGGACGTCCGTGTCATTGAGCGCAAAGGATTTGGGTTCGTTGAGATGGGCACCGTTGAAGAGGCAGAGAAAGCAATGGAAGCTCTCAACGAGACCGAGTTCGAAGGCCGCACACTTAGAATCGACGAAGCACGTCCTCAGAGACCGCGCACCGAATACAGAAGATACTAATCTTCTTTTTTTGCCGCTCCGGTATCCGGGACATTAGCTTTCGCGGATATCATTCGGTGAACATGACAGAGACGTTGCAACGTCAACGGTCTCTGCAGAAATGGTAAAAATCCCCCCCCGGTAATGAGCCGGAGGCCTGTTTTTTGGATTCATTTGATATTTCGTAGGCAACCATACCTTTTGCCCGGACAGATGTTACTGTTTTTTTCCTGATTTTTATAACGGCCGTTCCTTTATGTCCATAATTCCCGTGATCATCGACCAGTTCATATTACCTGAATACCCACAGGGAAAGGCATGTTTATTGTCGGACACCGGGGGGGAGCACAGGCCATCCATCCGGAAAACACCGTAACCGCCCTGAAGGAAGGGATGAGATGCGCGGATTTTGTGGAGATTGACATACGCCTGACAAAAGACGGCATACCGGTGGTGATGCACGATGCCACCCTTGACCGTACAACAGACGGCAGCGGGCTGGTCAGCGAAAAGACGCTCCGGGAGATTCAGCAGTTCGACGCGGGGGGATGGCCATCCCATCCCGACACTGCAGGATGTGTGTGACCTCCGCCTGCGTCCTGCGGAATCGTGACAGAGATAAAAGAATCCGGATCCGAAGAGGCCGTGTGCAGTATTCTCTGCGAATATGATCCTGACTCCCTCTGGATTGTCTCCTTTTACCCGGAGAGCATCCGGGCGGTAAAACGTCTGCTCCCCCCCCGGGTGAAGACAGGCCTCATCTGCTCCACGGACTGCGACGACCCGTTTGCCCCCCCGGTTCTTTATACTGGTGCGGATGCTATTCTTCCACGTACCAATACTTTCACGCAGGAGATGGTCACAGAGGCACACCGGCAGGGACTGTCTGTCATCACCTGGACACTCAATACCCCCCCTGAAGCATACCAAAAGGTAGCATCCTCCGGTGCAGACGGGTGGGTGACCGATGATCCATGCGGTCTTCGCGCCTGGGTGAATTCACCAAAACAGAATAGCATAAGGATATAGGCTCCGCTACCGTTATCTGACATATGGGCAGGGATCCGGACTTTGCCGCAGATCTTACTCACCCCCCCATCCTTTTTGAGACTGAATGGGACAGGATCACTGCGGTCGTGGATGCATATGACCGTAACCGGCCGTCTCACATCGCGGTCATCGCTGACCCGTTCGCCGGTCAGAACATCCTGATGGACGGCATACTGCGTCGCCATCCGGATCGGGTTATTCACCTCCCCTTCTTCTCGATTGTCAAAAGCAGGAATTTTCTCACCCAAATCACCGGCCACAAGGATATCGTGGTGATGGATCACTGCCATTTCCTCGCCACGAGAAAGATTGGCGGATTTGCAATGCTGGATGCCTTTCTGGATCACCTCTCCACATCAGAGCGGCTCTTCATCACCCAGTGGAACAGTTTTACCTGGTCCTATCTTCAGGCAACCCGACACATCGACACCTTCTTTCCGGTCATCATCGATCTGCCCGACATTAACAGCAAGACCCTGAAACCACTGATCATGTCCCGGTATACGGAGGGCATTGAATTTATCGGGGAAGAAACGCCCCCCCAAGAGGCCCCCCCCTCATTTCTGCTCATCAGTGGACGATGAGGCTGCCCTTTTCAAAAAAACCGTTCACTGTCCCGGTGCCGCACCTCCGTAAAACAAATGGCGATGCAAACCGTATTCATCCCGCAGATGCCGAAGAGACTGCCTTTGACAAAATCGTCCGGATTGCAGATGGCAATTATGGGGGGGTGGCAGAGCAGTTATGGGACACCACCCTTGAAGGGAAGACGCTCCGGGTGGCGGACATCCCCCCCGACATTCCCTGTGCCATCAACCTTGATATCAATGAGTCATTCCTGCTCATGATCATCCTCTCCATGGAATCAGTCAGCGTGGTAGATCTGGCAGAGATCGCAGGGCCTGAAATAAACCTGAAACAGGCCCTCTTCCGCCTGACAAACCAGGGACTGGTGGTTGAGGAGAAGGGATATTTCCAGATAAAACCCGAGGCGCTCAGCTGTGTGAAGGGGGGGTATGTAACGCGTATCAGGATGGTGTGGTAGATGGCAGAAATAAATGTGACCTCTGCTGCTGACGGTTCCCTGATCACATTGGCCATACCGGATCCGGATGCCGCCATCACGATTGTTCTGACACTTGTTGCAGCATACCTCATCGTCAAAGTCGCGGATTTTCTTTTGCGAAAGATTTCTGAAAAGGCGGGCAGATACCGTATCACGGTGACGATGGTCATCCCTCTCCTGAAGATCGTTGTCTACGTCTCTGCGCTGTATTTCATCCTGAAGACCATCTTTGATCCGGGCCTTACGGAACTTGCCTTGTTCTCCGGACTGTTCGGCGCTGCAATCGGATTTGGGCTCAAGGATATCTTTGCCGATATCATCGGCGGCATTGTGATCGCCTTTGAACGACCCTACCAGATCGGTGACAAGATAGAGGTCAGCGGTACGTATGGTGAGGTCACCGATATCGGCCTGCGGGCAACCCGGGTGGTGACCCCCCCTGACGATTCGGTGGTATCCATTCCGAATTATGCCATCTTTCAGGAGCTACGGCAAGCCAGAATGCCGGAAAGACTGAGATGATGGTCATCATTGACATCTACATCGATTCCCGGTCGGATGCAGGCCTGGCAATGAATATTCTCAAAGACGCACTCATCACCTCGAAATATGTGTATGTCTCCCCCCCACACGCCCATATACGGTTCTTTTGCAGGACTATCCGTTCTACCGGAGAGTTCGTGGCAAGGCATATGTCAATGATCTCCGATCCGAGTTTGAGTTCCGGTCAGAGGTGACACGCAGGGCATGGGTCGAACTTTCCCGGCAGGGGATTTTGCCTCCGCCACTGGCGCACGTTCCCGCAAAGATGATGGCAGAATAAATCCGATCCGCCTCTTTTGTTTTGGATCGGACCCTGCTCTCATGCCATCCGGAAAATAAGGAATTTAATTTTTCTCAACGGATGCCAGTGCCGAACTCAGGTCTTCGGTGAGGTTGACCTGATAAAAATCACCCTCGGTGGGGGGGAGCACGATGTAAAGGTCAGGGGGGGTGATATCGACTTCAATCTCCCCACCGGTCATACTGAAGTCCAGTACATGCCCGCCAGCGCGGCGGTCATCGGTGATGAAGTGGATATGATACCCCCCCGGCACATTGAGGCCGCTCACAAATTCCGGTGACCAGAAGCCCACGATGGTGCCGGTGGTGTTATGAAATTCAAATTCCGTCTGTTCCTTTACCGCCTCTGCAAGCTTCGGATACGGCCGGGACTGTTTTGGCACACTCCGTGTCTCCACATAGTCAAACGTGCCATCAATGCGGATGGCGTAGACCACATTTGCAGACGGGAGCCCTGCTTCCAGCTGATCTTCAAACCGGCTGATATTGGCAATGGTATCAGCAGGGATGGTAATATCACTATCAAAGAACGTGGCAGAGACAAACGGAGTGGTTGCGGTGTCTGCGAGCGGATATGCCACTCCATCCGTACGGATGACATAATACGCGCCGTCCACCCCGATCAACTCCCCATCAAGCCCATCCGTGGTACCGATGGCGGTGTCGCCATGCTTTCTGACCTCACCGATGGGAACGATACCGTCATAGACACTCTGGAGCAGGGCGTTGATGGTCGATACCTGATAAAGCGTGTCACGGGTGTCCGATGCTTCTTCACCGTTTTTTCCTTCACATATCACTTGGGGAAACAGAACGAGAGAGAAAATGATACCAATGAGAACAATGATTGTGGCAATGGATAGTATCTGCGTAGTGTGTGATTCCATGGATATACGTACCTGGTATGTGTTCAGGTTTAATCATATGGAATTCGTCTGACAGTAAAAAGGATGAGAGATCAGCAGACCTGTTCTCTGCAAGATCCTGTTTTTCGGGAAATCGCATTCCCGGTTGTTTTGATTTCGGTTATCTGCGTCCAAATCCACGGCCGCATCCACGACCGCACCCGCGGCCACCGGCTCCTCTGCCACGGCCAGCAGCGAATCCCCCTCCCATACCAAACTGATAGGCAGGTGCAGGCGGCACTGTTTCCGGTGATCCGGCTGCCGCTCCCTGTTCTGGTGCGACTGTTCCCGCAGGCAGGCAACGCCCCCTGCCCACGGCCTGTCCGTGCCCCCACGTCCGCTGGGCCCGGTTCCATCAAATCCTGGCATTTTTATCACTCCTGTGTAACAGATCATTATTACTCATATGTGCATAATTACTCTTCCGGTTGCGGCAGGGTTTCATTCTCCTGATCTGAAAGGATGCAGGCATCCTGATCTGCGTGCCCACAGTCTGAGATGCAATGACCTTTCCTTCTGAAAGGGCATCAGCCACTTTCCTGCGGGCAGTATGGACATCACGCCAGAGTGTTCTCCGGGAGACATGCATCCGTTCTGCGGCAGATTCCTGGTCCAGACCCTCGCTGTCAACCAGCCGGAATGCCTCCAGCTCTTCGGGAAGGAGAGTGACCGTCTCTTGCGGGTGCTGACCTCTCCCACAGCAGGGAGCATAACACCGCCACATGCCTTCGGTCTCTATCATCCTGGCACGACGGGGGGCGGCCACGTCGTCGGTTGCCCCCCCTCCGGCACCACAGTTCATTGTGAGATCCCCCCCATCACAGCAGAGAGTCTTTTCCAAGATTCCTTCAGACTCACTGCAGCCGGGGCGTCCATGCCTGCGACAGATTCCCCCCCGCGCCGGGCAGCCTCGATAACTGCCGGGTCAAAGGGTATGGTTCCGATGATCTCAATTGCTTCATCCGCACAGTAACTTCTGACGTCATCTGCCCGTTCCTCGTCAAGGTCTGCTTTGTTGAGCACCAGAAACATCTGTACCTTAAACTGTCTGCAGATCGTGACCAGCCGCCTGAGATCATGGAGGGCTGATATGCCGGGTTCCGTCACAAGGACAACGGCATCCACACCGCTGATGGCAGAGATCACCGGGCAGCCGATTCCCGGAGGCCGTCGATCAGAAATGCCGGAACATCCGGTTCGTCGTTCAGAGCGTCCTTTTTGACCTCAAAGACCAGACGGCCGCTGGTGCCGGAGCCGGGGAAGAGTTCTGCATGGAAGAGACGACCATGCGGGCTGTCAGAATGGCAGACCTCGCCACTTTGCCGTTCGGAAATGGTAACTGCACCTTCTCTGCAGACAAGGAGCATACGCCGCATCCCTCACATTTCAGGGGGTTAACAGAAAATATTCCGTCATCCTCCTGATTGATTGCAGAAAATCGACAGTAAACCTGACAAATCCCACATCCAACACACTTGGTCTGTTCAATGGCTGCGCACTCCAGTCCCATGAACGGGCGGCATTCGGTCTTTGATGTCTCTAAAAGCAGACTGAGATTTGCCGCATCGACATCACAGTCTGCAAGAAGCAGTCGTTCGTCTGAAAATACAGAAAATCCGGCGGCGACCATGGTCTTGCCGGTGCCGCCCTTGCCGCTCATCACTGCGATGGTCTTCATGATTTACCTCCTGCGATAGCATGGTGTCCTTGTACAGCTGGGAAAAAGCCTCTTTCCAATCTTCTTTTTCTGAGCAGAGGATGGCACCCCCCCGATTCTGTATTGCAGCGATCTCCCGGTCAAAAGGAATGGTTAAAAGAACCGGCAGCCCTTCTTCTGCGCAGAATGCGAGTGTTGGGCCGTCCTCATTGTCACTTCGGTTAATGACAACTCCTGATGGGATACCAAGAGCCTCTGCGAGGTGTGCAGCCCGCCTGAGGTCAGCAAGGCCGGAGGGTGTTGATTCAGTGACAAGAATACACGCATCGGCACCATCCAGTGTCTCAATAACCGGGCAGGCAGTGCCGGGCGGGCCGTCAAGAACGGACACACCGTCCCATTCTCCCGCTTCTTTTGCGGCCTTAATTACTGCCGGTGCAGCAATTTCACCTTCATCAAGAATGCCAGAGATTATGGTGAGTGTGGGTGAGGGATGGCTCTGGGTAATCATTCCAATCCGGCGGGGAACTTCTGTGATGGCATCCACCGGGCAGGACAGTATACATCCGCCGCATGAATGACAGAGGTGTGCCTGAAACATCACTGATTCAGTTAGAACTGAGATTGCTCCATACCGACAGAATTCTCCGCATGCACCGCAGAGTACATTTTTCGCTGTCAACCTCAGGGACATTCATTGTAACCGGCCCTTCATTCTTCCCACCGGGATAGAAGAGATGGACGTTCGGTTCTTCAGCATCACAGTCTATCAGATGTATTTCCTGTGACTGTGATAATGCCCATGCGAGGTTGACAGAGACCATGGTCTTGCCGGTACCACCTTTGCCGCTTGCTACAACGATCTTCATTCCGGTAGTAATGGAATCGTCACTCCTTTTAGACGATACGGGCCAGTGTTCCTGCTTTGTACGCAACATATGCCTCTGCAACGGTTGTTGCCTCACCGAATGCATAGGTGGGAATGCCTGCGACTTCAAGGCCCTTGTTGGCATTGCCGCCAACCTGTCCGGTGACAACCACGTTGACGCCCTTTGAGACGAGCATCTGGACAACCTTTGGTCCGACACCACTTGCGTCATTTGCGCTTGCATTGTTGATTGCCTCGATGACCTCTCCGGTCTCATCGTTGTATACGACAAAGAACGGGGTTCTTCCGAAGCGGTTTTCTGGAACTGATTCTGGTGAATCGCCTTTTGATGTGATACATACTTTCATAACTGATATTCTCCACCATTGAATATTACTCATATGGGCATATATCTGTGCATCGGAACATGCTGTATCTGTCCTCCCGTGCCGCAGTGAAAAAACGCGTAGAATTGGAAAAAGGGATGGGGGGGATTCCTTCCTCATCCACCACCGGAAGGCGGAAAGATGGCAATCAGGTCATCTTCTTCAAGGACCGTCCCCCCAGCTCGTTGATAAAATGGATGTTTCTTCCGTTCTTGAGGATGTTCACATACTTTCGGAGTTCGCCCGTTTCATCAAACAGTTCATGTTTGAGGCCGGGGGGGTGTGCTGCTGTGAGCATCTCAAGGAATTCCCCCATGGTGATGCCGGGCTCGACATCCATATGGGATTCCCTCTCCATAAATCGGCGCAGCGTTGCAAATGTCTTTACCGTCACTTTCATCTCTTCTGCTCCATTTAACTTTCACCCTTATTTCCACAGTGCGGACAGTCTCTGAGAGAACTGATGTATATCAAAGCCGTATCACCATGCAGCCCGTCCCACATCAGTATCCTGTCGGTAAGTAGGGTGCCCGTCCCCCCCACAATGCACTTTATCGCTTCTGTCACCTGGATGCTGCCGACAATGCCTGTCGTGGCCGAGAGTGCAGGGACTTTTCTCTGGGAGGGGGATGGGGAACTATGCAGCGCAGACAGGCGGACCGGCCCGGTATGATGGTTGCAACCTGGCCGTAGAATCCGTCAATAGCGCCATGGATAAACGGGATGCCGCGTTCTTCTGCCGCATCTGCAAGAATATACCGGGCATCATAGTTGTCCATTGCATCAATGATGATATCCATATCCTCTGTGATCTTCAGCACATTATCCGGCGTGATGGTCATGTTTACTGCTTCCACCTTGAGATACGGGGTGACTCCCCCCCGTATTCTCTCCGCTGCCGCATCAGCTTTTATCTTCCCGATATCATGCAGCCGGTACAGAGTTTGACGGTTCAGGTTCGAGCGTTCAATTCTGTCGCAGTCTGCGATACGGACCGTGCCGAATCCGGCAAAGGCACAGTGCAGGGCGATAGATGTTCCGAGCCCTCCCGCTCCCGCCACCAGTACCGCGGCATGTTTAAGTTTTTCCTGCCCGTCTTCTCCCAGAATCGGGATCTGACGAATAAACTGTTCTTTCTCTTCAGATGTAAGCATGCATTATTCCTCGCGCAGCAAGGCCAAGTTCCAGGAGTTTTT
>NZ_BBBG01000003.1 GCF_001315945.1 Methanogenium cariaci JCM 10550 | reverse complement strand
CGACAGTGCGATGTTTGCCTGAAAATAATACTATATTTTATCCAGTTCTTTTTCAGCACAGCGTGCCCGGAATGTCGTGTCCATTCCGGATGCAAATTCCGTGACTTCGTTTATTGCTGATTCGGGAGTTACCGCCATCCGGTCCAGGACGGTGTGATATTTTATGCCATAGACAATTTCCCATTCCCAGCTATCATGAACGGACTCTTCCCGTCCATAGATGATGCCTGCATACGAGGGAGTACAGATCATCCCGTTTGAGAGCATACAGAGCGGTTGGGACACATACCGCTGGATGTACCACTTTAATTCTGATATGACCGAGAGTGCACTCCCCCCCAGGGTTGACACTTCAATGCAGACTCCCCCCAGTCGGTTTTTTTCGGATGATAAAAACGGAGTAGTTCACGACTGGTCTCGGATGCCAAAAGAGTGGAGTGAAGGTCTTTCCCTTCCTTTTGTATGAGCACTACCTTCATAATTTTAAAAGAACATAATGTCCGGCTTCTGGGTTTTATCCTTGACCTTACGCATGGCTTCTTCAAAATCAGTCCATGTGACTGCCTCTGCATCCCGTCTGACCGCCATCATTCCGGCCTCACGGCAGATTGCTTCCAGCTCTGCACCCGTGGAATTCTCCGCTTCTGCCGCCAGTTTGTCAAGAGGTACTCCCACAAGCTGCATCTTTGCAGAATGAATCTTCAGGATCTGGTGGCGGGCAGCGGTGTCCGGAAGTGGAACCATCACGACCCGGTCAAACCGTCCCGGCCGCAGCAGTGCGGGGGGGTCCAGCATATCCACCCGGTTTGTCGCTCCCATGATTCTGACATCCCCCCCCGGTTGTCAAACCCGTCCATCTCCGCGAGAAGCTGCATCAGGGTCCGCTGCACTTCTGCGCTTCCGGACGTACCGTCATGCATCCGCATAGTGCCGATTGCATCAATCTCATCGATGAATACGATGGATGGGGCCCGTTCCCGTGCCATGGTAAAGAGCTCCCGCACCATCTGGGCACCTTCTCCGATAAATTTATGGACCAGCTCACTGCCGGACATGCGAATGAAGGTGGCGTTTGCCTGATGGGCAACTGCTTTTGCAATCAGGGTCTTTCCGGTACCCGGTGGCCCGTAGAGGAGAATGCCTTTGGGTGGTTCCACACCGATTCTGCGGAAGATATCAGGTTTTGTCAACGGATATTCAACTGCTTCCCTGACCTCCTCAATCTCCTCTCTGAGTCCCCCCGATCTTCTCAAAGGTGGTGTCCGGAGATTCTATCAATTCCATCACCCGCACGCGCGAATCAACGGAATTGGCAACGATACGTACAATGGAAAGAGCGTTGTTCACTGCAACCTTCATACCGGGTTTCAGTTCAGCCCCCCCCAGAGCATCGTTGTTTCCGGTGATATATTCCTGATTATTCCCCCCTGCTGACGCAGATACACCTCTCCGGAATCCAGAATGTCAATGACTGACGCGACAAAGAGCGGCGTCCGTTTCAGCTGACTATTCTCCTTTCTCAGCTGCTCATTATCCTTTTTCGCACTGGAAACTTCTTTTGTCCGGATGTCAATTGTTTCCTGTAATTCGTCAATTGTTTCCTGTAAATCTTCAATGATTTCCTCATATTCCTGTTCGGTCAGGCTGGTCGGATTTCGTTCGGTATTGGTATTGTTGATGATGCTCTCATCCATGTCATATTTATCTTGGTTCTCACCACATTTATGTAGTATGTCCATTACAATTCAGGCACGCGGCATTTCAGCAGGCATCGGATCCGGTGCGGTTCTTGTCAGCAGTGAACCGATCTCCTTTCTTTCAGGAGTCGATCCGGAGACGGGTGTTGTGATTGAATCCGGTCACCCTCTGGAAGGGCAGTCAATTGCGGGAAAAGTGCTCGCCTTTCCATATGGAAAAGGGTCAACGGTTGGTTCGTATGTCATCTATGCACTCAGACGAAACAATATGGCACCGTCTGCCATCATCAATACCGAAGCCGAGCCGATCATCGCTGTCGGGGGGGCAATCATCGCTGAGATCCCGATGGTCGACCGTCCGGATACCCCGATTGAAGCGCTGGAAGAAGGATTTTCTGCATCCGTTGATGGCAGTATGGGTGAGATTACCCTCAGTGACAATTAATTCCGGGTATCAGCGTGTATTATTATATCCTGTTAAACGACGTCTGTAATCTGAACTGCAGATACTGTAAAGGACGGATATTTCCCCCCAGACGGATACTGACGACTGGATCCCCCGTCCCCGACAGGTTCCGTCAGACATCACCTATGCAACTGAGGATCTGTGCCGGTTTATCGGCATGGACGCAAATCCCTGTCTGACCTTTTACGGCGGGGAACCCCCCCTCCTCTCGATTGACAAGATTCAGTCAGTCATGGAGGCATTATCGGGAAGATGCCGGTTTATGCTTCATACCAATGGCACTCTTTTGGATCAGGTGCCTGACGGTATTCTCAACCGTCTGCAGACAATCATTGTCTCTATTGACGGACGGGAAACAACTCATGACCGAAACCGGGGGGGGAGAGGCACCTATCAGCAGATCATCGGGAACTGCAGAAAAATTCAGGCGATGAAGATACCCGCGGATTTCATTGGCAGAATGACCGTGACAGAAGAGACCGACATATACCGGGATGTCATGCATCTTGCATTTGATACCGATG
Source organism: Methanogenium cariaci JCM 10550 (assembly GCF_001315945.1). GTDB lineage: Archaea > Halobacteriota > Methanomicrobia > Methanomicrobiales > Methanomicrobiaceae > Methanogenium > Methanogenium cariaci. Next base: position 195,669 of record NZ_BBBG01000003.1, on the reverse strand, counting down.
GACTGTTTCCATCTGTTCACTGGCAGCTTGATGCCAATTTTTCTGAAACCTACTGTCGTGACACCTACAGTGACTGGGTGGATCATTCCTATATTCCCGGACTCTTCCGCTGATGGAGCGGTGGGTGTCTCACATGGAAGAGACCGGAGAGGTACTGAGATGGTATCCGTTCATCGATACCATGCAGGATGCAATCAACGGCAAACGGCTCTCCGTTCTGAAATGCGGATCCGGGTTTGCCAACTATTCCATTACCCCCCCGGACGGTATGGTGGCCCCCCCTGTCCCTGTATGATCGGGATGACCGAGTATTACTGTGGCGATATCAGGAAAGACCCTCCTGACCGATTGCGGAAGGTCGTATACAACGGGGGACTGCATCGAATGCGATCTCTTTGATTTCTGTGGGGGGGCGATGCCTGTATTCCAATGTGATGGATCTCTGGCCGGATGAAGGCTGCAGCGACATCTACCGCAGCGTAAAGGCGCTTCAGGAAGCAGTTCAGCAGGCCCTGCCCCCCCGCGTGATGATGTGTATCCGGGACAATACCATCGCTATCGAACAGTTTGACCATCCCAAATTTAACGGCTGTGAAATTATTCCCTGAGGGTTTCCCTGATGAAGATAAACTGGCGCTCCATACCGTGGGCAAAAAATTCGTTTGCTGCTCTGAGCGCAGCATGTGAACTCTCCGACATTACGTTACATGAAGTGAGTTCACCAGAAAATGACATCACCTGTTACAGTCTGAATTCTGTTAATGAACCCCCCCATTTCAGGGATGAAATATCTGATGCTGAATGTATCACCATTGTCGGTGGGCCGCATCCCACCGCCTGCTGGGAAGAGGTGCGGCAGTATGCAGATTATGTGGTGATCGGTGAAGGGGGGGAGTATACCATGCCTGCCCTGATCAACATGATTGCGTCCGGCAGTCAGATACTGCCTGCCGGAGTGGCGTCAAAAGAGCAGGTCGTGATGCCAAACCATTCGGTGCTGCTCTCCTCCTATCCGCCGTTTTCTGTGGTGAAGGGGGGGTATACGGAAATCAGCCGTGGCTGTCCGTTCGGATGCGGATACTGCCAGACGCCGCGGCTGTGTGGCAGGCATATGCATCACCGCAGAATCGATGATATTGAGCGTGCCACCCGTGTGTTCCGTGACGTACGGTTTGTCACACCGAACGCATTGGCATATGGGTCCGATGGCATTCATCTGCGCCTTGACAAAGTGGAACAATTGTTCAAATCACTCACCGGACGAAGAATATTTTTCGGGACGTTTCCCAGTGAAGTGAGGCCCGAGTGCATATCTGACGCATCGCTGCACCTGATTGAGAGCTACTGTGCAAACCGGAAGGTGCACTTTGGTGCGCAGTCCGGCAGTAATCATGTGCTCCAAATGCTCAGGCGCGGTCACACGGCAGAGGACGTGATGACAGCATATGATTGTTGCAGAGACCATGGCCTGACCCCGATTGTCGATTATATTGTGGGCCTCCCCTATGAATCCGATGACGAACAGCGGCTCTCCGTTACCCAGATGAAAGAGATTTCCCGCGGGGGGGGTATTGTGCACGTCCATCATTTCACCCCGCTTCCGGGGGGGACGCCCCTTGCGGGGGGGACATCGGCACGCAGCATCCTTCCTGATGTACAGCGAGAACTGGGAAGGCTGGCACAAAGCGGAAAGGCAACCGGTTCATGGATTGATGCTGAGGTAAGGTTTTTTAAGGAGCATGAAGACCAGTTATCATGATGAAAATCCTTCTTCTGACAGATATCCACGGTCAGTATGACACGATTCCCGATTTCATGGAACTGGCTCCGGATATGGTGATCATCGCCGGGGGGGATATCACCGACTGTGGAGATCCTCAGGAAGCCAATGAGGTATTTAAACAGATTGATGTCCCGTGTTTTGCGATTCCCGGCAACTGTGATGCCCGGCAGATTCTGGATGTCATCGAATATTCTGACGCAGTAAACCTGCATGGCACCTCCCTTGAGATAGGACAGGTAACCTTTACCGGTGTGGGAGGTTCAAACCCGACCCCCTTTAACACACCGTTTGAACTCTCTGAAGAGGAACTGGGGGGGGAACTGCTGGGGGGGAAGGCAAAACAGAGAGCACGCCAGAATGTACATAATATTTTGATCACCCATGCCCCCCCTCCCTACTGCACCCTGGATGATATTGGCGGAACACATGTCGGGTGCAGATGTTTCCGGGAGAGTCTAAAGGATTTTGATCTCGTTTGCTGCGGTCATATTCATGATCACACCGGGGGGGTTGTTGAGATTGAAGGGACGCTGGTTGTGAACCCCGGCCCTGCCTCAGAGGGAAAATGCGCGCTGATTACTCTGGGGGACGAAGCAAAAGAGATTGAAGTGGAATTCGTCACTCTTTAGAGAGCAATAGTTCCAGATACGATACAGGGATGTGTGCCCCCCCGGAAATATTCAGCTCTTTTTTAACGGCATCAATTTTTTTATCCGCCGCAGCGATATCCGCGTCGGTCAACACTTCGATTTCAATATAGGTGCCCAGATTTTCCACGCGGTCAAGAGCGATGGTGGTGCCGCCGTATTGGAATTCATGCCGCTCCTTTCTGACGGTGGCACTCACGAAAAAACCGGTTGCCGTAAGCAGGGCAATGGCATCCGGCGCAGATGCCACAGAGAGCGTAATCTCTGTTCGTGCCTTTGACTTGCTGCCCGGGGATTTCGGGCCTTTGTAGGTGATCTCAGTGCCGGATGCAGTCTCGCGTACACGCAGTGCCTCATCGGTTTTGGCATAATCCCGGTGCGTTGCATTCAGATAGGTATCCTGCTGAACCGAACTGCCGAGATCGACTGCTCCCCGAGAGCGCAGACAGTCTGCGATTTCCGGGAGATTTGATACCGCAATTTTGGTTTCAACTTCGATTAAGGAACTCATTATTTTAAGTAAACACGCCGTATAAATATAGACAGGTGAAACGAATGGTAGTTAATGAAGGAAGTTTTATTAAACTGAGATTTACCGGCTTATCAGATGGTAGCGTCTTTGATACCACAGAAGCAGACAAAGCAACGGAAGCAGGTATCTTCAACGAAAAGAAAGAATACAAACCAATTGTCGTCCGTCTTGGCGGCATGCACATCATTCCTGGTCTCGATGAGGCATTAGTCGGCAAAGAAGTCGGCGAAAAAGGCACCGTTGAAATTCCTCCGGAGAAGGCATATGGCCCCCGCGATGAATCACTGATGCGGTCTGCTCCCGTCAAAAACTTCGGCGAGAAACCTCAGGTCGGCATGAGAATCACATCCGACGGCGAGGAAGGTATCGTTGCCGGTGTTGTTGGTAAGAGAGCTGTTGTCGACTTTAACCATGTGCTTGCCGGTAAGACACTTACCTACGAATATGAGATCGAAGCTGTTGTCGAGAGTCCCGAAGAACAGGTACAGGGTCTTATTGATCTGTATACCGGAAGAGAGATGGACATTGAACTCACCGATGGTGTTCTTACCCTGATTCTGCCTCCGGGCATTAACTATGACAAGCGCTGGGGGGGAATGGCCCGTGGCATCCTTATGCACCAGATCTTTGAATTCATCAATGGTATTGACGAGATCGTGTTAAAGGAATCCTACAAACGTCCTGCTGCACCTGTAGAGGCGGAAGAAGCTGAAGAGATTGAAGAAGCAGATGAATCTTCTGAACCAGAAGAATCATCCGAAGAATAATTTTTTTACTGAATGGGAAATCGCAGTATTGCGGCAATTCCCCCAATTGCATCCAGTTGTTTACCCGGTTCAAATTCTGATGAAAAAACGGTGATCGTTGCTCGCATCTCATCGGCAGATTCGAGCAGGCGGTTGATCGCATCCTCACTGATCTTCGTGTCAACAACCAGAACGTCTGATACGGCACCATACTGAACTGCGGTTGTAACTTCATCAACACCGTATGCAGCAGGACCGTTACCCGCCATTCTCTTAAGCAGCTCCTCCATCAGGGTGACCTCTTTTCCCAGCTGAAGGTCCTGCGTGATCCGTTCCAGCATACCCTGTCCGATCACTTCCTGCACCGCACCCCCGGCCTGTCCTGCGTGTCTCGGCGGTCAGCATACGGCCAGCCATATCCGCATTAGTTCTCCGGAGATAGGCGAGAAAATCCTCTTTCACAAAACCGGGTCCCGCAATAACAATCGATCCGGTGACCGTGGAAAGGGAGTGATAGACTTCTTCAAAAAACGCATGCCGGGCATCCACCCCCTCACGTTTTCCGCTTCCGGCAGAGATAGTCATCACATATTCCGGCCCGTACTGACGGATACGGAATATCTGTGCCTCCCCTTCCTCGATGGCTACGATATGTACGATGCCGGTGGTCGACACGCTGACGGCCCGGTCGATTCGTTCCCGTTCAACCTGCGTCCATCGTTTAATGACAGAGACTTCCCGGCCCGGTTCAAGATTGATGGTGTGGTAAAAACCGGTGTCGGGGGGGCCCTGTTCAATCACTCCGGAGATTCTCAGCCTGATGGTGTCCGGGTGGAATTCTGTCTTCTCCACCCGGAGGCCCAGCCGTACCGGTTTTTTTCGGTCTTTTCCGGCCGCGTTTTATCGGTCTGGGAATCAAGGCTCCGGAACGTATCTGCAAAAATCAGATCGCCGGTCCGGATCAGGTGTTTGATATGCCAGATATCATCAATTGATTCCGGAAACAGCCGTATCTCACCGTCAGATCCCTTCAGTCCATCGAATTCTGCTTTCATAACTCTTCAGTAATATCAGATCCACCGGTGGGACAAATGCGGCAATACTCTCTGAATTCAGGACATTTTTCATCGACTTCCATTCATCCCCATATTTATCCCGGAGTATCCTGAGGATCTTTTTGGCCACGTCATTGGGCTCATAGCGTCCCGGACGAAGGATGACATAATGTTCTGCCTGCTCTTCACCGCATCGATAGGCCCTCCGATCACACCCAACTCAGGCGTTACCTGCAGACCAATGGCGACACCAAGGCCGACATTCCGGGTGTATGTCCGTTCTCCCCCCCTGACAATGAAAGAACCGCGTGAGACATATTCTCCGGTTTCCGGGGTCTTGCTCACCTGACTGGGTGACGCAGCATATACATCGGCGGTCAGATTGCCGTTTTTCCAGGCATTTGAATATGATACGGCAAACTGGGCGACTTCATCATTCTTTTCGGTATCTCCTTTGACGATGATGACACTGCCGCCGTGCACATCCGCGTGGACAAAGGTGTCACCCCCCCCTGGAGGTATTTTTTTACTACTTCTTCATTGGTACCGGCATCCTTTCCGCCCACCATCAGCACTCCGTCAGAGGTATAACACCAGCGGAACCGGTGGAACCATTTCTTTTTTCGGAGAGGGATCACGTTTTTCTGCTTTTTGGGGGGATGATGACCATGCGTTCCATTGCTGCAAATGCACCCGTCCGCTTCCTCTTAAATTTCTTTGCCAGTTCGTAATACCGTTCGGCGTTGGCTTCAATGCTCTCCTCAACAAAGAGTTTGACAATTTTCCCATCAATATCAAGGTCAATTGCGCCTTCGGCAGGGTATATCCTCTTTATGGCAGAAGCTACATCGCTCTTGCTCGCTTTCAGGATCTTTTCAATATCCTGCCAGGAGGAAGTGGCACTGGCACTTTTCAGCGTCGTCAGAATTTCCTGGACGAAGGGATAATGCGTATATATCGCATCAACAATGACCTCATATCGCTTGATCTTCTTTTCAAACGAAGCAATCGCATCCAGTTGCCGGAGCCGGATATTTTCTTCCCGTGTGAGTTTCGGTTTTGGCGGGGGGGTAACCAGCTCCTTTCCGCGGGGGGGATAATACTGGTCAAGTGCTTCATGAAACGTCGTGAATGTCTCTACTGCGGATTCATTTCCCAGAATAAACGGCCAGCACCCGGATTTCGTGATGCAGGGGCTGCGTTCCTCTTCGGTTCTCTTCAGAATAGTCTGGTATGCTGCAAACAGTTGGTCTGCAGGTGCGGTAACGGCCGGTTCGGATCTACTGACATCAGCAATTCTGCACGCCTCTTCTGCAAATTTTCCCCCCCATGAGAAACTGTGTGGCAAGCGTCCTGACGGTATCGGCATCTGAAGCCTGAAGAATGGGAGTAAATTCTTCAACAGATGCCGGTGCAGTATGGGTTGCAAGGGTGTATGTTCATCTGCGAAAATACTGCGGTCTTTGAACCGATGTTTTTTCAGGGGCTGAATTATAGTGTAATCCCCCCCGTCTGTCAGGATGATGTTCCCTTCATCGAAGAGTTCTATAATCAAATGAAACCGTTTTCCACTCTTTCCTATTTCAATATCGACTACCCGTTCTATCCCCCCCGGCTGTGATATGCCAAGCACTCTTCCGCCATTGCAATATTTTCGCAGAAACATTGAATATCCTGACGGATTTGCGGTTGCTGCAGGGAGTGATGACGTAAAATGTACCCTTTTCCCGATTTCAATAATCAGGGAAAATTTTTGTTTATCTTCTCCATTGAGACGGATTCCAAACATCCCGGTATCATATTGGTAGGTTTTTCCGACCCAGAAAGGGAGAAACCCCCCTGGGCCTCTGACACCATGGCATGAATATCAAGCCCACTCATTCCCTTTAAATTCGCCATTTATACCAAATTACATATTGTCCTAAGACAAAATTATAATGACTGGTGCCAGGATGACTGAAGAAAACGTGTCCAACGGAACTGAGGCAAGAATTGTCAAGTCCGGAGAACAAAAGAGAAAAGAGCATAATGAACGGATTATCCGTACGGGTATCGCGAGCATTATGGGAATTATTGCAGGTATTCTCTCGTATCTCCTCATTCAAAATGAGACCCAGGGTGTTATCGGACTGCTCATCCTCCTCGGGGGGGCGATGGTATTCCAGAAACATATATTCATGCTCATGAAGATGGATGTGTCCGGACTGGGCGGAAAAGACTGGTTTTATCAAAGTTTTATGGCGTTTGCGTTCTGGTTCATCACCTGGACAATTCTCCTGACAATTCAATAATTTTGTGATATACTATGCGTATTGCTGTTGTTCATCGTGATCGGTGCCACCCGATAAAGTGTGGCAAAGAATGTATTTTGTACTGTCCGCGTGTCCGTACCGGTGATGAGACGATTGTCATCGGAGAGCAGGGGAAAGCGGTGATATCAGAAGAGCTCTGTGTCGGATGTGGTATCTGTATCAAGAAATGTCCGTTTGACGCACTTGATATTGTGACCCTGCCCGAAGAACTGGATAATCCCACGCATCGGTATGGAACAAACGGATTTGCATTATATGGACTCCCGATTCCGGTTGAAGGAAAAGTAACCGGGATTCTCGGAGCGAATGGTATCGGAAAAAGTACTGCCGTCAAGATTCTGTGTGGCCAGTTGGTTCCGAATCTGGGCAACCCTGAGGATGATTCCAACTGGGAAGGGATATTAAAACAGTACACGGGGGGGACGGAATTGTATGATTACCTCCAGCAGGTTTCAAAATCGTCCGTCAAGCCCTCGCTAAAGCCTCAGTACATTGACTTTATACCGAAGGTCTTTAAGGGAACAGTAGCTGAACTGCTGAAATCAACGGACGAACGGGGGGGGATGCTGGATCATTATATTCATGAATTCCGCCTTGAATCAATTCTGGACCGGCCGATTGGTAAACTGAGTGGTGGTGAACTCCAGCGTGTTGCTATTACCGCCTGTCTCTCGCGTGATGCAGATTTTTATTTCCTTGATGAAATTACCCCCCCGTTCCTGGATATTTATCAGCGAATGGCTGCTGCACGACTGATACGGGAACTTGCATTGACGCGTCCCGTCGTCATCGTTGAACACGACCTTGCCATTCTGGATATGCTTGCGGATACGGTGCATGTTGCCTACGGTAAACCCAGTGTATTCGGCATCATCACCCGCCCAAAAGGCGTGAGAATTGGAATTAATCAGTACCTGGAGGGATTTTTACCGGAGGAGAATGTGCGGTTCAGGGATTATGCGGTCACCTTTGAGACGCGGTTCCACACCCATGATGCAGCCCGACAGACGCTCATTACCTTCCCGGAGATGGAAAAGAACTACGGCGACACCTTTTCGCTCCGTGTCTCTGCCGGAGAAATTCTGGCAGGAGAGGTGCTGGGCCTTGTCGGTGCGAACGGTATCGGAAAGAGTACGTTTGCCAAGCTGCTTGCAGGCGTTGAAAAACCGGACCGCGGTGAGATGGATAAAACCGTAAAAATTGCATACAAACCGCAGTACGTAAAAGCCGACTCATCGGTCTCGGTAGAATTCCTGCTGAGCAGGCCTGCCGTTCGTTTGATTCCTCATATTATCAGCATGAAATTATTGAACCTCTGTCCATTGCCCCCCCGCTTCTTCAGTCATCGGTAGATCAGCTGAGTGGTGGAGAACTGCAGCGTGTTTCAATCGCACTGTGTCTCTCACAGGATGCTGATCTCTATATTCTTGATGAACCGAGTGCGCATCTGGATGTTGAACAGCGGGTGAAACTGGCACGGGTTTTGCGCCGGCATGCGGAAGGAAAAGAGGCAGGCATCATTGTCATCGATCATGATATTTACCTGGTTGATATGATCAGTGAACGTATGCTTGTCTTTGACGGAACACCCGGTGTCAGTGGTGCTGCATATGGACCCTATGATATGAAAGATGGTATGAACCATTTCCTGAAAGGACTGGATGTCACCTTCCGGCGGGACCAGTCGGGACGGCCCCCCCGGATAAACAAACCGGAATCCTATCTTGACCGGGAACAGCGGGCGAAAGGTGAATACTATTACGGTGATATTTAATAATCCTAAGGGATTATCTTTTTTAATACATATATTGTAAATTTCAAAACCATAGGGGGGGTTTATCTTTTTTAAAACTTATATAGTGAAATATGGTACGGGGTGAAAAACTTGGGGATGCAATACGGTATGAACAGATCGAGAATCTGCGGCAGGATCTCTATTTATATATCGACAATAATACTGAAAAAATAGATGTAAATCTTCCCATTTTTTTGCCCATATCGTATCTGCACTGGACAGGGGGGGATTTCCTGATATTGATCATGCAACATACGATGAATTTATTGACAGTATTGCATACCGGGTGATGACGAAGAGCAGTCAGAAAAATGTAATACAGTATACTGAACGTATCGTTACCACTGCTATCCGCTCAAAACGGTCTCCCGGAAAGGCTTCTCTTAGAATTCTCTGCGGATTACAGATGCTCTCATCCGGACACTTCCAGGATGCGATTGGGTATTTTGCCGATTACTGGAAGCATGATGCCAGAATTGGATTTCTCATTGCATACTGTTATTATTCCATTTCAAAATCCCGTACCGGAGAGGAAAATAGCGAAACCGCACGACTGAGACAGAAAACAGAACTTGCAGCACGGGAACAGTTACTGGAGATGGCACGGGTTCAGCCACCCCCCCTGTACCGTCTGAAACCACTGGACCTTTCGGATGATAAAACGGTAGATGATGCATTCTGGTTTATGATCAAGATGTCTCACTGGTGGTTTCCCAATGAAAAGTGGTTTATCTGGATTGGCTTAGAGAAGGCAAAAAAGGATAATAATCAGGCAAAACAGGTTGAAATGCTTAATATTGCAACGGTGAAATTTTTCAACGACCTTGATTTCCTCTGCGAATCATTTAATTTCAGGCTTGAACATGGCGACGGTGTCGGAGCAAACGGCATTGTAAAACAGATGATTCAGCAGTATCCGGACAGTCTTGAACCGATATACTATGGGCTGAAGCTCTCTCTCATTGCAACAGGAAAATCATCATATTCACAGTATCGTTCAATGGCAACGGAGAAAGGGATGCCCGTATACCTGATACAGATTCTGGACTGGACATTTTATGTATTAAAAAACCAGAAAGATGAATCCACGATGCAATTTAAAGAATTATTACGCAGATTCAACTCATTATCATATTACTTTATCCCGTTAGATTATATTGTCCAGGATATCTTTTCTGCTGAAGAAGAAGTGTCCAGACAGGCCCGCATGCTATTCATTGATTCTGTTGATATGTATGCAAAAAAAGTGTTGAAGGCTCATTCATAGAGGATCGGACACATAATGAACCGCCAGCCGGATGGGGGCGGATGGTTCTGACATGCCGGAATCTTCAGAGACTGATTCGTTTACCATGGCCACCGGTATCTTTTCGGTGGTATTATCGGAGAAATAGTATCCTGCTTCCCCCCCTTTGGTGATAAACCACCATCGCCCTTTTGAGTCAGGGTAGACTTTTGTTACCTCATTACTGGTAATTTTGAGAATATTCCGGGTAATATGGACGATAATCTCACTATTATCATATCCATAGAGCGTTATTTGTACCGATAACAAATGTGCCTTCCTCTGTTACTGCGACATCATTAATTCTGATAACACCCGGTCCAAGTGCTGTAGTATCCGTGATTCGGGAAAAACCGGCTGATTCAGAATAATGCAGAATGATATTTTTATTAAACAGAATTACCCCGCCAAATGGGTAATCCACCACCGTGGTCATCTTCCCGTAGTGCTCCTCATCGATGGGAATGGGTGAAAAATGTATACCTTCCTCATCCGATACTCCCTTCCAGATACCGTGGGAACGGGATGTCAGAATAATGTCTCCTGTTGCATGATCCTTTGCCATAGAGGTAATATAATAGGCACCCGGCCCATCTTCAGTGAATGGACGGATCCAGTTCCATCCTCCTTCAGATAAATGATTTAACCCGGAATATCCATTCGCAATCCAGATAGTATTGTTATCACAGAGAATATCATGTATGTTCATTGTGGAAAAAAATTCATCCTTTCCGACCCGGGTAAATGATATTCCATCGTATTTTTGCACACCTGCTGAAAATCCAAGCCAGAGATAATTCTTATCATCAAATTCGATTGTCTGAATAAAATCGTCCTGTAATCCGGTATCATAGTTCCATGGTTCTTTCTGGATTGTCGCCCACCCTGAGTCATACAGAGAAAGACCGTTTGTCGTTGCAAATGCAACCATACCGTCATGACTTTCACTGATATCCATAACCTCCAGTGAGGAAATAGACCCCCCCGTTGCAGGGATAAATGTCATTACTGTTCCGGATACCGGAATGAATATACAAAACAGGGCAACACAAAAAATTAGAGTTCGTAACATTTTCCATCCGCTCTTCGGGTGTTTACTTTTCCTCCCTCTTCCGGGAAAAAAAGACCGATCTCCCGGATTTCCCTCCGGTATCTTCTGATTCAATGGGAATATTCATTTCATTGAGATGTTTTTTCAGTGCAATGATATTTCTGTTTCCAATATCCAGATTCTCTTTAAACTGCTGAAACATACTCGCTCCACCGACCAGATATGCCGACATATTCCTGCGTGAGGAACCATGTTTTTCCATCTCAGAGACCAGGTGGGGGGGCACTGCAGTATCGGCAAATTTTCCCGGTCGCTCGTTTTTGCCATTACTCTCGGGCAGCATCACATGTGCCAGTCCACCCATCTTTAATCTCCTGTCGTAGAGAATGAATGCAACACATGATCCAAGCCCAATCGATGAAATTTGGGTCTTTCGGATTTTGTATTCTCCGATTCCAACATTCACCCCCCCTTTGAATCAGCAGCATTTTGTTTTTCCATTGGACACTGCCGCCTCTATATCTCCGGGTTTATCAGGTTGTTCAGGAGTCCAAGAATCTGCCGGAGAGTCTGTTCTTCAGGCAGCATAATAATCGTACTGGAGATGTCATTATTTTTGGATTTGAGTTCTGTTGAGAAGAGAATAATTTCATTAATATCTCCTGCCACCTGCGCAAGAATATTTTCAAAGGCAGCAAGGGCCATATCAATGGTCATCATGGGCGGTGATGGCAGCATGACAACTCCAAGGAGTTCTGCTGTTGCATCAAGGAAATGGGATATCATAATATTTCCAATCTCAATGATGGCACTTTCATCAAGCTCATTGAATTCCCGGTCTTCATCGGTTGAGCCAAGCATCGTGTTGGTAAGTCTGATAGCCGACGATCTCGGGACATGGTAGACGATATAACCCGCAGGCTGAATTTCACCCTGTATCTCGAAGACAACCATGGCCGAAACATCTTCACCAAAGTACTTATTGACCTGAGAGATGTCGATGACAGCAACTTCCGGCACGGTCATTTCGATTTCACTCATCAGCATCTGAGAAAGGGAGGTGGCCGCATGTGAGGCACCGATATTTCCCATTTCCTTTAACATATCCAGTTGTTGATCATTTAATTCCATTTTATCATACCTCATATAATTTTATTCATATCATCGAATTGATATCAAGAATGGGAACAACATCTCCATCACCAGGGATCGTTACGCCACTTACTCCTTTACATGATCCAATGACATTGCTTAACGGTTTGACAACAACTTCCTGTTGCCCTTCAACGATATCAACCGGGATACAGCATTTTGTATTCTGGTACTGTATGACAACGACAACATCGCTGTTACTTCCTCCTCCAAACATCTCGCCCAAATGCTGGATCTGAAGTACCTCACCCCTGAACGGAATGGCTTCACTCGTTCCGATCCGGGTAAGCGCATTAAGGTCAATTCTTGCAACTTCTATGACAGCAGCAATAGGAATTGCACAGCGTTTCCCGTTAATCCTGACCATCATTACTTCAATGATTGCCATTGTAGGCGGAAGAACCAGCGTAAAGGTAGATCCTTTCCCTTCTTCACTCTCTACGTTGATTTTTCCTTTTAACGATTCAATGGCACCTTTCACGACATCCAGTCCGACACCCCTTCCACTGATGTCGGTGATCTCTTCTGCGGTGGAAAAACCTGCCTGGAAAAGGAAGTTAATTATTTCTTCTTTGGTCAGATTGGTTGACTGTTCCGCTGCAACAAGCCCTTTTTCGATGGCTTTTGAAAGGATTACGTCAGGAGAAATACCGCCGCCATCATCTTTCAGCCGGATAACAACATTCCCCCCCTTCTCCCTCCATGCAGAGAGGACAACAGTCCCTTTCGGATTTTTCCCTGCCTTTATTCGTTCTTCAGGTCTCTCAATTCCATGGTTTACTGCGTTTCGAATCAGATGGAGCAGAGGATCACCCAGGCCGTCTATGACACTTCTGTCCAGTTCGGTTTCTGCCCCCCCGCTCATGATGAATTCAACCTCTTTTCCATCATGCACCGCAACATCTCTGACAACTCGGGGGGGAAACCGGTTAAATATCTGGCTGAGGGGGGGAATCATCCGGATATTCATCATGAGATTTTGCAGATCGGAAACAGAACGGCTGACCATATTGAGCGCTTCGTCCATCTCCTTGTTGCTGTACTGATGGGCAATCTGTCGGAGTCTTCCTCCGGTAATGACCAAGTCCTCCACCAGATTCATCATCTGGTCAAGCCGGTGAATATCTACTCTGATATTCTGTACTTCTTTCTTTTTCGACTTTTTCGGGGGGGTTTTTTCGGCAATAATTTCAGCATCGTTATTTTCGACACTATTTTCAGAATCGTTTGTATCAGAACCTGAAATAGTATTTAAATCGGCTTCTACCGTATCTTCTATCTCTTCTTCCCGTACAAATGGTTCAACCACTACATTTTGAATATCAATACCTGATGCTGCAGCATGCAACGCCTCAGGTCCGGCATCCGAATGAATGCGGAGGGTCAAAACCCCCCCGGAAAATTTCCCCCCCTCATCAAGATCTTCAAAAGATGGATCGGATGAAATAATATGTCCGATATCGGCCAGATTTTGATATGCAATTAGTGCCCGCACATCCCTCATGTCACTCTCTTCTGAAACCGTAATGGAAATCTGATACCGATTATTTTCAGAATCAGGATCGGCAGTTGTAGGCAGCTGCACCTCGTCTTCCCCCCCTTCCCGTTCCGATGAACGTGGCACAACGGTGACATCTGACATTTCAGAAACCATCGCTGCATTTCGGATAGTCTCTTCATCAGAATCGGTAAGAATATACAGACTCAGCGTGCCGCTGAAATCAGAGTCCGAGGATTCCAGTTTCTCAGCATCAGGACTGCAACAGATGATCTCTCCAATCTCTTTCAGATTTTCAAGGGCAAGAAGCGCACGGATATCCTTCATCTGACTGTTTTCATCAACGGTAAGAGAGATGTGATGGGAATATTTTTCCGGTTGCTTCGAACTATCCGTAGCGCTTTGAGAATACCGGTCGGATTCTTCTTCAGGAATATTATTTCCATCTGATATCAGTTGTTTCAGCTGTCCTGTCAGTTCCCGTGAATCTAAAGAGGAGCTATCTCCGCCTGACTCAATATCGTCAAGCATCTCTTCAATTCTGTCAGTGCATGCAAGAAGTATATCAATAAGATCTTTATCGACACTGCGCTCACCACTTCGAATCAGGTGAAAGACATCTTCCATGGAATGGCAGAGCGTTTCCATCTCATCAAATCCCATTGATGCTGACATTCCTTTCAGTGTATGCGCTGCCCGGAATATCTCATCAATAGCTGTATCATCAGATCCATTTTCAAGAATTAAGAGATTATTTACAATATTCTCATGGTTTTCTATTGATTCAGCAACAAAGAGTTTCCGGTATGTGTCATCTTCAGCCATGATTTATTCCTTATTTGCGATGTATTTCATAATTTCACGGTGTATTCTGTTTAGTGGGATGACTTTGTCAATACAATCTCGCTTTAGTGCAGATCTGGCCATCCCATATACCAGACAGTCTTCTTCCCGAACAGCAATGGTAGTGCCTCCTGCATTTTTTATGGCAAGTGCCCCCCCTTCTCCTGCATCATTACCCATCCCACTGAGAATGACAGAGAAACAGTTCTTTCCAAACACCTTTGCAGCCGAAGAGAAGGTAATGTCAACAGCAGGACGGACGGCATGAACCGGAGCTGATTTTGTCAGTGTAATCTGTCCACCCTGACGGCCCCCCCTTTCATCAACATGCCGGGAGATGACCGTGTGATACCCTCCCTTTGAGAGGTAGACATTGCCATTGTTGAGGATATCGCCACTTTCTGTTTCTTTCACCGGCATGGGACAAATTCTGTTCAGCCGCTCTGAAAGGGCTGCGGTGAATCCTTCGGGCATATGCTGAGTAATTACAAACGCCGCATTCTGTTCTCCTTTTAGATTTGAAAAGATCTGGTCCAGCATCGGGGGTCCACCTGCAGATGAACCGATTAAAATGATATTTTCTGCAGGAACATCAGTATTTGGCAGACATTTCTTTGGTTCTGATATACTGATCAGTTGTTTCAGCTTTGCCGTCAGTTCATTTTCAATACCCCCCCGCATCTTTGAGATATTGCGCGGTTTCAGCATGAAATCATGGGCACCCAGACGCAGGGCCTTGTAGGTCAGTTCGGCATCTCGAGAAGCAGCGTACTTAATATCAGAATTTTGGGTTTGTATGACAGGTTCTTGATCTGTCGCAGTGTTTCAATCCCATCCATCCGGGGCATCTGGATATCAAGTGTCATTACATCCGGCTTAAGCTCTGTAATCATCGGAAGGGCTTCGACACCATTGCATGCCGTTCCAATAACTTCAATATCCGGAGCACGATTGAGTAGGTCTGATAAAACAGTCCGGATGAATACTGAGTCATCGACAATGAGAACCCTGAGCATAATGACCTGTTTACGATTTTAATACGTTATTTATTTCTTCCAACACCTTAGGTGCCTGAAATGGCTTTACAATGTATCCTTTGGCACCTGTTTTGATGGCAAGTTTGACCATCTGTTCCTGTCCGACAGCAGTGCACATAATTACTTTTGCTCCCGGATTAATTGCCATAATTTCTTTTAATGCTTCAATCCCATTTTTTTCGGCATAACAATATCCATCGTCACAAGATCCGGTTGAAGCGATTGATATTTTTGGATTGCGTCTTCTCCGTTCTCAGCCTCACCCACAATATCATGATTCCCGGAAAACAGGATATTTTTAAGAAGTGTTCTCATAAAGAGGGTATCATCGACAATCAGAATCCTTCCCATATATAATCTAATAACGTTTTGTCACATATGTAATAAATATATTTAATTGGGTATTTTGGAATAATACCTGTCAAAAAATTATATTTGACAAATGTGATTAAAATAGGGGGGGATTTACTGAGGGGGGGTGGGTGGTTTCACCGCTTCTGTCACAAACCTGACACCTTTTGTTGTCAGTTTTACCTCACGGCGTGTCTGGACTACCTCTACCAGTCCCAGTCCCAGCATTCTGTCATAAACAGCATCTATATCTCGCTGGGATTTCTCAAGCATTCCTTCAATAGAATGAGTGTCCATTCCGCTGTAGACCAGCATGGCCACCTGACCCGAAAGGGGGGGTCAAGTTCTCCATCCAGTGAACTATCTTTGGTGGCATCAGTCAGGTAATTATAGAGCACCTGCAGGGTTGTTGCGGGACAGAGCACAAAACTTGTTGAAACGTCTCCGCTTTCCACATGATCAATCTTTACGACCTCTTTGTCAGTTCCCTGTACCTCTCTTTTTGTCTGTTCAATCGCGGAAACATCTGCTATCGGAATACAGATCTGATGATTCTGGCTCACAAACCATATGCCGGTTTTAAGGACGGTAACTGCACCTTTTTCCCATTTTGCATCACTCACCATCACCCCCCCGCCCCCTGATGGCAGGAGACATAAAAAATGCCATGAGGCGATAGCCTGAACACCCCCATAAGAATAACCCGTTTGAGTATGGCCAGTGCTTTGGGTACGGTGGCAATTCGGTAATCTTTTTCCGCAACAGAGATGGTGAGAAGATTCTTTCTTTGCTGCACATTATCAATTGATTTTATCGGGATCTGTGTATTTATTGGTTCAGGCAGATGGATGGTTGTTTCATCGATTCCGATCTTGGCTGATATCCATTTCCCTTCGGCTTCAAATTTAACTGGAATTGTTTTCATTCTTTACTCCTCATCCTGCTCGGTTATTTTCCGGGATTTTCCCCCCCCAGTGAACTGAGCACTGTTTCAAGCTCTCCAACCAGATCTTTTGCTTCTACATGAATATCTTTCATATCACGAAGAATACTTGGCTCAGGTCCCTTTTTAACCGTTTTAATATCAGATTCAAGAACACTGAGGATGTCGTCATATTCATTTTTTCGGGAAAATGAGACAGTTTCATCAAGATCAAGATCGCTGAAATTGGTATTCCCAAGATGAGACTGTTCATCTTCGGAGATCTTTGTATCTCCCAACGCTATGTTGTCATCAGGAAGAACAGCCCCGTCATCAACCTCTTCCTCTTCTTCAATGATGATCTCATCTGTTTCAATGGAGAGATCATCTGTCTCCAGTTCATCCAGGTCAATTGCGTCAAAATCAGAAAATTCATCTGCACCTAAACTATCTGTTTCAAATCCGGTGAGATTTTCCAGTTCGTTCAGCGAATCATTCGGATTAGCGTCCTGAGTCTCTGAGACAGCGTCCGGGAGATTGATAAATGAATCTTCATCGAGTCCATCATCAATGGCCTGTATCGCAAATTCCCCGTCATCCCCCTCAGGGGGGGTATCTCCGGCAGCAAGCAGGATGGAATTTATTTCATTATCCAGATTGAATTCATCCGAACCATTATTCTGAAGGGATGAAGATGTAGCCGACATATCCATATCAGAATCAAAAGACAACTCCTCACCCTCAATTTCAAGAGAGTCAAGGTCTCCAAAATCTTCATCGTCAAAAGAATCGATTTCATCAGAGGGTTCCTTTGCATCAGATGGTGATGTGATCGGTTCATCAATGACTGTATTCAAAAGGGAATCAAGTTTTTCGGTATGTTTTTTATCGCGGGCTTTCGCTATTGTGGTATTGAATGAACCGATGGCAGCAGCCAGACCCGCTGATATCCGGGTATTTTTTGTTTCGGTTGGTTCTTTTTCCAAACGGTCTTTCTTTTTATCTTTCTGATTCTTCCGATTATTTTTCTTAAACCGTGAAAATACCCCTTTGGAAAAGAAGTTTTTCCGTTCTTTTTTGGGTTGTGGTTTCTCTGTTTTCGCAGTCTTTTTTGCATTTCCGGTTTTAATGCTTCTTGGGTGGGTAATTTTTTTGAAGTCCTCAACTTTTAATAACCCAAGGCCCATCATCATAATAATTCCAAAAGCAACTGATGCAGCCATTGTCATCATTAATGATGCATCAGACAAAATCAGAAAAGTCCCGATGGCAACAATACCGACCATCATCAATAACCGACGTAATACTTCGTTCATTATACCCCCCCTCCATTGAATATCGGAATCTGGAACAGCATCTCGACAATAAACGGCGTCACGATTAAAAGAATACCAGTGAGGCTGAATAATATACTTCCAAATGCGTAATACAGATAGTTTGCACCGCCCTTTACAATCTTTCCTGCCATGATATTCGCAACAGTTATTATTAACAGAACAATAGCTATATATGTCCCCCCCATTTTATCTTCGGGAAAATTAACAAAGATATTCACCATGCCTGACATCGAACCCCCCATTGACGCGGTCGTACTGCTCATTGCGTCACTGACCTGATCAAATGAAGCCATCACGGCAGTTACCGCATGGGACATCGTAAGTAATATCTGATACAGGAAAATAAAAATTGCAACCATTGCTACATGCATGGGAATAAGCAGCACAATAAATCCTGTCGCAAGCATTTCCCGTTTTTCGCGTAACAGCGTCTGTTCAAGCATAGAAGTACTGACAACCCGTGCAACCTCTGAAGGATTTCCACCCAGTTTTATTGAGTCACGGAAAATATTGAGATACTTTGATATGAGATTACTTCCGGATTCATCGATAAACCGCTCCCATACCAGATTTTCATCCAGACCCAGATTCAGTTTGGAATACACAGACTGAATAAATTCGTACAGCACTTTCAGGGTTTTTATATCAACTTCGGCAAGGGCATAGGGTACGGTGAGACCCTTTCCTCCCATGATCGTCC
Source organism: Methanogenium cariaci JCM 10550 (assembly GCF_001315945.1). GTDB lineage: Archaea > Halobacteriota > Methanomicrobia > Methanomicrobiales > Methanomicrobiaceae > Methanogenium > Methanogenium cariaci. The sequence continues at coordinate 176,623 of NZ_BBBG01000003.1, read as the reverse complement.
CCCCCAGACTCCGGATAAATACGGAAAAGTCAGCATCACGTCCAATAATTTTCGTGTCATCAATGACGGCGAATATTCCCAGAGGTGCAAGCAGAACTCCAATGATCAAATAAATCAGGCCTGCGTTGAACCCTCCGATGAGGAGCAGAACAGAGGTAATGATCACCGTAGGAACAATAAATCGTTCCATTTTACGTATCATTCTTTGTTCATAACTGCCCTGACCCGGGAGTTCATGGCATTTCTGGTCACCAGGAATTGAGTGGTACATTGTTCCGATACCAAAGACCGCAATACCGATGGTCAGAAGATACGAAGTGTTCAGTGTTGCATCTAAATCATCAGGTGTATAAATAGCAATTGAGACCATGATGATGATACTGACAATTGTCGCTGAAAGCATCAGAGCGATGTATGCATCCCCCCCCATTTCTTCAGCATCTCTATGCCCTGTTCGAAATGGTTTCGGTAGACAATTCTTACCGTAGACAGTTCAAGGACAAGAAATTCATTATCCGGAACACCCGAACCGATTGAGTTCCCGTAGCGTATCAGCATACTGGAAAGGATGGGATTTTTCGTCCGGTCAGCTACCATTTCGAGAGCTTTTGCATAGTTATAATTCCAGCGTTTAACGAATGTTTCAACCTTGGCGATGTACTTTGAGGTGATGTACTCTTTTCGTGTTGCAGTGAACGCAAAAATTTCTGGTCTCGATATGTCAGCAGTGATAATGGAAGCCATATACGTTACCATGAAAAGAATGTCAGAACCCATTTTTTTGTTTTCTGAGACCTGGGCAAAGAATGCCTTGAGATTCGCCCAGGCATCTTCAAATGGTAATTTCCCCCCTGACTTTTCACGGATGTTTTCGGTAAATGACTCAAACATGTGTCAGATCTCAATTTTTAGAAGGCCCTGTTTCTTGATCTTGGTTATCATATGGTACAGATCCCAGAATCCCATGTATCCTGCTTTATGGAGTCTCTCTAACATCCGGGCTCTCTTTGTCACTTCATCATAGATCTCTGCTCTCCGCTCTTCGGGAAGTCCAAGGAGTGTGGCAATTTTATTTTCCAGAAGAAAACTACTTCCGTTTCCCGGGAAATCAAACGTATCGGTAATCGGGTTCCAGACAAACATTGCAACAAAGGAAAAACCACCGGTCTCAGGGTCATATCCGACCAGTTCATTGACAGAAAGCATTCTGCGCACCATGTCTCCGTTCGGTCTGCGTACTGCACTCTGAATAACAACAAGATTCAGGTTATCTACATGGCTGATAGGAATATTAATCGGGTCACTGCAGAGACGCTGAATGAGTTTTTCAACGGAAGCAGCGTGGAAGGTACTCATCACCGGGTGGCCCGTCTGCATTGCACCAAATGCCACCGCACCCTCGGAACCTCTGATTTCACCGACAAGAATCTGGTTCGGCCGTTGTCGCAGAGCCGCACGTAGCAGGTCAAACATGGTAACCGACCCTCCCTCTCCTTCACCGCTTCCTTTTCCTTTGGATACCTCACGCGTCCAGTTTTTATGGGGGGGCACGGTCAGTTCGGGAGTATCTTCAATGGTTACAATCTTATTTTCCGGTGCAAGGAAGGTGGTAATGGCGTTCAGGCTGGTGGTCTTTCCTGATGCCGTTTCACCACTGACAAACAGTGACATGCCAAACTCCAGACAGATCCAGAGATAGGCAGCCGTCATGTAGTCAGTTGTCTTCCATTCAATCAGCTGAAGAATACTGGCTGGTTCTTCGCTGAATTTACGGATAGTAAAGTTTGAACCATGTTTGCTGATTTCCGTGCCATATACGATATTAATCCTTGATCCGTCAGGCAGGGTAGCATCAACAATGGGGTCACGATAGGTAAGTGGTCGTTTGATACGTTCTGCCATACGGATAACAAAATCATCAATTTCGTTGGAATTCCTGAATTCAATGGCAGACTTCATCCCTTTAAAAATTTTATGCTCAATAAATATCGGGCCTACACCATCACAGGTAATATCTTCAATATAGGGATCGTTCAGGAATGGTTCAAGAATACCCATCTGGACTTTATCACGAATAAGCAGATATTCTATCGAATTAAATTCCATCTGAGTGAGAATGAGTTTCCCTTCCGGAGTTGTGGGAACATCGGGGGGGAGTTTTCCTTTTTTCTGTTCTTTCTTCAGTTCTTTCTCTTTAGAAAAATCAGTATTCAGGAATCCAATAATCTTTTCTTTCAGCCCCCCCTTTTCACTGTCATTCTCTGTGGTGAGTGTTTTTATGTTCTCATCAGGTCCGATGACATGGGTAATTTCCCGCATTACCCGGCGCAGCACTTCAATGCGTTCTTCATCAGTAATGGGGGTCTTCTTCAAAACTGTCAATGAAATCCACAAGTTTTTTTCAACATGACCCATTAGTTCGGTGACACTATGAAGAAATGAGGGTTCAATGGGAATATAGAAATTTCTCACATCATTTTCATCCGGAAAGATGTGAATAAATGTCATATCACTTACCGGATAGATGATATTCGGGTTCTCCATTTTTTTACGTCACGGGACAGTTCAGAGAAAAACAGAGGAATACCAAAGGTATTCACCGGAAAGATATGGAGATATTCAAGGAGATGAGGGGGCCTGTTTTACATATTCTTTGGCGTTTGCAGGAAGCATCCGGTATAATGCACTGGCTTCAATGGACTTTTCATCATAGGATATTGATTCATCCGTCTCTTCCGGTGTGAATGGAAGATTAACTGAAGCACTTAATGTTCCCATTATTTTAGACCCGTGCCATTGATATCGGAATAATCTTCATGCCAAAACCAGGATGCACTTCAAATGAGACGATATTTCCGGTTGTCTTCCGTGCACCACGAATTTTAACAACCTCCATGACCATGATATATTTTTGACCGACAAGTGCCCGTTTCATCATCAGATGAGCATCACAGATGGAACGAATTCTGACGAGGGTATCCTCCTGAAAAGCGTATGTGTGGAGGGTGATGAGTATTGTTTTTCCGGTATCAACGAGGGTTTTGCAGTTGGTAAGAAATGCAAGCAGGTCTGCTGAATTTGTGGCTTCGGTCAACAGGGTTAGAGAATCAATAATAATCACATCAGAATCTGAATCACGCATGTGCTGAATAATTCTCTTTAGGATGCCCTGCATCTCTTTTTCACCCCCCCACTCAAACCCGATAGTATGCATGGGAAAAACCTTGAGATATCCCCCCCATGCAAAGTAATCAGCGATATCAAGACTCATGGATTCCATCTGACCCAAAAAACTTTTTGAGGTATTTTCTGAAGTATAGAGAGCCACATTCATGCTGCCTTTTAGTCCGCCCCCCCAGATGATCTGTTGGGTAATGACACTTTTTCCACTGTCATTTTCCCCCCCTTCAATAAGCGTCAGATCCCAGAGGCAGACCGTCGGCCAGTTTCTTATCAATATCAGGATATCCCGTTGAAAGAATCTTTTTGTCATCTCCTCCGAGCAGATCCCCCCCTAATCCATTGCTGTTACTCATTGCTGTCCCTCCTAATCGATCATGAATTATATGTATGCTGAATCATAGACCCCCCCGTTTGGAGTAGTGACTTTTATCCAGACGGGAGTTATTCCTGCAGCGTATGTGATGGTCATTGTCGCAGATTCACCCGGATCGAGTTCGTTTGGATGAATAATGTCAGGTGTTATCTGAGATAGATTCCAGGTATTTTCTGTTCCTGGTGTTTTGGTGTATGGGATGAGTATTGGCTGAGCGTCTGAGTTAACAATATATATATCCACATACTTAAACTGCGAGATCTTCTCATTCCCGCTATTATTAACAATCATATCGAGGACATGTGTCTCATTTGAAACAGTAATATTAAAGATATCAATTGATGTGTGCATCCTTGATTCCTGGAAACTAAATCGTTCCGTCTGTGACATGGTTACAATCTCTGATGTGGCAATGATTGCCCCTACGATAACATATGCAGTAACGATCAGGAGCACCAGAGCAATTGCAGTTGTAATCAGATTTGCGCTTCCCATAACTACACCCTATGATACAGTATACTGGGTTGAGACAGAGACACCGTTTGGCACTACAAACTGGAAGTATGCATAATTCCCGATTGATAATTGTGAATCGTCTCCTTTAAGCGTAATCTCAAGAGTTTCACCTGAATCCCAGTATTCATTTGGTGTTCCGGCATCCTCACGTATGGTAAAGGTCCATTGTCCCTTCGGAGGAGCCTCTTCAGTGGTATACACCATATAGGTAAAATCCGTGGGAATTCCAAAATATATGTCCGAAGAAGAAATTTCCGTGTCAGCAATGCGTGTTGATCCGATATTTTTTATCCATATCTTTGAATCACCGTTTGATACCGTGTGCGCATTTACGATCTTGATGTCTGTCCGCAGACGTTCATCGGTATTTTGTGATGATTCAGTGAAGGTACTGGTTGCAGAATAAATAACCGGGAAGAATGCATTCACCAATATCGCTGCAGCTACAATTGCAGTTATTAGAAATATTGCAGTGGTGAATGTTTCACTTGACATTAATCAGATCCTGTCAAGCATGTCAATCCATTCATCTTTTTCCAGTTTATCCTTCATTTTGCCGGATGACTCCTCTGTCGACTGCTGTCCTATTCTCATATCCATGAGAACTTCTATCATATCACGGTCCAGTGATGAATCGCCGGGCGAGAGAATTCTGTTGAGCACGTAGAGTTCTGAAACAAATTCATCTGAACTGATTTCATCAGATTCTCCGAGTGTTTCCGGCATCAGGCGGGCAATATCATTGACCTGCTGATATGCTTCATCGGTGACATATCCCATGGTCCGGTATGATTCAATCATTATCTCAAGCCGGTCATGTCCATATTTTTTCACCATTTTATTGGTCCATTCAAATAGGCGGTGAAGTTTTTGAAGACGCAACTTTTCGGATGGTACATCTTTGGTATCCGGGGACAATTCATCCATCTTCTGCTGCATTGAAAGAAGAAGGGCTTTATCTTTTGACATCTGGACAAAATCGGCATATGATTTGCCTTCAAAACCAGGAATATCGGGACACTGGTCAGATGGCTGCATTTGAGAATCACAGGCATCGGAAGGTTCAGGATTTGTATTTTGGGATGTTTTTTCAGCAGATTCGTCTGGCATCCCCCCCGTTATGTTATCCATATCTTCATCCGGCAATGCATTGAAAGGGCCTGCTGCCTCCTGGGACGCCTGAAGCGCAGTAATGATAAATGGATTTTCCATTTCATTCATGCGTTCCCGGATGTCAATCAACAGTTTTTTTATGGATTTTTTAATAAAATCAACCTCATCCTGGAGGTTCTGCAGTTTGACCTCAGGATCGTCAACAGAGGCTGAACTGATTATTTGATCCACCTGCGATTGATTTATTGCCATAACATTAGTTGTTTTAATAGTATACTATATATGCGTTTATAATATGGACTAATGGAGATAATCCCGATTTTCCTTTTTTATGAACTCTTTCCGGCGTATATTCCTTGGTTACATAAATTTGAATTGAAAATCGCATATATAATGATTGTTGCAGAATGTATGGAATTGTAAAAATGATTAATACTTAGTAAATCAGGTTGACCCTGTCAATCTTTGATGGGGTGGTTTTTTTCAGGCCGAATGCCGCACCCGTTGACGGATGGATTTCCAGGTTGAATTGAACATTTGTTCCCAGCGCTGTTGTTGGCATCGCAATAATAGTGAATTTGTCTTCCCCCCCTTCAAGGAGGAGATCCGTATCTGATGCACCATCGGTGATGTTCCATTCACCTGCACTGGCTGCAGCTGCATTAAGAGGATCGGTTCCCGGGATTATTTCGATTACGGATGAAGTGGCAAATACCATCTGGACGGTGCTAAAATCAACGGGTGTACCTCCGGCGGAAAGTCCAAGTGTAAATCTGATTGCTTCAATATCGTTATCATCATCTGAATCAAGGCCATACACATCACCAATGACTTCAAGACTGGATGAGGCCATCTTAACACTGGTATAAACTGCTTCCTGAGATTCCTGTGTAGCAAAAAAACCGGCACTCAGGACAACATATGAGAAGACCGCTGCGACGACAACAAATGCAATGAGCACAATCGCGGCTTCAAGGCCGGTGAACCCCTCCTCTGTAGATAATATTTGTTTCATTCTTTCCCCCGAATGTTCACATTCTCTCACAACTGCGCGAGAGAGTCAGACCATTCAGAGCCTTACTGAATGAAAGTATAAATGGCTTTGCCATACGAGAATGATTGGCACCGTCTCAGGAGATATGTTTCAAACGGATAATATCCCCCCCGAACGGGTTTCTTTTGTGATAATGAAATAAAAAAAGATTAGTAGAGAATGTTTACCGCATTAATCTTTGCAGGAACGGTTCTCTTCAGACCAAATGCTGCACCGACAGATGGGCGAACTTCAAGATTGAACTGCTCGTTTTCATTCAGTGCTGTCTTTGGCATAGCAAGAATCGTAAATTTGTCCTGTCCTTCCAGAAGCAGATCATCATCAGTGGCACCATTTATAATAGTCCAGTTTCCTGTTTCGGATAAGGTGCCTGTAGTACTAACCATCGGTGTAGTGTTATTTAGGATTACAACACTATCAGTGGTTGCAAACACCATCTGTACGGTGGAGAAATCAACCGGTGACCCACCAGCAGAAAGACCAAAGGTAGCGCGGATGGTATCGACATTGTTTGGATCAGTTGTATTCAGACCGTACACATCGCCAATAACTTCAAGACTGGATGATGCCATCTCGACACTGGTATAGACAACTTCCTGAGATTTCTGAGTGGTGAAGAAACCAGCACCCAAGACAACGTATGAGAACACTGCCGCGACCACAACAAATGCAATGAGCACAATTGCGGCCTCAAGGCCAGTAAACCCTTCTTCTCTGTTCATGATTTGTTTCATTTTTACCTCCTTTCTGTCGTTCATCCATCGGATGATAACAATTTATTTTTTCACTCTTCACTATATAATAATTGCGTAACCGGTATCACATTTCGAGCTATTTCGAGCATAAAAATGAGGTAATGTCCCACTGAATTGCGGTCTTGCCTATCATATTTACCTAACAAATTCAGCATATGTTGGAAATTTCTAAAGACCGAATACTTATCCACTTCGTCCCAAGGTAAAACTCCGCGCCAGATGGGGGGGACGGAAGAATTTCACCAGTATTCCTTGCAGGAATGATTAATTTCAGATCATATTCCACACCTGCAGACAGGCAGACCCCCCCAATATCGAATGCCCTGTTCTTCAATGGCAAGAAGGTAAATTTGTCCTCTGTTTTCCAAGAGCATATCGTGTAGGGAAATGAATGGAACACCCTTCGGAGATAGACTTCAAACAGGCAATACCCCCCCAAACAGGTTTCTGTTTAAAAATGAGTCTAAAAAAAGATTAGTAAAGAATATTTACTGCATTAATCTTTGCAGGAACGGTTCTCTTCAGGCCGAATGCTGCACCAATAGATGGGCGGACCTCAAGGTTGAATTCCTGGTTTTCAGTCAGTGCATCCTTTGGCATAGCAAGAACAGTAAATTTGTCCTGTCCTTCCAGAAGCAGATCCCCCCCTTCAGTAGCACCATTGATAATAGTCCAGTTTCCTGCCGCTAAGGTGCCTCCAGTCATTGGTGTAGTGTTATTTAGGATTACAACACTTTCAGTGGTTGCAAACACTAGCTGTACGGTGGAGAAATCAACAGGTGACCCACCAGCAGAAAGACCAAAGGTAGCGCGGATGGTATCGACATTGTTTGGATCAGTTGTATTCAGACCATACACATCGCCAATAACTTCAAGACTGGATGATGCCATTTCAACACTGGTATAGACAACTTCCTGTGATTTCTGTGTAGTGAAGAAACCAGCGCCCAATACAACATATGAGAACACTGCTGCAACGACAACGAATGCGATAAGCACAATTGCTGCCTCAAGGCCGGTAAATCCTTCCTCTTTGTTCATTATTTGTTTCATTGTTCTGCCTCTATTATTGTAATCATCCGTTTGATGATAACAATGTATATCTCGCCCAACTAATATATATGCGTTGTGTATAGTGCAGGGCAATTTGCCGTTTTTTCATGGGGGGGTTGTATAAATAAACACAATGTTTGCAAAACCTATTTGCCTATCAATCCGACAATATCCATCCGGATTTAATGAACTACAAATTGTGTATAGAGATTCCCGGACTGAAAACCTCATCATATGACGTTGCAGAATCTATCAAAACTTCCGGTGTTTTCTTTTGGAGAATCAAGAGAAATGCGGAAGAATGCCTGATGCCTGCCCTGTGGATCCAGAACCCAATCAAAAAACGAATGTCTCTATCCATCGACCCCCCCTGATAATGATTCTTTATCTGATACGGGCATATTGAATCAGAGATCCTTTGTAGCTTTGATTGTATGGCTGAATCGGAATTTTGACTTCAGACAACGCATCTTCGCATTCCAAAATACAATCTTTTTAATCTACAGATGTCAATAACCTTAATATGGACAAGAAGGATCTCGCATTTTTCGGAGCAGCAATTGCCATTGTCATTGTTGTTGCCCTTATTGGAAAACCGCTACTCATGGGGGAGCCAATATCGATTCTGCCTTCATCAGAACCTTCTGTCGATCCAAATGCACCACTGCCCATCCCCTCTATTCTGCCCACACCGTTACCCCCCCGCGCAACAGAGACGCCGCTGCCCACACCTACCTGGGACGGAGAGGTGAAGACGGTGAGTTATGTGGACCCATCGACATACAATATTGAAATACCCAAACAGCCGGTCATCGGTCCGCAACCAACTCAATACCAGCAGAATCATAATATGACTCCATATGCAATTATTCAGGGCGAAGCGAGTGGGGTAACAGAAGTTCTCACCATCCCCCCCTCAGGATACTGGGAGATGCATATCACCTTTGATACCTGGACGGACAGCCCAATTCAGTCGTTCCTTGAATTACAGATACGAAATGCAGAGGACAGATCGGATTATCAGGTATTCAATTCAGCCACTGAGGGCCCCCCCGTACTATTCAGGATTCGGAGGTCCAGGACCTCTGGGTCATCGAACGATATGATGCGGGCAGTTTTTATTTTGTCATCAAAGAAGAACTGCTGAAATCATATACGATAAAAATAATGGTTCCCAAGAGTGATTCCTGAAGATTCCCCATTATTTTTAGATTCGTTCCGATTATTCCTGATTTTTTATCCGGTGCACTGCAATAAATTCCCGGATGAGTTTTGCTGCGACAGCCGCCGTCTGGCCTGCGTCAATGGGACATACTTCCATGTAATCAAACGCCTCTGCGAGAGGGCCGATTCTTCGGATTACGTCCCGGATGTCAAAATGAGTAATACCAAAGGGTTCCGGGGGGGTGCCAAGACCGGGGGGGTAAGACAACAGTCTATTGCGTCGGCATCGATGGAAAGATACACACTTCGTCCTGCAATCTTTTCAACGATTTCATCAAGAATGGCGGTAATTCCCCGTTCTCTGACGCAATCAGCAGAATACAGATTCAGATTTTCTGCGAACGCATACTCCTCTTCCGTTCCGCTGCGTGCACCAATAATGAATATCTCCTTTGCCCCCCCTGCTTCTGAAATTCTGCGCGTGATGCATGCATGGTTATACAAAGTATCCCCAAACTCTTCTCTCAGATCAAGATGGGCGTCACAGACCACAAAACATTCAGACAGATACGGCCGGTAGGAACCAAGGGTTATACTATGTTCTCCTCCCAGAACAATCGGAATTTTTCCGTCTGCTGCAATCTGAGCAGTTATTTCTTCAACTGCAGCAATGACATCCTCAGGAAGCGATGGGATTTCCAGATTTCCAAGATCATGAATTTTTGCTTCACTAAGGGTATACCCATGTTCAGGGAGATACTGTTCAAAATTATAACTTACTTTACGTATTGCGTCAGGACCGTGGCGTGTACCCGCCACATATGATGTTGTGCCATCATACGGCACCCCCCCGAAGATGACATACCGGGCATCATCATAGGGGGGGTATCGGCATCCGCAAAAAGATTGCTATTAAAATATTGCATTTTGGATATCAGGTTTAGATATCAAGTTTTCGCTTGCCAAGTGATGCAATGATTGGAACTTCTGCTCCTGCTTCAATGCTTTTCAGCTGAACATCGGTAACATCAAGTTCAAACATCTCGTAATCCTTGACATCCATGAACTGGATCGTATTGCCTGCAATAGAGATTACCTGCGCGCTTTTACGTTCTACAATGGGCACATAGGTCTTTGCGGATACCGGCTGAACAATCGAACGCTTAATTCCGTCAAAGATGCCGACGACGTCAATTCTGGACTTTGCAGCGCCATGTTTTCCGGGTTTTGATGTTGAAATGGAAAGAATCTTGCAGGGTTCATCATCAACAACTACATATCTGCCTTCTTTCAGTTTTCCTATTTCGGTCTGCTGTTTACTCATGATGATCAATCTCGCAATACATATCTCGGTAAAATTAAATAAATACAATGGTAATGTGCACGCATTGTAGGTTCAGATATGAGTTTTTTTCACTATTCGATGAGATCACTTCAGCAGTGTCGGATGCAATCGGAGATATGACAGGTACACCGGATGCCGGAGTGATTGTCGATATGGGAGCGGACGGTTCTCCAACAAAAGCAATTGATAAAATTGCAGAGGATGTCATTCTTTCCTGTCTGCGTGACGCGGAGGCATGTGGTGAGGTTATAAGTGAAGAGGCGGGAAGATGCCGCATCTCTGATGCGGATGGTCTCATTATTCTGGACCCGATAGACGGCACCTACAATGCCATTCATGGAATTCCCTATTATGCAATCTCTGCAGCATACATGCAGAATGGAGCAGTCACGGCTGCATATATCAGCAATCTCGGGCATCACGAAGTCTTTACCGCAGAAAAACATCACGGCGCCTTTCTGGACGGCAGACCGATACGGGTGTCTGATGTTGCTACCCTTGATACGGCAACGCTCAGCCTCTACGGAAAAAGGGATGACACCAGACCATTTATGCGTATTGCAGGTCGGATCAGGCGATGGCGCCACCTCGGTGCTTCCGCCCTCGAACTTGCTTATATCGGATGCGGAAGAATCGATGGTTTTGTCGATATGCGGGGAACCCTCAGATATACGGATGCAGCCGCGGGCATGCTGATATGTGAAGAGGCAGGCGGCAGCGTAACTACAGTTATGGGAGAATCCATGGCATTTTCCGGAGATGTCAGGGAAGGGAGAGCGTTGATTGCAACGAATGGACTATTACAGGACGAAATTATCAGTTGCCTGGAGCACTCTGAATGAAGATTAAAATTATTCCCCGTACTGATGAAACCCGTGCGGTTGATTATGCACGAGAAATAGGAATGAAATTTCTTGATGACGGGCATACAATCTGGTTTGAAGATGGAAGCTGTCTGAATGAATCGTTTCACAGCACTCCCCTGGATGATGCGGATGCCGATATTGCCGTTGTTATCGGCGGAGACGGATCGGTTCTTCATGCGGTGCAGTCGATGAAACCGCAGATACCCCCCCTTGTCGGCATCAACTTTGGCCGGGTGGGTTTTCTTGCAGACCTTGAATCCGATGAAGCTTACGCGTTTATTTCACAGTTGAAACCGGATACCGTTGAGACGGAATCACGGATGCGGGTGCAGATATCCGTGGATGATAGAATATACACGGTGCATTGAATGAAGCGGTGATCGTCACCGAACGTCCGGCAAAAATGCTTCAGTTTTCTGTCATCGTGGACGGCATTCCAGTAGAGGAGTTCCGTTCAGACGGACTGATTATCAGTACACCCACCGGGTCGACTGCATATGCCATGAGTGCCGGGGGGGGACCGATTGTTGATCCAAAAATAAATGGATTTCTACTGGTTCCTCTGGCCCCGTTTATGCTCTCTTCCCGTCCCCCCCACCTCATCTCAAGCGAACGCAATCTGTCCATCCAGCTGGACAGCGACAAACCTGCCAGCCTTGTCATAGACGGTCAGTATGCAGGAGAACTGCATGAAAAATCCCTGATTACGGTTACCGAATCTCCGGAACCGGCGCTCTTTATCAATGTGAACAAGAATTTTTTTAGAAAGGTTGACCGGAAACTCAGGACATTATAATTATTTATCCTCATTTCTTGTCATTGACATAATATTTATCTATCTCCCGGTGAATGTGAGACTGAACTGAATAAATGGTGAATTTATGATAGACGAAAACAAGATGGACCTGAATTATCAGGAGATTGCCGATGCGTTTAAAAATGCAGGCATCTCCGGTTCGCCTGTTGCGGTGAAGTTTGCAAAGACCGAAGACGGTATTCCGGATGGCGTGGAAGAGATCACGGATGTTGCCCGTCACTGTAAGATGGTCACAATGGCCCGGACAGAAGGGAGCATCCTCTTTGCCCGTGCAGATAAACACCAGTGCATGGGCGGCGCATGGGCCCTCGGTCTGAAAGAGTTGACACCTTCCCTAAAATCCGGCGAATTTTATTTCAAACTGGGCAAATTTGCATCATGGTCCGGATGCATGCGAACGATTGACTCCGTGCCTCATGTCCATCCACCGGGCGGGGAAGAAGTCAGTACCTATGCAACGGTCTATGCACCTCTGGAAAATACTCCCTTTGATCCCCCCCATGTTGTCATCATCATGGCACAGCCTCTCGCCATGCTGAAGATTGCCCAGGCCGTGCTCTATAAAACAGGAGGGCGCATCAACACAAGCATGTCTGGTATACAGTCCGTATGCGCAGACACCTGTGCTTATCCCTACATGTCCGGTGAAGTTAACTTTTCCCTGGGCTGTGACGGTTCCAGAAAGTTTTCCGGTATTGCAGACGACCTGATGGTGATGGGCATTCCTGCTGAACTGATACAGGATGTTGCGGACGCATTACCAGTGGTTATGGGTGCTGCAGGTTCTAAAAAATAAATCATTCTTTTTTTACTTCGTTCAGAATGAATGTGCACACATCCTCTATTGCACACTCCATTTCAGGACTCATTGATGCTGAGAACTCAACAATTTCTCCCCCTTCGATACCGATAACGGTTATCTGCGGACAGATGCCCAGTTCTTCAGCGATGTTTACAGCATCAAGCACCCCCGACATCGGATAATGACAGGGGGGGGAAAAATTCGTTGGCCGGAGGTTTGGTAAAGACCAGCATCTCTCCAACATGACTGCCATATCCTGTTGTCGCGTCAACAAGGATGACGTGATCATATCCTTCCATCAGGGAACCAGTCCCAGTCCACCCACACCACCCTCAATGACATCAATCTCAGGATGGGTTTCATGCAACTTTTCAATGACACGGACACCAACGGCATCGTTTCCCATCAATGGATTGCCACAGCCAATAACCCGCACACATTTATTGTTCATTTGCATCTCCCCGGATAATTCCAAGATACCGGTATCTCTGAAGACACGTCTCCATCCCATAGTATAATGCTTATCCCTTTTGGCGTTCAACAAAAGAGCAAGAGGGAGATGGAATTGCAGGTTTCAATGAAACTGGAAATGAAAGATTCACCCGGACAGCTGGTCTCTGTTATACAGCCAATTTCAGATATTGGCGGCAATATACTCTCCGTTATTCACGAACGGGACCCTGAAGCCGGTGGGGGGGATCTGCTTGATGTACAGATTATGTGTGAGATCCCGGAAGGTTCACTTGATACCCTGCTTGCAGAATTTCGTACGCGGGAAATCACTGTTCTGCGGGTGGGTGAAGAACGCCTGCTGGTACGCAGGTCCGTTATTCTTATCGGTCACCTGATTCACACGGATATCGGTGACACTATCGACCGGATTGATTCGACAGGGTATGCAGAGGTGCATGAACTCTCAATGGTGATGCCTGCAATCAATGAACCTTCATCGGCCAAGATGACCATTAAATCCGATTGCCTGACAGATATCAACCGGGCACTGGGAATTCTGCGTGATGTGGCAGGGGGGGACAAGGGATTTTTAATTATTGAACCACTGGAGGGAAACTGATGCGCATTGCAATCATCGGGTTTGGATCGGTAGGGAGAGGAATTGCAGAGGTTATTGCTGCAAAGACGACCGGTATCATTGTCACCGCAGTGGCAGATTCCCGGAGCGGGAGTATCAATGCTGCCGGGCTGGATGTCACGGCGGTTCTCAGGGATAAGCAGGAGACCGGCATGTGCGGCACTCCCGGGGTAACCGCATCCGATATCATATCCTCGGATGTGTATGATGTACTGGTCGAGGTATCCCCCCCCACCAATGCCGAGACGGGTGAACCGGCGTTGGGTATATCCGACAGGCACTTGCATGCGGCAAACATGTTGTTACCTCAAATAAGGGCCCTGTTGCTCTGAAATTTGATGAACTGCGTGCGCTTGCAGCAGACAATCATGTCAGTCTGCGCTATGAGGCAACGGTATGCGGGGGGGCAATACCGCTCATGCATACCATTGAGCATGGCATTGCAGGAAATGAGATCGCCCGTCTTTATGGAGTATTTAACGGGACCTGCAATTATATCCTGACCCGGATGGCGGAAGAAGGGCTCACCTACCAGCAGGCGCTGCTTGAAGCACGGGAACTGGGGGGGTATGCAGAAGCGGATCCCACCTATGATGTGCAGGGAATCGATGCCGCAATAAAACTGGTCATTCTTGCAAATGCGGTGTGGGGCATGAAGAAAAGTCTCGCAGATGTGGATATCATCGGCATTGACCGGGTTACAACCTCTGCGATTGCACTTGCGGAAAGTGAGGACCAGACCATCAGGTTGATTGGTGAAATTGACCCCCCCATGAGATCATCCGCGTCTCCCCCCCCAGTATTATACCAAAGTCCCATCCTCTTGTGGTCCGTGATACCCTCAATGCGGTAACTATTGAGACCAGTCTTGCCGGGGGGGAGATCACCCTGATTGGAAAGGGTGCGGGTTCATCGGAGACAGCAAGCGCAGTTATCGCAGACCTGCTTTTCATTCGGGATTGTTATGGCAGGCGTGATTGAAAAGCGTCGTGAGCTTCTTGCTATTATGAGGGAGTATACCCTCGAAAACGGCTTTTTTACCATCAATGATATCGCCGATGCAACAGAGATTGCACGAAGCACCATTCAGGACTGGATCAACCGTCTGGTGACGGAAAAATGTGTCGCGGTAAAGGAAGAAAAAAAAGGGCGTGCACCGGCGAAGTATGTGACCACCAATGTCATGATGACCGGTTCATGCAGACGCATCTTTACGACGACAGACGGGAACTGGGTCGCCATCTATCATCAGTGTATGAGTACGGGCTGTGCTGCTTTCTGTGAGTATCATCATCGCCTTGCGGGGGGGGTGTTGTCGATGATATCAAAAGAGACGGCAGAGTACTGGTCGAATATGCCCATTTGGGGACAGCTGTTTCAGAGATCGGGCTCTATCCGAAACCGGCGGTCGGCGTTACCGGAGTGAGAAGGGAAGGAGAATATATCATCCAGACGATCCGGTGTGTGGGAGGCCCCGCGTATTCCCTGACCGATATGATGGCGATGGCCGTCGGTGTCTGTGAGGTACGCCTGACGAATAGTGGTCTGATTACCGAAGGAGAGGTCATATCACAGGCACTCACCCATCTGGTCATCGGCCTTGACGATACCGATACCACTGAGGGTGGTGCCACGTTCGCCCTTGCCCTCGGCCTGCTTCAGTATCTGGGCAAGATGCGCGAGGTAATCCCGGTTGGTCATGCCGTTGCGATGCTCTACCCCCCCTATTTGGATGCATGTACCGCGGGAAATTCCTGCAGCTTTATTGAGATTGCCTTGAACCCTGACGCCGTCGATCATGTCATCGAACGTGCGGTGCGGTTTATTGAAACCGAATCGTTATCGAAGGAGTGGGGGGGCATTGCGGTGAAGAAGGGATTTGTTATTTCAGAATCCCTTCGTGGTTTTGGTCTGGCAGCGCGTGCACAGGTTGTAACCGCAGAGATGGCAGAGACTGTGGCGGATGCCGAGCAGATCCGTCTCTTTGGGGGGGAAACGGAAAAATCGGTGCGGTTGCAGCAATCGGCCTGTCTCGTGAAGATAATTTGATACTGTTAAATCCCGGTGATGTGCCGGATTTATCAGACTGATAATATCATATACCCGTTTTTGGCGTAAGATTGAATTATGAGCATCGTGATTTCTATTACTATATGAAGAAACGTTTATCGAACGGAATGGCAGGGATGCTCTGTCTTCTTCTGTTATGTATTTTTGCCGCAGGATGTACTCAGTCGCAGACAGCAGCAGTCGCAACTGCCGGTGACACCGTACAGGTGAACTATACCGGAACATATGACGACGGAGAGGTCTTTGACTCATCCTATGAACGGGGGGGACAGCCCCCTTGAGTTTGTTGTCGGTGCGGGCCAGATGATCCCCCCCGGTTTTGACGCCGCAGTCGTGGGAATGGCTGTCGGTGACAAAAAACCGTGAGATTGTCCCCTGACGAAGCATATGGAGAATGGAGGGAAGATCTTGTTATGACGGTGAACAGAACGATATTTGCAGAAAATACCACACCGGAAGTTGGCGAGACCTATTCCTCACTCACGGACCAGGGATTTATTAAGTTCACAGTCACTGCCGTCAATGCATCTGACGTAACCGTTGATACCAACCACCCTATGGCAGGGAAAACACTGAATTTTGATATTGAACTTGTTTCAATAAATCCTGCAGATGTCTGAGGATCTGATGCCGCAAATAGCAGTGGGTGACACGGTCACCCTGCATTTTTCCTCTGCTGACGCACAGACCGGTGAAATGCTGGAATATACGTATGAGGAAGAGCCGAAGGCATACACCATTGGTGCAGGAGAGATCAATCCCCCCCGATTTGAGGAGGCACTGATCGGATGCAGGGCGGACGATGAAGTCACGGTGGATCTGAAGGCAAAGGAGGCCTACGGCATCTACAATAAAGCACTGGTCTTAAAGATCAGTCGGAAAAAGCTGCCGACGAATACAATCCCGGAACCGGGAACCGTTCTTCCCATGAAATTGCCCAGAGGTCGTGAAGCGAATGTGACGATTCTCTCTGTCTCCCGGACAACCGTGGTTGTTGATGCAAACCATCCGTTTGCCGGAAGGGACATCCACTACAAAATCTGGGTATGTTCCGTTACTCCTTCCGGATCAGCGACCCCCCCTGACTGATCTGATGTCGCGGGCCGGGTTTTTCCCCCCCTCTTTTGTGACCAAAGAAACAACGCAACGGGCCAGGTGTGAGGGTATCTTCACCGGATTTCTGCCTGCCTTTTTCGTAAAAATCAGTGATATTGTAGATTATCAGAAATATGTTCCACCCGTTTCGTATGCTTCCCTGCGGTCACGTGCCATCTGTAATAACTGCTCTTCAGCCTCAGCCTCACCGAGGACGTACCTCCTCCATTGATTGGTAGTTGGATTATCAGGTACGACGATAATCCCTTTCTGCTCCGCGACCCGATCCAGAGTAAATGAGGCTGCCTTGTTGGCAGGATATGCATCGTCGGGGGGGATTCTCAGTTCACCGTAGCTTTGCCGTCAATTGCTTTGTTGAAGATCGGAGTTGCGATATTGGCAGGACAGATCACGGAAAAGTGGATCCCTTTTTCCGCAAATTCGTATTTCAGAGATTCGGTAAGACCGGTGACACCGTATTTTGTAAGAGAGTAGAGTGCCTGAAACGGAAGAGGAACGATGCCTGCTATCGATCCGGTGTTCACAATATGGCCGGATCCCTGTTTAAGCATGATCGGTACAGCGGCATACACCCCCCCGTAAATGACGCTCCAGAGATTGACATCGATGATCGTCTTCCAGTCCTCAAGGGTGGCATTCTCAAACGATGGTGCCTCCGACCCCCCCTGCATTGTTGAATAACAGATCCAGTCTGCCAGCCTCTGCTGCCGTCTCTTCAATACCGTTTTGCACCTGTTCCTGCTGTGTCACGTCTACGATGAGCGGACGTATCTGATCCCGGTATGCCGAAAGCTGATCGGCAGCTTTGGCAATCTTTTCCTGACTCCGTCCTGCCATGTAGACAATCGCTCCCCCCCGCTTTAAGAGTTCTTCACTTAATGCGTACCCGATGCCGGAGTTTGCACCGGTTACGATACAGATTTTATCCGTGTAATACTCTGTATTATTCATCATTATCACCTGTTTTAATCAATCTATCCTCATTCAATGACCCTCGCACCCATGGCATGAAGATGGTAGTCCCCCCCTCAGTCAGTGTCGTCTGTGTAACGCGTTTCACGGGGAGAGAGGCCAGACTGCTGATGATGTAATACTGAGCCGGATTTTGCATCGGAGTCAGTTCAGTCCATGCAAGGCTCCCCCCCGTTCCTGCCTGTGCCATCTCCACCTTCATGCCCTGGGGGTAGAGGACAAACTGGCTCAGCTCAGCTCCCGGAGCGCCGACCTTGGGAATATATCTCCATCCAAGGGTGTTCATGGACGCAAACCGGGACGTGATTTCATCCAGTTCCTCTCCGTTTATCGGTCCGGCGGCTTCAAAGTCCATGGTGAGAAAGGTGTTTCCCTCATAACTTATGGTAGTGCTGTAATGGGGGGGCCTTACAATGTGCAGATCTTCAATATCCGCATAAATCTTGGGAATGCCTGTCTGCTCCCGTCCTCCGAGTATGGGTGCGGTCTTGTTCTCCCAGACCACCAGCGAGTATGCACCATCCAGGTGATCCTTCTTTCCATGAAACCGAACCGGCGCTGCGACATTGATCAGGTTGTATTGTCCGCCCTGCATCCAGTTGATCTCGGTAAATTTGCTGAACGTAACCTGCACCTCAGGGGGGGCCAGTAATTCAAATGCTTCCGGGATATAGTGCTCAAGAAGGGCCATATCGGTTTCATAACTGATACCCAGAGCCGTTGTTCTTTGCGTGATGATCGTCTCCGGATCAAATTTGCAACCTCCAAAATGGACTGGCATTAAATACGTGAAATCGTCCTGTGGTCGAAACATGGATAGATCACATCCGTCCCATATCGGTTTATCGGATATATATTTTTGCCAGCCCATCCATTTGACGATCAGATATTATAAAGTCCCGGTGGGAGATCACATGGATAAAACTTTAGGATATCCAGCAGGGATTCATAGCAGATTCTGAAACATATCTATAAATAAATCCTGATTGCTAAACGGGCAACTTATCCGGCTGACCGGATTTTGGACAGGTTGCCGGATACATCCGGGGGGGGATACGGATTTGGCATTTGATCGTCAGCAGAAACAAAACATCTCTTCGAAAATGAGAGAAGAGTCCGACCTTTCCCTTGAGGTGGTCATCTTACTCGTCTTCGGCGTATTTATGCTCCTCTTTAGCCTGCTCCTGTTTCAGATCCATTCCGGAGAACTGCCCTATACCCCGGACAGCACCTACGGTCTCTTTCTGGTCATTGTCTCGTTTCAGGTTGTCACGATGGGGGGGAAAACCCCTTTTGGTGATCTCCGCCGTTCATGGATAGTTATAATACTGGGAATATGCACAGCAATTATCGGGATGTTCGCCTGTTTCATTCCCGGACTTCTGACCACGCCCGTTCGCGTCCTTGTGGGAATTCTGCTTTTTGCCGGTGGAATCGCTCTTCTTCTGCAACTGTTTGTCTCCGAAGGAAAGGCCAGAAAATGGATGAAGATTCCCGGGATATTACAGCACCTGACAATTGCCTGTATTCTGGTGTATGCGATGTCGGTAGTGCTGGGCCTTGTCACCCTGCTTCCCGGAATTACCACCGATCCGCAGACAGCAGTGCTTCTCATGATCTACGGCATCAGTTTCTTCTATCTCTCATGGTGTATTCAGAAGACTACCCGGTTGTATCCTCCTGAAGAGACCGGAAATCCGGAGTGATAAAAATGCCTTCAGATGAGCTTCGTTCAAAGGATGGATTGGGATTTTTCAGGGATGCGTCCCTCTCTCTCTCGATTGCAATACTCATCCTGCTTGGAACGCTCATCACCGTTCTCGGACTCCTGCTCATCCCGGTAAGCCGGGGGGGGATGATCCCGTTTTCCCCCTGACGGGCAGCTGGGACTGCTGATGGTTATCATGGCCATTCAAATGCTGGCCCGGGGGGGAGAGACTCCGATGGGCCAATATAAACGCTCGTGGTTTCTCGTAATAATCGGAATGGTATTTGCCACAATGGGAATCTTCTCGTGTATCGTTCCGGGAATTCTGACGGATGGGATCCGGATACTCATCGGGTTTCTGAACATCATCGGGGGAGGGGTACTCTTGATTGGACTGTATCTTCCGATGCATGATACCGGAGGCCCGGTTGCGGTTCCTCCCGTTTTCAAAAAACTACGTGTCACTCAGACGATGCTGAATGGCGTGGCAATTGTCTTCGGCATAACCATGCTGATACCCGGTCTCGCTCCGGGTCTGGTTATTGCAGGAATTCTCGTGATCAACGGACTCCTCCTTTTTGTACTGGCGGGCATCCTTCGGAAGATGCCGTAGACGTCATCCGGATATGTTTTCCTAATAATGCAGGGAGCGGGGGGGTGAGAAGAGATAAGCAGACAACACATGGTTTGTTTGTACCGGTTTTGGGTTTCAGAAAAACCCAAAGGGAAAACAAACAGAATAAATCTTTTTGAACAGATCAGAACAGTAAGACGACAAATCTTTGTGGAGTGACGACCGATTCTTTCCACGATGCGCCTGATTCTGTTATGAGTAGCAGCGATTATCTGTTCCGGAGGTACAACAATGGCACCCGCCAAAAAAGACGATGACATACTAACACTGGAAGACTTACGAGGACAGGAATTAGGCATCCCGACAACGTTACCGCCCTTTAATCCGGATATGGATGTACCGGATGCTCCGGTGTATACCAATCCCGACAGCTGGCTCACCATGCCCGCATATTTCAGCGATGAAGAGCAGCCGGTCGATGTGTTCTGGGTGTATCCTACCATTCTCTCAGATAATACGACGTATTTAATGGATATCAGCGATGCGGCATTACGGGAGAAAGCAGACTGGACACTGGTGGAACAGGCCAGCATATTTGACGGGCAGGCAAATATTTACGCACCGTTTTACCGGCAGAACAATGTGAAAATTAATCCCCTGATGTTAACCGATGCAAAACCCATCTTTGATCTGGGGCAGCAGGATCTCATTCATGCGTTTGCCTATTTCCTGGAACATTTCAATAAGGGAGAACGGCCCATCATTCTGGCCGCCCACAGTCAGGGGTCGGTCAGGGTCGTTGAACTGTCAAAGGCAGGGGAATTACTGACCGGTGATGCCGAATCACTCCAGAGACTGGTGGCGGCGTATGTGATCGGGTATTCGATTACCCCCCCTTTAGACCTTGAACAAAATCCCCCCCTGATGAAGATCAGTGAAAATGCGACGGAGACCGGGTGCTTTATCACCTATAATACGATATCCGATGCAGAAGGCAAAGAGAAAGAAGGGCCGACAATCATTCCCGGAACGTTTGTGGTAAATCCTCTGACCTGGAAGACCGATACCACGTTTGCACCTGCTTCCCTGAATCGTGAAGCAGCATTCTTCAAACACGAACATCCCGAAACTCCGGACCGCTACCCGAACTTTGCGGCAGCCCAGGTCGTAGACAACGCGCTGGTGATAACAAACATATCCAACCCGGAGGAATTACCCGCGACCAGTGTCACCTTCCCTGAAGGTGTCTACCACATGTATGACTATGCAATTTTTTACGAGAACCTGAGAGCGAATGTCGGAGATCGTATTCAGGCATATCTAAAGAATGAAAACGTCACGCAACAATAACCAAACTCTTATCCTTTTTTCTGATCCCTGATTTCATTATTTTTTTGACGAATTCCGCACACCAGCCAAAGCAGGGGGGGACCCGCAGAGAAAAAATAGATGGAGCCCCCCCTGATTTCAGAGGAACGAGACTGCTAAAAGATTAATCACCGTTCCGATGCCCATGCCGAGGGTCAGGGTGTATGCCGAGACGAGGAGAGCGGTTTTCAGTCCCATCTCCCGGTAGAGAACGGCAATCGTTGATATACACGGCACGAAGAGCACACTGACGATGGCAAAGACATAGAGCTGAAGGCCTGTCATCACCGAGCCGAGGTCTGCGGTGCCTGCAAGAATCGCAAGGGTCTCAAACGCCATCTCCTTTCTGAGAATACCAAAGATCAGTGCGGTTGACGCATAGGGCGGAAGGCCGAGCACCGTCTCCATAAACGGTGCGAAAATATCCTGAAAGGCCTGAATAATTCCCGTATACTGGAGCACCCCCCAGAAAGACACTGCTGACCAGAAGTAGGGGGGGCATGGCAATAAAGAGGAACTCTTTCATGTGCAGCCAGGCCCGCTTCAGGGTCTGCATCGGCTGAGGTTTTCTCAGGGGGGGGCCATCTCAAGGATCATCCCGAACTGTTCTCCGGGCGTTATGCGGGTGAGAACGATGCCGGTCAGGATGATCAGGATAAAGACGACCAGATAGATGGAGAAGGCCCAGGCGACACCGACGAACATGGCAACGATGCCTGCGATAATGACGGTGCGTGCCGAACAGGGCACCATGGTTATAAGGACGGAAGCGATGATACGTTCCCGTTTTGATAGTTGGCGTATGCTCATGATGGCAGGGACGTTGCAGCCAAGTCCGAGGATCATGGGTATCAGTGCCTGGCCGTGCATGCCCACATGGTGCATCGCCCGGTCGGCGAGGAATGCCGCTCGCGTCATATATCCGGAATCCTCGAGGATGGATATGAGAATATAGAACACAAAGACAAAGGGAAAGGCAATCCCCCCCAGTCCCGCCTGCACGGCAAGAATGAGCGAGAAGAGGATCTGTTCCCAGAAGGGGGAGAACCCGGCACTCAGGAGAGGGGCAACCAGATAGATATCGAAGAGTTCGACGATGATCTCTTCCAGAAACGAGCCGACAAAGAAGACGGTCATGAGCGTTGCAAAGAGCAGGACGATGAGTATCGGGATACCCGGAAACGCCCGTGTCAAGAGGCTGTCCAGATCGGGTTTTTTCTTGTGATCCTTTAGTAGCGTAATGTCATCGGCAATCTTCGTTGCAGCATTGTGGCGGTTGGTCGCAATGATCTGGTGCACCGACATCTGGTGCTCCTCTTCAATCTCTGTTGCAATGGTGGCAGCGGAGTCCAGCAGGTCGGCATCCGTTCCCAGATGCTGGAGTGCGTCAAGGGCCTCCCGCCGGGAACACCCGTGAATCTTTTCAAGGCTCCGGATGGCGGCTTCGATATGCTGGCCATAGGGCACCGTGTAGTTCATGGTCCGTGCGTCAGAAAGTGCACAGGGATGATGTCACCGACATTTCTGCCTTCTGACGCCGCGGCGGCAATGACTTTGCATCCAAGCATATCCGAGAGCCGGGCGAAATCGATCTCGATTCCGGCCTTTTCGGATTCATCTACCATGTTGACGACGACGACACCGGGAAGCTGATACTCGGCCACCTGAAGCAGCAGATAGAGGTTGCGTTCCAGATTTGATGCATTCAGCACCGGAACGATGACATCGATATGCTCTTCCTGCAGATACCGGCGAACACTCGTCTCCTCGTCGGAGATGCCGTCAAGGGAATAGATGCCGGGAAAATCCACCAGTTCAACAATTTCCCGCTGATAACAGACACCGCCGGATTCAATATCAATGGTGGTGCCGGGGGGGAAATTACTGATCTCCACCCCGATACCCGTTAACTGGGTAAAGATTAATGATTTGCCGACATTGGGATTGCCGATGAGTCCGACTTTCATTCGATGGTCTCCACAAGGACAGATGCGGCAATCTCAGGCTGATTGCAATATCACTGCCTTTGATGGTGACAACAAGCGAACCGTTGGAAAGTTTTCGCTGGATGGTGACCTCCTCTCCGGGTATCACCCCCCCGATATCGTTCAGACGGCCCATGCACCGGGGGGGCCCCTGACAACAGCCACACGGACCGTCTCTTTTTCATTATAGAAGGAGAGGGGGGTTTGAGATCACATGGCTGGGCACAGCCGCGGCGCCGCTCCTGCCTGCACCGGCCCGGACGGGACAGGTATCGATTGAGCCTGCTGATGGTGTCGTTGGATGTCTCGTGTTCCATACGACAGGCCTGCTGTGAGGCAGTGTCCTGATCCATCCCCCCCAGCATCTCTGTCAGGAAACATTCGAGTGTTTTATGTTTTTTCAGGATACATTCAGCCGTCTTTCGTCCCTGTTTGGTAAGTTGGACGGCAGTGCCGGGTCCCAGAATAATATCTCCGGTAGATTCGATATGGTTTAGATCATTCCTGACCATATCCCGGCTCCTGTCAAATTTTTTTGAGATAACCTGAAGCGTATCATCGTCGAGAGATTCAATCCGGTTTTCGAGGATCCATTCCAGATAATCCTCATGAACTGAGGTTTGCATATATCGAAATACATTATGCAGTCCGTGGCTAATGATTATGTCGGCTTTACCTAGGTGAGAGAGATTTCAGAAAAAATTCGAATAAATCATGAGCCAAATTCCCGGCGGCTTCTGGACCCGCCCTTTTACCTCCGGGAATTTGAGGAGGCGTTCCGCTATATTATCGATGAATATCATATCCCGCCGCATGACATCGGGGTATTTATTCCCTGTGCAGTTAGAAAACCCTATAGCACGTCGCCCTCCCACCGCCTGTTCCATAAAATCCTGAATTCTGTCTATGCCGACACGTCATACCATGTGGCCATCTTTGGCACATGCGGGACGGTACCGGCGGAACTGGAATGCATGTACCCCCCCTACGCCCAGTATCACTACATGCTGGGCAAATGCACGAACCAGAGAATAAAAGATGATTTTCTGAAGATAGAGACCTATCGCCTGACGGAATTTCTGGAAAAAACCGCCGACACCTATCAGCTGCGGATTGCCTACTGCATCGGTGCGTTTCGGAGGGCGATGGCCCGGGCCGCCGCCAAAACCGGCACAGACATTCTTATTTATCCCACCGATCCGATGATTGAGCGGATGTACAATGACGACTGCCCGTTCCCTGAGGGAAGTCTTTCGATGCAGGAGTATATCGATGAGTTCACAGAGGGGGGGCTATTGAGGGCGAAGGGGGGGATGGTTGACAGATTGGAGAAATAGTGGCATTCACTCTTTCTCTAATTCCGTATTCAGTTTCTTCAGCTTCTCCCGCAGCACAATCGCCCGTTCAAAGTCCAGCTGTTCTGCCGCCTCATGCATCTCCGTTTCAACCTGAATGATCAGATTGGGCAGTTCAGAACGGGGGGGGATATGTTTGGTATCCTGAATCTCAACCTCTTTTTCCCGGATGTTTATGAATGGTAACCGGAGTGATGCCATGCTCCCGGTTGTATGCCACCTGTATCGCCCGCCGCCGGTCAGTCTCCTCCACCGCGATTTTGATGGAATCCGTCATTTTGTCTGCGTACAACACGACATGGGAGTGATCATTGCGTGCCGCCCGCCCGATGGTCTGGATGAGGCTCCGGGCATCCCGGAGAAAGCCCTCCTTATCCGCGTCAAGAATGCCGATGAAACTCACTTCGGGAATGTCAAGACCTTCCCGGAGCAGGTTGATGCCGACGAGCACATCAAACATCCCCAGCCGGAGTTCCCGGATGATCTCGGTGCGCTCGATGGTCTGGATCTCTGAATGCAGATAGCGGGTCTTTATTCCCTTCCCGGCAAGGAATTCGGTCAGTTCTTCTGCCAGCTTCTTGGTCAGGGTGGTGATCAGTACCCGCTCGCCTGCCGCGATCGTCTTTTGGATCTCTGCACAGACATCCGGTATCTGGGTCTTCACCAGGCGTATCGTGACCTCCGGGTCAACCAGCCCGGTCGGACGGATGATCTGTTCAACGATGCCGGAAGAATGCTCTTTTTCATACGGGCCGGGTGTCGCCGACACGAAAATTGCTGTCTTCAGGTATTCTTCAAACTCATTAAACATCAAAGGGCGGTTGTCAAACGCGGAAGGCAGCCGGAACCCATACTCGACAAGGGATTTTTTCCGGGAATAATCCCCCTTATACATCCCCCCGTACCTGCGGCAGCGTCTGATGACTTTCATCAACGACCAAAAGGAAGTCATCCGGGAAATAGTCCAGCAGGCAGAAGGGTTTTTCTCCCTTTTTCCGGTGGTCAAAAAATCGGGAATAGTTCTCGATACCTTTGCAGTAGCCGGTCTCCTCGATCATCTCGATATCATACAGCGTCCGCTGGCGGAGGCGATGTGCTTCAATAAGCCCAGAGTGGGCAGCGTCTCCTCCAGCTCCTGTCTCATCTCCAGAATTGCACCGGCCTTCTCCTCTTCTGGTATCACATAATGCCGGGCGGGATACACAAAATAATACGGAAGTATCCGGTTGGCTGATGGGTTATTTTGTCAATCTCCGTGATCCGCTCAACCTCACTCCCGAAGCATTCAATCCTGATAATGTCCGTCCCGGATCCGGGTATGAGGTCGATGGTGTCCCCCCCCTTTACCCGGAACCGCCCTGGCTGGAGTTCCATGTCATTGCGCTCGTACTGGATGTCAATCAGGCGGGAGATGATCTCTGCCCGGTTTATCTGTTCTCCCTGCGTGACTTCAAACCCCAGCCCCTCGAAGTTCTCCGGGTTCCCCAGACCGTATATGGCGGATACCGATGCGATGACGATGACATCATCACGGGAGAGAAGAGAGGCGGTGGCTGCAAGACGCATCTGCTCGATTTTCGGGTTGATGGCCGCATCCTTTTCAATGTACTGATCCCTCTGGGGGATGTAGGACTCCGGCTGATAGTAATCATAATACGAAACAAAATATTCTACACGGTTCTCCGGGAAAAAGTCCCGGAACTCATTGTACAGTTGTGCGGCAAGGGTCTTGTTGTGGGCCAGCACCAGTGTCGGCTTCTGTGTCTGCGCAATCACGTTTGCTATCGTAAACGTCTTCCCCCCCGAACCGGTAACGCCCATCAGGGTCTGAAACCGGTTCTTGTCACTGATGCCCGCTACCAGCGCCCGTATTGCATCGGGTTGTGACCCCCCCTGCGGAGAAAAGTCCGCTTTCAGATTAAACCTCGTCATGCCTGATCCTCTTTTTCATGAGAGTCCGGTTATAGGTTATGGCAAACCGGTGTGCCTCGTCACGGATTTCCTGAATGAACAGGGATACCTTTTCATTCTTTTTGATGGGCAGCGGGTGCGGGAACTGCGGAATGAAGATCTCCTCTTCCCGTTTTGCAACCGAGATCAGCGGGATACGGAGATTCAGGTCTGCGAGGGCATCCCCCGCTGCATGAAGCTGTCCCTTCCCACCGTCGATAATCACCAGATCCGGGAACTCTCCGTTCTCTTTTGTTATCCGTGCATACCTGCGGTGCACCACCTCCCTGATGGCGGCGACATCGTCAATCCCTTCGACGCTGCGTATCCGAAACCGGCGATAATTTCTCTTGTCGGGCATGCCGTAGCGATACTGCACCATGAACCGACCATCCCTGTTCCCCCCGTAATGGGAGATGTCAAAACATTCAATAACCTGTGGCGGTTCCGGCAGCCGCAGACGTTTCTGAAGAGCTGTTACCTTCTCCTCCCCGTTAAAGAAGGTGGTCTCGATATTCCGGGACACAATCTCAAGCAGGTCTTTCTTGTCGCCCCGTTGGGGGGGAACGGTTACTCTGACCTTCTTTCCTTTCTGAACCGAGAGATACTCCGGTATGGCCTCGTCCGGCACCTCCGGGAGAATTAATTCTGAAGGAGGTTCGTGCTCGCCGTAGTACTGCACCAGAAACTCTTCAACGGCAGAAGGCCGATACGAAAAAACGAACTCCTGTTTTTTCCCCAGCACTCCCTTATACACCGAAAAGAGCATCAGGTACACCGTATCCTTCCGGATCTGATAGTTGATGATATCTTCATCGGTCTCTTTTGCCCGTTCCACCGCCTGTCTCTCGGAGAGTTTCTGAACGGACGCGATCTGGTCACGCAGTTCGAGGGCTTTCTCAAAGTCCTGCGCCTGTGATGCAGTGGACATCTCCGCTTTCATCTGCTCTGCGAGGGCAGCGGAATGCCCCCCCTTTAATATCTCACGCACACGGGCAGTCTGTGCTGCATACACTTCCGGAGAGACGGTTCCCGTGCACGGCGCAAGGCATGACCCGATATGATACCGCAGACAGGGACGTTTGGGTATTTTCTTACAGGATCGGATGTGGAACGTCTTTTTGAGGACGTGAAGAATCTGATCCCGATCCTTTGCCGATACAAACGGGCCGTAATAGTCTCCGCCATCCGTCTTCTCCCGCACCACGTGGATGCGGGGGGGATACACGTCATCCGTCAGGTGGATGTAGGCATAGCGTTTGGAGTCTTTGAGATCGATATTGTATTTGGGCTGAAGGCGTTTGATCAGAGTGTTTTCAAGGATGAGCGCCTCCACCTCCGTTCTGGTGACGATGAAGTTGAGGCTGACCGCAGCAGCGACCATCGCCCGGGTCTTGGGATCGGTTATCGTAGGGGGGGAAAAGTAACTGCCCACCGTTTCTTCAGATGCTTGGCCTTGCCGACATAGATGACCGTCCCGGTGTCATCCAAAAACTGGTAACAGCCGGGGGGGTCTGACGGGAGGGACAGATGATCGATCATATCTGCAACAGGGGGGGCGGAGGTATGCGCCGGTGTAGCTCTTCTCTTCCGCCGCCACCTCTTCCGGGGGGGTACCGGATATGAGGATCTCGCCGCCGTATTCCCCACCGTCGGGCCCGAGGTCAATGATATGATCGGCCGATTTTATCACATCCAGATTGTGTTCGATGACAATGACCGTATTCCCCCCCTTGGAGACGAGCTCGTTGAGAACGGCGATCAGCTTTTTCACATCATGGAAGTGCAGACCGGTGGTGGGTTCATCGAGGAGATAGATGGTATTCCCCGTCCCCCTCCTGGAGAGTTCGCGGGTGAGTTTGATGCGCTGCGCTTCCCCGCCGGAAAGCGTGGTGGAACTCTGCCCCCAGTTTGATATATCCCAGACCCACTTCCTGCAGGGTCTGGAGTTTCTGCAGGATTTTCGGATGGTGTTCAAATACGTCCACCGCTTCATCGATGGTCATATCAAGAACGTCCGCAATGCTATGACCCCGGAACGTCACGTCCAGTGTCTCTGCGTTGTAACGCTTGCCTTTGCACTCCTCGCATTCCACATAGACATCCGGCAGGAAGTTCATCTCGATTTTAATGAGACCGTCTCCGCTGCATGCCTCGCACCGGCCGCCTTTGACATTAAAGGAGAACCGGCCGGGCTTATAGCCCCCCCGAACTTCGCCTCTTTGGTAGCGGCAAAGACCTTCCGGATTTCATCAAAGACCTTGGTGTAGGTGGCCGGGTTTGACCGGGGGGGGTTCTGCCGATGGGGCTCTGGTCGATGACGATGACCTTGTCCGGCGGTGCGTCAAACGAGAGCGACCGGTGGTTTCCGGGGGGGGTGACGTTCGACTGGTAGATCTTCTGCATCAGCGCCCGGTAGAGGGTGTCGTAGATCAGTGTTGATTTCCCGCTCCCTGACATGCCGGTGACAACGGTGAATATACCCTGAGGGATATGGGCATCCACATCCTTCAGGTTGTTTGCCGTGCAGCCCAGCAGGTGGATGAATGCTTCGGAGGTGCGGCGGGTTTCGGGGGGGACGGAAATTTTTTCCGCACCGGAGAGGTAGCGGCCGGTGAGCGATGCCGGGTTCTGTTCAATCTCAGCCGGGGGGGTGCCTGCGGCAACGACCCTGCCGCCGTCGATACCCGCACCGGGTCCCATGTCCACGACATGGTCGGCCTGCCGGATGGTGTCCTCGTCGTGCTCGACCACGATGAGCGTATTCCCCCCCAGATCCCGCAGGTGCTGCAGGGTCTCAATCAAACGGTGGTTATCCCGCTGGTGCAGGCCGATGGACGGCTCGTCAAGGACGTATAAGACGCCCATGAGGTTGGAACCGATCTGTGTCGCAAGCCGGATGCGCTGTGCTTCCCCACCGGAGAGGGTGCCCGCCGCACGGGAGAGGGTGATGTAGCCAAGACCGACCTCTTCCAGAAATCCCAGACGCGAATGAATTTCCTTTAAGACCTGTTTTGCAATCTCTTCTTCTTTTTCGGTGAGCGTGAGGGCGTTGAAAAATTGTCTGCACTTGCTGATGGAGAGATCGGTGACATCGATGATGGATTTGCCGCCGATACGAATGGCAAGCACCTTCTCCTTGAGCCGCTGTCCGTGGCAGGAGGGGCATTCAGAGATGCGCATGAACTTTTCCAGTTCCCTGCGGCGGTAGTCAGACTTGGTCTGGCCGTAGAGGCGTTCGGCCTGCGGTAAGAGACCTTCCCATTTGCCGTTATGGGCAGTGTCCCTCACCGTCCTTCATATTCATCCGGAATGCAATCTTCTCATCGGAACCGTACATCAGGGCCTGGTACTGCTCATCGGTCAGATCGGCAATCGGCGTGAAGATCGTGAACCCGTAGTGTTTGGCCACCGCCGCAAGGTACTGGAT
This sequence comes from Methanogenium cariaci JCM 10550, assembly GCF_001315945.1. Lineage (GTDB taxonomy): Archaea > Halobacteriota > Methanomicrobia > Methanomicrobiales > Methanomicrobiaceae > Methanogenium > Methanogenium cariaci. Next base: position 145,964 of record NZ_BBBG01000003.1, on the reverse strand, counting down.
ACGGTAGCCGTCGAGGAAATTCCGGTAGAGGGCGACCGCCCCCGTCGGAGATTGATTTTTCTTTATCGGGGGGGATGATGAGTGCCGGGTCCAGTTCCATGCGGATGCCCAGTCCCTTGCACTCCTCACAGGCACCGAACGGGCTGTTGAATGAGAACATCCGCGGCTGGAGTTCTTCAAAGGAGATGCCACAGACGGGGGGGCATGCCATGCGGGATGAGTAGATCTGTTCTTTTTCGTCATCCGTTCCGGTGACAATCACAAGGCCATCGGACTTGTGCACCGCATTCTCCACCGCTTCGACCAGCCGGGAGCGTTCATCGTTCATGCACCGGTCAAGGACAATCTCAATGTCATGCTTGACATACCGTTCCAGCTGTATTTCTGCATCCGTCCGGATGATCGTGCCGTCCACCCTTGCACGGACATAGCCTTCTTCGTTCAGGTCTGTTATCAGTTGCTGATAGGTGCCCTTCTTCTGGCGGATGAGGGGGGAAAGCACCGTGACCTCACCGGAGAAATCGGATTCGATCGCATCCGCAATTCGTTCCGGGGACTGCGATGCGATTTTGATGCCGTGTTCAGGACAGTAGGCGGTACCGATGCGTGCATAGAGGAGACGGAGATAATCATAGATTTCCGTGACCGTACCGACCGTACTCCGCGGATTTTTCGAGGTGGTCTTCTGTTCTATCGATATTGCCGGTGAGAGACCCTCGATGGCGTCCACATCCGGCTTATTCATGAGCCCGAGAAACTGGCGGGCATATGCGGAGAGGGATTCCACATACCGCCGCTGCCCTTCTGCATATATGGTGTCAAAGGCGAGTGTTGATTTTCCGGAGCCGGAGACACCCGTAATAACGATAAACCGGTCCCGGGGGGGAAGGTCCAGCGTTACGTTCTGTAGGTTGTGTTCCCGTGCTCCGCGTATGGTGATATGGTCCATAATCAAGTGACAGATATATATGTGCGCTGCTTAAATAGCCCTACAGGTAGAGGTATAAAAATGGACGCCCCGAATGACAACCAAAGGTGTGATTTTTGTGAGAAGAAAGCAATCGGCATGCAAATTCTGGGATGTGTCTCCCAGAATGTCTGCGAAGATCATGCGGAACAGATGCTGGTTGCAATGAAACCTGGTGAGAGAAAGGATTGGGGGGCCTGCTATTATGTGCGCTACGGCAAAGATACCGATTCCGGAGAACAAGATTCGGACAGATAACCGGCAGGGGGCGGCATACCCATCCGGAAGAACCGATATTCCGGATTTTCCCATACTCCACGCTACGATAAACCGTAGGGATGGCCACAATGTCGATGAGTATTGTTTAAGTAATCCCAAATGTAAATATATGTCGATGAACACCCCCCCGACTACGAATTCAAGGTGTGACTTTTGTGAAAAGAAGGCAATCGGCATGCAGATCTTAGGATGTGTCTCCCAGAATGTCTGTGAAGACCATGCAGAACAGATGCTGGTCGAAATGAAACCCGGTGAACGAAAGGACTGGGAGAATGCTATTATATCAGATATGGCAACGAAACTAATCCCGGTGAATGAGTATTCCGCATCAGGACTTGCACCGGTTTTTGGTGCTCATCCGTCCGTTTTGATTCTGGGCAGTTATCCAAGCGAACAGTCGTTACAGCGGCATGAATATTATGGGAATCCCCGGAATCAGTTCTGGAAGATCATGGGAATGGTATTCTCATTCCCAACCGATTTTATAGAGCTGCCCTATCAGGAGCGGCTGAGTATTCTGACCGGGGAGGGCATTGCCATCTGGGATGTGCTGGAGGCATGTTCACGGAAGGGGAGCAGTGACAGCTCAATCGCTGACACCATCCCCCCCAATGATGTCCAAACCTTTCTAAAAGACCATCCCTCCATCCATTGCATTGCCTTAAACGGGAAGACAGGTGCAGGACATTGGTTCAAACAATATTTTTCCGTTCTGGCAGAACCGAAAAACGAAGAGACGGGTTTGGTTATTTTGTCTCTTCCCTCCACCTCTCCGGCATATGCAGGGATGGGCCTGAATGATAAGGCGGAGATGTGGCGGAGGATACTGCCGTTTTGTGCGATGACGAAATGAGCGGATGCATAGCGATTTCCTGACGAACACTCACGTTCCCGTTGCAAGACACAGACCGATGAGGAGAACAGGACAACAGCATAATGTCCGGATTGGATTTCATGAATGACTCCTTCGTGATAATCTGATAATAGTAATTATTCTGAGCGGATGTGAAACGGATTAACGATTCATTATAGTGTTTGTATATGACCGGTTACGCTGGTGATATACAGGAACCCTGATGGACATCCACATCAGAAGGCCTCCAGGAAGAATTTCTGCCGGGAAAATCAGGGAAATGAAGGGCGCTCATCCAAAGCGTAGAGAAGATAGTACGATAAACCTGTTATGTTCCTCTCCGGAACGAGAGGGGGGGCTAGAGAATTAACACCTTATAACTCGAACCGAGGCGAACAACAACCGATTGCAGACCCGGAAGTGCTACGTTGTTCGGGATCAGAGCAATGTTCAGGTGGCTGAAAAACATGTTCAGATGGTAGTCCGGGCCGATAGAGAGAGACGCACTTATTGGCAGCAGATCAATCAGGGATCGTGCCAGAGCTACCCCAACGGGCCCGTCGAATCCAAGTGCAATGGCAAGCCATGATCCAAAGAAGTCGGCCCCGGTTGACCTGACGGCAATGAGATACTCCATGTCGATGGGGGGGCCTATGGTCAGGTGAGCACCCTGATCATCTGTCCGGTAATATGAACCCCCGCCAAAAAATGCATTCGTACTTACCGCACCATCAGGATTTATTTCATAGATTTCGGTATGCCAGACATCGTTTTGGGCAATCGCTCTCTTTTTCTCCCGGATTAGAAACCGTTCCTCTGTTTTTGATTCATCATGGCAGACAATGTACTCGCGTTCATCTCCGGTAATGCTGGTCCTTTCGATATGAATGGTAGAATCTGTCATTTCAATTCCCTGTGCACGTACAGCAGGCAAAAATGCAACCTCACTGTCAACGCGGTAAAGGACCCCCCCCGGTTCCATTTATTCCATATGTTTTTCTCCGGTTTGTGAACCGAAGGGAAAACCTGAAAATTGCTTCCGAAAGATCAAGCCAATGGAGTTGTGCCTCTGGGCAGCACGGCCCTCATCCTCCGGTGTGAAATGAAGTGAACTCCGGGCTACAGTGTACTCTCATATCTTCTCATATACATTAGTTCGTTCAGCGAATATTCAGCGTGCTGACTTCGGCGTACTGATGAACAGATACTGACCGGAAGAGCCGCGCTCATTTGTTACTCACCGTATTTTTTCAGAACAGACAACGGCATCCGGTGATAGATAAGAGGGGGGGGATGATAATCCTGACCTTCTTATGCAATACATGCGGTGGACAGGTACATCAGTCCCCCCCGAGCAGCAGATACTGCCCGTCGGCAACGAGGTCATACATGCTGTGTTCCCGTTCGGTGCCGTTGAAAAAAAGAATGTAACCCTGTATATACATCGCAATACCGGTGATGATTACCGTTTCAATGGTCGAAAGAGATCCGTTACAGAGGGCGAGGATGATCGCGATACCGGCACAATTCATCACCGACAACAGGCATCTGGTTTTCGGTATCCCCAGGATCACAGGAATAGTCTGCACGCCTGTCTCGGCGTCACCCTTTACATCCCGGATATCAAATACCGTTGAATCGATAAATGACAGGAGAAAAAAGAAGAAACCCACTGCGACTGTCATCTCCCCCCCCAAAGAACATCCCGTGCATGCAGCAGGCAGAAGTGCAACCGGAAGTGCCCATGCAAGTCCCACGATGAAGTTTTTTACAAAGGGGGGGATGTCCTTCAGGCGACGGTACCTGAACCCGCGGGGGGGCAGAAACGGTATACTGTAGAGAATTCCATTTACAAGTGGAATGGCAGTGATTACCACCGCCATCATCCCGTAAATCCCGGCGATCAGAAACGCAACAACGTATGTGCCAAGGGATACACTCATGAGAACCGTTGCATACTTTTTCGTGAATGCATAGCGTCTGGAATGGTTGATTGCATCTTCATCTTCGTCGGTTTTTCGGTTCAGGTTGTAGACCGAAAAGGTAACAAGGAACATGATCCCGCATGCTGCCAAAGATATCGGTATGTCCTGTAGCACAGAAGACAGGTAAACCATCGAAACGGCGGCAATGCAGAGATACAACGAGCTGTACAAAAGAGTATCAAACAATGACCGAAGATTCAGGTCACTGTTTCCAGGTGTATGCTCAAATTTGAACATACATTACCATGGATTCAGGTATTTGACATTAGTTCGTTCAACGAATATTCAGTGATCTGCTGAATATAAAGGAACTGGGATTCTGACGATAATCTCCAGCAAAGAGGTGCACCGAATAATCCCTGCCCAATAAACCAAGGGGGGGATAAAATGAAATTTTGTCTGGAGAGCATAGAGACGAACAGGAGAGATCATTACCACGAAGATGGCACGAATGATGAATAAGTTATCAGCCATTTAAAAATAAATCGTTCTCCCATCCGATCTTGCTTCGGCCGGTGTGCCATCCAGCGAGCGATCCAGCATCATTGTCATGCCTGCGGGCAGACCGGTAGTGGGTAGGTGATGGTGGCAAAATGAGCGTTCACTCCCCCCTCATGGAAATGGAAGTCAGACAGTAAGAACAGGGAAATGACAGCAACGATATGGATTGATAGTATTGCTGATTCTTCCATCTGTCAGGAGACCATGATTTTCTCAAAAAAGCAACGTGACCAAGAAAACTTCATTTCCCGCCGCCGGGAGAACAACAGGTCATAGATCTAACAGCACTACGATGATCGGGATATTATTTGTTCGGGTGGCCGGCAGACCCGTCAGGACCGCTGTCCGGATTTGTATAAAAATACAGATTCACGCTGATCAGGAACAGAACAGTCAGAGCAGATGAAGGAACTGCACCAACATACCCGTTGATCCCCCGTGCAACAGCAGATCTGCTCCAAATGAGGTGAATCCCGGACAACAAATGATATCTCTCTCTCCCGGTATACATTAGTTCGTTCACCGAATATTCAGTTCTCTGACGAATGTCATAGAATCCAGAAGAGGTAAGAGGGATTTCTGTTTTCTGCAAAAATCGTTCACCCCCACCGACAAGATCAGATGAGGGTAAAATCTTCTGATATATCCTTATAATAGGAAAAGAGGCGCTCACCCCCATGCAAGGGCCAGACTATCCGTGCTGATGAGGTCGCATGACATATCGTATTTGAAATCATCATTCCTGCATAATCCAAAGGAAAGAGTCAAATCGGTCACCGTCAACCCGATAAAAAGGGGGGGCATGGGTGCCACATATACCCTGAAGTGAGTATATGCTGCAATTTCCTTGATTTTACTCAGGAACGGTTCCTTCCGGAGCTCTTCAGCGATCTCGGTGTTCACCACCATCTCCACAGGCACCCCTTTTTTCACCTTTGCAATGAGGGCGTCTGCATGGGACTGACTCATGAAAGAGGAGATGACGTGTATCCGTTCAGCATGTTCCAGCATATCATAAAAACACTCCAGAACAGAGAGAATATTCGTATTGAACGTCTCAACAATCCCGGAATGATAGAGGTCGCCGATGTCACGCAGGAACGGGGGGGCAGGAAGTGCTTCAAGATAGTGTGACGACCAGAATTTGGGATTTTTACAGAAAAGGTAAGCTGTTCTGATGTGATCCTGTATCTGTGATGAAATGACGTTTCCCTGAGGGGGGGTCAGGTGATAGGCATCGTCATCGTATCGTATGTAATGCACTTCCTCCAGATACCGTATCTTCGGAAGGATTGTCTGCGACGTCGTGTCTGTCACCCCGCGAATTTCGGTAAGAGTTTTGTCTCCCTCACCCAATGAGATCATGATCTGCAGCAGCAATCGTGACCGGAACAGCTTCTGGATACCATCCTGATATGTATTGAAAATCCCCCCCAGTGTATCCATGTATCCCTCAATATAACTCATCATTTTCTGAGCATATAAAATGTTAATATTTTAATTTTGGATTAAAAACCCGCTTATCTGTCATTAATTGAGTGAAATCCGGCACACCCGATCCCAATTCTGTTTTCCCATATTTCGCTGCAGGTATTGTCAGGATATCAGAGTTAATCTGTCTGTTGGATCTCTCTTTTCCCCCCCTTCACGGCACGGAACGCGAGAGTACCGACCCTCATACGGAATGCATGAGTTCCTCTTTTTGACGGCCACCCGGAGCACCCGTTTCGATGACCCGGACAAGGTTCTCCATCACAGCATCGAACTGCTTCCAGGTGGGGGGGTTGTCTGCATCGATACCGGGGCCGCGGATGAGAAACGGCCGCCCCCTCATCGGCTGCTTTGCGCATCGCGGGGGGGTCCAGAGGGATGGCGCCGAGGAATGGGACAAAGAAATTCTGTGCGGCACGCTCACCGCCCCCCCTGAACCGAAGAGGTCAATATCTTTGCCACAATGGGGACAGGCCATGCCGCTCATGTTCTCAATGATGCCGATGACCGGCAGCCCGATGGTCTGGACAAACTTCACCGCCTTGGAGATATCAAGTATGGCCACGTCCTGGGGGGGGTGGTGACGATCACCGCTCCTGCGATGTTCGGGGCAAGCTGGGCGATGGTCAGGGCCTCGTCACCGGTACCCGGCGGGAGATCGACGACCAGGTAATCGAGTTCCCCCCCCAGTGGACGTCTTCGAGGAACTGCCGGATAACCCCCCCGGTCTTCATCGGCCCGCGCCAGATGACAGGGGGGGAACTGGTTTCAGGAAGGAGAAAAGCCATTGATACCACAGAAAGGGTGTCGGTGACCGCTACCGGCTCCATCTGTTTCTTGTCATACGACACCATCCGGTGCTCTTCAATTCCCAGAATCCGGGGAATGTCCGGGCCGTGGATATCGAGATCCAACAGCCCTGTGTTAAAGCCGTGGCGGGAAAATGCGAATGCGAGATTTGCTGCCACCGTCGTCTTGCCCACACCTCCTTTGCCGGAGAGTATCAAAACCACGTGCCGGACGGATATGCGGGCCCGTTCCAACACACCCCCCCGCCGTGGTGCGGCCGTATCTTCTGCCATATGCCCCCCCTTACTCAGGGGGGAAATGGATAAAGCTTTGCGCAGGATCTTTCTGGCAACAAGCGGAAGCCCGCTTGAAATTGCTTCATGGATGAACATGGCGAGTCCCTCTGCATATGACGGCATAAAAAAGATCATAATCACAATATGCTTCTTTTACATCAGGCAAAACACCAGTGAAGATGATATTTACACTATTGTACAAGAAAGGAAATGGCCAGGCGTGGGGGGGGCATCATCGGAGCCTCGGTCACGTGGCACATCACGCGCTTGAAGAAGACAATATTATCATCTCAAAAAATGGCGGCAGATCCGTTCATTATCTCCTGAATAAAAACAACTGCGGATATCAGACGCAGAGCATATGTCCGTCCGGTGTCGATGCGACAGGATAGGATAATTATCATTCCCACTGTTATCAAATCTTTCCAAACCCATCCCGGCAATCTGGAAAAACAATAATCCCATCCATTAAAATAAGGCAGAATCCTCTCCGGAATCGAATGCTGGAAAAAATAATGAAATGAGATTAACCCTGTCTTACTCCTTCCTCAGGACACTGGCCGCAACCAGTACACTGCCGACAAGGAAGACCGGGATCATCATTGTTGGGAATTCAGGAACGGGTGGTGGGCAGGGTTCCATGGGTAATTCGATGATCAGTGTCTGTCCCTCATAGCATGGCAGACATGATTCAACAAGGACCGCTCCGACATCATCACATCCGGGATATAATCACCGTGCTGAGCTGCCTCAGCGGCTACGGCCACCGAAAGCATGTTGTCCCATTCAGCATACTGTGGTGGAATTGGCTGACCAAGTACCATCCAGATAGCTGCCTGGGTCTCTCCAAATGGTACATCTCCCCCCCTGTTGTTAAGGATCCAGTTTACCATGTTCCACTCTTCGGATACTCCGATGGTGGAAGAAAGGCAGGCTTCGTACCATTCATCCTTGATTGAAGTGCCCATCGAATCAACACACCATCCGGGGGGTAGACATCATCTTCAAACAGATACACGTCAAAGTAGGTTCCACACAGTTCACCAGGTGGATACATGCCGTCGATCAGCACAAGGTCGCCGGTGGGAAGATCGCTCCATTCCAGGGCAACAGCCGGTGCCACCATACAGAGGGCAGCAACCAGCAGTGCCACAAATAGTTTTTTCATTTTTTCATACCTCCACTCAATTACATGCAAAACCGGCGAAATCCTGTTTCAGGACTGTCACCGCCTCACATATGGGCCCTGTTAACCGATTCTGATATATACAGATATGCCAGACACAGATGTGAGCAGAGGGATAGGAGGATTCTCCTATGCTGAAAATGGGATGTCTCCCCCCCAGAAGAGGAATGATTCCGGATTATGTTTTTCGCAGATCTGGAGTGAATTCGTCCATTCAGCACCGACGGACGGTTCAGCGGAAACAACGATGTGCATTACCCCGATACTGTCCTGAATATTTCTGCTGAATCCGTTCCACTCCACGGCATATCTGCCCCCCCCGTAACCGACCTGACATTCCCCCCCCGGTTTGGGACGGATGGTGTTTGGATGAAGAAACAGTTTGCCGTATCCATTCCAGTCAAACGGGAACCGGATGGTAAAAAAGAAAGATGAAATGAGATGAATCCTGTCTTACTCTTTCCTCAGAACACTGGCTGCAACCAGTACACTGCCGACAAGGAAGACCGGGATCATCATTGTTGGGAATTCAGGAACAGGTGGTGGGCAGGGTTCCAGGGGGGGTAATTCGATGATAAGCACCTGGCCCTCATACATGCACGCTTCAACAAGGACTGCTCCGACATCATCACATCCGGGGGGGATATAATCCCAGTGCTCAGAAGCCTCAGCAGCGAGGGTCGCTGAAACAATGTTGTCCCAGTCAGCATACTCTGACGGGATTTCCTGACCAAGTATCATCCAGATGGCTGCCTGGGTCTCTCCAAATGGAATATCTCCCCCCCTGTTGTTAAGGATCCAGTTTACCATGTTCCACTCTTCGGATACTCCGATGGTGGAAGAAAGGCAGGCCTCATACCATTCGTCCTTGATTGAAGTGGTCACTGTATCGACACACCATCCAGGATAGACATCGTCTTCAAACAGATACACATCAAAGTAGGTTCCACACAGTTCACCAGGCGGATATTCGCCGTCGATCAGAACCAGATCGGCGGTGGGAAGATCGCTCCATTCCAGTGCAACAGCCGGTGCCACCATACAAAGGGCGGCAACCAGGAGTGCTACAAATAGTTTTTTCATTTTTTCATACCTCCACTCAATTACACGCAAAACCGGTGAAATCCTGTTTTAGGACATTCAAACACCGTTTCACATGTGCGCCACCTGTTAACCGATTCTGATATATACAAATATGCCAGACAGGCATGTGAGCAGAGGAAAATGGAGGATTCTCAGATGCCGGAAATGATATCCCTCCCCGGAAAAGGCATAATTTCCGGATTCTGTTATTAGCATATGGGAAGTACATTCGTCCATTCAGCACTGACAGACTGTTCCGCGATCCCGGCGGCATGATCTCTCACAGATCCGGGAATACGATTTCATACTCATCGAATTCCCGGATATCCCCCGGTTTAGGATATCTCTTTGGTATAACTCTCCGGCAGACGGGTGCGGAAGTGCCAGAAGACCAGGGCCAGCAGGATATAGGTGGCAGCAGAGGCCCAGCCAAACTCCCCCAGCATCATATCGGACGGGGGGGGTGTCTGAACGGTCAGGGCCGGATAGAAACTCTGGATAAAGTAGTTCCAGAAACCGTGGAAGAGGATGGCGGGAATCACACTTCCTGACCGGAGCCGGAGCCAGGCAAGGATGAGACCCGCACCCATGACGGAGGGGATGAACATCAGGAGCGAGTACCAGAGGGGGCCCGCACCGTTATAGGTCGAGAAAAGGACGACGGGCATGTGCCAGGCGGCCCATATCGCACCGCTCAGGAGAGCCAGCTCGGTAAACCCCCCCATGAACCGGGCCAGTTCGGGGACGAGGAGACCACGCCAGCCAATCTCCTCACCGGCGGCGGCAAAGAGGTTTAAGAGGATGCTGAAGGCAAACAGTCTCTTCCCTCTTTTTTCCAGCTACTGCCGCACACGGTATCCGGCTTTCGTGAGAAAACCAATGACGGCCACATCCCATTCCCGGTCAGTAAGCCCGGAGAGTTTCGGTTTCTCCTCTTCCCAGAGCCTGCCGAGTTCAGCAGTATCCGGAACAAAGGTGCGCTGATATAGCACCCGACCGGCCCGTCTGCCCTGTGCATCATAAATGAGCAGGCGCCAGCAGCAGTAATCACGGCAGATCTCCGGCCGGGTCAGGTGTACCGTGCACCACGCCTTGCCTTCCGTATCAAACCGCAGGAACGGGCATGCGTCCGGCAGGTTCTCCAGACTGCGTGTATCTTCGTAGAGGGCAGTCTTGTCCGCATCGACCCGGACTTCCGTTACCTCTCCGGAATAGTAGTTGTAGACAACAAAGGTGTTGTCGCCCCGGTCTTCGGTGATGGTATGAACGAGATTCATGTTACTGCAGCAGTTGCCGCACTGAACGCATTCACAGGCGATGGCAACCGGCCCCCGGAAGGATATCGTGCATTATCATGATTGGATATTTCCCATCGACACGGATAAGATATGTGCCTGCCCTCTCACCGTACCCCCCCGACGAAGACGGCATACAAGCCGCGATGGTACGGGCACCGGATGGAGGTGAAGCCCGCGTCTCCGAGCATCTCCCGGAACCCGTCCGGGGGGGTGTGGATGCTTTCCCGTGCCCCCGTCCCATGAGGCACGCTGCTCCCGGATATCTTCCGGGTCAAGGCCCGCATCCTCCATAAATGTCTCCCAGCGGGCCAGCTGGCGCAGCTCTTCCTCCACGTCTGCGGGCCTCACGACACATCCGGTGATGTAGACGCCTCCCATGCGGAGCCGATCGTATGCCTGCCTGAGCACCATACGCTGCCCATCGGGTTCAAGTACGATGAGGCAGAAGGTGCTCATCACGGCATCAAAGGGACCAGGGGGGCCAGGAGTCCCTGATATCCCCCCCCGTTATCCAGGTGACACCGGCCAGTTCCGGTTTTTGTCGGGCGACGGCGAGCATCGCGGGAGAACTATCGATGCAGATGACGGCAGCTTCGGGTGGGTGCTACATATGCGTGCGGTGAGAAGACCGGTGCCGCAGCCGAGTTCGAGCACGTGTTCGCTCTCATCCGGGAGAGCGTCGGTGACGGTTCGGTAGAATAGATCCCGGTCGGGAATGGTCCGGGCGGCCAGATCATCGTAGTGTGCGGCCCGTTTTTCGGTGTTCCACTGCATGTCTGCGCTCTGCTCATTGTTTGTTGTCATATCTCTCTCCCGTACTTCGTTCATGCTCCTCTTCGTGATACGGAGATATCTCTGTTGCGATACTCCCGGAAGCAGATCAGGGGGGGACGGAGAAATTTCGACGGGAGTCCGTTTGCCGACCCCGATCTTTCTCTTTGATCACCCATGATCTCCTGTCTTTCACCCCCCCCTGTTTAAAGGAATCGGGGCATAATATAAGCGTATTTTCGGATCAATTCTGCTGCCGGAAATCCACGGTATTTTTGCCGTTTATTTCCTGAAATGACGGGTGATTGCAGACTAATAAGCGGGCGCTATTCATCACTTTTTTGAAAGGATGGATAGGGTGTCTCCGGGTGAGAAAGGCCTGCTCCGGCCGTCTGTGTGGATGCGTTTTTTGGCCGGTTTTGGGAGATATTTAAGTATTGCGTATGGGCAGAATTTTGACCCGGAATACCGGGTCAGCCAGAGATCATTTGACGATAATGTCATACGTATCCAGCAACCCCATCACTCCGGGAAAGGAAAACGTTGCTTTATAAACTCTGTTTTTCTCCGGATTGAGAGAGTAGTTGTAGGATGTGGTAAAATCCGCACGGGTCAGATTATTCCCGTGAAACGCCGTACGGTGCAGATCACAGTTCTGAAACCGTGCCCCCGGACAGATTCGAATTGGTGAACGCCGTCTCTTGTATTATACAGTCTTTAAATATGGTCTTCCGCAATGCATTGTTGAAAAATACCGAGTAATCCAGACGGCAGTTTTTGAAGTTCACGGCAAACAGAAAATTATTGCAGGAACCAAAGTCAACGCCGGTCAGTTTGCAGTCGATGAAATCGACATGTTTCAGACAGGTATTTTCAACATTAGCCATGGTCATATTGCAGGCATGAAACTGACAGTCCATGAACTCATTCTGTGACAGATTGCTGTTGGAAAAGTTACAGTCCTTAAAGACACATGACTCAAACTCCCTGCCGCTGAATCCTTTGTCGGCATAATCCCGTGCTTCAAAAACTTCATCGTAGTATGATTCTTCCTGCATAACATCCTCTTTGATCAAACTCACCCCGCTAGGCAGACGATCAGGATCTAGTATTAGAGAAGCCCTGCCCTTAAGAAAGATACCATGCAGTGCGATAGTAAACATCTGCGGAAAATCGGGCTGCACAAAATAATATATATTCCTGCCAATACATTTTCCCTGTTGAAGACGGTCCGGCACGATATGTCCATCTGATACAGGGGGGGAGAACACGGATGAAGAGTCATTATGATCTGCTGGTCATCGGAGGCGGCCCCCCCGGCGGTGCCCTTGCGGCAAAAACCGCGGCCGAGAACGGTCTCTCGGTCTGCCTGATTGAGAAGCGCCCGGCCATCGGTGTGCCGCTGCGCTGCGCCGAGGGGGGGATCGGAGAGGATATGATCCACGAATTTTTCGACGAACTCGACACGAAATGGGTCTCCGCACAGATCAGACAGGCAGTGATCGTGGCCCCCCCGGACAACCGGAAGGTCGTTCTTGACTCGGCGGTCACCAGAAAAGAAGTGGGGTATGTACTCGATCGCAAAGTCTTTGACCGGGATCTGATCGCGATGGCGGCCGGAGCCGGTGCGGAAATCTATGTGAAGACCCGTGCGGTGGATGCCATTATAACAGATGGTGTCGTGCAGGGTGCACGGGTTTGGCACGACGGCGGGGGGGAACAGGATATCTATGCGAGTGTCGTGATCGCAGCGGACGGCGTTGAATCAAAGTTTGCCCGCTGGTGCGGGATCAACTCCACCGTCCCGATGCGTGAACTTGAGACCTGTGCCCAGTATCTGATGACCAATATCGATATCAATGCCGATGAGACGGTCATTTATCTCGGCAATGACATCGCACCGGGCGGATATGTCTGGATCTTCCCGAAGGGAGAGGGCACCGCAAATGTGGGCATCGGGATTATGGGCAGCAGGTCCGGTGAAGGCTGCCGTGCGAGAGACTATCTGGATGCATTTGTACGGGAGAAATTCTCCGAAGGTAAGAAGATGGAACTCATCATGGGGGGTGTTTCGGTCTGTAAACCCCCCCTCGAATGCACGGTTGCAGACGGGCTTTTAATTGTCGGTGACGCGGCCCGGCTGAGTGATCCGATGACCGGCGGCGGTATCTACCATGCCATGTACACCGGCAGGCTGGCCGCAGAGGTCGCCACAGCGGCAATCAGACAGGAAGACTGTTCGAAAGCGTGTCTGATGAGTTATGACACGACCTGGAGAAATGCCGCTCTGGGCAGGGAGCTGGCCCGGAACTACCGGATGAAAGAATTTTTCATCACGCTTGATGATGAGGTTCTGAACGCGGTGTTAAACTCGGTCAAAAACCTTCAGGTAACGGAGTTCTCGGTGCTTCAGATCATCCGGGAAATCGTGAAATTGCATCCGGACGTGCGCAAGGAGTTAACGTCCCTGATCAAATACAATTCGAAAGGCCGGGAAGAACTGAAATCCCTGATCAAATACCTGCAGTGATTTGTTCAGCGAAATTTCGGAAAGAAGAGGATATTGTAAAAAAGGTTCGGGCAGAAGCTATATTAATTCATTCAGCTCTTCAACCGTCATATGAGCCTGCTTTAGGATGTGTGACAGGTAGATCGTTTGATTGATGTGCCGGAACCGTCAGCTTCAGAGTTTCTGTCTGCGTGTGTTTTTGCATACGAATATGACTGCCCCGCTGACGGACAACGACCCATCCATCTCTTTGAAGAACAACGATGAGTTTGTCATAATTCAGACCGGGCATATGGTTCATACCGCAATCTCAATCTGCTCGGCAGTATCACTGAAAATCGCATCGTCTTCTATGGGTTCCAGATAAAGAGTGATAGCTTCCCTGATATTGTGTAATGCATCTTCTTTGTGTATCCCTTCACTGATACAGCCGGGAAGTCCCCGGTACAAACACCGTATATCCCCCCTCTTCACTGGGTTCAAGAATAACACGTAATTTCATAAGCTAATCTCCCTGTTTGATTATTTTAAATTAATGGTAATTGTGGATATCAGTTAGCGGAAAAAGGTATCCCCCCCGGAGTCCTGATTCCTTCTTTTTTGATCATGGGAGAATGGAAACCGTCCCCCCCGGACATTCAAAAAAATATTCGGGCAGGGATCACCCGAAGTTCAGGTGAAACAATCTGTCGGATCTGTTCCGTATTTCCTGACAAGCTGATGGAGTGCTTCTGCGATCTCAACCACGTTCCGGCAATCAACAATCGCGGGAGTATCTTTCGGCGTATGGGTGATCTCCTGACTGGCGATATTTTCCGTAACCCATTGTGACGATATCGCAATGGCAGGGCGGCCCTGCTGAACAAAAAGACTGTGGTCTCCCTGCGGCCACTGAACACCCTCGGTCATCCCGTCATATGTACGGAATACCTCGCGGGCGTTCTGTTCTATCTCTTCAGGTAAACCATAGAACGAAAATGCGGATTTCCCTTCTTTATATCCCGCCCCCCCGTCAATATTGATGTTGAAAAGGATTTCCTGAAACCGGTCTTTGTTTTTGCTCATGTAGAGCATCTGTCCGGGAACGGCGTAATGATCCTCCCCCCCATTCAAAGCCACAATCTCAATCTGCCGGTCTCCGGTATCATCCGCCAGCAGTTTTGCCAGGAGCAGGAGCACAACCACACCGGTTGCGTTGTCCGTCGCACCGGGCGTCCCTTTCTTTGCGTCAATATGTGCCGTGATTACGATTCGCCCGCATGGGTTTTTCCCTTTTCTGGCAACAACATTATGGCCTTTCCCCGGAATACGCCGGGACAGGGATTTTAGTGCAACGGTTGTTCCTTCATCAGGCAACAGCCTTCTTCCTTCTGCATCTGTCATATAGACCGACGGGATATCAAAATCCCCGTCTTCAATCAGGGGGGGGACGGATATACCCCCCTCCGGCAAGGGCGGGGGGTTTCGTTCGGTGGCACAGAGTATGGCTGCGGGGGGGTTGCCTTTCTCAAGAAGGGAGATGATCCGCTGATGCTCTATGGGGGGGTTATAGAAGACGAAATGCTTCGGCATGAGCGGTTCGCGGGCAATGTCGCCATACAGAAGAAGGATCTTCCCGCCGGGTTTCAGCTGTGCCAGTTCCTCTACGCATGAAGCGCAAACAAGCTCTGATTCAACGTCGCACCCCCAGAGAGTAGGGACTCACCTGCACTTCAAAACTCAGTCCCTGAGAGGTGAGAATCGCTCCCCCCGTCTTCCCAGTCAATCGCATCAAATTCCTGCAGCTCGGTATCCCAGCCGAATGATGATATCTCTGTTTCAAAAAAATGAGTGGCCCTTCTGTTGCCGCTACTGCCGACGCATCTTTCCGGTATTTCGTTACAGAGTTTGTGCAGGTATGCTGTGCATCTGTGAAAGAGAGGTTCCATAGGTTTTCTTAGTGTTACTACAGTCTCATAAAAGCCTCACCTGCAGGGAGTGGAGATGAGCTGTTCTCTTTGGATGCAGGATCTGCATACCCGGATATTTGTATCATTGCTCTTCCCGGAGCAAAAATATCATTCCGATATACACAAGGCCAACCCCCCCACCCCCCCAGTTACTATTCGGGGGGGCTGCACATGATTCCGATTCTCATTCTCGTTTTCGTCGTTGGCGTGATTCTCTGCACACGGGATAGCCGGTGCTGTCATAACGTCGGGTTGGCCTGTATTGTGTCAGGGATACTGCTCATACTGTTCAAGATACCGGATCTGTTTTCCTAAACAGGAAGATACGGGGCCGGGGCCTGATAATAGCCGTATGGCAGCCAAACTGATTTTTCAATAATCCAATGGTCTTCCTTTACTATGAGAAGCCGGATATTACAGAACCCTGCGGAGTGTTCCTCTGTTCAAAAAACGACCTCGTCCGTTTCGTCCGTTTCATCGGGTGGTTTGGAGGCAACAGGTATATCTCCCCCCCATAGTCACATCCTTAAAAAAACGGAGTAGGTTTATGAGCGGTAAAAAGACATTCACAACAACCGAAGGCAAGGAAATCGGGGGGGAAAAACTCGGAATCAGATGGGACAAATTTTCCGTCGAGGAATTTACGGCGGGAATGAACGTGGAGCTGGAACACGGGCTGACAGACCCCCCCGGCACAAACGTGACGGGTGACGATCCCCCTGATGACCGGGAAGATTGCCCTTGCTCATCTGAATGAATTCCCCGACTATTACGAAAGGCTCGAAAAAATGGAGACCGAGGCGGAAGAATTCTGGGATAAACAATCCTGAAGTGAACGATTCCTCTTTTTTTGTATTTGGTGTCAGGGCTAAAGAGTGCCGGGAAATAATCCCGTTCTCCTGTATACCGGATGGGAATGGGTTGTATTATCTAAGGGGGGGTATTTGTGGTGTAAACAAGTGACCGCGATGGAATCGAATGTCAGGATCGGTCCACGCAATTGCGATTGAGTTCATCCCGGTTATTATCTCTACTCTTCTTCAATTCGGGCTTTGGTGTTCTGGTCGGCTCATCCCCCCCGGCCTTTGTTTTTTTCTATGCAGGGGCTCATCCGGATTTATCATTTCGGGTATGTTCCGTCCTTTCAGCAAAAGCCAGAACAGAAACACCAGTTCCCCCCCCACCCCCCCGCAATCCGGCTGATTGGCAGATTGAAGTCGGGGAACAGCACCGTGCCAACAGTATCTACCAGATAGCTGAGACCGGCAACGATTAACAGGATGCCCAGAATTCCGGGGGGGATGTAGTCTGATTTAAAAACCAGATACCCGAGGAGGACGAGATGGAGGCCAAAAAATACTAATCCAATGGCCCAGCTTTCACGGAACATATTGAGAGAGAACATCACCTGAGCATGGAGCTGATCGGTTTCAAAGACGGTCAGATAGTCAGCACCGCTCAAAAGGAGCAGCACCATTACCAGAAAGATCAGACTGAATGCGAAAATCATGGCATACACCAGCCGAAACCACGCCATAAGGAGCGAGAGACTCTGGTTTACGGGCATGAGGAGGACATACAGTGCCCAGGCCACCAGCAGGTCAAGAATGATTACAATGATAATACTGCAGACAGCCATGCGAAACCGCTCCTCGTTGGCCATGATATTATTGGCTGTTGCTGCGGCATCTCCCGGCACGATCAGGCTCCGGAGCACAAAATAATCCGCGAAGAGATAGACAATCGTCATGATCAGGAGCCCGAACCCTGCGATGATTGCAGCTTCGCGGAGCGATATACCGGCGGCAGGGTTTGTCATTTCAGTTTCCTCCTATCCCCCCCTTTCAGGCGATGGGTGAGAGATGCTGTTTTGTATTTATACTCTTTTCGGGCTGAAACATGCAGAAACGTATATCTTTCACCGGATTCATGGGACGGAAATAAGTTGAGACACGTGGGGGGGGATACGATGGCCGAGAATAAACCTATCATCAGAGTGTATTTCGCAAAGATCAGGGAGGCATATTATGACCTGTCGGAAGAGAAAAAGGCGCAATTCATGCAGAGGGACCGCGAGCAGATGGACGAATGCGGGATGAAACTTATTCTGACAATTGACTGCCGGTGGTCAAACGAAGAGTGGGATTATATCGGGGGTTGAGGAATGGCCGACCCTGGAATCTCTGGAAAAGCGGACCAGATTTGAAAAGGAAGAGCTTGCAACATTCCGGTATGTTGAATCGAAGACGTATCTGGGGACGCGGGTGATGGGAGAATATGGGATAGAATGATTATTTTCCTTCGATCACAATTCAGACACTCGGTTGGATTCCTGAAATGGAATAACAAAACGATTTCGGGAATGAACGTTCGGCAACAGGGTTTCAACGGAGCAAAAAATGGTAAAACAAACAGTTGAATCGGTTAGCATTTCGTCACACTATCTTTTTCAGGTTCCTACAACAATACAGGTTTATATGAAGAAAAGAAATAAATAAAACACGGCTAAGGCTAGGAGATTAAACTGTATGGCATTGAGTAAAAAAGATTTAGGGAAGAAGAACAAAGCGAAAGCGGCCAAAGCAGAAGTACTCTCGAAGCAGGCAGCTGGCGGCAGCCAGGCAGCCGCAAAGAAACTTAAGAAACTCAATAAAAAGATGAAGTAAGCGATCAGGATTTTTCAACTATTTTTATTTTTACTGCTAATGAAATAGCGATGCACATCGCAAAATGCTCGTATCCGTAGGGGAACGGAGGCTCATTTTTAAAAATGCCTATGACGTGCAGAAGGTGTTCCGGTTTCTTGGCTGATACTATGTGTTCAATCCACTTCCGGAACCTGATGGCCTTCTGGATGAAACAGCCGGTGGTATTGTTGGCGCAGAGGATAACGAGATGATGGGGGGGCGAACGCCTCCCGATTGCAGGGGTGACGTTGGCGGAATGGCGGCAGCTTTGCAGCAGCATGGCGGCACTTTCCGCCAGGATAAAACTAGGCATTCCACCCGAATGATACAGATCTAAGAGAGTATAGAGAGACGCTTCTTCAAGAGAAGGGGATATTGCGGAAGAATGAGACCCCCCCACAGCATCAGGACATCTCCCATGCCGATGGGGGGTTCGGGCGCCTGTGCTCAGGGATTTTCCACCAGCCAGATTGCTTCCGGCGCAATTCTGGCCGAAGAGGACGAACAAAGCAATGTCGTCGCCTGGTATGATAGCGGCAGCCTCCTCCACCTGCTGCATTCTGCTGCATTTGCTGCCATATGTTGCCACCTGTTCTCCATGCTGTAAACGAGGCTGCATTCGTTGGAGAACAGGAACCGTTGGGACGGGCTGGCACAGAGGGTGTATTTGTTCCATATTTTTGGGTTTCGAAGGACAAAATCGACTTCAATGGCACCAATCCGAGGATGGATTTGCGGCATATTTGTTTTGTTGATCTTCAGGTCGCCTCCTTCCATGAGCATGAGGCTGAACAACTCCAGTTCCTCCATGCTTGTATTTCGAAGAGGCGAAAATATCGGTAGATCCTGGTGTTAATAAACCGCAGGAATTATGCACTCCGATATCAGCGGCCACCGGTCTTTAGCGTTCATGACAAATTCAGATGCAATTGCTATAACCAGGTCTTTTTCCGGGATACAACAAATAACGTTTCCGCCATCGCCGAGAGCCATGTAGGCAAAAATACCGTCCTCTTCACGCAGCCACCAGAGATACCCGTACGTATTGGGATTCATCGCGATTGATTCATCAATCCATGTCCGGGAAATAATTTGACTATTATCGCAGATGCCATGGTTCAGGTAGAGAAGACCAAACCGTGCCATATCACGCACAGTGAGCGTAAGTCCCCATCACCGGTGGAGTTGCCATTTGGATCGTGTACCCATCCTTTCACCTTTTTTCCGAATAAATCCTCAAACCCGAATGATTCCATTGCATTATCCGAAATCTCGTTCATGCCAACAGATCTGAACAAATGTTCATTTGCAAACTCACGGGCACTTTTTCCAGTGCTGCGGGTGATAATGGCGGAAAGCAAATGCGTTCCTGTAGTGGAATATTTGAATGTCCCGATTGTTCCGTTTTGGCCGAGAATATCCAGACCATACTTCATCCAGTCCGGTTGCATGCACAACCGGTCCAGCGGTTCGTGCCAGTCTTCAAATGCATACGGTGCCGTCATTGTGAGAAGATGGCGCAGGGTGATCTCCCGTTTCTGCCGTTCAGCTGGAATGGGAACATATTCCGGGAAAAAATCCAGTACCTTCTGGTCCGCACTTTTGATATATCCTGCATCGATGGCAATACCGATTAAGGCAGAGGTGACACTCTTTGTCACCGAGGTTACATGATGGGTATCATCAGGACAATGGTCATGATAATATCGTTCAAAAACGATCTGTCCATTCCTTAGAATGACGATACCGTTGATATTTTCGTATTCCGCCGGGATTATTTGATCAAGTACGGCAAGCTTTTCCGGGTCCATTCCTGCGGATGCCGGGTCTGCAGTCAGCCATTCCCGGGTTGGCCAGGGGGGGGCTCTTTTCAGGGATGAAGGATTTTCATGGTTCATTCCAACAATTTCTGCACGGAAAATATAATAGTTTTATTATTTTAAAATATTTCCAACAATCATCGATAATAAAACACGGCGGAGGTGGGCAGCGTCCCTGTAGCCGGTGTGGCGGAAGAAGGGTGGATGCACATGCCTGGTGGGAAAACCGCTCACTCCATTGTTACAAGCGGGGGGGAGGCCGAGTGCAGCAGCAACACCCTCTCCGTAGGCCGGGTCAGCCTTCAGGCAATATCCGATATGGCGTATCAATGAACTCGGGTGCATTGCCCATGGCACGGCCGGTGTTTTCACACAGCACCTTCTGATGTGCTCATCAGCCGGAAGAGTCTGCCCGGCTGATGGGCGGGGGGGTGACGCTGGCGGAATGGCGGCAGTTTTGCAGCAGGATTTCGGCATATTCCGCCAGGATAAAACCGAGCATTCCACCCGAATGATACAGATCTAAGAGAGTATAGAGAGACGCTTCTTCAAGAGAAGAGGATGTTGCGGCAGAATGAGACCCCCCCACAGCACCTGTGCATCTCCCATGCCGATGCGGGTTCGGGTGCTGTGCTCAGGGATTTTCCGCCAACGAAATTGCTTCCGGCGCAATTCTGGCCGAAGAGGACGAACAAAGCAATGTCGTCGCCTGGTATGATGGCGGCAGCTTCCGTCCCCTGCGGCATCCTCTGCTGCACTTGCCGCCATCATATGCGGGCCACCGGTTCTCCATGCTGCAAACGAAGGCTGCACCCGCTGGAGGACAGGAACCGTTGGGACTGACTGGTACAGGGGGGGTCTGAAAATCGCAGAACCATGGTGGGGGGGACAAATATTTATATCCGTGTACTACCCTGTAGTACATTAGTGAGTAAGTCCTTCCGGAAACGGATGAGGCCACCGTAAGGTGGGTGGGACAAAGTACGGAAGGGTTCACTTCTTCTCTCTATTGTGATCATGGTAATACCCGTTCTAAGATCATTTTCTCCCGTATCAGATCGTAATGTGTTGTTTCATCTGAACGGTATTTACGGTGTATAGCACCCGCGATGAAATCAACTGCCTGGATGCATGGTTCTGCTTGAGAATCAACATGCATAATGGTTATCCGACTTCTATCGGCAATCCCGTTGTCCGGGAATTCCAGCATTTTGTAGGCCAGGTAGTCATCAAAATGCTCTTTTTGTAATCCGTATAGGGACTGGTCAATAATTACGTTGACGGGGGGTCAAAAGTCCCGTAACAGGCAGTAATTTTTGAGACCAGCGATGCGGCAAGATAATTATAGATTATCTGATGTTTATCCCGGATATGAAGAGGAACCTGCCGTTTATGGAGAATTAAATAGGCGATATCGAGATCACAGGAGGCAAGGCACCGGAATATTCTGCGTTTCATCTCCGGAGGCGTGTTGTTATATTTCAGTTCCGGCACCTGCTTCATTTTCTTTTTCATTTTCTGCTGCCGGATTTTCTTAAAGCATCGTTGAATCGGCAATGTATTGCAGGGAACGAGGGCCGCCATCACAAAATACTCTGATGACTGTTGCGTAAATCCGAGATCCCCCGATTCATCGATGTAGATGTCCACGAAATTACTATTGGACTCATCCCTATTATACGGCATAGATTGCCACAGAATTTTATTCGATGGAGCAAGGGAGGTGAAATCCAGGAATATCGGCGGATACCTGAATGATGGAAACAGAGGGATATTCGGTTCATATTTTTGGGAACCGGAGGGTAAAATACATCTTTTCCTGCTCATTTCCGGTCTCTTTTGGTCACGTATGTAATGCCGGGAAAAGACGGCAGTAATGCCAGTTATTTGCGAAATATCCAAAGGATTATAGACTAATACGGGGGGGTGCTATTCGCGGATATTTTGAGAGGATGTATGGGGGGGTGTCTTTGGGGGGGGAGAAAGGCCCGCTCCGGCCGTCTGTGGGGGGGATGCGTTTTTCAGGGGGGGTGCGGGCCCGTTTTGGGGGGGTTATTTAAGTGTTGCTTAAACCGAGTGAAATGATTGTGCGTCTTCAACACATTCCGCACGACATGGCCATGGTTCCGGATGGAATATTGAATTCGTTGATATCTGCTGCGGTGATGGCTTTCGGGAGATTTTTATTTCGTATTTCAAGAGTGAGTGTTATATTCAGCTCAAGTTTTTCACTTGAGACATTCAGGTTGACGTTGATTCGACGATATTTTGTGAGTGCATATTTTGAGACACCGAATCTTTTAGAGGCATTCTGTATCTCCACGCCCTTGATATAATTTCCTTCGCCGAAATCAATGATGATATTGTCTATAACCAGCGAGTGCTTATGTTCGGCCCCCCCTTTGGTAAAGAGAAAAAGACTGTCATTTTCATAATCATAGTCAATAGTATCTGCCGTGTGAATTTGATTTACAGCCATGTTATTTCACCCTCCTCTTTCTGTCTTTTTTATAGCAGGTTATTAAACTTATTATTATTTCAGGATTGGTACTCTTTACTGAGACCACCAAAGTTAGATCATAATTTTCGTTTAAATTGAATAGGATTTCAAATTTTTCATCCTCTTGATTTGATATTGCTACAGGATCACTACCCATAAGCATTTTATGAATACCATCAATATCAGGCATTGAATCATCTTTCCTCTCTTCAAGTCGAATTTTAAAGTGAGAGGAACTTCTAATATTCTCACTTTTTAACTTGGAAAGGGATTGCAATAATATTGATAGATTCATTTTAGCATAATCATTTACAATATATTCTTTATTAAGCCATTCGTATTCCTTTTACCATCAAAAAAGGAAAACGGAGGTTGAATTCCGACCTAAATCTTCATATTCTTTGTCCCAGTCTGTTACTGTGATTTTACCCAACAGAATATCTGAACTCATACAAAGAAAACCCTAATAATTGAAGAGGATAACAAGGCAAAAACAAAGTCCCTTATATCACAAAGGATTTAGCATATATAA
The DNA here is from genome assembly GCF_001315945.1 of Methanogenium cariaci JCM 10550. Taxonomy (GTDB): domain Archaea; phylum Halobacteriota; class Methanomicrobia; order Methanomicrobiales; family Methanomicrobiaceae; genus Methanogenium; species Methanogenium cariaci. Next base: position 122,468 of record NZ_BBBG01000003.1, on the reverse strand, counting down.
TCAATAAATGCATAATCCAAGGTTAATTACCTAATTACTGTTGTATTCTAAAATATCTGTTGATATTTCGAATAGAATATAAATATAATTTGGCATATCAATTCGACAAATTTTTGTCAGCGGATTTTTTCCAGGTAATTATCAGTAAACATAAATATCGATTTAGGTGGGAATATGATTGAGAGAATTAATAATATTGAAACTGTTGGTTTGTACCATCGTGCAAAAGGTTCAAGTTTTGGTTTTAAAAAAGCGAACTTAATTTATGCTGATAATTGCAGAGGCAAATCAACATTGGCTTCAATCTTTGAATCATGTTCTACCGGAGATCCATCGATAATAACTAGCAGAAAAACTCTTGGCAGTGAGAATGAACAATACGTAGATATTCAATTTGATTGTGGTCATAAAGTTACATTTGATGGTGCTCAATGGTCTGAAAAACGTCAAGAAATACTTGTATTTGATGCAGATTTTGTTGAACGGAATGTATACTCTGGTGGGCAAATCACTCCAGATCAGAGACAAAACTTACTTCAATTTGCTATTGGTGACAGAGCAGTAACTACACAAAATGAATATAATCTGTCATTGGAAAATTTACAAAATATTAAAATAAATATTGGGTCTTTAGAGGATCAGTTAAATGGTCATCATATTGGTCTTTCTTTAAGAGAATTTGATGAAATTGAATTCATTGAAGAACCAGATAAAAAAATAGAACAATTACGTTCAAGACTTGACAATGCTAAGAACATTGTAAATCTTCAAGCCAAAGAAATACCAAAAAAACTTGAAATCCCACTTTTTGATATTGATAGTATATTTTTTGGATTAAATTTTTCTTTAAAAGATGTTGACATAGAAGCTGAAACAAAAGTAAAAGATCATATCAAAAAACAAAGAGGAGCTAATTTAGAAAATTGGTTATTTAATGGTCTTTCTCATGAGAATGACGAAAAATGTCCATATTGTGGACAAGAAATTACTGGTTTAGATTTAGTTAAATCGTATAGAACATATTTTAATCATGAATATCGTCTTCTGTTAAAAAATATTGAAGAATTACCACAAAAATGTGAGGAACTTTGCAGCGAGGAAGTGGTTAACAATTTAAATAATTCATTTTCTAAATCAAGAATCACTGCAGATAATTGGAAAGAAGATGTAGATTTGGATGAACTATCTTTTGAATCAGATATTGCTCTTGAAAATATTCGGTCAATTTATCTCCGTTTAAATGAATTAATCAGCAGAAAACAATCAAACCCACTTGAAAAGGTAGTACAAGAGTCAGATAAAAATTATATTATATCAAAGTGGCATGAAGTTTTAAATTGCATAGATAATTGTAACACACAAATTGATAAAGCAATTCATTTAATTAAGGTATTTAAGACGAATCTTGATTCAGAAGATATTGATAATTTGAATAAACAAATATCAGATATTGAATGGTCAAAAAAAAGGTATGATCCAACTGTAGTTGAGTTAATTGAAAAAACTTTCGGAAGTCAAGATAGAGAAAATATCTGCTGAAACAAGGAAAATTACTGCTAAAAGTCAATTAGATTCGGAGATGGAAGCTATTCTGGCTTCATATAAAAAAACCATAAATGATCTTCTTAGAAAATTTGGTGCTTCATTTATAATATCGGAAATGGATCATAACTATTTAGGTGGTGCTGGAACCCTTCAAAGTGATTATGGATTAGAAATTCGTGGTCAAAATATTAACTTAAATGGTGAAAAATCAGGATTTAGAACATCATTAAGTGAATCAGATAAACGAACTTTGGCCTTTGCTTTTTTTATTGCAATTGTCAAATCAGATACTGAAATTGCTAAAAAAATTATCGTTATTGATGATCCTATGTGTAGTTTTGATTTAAATAGGAAAAAATCAACTCGTCAAGAATTGAAAGACATATATGCCTCTTGTAATCAGTTAATAATTTTAGCACACGATGTATATTTTCTTCATGATTTACATAATGAACTCTCTAAAAAGGATAAGCAAAATATCCTAACAATAAAAATTGCACATATGTCTGGTGATTATAGTGACTTTGGTGCTATAGATTTAGACAGAGAATGTGAAGCGAGTTACTACAAACACCATCGTATTTTAACTGATTTCTCCACTGGTAGCACCACTGCTGACAAAAATGATGTGGCAAAAGCTATACGACCAATGTTGGAAGGATATCTACATAGACGATTTCCAGGATTAATAAAAAAAGACATGCTTTTTGGTAAAGTTATTAACCAAATAAATAATGCTGATCCATCATCTCCTTTAAGGCATGCAAAAAACATTGTTGATGAATTAAATGATATTAACAGTTATGCCGGGCCATTTCATCATGATACAGATCCTGCTGCGGATCAAGTTACTGTTAGTGAATATGAATTACGGACTTTTGTTAATAGAGCATTAGAAGTTGTCTATAAAGGAACTGTTTAGTGAAGGTAGTGTGCCGAAAGTTCTGTAAAATTGAAGACGGCCCTGCATCCAACATTGTTTTGGGTAAACTTGCTCTTCAATGCTGTTCTCTCATAGCACCAATAATTTTTTTCATAGCATATGGATGTGGAATTTTCTCCTGTTCCAAACGATTTTTTTCATTCCTCTCTAAAAGTTGAGTGAATAATTGATGTTCATCTTGAGTTAAATGAGCAAGTTCTGTTACTGTTGTATCAATTCCAGTTATTGAAAGATCTTCAAACTCATAAAACGTTTCAAAATCCATCATGCAGGAACATGTTTTGGGAAAATATCCCCCCCTAATTTGAGAGAGAATTTGAAAACCGTGGGCATCAATATCACCCCAATAAATAATTTGTTTGTCAGATAACCAGTGAGCATTTTTTAATAATCCAATCTGAAAACCTTTTCCAAAAATTGCTATAGAGTCTGTTAAATTAGGTAATGTAAGAAAATTAAAAATGTTCGAAAAATTGGTAAGATTTTCGAGGACGAAGACTTTCTCACAGGGAATATTTAATGAAACAAATTGGCTGTGGGGGATGCTGAGATCATTGATGCCAAAAAATAATTTTTGGGCCAATTGGTCATCGAGTATTCGTATCCGAATTAATTTTTCATCGTATTTAAGATTGAAACGCTTTTCAAAAGTATTTTCATCTTTATTGATATGCTCTTCAACGAGAATATCCAGAAGCATTCTGATCGTTGCTTTGTTCTCTTCAATAAATTTTGTTGATATATCCAATGGCAATTCTCTGATATACAGATCCGGTTTTGGATTATGGATGAAAAATTTACATACCTTTAACAAATCATCCATTTTTTCAAAATTATCTATAACTTTTTGAGGACGTTTAATGATCCATTCCTTCAATTCAGGGATTTCAGAAATTATTGTGTTTGTAACTCTAATGAATTTCTCATATTCCTTCTCCTTTTGGATAAATTCCAAATAATCATTGTTTGCTTCAAAAAAGATACGTTCAGGAAAAGATTGCTCCCCGATTTTTTGATCATTTCTCTTTATGAATTCGACTTGATATCCATAACCAACGGTATCCTTTGATTTTTGACGTAAATTTTCAATTTCTTTCTGAATTTTTGAAAAGTCTTTCAAGGTATTGGACGCTTTTATTTTTCCAAAGCGAACATTTTTTGGAAAAAAGAAAGCTCTTGAATTGACGAAATTAAAAAATCATTGTACCAGCGAAGAGCCTCTTTTTTTATTTCTTCTGGTTGAATCATTTTTTATTCGCCGACATTGATATTGGATTGGTTTAATCTTGTCTTATGGTATTCCTGAATTGAGATATCTCGCGACATCGAATTACTACCAGTTTCATTCGATATGAGATGGACACAATTAATATAATTTTCAATAATATGGATTTTTTGCATTGGTGTAATTATCAGGAGTTGTAAATCTAATGTTTTAAATAAATCTAAACCATAGCGTGCACTTTCGTCAGATCCACGGCCAAATGCTTCATCTATCATAACAAACCGGAATGATTTTGATTTGGGATTGTCTCCTGCAGGGCCAAACTGATAGGCAAGAGCAGAAGCTAATATTGTGTATGCCAATTTCTCCTTTTGACCCCCGGATTTACCTGAAGAATCACTGTAAAATTCCTTTTCAGAATTATCGGAAAGATATTTTTCAACAGCAGAAAAAGAGTACCAATTTCTTACATCCGTCACCTTATTTGTCCAGTTAATATCAACGGAATTTCCACTATTGAATCTGTCTAAAATTATTTTCACTTGGTTGAATTTGTTTTCGCTGTAAGGATTTATTTCACCAAAGGAACCCTGAAGGCAGTCACGTAATTGAATTTTGAAAGTATTAATATCAATATCCTGAATTTTTTCAGACAATAATTCAATATAAGTGCCACTATTGTATTCAATCGTTTTTAAGGAATCATTTATCGCTTTAATGTTTTTCTCAATCTGTTTGGCATTCGAATCTAATCGACTTTTAAATAATGCAATATCATTGATTGTCCCTTCATGGAGTAATTTTTTGAATCGTTCTTCATATCGGGGGGGAAGATCTTCTGTTTTGATTTTTTCATAGAATTTTCTATATTCAGGAATTGCCTCAATGGTTGCTACCATTTCAACGGTTTCTTCAGGATATTCCTGTTTGAATTTTTGCATTTTTTGAAATTAGTCTGAAACCGATTTTTCTCTCTCTATTCGCATTATCATCAAATGTTTTGGTAAGTGTTTTTTTCACATTTTCCTGACGATGGCCTATAGTTTTTATGTCATATTTATCATCTGAAAGAACGCTATTAATTATCAAAACTTGATTGCTCTCTTTATCAAGGGAAAATTCGGATAACAATTGTTTACATTGGTCAAAATCTTCCTTGTAAACAGATATTTTGGAATTGATTTCACCAACCTTGGTCTTGAGTTCGCTTTTTTCTTTATCTGAAATTTCAATCTGATTTTGTATAGATTCTAATTTGGTTTTTAATGTTTTCAGAAGATCTGAAGATTTTTTCAACTCCTCAATTTCATGCTGACATTTTTCAATTTCCTCAGCAATTTGTTTCCAATTTATACCATGATGATCCTGGAATTGAAGAAAATCATGAAGATTTGTTTTTCGATATTCAAGTGTATTTTTATTTCTATCGATTGCTTTTTGTTTATCTTGGTTTTGTTTGATCTGTTTTTCAAGGGATACAATCTCTTCTTCGATAATTTTTATCTTCTCTTGATTGTTCCAACCCAACACATAATACCGTTGATCATGAAGATTTTTCCCGTCATCCTTTTCATGGCGGCCCTGACCCCCCTTTAATCTGACCATTTTTTGTAATTGCTTTTACTTCTCTCCGAAATTGTTCAATTGACTCACAACAGATGTAATTAAATCGTCCATACAATTCGTTAGATATCCAACCGTAAAATTCCGAATCTGCTTTAATATCAATCTTTTGGATTAAGGAATTTATTTCAGGCTCTTTTCTTTTTCCAATTACGATATTTTCAGGAATTTTAAAGTAAACGATTCTCCCCCCCTTTAAATTAGTTTTATCAACAAAAGAGCTGACTTCTTTGTAATACCTTTCAGCTACAAGAATGCTCAATCCAAAACTGTGAAGAACACGTTCGATAGCACCCTCAACGTTTTTCCTCGGGTTTAATTTGGAGTAATTCACCAACAAAAGGCAATTCAGAATCTTTTAAGTCTAAATGTGTAAGAATTAATTTACGAATTTGTATGTTTTTTTCTGGAATTTTGGTTTTTCTTCTCGTTAAGGAATCCAGTTCATTCTTATCGATTTCATACAAATCTCGTAATTTTCGGTATGCTTCTATTACGCTGTCTCTTTGTGTAACAAGATCCTTAAGGTCGGTTTCCGTCAATTTTTTCAATTCGTCTGCCTGGTTTAATGTTTGTTGAAACTGATTCTCATCAGGATCTTTGAAAAAACCTAATTCGACACATAAATTTGAATATTTTTGATTCTGATTATGTTTAGTAATTTTCACTTTTTCCAGAGCAGCGATTTCACTGTCCAGCTGATTTATCCTTTGTCCTTCCTCATTCTGATTAATTGAAATAATAACATCTTTCTCTTGGTCGCGCAATGTTTCTAAATCAAGAGTGATTTTAGTAATATCATGCTCAGTTCGTTCTTTAGTTGAAATGTGGGATTGAATCTCTTTCTCAAGAATTATGGCTTTTTTATCTGCAAAAAAAAACGGGTAAAAAATCAATAGACTTTTTTAATTCTATATTTTTTTCAACAATTATTTGATATGCGTCAATTGCTTCATCTAAAGGAGTTAATTGTTCTAATTGTCGTTTTGCTTTTTGAACCGCTTCATGAGATTTTGTAAGGTTTTCATAGTTATTTTTTATTCCCTCAATCTCATCTTTTACGTCCAATTTTTCCAGCATATGATTTCGCATGAATTCAGTTAATTTACCTACAGACTTCATCGAGACTGTCTGATAAAATAACTCCATTACTTTCTCAGATTTAATTCCAAAATGGGAGCGAAATTTGGAACTATAATCCTTAAAATAATCATAGACTTCGGTTTGATCGAGAGTTTTTAAGCGTTTTTTCAGAGAAAAGACATCTCTTTCATCATTATTTATTTTAAAATGCTCTTTGATACTTAAGTCCTGTTTTGAGATGACAAAAAATTTCTTTGCAATTCCTTTTCGTATCCAAAAAACTTGAGCTAACGTGTATCCTGATTCAAATCCTTTATTGTAGAACCGAGCAAGAAGGACCGAATATTCATTATCATTTCGTAAATAAACCGGACTGGAATTGTTACTGAACTCACTCCTCTGATTTTTATATTCTCCCATTACATAAGAGCCAATGGTTCGTTCTTTACTTCCAGCGCCAGCTGCTTTATTGTAAATAATCTTATTCGGAGGAACCAATAGGGTAACAATTGCATCAACCAAGGTGGATTTTCCCGATCCAATATCACCAGTCAATAACGAATTGAAACCACATGGTTCAACCTTCCACACTTTCTGATTAAAAGTTCCCCCCCAATTGTAGACTTCTAAACGATGTAACCGAAATCCTTTCTGTAGATCATCGTCTGAAAAATCAATTAAGGAGTTTTGCATGTTCCCCCCCCAACTTTGCTTTAATCTCCTGAAGTCCATCAGCAGATATTTTTGCTTTCAGAATTCTTCTGACTTCAAACTTATTCGAATCAGTACTCAGTACTCTTAAAAAACCAAAGTCTACAAGTTTTTTGATATGTTTATCAACTTTGTCAGTCAATTTAGCCTCGTTTGAACCTTCCGGGAGAAATATTCTTACAGAGTCTTTGATCTCCTCACGATCAATGATTAATCTTGTAGAATCTCCACCTTTCATATCGAATTCAATTAATTTTTCGAATAGCAGGACAGAGAGTAGAGTAACAGGATAACTGAGTTGTCTTCTCTCAATAATATGGGGGGAAGGTTTTCTTCCTGACTTGGATCACTGTCTTTTTGTTTTAAGTAAGCAAATCCTTCGCTTTCCTGGACAAATACTTCAATTCCTATTCCCGAAAAATGTTGTTTAATATCCCGCTGGTATTGAATGAGACAATTCCAAACGGTCTTATCGTCACTGTATACAACGCCTTTTAATAATTTTATTACAGCTAGAGCATAGGGTAAAGTCTCGTTATCCATACCATTCTCACCTACTAATAATAATTTGAGGAAGTTGAATTTCGAAATATCTATTCGATATTTTGTTCCATACGATCATCGTTTCAGAAATATTTTCGTTAACAAATGCTTTCTCATTTTTTAATGCGATATCAACATAGATAAGAATCTCTGCGAGTCCTCGTTCAACAGGATATTTTTCAATGAGTGTTTTCAACGTAAATTGAGAGGTGATCGAAAGTAATTCATCAATTCTCGACCTAAGTTCTTCCTGATTGATATCAAATTGAGAATACAATTGTTGGGTATCAACCAATGTCGAGTTACCTTCTTCAAGGTCGATTTGTCTCAAATCCTGACTGATAGATACATCCCACAATGGACGTTCCATAATCATCTCAATTTGTGGGCGATCAGGAATTGTAATAATCTCTTTATTGCTTGGGGGATTGTTTTTTATTTCAACTGCAATTGATTTAATGTCCCTAATTATCTCAATAATCCGTTTATTATCCAAATAAATCCTATCATCAAGGTATTTTCGCAATTGCTCAACTAGTATGTGATTCGTGTTATTGATCCTATATCCTGCTTCAATAAGATGATCTTTCAATCCGTCAAGAGTGTCATCCCTTTTAATATCCTGAATTTCGGGCAAATGAACGATTAATTCGATCAATTCGTCCAATTCATCCTGTTTGTTTTGGGACAGCAGTAAATCCCAAAAAGCTCGAAAACTTTTCCCTTGATCAGACTCCGAAAGAATGTCATGACTCGAAAAAATATCATTTAAAAGCTCTCCTTTTTGTACTTCACTGGTAATCTGCTTTTTTCTGACGTCTTGATCAAGTTGGCGAAAATTGTATTCAATCTGCTTAAAATCTGAGAGTAATTTATTCGAGGTATCGTAAATATCGAAATATCGTTCTTTAATTTGTGTATCACTAAATTTTTCAAGTATCCCTGAATTAATTTTATTGATTTCTTCTTCAATCTCACTTTTTTTCCTTTCTAATTCTTCTAATCGTATTGTTGGGTTGTCTGAATTTCTATAAGCAATTTCCTTCAGCATCTCAATAATTTTAATTAGCCGAGATTCAGTACCTACAAATTCCCGATTCTCTAGCTCCTTTATCCATTCTAATGCTTTCTCAGTTGATGGAGTAAGTTCAAAACAGGGTTCATCATTATCGGCGGGATAATATTTTCTTAAGTATGCCTCATTTGCCCAATTGTCAAGGTAATTTTGAGCAGAATCAGGATATAATTCCTCTCCGCAAGTATTTCGGATTAAATAAATTGTGTCGGTAAGATTGGAAACGAGCTCATCATTAGATATCGTGATTTTGTTATTCTGCTTAAATGCTTGGAAAATAAAACTAATGATTAGTGGACTATTATCGGCATTGAACAACCGTATTGTTGGATCACTTTCTTTGAGATTTTTAATTCTATGATAGTCCATTTCAATACAAGCTTAATGTTATTTCTTTCATTATATGTCCTTATCGAATACTATCTTTTGAAGATTATTTATTGGATATTTCAAGAAAATAAAGGATCGAACACAAGAGTGATTTGTTTAGAAGAACAATATCGCATTTCACTTAAATTGTTAATTATTAGAAGAAAATAGATCGCTGTGTGAATGTTTGGTAAGGGATATTGGCCTGCTTGAGAGAAAGCATATTGTCGCTTATGGCGGGATTCACATCGGGAAGGAGACCAAACAGTGTTAATGAACAGGTTCTTGATGTGAAGAGGTCACAGGTGTTTGTGAATGAGCTGGAATATCGGGAAGAGATTTTGAATATGCCTTACAAGGAGAGAGAGAAGATGGATTAATCGGGGGGGCGCTTTTGAGGATGAAGAAGGATAAGAAAATCAACAGAAAAGTTATTGAAATGTTATATTAGAACCCCCCCGCAGATAAAAGTGAAATCTTTTGGCATACTAATTTTGATATTATTTTCAATAGCATTATTTATGTAATTGCTTTTAGTTATTAATATGGGTTCAAATTCTGCCATATCTTGGAATCAATATCAATTATTAGAAAATGAATTTTTGAATTATCTAAGATATGTACCTTTAACACCTACTCATTATGACGTTTGGTCTTATCAATTAGGAAGTATGTTATTGGACATAGGAAGTATCGTTGACTCTTTTCTAAAAAGTTCAATCACTTCTTCTGAATTTAACTCGATTCCTAATATTTCGAAATATCGTCAGAAAAAACAGGATAAAAAGTTAAATATGAACGACTATCGGGAGGTCTATGATAAATTTTACGTTCTATCTTCCAAGTATGTGTACAACTTGAAAAATAATGAAAAGATTTATCCATTTAAAGACTGGAATTTGGGTAAATCCCCCCCAGAATGGTGGAAGGATCATACTGATGTTAAACATGACAGATTTCAAAACAAAGAAAAAGCAACATTAAAATCAACATTTCATGCGTTAGGTGGGTTGTTTCTCCTAAATGTAACCAATAATAATGTTTTCCCATATTTGGTTGATATTGATGTAATAGGGAGAATGGGTAATCCAAAATGGCATGTGAAGTCACTTGCAGACAATGACCAGATCTCAGTTAGTGAGAGAACTATAGATCCTATCTATGTCAAAACAGAAATTTTTGGATATGTGTATTCCAACAAAATAAATCCACATCCTAGTGATGTTGAAATAGGTGTTCTTTCACCGGCTAACCAAGGATTTTATAAAAGTTGGGAGAGGTGAATAAACAAGTTATGTCGAATCAAGTAATATTATGGTTCATTAATTTAGGCCACATTATTATAATAATATGAAACTCCTACATTTTAACGAGATAAACATCGATGAAAATAACAATTTTTTATAAGTTTTTACATAAATTTAGAGAAACCCTTGATAATAATATAATTTGGATTGGTTTGGTATTAGTATTTATTTTGGATATAATTACAACGACAATTGCACTTAATATTGGTAATGGATTACATGAAAGCAATCCATATATGGTGATGATAGCTCCAAATGTTTACCTACACATTCTTGTCAAATTAATTGCATTTTCATTGGTTTTTGGATTGGTAGAGGGAGCAAAAATATTAATAAATAAAATGGTGATGATAGATAATTTACAAAATTTAGTGATAGTAGCTATACAAGTTGGTCTTGTGGGGATGGTGTTATATTTCACCAATATTATTTTGCATAACACCATATTGATTTTTCAGCATCTATAATATGAAAAATGCATTTCAATGAATCAAGAACTATTAAAAGTTGCAAAATTACAAGATAACTATTACCCAAAAAACAAATGCGGGGGGGTTATAGTTAGTTGTGAAAAACGCCACTATTTTAAAATCACTTTCACTGTTCTGTTAGAAAAAACGCATAGCGATGCATTCTTCTGAAAATAGAATTGTGTATATCAATAATAGTAATTATTCCATCATACCACTGATATGTGCTGCATAATTTCCTGATTCGGTTATTGAAACATAAGTATATTTGCCCTTTTTGGTTCGAGAAACAAATCCATTTTTTTTAACCGAGCGATAATCGTTTTATCCAGCTTCATTAATTGCCTGCTCTGAACTCTTCTTTTTTTCTGAGATTGTTCAATTTTCTTAAAATCCTCCTCGAAACCTTCAATATTTTTTTCATGCATCATTTCCAAAATATCGCTCATTCTGGCCGTATCTCTTTTAGTAAGGAAAAGAAGTATTTCTAAATCTTCAGGATCAGGCATTACAATTTTAAAATTTGATAATTGCGTAATTTCCTGAGAAGAACAGATGCTCAAACCATGAATTTTTCTGATTTCTTCATCATCAGGATATTCATCAGCATGGACATAATACACTTGAACATCATGAGCCATTCCAACAAGTGTTGCTGCCACTGATGTTAGTCTCCCTGCAGCGGACATATTTACAAAAATACGGTTATTTTTTGCTTTTTCTTCTACGATTATTTTTGAAATTGTTTTCATTACTTCACGTAAATCGAAGAGATTTATATGAATACATGTTACAAATATGCCTTTTTCCTGTAATTTGTCTCTTACTTTTTTAGCATAATATTGTTGTTTTTTACTCAAATCCATTCGGGAATTTGTTTCTTTGAGCCCGGTAAGGATGTAAACATGATCAACTGTCGTATCATCAAATGGGATTACCGCACGATCAATTTCGTGACCCAGTGGGATGATATGAATTGTCTTTTCAATTCCAGCCATATACTCACAATGCTAAAGATGTTAATGATGCTATAATGAAACTTTTATTGATATTTCAGGTTCTACAAAAAAACACGTAAAAAAATTGAACGGGAGGTGAACATGACTCAAAAAATATTTGGCCTCGGTATGAAAGGAGTAGGAATAGTACCTGTCCTGATCATTGCTGGAATTATATTAAGTGCCACCGACGTTAACGCCACAGCAGGACAACTCGCAATTTGGGGTGGAGTTGGTATTGGGCTTATCTTTGGAGGACTTGGTGTTATCGGGATTGTCAGTAGATATTTCTAACCGTTAAGATTTACGATTAAATTAAATTTAAAGGAGTTCTCAATTATTATAAACTAAAACTCCTTTCCTAAACATTTGCCGGAAAATGATCCCATAATATCTTCAAAACATATTAGCTATTGTAGGGTATCTTATAATATGCATAAATCTATTGTCATATATGAAATTCTTTAAGATCTTAGTTCTTCTTTCATCATTTCTTGTAATATTTATTCCTGGATGTGTCACATACGAATTGACTCCAACAGAGAATATTTCAATTGAAACTACACTTTTAGAGCATAATATGAATTCTTTATCTGACCTTGGACGTGCAGGTATACAGCGTTTTGATTATCCGATTCAAATTGTTGCAATAAATAATGGTCATGTTATTGAGGATGTTCATTTCAAGGTTACAATGCTGAATTCTAAAGGAACAAAAGAACTTCAATGCAAAGAATTTGAAATAAACGATTTTAAACCGAATGAAATATTTGAAAGTGAAATCCATTTTTATGATACTTGGAGTGTGCAAGATCCAATAATAAAGGTATCAAATATATATGTAATTCGAGAAAAATAAATATTCATTAAAATAATGTTGATATATTTAGATTAGGTTTTTTCTATACCATCATCAAAAACAGTATATGTTGATTTTTTCTTACCGATCACTTCATTATCTTTTAACTGGTAAGCGCCAGTTATATACAAACAGCTTGAAGGGGGGCATTCCTGAAATTATATTTTTTTCACCGAGCAGTGCCCAAAAAATATCATAACCATTTTCATTTAAGAAGGAAGTGAAATATTTTTTATTAATCAGTAAACATTGGGGCCCTCTCTCATTTACTGAGGGATCGAATGCAACAAGTTCTCCCTTATTATTAAACCATTTGCCTTCCTCTCCATTCCATGATAGACCCATTTTTTCTATCAACATGCGGATGGGATAGAGATTGAAATTCCTTCTTCTATAGAACAGTCATAACCCCCCAGAACTCCAATTATATTTTACACAAGGATTGTGAATTGGACATGGAATATTATTATTTGCATAATGTAGTCCTAATTTCCATTCAGAATATCCATTTGCAGTTGTACCGATGTACGCTGGAGACCACACAAATTCCCCAAGATAAATTGTATGGAAGTCGAAGGGATCGGGCATCCATCGTCCTTTAAAATTTACCTTTTGTGCCCATCTGAATGCTTTTTGACTATCCTGCTTCTTCACAATATATACATGAATTATATAGAACAATTCTCGCTTTGTTTTATGCATAATTTCATCAGAATCCGTGTGTTGAGACCAATTGTATATGCCATTTAAATTCAACCATTCAGAACAGTCTTTGGGATTAGTAACTTGGATTAATGCTTTTACATTAGGAAGGTCATTGGAACCTGATATCCATTGTTCATCTGTTTCATTCGGCTCTTTTTGGTTATATTGTTCTGTGAACCACCAGTTATTTTCTGACCCATCTGATTCCCATCCTGGAGGTTCGGTTTTTATTGATAAAATAGAAGGATCAATATTTCTCACATTTAACTGCCAAGGGCCGTCATATTTTAAAGAAGATTGTCCTCCCCCCCAATAATCATTTTTAAGTTTGAAATTATCAGAAACGATTGCAAGAAATTCATAATATGCAATCCATTGGTATTTCTTCCCAATTCTTTCAGGTTTATTTGCGGCTCGGATATAATTCCGATTGTTCAAAATGATCATCCAATTATCGAAATCTCCGAAACGCTCTTCGGTCCAACCTAAATCAAATACTCGTTTTAAAATCCATTGCTGTGCTATAGTAATATTGAATTTTTTGTCGTCCTTTCTGTATTTATGTGGGTTTTCAAGATAGGGAATGACATATTTATCAAAGATTTTCTTTTCTTTTGAGTTTAAAGAACTTAATAGCAAATTCTCATATTTCTTAATTGTTCTAGCAGAGAATTTCTTCTCAATTATTATTGAAAAGTCACCATTATTTTCTGATATAATCGGATTTTTTGTTGCGTTAAAGTGATATTCAAATTTATCCCAAGCATTTTTCTTATCTTTATTTAATGATCCTACAAAATTCAGGTATCTCTCCATGACAGTAGGTCGTGAATTCTTTAATCGTCTTGAAGACCAATCAAACGAATCTGAATTTGTTCCTATAACATATCGTGCAAAATCCTCAAAACCCATTACTGAATCATAAATTTCAGTCGCAGCTTTGCTATTTTCACATAATTTTTTTATTCTAATTTCATCTTTTTTCAATTCATTTATATCAGGAATAAAGTCTTCACACGCACTTGTATATGGGGGGGGTTGAATTTTTTCAACATTAATATTCATATCTCCGTTTTTTTGGAGAGAGCATTCGATTAAACCTCGTGCATAATCGCGTAGAAGTATATTGGGTGGCGGACACCCATCTTCGAAGATCCAAGTAAATACATCTTTTGCCAGTATTGCAATGTTTTCCGTATCATTACCTCTCATTGCGCAACCATATGCAACTGCAAAAAGGCGTTCCAATACATATGGGTCATCTACTTCGATAAAATCTTCAAGGATCTTATGAAAGAGATCTAAGTGGTTTGAGAAAAGTGAAATGAGAGCCTTGGTTGTTCGATCTCGTAGATATCTATGAGATGATGTCAAGAACCAAGCAAGAGTAATTCCGTATAACCTTCTTGATTCATCATCTATAGTTTCTTTAACATCACTGAACCAAGCCCATTCAATTAAAGAATCAATTGATGTTTCATCGTTGTATCGACGAGAGAGATAGACTGTCCATAAACTGTCTCTGACTCCAAGTTTTAAATTAAAAAGCCATTTATGAAGTTGATCTGCATTATACGGATGATTTGGATTAGAGGAGATTTGTAAGAATGCATCTAACAAATTGAAAACCAAATTTTGGTCATGGGGTTTTCTTGTTTTAAGAATATAGTTATTGATGTATGTCAATGTAGACTTAGAGAACGCAGTGGGATGTCTCCAAATAATACTATTTATGAATGCTTCTCGTACCGATTGAAAGTTAGCACAATGTGGTGCGACATCTGATAACTCTTGTCCGTAACGTTCCGGAATTTGAATAGATAGCGCTTCAATTAGTCCCTGATTCTGCCAACAGGTTGGTTCATCTTTGATGAGTTGAAACAGAGGTTTTCCATTTTTGAATAGATCACAAATTTCACCAGATTCAAAATGTAATTTAAACAAACTTTCGGTTATTAAATAATCAGAGAAACGTTCGTAGGAAAAACGAATAACCTCATTATAATTATCATCTTTATCCCAAATCACATCCTCAGATAGTATTCCTTCGGAAACCAAATGTCGGAAAAGGGATTGAGAATGTTTTTTATTCCCAAGAATATTGTCAACAATATTTTTAGCATCTTCGTATAATAGCCAAGGATTTCCGTTTTCTGCCATATGTGATGCAATCTCTTCCATTGCTTTCTGGACAATTTTCGATTTTGGATCAAAATCCAAATATTCTTCTCTTGATAATTTTTCATCGATAGAGTCAATATAGTAGTTAAAAACTTTAGAAATCCCTTGGATTCCTTCTGGTATTTTTGTCTCACCGTGATTTTGAATGGCTTCACAGAAAGTTTTTAAAAATAATGGATTTTTAAATTCGGGATTTAGGATTGGTATTGTGGGTCTCTCAATATTATAGTGATCAAAAAAAATTTTACTTGCTTCAAATTCATGACCTGAAAATCCCTCATGAATTATTTCAACATAATTATTTGAATCAAATCCTTCAGGGATTATGATATTTTTGTAAGAACTTCGTACACTTAAAACAATTCCCAAACGGGGGGGTAATTTTTGAGAGTTTCGATCATCCCCGCTAAATACTTTCTCCATAGTTTTTTCCCATCACCTTCATTCAGTGCATCAATGAAGATTAGACATTTTGATTTGGCAATCTCGGCTGTTGTATTTAGTGCTCCTAAAAATTCATCACGATTACAATTTAAACCAAGATGCTTTATAATCTGATTCCAAGGTTCATCATCTCTAAAATGACTTCCTAATAAGAGGATTGTTGGTAAATCTGTTCCGATCCTTCTCACCGCAACATCGCAAAGGAGATGGGTCTTACCATTTCCTGCATTACCAGTAATTAACAATAATGGGATATTCGCGGATCTACCAGCGTTACCTAATGCAAATTCTTTTAGATTTGATAATTCCTGATTTAATTGTAACAGTTTGCTATAAGGATCTTCATAATTTTGAAGGTGAGAATAGAGTTTATCCTTATCTCGATTTTGTTCAATCCAATCCCGTTTTTCATCTCTAATTTTTTGTTTTATATTATTATTCCAATCTGTTAATATGACCTGGATTGTCGAACATAATACATTAATTGAATTAAAATCAATAAAACCAAGTTGGTGTTTTAAAATCTTGCCATGAATTCTTTCTAATTCTTCAATGTCTTGATCAATAACCGGCTCAGATGTCCCAATTATTTCCTCAATTTTTTTGAGATCCAAATAATTATATGCGCGTTGGATATTATTGAATAAAGGCGTGAATTCTTTAAAAAAATCATTCGTCCGTCCTAACCCATTAAAGTATTTTATAATTGGTAAATCCACATTATATTCACTTGAATATCGAGGGCCAACGTTAGCACGAGATACTTCAATGCTTTTTTTATACCATTCATTGCTAAAAAAATCTTTATTGAACCAAAAATAATGTCTACCTCGGTTTTCTTCAGCACTCAATCGTTTCCAGATTTGATGATCACCCCAATATCGAAATTCAATGGACTTTCCATTTTCCTGTGCTATTTTATTCCATTTTATTACATATCCATCCCATTTTTCTTTAGCCGATTTCTTGTTTTTAACTTTTGCATCAGGCAAGTCCATTGCTAGGCAGACTGTATAACTAATCAAATTTGGATGATTTCTAATGGAATCTTTGACAGAACGGTCTATTTGAGAAAAACGATGACTATCATTTAAATTAGTAAAATACTTGACCTGCCAACCGTATTCTTTTCCATCCGGTAATGTCCAATAAAATTCAACACCTCCATCGGGCAATCCATTACGAACAAACGTTGAATCTGAAGGAAACTTTTCATTTGAAACTAATTGAGCACATAGCTCTTCAAAAGCATGTTGGACAGATCCGTCAAAGGATCTTAATCGATCCCATTCTATGGACATATATATACGACGTAACGATGTGATTGTGTTTAAGTTTTATTAAATAATATAATCCATGAATTTTAAAAAATTTCAAATATAGTGGTTTAATAAGATATTGGGAGGGCCGTTTAGCTAATACCTCACTGATTCTTACCTTACACTGAACCCGGCGAGCATAACAACCTTTGAATGATACTCGTTTCTCCCATACTAATTTCTTAAACTTGAAATAAAGTGATTTGAAAACAGATTAAACTCAATTGACATCTTTCCTCATCCTCGTGGAATCAACATCGCTAATTCTCAATAATTATCAACAATACTTCAACATCAACTATCAATGGACGTTGAATTGCCTCAACAGAAAAGAAAGTTGAAATAAATATCAGACCGTAAGCGTCTCTTTCAGTTGATCCCATTGCATCAACCGTTCAACAACGTGTTGATTGAGGGAAAACGGCTTCTCAGACTCTGCGTTCTTTTTCATATAGTGCAATGAACCTTTTGAGAAACCCAGTTTCTTCCAGTCAGCATATGATATACTGAGTATCTTCCTACGGACGTCATCCGTATCAACCCTGTCAACCTGATACTCCGGTTTCATGAAACACAACGACTGTTTCTTCCCAGTCAGATAGTGCGCCAGCTCCCTGCCCTTCAGCACCATCACATAACTCCACATCAGCTCTTTGCCCTGATACTCAACCGTCTTGTTGAACCATGCGTTCACCTCTTCCGTCATCTTGCGTGCACCTGTGGGCCGTAACCTCAGTGCATAGCTCTCAGTCCTGACAAAATCCTTCGCGGTCATCGCTTCGCGCTCAACGAGGTTGACAACTGCTAGGTCAACAAGAAACCGGAACAACTCCTGCATGTCATAGGCCAGACTGTTCTTGCCGGATTGCATCTCATGAAGGAATCCTACATGTGCATCAAGACCAACACTGTTGATGACCCGCAAACACTCGGCTTCGAGAAGGGCATACCCATAATTCAGCATACAATTGACCTGATCCCCCCCTGCACCTGATGGCCGTGTGTGGTAACGTCCCGTCCGGCTCTCAAACTCATACTCTTCAGGGATGACTTTGGCAAACTGCTTCCAGTAGTGCTGGGCAACAGCTCCCTCAACTCCCATCACTTCACGGATCAACTTTGCGTCTTTCAGATTCTTTGGTTCATAGGGAATCTCAGGGTCAACATCCGGATAGCGCTGGTGCAGATAGTCAAGGACGATCTGGGAGCGGTCAAACTTGGATTCAATAAACTTCTTTGCGAGTTTCAGTCTCAACTTCTTATCGTCAAATGCCCGGTATTGTGCAAACTTCGTTTTCACCTGCACGCTCTCCGGAGGGAGCATGGTGGTGAGCATGGTTCCATCCCAATCGAGAACAGACACCTGCACATTGTGTTTGACAAGCCAGCGAATGGCTTCAAGACTGAGGTTGCCACTCCTCCCGTAGATCACAATGGAATCGATGTCAATACGTTGTGGATGGAAGACATACTTCGCAGGCTCCTCTTCGGTAGAGAACCGTCCGTCCGTGATATGGAGGTGTGCACGGTCAACTTTCATGCTGATCCCATGCCCGTTGAGAAGCAGGAACTTCATGACCTCATCCCCTTGAGCAGTCCTTTCAGTTCAGGCGCACCTATGATGCCTTCCATCGGGTCGGTTGCATCAAGCGGGTCACTCTCATGTTCCGTTGCATACTTACGTATCTCTGCAAGAGTATCGGCCTCTTTCACCCGGTCTCCCTTTCGCAGTTCGCGTTCCAGATTGAAGAGTTCCGTGCGGTGTGATTCAATGATAAAGGCAGTGAAATTTGTCAGATAATCGTTCTTCAGAGATTCAAAGTCATCTGCGTTTCGGGCATCCTCAATGAGTTGGGATACCACCCCCCCTTCATCCCTCAACTTTCCGAGCATGCGGATATGTTGATTACGCATCTGTGAATTTTGCGGCACACGAATGTCAAACTGTGTAAGGCTTGCACGCAGCAGAACCCTAAACCGGTCTTTCTCAAAAGGTGGAATTTCCCGTATTATGAAATAATCATAGAGAATTTCGGTAGCTGCTTTGGCAATATCAGCGTCTTTGGTCAGCAGGTTGACAATCGAGTCTAACTGTTTTGGTGTGAGAATGTATTTGTCACGGTAAAGTCGGATTTCATCGAGAACCATCCTGATATCTGCTGTGTCACCTTTGGAAAGCAGGCCAAATAATGTGTCAAGATGTTCTTTTCGTTCTGCAAAGGGCTTCAGCGTGAGATAGACGGCTCTATTATTGGATTCTTTGATTCCATAGGCGATAAGGTCTGGATTTTGAATTTTTGCAATCATGCCTGCTTTGTCCAAATATTCAATTGACCTGTACAGGCTTGGTTCACTAAATCCCCTTTCACCTTTGTGATTTTCCACGATCTCTCTCACAAGTTTGGAGGTTCTTGTTGGGGGGGATGAGTGGAGAGATACTGGATTATTGCACTATCACTTTTAGCATCTGACATTTGACTATCAACATTCACTATTATCTTTATATGATATAATATATGCTATCATATTAGCTATCATTACTAACGATAGTGTCTGCTCTCCTTCATGACTCTATGACACCAAAAGAAAAGACCAACAAACTGGTCATTTCTGTTTCGCCGTATCTGAAGGCGAAGATCGTTGAGACCGCAGACCGCTATGGATGTTCCCAGGCTGAAGTCCTCAGGATGGCGTTCATCCGGATGCTGGAGGCAGACAGATGAGCCGCAAACGGTTCTCTCAGGAGTATCGCACCTATGGCGAGTGGCTCAACGCACACCCACGGGAATCACGGTATGCAAAGCGTATCATCCGGTTCCATGAACGATTTCCCGGCAAGAGCCTGAAAGAGCTGAAGGGTCTCCGCGTCCGAGACTATGACCTGAGTAATAACCCGTGGAATGATCTCTCTCCTGAAGAGAAGCGTGAACGGCTCCTCTCCCTTGAACTGCTCCGTGCCATGCGGAATGGTGAACACTTCTCCCCAAAGTTCAGAGAGCTGGGTCTTTCACGTGACACTGCTGTCAAACATCTTGGCCTGAATCTCCGGAAGGAACGTGGTTACTGGCACATCAACAAAACAGACCGCATAGAAGTTGAGATGATGATCTATGACCGTGAGAAGGGTCATATTTCGATTCCCGTTGCAAACTCAGTAGACCGAACACGGATTGCACGATACCATGCCTATGTCCGGTTTGCAATTGAGGATAACAACCCAGCACTCCTGAAGCGATTTGAGCAGATGGTAGTTATTGATGCCAACGGTATCCGCTACCGGTTTGAAACCGATCTGGAACGCCTGTATGAGATCAAGGATGCAGAAGAAGAACCGGAATTTTTCGAGATCTATCAGTCATAGGAGCGATGCATATGGACAAAAAAACCTACCAAAATACAACAAAGAAGATGATCCGGTCAGGCCAGACCGTGCAATGCTGTGTAATGTGTGGAGAAGATAATCCAGCCCTCCTTGAGATGCACCATGTCGATGGTAGAGCGACATCTGAGAAGACCGTTCCTCTCTGCAAGAACTGTCACGCAAAGGTAACAATGGAGCAGAACCGTTTTCCTCCGAAAGCCCGCGCTGCCAATGGTCTTCAGGCAGAACAGGTTGCATTCTGGCTCCTGAGCCTTGGTGCACTTCTGAAATATGTTGGTCAGTCACTTATCGAATTTGCCCATGAGGTGCAGCAGAATGCCAGTGTTAGCAGTCCGTGGATACACTCGAAAACTCAATGAGAAGGGGAAGGGGGGAAAACAGCCTTTTATCCCGACCACCCGCCCAGGCATTCCCGTGTCTTGGTCTTTGATACAGAGACCACCATTGACCTGTATCAGAATCTGAAGATCGGGTATTTCCAGATCTATCAGGACGACATCTTACAGCATCACGGCCTGATCTATAATGCTGCACACCTTGACAACCGTGAACGAAAGACCCTGAAACGGTATGCAGAGCAGAATTCCATTGAGCTTTACTCCCAGAAAGAGTTCATCGATGAAGTATTCTACCGAGAAGTCTTTGATCTAAAAACCTCTGTATTGGGTTCAACCTCCCGTTTGACCTCAGTCGGATTGCTCACAAGGCAGCTCACTCACGCGGACGAAACAAAGGAGGGTTCACCCTCACCCTTTCTGAAGACCGTATGCAACCACCCATTATTGTAAAACAGCTGGGAAGCGCTTACAGCATGAAGTTCAGCTCGACTAAGAAAAATATGAAAAAAGATTTTTTGGCGGGTATTTTCTGGACGTGCAGAAACTGGCTGAGGTAATGCTTCAGGCAAAACGTGTCTCCCTTCAGCGTGCAGGTGAGATGCTCAACATCAGCCATGAGAAATATACCAATGTCTCTCATGGACGGGTGACGGAGAAATATATTGAATACAACATCCGGGATGTCGAAGCGACCTATGAAGTCTATCGCAGGCTTGTACAGGAACTGGATCTCTTCCAGATTGGTATCCCTCTCACGAAGGTGTTCAGCTCAGCATCCATCGGGAAGTATGCCCTCAAACAGATGGTTGTCACACCATTTCATCAGCAGAACCCTGACTTTCCGGATGCTATTCTCGGTAATATCATGTCAGCGTATTACGGGGGGGGAAGGACGGAATGCAGGATACGTAAACAGCCGACCAAGGTGTCGGTGCTTGACTTTACCAGTATGTATCCAACCATTACCATGATTCTGGGTCTCTGGCCCTATCTCATTGCAGATCGTGTTGAATCAATGGATGCGACTGACGAAATACAAGCGTTCCTTTCTTCTCTCACCCTTGCAGACTTACAGAACCCTGATATCTGGAAGGACTTCTGTGTTCTTGTCAAGCTGCGACCGGATGATGATATTCTCCCGGCGAGGATGGACTATAAAGGAGATGACTCTCCCTATGTGGTCGGACTCAATTACCTCTCCAGTGCGAAAGATATGTGGTATGCCCTGCCGGATGTCATCGGCTCGGTGCTGCTCACCGGGAAAGTGCCTGACATTATTGAAGCCATCCGGTTTGTCCCGGTAGGACAACAGGCCAGCCTTCAGAAGACCCGGATTCATGGGGGGGTTGATATTGACCCTCGCAGGGACAATCTGTTTCAGGTGCTGGTTGAAAAGAGACAGGAGATTAAACAAAACCTCAAGACCATCTCCAAAGATGATCCTGAATATCTTCACCTCTCAAGCCAGGCACAGGCCATCAAGATTCTTGTCAATGCGATGAGTTATGGTATCTTCATTGAACTCAATCCAGAAGATAAGAAAAGTCCTGTTGAGGTGAATGGTATTGATTCTTTCACGACTGTAGAGAACCGGCATGAGAAAGAAGGGAAATATTTCCACCCTCTTATGGCGGTAATGATTACTGCAGGGTCACGTCTCTTTCTCGCAATGGCTGAGGCAAAGGTGCTGGAGCTGGGTGGGCAGCATGCCTACATGGATACTGACAGTATTTTTGTTCCGCCCGACCTTGCACAGCCCATCCTTGACTTCTTCCAGCCACTGAACCCGTATAGCATTGAAATACCTCTGCTCAAGCCTGAAAAGGAGGACATGTGGTTCTATGGCATCTCTTCAAAGCGGTATGCTCTCTACTATCTTGACGGCAAGGACATTCGGTTCATGGATGGTGAACGGTCATACAAGCTGCATGGTCTGGGACATCTGGCAAACCCCCCCTTCCCGAATAATGTGAAGGACTGGCAGGCTGAAGTCTGGCAGGACATCCTGAGTATGCACTATGGGTTTGTTTCAGCGATGGAGATCTATGAGAAGTATTCAAAATTTTATGCGGTCTCCCGTCTTTCGGTCAGCACCTCTCATGTATGGAAGAGGTTTGATAGTTTTAATGAAGGGAAAGCATGGGATGATCAGATTAAGCCGTTCAATTTCTATCTTGTCGGCTTTAAAACGAAGGATGAGAATGGTGTTCCTGTTAAACCGCTATGTCCGTTCTCCAAAGACCCACAGTCAATTGTTCACAGGGAGTTCATCGATTATCAGACCGGAAAAATCAAGCGGGGGGGTTCGCACTACTTCAGAGCACTTTGCCAGACCATTCTTGATTATGCCAATCACCCGGAACACAAGTTTGATGGGGGGGATGTTGGTTTGCTTGAAAGGAGACATATTGTGGCTGATGATGTGGCTCACATAGGGAAGGAAGCGAACAACATTGATGAACAGGCACTGGAAGTTCGGAAGGCTCAGAAGTTTATCGATAAGGCTGAGATCATGAAGAAGATTATTGCCATGTCTCAGAAGGTAGCTGAAGAGTGTGGGGGTTGATAGAAAGACGTTCCAGAGGATGAAGCAGAGGATTCGGGAGAAAGGGGGATTTGAATTTGAAGACTCCTGCTGTTAAAAGGCTGATGATAATTTGATCTTCAACGATTATCCCCCCCTTTTTAGATCATGAGATTTCCATAGTTTTTCTATCGAAAATCTTCTCGCCCTCATTTTTAAATTCACGTATAGATGGTTGACATTTTTTATGATCACGAGCAACAGCCATTATGGCTGATGACTCGGCTTTCCACGTTTCATAAATATCATATTTCTCATCAAGGAGAACTAAAAGGCAATAGTCAAATTTATGTTCAGAGAACGAAGAGAGCCTTTTTGATTCTATTGATTTCCGGCCTAAAACAATTCTTCGTGTTTTAATTTGAACCTTTTTTCCTTCACTATCAATAGCGTCATAGCCAGCAGATTGAGAATTTTTTGCCAATCTTAAGTTATATTTGAAACAAGCTCCGATCTCACCAACTTCTCCCGTAATACCAAGTCTTCGTTTATTATCCATTAGATCTTCGTATTGGATGGAATTTTCAATCACTGAATTTATTATATCAATGTGGTTTCGTGTAATTTCAATTGATTCTTCTTTCATGTAAAAGTGTGACATTGTATGAATATTTAAACATAATTACTCCAGATAATTCAAAATACAATGATAAAATACCCATATTGCAAATATAATTGTTATTTGAGACACTCTGCAAATTATTTTGTAAAAATAACGATTATAAAGGCATATATAGGATTAATATTCTCATATAATTATGGATGCAGCTAAACCATCACCAGACTCACCACCTAAAAGATCAAATAAAGAGAATTTTGTCATTATATGTGTTGGATGTGTTGGACTCTTTTTATTTTTCACTATATTTGGAGCAGTTTGGGGGAGCAATAATAGGAGAACTGCCTGAATCATCTCAAGTATCACCTACCAAAACAATTGTTACGCCTACACCAACCAAAACATATGCGATCATTAATTTGTGTATAAATGATCCTGAATCTGCAGAATATTGGATCGGAGATACTGTTAACGTTTGGAAAACTCCAGAGAGAAAATACCTAAAAATTGTTGGTAAACTGCCTGCAGATAAGAATGTAAGAGTAGAGATTATTGATGAAAAAATCCTTGACGAGGGTTATGTTTCCTGTAAAATTAAATCTGATGAATATCATGTTGAGGGATGGATTGGGAAACATATGCTCATTTTGGAAAATGACGAAAATCATATGATGGCCTCCAAGAAAATATAAGCCTAATTATTAATTGACTTGAATTTCTTTTTATATTCAGGAAAAAAATCCAATTAATCATATTTTGACGGATTGGATGACAAATCAATCCTTTCTGTCGGACGCCATCACAGAATTTGGAGCATCCAAATCTTCAACAAAGTCGTTGTAAACTGCCATATTTTAACAGATTTTGGTTTGCTTTGTATTCACGTAGATAACAAACTTCAGTGAAATTGGTGAATATTAGGTAGATTTTTGTACTGAAGAAATTTAGATAAAATACATTTATCTAACGGATGGTCATTGTGATCTCAAACGAATTGTCTTGGTGATGGATTCAAACCAAAATGGAGTGGCATTAATCCTCCAGACATTTTCCAGGAATTAATTCGATAAAGAGATCCGCAGAATATTTATTGAAAAATTGTAGCATAAAACAATAATGCATAATATCTTATGATAATGTGTGGACCTTTCTATTTGTAATCTTGACTCTTACGGCTTATCTTTACTAATGACTATAAAAAATAGAACATATGTCCTTTGTTTTTGTCATCATATGCCAGAAAGATCGATTAAGTTTTTTGGAATTGAAAGATACTTGTGTGCCAGATGCTTTGGTATGCTTGTTGGAGGCATAATTGGTATAATATTACTATTAATGAACTACCATTTGCCCATTATTTTACTTCCAGTCTTATTATTGCCTTTAATTATTGATGGATTTTTACAATGTTTAAGCAGCTATACCAGTAATAATACCAAGAGATTTGTATCAGGATTTTTATTTGGTCTAGCTTCTGTGTATGTAGGGTTTTATTTTAGAATCATTTTGCAACATTTCTAATATCTCCTATCCAACTTGCCCAAAACAGTTAGAATATTTGTTGAATGTTTACATTTAGAATAGTGGCGTTTTTCACAACTAACTATAACCCAAAAAAGTCATGCGAGGGGGGGAGGGATTCGAACCCGCGAACTTCTACAAGACTGGGCCCTAAACCCAGCGCCTTTGACCGACTCGGCAACCCTCGCCAAATACAGACAACATTGTTGTCACTAAAAAGGTATAATCCTTGTATATCTCGTTGAAAAAATCAGGGTAAAATCGGAAAAATCGGAAAAACGGGTATGAGTGTTAGAATTATTATTCTCTCCTCACACCTGCACCTTCTCCAGCCACCCGTTCTCTTTGGCCCGCTTCATGATCCCAATCAGCTCGCGTCCGCAGGCGACTAAGAGTGCCAGCACAAGAGGCCCGATGACAAACCCGACAATCCCCATGATCCACAGCCCGCCAAAGAACCCGACCCACATAATTGCAGGGTGAATGGATGTCCTCTTCCCCATCATAATCGGCCGGAAGAGCAGGTCAGGGACAGCGCATACCACCGGATACCCGATAATTGCAATCAGCGCCGCCGCCCGGTAATCTCCCATGGCAATCGCATAAATGCCCAAAAAGATCATAATCAGGGTCGGGCCGATGATCGGGATCAGCTGGAACAATGCCACGATCAGCGACCAGAAGATGATATGCCCGTATCCCAGCACATAAAAGAACGGTATCGCCAGAAGAAAGGTGATCACCGACGTTGAGATATGCACAATATATATCGAATACAGGGTGTTCGAGCTTATTTCCTCGATATGACTCACAAAGGATTTCAGAGAGTCAGGAATACCGGACAGCAGGTTCTGCCAGATCTGTTCTCCAAATAAAAGGAAGATAAAGAACACCAGGAAAAAGATAATCACATTAAATATCGCTGCGGTAAACCCGGACAACACCGAAAAGAACCCCCCCGACTGAATCGTGTCCATATGGGAATCCAGAATCCCTGCCACATCAATCGGCGGAGTCGTTGCATCCCCCCCGGCGGGATCAACGCCATATCGATAAGCGCAGCATATATCTGGGTAATGATCTGCGTCAGATAATCTGCATTCCCATAGAGTATGACCGCACCAAACGCCAACGCACCAATCGCAAGAATACTCACAATAAACGTGACGGCAAATGCTGCAACCTGTTTACTAACAAACCGTGCAAGCCACGTATTCAGCGGCATGACAACAACGGCAAGAGATACTGCAAGTATGACAACACCCAGCAGAGAACCGAAAGCGTAGAGCGTGATAAACAGCACAATCCCTATAATCAGGAGGGCAAGTTTATCATGATCCGCGAATGCGCTTTTCATTATCAATAAAGTCGCCCTGAAGAGGTATATACATACTCACAGATGGAGAACTGTATGCCCGGTCCGCCTAAAATTGAACCCGTTTACTACCAAATCTCCGGTATTATTCCATCATTACGCGGATCTTTCCCACAATTAACCTATTTAGGATAATAAACGGTAATTTTACTGTGACAATGGGAAATGTTAAACCTCTGAAAGAGTATCTGTTATTATTCGGAGTTAATAAATGCCCGGCGTGGTCGTAAACATAATAGTTGCAGCGCTTGTCTGCTGGATTCTTTTTATTACAATTGATATTATATTCAGGCTTCCGGAGAAGGGAGGGGGGGTGAGCGGTGCAACTGCCATCGGCACCAGCATCGCCGCCGACAAGGGCGCACTGAATGGCGGATATATGATGGGAAATATCGTCTGTTCCCCCCCCGATGCATCCGCAGGAACCCTGCTTGCGGCCTGCGGAGTGTTCGTCGCCGGTATCCCCCCCGGCGGACTCATCGCCACCGCCCTTGTATTCGTCGGAAACAGGATCTGTCATGACCCAGGATACGCCGGAACACCGGCGCCTTCTGCGCCACATTCCTGATCGCAGGCTTCAGCCTCATCGGGATACCCGCCGACGCCTTCATCGCGGGCATGGTCATCGCTATCCTCACCATCCAGGGACTGTCCCACCCATATGCAAGCCATCTCCTGACCAGAATATGGAGGGTCCGGGCATGATTCCCATATATGATGCGGGCATGATCTGCATATCTATGCGGGATTGTCGCCCTGTATGCGGTCATCCGTATTCTGACTGAGAAGCACACTCTCAAAAAACTGGTCTTTTTGAACGTCATGAACTTCGCCATCACGGGACTGATTGTGCTGTCCATCCCTGACATCATGGTACTTTTCGCAGGCATCGCCTATTTTGTCGGTTCAACCCTGGAAGCCAATGCGATTGCCAGCACCTATGCAGGAGGGATTTCACATGAATGAATTCTATATGCTCATCCTCGGCCTGATTGCCCTGCTGGGCGTCATCGCGGTCTACATCAAACCGAGTCCCTTTGACAAACTTATCGGGCTTGCCGTCATGATGGGCGGGGGGGTGATCCCCCCTCATCGTACTGAAGGGCTACCTTGATGTGGCCATACTGGTTGCGATCATCATGCCCCCCCTGACGACGATATTCATTCTTCAGGCCACCGGGAGGAATACCGATGACGCCTGAACTCATCCTCGGCTTTATCATTCTTCTGGCAGGCGTTGCGGCCTCCGCCTTCCCGCGCGAGAGGGATTACATCTCCCGGCTGATCCATGTAGAAATGGCAGGTGCAGGCCTCATGCTGATCATGCTCGCCTACAATGAGACCATCGCGCTTTTGACGTTTGTCGCCGTGACCGCGATTGCCACCATCGTTTTGATACGGGTCATTGAACGGGGGGGTGAACCCTGTGATTAAACAGCTCTCCCGCTACATGGCGGACATCGACAACCTGATCGCCATCTATGCGGTGATCGTCATTGCCATCGCCGGTATTGCCCTTATAATTAGCATCGCAGCCCCCATCGGATACGAAGAGACACAGCTCTATCCCAAGGAGATCAACACCTCTTCTGCCCTGAACCCCCCCTACGACCGGGGGGGAGGAGTTCCGTTCGGCACAACCGAAGTGGCAGCACAGTACCCGCAGAACTCCCCCTACCTGGGATATGTGACCGCATACCTCACTCCGCTCTCCGCACTTATGGCCATCTCAAACCAGTATCTCGGCACCACCATCGTCTCCCATCCGGGAGGCATCATCGATGAGATTCTCTACAACACCCGGGGGGGACTGGATACCATCGTCGAGACAAGTATCCTGTTCGCCGCCTTTGCCATCGCCTCATTCCTTTACCGGAGGGAGGACGAATGATGAATGAATACACCATCGGCCTCAGTGTCGCCCTCGTTGCCATCATCATCACCTTTGTCGCGGCATTCCGGGAGAAAAACGACATCCACCGGCTGATCATTGCCGACCTTGCCGAGGTATCGGCCCTCGCGGTCATCGCGCTCATCGCAACCGACCTTGCAGAAGCCCTCATCATCCCCCCCGGCCTTGTCGTCGGCATATCCGAACTGATGGCGCTCTCCGAGATATATCTCGTCCGGGAACACCTGACCCGTCCCATAAAAGCCCCGTTCCGGATTGAGGTCATGGACACCGCCCCCCACGATCATCGCGGTCATCCTCGTCCTTTACGGCATCGTACTCTCCGGGTTTACCGGAGGAGCGGTCGCAGGCACCGGCATGGTCTTTTACTTCATGGGAAAGAAATCGTCCGAACGCTTTGCCCTTGTCGAGACCGTATCGGGATATGCATGGACCTTCTGGATTGTCGCGTTCTTTATCTTCATGATCGTTCCCGAATACTGGTTCTTTGCCGTCATGCTTGCCGGAGGAGCAATCCTTGCCAAAGTAACCGCCAAGATGTCCCTTGTGGGAACCATGCGGGGGGGTGAAAACGATGTTTGAACTACCCTCATCCAGTATCGGCGGACAGGAACTGTTCGTGCTGCCGTTCGGGGGGGATATTGTGAATTATTTCACTCCCTACACCGGAGCGCTCTTCCTCTTCGCCCTGATATTCACGCTCATCTGTATCTTTTCCAGACCGGAAAAACAGCTGGACGTCGCCTTTGGCACCGATGCCATCTATGCAAAGGAGGTCACCGGAAAGGATCTGCATTTCCGGCGCTTTATGGCAATTGCCTGTGGTGTTGCAACAATGGGAGCTGTTACCAGCGGAGACGTGTTTAACTTCACCCTCTTTGTCAGCATGGTGGGTATCTGCATCATCGGCATCGTGGCATCGGTGAAAAACAAACATGTGCTGAACGCGGCCTTCAACTACGGCATCATATCGATGCTGGCCACCATCCCCCCCTCTTCGGCGCAGCGGCAATCACCCTTGCGGCGACCGGGACGCTCTCCATCTGGGAACTCTCGGCAATGGCGCCCGCCATGCCGGGCATGGCCAAGGCCCTGATTCTGGTGGGAGTCATGGGAGAAGGTATCGCGCCGTTCTATGCGGCAAAGGCGGAACTGTTCCGGGCACCGGGTGCGCCCTATGTGATTATGATTCACGTCAGTTCCCTCTTGATGTTCCTGAGAGTTGTGGAGATAATGCTTACAGTGTGATATATTATGAATGGAAAAATAATTCAGATAATAACCGTTGTCGCGCTGATTTGCCTCATCATCGGAGGAATCGGACCGTATATCGGTTTAATGTCAGATATCGAACAGGCACTCATCTGTATCGTTGCACTGCCGCTATTCGTTCTGGGAACCATGCTGCTCTGGAAATACCGGAACGGAGAAGAGGACTATCCGTTTATGGGGGGGTACTAAAGATATGATCGGTTATCTGATTGCAGCACCATTCCTCGGGCTCTTATTTATGGGGGATACACCGGAAGGCCATTGCACGGATACAGGGCCGGCCCGGCCCTCCCATCTGGCAGGAGATCCTGCATACCCTGAAGTTCTCCTTTAAAGAGACCTGGGTCCCCCCCCGCACCGCGAGTAAACCGCTCTATATCAGCATCGTCTTCGTTGCCATTGCCATATGGGTCGGAGCGCTCTACACCGTAGTCCTCGGCGGCAGTCTGCTGCTTTTGTTCGGCATCTACATGGTGCAGAAAATGGTGGAGCACGGCGTCGGGGTTATCGCCCGGATCCCCGTATGCAAAATTCGGCGGTGTGCGTTCGGTCATATCGGCCTCGTCTGAGATACCCCTCTTTGCCGTGGTCGCAGGCATCTACTTTACCACTGGATCCCTGATGATATCAGACATCATGCAGTACCAGGCAATACACGGCCCGCTTCTGTTCAGTCTGTTCCCCGCAGCGATTGCGATGTATATGGTCATTCTCTCCAAGATGCATTACGGACCCTTCTCCATTGTCGAGGCAAAGGAGATTGTCAGCGGGTATAAGACCGAGCACTTCGGTGCCTGGCGTGCGGGTCTGGAGATATCGGATGCCATCCGCACCGTCGTCCTGCTGATGACGTTTGTCGCGATCTTCTGGGGAGCCTTATCACCGGTTCTGCTGGTGGTCGCGATGCTCATCATTCTGATATCGCTCTCGTTTGTGTGTGCAGTAACACCCATGCTCAGCCCGTATGACTGTGTGACGGTGCAGCTGGTAACGATCGTGATTCTTGTGGCCTGGATGGCCATCCTGGGGGGGCTGATCGCATGACATCAATCAAAACCATCCTCTCCGGCGGCCTCGTTGCCTACCTTTTGATCGCCGTGTGGCAGGTGACACTGCACCCGGAGATCTCTCTGCAGGCACTCGGTCTCGGTGTGGTGTTCCTCATCCTGACCGGTATCGCCTGGACGACAGATGAAGAACACCTCAAGAAAGCGGAGATGGGTATCCTCTGGATCTGTGTCGGGCTCTTTGCCCTCTATGCCGTACTCGTCGCAGGGGGGGGATGGCCTGATGGTCACCTATCTCTACGAAAACGATCTGCGGGAGATGAAACTCATCATCCTCTCCAGCCCGCTTCATGAAGTGACAATGGCCGCCCTGTGTGAAAAATACGGGGGGGTCCGCCGCCAGATCCTCCGAAAAAAACTGATCAGTCTCCATGACATGTCCCTGCTGGAAAATATTCCGGCACGCTATGAGGTCTGGGAAAGAGAACAGACCGAAACGGATCAGTCCGTCGAATCCCTATTAGGGGGGGCGAGCCTCATTACCCGGCAGATACCTCTCCTCACCGATGACGAGATGAACACCATCATCCAGCAGACAAACGACAAAATTTCCGCCGGTTGCACCAAAGAACAGGCAATAAATGAAGGAATAACAATGATACAAGAGGTAATCCGTTCATGACAGCATTACAGGACATGAAAAACGCGGTCCGTTCACGGTCCATCCATGTCTGTTATGTCAATGTCGGTTCGTGCAACGGATGTGATATCGAGATTCTTGCCTGTCTGGCACCCCCCCGGTATGATATCGAACAGTACGGCATCTACGTGCATAACAACCCGCGGGAAGCCGACATCCTGCTGGTGACCGGGGGATTTTCCCCCCCCAGTGGGAAGACAAACTGAAGATGGTCTGGGACAAGATTCCCGAACCCAAGGCGGCAATCGCCATCGGAAACTGTCCCATATCCGGGTGTGTCTTTAACCGAGAAGGCACCTATCTCGACCCGCCGGTGCGAAAGCACATCCCCCCCATCGCAGCAGAGGTGCCGGGGGGGTGTCCTCCCCCCCGGCCGACCGAGATTCTGGAAGCGATTCTGTCACTTGCACCCGTGGTATTCAGTGATTATGAAAGGAGAGAAGAATGAAAAAGACAGTTGATGTATCCCTTCCCATAGGGCCGGTGCATCCGGTCTTTAAGGAACCGTGCCGGATTAAGTGTGAGACCCGTGGTGAATATGTCGTTCAGGCAGAACTGGAACTCGGATACGTAAAGAAAGGTATCGAGCGGATCATGGTCGGCAGGCCCTGGCAGGAGGTCATGTTTCTGGCAGAGCGGGTCTGCGGCATCTGTTCGGTCATACACAATTACGTCTACATCGAAGGCATGGAACGCATCGGTGATATCGCCGTCCCCGACCGGGCGGCCTATCTCCGGGCGGTGGTAAACGAGCTGGACCGGATTCAGAGCCATCTTCTGGCTAACTATTCCTACTGTTACACCATCGAGCATGAGACCCTCGCCATGTACCTGCTCAATCTGCGGGAGACGGCCATGGACGCCCTCGAACTGATCACCGGAGCACGCGTCACCTGTTCCTACATCATCCCCCGGCGGCGTGCGGTTCGACCTCACAAAAGAGAAAGAACAGTCCCTGCACACCATGCTCGACCACATCGACTCCGAACTCACCCGGTTTGTCGGGATGTTTGAAGGAGGCTCGATGATCGCCCTCAGGAGCAAGGATGTCGGCGTGTTTACCCGTGAAGAGGCAATCGAGTCACACACGGTCGGGCCTACGGCCCGTGCCAGCAATCTGGACAACGACTGCCGACTCTTCCACCCGACCTATAAGAAACTGGGATTTGAATCTGTTCTCCTCGATGACGGGGGGGACAATTATGCTCGCATAATGCTCCGGTTCCTTGAGGTATTCCAGAGCACCAACCTCATCCGTAGCTGTCTTTCACAGATGGAGCCGGGCACCATCCGGGGGCGGCGGCGTCATCGGAGCAGGCTCCGGTACATGGGCGGGTGAAGCCCCCCCCGCGGCGAACTCTCGTATATCATCGACACAGACGAGTTCGGACGGATAGAAAAGATCGGGATACGCACGCCGTCCATTATGAATATCGAGGCATGCGTGCATTACATGCTGAAAGGGGGGGTGGACTCCTCGGCCGATGTGACCTCCACCTATATCAGTTCAGACCCGTGCATCGCATGCAATGAGAGGTAAAAAACCGATGGCATCGTCAATAATCTGGTATCTGAAAGAATTTGCCCGTGGCGAGTGGCTCACGAAATTTTTCACCGTGAAGACCCCCCCCTCTTATCACCCCCCCGCCCCCCCCATTTCCGGGGGATTTCCCACCATCACCGATAAGGAGTGCACGCATTGTCTGGCATGCATGATGATCTGTCCCGCACCGAACGCCATCGCCGTAGTTGAAACGGACGGCGTCTGGAACCCGGAGATATACCCCCCCGGCCACTGTATCCGGTGCGGACTCTGTGTGGAGGCCTGTCCCGAGGATGTTTTGACGACAGGGGGGGTGATTCTCGAAACGCAAAAAGCAGAACAGACTTCATTTCAGTCATCCTTCCATCTCTCCATCGACCCTGTGCTGTGCAGCCGGTGCGGGAACTGTGCGGTGGCCTGCCCCCCCATCAATAAAGAGATCGACCCTATCTGGGAGGGACGGGTACCGCATCCAGCGAAGAGGTGATCATGCGCATTATCAACGGTGAGATGCGTATCATCCACCCGGAGAAGTGTACCGGCTGTAAGACCTGTGAAAAGACCTGCGCGAACCATGCCATCCGGGTGGCACGCGTGGTCGAAGGTATGCAAGGGGGGGTGGACCAATGAAGTTCATCCTGAACACCGGACGGACCATCCGGCAGGGGAAATATATCGAGAACAAACTGGGTCAGGGATATGCCGAGGAGACCTCCCGGTGTCAGATTCATCCGCTGGACCTGCTGGAACTGGGCGTGGAAGAGGGTGAGAATGTGCTGGTGACAAGTGCGATCGGTGAAGTCGTACTGATGGCCGTTGCCGATGAAGGGCTGCCGAAAGGGATGGCCTTTGTCTCCTACGGTATCCACTGCAATTCAATCATCGCAGCCTGCACCCACGGCACCGGGATGCCCGACTATAAGATTCATGAAGTGGAGATCAGCCCGACGTCGGAAGACCGGAAAACACCGGTTGAACTACTGGAACAGTTAGGAGGAGTCAGGTATGCAGGAAATTAAGGATATGGTATGCCCCTTCTGCGGGTGTCTGTGTGATGACATCACTCTGGAAGTAGAAAATGACAAAATCGTATCAGCAAATAACTGCTGCACCATCGGGAACGCAAAATTTCTGGGGGGGAAAAACCGGCTGAAAACCCCGATAAAAAAGGTGGACGGCGCGTGGGTTGAGATCAGCTACGATGAAGCGGTGGAGACCGCGGTCGATATGCTGCTGGACGCCGACCGGCCGCTGCTCTTTGGCTGGTCCGGGACGCACGGAGAGGCGCAGTGTGTCGGGGGTCCATATGAACGAAATTCTGGGCGGCGTCATTGACAGCACCACCTCTGTTTGTCACGGCCCGTCCATTCTTGCCATTCAGGAAGTAGGTCATCCCGGCTGTACGCTGGGTCAGGTGAAGAACCGTGCGGATCTCATCATCTACTGGGGGGGCTGCAACCCCCATTGAGGCCCACCCCCGGCATATGAGCCGGTATACCACCTATGCGGACGGATATTTCCTGGACAATGCGTTCCGGAACCGGAAGGTCATCGTCGTCGATGTGCGGGAAACGGAGACGGCAAAGGTTGCCGATGAGTTTATCCGCATCAAACCGGGCGGCGACTATGCGGTGCTCTCCTCTCTGCGGGCCATTCTCCGGGGCAAAAGCGATATGATACCGGAATCGGTCGCAGGGGTCACCAAAACCCAGCTCATGCAGGTGGCGGAGATGTGTAAGACCTGTTCATTCGGTGCCTTATTCTTCGGTGTCGGCCTGACGATGGCGAAAGGCAAATACAAGAACGTCAGAAACGCCATCGAACTCGTCGATGACCTGAACCGGCATACCAAATTTACGCTCACCCCCCCGATGCGGGGGGGACACTGGAATGTCTACGGGGCAAACGAAGTGATGTCATGGATGACCGGCTACCCCTTTGCAGTTGACTTCTGCCGGGGGGGTGTGGCCTTCTATAACCCCCCCGGAGAGACAACGGCCATTGATGTTCTTGCACGCAAGGAGTGTGATGCCGGTATGATCATCGCAAGCGATCCGGGGGGGGCCATTTCCCCCCCCGTGCCTGTATGGAGCAGTTGCGTGATATCCCCCCCTTATTGTCATCGACCCGTTCGAGTCGATGACCACCACCCTTGCCGACCTCCAGATACCGGTCGCGGTGACCGGTATCGATGCGGAAGGGACGGCATACCGGATGGACGGCATTCCCATCAAGATTAAGAAAGCAATGGACTCCGCATACCCCCCCTCCGACACCGAGATCCTCACCCGAATTTATGACCGAATGCTTGAGGTGAAAGGCCTATGAAAACACTCCTGATAAAAAATGCCTATGTCATCGACCCGATACAGCGGATATCCGGCGAGACGATGGACATCGCCGTCCGGGACGGCAAAATTGTCGATGACGTCAAAAACCCGGATCAGGTGATTGACGCTACAGGCATGCTCACCCTCCCCCCCGGCGGGATTGATTCCCATACGCATATCTGCGGAACAAAAGTCAACTTCGGCAGGTACATGAGCCCGGAGGATATGCGGGCCGGGCGCACATCACGCAAAGGGGGGGATATGCATGCAACCGCCGGTTACAGCGTCCCGACAACCTATGGCAACAGTTACCGCTACTCCAAGATGGGATACACGACACTTCTGGAAGGGGGGGCGATGGCACCGATGGAGGCACGCCACACCCATGAGGAGTTCCGCTACACCCCCTTGCAGGACTGTCTGGCAAACACGCTCTTTGACGGCAACTGGTTTGCTTTGGAGGCAATTCAGGACGGGGGGGACATCAAACGCCTTGCGGGGGGGGTTCTCGCATGGTACCTCTCGGCCGCCAAGGGCTTCGGGGGGGTCAAACTGACCAATCCCGGCGGGACGGAAGCATGGGGGGGTTCGGCGAGGATATCTCCTGCATTCATAAACCGATTCCGCGATTCAATATCACGCCCCCCCGTGAGATCATCGTAAAGATGATCGAGGCAAACGAGATGCTCAACCTGCCTCATTCCGTGCATCTGCACTGCAATAACCTGGGAAAACCGGGCAACTACATGTGCACGCTCGACACCTACAACGCCATTCCCGACCTCAACGATAAGCGCCAGTCGCTCTACTCCACGCATGTGCAGTTCCATTCCTACGGCGGCTCTTCATGGAACGATTTCTGTTCCAAGGCAGAGGATATCGCCAAGTCGGTGAACGACAAACCCCCCCAGATTGTCATCGACACCGGTCAGGTGATGTTCGGGAAGACGACTACAATGACTGCGACGGGCCGATGGAGTTCAACCTCTATCGTCTCTACCATAACAAGTGGAGCAATCATGACGTCGAGATGGAGACCGGGTCCGGGGTTATTCCCGTTCAGTACCGAAAGAAGAACCTGGTCAACGCGATCATGTGGGCCATCGGTCTGGAACTGGGCCTGCTGGTCAATGACCCGTGGCGGTGCATTCTTGCGACCGATAACCCCAACGGGGGGGCGCCCTTCGTCAAATATCCGGAAGTGATGGCCCTTTTAATGAGCAAGGAATATCGCGACAAGGAATTTGCCACGCTGCACAAATCAACCGGCAGACGGGTGATTCTGCCTGCACTGGAACGGGAACTCACCTGGAATGAGATTGTGATCATGACCCGTGCGGCACAGGCGCGTGCACTGGGTCTGGTTGATTATGGAAAAGGTTACCTTTCGGAAGGTGCCGAAGCGGATATTGCCATCTACCCGATTGATGTCACGAACACCGACCCGGCACATGACTATGAACGGATCATCAACGGCTTTTCCACAACGGAATACACCATTAAACGCGGAGAAGTTGTCTGCCGGAGAGGTACCTGCACCCTGGAAGGAAACCATTCGACCTACTGGGTGAAACCCCCCCATGTGCCTCCGGCATACGATATGAGCACGGATCCGGCGTTTATTGACGGATTTAACAAATATTACTCGATGCGACTGGCAAACTATCCGGTCGGAGAGGAGTATATCGGCCGCAATGTCTGCATGGAGACGGAGGCATCCTTATGATGAAAGTCATTCTTGAAGTAAAAGAGCGGCATAAACCGAATCTCCCGATTGAAGCGGAGTGTATCACCCCCCCCAAAAACTTTCTGGACCCGGAACGGGAGTTTCATGTCTGGAAAGGCAATAAGGAACTGGATATCACGGATGTCTTCCACGTCAGAAAGGACGGGAATGCAAAATCCGCCGAACAGGTCGAGATCATCATCCGGGGCGACAGTTCCCATATCAAACGGGTCGGTGAGTACATGGACGGCGGCAAGATCCTTATCGAACGCGATATCGGGATGCATTGCGGGAATTTCATGAGTGCGGGGGGGCTCATTGAAATCCAGGGGGGGGATGCAGACTCCTGGCTGGGTCGGGAGATACATGGCGGCAAGATTCTCTGTCACGGCAATGCCATGGACTATGCCGGTTCCGGATACCGGGGGGGGAAAAGCAGGGCATGCAAGGCGGACTGATTGAGATCATGGGTGATGCAGGAGACTTTGCCGGAGAGACCATGGCAGGCGGCGAGATCATCATTCATGGCAACGCCGGGGGGGACATGCCGGGGGTTGATATCCGGGACGGACGGCTGACCATCATGGGTGACTGTTCCCGGCCCTGCGGCAATATGTCCGGCGGAGAGTGCAGGGTTTTCGGAACGGCACATGATATGCTGCCGACGTTCCGGAATGACGGCCCGACAACGATTGACTCCGTTCCGGTCACCCGGTTCTCAGGGGGATTACACCTCCCGCGGTTGGGAACAATTTATGTGGCGAACTGCAAATATATGGATTAATGCTGAAACATCGTTGCGGATATACTGCTGCCATCCACTGTAAAAACTGCGGTCGGCCACTCATCGATCATAAAAAAGACGGACTCTACTGTCCCTACTGTGGCCGCCGCGTGACGATGATCTGTCCCGGATGCGGAAAGCCCTGGTAATGGCGGCGGTTACCAGCTGGTGCTTCTGGCGACCAGACGTGCATACACTGCACGCAGTTTTCCGGTCTCCTCAGCGGTCAGATTCTCCCGGTTGTTCTGGTGCAAATACCGTTCCAGTTCAACAATGACCGCATCCGCTTCGTGATGATTTTCAACCTCGATATATTCCTGAACACTGCCCCCGCTGCATCGTTTCCCCCACATACCGGGCAGAGTTTCCACTTCTGAAACCGGTCAATGTAGCTGAACGTCGCACAGTTCTCACAGCGGATGATAAGATACATCTCTTATATCGCTAATCTATCCGACAGATGATTAATCTTTTTGAGGAATGGAATCTTATCTTCCGAAGAGGACATTTACGCAGAGTTTTTATTTCCAACGATTATTATTGAGTAATGACAATTGAAATCATTCCCGTAGAGGGAATACCCATTGTTCAGGCAGGGGGGGATAACTTCCCGGCATTCATCGCCAACTGTCTTTCCATAGAGGAGAACGATGTGCTCTGTGTGGCGTCATCCGCCTATTCCAAATCAAAGGGATATCTACGGTGTCTTGCCGATATTCAGCCGACGGAACGTGCCGCGGAAATCGCAAAGAAGTGCGGCGAAGATCCCCGGTTTATTCAGGCGGTGCTGGATGAATCCGACGACATCATCATCGATTATCCGTTTATTCTCTGTTCACTGCCGCACGGACATGTGGGGGGGGTACGGGCAGGTATTGACCATTCCAATGTGGAAGACGGACTCATCATTGTGCTGCCGCCCAATCCGATGGAGGCCGCAGCAGAGATTCGGGAAGAGATCAAAAAGATTACCGGGAAAAATATACGGGTTATTCTTACCGATACCTGCGGGCGTTCCTTCCGGAGAGGACAGGCCGGAGTTGCCATCGGATGGAGCGGTATGCCCGCCATTCAGGATTATCGCGGGGGGGATACCGACCTCTTCGGCCATGTGCTCGAGATCACCGAAGAAGCGGTCGTTGACGAGATTGCCGGTATTGCAAACTTTGTCATGGGCGAGAGCAACCGTGGCGTGCCTGCGGTCATCTGCAGAAACGTGCCCGTCTGGGAAGGGCATGATGACCTCTACTTCAAAGCAGAGGAAGATCTCACCAGAAAGGCGATGAAAAATAAGTATTAATATACTGCATTCAGGACGATCGTAATGAGCGCAATTGCTCCTGCAATGATCATCACCATATTCGGGGGGGAGATCTGCACTGCCCTGCGGTCTTCACTGTCATAATATGTGACGAGACCAGCTGAGGATACCAGTCTTCCACCACTCTTTTTTGCCATAGCATACAATTGAATTTTAGCATATTTAAATTGGAAGGTGACAATCGCTGAACACTGAACAGATATACGAGGGCAGGGCCCTGTTGGGAGATGATTTTGACGAACGAAATGTCCGTATCGTTGTCGCCGATGGGGTGATCACCCACATCGAAGAGATAGACCGGGTGCCGGATCAATGGATCGTTCCGGGATTTTTTAATGCCCATACCCATCTGGGCGACACCGTTGCCATGGACGTCGATGCCGCCGGGAGTATCGGAGATCTCGTCGCCCCCCCGCCGGACGGCCTGAAACATCGCATATTGCGTGCGTCATCCCCCCGTCTCTGTGTGGAAGCGATGGCGGCAAGTATCCGGACCATGGCACAGACCGGAACATGGGGGGGATTTGCCGATTTCCGGGAAGGCGGTATTCCCGGTGTCGAATACCTGCAGCAGGCCAATACCGACTGTTCCCTTGACGCGGTCATCTTCGGAAGGGACGGGGGGGGAGAGTCCGTCGGTGCAGGTCTGGGTGTCTCCAGCAGCCGCCATTACGGTGAGGAATTAACCAAAATCATCGAACGTGCACGTGCCGACGGAAAACAGATCGCCTTTCATGCAGGAGAAAAGGACAGTAGGGATGTGGATGCCGCCCTCGCGTTTGACCCGGATATGCTCGTTCACTGCACGCATGTCACTCCTGCACAGATCCGGCGCATCGCCGATGCCGGCATCCCGGTGGTCATCTGCCCCCCCCGGTCCAACTGGAGACTGGGCGTCACCTCCTCCAACCAAAACCCACCGGTGCATGCGA
Source organism: Methanogenium cariaci JCM 10550 (assembly GCF_001315945.1). Taxonomy (GTDB): domain Archaea; phylum Halobacteriota; class Methanomicrobia; order Methanomicrobiales; family Methanomicrobiaceae; genus Methanogenium; species Methanogenium cariaci. Next base: position 81,782 of record NZ_BBBG01000003.1, on the reverse strand, counting down.
TGCTTGAGGCAGGAGTCGAACTCTGGCTGGGAACGGACAATGTCATGTTTGTACAGCCTGATATGGCAGCGGAGATGGCATTCTGCCATTATGTGTATCACATCGATGCACCGACAATTCTCAAAATGGCAACCGGCGGGGGGGCACAGATAGTGGACAGGAACTATTCCCTTATCAAAGATCATGACGCACGGTTTACCCGGTATAATATGGCGCGTTCAAATGCAGGATTCTCAAAAAACATATTAAATACCATAATAACCCGACTCAATTCCATCAGCATGGAAGGAAGTCTTTTAAATTGCTATTTAAAATAGGTAATAAAGCAATTCTTTAGAGGTGGACTGTGTTTACAAATATTCTCGTTGCCGTAGATGGATCAGAAATCAGTATTAAAACTCTGGAAACGGCATTGACCGAAGCCAAAGTGTGGAATGCGCAGCTTAATGTAGTCTATGTTCTTGAGACCGGCCTTTTTGATGACATTCCTGCAGATGAAACGATGGAATATATCAGAAACATGCTGGAACAGCAGGGACTGAATGTTTTTCCTATGCGGAAAAGAGGTGTGAAGAGGAAGGTGTTGCTCTGAAGACGCATCTGAAAAAAGGTCATGCAGGCATTGAAATAATTGCTGCAGCAACCGATTTGAGTGCAGATCTTATTGTTCTTGGATCTCACGCGAAGAGTGATATCGAGAAGATATTGCTGGGCAGCGTGACGACCCATGTCGTACGCCACAGTCATGTCAGCACCCTGGTGGTGAGAGCATAACACAGGAGACGGTTCGTGACGTGATGACAACGGATGTTGTCTGCGTGGAGATACCCGGAAACAGAGATGATGTGCTCAGGATACTGAAACGAACCGGTATCAGTGGCGTTCCCGTCCTGAAAGAGGGAGTGCTGGTAGGCATCATCACCCGCAAGGATCTGCTCAGAAATCCCGGAGAAATGCAGCTGGGACTGCTGATGACGCCGGACCCGGTCACCATCACCCCCCCGGATGAAACCATTCAGAGTGCGGCGGCCATTTTAATAAAAAATAATTTCCGCCGTCTGCCGGTCGTTGAAGGCGGGGATCTGATCGGTCTCATCAGTATATCGGATATCGTGGGCGCTATCGCCCGCATGAAGTTCACTGACGAGATCCGCAACAAGTTCAGTTCCCATACCTTTGCCGTCTGGGAAGAGTCACCCCTGCCGCTTGTGGGCAGGATCATGGAGATGTCGGGATACGATGCGGTGCCCATCCTGAATGAGAGCGGTCAGCTGACCGGTATCATATCAGAACGGGATTTAATCCGGCATTCCAGTATTGAAGACAGTGTCGAAGTAAGTGACTTTTCAAACGGCACGGACGATGACGAATGGACCTGGGAATCGCTCCGCGATAACTACACCATATCCTATGGCATCTCCAAGGTCCAGCTCCCGGACAAACCGGTCAAAGAGGCAATGGTACGGGAAGTGGTTGCTGTCTCCCTGAACGCGGAGGTCAGTGAATGTGCACTGAAGATGAAGCGTGCACGGGTGGACCAGCTCCCGGTGATCAATGGTGACCGCAAGATGGTCTCCATGCTCTACGACCGCGAGTTAATCAGAATCATTCTTGAAGAAGCGTAATATCTTCTTCATTTCAGCATATTTTCAGAACGCTTTTCTGAAAATATATCCAATACCTTTATGAAAGAATGGCGCGTTCTATACCTAAGCGCTTTTACTCCCTTATATAGCGTACTTTTGATCGGAGGATTGTGAATTGTCAGAACTACCAGAAGGGGTAACAAAAGGTACTACAACGGTAGGCCTTGTGTTTCAGGATGGGGTAATACTTGCAACAGAACAACGTGCCACAATGGGCACAATGATTGCAAGCAAGAAAGCAAAGAAAGTCTACCAGATTGCAGACCGGATAGGCATGACCATAGCCGGAGGAGTGGGCGATGCACAGACCCTTGTGCGGCTGATGCAGGTGGAGTGTAACCTCTACCAGATTCGTCGCGGTCGTGATATGACCGTAGGTGCATCCGCATCACTTCTTTCCAATGTTCTGAACCAGAACCGGCATTATCCGTATTATGTCCAGCTGCTTGTCGGCGGATTTGATATTGACGGCCCCCAGCGTCTACTCAGTAGATGCGATGGGAGGAGCATCAAAGGAAGAGGATATTGTTTCAACCGGTTCAGGTTCTCCGTTTGCATACGGGGGGGTACTGGAAGACCGGTATGAACCCAATATGGATGAAGCAGCAGCGGTTGACCTTGCAAAACGGGCACTGCGGTCAGCCATCCGGCGGGATTCGGCATCCGGTGAATCCATGAATATTGTAATAATTACCAAAGATAAATACGAGGAGATGACTGAGGAGGTTCTTTAAAACCCCCCCGCATTCTCTCTACTATTTTTCTTTTTTAGGACGATTTTAATGTTAATTGATGAGCGATTAGAAGATCTCAGGAATAAGATCAACGCCAAAGTGCCTGCGGGCATTTCGATATCAGAGGTTGAATTTGAAGGGCCGGAACTTGTCATCTACACCGATGATACCAAGAAATTTGCCGAACAGGCAGATTTAATCAAGATCCTTGCCCGTGAGTTACGCAAACGAATTGTCGTGCGCCCCCCCAATATCCTGGAAGACCCGGAAAAGGCTGCGGCAAAAGTGCGCGCGGTTGTGCCGGATACTGCGGGCATAACGGATCTGTTCTTTGATCCCGATACCGGTGAAGTGCTCGTTGAAGCCGAAAAACCCGGACTTGTGATTGGAAAGAACGGGGGGGCAACCCTCCGTGACATCACCAAAGAGATCGGGTGGACGGCAAAGGTCGTGCGCACCCCTCCCATCGAGAGCAAGACGGTCAAGGATATCCGCCAGTATCTCCGGTCGGTAAAGGATGAACGAAAGGAGTTCCTTCGCCGTATCGGAAAGAGAATCCATCGGGATGTCAGGAGCAAGGACAAATGGGTCCGGGTCACCACCCTCGCTGCTGCCGTGAAGTGGGCCGGGCGGCGTTTCTGCTCTCGACCCCGGAGAGCCGGATCCTTATTGACTGCGGAGAAAAGCCCGGCAGTCAGTCCGAGGGATTCCCGTACCTGGGAGTGCCGGAGATATCTCCGCTCAGTTCACTGGACGCGGTCGTTTTGACGCATGCGCATTTGGACCACTGTGCAATGATACCGCTGCTCTACAAATACGGGTTTGATGGCCCGGTATACAGCACCCCCCCTGCAACGCGCGACCTCTCGGCCATGCTTCAGCTGGACTATATCGATGTGGTCAACAAGGACGGCGGAGTGGCCCCCCCGTATTCATCACGGGAAGTGCAGGAGTACCTCAAGCATTCGATCACCCTGAACTTTGGCTCGGTCACGGATATCGCCCCCCCGGATGTCAAACTGACCTATCATAACGCAGGCACATTCTGGGATCGGCGATCAGTCATTTCCACGTGGGAGACGGTCTCTATAACGTTGCGTTCACCGGCGATTTCAATTACGACACCACCCGTCTCTTCGGCCCGGCGACCGTGCAGTTCCCCCCCGTCTGGAGACACTCTTCATGGAGATACTTACGGTGGTTCCCATGATATGCAGCCATCCAAAAAGGATGCCGAACAAAAACTCTACGATATTGTCAATACGACGATAAACCGGGGGGGGAAGGTTGTCATCCCGGCATTCGCGTCGGACGTTCCCAGGAAGTGATGCTGACCCTTGAGGAAGGGGTGCGGCTGAAAAAGATTCCGAATGTCAAGGTCTATCTGGACGGCATGATCAAGGAAGCAACGGCCATTCACACGACCTATCCTGAATACCTGAACCCTGACCTCAGGACACAGATCTTCAAGGAAGGTATGAATCCGTTCCTGGCTGAATGCTTTGAGCAGGTTGATTCATCCGAACTCCGCAAGAAGGTCATCGAAGGCGACCCGTGCATTATCATCACCACCAGCGGTATGCTCTCCGGCGGCCCGGTAATGGAGTATCTGCGTAACCTTGCCCCCCCGGATGAAAGGAATTCCCTCGTCTTTGTGGGATATCAGGCGGACGGTACGCTCGGAAGAAGGATTCAGAAGGGCTGGAAGGAGATACCCATCGGACGGCGTGAGACCATCAATATGAACTGTGAAATACAGACCGTTGACGGGTTCTCCGGTCACTCCGACAGAAATCAGCTGATGCGCTACGTGAAGCATCTCCAGCCCCGGCCGGAACGTATCTTCACCATCCACGGCGATGAGAAGAGCACGATTGACCTGGCATCCTCCATCTACAAAAACTATCATATCCAGACCGTTTCACCGATGAATCTCGAAACCTACCGTCTGGTATAACATACTCTCTTTTATTTTCTCTGCGAATATTACCGCAATGAAGCAACGCCTGTCACTGGTCATCGGCATTTTCATCATCATGGCACTGTCCAATGCTATTGTGCCGGTGCTTCCTGAATTTGCCGATGAGATGCCCGCCCTTCAGGGAATTATCTTTTCTGCGTATTTCTTTGGTGCGTTTGTGATGGTGCTTCCGGCAGGCGTGCTGGGTGACAGGTTCGGTCGCAAACCGTTTATTATTGCAGGCCTGCTTTTTACCGTAGTATCCGGGGGCCGTTATTCTGCTGGTCTCGAACCCGTATGCCATTGCCGTCGCACGGATTGTCGAAGGGGGGGTGGGTGCGGGACTGTTTGTCTCCTGTGCCCTCTCATGGGTGAATCTGCAGCCGAACCATGCCCGACTCTCGGGTCTGTATTTTGCGGCCCTGAACGCGGGGGGGCTGATCGCGGGACTGATGGGAACCGGCCTCCTGAATGCCCATTTCGGCCAGAACAGCGGGTCATGCTCTTTACGGGACTGGCCGTGATACCCCCCTGATCTTTTCCTTCTTTTTATCCGATCCAAAAAGTGAACGCACGGATGGCATGCCGGAGGTGCATATGATTGGCTGGAGGAACAAGTGGCTGTATCTGTCATCCTTTATTCTCATTGGTATTTCCGGTGTGCTGATATCGTTATACCCGGAATTCACCGATGAGAGTCCGTTTATTCTGGGCATCTTGTTTGCAACGATGAACGCCGCAACGATATGCAGTTCCCTGATTGCCCCCCCGCGTCTCTCCCTTCAGCCGATACAGACGATACGTCTGGCATCCGCATTGGTGGCAATCGCGGTGATCGGTTCGTTTGTCGCACCGGTTTATGGAGGGATAGGCGGGGGGGTCTTCTTCCTGTTTATGGTCGTCGGGGGGGCCGCGGCAGGGTTTGTGTTCGTCTCCCAGATGAACTATCTTGCTGTCACGGAAAAGATGCAGGGGGGGACCGCGGTCGGCCTTTTGACCGCCGCATCGTACGGCGGGATGGCTTTTCTGCCGTTTATCGCCGGTATCCTTTCGGAATATTTCAGCTATGCAGCGGCATTTTTTGTCAGCGGGTTCTTCTGTCTCTTAGTGACCCTCACCATCGGCCGGTGCCGGTGTGTTCTGCCGGAATAATTGGGAGGGGGGGGATATGAAGGATGGCTGATCATCTTCAACCCTCTTTACCAGAGGTGAAACCCTGAGATCGAATCTACTCCTGTATCCGATCAGTCACGTCTCTGTCATCTGTCCGATTCAAGTTTTTTCAGGAGTTCGGGAGGAAGCATATCTTTGGGCACGATAACCCCGTCAATCAGAACCAGATCCTCATACAGGTCTTCCTCGTCCTCCCGGCTGGTCGAGAACTCTTCATCAAAAAAGTACAAATCGAACATGTCGCGTATTCCTTTGGCCTTCTGTGACGTGGTGCTCTTCTTTGTTTTGAAGTAGTCGCAGATGTCAGCGGGGGATGCATACGGTTTCGTCGACTTGTCAAAGAGGTAGTTGATACTCCCCAGGGCGTAGACAACGGCCGCCGCCCAGATCTCGATTCTTCCGGACAGAAAGGGCACCGGGCGTTTCCGGGACATCTTGCGGATGAGCTTTTCGCAGAGCACCTTGTACTCCTCATCAAGATATTCATCGCAATACTCACCCGTCATCCGGATGAGGCGTTCGGTCTTCTCGGCTATGGCTTGTGTATCACGCATTGGAATGCTCCTTATGGAGTGTTTGTCCGGACCCTATGATAATGTACCGCGTTGTCGGTCACCGGGATCAAGGAGAAACAGATCGTCTGAAAAATGTTCGATCAATTTTCTTTGTACAATCGTGTTTTTCCATTCCCCCCCGGGAATTGCACCGACGCCGTAATATGCACCGGCAAGCTGCCCATATATCGCTCCCGTTGTGTCCGCATCGTTTCCAAGATTCACTGCCGCAAGACACCCTTCCTCAAACGTTTCTGTCCGGGCAAATGCCCACAAAGCTGCTTCGAGTGAGTCCACGACGTATCCCGTCCCCCCTGAATTTCAGGGGGGGCTCGTTTTCGTGGAACGAGCCGTTTGCTATTGTGCGAATCTCACTGGTGAGGGGAAAGAGTTCCCAGTACTGTTCCACCGGGGAAAATTGCGGGGAGAGTAATTGTGCCTTTGCATATCCCGAGACCGCTCCCACAATGAGTGCTCCCATATAGCGGCATGCATCCACGCATACGTCAAGGGCATGGGTGGTCTTTGAACATTCACCGGAGAGTTCGATTGCCCGGGAGGGTGTCTTTGCATACGCCAGCGGAACCGGTGCCAGGCGCATCAGGGATCCATTTCCCGCCGACCGGGGGGGATGGGTAAGACCGGAACAGGGGGGGTTACCCGTTTCTTCGAAATGGATAAGCGCCGTTAGTGTCGTGTTGCCGATATCGAAACATCTACCATTGCTGCTCAGGTGCCCGTTGTGATACCAGTCACCATAGCGTACAAGTTGATCTTTTGGATCAAATCCTTTGCAATTGATGAGGCTTTCGGCCAGACAGAGGGCCATTGAAGTATCATCCGTCCATTCACCGGGATTCAGACAAAACACCCCCCCTCGCCGATCATTGCGTTGACGGGGGTGAACGATCCCGGTGGTTTGAATTCCAGAGGGACGCCCATTGCATCCCCGATTGCGAGGCCGAGAAGGGATCCGTGATAGCGTTCGAGAGTTGACGGTTTGGACAATTGTATCAAAGATTACTTTTGTTAGCGGGAATGGTTGAACGTTTGGATTTGGTGGAGGATTGAGAAAGAAAATTACGTAGTGGAACCGTATCGACTCTGGTTTCTCTAAAACACTCAGGATATTTTTCCGAATAGCATGCACAAACAATGAAAGTGAGACCGCGTCCAACATTTAACTCGCGGGCGTGATTATTCATCCTGAAACGCCCCCCCGTCGGCGAGCCACATATGGTTGAGGGCAGGTCCCGTATTCCCCCCCTCCGTCCTCCGCTCTCTGAACGCTTTTGCAGGGGCGCCGGCTGCAACGGTCCATGGTGGGATGTCTTTTGTCACGACGGCGCCGCCTGCCACGATCGCCCCCCCTTCACCGATCGTCACCCCCCCCGGCAGGATCATTGTGTTGGTGTAGATCTTCGCATAGGTTCTATGGTGACCGGTGCATAGGTCCTTTCTTCGTGATTAGCCTCGCCGTGACTGTGGGTAAAGATCCGCACGAAGTCTCCGATCCCAACAGCATTTCCAAGAGTGACCCCGGCTTTTGTATCGATGAAGAGGCCGCGGTTGATGAATACGTCGTCCCCCCCAACGGTGAGGTTCTGCCCGAAGTTGAAACGCATATCACCCTCGGCACAGAAGTTTTTTCCACAGGTACTGAATAGTTGGCAGGCGATCATGCGACGAAAGGGGAACGCGAAGTTAACGCTAAGGGAGAGTGGGGAGCGGTCGAAGGCGTCCCAGAGAAGATGCAGGTGACGTTTTTCCGGTGTAAAGATCAGTTCTTTGGCCTTCGGGAGGTACTCGCTGTAAATCCGGGCGTCCCGGAGCAGGCCATTGCCCGGCATCGGCACACCTATCAACCGGAGAATTTCATCGGTCGCCTCTTCGTCCGGCCCTCTGCTGAGTAGATCCCTAATATCCCTGAGCAATCCGGTGACGGCATCTTCATGGGGGGGTACATAATGATGTAGATAGCATTTCAGGTAATAAGACTGCCGGTTTTACGGTCAATACTACAAAAAGATTTTATATAATACATATGCCTGGATTTTTGCCCATGTATCAGATAAAAGGAGCTTTTCCCTCCCTCAGGAGGTGTCCTCCCGGCCGTCCAATGCGGATCACAAACGAGCATGAAGAATGGGAAACGGCTTGATCTGAACGGAAAAAGTGTGCTGAACACAAAAGAACCTGGCTGAACGGAACTCAGCTGAGTTCTTCTGAAATCTCATGGAACCTCCTGAAATACCGGGAGAATACCAGAAAACAGGGGGGGTACTGCCTTCCCTCTGTTTTTTATACCTTCTTGTCCATCCGGTAACAACCCTTCACCCAACCCATAATCACCCGTTGATCCTGTCTGTGTGTCTCCATATTTCTCCTGTTTTTGGCCTTTTGGGGGGGAGGAAAACGGGCGTTTTTTTATGCACGGTTTTGCTGCCGAAAAATACGGTTTTTTTGGCAGTTATTTACTCTAAATACGAAGTATTGAGGACTAATAACCCTGTTTCATGTGCGGATATTTTGAGAGGATGTGTAGCATGTCTCCGGGGGGGGAGAAAGGGTCGCTCCGGGCGTCTGTAGGGACCCATTTTTCTGGCCAATGTGGGCACCCAAACAGCAAGATATTCACGATAAGGCATATTTAGGATTATAGGAGCCATATGGAGGTTATTCACGGATGTTTCCTCATTTGACGGGAAGATCGTAAAAATGTGCAGACGAGGTACTTCAGATATATATTTTTTATCATGATACAGATATTTTGATCGGGTAATCGGGGATGAATGATGATCGCAGATAGAGGTACCGTCGTGTCATGATAGAAGAACGGGTGATGGATTTTATTCAGAATCCCAAAAGAAATTCCGTCTCAAAAGCAGATGCCCTGGATGAATCGGTTATAGGACTGAAATTATTTGATACGCCCCTCATTGGATATGCAGATGCCGCTGACGCATTATTTGAACGGTTCAAAACAGATCCAGAGATAACCGGCGGACGGTTTATGCAGCCGTTAGAATGGCTGCATGATGCACATACGGTGGTATCGATTTTTATGCCGTATTCCCGGGAAATAAAATCCGGTAACCGCAGAGACATGATTACACCCTCAAATGAGTGGTTACATGCCCGGTATGAAGGCCAGAAGCTGGTTAATGAACTTTCCCGGTACCTCATCGATGAACTTACCAAAAGAGGATATCAATGTGTTGCACCCGGTATCGATGATCGGTTCAAATCATTTCTGGGTACCGGAACCAGTGAAAAAAAAGGTCATGTCAATAGTGATTACGGCAGTAACTGGTCTGAGCGCATGTGGCCTTTGTTGCCGGACTGGGAACGTTTGGGTTGTCGAAGGGACTGATCACAAGAAAGGGTATTGCAGGGAGATTTACCAGTATCATAACTGACCTGAAGCATGAGCCATCACACCGGGACTATCAGGACATTTATGAATACTGCACGATGTGCGGGGTATGTGTTCGGAACTGCCCGGCCGGGGCCATTACGTTAGAACGGGGGGGAAAAGACCACACATTGTGTGCAGACTATCTGGACGGGATGCTTGAAGCATTTCATCCGAGATACGGCTGTGGGAAATGTCAGGTTAAGGTTCCCTGTCAGGACGGGATACCAAAGAAAAGGCGGAAGTGACGTTGAAAGGGGGGGTCTGGTCTAAATGAAATCCATCCCCGAAAAAATATCGTGAAGGTTCCCTGAATTATTCTGCCCGGAGTGAACAGGGAATCTGTATATAATTGAAACAATTACGTGCGTTTGTTTTATTCTGCCCGGGATGGTGGTAAAGTATCCCGGCTGCCCCTCTGCATATCGGGGATTTCAAAATGACGTCTGTTCAGCCTGCCCCCCCTTCATGCTCTTTTCAGAGATGAAACCCGCCCTGCTCTCCCGGCGGGCTGGATCTGACGGCACCACCTGCCCGCAAGGGGGGGGACGACACCGCGGCCCGGTTCCATCATCGCAGGGCCCGCATCTGCTCTGACCCGGGCACCCTCCCCGATGGCAGGGGGGGCGACGTTGGCACCGTTGCAGCATATGTACAACGGATGTGCAGCACCTGCTGCAACGTAAAACCGGGACATTCCAGCCGAATGGTAGAGATCGAAGAGAGAATAAGGAGACGCTTCTTCAAGAGAAGAGGAAGGTGCAGCAGAATGAGACCCCCCCCGGCTTTTGGACAGCTTTCATGCAGGTGCGGGTGCGGGCGGGTGCACTCTGACAGATGCTGCACATAATACTGCTTCCGGCCGAATACCGGAGAAAGAGGCCGGACAATGCGAGGATATCCATCCGAATGGTTGCAGCCCCCCCTGCTGCAACACGGTGTACATGGGTGTACATGCTGCACACCGGGAGGTAGCTCTGCGACACGGAACGTCCGGCATCATTTCCCTGCCGGGGGGGTTTTCTCATTGTTGAGGAGTTACTATAGAAAGGAAATATAGATTTTGGGTTGTGAATTTAGATTTGGAGGGAATAATTCCAAGATAATAATGATACATGAACAATGCACCCCCCCATTTTTCCCCCCCCGCTCACTCCTCTCCCAAATACCTTTCACAAAATGCAATTGTATCTCCAACCTGATTTTTGTGGTGAAGTTCAGGGTTGATGAAAAAGTCGTGTGGGATCTCTCTCACCTTCTCAAACACTGTTTCCCAGGGAATGGTATCATCTGCCGATGGGGGGGCCTGGTGACGGGTGTGCACATGCAGTCCCCTGATACCCGCGATCGGGACTGCCGTGAGGGAGGCTTCGAAAGAATCGTTTCGTCTGTTGGCAGTAGTATAGAGAGCAGATATGTCCAGCACAATTCCTGACTGTTTGGCAAGTGTTGGTGCATGCTGCTGCACTGCCATCCAGAAATCTCTCAGTTGCCGTCCGTTTTCGATAATCGAACCGTTTCTGTTCTCCAGCACAATCTGAGGGGGCGATACCACCGAAACGATCGCCATATGTCTGCTGAATGTTCTGCATGGCACGGGCAATATCTTTCATCGAGACCGAGCGGTTGGAACCGGGGTGAATTTCGATGATGCTGGCGGGTGCCCCCCCAGGTATTCTGATATTGCAATCTGTATATCACAGAACTGCTGCAGCCATTCGGCATCGTGCCACCGAAGGTCTGCTGCCGGATGGGTGAGGCCATCTGCACCCTTTTGAGGAAACGAAGGATCCGTGTGAAGAATATATTCGAGTCCGTCCGGGACAGTTTCTGCCGGTGCATACAGTTTTTCGATGCCATAGCTGTTGAGTATCTCGCATACCCCCCCAATACCGGTCTGTTTCTCTTCTGTTCTGCTCCTGATACCGTTCGCCGGAATTTCTAGATACCGGCACCCGAACGGGGGCAGCCTCTTCAAAGCGGGAGAGGAGTCCGTTACGGAAAGTACCCCCCCGTGGTTGCCGCATTGAAGGGTATACATATGATATTTTTACCATTATGAGCCATTTGGGCCATTGATATAAGAATAATCCGAAATTTAGGCAGAAAAATCAAAATATATCTCAGGAGAGTTCGCATAGGTCATTTAATCTGATTTACTATTGAAAATGCAACTGGTCTGTGCCGGATCATTGATAAAAGGAGAACTGTGCTCTGCATGAGGCACAACAGAGTCGCATATCATACAAGGTATTTGGATAAAATAGGGGGGGAGTCGTTTTTGTAGGTTGTCTGTTTTCAACCAGCAGAAACTATTCTTCGGCAGAAACAAGTATCAGATTCTCTTTGAATCCTCCCCCCCGTTCTTCACACTTCTTTTTACGTATCATTTCAAGTTCGTCTCTTCCTGTCTGCCGCAACTCTGCAACCCGGTAAATCACTTCAAGAAGATCTGCGAGTTCTTCAGTGGATTTTGTTTCGGAGTATTCATGCAGTTCTTCAAAGAGTTTTGATTCCATGTATCTCAGAAACTCAACATCAGAAACCTGCTTTACAACACACTGCTTTCCCTCCGCCCGGATAATAGCAGGTATGGCATCCCGAATCGCTTTCTCATATGTTTTCATGATGAAAGTGGGTCCCACGATTCGTATCCCCCCCGGACGTCAATGTGATAATCTACTTTTTGCAGGAGACTGGCAAACGCTTCTTCCTTCCAGTTTTCCTGTTCGGCGAATGGTTTCCTCAGGAGTGAGATGGAAATTTCTTTGCTGAATTGTGCGGGGTGTTCCTGGTAGAGGCGATCCCAATATTCAATGATGATCTCTTTCCTTCTCTCCAGAAGAATCCGGGACGGTATCAGATCACTTTTATTCCCGTTTTCCTTCTTTTCCGCAGGGAGGAGGTTCCAGAGATCATTGTTCTTCCACTGGGCAAACGGGAGCATGTGGTCAACATCCATCTTAGATTCGTCCGGGATTATTTTTCCGGACCATACACATTCCAGAGGGCCTTCCCTGAATGCATCCTGGTAGAACGTTTTTGCCAAATCTACTGCCCGTTTGGTTTCCGGTTCTGTGACGAGGAGCGTGAGAATATCTGCTTTTGGAACGGTATTAACGGCCTTATTGCTTTTATTATTGGATATTTTATGAGAAAATTCCGCCCAGTTTTCGATAATTGATTCCTCGCCGCTTATGATACTCCCCCCCAGGTACTCAAATGCAATGCTTACCTCTGCGGGAATGTAAAAGTATCCAAAATTCTCCATGATGAATTCAGGATCCGGATATGCATCATCAGGAATTTTGAGACCTGCTTTGTCAGATTGGTATATCGAATTAAATTTATCTGACTTCGAATTTCCGATGTGTTTTATGGGGTTGCTGATGATGGTATCCCGGATTTTTGTGAAGAGTGCCATGACATCGGGAGAGATCTCTTCTGGAATTTCCCCCCCGTTTCGATAATCTTCCCAGAAGCCATTGAAACATTTTCTGTCCTTATAGTAATCGGTCACTGTCCTAAACAGGGGGCGGAATGCAATCTGTCGCCCTCCGGGATTCCCATCTGATTCACCGTTCATCTGGGGGGGAATGAATACAGGGGGGGAGTCGATGATCGGGTAATAGTAGCGCACCCAGCTTTCAACCAGAGGCCCATGGGATAACGAACTCTTCCGTCAATCTCAGTCTTTCGGTGTGAGTATTTCTGGCAGACATCAATTGTCCCGCGAAGAAGAGCGAATTTGTATGATGCAGACTTGGCATCGCGTTCGAGAATTGAGTTTATTTTACGTAATGATGATATTTCCGGCTTTGTAGAAATCCTCTGAAAAAATAGCATCCGGAAGATCAATTGTACAGGAACTCCAAATTTATTCAACCAAAAACAAAACGGAGTTCCTTAGTTAATGTCTGAAAACAGATACATCAATCTTGTGAAAACTTCTCTTGAAGTCATAAGAAATTCTCGTATACCCTTGCATTCTTCAAAATATTCCAAAAAGAAATATAATCAGCATCAGCTGTTTATTTTGCTAATTCTGAAAGAAGAAATAGGCAAGGATTATCGTGATTTTAGTGAATTCGTCCATGTTTTAACTCCTTTGAAAAGAATAATTGGATTAAAGGAAGTGCCCCATTTCACCACACTTCAGAAATTTATGAAACGAATTCCATCGCATACATTTCGCACAATACTGAATAATGTAATTCGTATGTCGCATAAAAAAGGTGACAAAATTAAGATTACATCAATCGATGCAACAGGATTTACCAGTTCATATGCAAGTCATTACTACTCAAAAAGAATCAATAAAACACGTAAAAGCTTCATCAAAGCTTCAATTGCAGTTGATTCGAATAGCCTAATGATCATGGGTTGGAAGTTTTCAAAATTTCCGGTACACGATTCCCGGCATGCCAAGTCTTTGATAAATCAAGTTCAAAAAATTACAAAAAGTGAATGTTATACGATGGATAAAGGGTATGATTCTGAAAATATTCATGAGTATATCAGGAATACAATAGGAGCAGAATCAGTAATTCCTGTCAGAAAATGGGGTGGAAATATTTACTCGGGAAAATATAGAATGGAAATGTTCAGAGATTTTGACCAGAAAAAATACGGACAGAGAAATATGGTAGAGACTGTATTTTCCATGATAAAACGGAAATATGGAGACACTGTTAGATCAAGAAAATATGTCAACCAAGTTAAAGAGATCAAGATCAGGATGATTCTTCATAATATGACTCTTTAAAATAATGTGAGGATTTCTACAGAGCCATATTTCCATATGATTTTCGTCCTTATGAAGATATTGAAGATTGTTTGCGATGAAGATATGGATTTGATGTGCATGAATGGTCGTCTCAATCTGTGACTTATTTTATAAAGTAACAATTTATGTGCTGACAACGACATAATTGAATTAAATACGACGATTAATTGGCATATAAATGAATTGCATCCACCAATTCAAACAGATCAGCAGAACGATGCACCATATGCGGATCAATATAGCATCGTAACCCATACATTACTACAAGGACGAACAATGGCTCAACTGGAACATATTGAAGCAATCGAAAAACGGCTCTGGAATGCGGCGGATACATTACGGGCCAACTCAAACTACGCAAGCAACGAGTATTTCATGCCCGTCATGGGTCTGATATTTCTCCGCCATGCATACAGCCGGTTCCTGTCAGTCAAAGACCCAATTGTTGCAAATCTCCCTCAACGCGGTGGTAAGACACGGTCACTGACCAAGGAAGACTTCTCACAGAAGAGTGCAATATTTTTACGACCCCAGGCACAGTTTGACTACCTTGTCTCCCTCACAGACAGTGATGACCGGGCCACGGCCATCATTGAGGCGATGGAGGCAATCGAAAGTGATTACGACAGTCTCCGGGGGGGTGTTCTGCCCAAGAGCGAATACCAGGAACTGGACAACAGTGTCTTAGGCCAGCTCCTCCGCTCCTTAAATCCGGATGAACTCAAACGTGTCTCCGGCGATGTGTTCGGCCGCATATACGAATATTTCCTCACCCAGTTTGCCGATCAGAAGGCCCACGACGGCGGCGAGTTTTTTACGCCGGTCTCTCTGGTCTCGCTCATTGCCAATGTCCTCGGGCCAGAGGGAGGGACGGTTCTTGACCCTGCCTGTGGTTCCGGTGGTATGTTCGTCCAGAGTGCCCGTTTTGTTGAGCACCAGCACGAAAACCCCATCGATAAGCTCACCTTCTACGGGCTGGAAAAGAACGCCACTACCATTCGTCTGGCGAAGATGAATCTCGCCGTCCACGGTCTCGAAGGCGACATCCAGAAGGCCATCACCTACTACGAAGATCCTCATGAACTGGTGGGCAAGGCCGACTTTGTGATGGCCAATCCTCCGTTCAACGTCGATGAAATTGATGCCGACAAGGTCAAAAAAGATCCCCCCCGACTGCCCTTTGGTCTGCCGGGCACCAACAAGAAAGGCAAAGTTTCAAATGGGAACTACGTCTGGATCAGCTATTTCTACAGCTACCTGAACGAAAACGGCCGGGCAGGGTTTGTCATGTCATCACAGGCCTCCAGTGCGGGCCGTGATGAGGCAAAGGTCCGGCAGAAACTGGTTGAAACAGGCGATGTGGACCTGATGGTGGCCATCCGCTCCAACTTCTTCTACACCGGAGTGTGCCGTGTGAGCTCTGGTTCCTCAACCGGGACAAGCCTGAAGAGCACCGGGACAAGGTGCTGATGGTAGATGCGAGGAATGTCTACCGCAAGGTCACCCGGAAAATTTACGATTTCAGCCCGGAGCAGGAGAAAAACCTTCTCGCGATTGTCTGGCTCTACCGTGGCCAGACTGAGAAATACCTTGATCTCGTGGCGGGATACTGCCACCGGATGCTGGATGAAGGAGAGGGCTGTTTCACGGGACAGGATGATGACGACGCAGTAATTGAGCCGCTGCCGACCTTCATTGCCTCACTTACCACACTGCAAAAAGCCCTCCAGCCATTTCTGGCGACCCTTTCCCCCCCTGAGAGTTCTCATACCGAGGCACTGAAAGAACTCGATGACGCGATGCCGATATTCAAAGATGATGTAAAGCGATTCCGGGAGGGCGTATCCAAACAAAACATCGTGTGGCAGACGCAGAAGACGACCAACGGGGGGGAGCTGAAAAAGGCCGTTGATCGTCTTGTCCCGCTCGCAGAGTGCAGCCGCGACATGGTAAAGCAGAGCGATCTGCTCTACAAACTCGCCAGCCGTCTCATCGATGTCTGTGAGACGGAATGCCATGCCCGCGAGAGTAACGCCTGGGCGGGCCGTGAGATCAGCCGTGCCCGCAAGGCCGCAGACGAGGCCCGGCAGCAGGCCACCCTTCAGCTCAAAGAGGTGCGCTACTTCTGGCGGCAGGCCCACTGGCTGACCGAACGCTTCCCGGAAGCAAAACTCTGCGATGTGGAAGGACTGGTCAAGCTGGTGGATCGGGCGGAAATCGAGGCCAATGACTGGTCGCTCACACCGACGGTATGTCGGCGTTGCCCTGAGGAAGAGGACGAGAACTTCGACTTTGAAGAGACGATGCGGGAGATTCACGTGGAACTTGCGAGCCTGAACACCGAAGCAGCCCAACTCGCCGCGACCATCCAGAAGAACTTTGAGGAACTGGGGATATGACGGAGCATTCAAGGGAACCAGTCCCTGACGAGCAGAGGAAGTCCAGAGGAAGAATCAGGGGTAATGCCTTATTTCCTTCTCCCATTGGCAGGGATGTCCTGCCCGCAGACTATACGGAGGTACTCGGAGACATAAAGGAAAGGATACAGTCAGAGCGCCTGCGGGTCACTCTTGCGGCCAATGCAGCCATGATCCTTTTGTACTGGGATATCGGAACGATGATCCGAAAACGCCAGAGAGAGGAGGGATGGGGGGGCGAAGGTGATCGATCGGTTATCGCATGACCTGAAAAAAGATTTTCCTGATATGACGGGCCTTTCACCCCCCCGCAATCTGAAATATATGCGTAGATTCTCCGAGTCATGGCCGAACCGTGAAATTGTGCAACGCACCGTTGCACAAATTCCTTGGGGGGGCAGTAATATTGCCCTGCTCGATAAGCTGAAAGATCCGGAAGTACGCATATGGTACGCCCAAAAAACTCTTGAATATGGCTGGAGCCGCGATATACTCACTATTCAAATAGAAAACCGCCTGCACGAACGTCAGGGAAAGGCACTGAATAATTTTGATACAGCCCTTCCGCCTGCTGATTCGGATATGGCTTCTCAGGTGTTTAAAGATCCATACCTCTTCGATTTTCTTGGAACTGCTGACCCACGAAAGGAACGGGAGGTTGAGCAGGCCTGGTGGATCATGTTCAGAGTTTTCTTCTTGAAATGGGTTCAGGATTTGCCTTTGTGGGCAGACAGGTATTACTCGAGGTCGGGGACCGTGACTTCTATGTCGACCTGCTGTTTTACCATCTCAAACTGCGCCGTTTTGTCGTGGTCGAACTGAAAGCAGTCTCCTTTGATCCCGCTTTTGTTGGACAACTGAATTTGTATCTCTCTGCTGCAGATGACCTGTTGCGGCATCCGGATGACAATAAAACCATTGGCCTCCTGCTGTGCAAGAGCAAAAACGAGCTGGTTGTGGAGTATTCCCTGCGTGGATTTAACAGCCCGATGGGGGGGGTGGCAGAGTGGGAAACGAAGGTAACCGAAAGTCTGCCGGAAGAGCTGAAAGGCAGTCTGCCTACTATTGAGGAATTTGAGGCGGAACTGGGGGGGGATGTGGAATGAGCGAGGGTGTTCGTGTAGAACTGGAAGGTAGCAATATTGGTGTGACTTTAGCAGCAATCATCCTGATGAATTTAGAGGGGTGAGGATATGAGCGGGAAAATGAAAATACGAACTGGTTGGCGAACAGCGACTCTTCAGGATCTCGTATTCTTTCAGCGTGGATATGATATCACTAAGGCTGAGCAAAAACCGGGAGACATTCCGGTAGTCTCATCGTCAGGGATTAATAGCTATCATTCAGAATATAAAGTGGATGGTCCCGGAGTTGTCGTAGGTCGCAAGGGATCACTTGGCACAGTTCACTATGTCGATGGACCTTATTGGCCACACGACACTACTCTTTGGAGTAAGGACCTTAAAGGTAATAACGCCCGTTTTGTTTACTATTTCTTACGAACTATGAATTTCGAACGTTATAATGTAGGAAATGCAAATCCAACATTAAATCGAAACCACATTCATGGACTGGAAATCTTGATCCCTGACCTTGTGATCCAGAACAAAATCGCCTCGATGCTCTCTACCTACGACGACCTGGTCGAGAACAACCAGCGGCGGATTGAACTTTTAGAACAGGCGGCGCGGCTGCTCTACCGCGAGTGGTTCGTCCACCTCCGCTTCCCCCCCGGCCACGAGCATGTCAGAATTGTGGATGGCGTGCCGGAGGGGTGGGAAAAGAAGCCACTGAGTGAGGTTGCCGACATCATTATGGGTCAAAGTCCAAAGTCTATCTATTACAATGAAGAGGGAAACGGACTTCCGTTTCATCAAGGTGTTACCAACTTTGGAATTCGATTTCCCTCGCATCAAACCTATTGTACGGTTATAAACCGTCTTGCAGAACCGGGCGATATACTTTTTAGTGTTCGAGCACCCGTTGGGAGAATAAACATCACGCCTGACAAGATTGTAATTGGACGCGGTATTGCTGCCATTCGATCGAATTGTGGTCAGCAAAATTTCTTATTCTATGCACTGAAAAGTCATTTTTTCAAAGAGGACATGATGGGTGGAGGTGCAATTTTTGCTGCGATTACGAAAAAAGACCTTCACAGAGTTGAAATATTACAAGCCACAGATCGGATCGCTGAGATGTTCATAGAACACACACGGGCGATAGATCTTCAGATTGAAAATCTCCAACAGGCAATAGATGATCTCACACAAGCCCGCGACCTCCTCCTGCCACGGCTGATGAACGGAGAGATTGCCGTATGAACGTGAACGAAACACAGCTCACCGCCCTCATCACCCTCGGAGAAGGCTATACTACCGAGTTCAAAAAATCAAGACATCCAGCCTCGGTCGTGAGATCTGCGCCTTTGCCAATGCCACCGGAGGAGTAATCCTGATCGGTGTCTCGGACGATGGGGGGGAGATTGCGGGAGTAACTGATCACAACCGTCTGAAGTCCGAAGTCCAAACCATCGCCCGTTCCGCTGAACCGCCCATCGCGGTGGAGGTCGAAAGCATCGGCGAGGTGCTGAGTGTGACTGTCCCCGCCCAGCAGAGCAAGCCCTACTCCTTCGGCGGCAAATTCTTCATCCGCGAAGGGGGGGCGAGCTCGCAACAGATGTCCCGCAACGAAATTCGTGAGTTCTTCTACTCGGAAGCTCATCCACTTTGACGAAACGCCCTGCAAACGATTTGCTATTGACCGGGATTTAACCGTGGCAAGCTGGGAGCGTTTTGTCAAACGGGCCCGGCTGCCGACGCTGGATATGTACGCTGCCCTGCGCAATCTGCACCTACTTCATGATGACCAGATGACACAGGCCGGTGCCTGGCTCTTAACCGAAGACATTACCGGCATCAGCAGGAGTGCCACGGTTACCTGTGCTCTGTTTCAGGGCACCGACAAGGTGCACATTCTCGATCGCAAGGAGTATACGGGCGATCTCTATTCCATCTACGGTGATTGTATGGCCTACCTCCAGTCCAAACTCACCACTGCCCTCATTCCGCATGCAACCGGACGGGACGAGCGGCTGGAATTGCCGGTCGAAGCCCTGCGGGAGGCGCTGGTCAACAGCATCGTCCACCGCGATTACCGTTCGACCGCGAATGTACAGGTCTACATTTTCCAGGACCGGGTGGAGATCGTAACCCCCCCGGCGGTCTGCCTGCCGGAATGCAGGAAAAAGATCTGGGGGGGACAAAAAGTGTGCCACGCAATCCGCTCCTGTTTGGTATCTTCCAGCGCATGGGGGGGCTGGTTGAACAGATCGGCAGTGGTATCCGGAGGATTCGCCAGGTGTGCCAGAATTATGGAGTGGCAGAACCGGATATCGACGTTTCAGAATCCTGGGTGATGACAACATTCAGGCGGCCGGGACGCACAGCTGAAGTCGGGCCGCAGCCAGAGTCAGGGCCAGAGTTAGAGCCAGAGTTACGGCCAGAGTTAGAGCCAGAGTTACGGCCAGAGTCAATGGAAACTCGTGTTATCAACGTACTACGTCATGGGCCTATGGCAAAGTCCGCAATTGCCACCGGGTTGGGCCAGAAGTCTGTCTCCGGTCGGCTCAATAAGGTCATCAGGCAATTGCTGGCTGATGGGTACATCGAATTCACGATTCCCGAAAAACTTACCAGCAGGCTCCAGCAATACCGGCTCACTGACAAAGGCAGGAACAGTCTGGAAAAATCACAAAAACCGAAGAGGTAATCCATGACACACGGCACCTACACCGAAGACACCCTCGTCCAGCAGACCACGGCCGCATACCTCGAGCAGGAGCTGGGGGGGTGGGATTCGGTGTATGCCTACAACAACGAGAACTTCGGGCCAAAGAGTCTGCTGGGCCGTGGATCAGACCGGGAAGTTGTCCTCACCCGACCACTCCGGGCCAAACTGGTCGAACTCAACCCCGGATTGCCGGAGGAAGCCTACGACGATGCGGTTCGACAGATTGTCACGATTTCGACAACACAGTCCATGATCGCGACAAACCGCGAGAAATACGCACTCATCCGTGACGGCGTGCAGGTCACCTTCCGGAATGACAAAGACGAGCGGGTCAGAAAACGGCTGCGGGTCATTGACTTCACCCGTCCAGAAAACAACTCCTTCCTCTGTGTGCGGGAGTTCTGGGTACAGGGTGACCTCTACCACCGGCGGGCCGACATCGTCGGATTCGTCAACGGCCTGCCACTCCTCTTCATGGAGCTCAAAAACGTCAATAAAGACATCCGGCTGCCTACGAACAAAACTTCGCCGACTACAAGGACACCGTCCCCGCACCTCTTCCATCACAACGCCTTCGTCGTGCTTGCAAACGGTGTGGACGCAAAGCTTGGTTCACTGACCAGCCGTTTCGAACATTTTCATGAATGGAAACGCCTTGAAGAAGATCAGCCGGGTGTCGTGGACATGGAGACTTTGCTCAAAGGAATCTGCGACAAGAGAAACTTCATCGATCTCCTGGAGAACTTCATCATCTTTGACGACTCCACCGGAGAGACAAAGAAGATTCTCGCACGCAACCACCAGTACCTTGGCGTCAACCGGGCCATTGAAGCAGTAATTGACCGGAAAAAACGGCAGGGCAGGCTGGGTGTCTTCTGGCACACACAGGGGGCGGGCAAGAGCTACTCGATGGTCATGTTCACCCGAAAGGTTCATCGCAAACTCGGCGGAAACTACACCTTCGTCGTTCTGACCGACCGCGACGACCTCGACACCCAGATATACAAGACCTTTGCCGGGTGCGGCGTGGTGGACAATGACCGCGACCCCCTGCCGGGCATCCAGCGGTGATCACCTCAGCCGCCTTCTCACCGAACACAAATCCTACATTTTCTCCCTTATTCAGAAGTTCAACCAGGAGGTAAACTCCGAAAACGGCTACACACAGCGGGATGACATCATCGTCATCACCGACGAGGCACATCGCACCCAGTATGGAACCCTCTCCTTAAACATGCGTAACGCACTCCCGAACGCGAGCTTCATCGGGTTCACGGGGGGGGACACCGCTCTTCAAAAACGATGAGATTACACGAAGAGTGTTCGGCGATTATATCTCAACCTATGACTTCCAGCGGGCCGTCGAAGATCATGCCACCGTTCCGCTCTACTATGACGCCCGTGGCGACAAACTCGGCGTCTCGGTCGGGGATCTGAACGAGCGAATAGCAGATAAACTGGAAGAACTGGAGACGGACGATATCGATGTCCAGCAGCGGCTCGAACGGGAACTCAAGCGGGATTATCACATCATCACGGCAGACAAACGCCTCGACCAGGTGGCCCGTGACTTTGTGACACACTACTCCACCGCCTGGGAGACCGGCAAGGCGATGGTGGTCTGCATCGACAAGGTGACCTGCGTGCGGATGTACGATCTGATCAGCAAATACTGGGACGAACGGATCACCGAACGGGAAAAGAACATATCCAACACAGCCGATGAGCAGGAGGAGATATACCTCCAGCGGCAGATCGACTGGATGCGTGAGACCCGCATGGCAGTCGTGGTGAGCGAAGAGCAGGGCGAGGTCGATAAATTCCGAAAGTGGGACCTGGACATTACTCCCCCCCACCGCCGCCTGATCAAAGAGGGCATTGACCTGCCGGAGTACATGCGGGAAGACCCTCAGTTCCGGAATATGCAGAGACTGGCACTGGACGATGCTTTCAAAGAGGAAAAACACCCGTTCAGAATCGCCATTGTCTGTGCAATGTGGCTGACCGGGTTCGATGTCCCAAGCCTCTCAACCATGTATCTGGATAAACCGCTTAAGGCTCACACCCTGATGCAGGCCATCGCCCGTGCGAACCGGGTGAACAAAGGCAAGAACAACGGCATGATCGTGGACTACTGCGGCATCCTGAAGAACCTGCGCAAAGCACTCGCCACATTTGCCGGAGCCGGTGATGACAGCAGGGACGGCGAGGGCAACGAAATCGATCCCGCAAAACCGGAAGAGGAGTTGCTGGCTGACCTCGCGGAAGCATTTGCCCTTGTCCGGACGTTTCTGACCGACCGCAACGCATCACTCGATGACATCATCTCGAAGAAAAGCTTTGCACGCAACGCTGCCATCCTTGCTGCGAAGGAGGCGGCCAACGAGAACGACGAGACACGGAAACACTTCGAGGTGATGAGCCGTGCGGTCTTCCGAAAGTTCAAGGCGTGCATCAACATCAAAGGCATCAACGATTTCCGCAATGATTACGACGCAACCAACATCATCTACAAGAGCCTGCAAAAGGATCGGGACAATGCAGACATCACCGACATCATCCGGCAGCTGCACCGGGTTGTTGATGAGGCGATAGAGACCCATCCGGGGGGTAGACAGTGAGACCCACCCGTATGACATCAGCACCATCGACTTTACCCGGCTCCGGCAGGAGTTCGAACGCAGTCCGACAAAACGGACTACGGTGCAGAATCTCAGACAGGCCATCGACAAGCGTCTCATGCGGCTCCTGCAACAGAACCCCCCCTGCGAACCGACTTTCAGCGGCATTACGAAGATATCGTGGCTGAATATAACCGTGAGAAGGATCAGGTCACTATCGAGAAGACATTCGAGGCCCTTATTCACTTCATTACCGGGATGGAAGAGGAAGAAGGTCGGGCGGTGAGCGAAGGGCTGGACGAGGAATCACTGGCGGTGTTTGACCTCCTGAAGAAACCGGATCTTTCACCAAAAGAGATCAAACGCATTAAGGGCGTGTCCGTTGAGCTCCTTGATACGCTCAAGGCAGAGAAACTTCGCATCGATCACTGGCGTGACAAGGAAGCCACCCGTGATGCGGTCCGGATCATCATTCATGATTTCCTCTGGAGTGATTCAACCGGTCTCCCGGTGGATACCTATACGGAAGAAGATGTGGCAAGCAAATCAGCCGAGGTGTATCGGCATGTCTATCGGGTGTATCCCACGCTCCCGTCACCGTTCTATGATACTGGGGGGGCAGTGGGATGATGTCGTATAAAGGACAGCGTCACACGTCCATATGAATCATATGTCGGAATTTCACACAATTACCGTCGCCTTGCCACATCAGTGAAGTGGTATATCATTACAATCATGCCTTATCTCTCTTGGAGAAGGGAGCATCGCAAATTGCTATCAATTCAATCACACATCTTTAGCAAAAAAAGCGTAATTGTTATCCCACGAAATCACCATTTCAATCATTTTATACAGAATGCCGTGATAGAATGATATACTAACATTATTGAGGGGGGGAAATGCGGGAAAATGCTGGAAAACTGCGTCACAATCGATTCATGTGAGTCTTTGCTATCAGAACAGGTACATCAGGTCGGCCTTCTGGGGGGGCAGATCCCCCCCTTACGAATAATGATTTTGAGATGCTCTGCAATTATGTCTCAAAGGAATTCTCATTTTCAACCAATAGTGGATTTGAAGACGAGATCGTGAATTACCCGGCAACTATTGCGTGTTATCTTGTGTTAAAAGGGATCTTCAACTATAGTGAAGGGAAATACTGGAATTATGTCCGGGATGACATTAAAGAATTCAATGCTGCTAAAGGCCAAATGCTTGGAAAAGCATTCCTGAGATTCATTGAGAAAAACGGATTATTTCATGTTGAAATCCCCCCCGTTCACAAAAATATGTCACTCCTATCCTCATGCATGGAACTATCCCGCAGGAACAGGTGCAGGAATATTTTGAAAATATCATCTATCCTCTGGTAACACGTGAACTGGTCTGCCCGACAGATACCGTTGAAATCTCCGACTGGCTTACAGAAAACAGGAAAATTCAAAAAGATGAAGAGCGATTCCAAGAACTTTCTAAAGAAATTGAGACACTGCTGAATGAATTTCCGGATGGTGAATACGTAGATCCGGATACCGTTCTTGAAGAAATAGATGCATTAAATCGTCAGATCACATTGCTATCAGACGAGTTGCAGACACTCGACAGTTCCCGTGATCAATTCGAAAAATATCAGACAATCAAACGCGACATTGCCACAGCAAAAAATCTTGAAACAGACCTCTACCTATTAGAGCAGAAAAAAGAAAATGTTTCAAACCGGATTCGCACGATATCGCAATCATATGAACAAAATCTATTCTATTCTGTTTTCCGGAAAAGTATCCGACCCTGATGCATTCATCACGTATGCTGAAAACGAATTGATTAACTACCTGAGCTCCATTGCAGAAACGGGCAACTCTGAAGAAAAAGAGAGACTGAACGAATTTATGCAGTCATTCTCGGATGGGATAACCAACAGTTCCATCCACTTAACAGACAAAGCAATGGAAAAATACTACATGTTGCTCTCGGTTTCCATGGCCCATCTGCCGGAAACCGATGAATATGAAATAACAGATATTTCTGCAGCTCATGTAAATGGCACCTCAGCATTCATCAGCCAGGAATCCTCTCAAAGAGAATTGCCATTCAATCATTCAGATACCGCTCAAATATATCAGGATGGTGCGTTTCATGACATTCAGTCACTCTATGCCATCGAGGATACTCCCTCTGACATATGTATCGGGACAGAAACAGAGGGTAACGAGACCCCGTCTTCGGATACCCCCCCTGTTTCTTCAGATGAACTCTTCGAAATTCATCCACCGGCAGAACCCGACATCCAGGAAAACCCATCCCAGAAACAAGACATCGAGAATATTTGCACAGGTACAAAAGCAACTGATTCTGTTAGCGATGATATCTTTCCAAAAGATAATGTGGAAAGCACCCTCAATACCTCCAACACTAAACCGGAATTGGGACGAATTGCAGAATCACTTCATATTCAGATGCAAAATGTTCAAAAGACTAAAAACGAACAGATCCATTCTGGTCTGAAACAGGCAGACAACAGCCACCCTCTCACCGTAGAAACGATTCAGAAAGTGAGAGATGAACTTCTTGAAACCTGTTGTGTTCAGAAAGATGTTCAAAAGAATACAGAGGACACTTTATACGAATATGTATGCAATGACCCGGGTGCATCAACGGATCCTGAAATACCCTCTAATACTCCGGAGTGGAACATCTCTCTATTTGAAGAAGAAACCTCCTCAGACACACAGGCCGAAACCCCCCCACATAATACTGAAGAGGCGACCCTCAAAATAGATAGCAAATCTGATGAATTCGCAACAAAATCTGAATTTGATGAAATTTCTTCTGAAAACACAGATGCCAGAGAAATACATTCAGTACAGGAAATAAATCGAATCGAATTAGCAGGCATTGGAGATGAAATCTCAGAAGAGATTCTTTCAGATACATACAAATCCACGAGTCTGGCTAAAGACCCTGTAATTCAAAAACCACAGAGAGGGGGGGCGATCTCTCTTGCAGATGACACAAAAATCCCCCATAAAATTCAGGAAAAAATCATTCATTTCCCGGTTGATAGATGCTCTCTTTAGAAGATAAAAGGGGAAATTTCCCTATTGTTTCCCAATACCCATCAAAGTAAAGAATTCCAGAACTTTTCCCCCCCGTTCAAGCTGTTCGTGACAGAACTGATTGGAATAATTCTTCAGACACCCATAACAACTTGCATTCCCCTGTTCTCCACCACAGGTGCAATTGTTCAGGTTCTCCCACGCAGCCGTCAGAACCTTCCGTAACGTTGCTTCATCTTCAATGGCCCGCCGTACCTGACCAGCACCACCCGGAATGGTATCAAACAGGACAAGGGCAGGCTCACTTACCTTCCCCCCGAATCGGATAGAGTGCACCATCCAGATCACCCCCTGCTGATGTCAAGTGCAGAACTGATTCCTTCAAGCATTGCATAGAGAAGGGACAACCAGAACCCTTCATCACTATTATCATACCCTACAAATTCAAGGAGAAGAATGTCTGTCAGATATTCATGTCCAAGGTCCACCTGTGAAATAAACCTCCCTTTGCAGGATCGTCCCGCTGCTGTTTTGTGGGATTTCGGAAATGGTGCATTCCCAAATATCGTATATCCACAAAACTGGCAAACATGAAAACCTACCTTCCCTGCATTATTTATAATACCAAGGCGGCCATTGGAGCAGATTCCGCCAGTATCGAATACCCCCCCCGTCAAGCGGCAAAGCCAGTTTTTTCTCCGGAACACTCTCTCCGGAATAGTAGGCCCGTGAAGAGTAGGTCTTTTTGGGCCGTTTTTCCCGTACACTCCGGGGGGGTTTTTTATTCTCTGAGAGAAACCCGAATTCAGGGATAATAAATCTGCGTCTCCTTCCTGAGAGAATCTGATGGCAGGACTCACACTCAGTGAGGTCTTCCTTTAATTCAGAGAGCACCCGATTGTACCGGTGGCAATTCTCGCAAATGATGTAATCGTACATCCGCCATTCATGTTTTGGCACTTTCTTTATGTATCTGCTCTCCCAGACGTTCCCCGCTGCCACAATCTGACTCCCCGGAGCATATTCAGATATGGCAATCGCAAGGTCGCGGTCGAGCTGAAGATGCTTTGCTTCATCTGATGGGTACATGATTTTAAATTCAACCACATCCACCGGGAATCCATATTTCGGGAGAATATTGGAAGATGACAGATAATTGATAATCTGCTTATTTTTAATCGTCCGAATGAGCCTGATAAGATAATCCGAACTCAATCCCTTCTCTACATTCTCCAGTCTGATCTCTTCGAGACCCGCCACATCGGAACGCACCGCGTCTGCCGCTTTGACCAGAAGACCTTTTCGGGATGATTCGTCTCAACACAGTAGAGATCATCAATAAATTCCCAGTCAGACAGGTGAATAGTATCCTGGACATCAGGCGGTACAATCCTTTTCAGAGAATCCATCAGTTCCTCCGGATGTGAAAGCAGATACTCTTTCAAAAGGGTGGGGGGGCCGTCCATGTTCTCTTCAAAGAAAAATTCCCGAACATTTTTGAATGTTTCCGGATATTTCATCCAGAACGACGCTATTGCTGTTGCATAGATATGCCGTTTCACTATTTTTTCATTTCTGACATCACAATGGGGGGGTGGCGCAATAATACCCTTAACAAACGGCATCGGGTCTTTGAACTGGGTAAGATCATGGGATCGCCGCTGACAGAAGGTTGTCACAAATGCATTTGACTCCAGTCTCCTCCCCGCCCTTCCTGCACGCTGAATATAATTTGCAGCAGAAGGAGGCATATTCCGCATGAATACCGATTCCAGTTCACCTACATCAACACCCAGCTCAAAGGTCGTTGAACAACTGAGCACGTTTATTTTCCCGTTAATGAAGTCCTGCTGAAGACTCGAAGCCCGGTCATTCGTTAACTGGGCGGTATGTTCTTCAGCACGGAGGGGGAACCGGCTCCATCTCTTTATACAACCGGAGATAATGATCGGATGCAAACAGTTTTTCAGGGTCAACAGGTCTGAGTGTGCCTTCACAACGATACGTCGGGCAGACATTTTTGACATTGATATGGGTAAGCGTGTGGCACCGGGTGCAGTAATACCACTGGATTGGTTCTCCGTCATCATCAGAACAGATTCTCCATTTCCTGGGTTCCATGAGATATGCGGGTTCCTGTTGCCTCCCGGAACGTTCCTGAGAGAAATATCCGTTGAATATTGAATAATTATCCTCAGGCTTGCAATATCTCCACATTCCATCCAAGACAGCTCTACACTCATCATCAGAAACAGACGCACCTGTTGCCGTTGCAAGCCGTTTCAGATAGTCCAGCCTTCGGTTGGAGTATCCGCTCTGTGGTGTCCATGCAAGAATATGTTCATCGCGGTTCCCATTTCTCTGGGTAAAATAAAACTGATAATTTCTGGGCTGGAAAAAGTCATCTTCCGGACTGATTCCATTCGGAAAATGGAGTGCTCCGTCCTTCCTGAAGCTGTCCAGAAGGATCTGAAACAGGGCCCACGTTTCTTCCTCATTCAGATTCCACGGCTCTCTTAGGAGTGGAGGAGGTGCACTGAATGCATCCGGACGCACCAGTGTAAACCCGCATAATCCCAGGCTCTCCAGACTTCCGGCAGCACCGGCAAAACTGAACTCATAGAAAACCCATCGTGCCAGTTCATTCTGTAACTCCTGCCGTGTTTTGTTTGGAAAAATACCTAGTTTATTTGTCTTTTCAAGAAGTGGAGGAATAAGATCAGTGACCCTCCATTCATTGCGGAAAATGTCACCTCGGTTTTCTTCAATGACCTCTATGATCAGTGCTCTCCGGAGAATCTTACTGTATGTCTGCGTGAGATAGGGTGCAAAGAATGCGGCATCCTGCCTGCTGTCAGAAAATATGAGTAAATTTCGTTTGCTCTCGG
The DNA here is from genome assembly GCF_001315945.1 of Methanogenium cariaci JCM 10550. Lineage (GTDB taxonomy): Archaea > Halobacteriota > Methanomicrobia > Methanomicrobiales > Methanomicrobiaceae > Methanogenium > Methanogenium cariaci. Next base: position 52,740 of record NZ_BBBG01000003.1, on the reverse strand, counting down.
GAGACGCAGAAGCAATCGGGACAGGAGTCTGTGCCCAGGGGGGGTCATCGTTTTTCGAGGACTGATTTGTCTCCTCTGTATGTATCTCAATATCCGGAAGCTGCTGATAGATGGCTGTTGCCAGCACACTCGGGATGGCGTCTTTTCCCATCAAAAACCGGCCTACAACAGCATTCCCCGGACTTAGCCGGGTGCAGACCGGACACTTGTGCAGTGTTTCGCCTTTATACGCGATTTCAATGACCGGAATCCTGTATTTCTCTCCGCATGTGCAGGAAGGTTTGACCCGACTTGCTTTATCGAGAGCTCCACATTTGGTGCAGAGGGTATAGTCAACTCCCTTTATGTCTAATTCAGAATTGAGTTCAATACTATCATCTTCATTCTCGTTTTCCGAAAGTATCATTTTTTCAGGAGAAAATAATGAACCCGTATCTCATCTTCATCATAAAACGACTGAATAGCCTGTTTCAGAATGGTATTGGGACCATTTCGTTCCATCTTACCAACAATATATGGAGCACCACAATACCTGCACACGCCAAGCTCAAAAACAGGAGGAGCTCCGTCAGATTCATTCTTCGTGATTGGTTCAAGGAATATTTTTGGATACGGGTAGAACTGAATATACGCTCCCTCGACACTTCGGACAAAGAGATGATATCGTGCAGGCAGGAGAGGATCAGAACCCTCTGTAATTGCCCGTCCTGCAAGATCTACGAGAGCAACCAGCATTTCCCTATTCTTCTCCTCATCAAAAAAATAAGATCTGCTGCCTCATTCAGTGTAGTGGGGGGGGAAGAAGAGAAGAGCGACTTCACGTCCATCACATATGCATCACCTGAGAGCACATGATAGAGAAATTCTCCGGTTCTTCCATTAGACCGGGATACTGCATTCTGAAGAACAGTATCAGGAATCCCATATTGTTTGCCGGTTTCAACCAGATCCTGAAGAACAGTCTCTTTATCTGACGACAGGATTTCCTGCCATGCCGGGTAGCACAGGGAGTCTGCTTTACCCCCCCAGCAATCATCATGGATAAGATCTTTTCGTTCGGCAGTAACGATTCCCTGTTCGCTGAAGGGTTCTCCAAAGATATTTTGTGCAAATGCTGCAACTGCAGGGAAGTCTTCCGTTCCTCCCCCCCCATCGTTGCACTGGTCGCAATGCACTGGAGTAATCCCTCACGACTTTGAACAACCCTGTCTTTCAGAGACGCAGAAGCATTGCCATCTCGATTCCTTTTGCACCGTTATAGGTATGGGCTTCATCCAGAACAATAAATTTCCATGAATTCGCATGGTTGCCATCAAAAAAGACATTGTCAGATGGCCGGAGCAGCAGGTATTCAAGCATCGCATAATTGGTGAGAAGAATGTGTGGAGGAGACTGTCGCATCTCTTCACGGCATACCCGTTCATTGACCAGCGGATCGCATCCGTGAAGGTTTCTGTGCTGTTCTACCGCCTGTTTTCGTTTTTCCGGCGTTTCACCAGTGTATCTGCCGAAGGTGATGTCCGGTGTGGTTGCAAGAAGTAAACGCATCCGTTTGAGCTGATCATTGACAAGTGCATTCATGGGATAGAGAAGCAGCGCCCTGACTCCCGAATTGAGCGTTCCCGCCTCTTTTTGCCGGAACAATTCGTTAAGAATTGTCAGCATAAAAATCTCGGTTTTACCACTGCCTGTACCCGTTGCAACAACAATATTCTGTCCGTCAACAATCGTTTTTTTCAGCGCCTGTTCCTGATGAAGGTAAAGTGGACGGTTTACGGGGAGTTGCTTTTGATTCAGGTCATGAAAATACGGGGATACCACACCTTCACGAATGAGGTTCTCCAGTGATGAGCCTGTTTTATAGGGGGGGGCGTTATTTCGAGGATTGGCCCTTTGATAAATTCCTTCGTCTCCAGTCTTTCCTGAAAAAGCGATGCGATCTCCGGGTCATCGATGTGAAAGGTTGTTCTGAGATACCCCCCCAGATATCTCTTATTAATTTCTTCTGTTACTACAACTGGATTTAGTGACATATTCTACCCCCCCATTCAGCTATTTACTTAGATCAATTACGTTTTTTCTGCAAAACGCCCTTACTGATTGTTCATACAATATCTTACATCTTGAATCATTTTTTGAATGTAAACAATTTGATCTTCTTCAAGAACTCGGCATGATTTCATTGCCTTTGTAAAATCAGGCAAATGATTGAGAATAATCTGAACTGACGTTTTATCATTTATGTTCACGAGTTGATCCAAAACAACTAAAAGACGAATAAACGTATTATACGTCATTTTTTCAGGTTTTTTCAGGCATTCAAAAACCCTGAAAGTAATATATGAATAATCAGTTTGTTTTAAGAAACTGGTGTTTCGTAGGAGCTCATCAAAGAGATTCAGGGCTTCATCATACCGAAATGTATACATGAATGTATTCTGGATTTTTTGTTTCCACAGTCCGTCGAGTTGAGTGTTAAGCTGTTCGAGTTCACGGTACCGTTCAATTGCCTCAATATACTGTCCCGCTGCAAGAAGGTCATCTCCTTCCTTCAACAGATCAGAACCTTCAAGTTCAACAGAAAACTGGAAGAAATTTGGTGTATGTTCCCGGGGAACATAACTGATGGAGAACTCCATTCATCACGGGTTCTAATGAACTGGGCATAATATACTCCCGGAGGAACTTTATTTCGGGCATCAGACATGGTTAATGTCTTGGCTCCGGCAGGTATCACCAGTTCAGCCTTTTTCTGGGGGGGTGAACCGTCTTTCAGACCAGCCCTCCAGACGATCATCTTTCTTCCCGGAACATCCCCCCCCTCTTCCTGCCAGTTAAACGTTATTTCTCTTGTGTCACCATCTGTGGCAACATCCCAGGTAAAGCCTGATATCTCCCAGATATCCAGATCAAACAGGTGAGTATCAAAGTGCTCCTTCTGTGATTCAAAGGAAAATGCAAACGAATAATTCAGAGCATGTGTTTCCCGTAATATATCGTTAAACCGCGAAAGAGAGAAAATTGCCTTCCCCCCCTTTCTGATGTTATGCATGATGTAACTCTTTCCTGGTGTTATGGTGATGGTTCCCGTCCCAGAATATTCTTCTGGAAGGAATATGGTGAGTGTTTTTCCGTCACCCAGTTCATCATATGCATCATCTGAAACGGTGATCACATTTCGCTGAATAGGGCAGATAATTTCCTTTTCAGGGTTTTCAAACCGCCATGACAGATGGGAAATGGGGAGGGAGAATGTACCACTAAATGATATCTCTCCGGGGATGGCAAGACTCAGGGTTCCATTGACGTCCTGCATTAGCGGACCGGAAATGAACCATGAATGATTCTCTATTTCAGCGACGAATGGCTCATCCACCCTGCACTGGAGTTGTGTTGGTCCACCGAGTCTCAGAGCTACTATCTCTTTGCCTTTTTTCGGCGTATAGAGATGCTTCGAAAAGGAAACGGAGAGTTCCGGAATAATCGAGAATTCAAGGATGTGATCAAATTTTTTCTTCTGGTTGCGTATTCGAACAGCAAATGTGCCAATAGGCCGTTTTCCCAAATAAAAGTCAGATGCAAGATCAAACCTGCAGGCCGTCCCGTCTTCACTCAACGAACAATGTTCTTTAAAGTCATCATAAGAATACACATGTGTCTCAGAGAGTGTTCCCGGGCAAAGCGGATGAATTGAAAGACGATATTCTGACAGATCTTCAGGCAAAGGCAGGAAAAGGAGTATTGTCGGAGGCGGTCCTGATAATGTTGTTTTACTGTTTACCCTAATCTTGTCAAGAGAATGGTAGTTTTCGAGTGCAATGGATGGATATGTATGATTTATTGCGTCATCCGTTCCATCTGCCACTCCAATTACAACATGTTCGCTGTCAGAATATTCCGGCTCAACCAAACAATACGAATATCCTTGCCAAGGACCATAAAACCGGCCGGATCCGATTATTGCACTCTCCGGTTTATGGTGACAGGCTCAGAATAGATTACATACGCACTTTTTTCCAGAATAGTATTATCACCTGAGATTAACCGACCCGTCTCATAATCAAAGCAGGCATACTTTTTTTGTGGTGAAAATATCGCAACTGGCGGGAATCGTTTTGATGAATCTTTGCTCACTATTTCAACATAATAGGTATCAGAAGGTACTGAGAGTGGAAGGAGAAACTCTTCACTTACATATCCCTGCCCTTCATGACACAGGGGGGGATGGGTCTCTTCATATATTATTTCTGAGGAACTATGTACGGTGAAAACAACTTCATCAAGGGGACGTTTACTCTGAATATGTTGTGCAGGAACCATCAGGGTGATTTCACAATGTCCGGGATCAAACAATAATACCGGGTTATATGATATTTTTCCTCCGGCAGTTCTCTCCCTGTGAAGAGTATTCTGTTTGTCTTTCCACCAATTATCAAACGCTGAAATGAACCATTCAGGAAGGTCAGATATCGTGTTTGTCTGTGAAGATGGACTATTTTTCTCAATATACAGATTAATAGACTGAAGGAGAAATTTTGAAGCGATATCATCGCAGTGCGTCAAAAACCTCTTGATTGGTTTCCCTATATAGCCAAATGCCGGAGGTCTTCCGTTCAGATACCGTTCCAGAGTTTCATATTCTTCATTCAGCTGAAGAACCTCTGCCTTCTTTTCTGCAAATTCTTTATGATCAAATAAGAGAGAGTCATAAATTCGTTCCAGATCTTTTTATTTCTGTTTTCTGTCCATCAATCTGGTGAATTAGATCATTTCTTCTCTGCTTGGTTATTTGTTCATTTGAATTGAGTTCACTTTTCACACAGGATTTCTCATTTTCCAATGTAGCAATAACGGCAGAAACCGGGCTGCTTACGATGCCGTATTGGTTCATTATTTTTTGAATGGATGCCTTTGATTTTTTAATTTCCGAATCGATTTGAGATAATTCAATTTCTGCGTCATTCCATTCTGATTTAACAAAAATTAGATCTGTATATGACTCACTGACTGTTTTGTGCAGTGAATCCACAACATTTTCAGCAGAATATGACAAAATGTCGGAATCATTCTCATTTATCTCTCCTGAATGTAAGTTTTGGATAATTGGTATGATCTGCAAGGGAGGCCGATCGGAAGCATCATGATATTTTTGTTCACTTTGAGTGACGATTTCTCCATTAGTGGAATGTATGAGAATATTCATAACCTGTTTGGATGATATTCCGGATTCGTCATCCACAAGAGACATCGTAAACGAACACCATCTTTGGTGGATTTTTTCAATCAGATATTTAGAATATGAAACATTTTTGAACAGATCATGATATTCCAGAGGATAGGAAAAAAATCATTATTGACCGAACATCCGGGAAAATCTTCAAAATAATCATCCGGCAAATAGTCAGGAACCAGCTCAAAAACCGAATATATCTGATTGGAATTTTTTCTGCCGAAATATTTCATTGGCTGATTGACAATGGTGGCATTGATCTTGTGGCACAGTTTATTCCACCCATCTTTGATTTGTGGAGGTATGGTGTCTTTTTGCATTTGATCCCAGAGTATACCAAAACCACCATGTCCTGAATAATAATCAATGATTGGAGTAAAATCTTTTCGAAATGCTGATTGGATGATGAGTTGTTTTTATGAGATTCAGTATTCAGTTGAGGAATGTATGAATGAGAGTCAAATATGGGGGAAATAATATCGGATGAAGTACGCAGTGATATATGAGAGAGGGAAAACAATTTTTTGGAATCACAACTCAAAAATGCCTTTTCTGCGTGAGTGTAAGAAATTTCAGTTGCACCTTTACAAAGAGCTAATTTATATGTTGAGTTCATCGGATCATTATCGATAATGAATTCAATCCCTTTCAATGCGATATATTCCTGATTCATGTGATACTGATGATTTGTTCAAATTCTTCCACACAGGTATTTGGTGGTTTTTCAGAATAACGAATCCATCTCTGTAATCACATTCAGGGATTCGCAATTTTGTGCAATTTTGTAATGTTGTGTATTGGTATAATTTTGAAGTGCTTGTTTTCATTATTATATGAACAATTGATTGTTTACCTTTTAGACGAAAAACATTTTTATATGTTTCAATTGTCCAATATAAATTTTAAGTCATTATTGAGGCACAATTTGGATTTATTCATAATATATCTGATCGAAAAAATTGAACATTCAACGGGTGTGGTTGTTCCTTCGCACCAATTCAGCCATGATGCACAGATAATTGCCTGAGATTACACCGATCAATTGATAGAAAACCGGATTCTTTGATCAATAATACTCGCGTTGATGTCCATAACAACCGCCACGAATGAAGTGTATAACCTTATTCATCTTTAATTCCTACCCGTCCGCGTTCGGGTATTTTTTCAAAAACAAACAAGACAAGAACAACTCAAAAAATAAAACAATGCGAGGGAAGGGATTCGAACCCTCGAACCTCTACAGGACTAGGCCCTGAACCTAGCGCCTTTGGCCAAGCTCGGCAACCCTCGCGCCTAACATAGTTCGTGCTTAAACAAAATAAAGATGTGTATTTTATTTTGTTGGTTGGAATGCTGGATTTTGTTGTTCAGTTTTATGAACAGTTCACCGGTTGATTTACCAATATATATTCATTTCGTTATTGATTTTTTTGCCGATCAACCTGCAGACTCGTCTCCGGAATATCATCCGGATTCGTCTCCTGAATATCCTTATTCTTTTTCTCGGCCTTTTCCATCTCCCGCTGCTTGAGCTCCTTTCTCTTAATCTTCCCGGAAATGGTCTTCGGCAGACTCTCCACGAACTCGATGGCACGCGGGTACTTATACGGAGCCGTCACCTTCTTGACATAGTTCTGGATATCATGGACCAGGGCCTCCGACGGCGTGTATCCGGGAGCGAGCACGATAAACGCCTTCACGATCTGGCCCCGGATGACATCCGGCGTACCGACACTGCCGCCTCATGCACCGAGGGGGGGTGTTCAATCAGCGCACTCTCCACCTCAAACGGGCCGATACGATATCCCGACGCCTTTATAACATCGTCGTCCCGGCCGACAAACCAGAAGTAGCCGTCCTCATCCTGATAGGCCTTATCGCCCGTGTAGTAATAGCCGTCAGAAAAGGACTTGGCATTCTCCACATCATTATCGATATATTCGTGGAAGAGACCAATCGGCCGTGGATCGGTTCGTATCGCGATATGCCCCCCCTCCTCATGCAGGGGAGCCGGTTTCCCCCCCTCGTCGTCATGGATTTCAATATGCCAGCCCGGCGACGGTTTGCCCATGGAACCGTGTTTTGACTCCATACAGGGGGGGAACGTCCCGATGCACAGCACCGTCTCCGTCTGGCCGTATCCCTCATAAATTGTCAGACCGGTCGCCTTTTTCCAGACCTTGATCACCTCCGGGTTGAGCGGTTCGCCCGCACTGCAGCAATGGCGCAGTTCACTGAAGTCATACTTCTCCAGCTCCGCCAGGATCATCATCCGGTAGATGGTGGGGGGGAACACAGAAGGTGGTCACCCCCCCGTACTTCTCGATGATCGGCAGAAGCCCGGTCGCATTGAATTTGCCCCCCCGGATGTCATAGACCATGATGGCCGCACCCTCATTCCACTGCCCGAAGAGCTTACCCCCCCAGGTACTCTTTCCCCCCCAGCCGGTGTCCGCCACCGTGAAATGAAGATCCGTACTCCGGACATCATGCCAGAACCGCCCGGTCACGATATGGCCGAGTGCGTAACTGTGGTCATGCAAAACCATCTTCGGTTCCCCCCCCGTCGTCCCCCCCGACGTAAAGAAAATAAGCATCGGATCCGTTGCCTTGGTTCCCTCCAGACCATGGAACGGCACCAGCTTACTGGAGACCGGTGCAGGATACGCCAGCTCCACCGGATAACTGATCCAGCCCTCGCGTTCGGCGTCAACAATAAACTTTGAGACCAGAGACGGGCACTCGTCAAAGATGGCGTCCACCTTATGGGCGTTCTCCTCATTCGTGATGACCATCTTGATGTCGGCGACATTGATCCGGTACTTCAGATCCTGCTCGGTGAGCATCGTCGGTGCCGGACAGTAGACCACTCCCATCTTGATCATGCCCAGCACAAAGAACCACCATTCCGGGACACGCGGCAGCATAATGAGGACGCGTTCGCCCTTCCCCCCCGGCCCGTACTTGATGAGCATGTTCGCCACCTGATTGGAGAGGCGCGAGAGATCACGGAAGGTGTACTTCTTCTCTTCGCCCTGCTGGTTCGCCCAGATCATCGCAAGCTTGTTCCGGTCCCGCTTTGCCCAGGCATCAACGACATCAAAACTGAAGTTATAATATTCCGGTACATCGATGGAGAATGACTCGTAGGTCTCATCATAATCGACAATATTGTGCCGGAAATGAATCGAATCATCAGGATTGATCTGAGATATGCCATTCCCCTCCAGTTCGGGAAAATGGGTGGTGCACACCTCAGATATCCAGTCAGAACGGGATATTCCCAGATCCTTTGAGTCACGGTCAATTTTTCGGACGAGCTCGTCGTCCATTGTAACAGAGTAACGCACCATTACAGCATATGTTGGTGCACATCATAATAAAAAATTGTGGTGCAGTGCACCACAGGAGAAGAGATCAGTCGTCTGTGGATCGTTTCAGTTCGTCTTCCCGCAGCACATTGCGTTTGATCTTGCCCGAAATGGTCTTGGGGGAGCACGTCAACGAATTCAATGATACGCGGGTACTTGTAGGGGGCAGTCACCCGTTTCACATGGTTCTGCAGCTCTTTTATCAGCGGCTCCGAACCCTCGAATCCCTGATTCAGAACAATAAACGCCTTTACCACCAGACCACGGATGCGGTCCGGCGAACCGACGACGGCGGATTCCTGAACCGCGGGGGGGTGTTCCAGCAGGGCGCTTTCCACCTCAAACGGGCCGATGCGGTATCCGGAGCTCTTGATCACATCATCGTCCCGGCCGACGAACCAGAAGTAGCCGTCCTCATCACGGTAGGCCTTGTCCCCGGTGTAATAATACCCGTTCTGGAACGACTCCTCGTTTGCCGTGTCGTTATCGATATACTCTACAATCAGCGACCGGACGGGGGGGGTTCAGGGAAACAGCGATGCGTCCTTCTTCATAATCGGCAACCGGGTGGCCGTCCTCATCATGGAGTTCGATATGCCAGCCCGGCGATGGCTTGCCCATGGAACCGGGTTTGTTTTCAATGCACCCGAACGATGCGATGGCACAGCAGGTCTCCGTCTGGCCGTAGCCTTCATAGATCCTCTGGCCGGTTCCCTCTTCCCAGACCTTGATGACCTCCGGGTTCAGGGGGGGTTCGCCCGCACTGCAGCAGTGGCGCAGTTCGGCAAGGTCGTACTTGGCAAGGTCGGCGATGATCAGCATCCGGTATACCGTCGGCGGGCAGCAGAAGGTCGTCACCTCATACTTTTCAATAAGCGGGAGCAGTTCGGTCGCCTTGAACTTGCCCCAGACATCGTAGATAAGCAGGCAGGTGCCCTGAATCCACTGCCCGAATATTTTCCCCCAGCCGCATTTGGCCCAGCCGGTATCCGAATAGGTGAAGTGCACGTCATTTTCACAGACGTCCTGCCATAACTTCGCGGTCACGATATGACCCAGCGGATACGCATTGTTGTGCAGCACCATCTTTGGTTCCCCCCCGGTTGTCCCGGAGGTGAAGTAGATGAGCATCGGATCGGTTGCACGGGTCCGGTTTGTATACGGCATGCTGACCTTGCGGTGCGATACCGGTGCCGGATACACCAGCTCCTCCTGATAGCTCACCCAGCCGTCCTTTTCCCCCCCGTCGGTAATAAGTTTCGTCTGCAGCGACGGACATTCCTCGGAGATCTCATCGATTTTTTCGGAATTTTCACAGTCCGTTATGACCATCCGGAAATTTCCTGCGTTAATCCGGTAATGGAGATCTTTGGGGGGGGTCAGGAGCGAGGGCACCGGACAGACCACGGCACCCAGTTTGATGATGGCGATGACAAAGATCCACCACTCCGGCACACGGGGCAGCATGATCATGACCCGGTCCCCCCCTTGTTAATGCCGAACTTCAACAGGATGTTGGCCGCCATATTGGAGAGGTTCTTGAGGTCCCGGAAGGTGAACTTCTTCTCCTCCCCCCCGTCCTGGTTCGCCCAGATCATCGCCAGTTTGTTTCTGTCACGCTGTGCCCAGTCGTCGATGACATCATACCCAAAATTAAAATATTCAGGTACATCAATGGAGAAGCTGCGATAGGTCTCATCGTAGTCCACCATATTATACTCTGCATCCGCCATAGAATCAACAATTGTTTGATGGGGATGGGTATAGTATTTCCTTCTGCAGGGACATTTTTCCCCCCCCGAAATAGGTTACCAGAACCGGTGTGTTTTGATGAAATTGCGTTCCGCTTTCAGGATCTCCCGGTAGAAGTCGTCGCCGTCAGCCATCCGGGCAATGATCCGGGAGGCGTTCTCCGGGCCGACCCCCCCGCGTGCGGCAAGGGCCACCACCGCCTGCCTGCCGCTGGAAAGCACGATATTGGCATTTTTCAGGAATCTCTTTTCAGTCGCCTTATCATCGTCTGTCTTCTGTTTCTTTTTGACCGCGGGGATCAGTTCATCCTCCCAGGGTTTGAGCGCCGCCACCAGACGGGCCCCCCGCATTTCGGGCACTGGGGGGGCGGACCGGATACGCGTGACACTTTGGTCAGACTCTTCCATTTGCGGCAGTTCATACAGAACAGCAGAATCCGGTCATCCTCGATTCTGCGCTTCACCGCAGCGATGATCGCCTGATCGGCGCTGGGCGGCGGGATAATATCGCGGGATGCGGAGAGACCCTCCCGCCCGATGGCGGAAAGGGGGGGCGATGACCACCTCGGTATCACCGGACTGGATCTGCTGCACCAGAAGGGCGGCCTCTTTGACATCCATGATGGTCGTAAAGAGTTCCCGGTAGGTCTCCGTCTGGATGGGCGTGCCTTCAAAGGTCTCCAGCAGTCGGTGGATGCTGATGCGTTCGTAATCGGCCTGCGCATCAATGGCCCCCCCGAACTTCTTTGCAATCTGCACGATCTTGTACTTGAACAGCGCCGTCCGTTTCATCGCGAGCCGGAGCAGGCCTTCGATATGTGCCGGATCAACGGAATACAGCAGGTCACGGATATCTTTCGCCCGGATGCCCGACGGCAGACGGAACACAATACGGTAGGCCCCCCGTCTCAATGCCGACACTGGAACCGTGCCGGGCGGTGAGCAGAATCGAGATGACGCGGGACAGGGCCTCGTTTGCCTTGTGTCCCCCGCAGATGTTCATGACAACGCCCTCGTCAAAGTGTTCGAGCGTCACCAGCCGGTCGGAAGGAACGGGGGGGGCACCACCGGCATCCATCGATGCGAGAATATTCTCTGCGTATCTCCGGGACACAGAGTCCGCGCCATACGCGGCAAAGGCACGGGTCCGGCGGAGACTTCCCGTCTCCTGTGCAACCGCAAACGGCACCGGAATCTGCTCCCCCCCCTCCCATGAGGCAGCTCGCCGCCCGCCGCGTGGGCCGGTTCGACGATGATTTTGCCGTCATCCAGATCAACCACCTGCCAGAGCTGACCCTTGACAATAAAGGTCGCGCCGGTGGTGATCCAGCCGATGACAAACGATTCGTCCAGGGTGCCCACCGTGCGCCGGGAGACCAGATCAAAGATTGGCACCTTCTTTTCATCGGGGGGGATCATCGAGAGATTGCCGTATAGGTAGGTCCGGCACCTCCCCCGTCCGGGTCAGGAGATTTCCTCCATCGTGATCAACCGGTGCTCCGCCATCTGCCTGCATACGTCGGTGACCGCCACCCTACAATCGGAAAATCCGTAGGCCCGTTCGATAACGGACGTGACCCGTTCGATACTGAGCTCGCCGTACTCCACCAGCAAAGCGGCGATCTGGTTCGCCAGCACATCCTGTGCACCATGGATGATATGGATATCCTCGGACTCGTTCTGTCTGGCCTTACGCTGATGACAAGAGATTCCCCCCCGAGATCGTCAAACCCGGTGGCAAGGACCGTGCCGTGCGAAACGGTATCCAGACGGTGACCCGCCCGCCCGACCCGCTGCAGCAGACGCGAGACCTCCCGCGGGGAACCGAACTGGATGACCCGTTCAACATGGCCGATATCGATGCCCAGCTCCATCGACGACGTGCAGATAAGAGACCGGATCTCCCCCCCGCGTTTAAACCGGTCCTCCGCGTCAATCCGTATTTCTTTGGAAAGGGAGCCGTGGTGCACCTCTACATCGCCCCGTTCATAGAGGCGGTGCCCCAGCGCCTCCGCGGTCGACCGGGTATTGACAAACAGCAGCGAGGAGGCATCATGTTCGATGCATTGTTCCACCGCACGCACCTGCGAATCAAAGGCCTCCCCGGCAAACCGGACGGAGATATCCATATGGGGGGGTGCGGCAGGGATATTGACAATCGTATGGTCCCTCCCGGTACCCGTCAGAAAGGCGGCCACCTCTTTTGGATTTCCCACGGTGGCAGACAGACCGACCCTCTGGAACTCCCCCCCGGCATATGCCGCCAGACGTTCAAGGGCGATGGATAACTGCGCCCCCCCCGTTTGCTTCCGGCGAGTTCATGAATCTCATCGATGATCACATGCCGGACCTGCGGCAGATGTTCCCGGAGACGTTTGCCGATAAAAAGCGCCTGCAGGGTCTCGGGCGTGGTGATCAGGAGATCCGGGGGGGATGCAGCGCCTGTTTTCTCCGTTCATACTGCGAGGTATCCCCCGTGACGGACGCCGACGCTCAGCCCCAGTTCATGACACCACCATTGCAGGCGCAACAGAATGTCCCGGTTCAGGGATCGCAGGGGGGGCGTGATATACACGGCCTTAAACCCGCTCCCCTGCAGCCGGAGCAGCTGGTCGAACACCGGGAGCATGGCACTCTCGGTCTTTCCGGTGCCCGTCGGGGGGGCGATGAGCAGGAGATTTTTTCCTTCGGTGATCGGGGGGGGTATGGCCTGCTGCTGGGTCAGCGAGAGTTCCGCAAAATTCCGTTTCCGAAGTGTCGCCTGTATTGCAGGCGACAGCAGATTACGTGCGGGCATCGGTGATCAGTGCCTCCAGTCGGTCGATGTAGGTTCCGTCACTCAGGAATACTTCCGCACTTCCGGTATCAAAACAGCGCGAGACGGGGCCCATCCCGCTCACCGGAATCTTTCGGACATCAACACCCCCCCCGCATATTCAAAGAATGCGGGCATGAACAGGATGCGGGTGCCCCCCCTGCCTGTAGTATGGGGGGGGCAAACCCGGCGGACGCCTCGTCTACCTCCGCGAGAAGATACGCCGGTTGGGCCCGGAGGGAACAGCCCACCTCGTCATACAGGCTGACGACCGGGTGGTGATGCCCGCAGACGATCAGGTGCCCCGCTGATGCCGGGGGGGGAAGATGCATATGCCCGTGCACGTAGCACGTGCCGTCAATAATCACTCCCGTTTTCGGCAGCAGCTCTTCCGGCTGCAGAAAGCGTTCGATGCCCCCCCCGTCATGGTTCCCCGGAATCAGCCGGAACGGGATCTGGTTTCGGATGGCATCCAGAATACCGGGAAGTTCCGCACACTCCTGACGGCTCATCATCGGAACCGAATGCTTCAGGTCGCCGAGAAACAGCAGCAGGTCCGGGTCGGTCTCATCGATACACGCACTGATGCGCCGGAGCCGGTCGGTGCTGTTGCTTGCGATATGCACCCCCCTTCCGGGAGAACCCGGACTCGGCACCGAAATGCGCATCCGCAATCACCAGTATCCTCTGCGTGTGTGTCATCAGAAGCGCGGGCCCTTCGGAAAGAAATTCGGGGGGGTCATTGTGTTACAACAGCCGGATGATATCCGGTTTGGGCTGATAACAGTCCCCGTCCTCGATCATGGTCTTCAACACCGCAAGGGCGGTTTCGCGGGAGATGCCATTTTCCCCCAGTGCGGCGAGCAGCAGATCGAGCGACACCGCGTTTTTCTCGTCGGATATATCCCGGATCACCTGTTCCACCGTTGAAAGCAGCGCATCGTCCGGCACCGCAGCGACGGGATGTTCGGTGAGCACGGTTGCCAGCGCCTGCTCTGCCATATTGCATATGCGCTCTTTTCGGTCAGGAGACAGATCCGCGTGCTCAAGCAGCCCGATCAAGTCTGCTGCCGCAGCAACGACAAAGGTGTCACGCAGCGCCCGTGAGACTGGGACGACAGATTCCAGCACCGGCATGCACTCGTCTGCCGTGCAGCGCATCCCCCCCGCCGCACACAGAACGAACACCGGCAGGTCAGTCTCGTTCAGAAATGTGGATATATCCGGATTGCCGGTATAGTAGCCCACCGTCAGCATGCCCGTCGGGTCATAGAGAGAAAGGTGCAGCATCGGTTTATCGGCATCCGGGACCTCCGTGAGTGCACCACAAAAAAGACATTTTGAAATCGTTCTTTGGGAAAGAGTCCGGATTCCATTCTTCTGTGCATCATTCTTCCCGGCATTCAGGTCATCGGCAAATACTTTCAGGTAGGGTTCCATACACTCGGTCCTTATCAGATCACTTTGTCCGGACAGTCTATATGCTATCTGTTCAACGCATCGGGATCATCACTCCCGGATCACCGACATCAATCGATTAGCTAAATACTCTTTATGTGCAGAATATGATAACAACAGGTGTACACTGTCTCTCTCAGTGCATAATTACCGGGTCGGGGAACACAAATGACTGCAAATACAATCTGGATTGAAAAATACCGTCCGCTGGTGCTGGATGATGTGGTCGGGCAGGACGAGATCGTCTCCCGTCTGAAATCATATGTTATATCAGGAAACCTCCCGCATCTTTTGTTTACCGGAAATGCCGGTATCGGCAAGACGACATCGGCAGTAGCTCTGGCACGGGAATTTTTCGGGGAAACCTGGCAGATGAATTTCCGGGAACTGAACGCGTCCGATGAACGGGGGGGCATCGATGTCGTACGAAACCAGATCAAGCAGTTTGCGCGTACCGCACCTCTCGGAGGGGGGGCTGAATTCAAGATTCTGTTTCTTGACGAGGCAGACGCGCTGACCCCCCCTGACGCACAGGCAGCGCTCCGCCGTACGATGGAAAATTACGCGCCCAACTGTCGGTTTATCCTCTCCTGTAACTATTCGTCAAAAATCATCGATCCCATTCAGAGCCGGTGCGCCATATACCGGTTCCGGCCCCTCTCGCCGGAGGCAATAAAAACGGAGATCGCCCGCATCACCCAAACCGAAGGGCTGGTGTGCAGCCCGGAGCAGAGGATGCCATCGTCTATGTCGCTCAGGGCGATATGAGAAAAGCGATCAACGCGTTACAGGGCGCTGCCATTGTCACCACGCAGATAAACGAAGATATGATCTATGAGATCACGTCAACGGCACGTCCCGAAGAGATCGCCGGGCTGATGCAGACATCGGTTGCCGGTGACTATGAAGGGGGGGCGGAAGCGCTGGTGCATGACCTCCTCTATTCACGGGGGGACATTGCACCCAACGAGCTGATCAACCAGATGTACCGGTCCATCATCAAAATCCCATTGGAACGACGGCTGAAAACCCAGTTAATTGCCCATCTCGGGGAAACGGATTTCCGTCTCAGTGAAGGGGCAAACAGCGAGATACAGATGGAAGCACTGATTGCAAATATTGTACTGAGTGCGGACGCCGCGAGACAGTGAGGAAGCCGGGTGGAAGACGACATTGATGATCTGGAGATTACCGACCGTGCAGCCGACTGGAACAGTTTTTTAACAAAGCATTACCGGAAAGAGCTGGGAGAGATCAGTGCGCAGTATCCGCATCTGAAATCCCTTGAGATTGATTACCGGGAACTCTCCAACTGGGGAAAGACCGGTCTGGAGATTGCAGATGAAATCCTGCACACTCCCGGTAAGGTCATCGGGGATGTAAAGGACGCCATCAGAAATCACAATCTGATCTTTACCAAGGATGAGAGTGAAAATGCGGACACAATCAATATCCGCTTCCGCTGCCTTCCCAAAAAAATCGATGTCCGTGACATCCGTGCCCACCATATCAATACCTTCGTCTCGGTTGAGGGAATTCTCCGAAAGACAACGGAAGTGCGGCCGCGGCTGACCGAGGCCGTCTTCCGGTGTCTGCAATGCGGTACGATGAGTGCGCCCTACCATCAGGAGTATTCCCGGTTTCAGGAACCCTACCGGCCCTGCGCCCAGTGTGAACGGGCAACAAAGATGGAACTCGTGCCGAGCATGTCCACCTTTGTCGATGCACAGAAACTGCGGATTCAGGAATCACCAGAAGGGCTGAGAGGCGGGGGGGAACAGCCGCAGACGCTTGACGTGGACGTGATCGATGACCTGACCGGCACCGTTGCTCCGGGTGACCGGGTGATCATCAACGGGATTCTCCGCTCTGTCCAGCGGATGAATCACGGCCAGAAAAGTACTCTCTTTGATATCTACATCGAGGCCAATTCGATTGAGATCGGGGGGGAAAAAGAGTTTGAAGAGGTGGAGATCTCAGAACAGGATGAAAAGATCATCCGGGATCTGAGTACGGACCCCGACATCTATGATAAGATATCCCACTCCATCGCCCCCTCGATTTATGGCATGCAGGATGTAAAAACGGCGATATCACTCGTGCTCTTCGGCGGTATCGCCAAACAGATGCCGGACGGCAGCAGTCTTCGCGGGGACATCCATATGCTTCTGGTCGGAGATCCGGGTATTGCAAAATCCCAGGTGCTCCGCTACGTGATCAAGTTGTCCCCCCGCGGGATCTACACCAGCGGAAAATCGTCCACCTCTGCCGGACTGACCGCAACGGCGGTCAAAGACGAGTTCGGTGACGGCAGGTGGACCCTTGAGGCCGGTGCGCTGGTCCTTGCGGACATGGGTATCGCTGCGGTCGATGAGATGGACAAGATGGCAAAGGAAGATCGCAGTGCACTCCATGAAGCAATGGAACAGCAGACCATATCCATTGCCAAGGCGGGTATCACCGCCACCCTTCGGTCACGGTGTGCTCTTTTGGGAGCCGCGAACCCGAAGATGGGCCGGTTTGACGAGTATGCCCCCCCTATTGCCGAGCAGATCAATATGCCGCCCTCGCTGCTGTCCCGTTTTGATCTCATCTTCATCATGGAGGACAAGCCGGAAAAGAAACTGGACCGTGCCATCGGGGGGGAACATATCCTAAAGTCCCACAGTGTCGGTGAACTGATCCAGCACAACAACAAATACCCGGAGGAAGGCATTGATGAAGATTACATCACCCGCCAGCTGGCACCCGTCACCCCGGAGATAGAGCCGGACGTATTCCGGAAATACATCGCCTATGCAAAACGGAACTGTTTCCCGATTCTCTCGGATGAGGCCCGTGAACACCTCATCGGGTATTATCTGAACCTGAGGAGTATGGCGGACGATAACAGCAAACCGGTGCCGGTCACCGCGCGGCAGCTGGAAGGACTGGTGCGTCTTTCCGAGGCGAGTGCACGTATCCGGCTCAGCAACGTGATCGAGTTTTCCGATGCGGACCGGGTCATCGAGATTGCCGACCGGTGTCTCAAGAAAGTGGCCTATGACGCCGAGACCGGTACCTACGATATCGACAAACTGGTCACCGGGGGGGTCTCAAAGAAACGCCGGGATATTGGGCGAATATTAATAGAGACCATCCGCGAACTGGCAGACGAAAATGGCATCGCAAAGGAATCTGACATCATCAGTCATCTGGTGTCATCCGGACACAAAAAGGACGATGTTGAAAAAATGATCGAACAACTGTCAATTTCAGGTGATGCATTTAGACCAAGGTATGGTCAAATAAGACTCGTAAAAGAATCATAATTATGTCACCGGAACCACTGGTTTAATTGATTCACCGGAGAAACCACCTGTAATGACAAGAGATGACGTTCAGGCTGCCTTTGAGGCAGGAATAAAGCTTGGTGCCCTCTACCACCAGTGGGTGGGTACTCCTATATCTCCCGACACCGCCAAGTCCGTAGAGACGGCCATTGCCAATGCGGTCGCCCTGCAGCCCTGCGTGGACTCGGTATCGGTCACCATCAATACCAATATGATGGAAATAAATTCCTTCGGCTACAGTGAACTGGCAGGAAAGATGCTTGAGGTCGAGATCCAGACCACGGTGGAAGACATCACCTGCACCGCATCCCTGAAGTTTGACGGTGAATATCCCCTGATGGAAATCATTGATATCGATGACAGGACTGGGCATCCCGGTAACTGACGACCATATCCACATCGACCGGGAGAACGGCCGGGGGACAGAGGCAGCCAAGGATTTTTTCCGGGCGGGCGGCACCCACATGTTCCTCGTCACCAAACCGTCGTGGTCTCACGGCATACACCCCCCCATCACCGGAGACGAGTTCCGGGAGGTCTACGAAATAACCCTGAAGACCGCGGCGGCCATCCGGGAGACCGGTGTCGTGGTCTTTCCGGTATTCGGCGTCCACCCGGCGGAGATCGGCAGACTAACCGAGCGGATGTCATTGTCTGATGCAGAACGGGTGATGAAACGTGGCCTTGACATTGCCGCAGAATATGTCGGGGGGGAACATACCGCCGTCGCCCTGAAATCCGGGCGCCCGCATTACCCGGTCGAACCGGATGTCTGGGAGGCATCGAACCGCATATTACAGCACGCCCTCTCTCTTGCGCATGACAGTGGCTGTGCCCTCCAGATACATGCGGAGACCGGGCCGTGCAGCGATGTGGCCGACATGGCCAGACACATCGGTATGTCACCCAGACGCGTGGTCAAACATTTCGGCATGCCGGACACCCCCCCCTGATGCCCTCCCTCCTGGCACGCCTCGAGAGTATCCCGGCAGCGTGGAAAGCCATCTGGAGTTCACGATGGAAAGCGACTATATGGATGACAACTCCCGTCCGGGAGCGGTCATCGGCCCGAAATCCGTACCCCCCCGGTATACCCGGAAATATCTTGAACGGGGCATCTTCAGCGAGGATGATGCATGGAGAATCCATGCACACACGCCCGCGAAGGTATACGGTGTGGAAATTACCCTTTCCTAGGGTATTCCCCATATTTTTAATCATTCCTGCGAAATACTATTACATCATGTATATGAAGATACACCGCTACTCAGGGGGGGTAAGCGGCATCGTTGCAATATGCGACAAAGAACTGCTTAACACCACCCTTACCGACGGAGATCTGACCATACACGTAACCGAGGCATTCTACGGCACGACGGTCTGCACCGAAGAGGAGGTAAAAGACGTCATAGAGCATGCCACGAACTGCAACCTGATCGGAGAGAAAGCAGTCCGGACGGCAATAGCATGTGGAATTCTTGATCAAAACGGATATATGAGAATCGGGGGGGCGTCCCCCATGCCCAGATTTACCGTACCTAAAAAGAGACCGGATGAAATATGACAATACAGGAAAACTTCTGCCCCCCCAAATGCGGGGGGGGCAAAACCGAAAACGAAGGTCTATGCAATACATGCCTGCGATCAGATATTGAATGGCTCACCTGTGAACCGCGGCTGCCCTGCGTCATCTGCCCCCCCACCTGCGGTTCGATTAAAAAGGTGAACACCTGGACGGATGTGCCCTATGACCGCCAGAAACTCTCCGAAGAACTGGCATTCGGGGCCGTCTCCGCCCATGTCGATGTGCAGGATCTGGAACTGGCCATCAGTACCCGCGAGATCAGTCCCAACCGCACCCAGTGCACGGTCTATGTACGGGGAATACTCTACGGAGAACCGGTGTACAAGACCTGTGAGACGTTAATTGTCTGGACAAAAGAGAACTGCGACCGGTGCAGCCGGTTATCCGGCGGGTATTATGCATCGACCATTCAGGTGCGCGCAACCGGCCGGAGACCGGACACATTCGAACGGGAACGGGCGGTGAAGATCGCCTATGATATTGAGGAGAGTGTGCAGCAATTAGGGGGGGAGCGCCTCTCGTTTATCACGCGGATTGATGATACCGTGACGGGGGGGTGGACATCGTGGTCTCCAGCCATAGTATCGGGGGGGACACCATTACCCGGCAGATCATCACCGAGATGGGCGGGAAGGCCACCCGGCATCCCAAACTGATCGGGGGGGAGCAGGACGGGAAAAAGGTATACCGCATCACCATCTCCTCCGGCTGCCGGAGTTTCGGAAGGGCGATGTCATTATGTTCAATAAAAGATACTACGAGGTCAAAGGCACGGATTCCGGCCTCATCCGGGTGTTCGATCTGATTGAAGGCAGATCCAATGTCCTGCACGAACATGATAGCGGGTTCCGGCTTATTGGCAATGTGAGGGAGGCGGAAAGAGCCGACGTCACCTATACGGACAATGATATTGCAGGCATCCTTGACCCGGTCTCATACGACATAAAGGAAGTCAAGGCGCATGCCTGGCTGAGACTCAGCCCCCCCATGAAAAAGTGAAAATTCTTCGCGACCACGAGGAAGAAGAGATCATTCTGGTCGGATAACCATGAGGGTGCGGAAATATCCCCCCCGTGAGATGCTTCCGGAACTAAAGAATGCGGAATGGGTGGATGCGTCCCGCCGCCCGTATGTCAGAGGGACGGATGCGTTCATTCCGGTCAAAGAGGGGGGGTATGATGCGGATTCGGTGCTTGCCGAAAAGACGCCGTATGCCGGGAGAGGCTACCAGATGCTCGGTGACGTTGCCATCCTGCATGGCACTCCCCCCACACCGGAGGAGATCACCGGGATCTGCGACTGGCTGCACCCGCGGGGGGGCATTGTCTATATATCCGGATACACCGGAGAAAAACGCATCCCCCCCGCGGCATCGCTGGTATACGGGGAATGTGGTGAGGTCTGTCACCACGAAGCGGGTTTTGTTTTTTATCTGGATCCCCCCCTGAAGGTGATGTTTGCCATGGGCAACCGGGAAGAAAAAACACGAATCTCCGGGGGGGTTATCCGGGCATCCAAAAAAGATCCTCCGATCCGCTGTGCGGATATGTTTGCGGGCATCGGCTACTTCACCATACCCGCGGCAGTGAGCGGTGCGACGGTGCATGCCATGGAAATCAATCCCGATTCGTTTTCTTATCTGGAAAAAAATATCGCGGCCAATGGTGTCGGGCCCATGGTCACGCCGGAACACGGAGATTGCCGGGACTGCCTGAGAGGCGTCTACGACCATATCCTGATGGGCCATTTTGACGCACCCGCGTTTCTTTCGGATGCCTGTGCGCATGTACGGTCGGGGAGTGTGCTGCATGTCCACACGGTCGGGGAACAGTCCGAAGAAATCGCCCGGTGCTGCGCCGAGGCAGGATATGCCACAGAGATTATCCCGTACCGGGTCAAAAAATATGCACCGGGCGTCTGGCACATGGTGCATGATGTGATGATACAATGAATACAATACGCACAACACTGGCAGGAAAAGAGATTGTTCTGGGCCTCACCGGCAGCATTGCCGCGATTGACGGGGTACGGCTGGGCCATGCACTCCGGCGCTGCGGAGCCGACGTGCAGGGCGTGATGACAACCGCTGCCTGCGGCATTCTCCACCCGGACGCGATCACCTATGCCACCGGAAACGTTACCCTGACCCGGTGCGGAGGACTGGTCGAGCATGTCACCTACTGTGGCGACGGGGGGGGAGCGCCGACCTGCTCTTGATCGCACCGGCAACAGCGAACACCATCTGTAAGATTGCCCACGGCATCGACGACACGCCGGTGACGACCTTTGCCACCACGGCCATCGGCAGCGGCATGCCCATCGTTCTGGTGCCCGCGATGCACGAGAGTATGTACCGCCACCCCCCCGGTGTCCGCGCCTGTCTTGAGACCCTCAGGACGTGGGGCATCATGATCGTTGACCCCCCCCGCATCGAAGAGGGGGGGAAGGCAAAGATTGCCGATATCGAGACCATCGTGCATGAGACCGAACGGGCCCTCTCCGGTCTGCCTCTCAAAGGGAAGACGGTGCTCGTCACCAGCGGGCCCTGCCGCGAACGTCTGGACGATGTGCGGGTCATGACCACCCGGTCCACCGGCAAAATGGGCAGAGAACTGGCACGCGAGGCCTCCCGTCTGGGTGCCGAAGTCCGGGTGGTGCACGGGGGGGACACCTTCTCCCTGCCTCACGTAGACAATGTCCATGCAGAGTCGGCCGGGGGGGAGATGCGGGAGGCCGTCCTTTCGCTCTGTGCCGAACAGACCTTTGACTATTATATCAGTGCAGCCGCGATCTCCGATTTCGCACCGGCAGCATACGAGGGGAAGATTCCCAGCGGGCAGCAGATTTCGGTTGACCTCTTCCCCCCCTGCCCAAGATCATTCAGGACGTGATGCAGGCAGAGAACCGGCCGAAGACCGTTGTCGGGTTTAAACTGGGATGGAACAGCCACGAAGAGGCCCAACACCTGCTGGATGCAGGGGGGGTGGATCTGGTGGCGGCCAACACCCCCCCGGATGCACTGGGAGCGGATTCCGGTGCATACGACCTGATCACGAAAGATGGGTGCGTGCACGTGGAAGGAACGAAGACAGAGGTGGCAGAGCGTTTATGGCACCTGCTGCGATAGGCTTTTGCCCCGGCCACATCTCCGGGTATTTCCGGAGAGTGGATGGAGACACACCGGAGAACACCGGGAGCTGCGGCGGGGGGGGCATCGTGATTGACAAAGGGGGGGTATATGCCACGGTCACGCCTGCGGACAGAACCTCGGTCTCGGTCTGTCTTGAGCACCGTCCGGGCGAGGAGATCAGTATCGGCCATACGTCCCCGCCCATCGAGTATGCGCTCAAAAAACTGGGGGGGTGACCGCAGCGGTGAAGACGGTGACGTCCCTGCCGCCGGGTGCCGGGTTTGGTCTCTCGGCAGCGGCACTTTTGGCCACCCTCGCTGCAACAAACGCCCTCTTTGATCTCCATCATACCGACGTGGCCCTCGCCCGGCTCGCCCACCTGTCCGAGCTGCACTCCCGGACCGGACTGGGCGATGTGGCCGCATGCACCGGGGGGGGAGGTATCGTCTGCCGGACACAGCCCGGCATCACTCCTGCCATCACCCGCATGCACGGAGAGAGTATCCACATTGCGGCACTGAGCCTCGGAGCACTGAGTACCGCTGACGTCATCACCTCTCCAAACGAGATGGCCCGCGTCACGGAGGCGTATCCCCCCGGATGCGCCGAAAGCCCGGAGGATTTTTTCCGTATATCAAGAGCGTTTGCCGAAAAAAGCGGGCTCATACCGGATGAGATCCGACCGGCACTACAGGCATGCGAAGCCAATGGTATTCCCGCGTCCATGACCATGCTGGGGGGGAAGGGTGTTTTTGCCCTTGGAAACAAAGCCTTCCCTGTACTATCTGAATTCGGAACCCCTCTGGAACTGCATGTGGCAGCAAAGGGGGGGTTCCGGCTTATTGAAGTGATACCATGATACCCAAAGATCATCCCCCCCGCTACCAGTCACTGGTGGCACGCGAACGGATTGCAGACGCGGTCCGTTCCAACATTGTTGTCGTCGAAGGAGCCAGTGCGCATGGCAGAGGAGAGGCGTTCGATTATCTCCTGGGAGAAGCGTCATCCGCCTCCGCAAAGCGTGCGGAAAAAACCGCTGCCGCATTCCTGCTGGCGGGCTCCCGCCCGATCATATCCGTAAACGGAAACACCGCGGCCCTTGCCGCAGACGAAATCCGCGAACTGGCCGAGGCTCCGGCGCCGCAGTGGAGGTCAACCTGTTTCACCGCACCGAAGAACGGATGGCGGCCATCACCGCACACCTGCAGGCAGCGGGCGTCACGGTCCTCGAAGGCACCGCCGAACGCCTCCTGCCCCTGTCCCACGACCGGGCGCTCTGCCTGCGGGAGGGTATCTATGCGGCCGACGTGGTGCTTGTGCCGCTCGAAGACGGGGGGGACCGGTGCGAGGCCCTTGTCTCAATGGGAAAGACCGTCATCACGATTGATCTCAACCCCCCCCTCTCCCGCACCGCACAGACCGCAACCCTGACGATTGTCGACGAACTGACGCGGGCACTGCCCCCCCGTATTACGCAGGCGTGCAGGAACATGACCCATGAAACAGGCGAACAGCTGATGGCGGATCATGACAACCAGCGCCTGCTCTATGCCGCATTGCAGAGAATGCAGGAGACGCTCGCCGATGCTATGGATTGAAAAGTACCGGCCGGAGACGTTCGCCGACATCCGCGGGCAGGACGCGGTCATCGAGATGGTGAAGGCATTCTCCGCGGATTCGATGCTGCCGCATCTGTTGATCAGCGGTCGTCACGGTACCGGAAAGAGTGCTGCGGTGGAATGCATCGCACGGGCACTCTATGGCGAGTTCTGGAAGGAGAATATGACCGTCATCCAGACAGGAGCGCTCTTCCGGGGGGGCGGCAGGACCTATCTGGAGAATGAGGAGAAGTTCTCCCATCTCTATAAAAAAGAGGCCAGTGTCATCGCGAATTTCAAGTATATCGTGCGCTGGTTTGCCTCGGTGAAACCGCTGGATGCAGAGTTTAAACTGATGGTCTTTGATGAGGCGGAATCCCTGACCTTTGAGGCGCAGCAGGCACTGCGCCGCATGATGGAACAGTATTCCGGGACCTGCCGGTTCGTCTTCATCACGAGAACCCAGAGCGCAATCATCCCGGCGATCACCTCTCGTGCCCTGCCCCCCCTCTTCTTCCGGCCGCTCTCTGACGAGACCGTGCTCGCCTGATGACCGGAATTCTTGAAAAGGAAGGGGGGGTGCCGGAGACAGCATATGACAAAGAAGAGATGGAGTTAATCGCCGCCGCCTCACAGGGAGACGCCCGGAAGGCCATTCTCTTCTGCCAGATGAACTGCGACGACCGGATTGAAGGCGGGTTTGAAGAGTATCTGGAATCAGAGACGGGCAATATCGCCCGGTCGGTCTTCCGCATTCTCCAGAACGGGGGGGACATTGACAAGGCAAAATCGGTCATTGAAATCCTGATGCTGGAGTACGGCCTCTCCGGATCCGAGGTGCTCGAAGAACTCTCGCGGGCCCGAAAACAGGAGTACAACGACCCCCGCGTAACGGTGGCGATTGCGGATGCGGATCTAATGATGCGGGATGCGGGCAATGAATATATCCAGATGGACGCCTTTCTCTCCGGTATCGTAAAAGAAGTATTTTCGGCAGAATAGGTTATTCTGCCTGTCGGAGAGCTGCAAGCACTCTCTCTTTTTTATCCCGTGCGGCATCTCCGGCCCGTGCCACCCGCTTTTTCATCGCTTCGAAGTCATCATGCGGCGTGGTGTCCACGACTTTCTTGACCGGGGGGGTGTATGCCGATTCACGGAAGCGGGGGGGAATGAAGTCGGTCATCTCGCCGCCTGTGACCAGTTTCGCATCTCCCGGCCCTTCGGTGACATAGCCTATTTTCTTCATGGTAACACCTGTTGACTGCACCACGTCAATGACCGCGTCGGCATCCTCCGGCCGGGTCACGACAAGCAGGGCATCCAGCGAGACGCCCAGATAGTCAATCTCCAGTGCGTCAAGCATGCTGAGCACTTCAGGGTCAACAAGGAACGCAGTTCCTCTTCTTCGATGACAATCCGGCACCCGGCCGTCTCTGCCATCTCATAGGCGTCTCCCCCCCGGAGACCGCCGTTCGTCACATCGGTCATGGTGTGGATACGGGTCAGGACGTCGCTTTTCAGCAATGCCTCACACGCCCGCAGGAACGAGAGGTTGATCGTCCGCTGCACCACATCCGGGAAGCCGGAATAGATGGCCGCGGTTGCGATGGTGCCGCCGCCTGCCCCGGTCGTCATCAGGATGCAGTCGCCGGGCTCGGTTGCGGTGCGTGCCGTGAGGTGATCGGCAATGCCGACCGCACCCACACAGCCGGTCATCCGGCTGCCCAGCACCATGTCGCCGCCGATTCTCAGCGTTGAGCCGGTCACGAGCGGGATACCCATGGCTTCACTGACCACCGCGATGCCTGCGGTGTAATCGAATATCTTTGCCACGTCGCCGTCGTCGCCGACATGGATGTCGGAGAGCAGGGCCACCGGTTTTGCGCCCATGACGTAGACGTCCCGCAGCGTGGCCCGGGTCACATGAAAGCCTGCAAGGAAGGGATAGTCCGAGAGGCGTGAGTGCATGCCGTCCACGGTGGTGATGATATATTTCCCGGCCCCCCTCCACGGCACCGGCATCGTCCATCTCATCGACGCCGACCGAGGCATCGCTGCCGCCGATGATCTTCGGGAACTGCCGGTGGGCAAAGAAGTCTCCGGCCCCCACGGGAACCGACACCAAACTCACCCATGGTCACATCGGCCTTGGTGTAGGTGATCAGATCTGATTCAGCCAGATTGCTGTTCTGTACTTCTTCCACGACGGCACGGGCCATTGATAACGCATATTCTGATGAAACATCCGGCTTCATCGAAAGAATCTGATCCCGGAGATGAAGGGCACAGGTCTCTTCATCCGTTCCTGCCGACAGGCATCGCCGTGTCAGCTCTTCAATATCCATAGATGAATGTTGTCCACCACGCCACTTAAAACCGGCATAAAGCTTCAATCGGATACGGGTGCAATACTACAGCAATGGAACGACCGCAGATACCCTGCGCTGCACGATTGCAGGATCGGATTCCGGCGGAGGGGGGGCCGGGATTCAGGCAGATCTCAAGACATTTTCCGCCCTCGGGGGGGTGTGGGGGGGATGTACGGTGATAACGGCAGTGACCTCCCAGAACACCCGTGCGGTGCTCTCCAGCCTGACGGTTGATACGCATACCCTCACCTGCCAGATGGACGCGGTGTTTCAGGATTTTGCCATCTCGGCGGTGAAGACCGGTATGCTGCCGGATGCAAAAACGATTGAAACGGTGGCGGAGAATCTTCCCCCCCGTGCCGTGTCCCTTGTTGTCGACCCGGTGATGATTGCCACATCCGGCAAACGCCTCGCTTCACGGGAAGGTGTCTCTGCCCTGTGCGAGCGGCTCATACCCCCCCGTGCCGCACTTGTCACCCCCCCGAACATACCGGAACTCTGTGTGCTGACCAAGCGGGAAACGATCACCACGGTTGAGGAGATGACCGCCGCGGGAAGGGAGCTGCTTGCCATGGGAGCAAAAGCGGTGCTCATCAAAGGCGGGCACCTGACCACCGAAACGTCCCCCCCGGACGTCTTTCTTTGTTCCACAGAACAGATGGTCCTTGACGGTCCCCCCCGCTACCCCCCCTATGAGGTGCACGGCTCCGGGTGCGCTCTTGCCGCGGCCATCACCGCATATCTGGTGCGGGGCGAGATGCTGCCGGAGGCATGCCGACAGGGGGAAGGCGTTTGTCTCCGACGCCATCCGGGACGCGGTGCCCGCCTGCTCCGGGAGGCGGATGGTCAACCCCCCCGGCGGGATGGTCCCGGGGGGGATGTTCGTCCACAAGAGATAACAGATAATCGCCCGATATTTTTGATCCAAACCAAATTCATTGATACGGGTAGGGAGACAAATCAGCGAATCATCTGAAAAACGGCAACGTTTAGAGAGATGGCCCCGATGAAAATTCCCGGCATCTCTGAATTTTTCATACCAGTGGGGGGGGATTTCCTGTTCAAAGCCCTCGTGATCACATACGATCAACTGAACTCTCTTTTGCGATCGTTTGATCTGGTCTGTGGTGCCTGTCCGGACGGAGTATCGGTATGACCATACCATATCGGGAACGATGCTCATTGCGGCATAGAAGGAATATCTCTTCCAGAACTCTTTTGAGACGTTCCCCCCCCGGTATATCCGTCTATCTGTCCGACAGAAAACGGAACGCTGACACTGCGTGAAAAAAGTGCAGTTTTATAAAACTCATGTATGGGATCACCCCCCCAGTTATAGCGATTGAAATCGATCACGCCGCCAAATTCTCCATTATTGACGATGAGATTACCCGGATGAAAATCATCGTGCTGAAATGACGATGCGACATTTTTCATGAGACTCATCCCGGATTCGACATACGTGATGATTGCATCCAGATCAATGCCTTCGGTTTTCAGGTTGCATTCCCTGAGCGACCGCAGATAATATGCGTGTTTCCGTTTTTTTGTTTCGTACCATCTGATACCATGCAGGTGCCTTCAGGGAATGCATTTTTTCAGTTCTTTCCCGGCAGCGACACCAATCATATACTGCATATCATTACAAAAATCCGGCAGACATTGTTCTGCATTTACCCCCCCTTCAATGAAGCTTAAAATCATGAAACAGAGATCATGGTCTTTGGATATTCCGAAATATTTTGCATCCGGGATTTTGTCAGAATATCTTCTGAGGTTCTGAATTACGTCAAATTCAGCCTTTTTTCTCTGTATGATATCTTCATTGGCAGGTGTGGTGATCCGCAGCAGATATTTTTTGTCTCCGTGCGGGGGGTGAGCAGGTATTTTCGCTCGTCTGAATAGCCTTCCCTGATCTCCTGCACATTCACAAACCCGGTGAGTTCATACACGTGTTCTCGTATTTTTCCAAACGATTCCATTTATTCTGCCTATATGTGGTGGGACGGACGGATATTTATCAGGGCCCGCGGTCCGACCTCTGAATGATGAACTCCGGATATGCTTTTTTGTGGATACTGAAATGCATAATATTCACTCATCGCCCGGATTTGGAAATATCTGCATCACCTATATCTGCTTTATGAATGAATTACTATCAGAAAGGGATTGAAAATCATATGGATGATATCGACCACGCCATTTTAAGTGAACTGGCCCGGGATGCAGAATATCGATGGCAGAACTGGGGGGGAAGCAGCTCGATATTGCGCCATCAACCGTATTCAAACGGATTGAAAAACTGAAGACATCCGGGGGGGTGATTGAAGGGTTTACCATTTCGATTAACCCGGATTATTTTGCAGAAAGCCTCATCTCGTTTCTGACAATCACGGTCTCGCCTGATGACAAGGAAGATGTGGCGTCCTTTCTTGCAAACCATGACTGCGTCCTTGAACTCTATGAGACCCTGGAACCGAGTGATTTCATGGTAAAGGTGGTCGTGTCGTCCATTACAAACCTGAAAAATGATATTCTCATACCGCTGTCACGCTACGCAGGGGGGGTGAAAGAGATTAAACCCTTTATTACGGTGAAGCGAATAAAGGAACAGAACTGGAGTGTCCGCCGTTATGATTGAATCACAGTTTATCCTTATTCAGCAAATTCTCTCTGTGGTCACCCTGATTCTGGGTGGCGCCCTGATCCTCTTCATCCATGATGCCTACAAGGTCATCAAACAGCCGACCCTGCTCTACTTTACCCTTGGCCTCTTTATCCTCGTCATCGGCATCGTCCTTCCTGATGTGATTTACCTGTTCGAACCGGAATTATCTGCCCTTTACTGGGGGGGTGAAGTGACGTCCCGAATTCTCGAGATCATCGGTATCGGCGTGATGAATTTCGCGGTGCTGCGGGGGGGATGATGACCGGATGAAGAAAGGGCAGTTCTCACGTGACTGGTCCCTCCTGAAACTCGCCCGCACCTGGGAACCGCGTGACATCGGCGGTGAGGTGGTTGAACGGGTGATGCAGGAAGGCACACCGGAGGCGGTGATGGGTATCCTCCACGTCATCAGCGATATCGGGTTTGAAGACGGAGAGAAGGCAAAAGAACGGATGCCTCCGTTCATGCAGCGTCAGAGATTATTGAGAGCACGCTTCTGGTGGCGGGTGTGGAAACCGAACGGCAGGACGAAGGGGACGGAATCATCATCATCACGGTGAATCTGGATGCACAGGGCCTCTTTGGTTATCCGTTCAGTATGGCAGAACCTGCCGTAGCATATGTGACCGGATATGTCCGGGCGGTGGCCGGTGGTGCCGCAGTCACCCGTGCAGAAAACCATCTTGAAATCCATTTTTGAGACGGAAAACCATGCAAAATGAATCTCCCGACAACCGAAAATATATAAATGTTGTGCGTCCTTACCAGAAGGGATAATATTCGCCATGTTTGTCATAATAAAAGTAACTATCGATAATCAATAGAGTAAAATAGGGCAAAAAATAGGGAAATAATATTTCATAATTTGTGGAAAAAATACATAATATTTCCAAAAATGGGGGGGCAAATATGGAGGATAATCGTTCCACGGAACACACATACACAAATCATTAATATAGGTGAATATTACGTATACCTACCATGGGGGGGTGAAGTATCACCCCCCCGCTCGGGAGAGGTGAAATGAAATGAGATTTAATAAAGACGAAGAAGCAGTATCACCCGTCATCGGTGTGATCCTGATGGTCGCCATCACCGTGATTCTGGCAGCAGTCATCGCTGTCTTTGTGTTCGGCATGGCAAGCGATATTGAGACAACAAAGAGTGTGGCCGCAACTGCGAAGCAGTCTGGTTCAGATGTTCTTGTTACCTACCAGGGCGGACCGATGCATCCAAGGTTACAAAAGTTTCAGTTATACCTATAAGGCAGATGGTGCGGTACTGACTGGTACTGACAACGTAAAAGGAACTGCAATAACAGGTACCAATGCATCAACTGCTGCAAACGGAACATTCTGGTATAACCCTGAACCTGGTTACACAATGACCATTTCAGGCGCGGGTACCTCAGCACAGGAACGCGTTGTGGTCACCGCAGTATTTGACGATGGTAGCAACCAAGTACTGCTTGACAAACAGCTCTAATCTTTTTTTATTCGTTCCAACCGATCACTCCGGCGTCGGGTGTGTCCGTGTGCTCTTTTCTGTTCCATTTCCTGATAGTATCCGGGAATTATCATAACTCACAATGACGGATCACTGAATCTCACAGATCTATAACTATCAAGTGAACCGGATGATCGTACGGCTGACCTGCACACTGGTCTAAAAGGAAACCGAACGGCAAAAGAAAAAAATCATTATTCAAAGGGAACCGAGTCGGCTGATGCACAGCCAGTTTGCCGATGGTCAGTGCAGGCACTGCCGGACAACCTGCCCGAATCACTGTTATGCCTGACAAACACTCAGCAACAGATCCAGTGCGTCCGTATGCTCTCTGCCGCCGCATTTCCTGACAAGCGCTGCCGACTGCTCGATCAGCGCCCACAATGCAGGATCACGCGTCATCACATACCGCGTCGCATGCACCGTCGCCTCGATGATATTCGCAAAGGCCCGGCTGGGCGGGTGGGGGGGTTGGAGGCTGAGAATCCCCGAATGCCACCGGCGTCAGCTCCACGACGAGCGTCTCCGGGTTGTCGCTCACGACGGTGGTGGTGAACGCCTCCCATGCCTCGCAGCTGCGCAACCGCTGCATCGAGGTTGGGATCTGCACCGGCATCGTTCTGGTGCTGTCGCCTGTTGCAGTCTTTGCGCACTCCGCACTCTCTTTGGTCTCCGTGCATTCGGTGAACGCCTCCTCCGAAAGATCGCCAAAGGCAGACTCCACATACACCATCGGATCATACGTGAGGTTGGCCACCACCCAGCCAGACTCCCGGATGTTTCTTTCCGTATGGGTGCCGTGAAAGAGCCGCAGCATGATGCGGTTGTTGCGGCAGATGATACCCATCGGTGCGGCGTTGCTCTTCCCGGTCACGGGATCTCTTGTCGTCGCGATGACTTCGTTTATGCCCGCCTGCAGGATTCCCAATCCCAGCCCTCCCGTAATGCAAGATAGATGCCTGCAATCGTGATATCCGCAATCGATCCCGGATTGATACCGCGTTCGAGGCATTCCTCATCAAACTCCTCTGCTGCGTATATGCCGCGACAGACTTCCTGTGCACGGGCCATCGTCCACTCGGCCGCCTCCCTGCCGAGCTTCTTGATGATGAAGGTGTCCGGCTCGCTCTCCAGAAGCGAGAAGAATGCCCGGACAATTGCCTGCTTCCCGTTCGGTGCCGACAGAAGATAATCTGCCACCCGGCGGCTGAGGGCAAAACCGTTCGACCATTCCCGACAGACCATATCTCCCGGTGCAGAGTAGGAGATAATATCTCTGAGTGTCAGCCCCCCCTCGTCCCGAATGTGCTGTGCGGATTCCGGGTCGTTGACATCCAGATCATCGGTCTTATTCATCCGGACTTCCGTCAGGGCAAAGGCCTCATAAAACCGGAGGGCATCGTCCGTCGTCGTCTCTGCAATGACCGTCTGTGCACCGGCGATGCCGTCCCCCCCATGATCAGGGGGGGGAAAAGCAGGAGGTATGCACCAAAATGGGTATTGCCCCCCTCTGTGCACCGCCGTCAGGGAGACAGCCTCTTTGATGCACGCACCCATCCCCCCCGCGGCCCCCCCGGTCTCCGCTGTCACAAAGGCGGGCCGGGCAAGGATGGCGGATGCAAGAAAATGCTCGAGCCACGTATCGTCATAATCATGGCACCGGTCCACATTCCCCCCCGGTTTGGGGTATGCACAGACCTCAAGCATCATTGCTATCTGTGCGCATTCACTCCTTCGCATAGAATGCATCGCCCTCGAACACGCGCTTCATCAGTTTTTCCGACAGACGTCTCTTATATCGCATATAATCCGGCAGACTCAGACCGACCTCCTTCAAAGCCATATTGCGGAACATGCAGGGGGGGTTGAACTCTTGCAGCACCAGGCAAGACTCCCGAAACAGGTATTCTCCCCCCCGCCTTCCAGAAGCGTATTCTTCACCCCGTCAAGTTTAACGGATATAAATTCATTCCGGGAGATGTCCAGATGCTCAAGTGTCGGGATCAGGGGGGGACAGTTTTTCACCGGCATACAGCAGAAGGTCAGGCTGCGGATATCGCCGCCGCGGCAGAGCTGCTTCGGTGCATTGTACCACCCGGTCTCATCGGCGTAGGCAGCCAGCTTCTCATCCAGGGAAGCCAGCGTTGCAGGGTCGGCATGACGGGCCAGAGATACCATGTCGGCCCCGTGTGCCAGCATGTCCTTTACCACCGAAAACGAGGTGATGGAATTGTTTGCGATCAGAACCAGCGGGCAGGCATTGCGCATCTGCCGGAGTTTGGTATGCCCGAAATCCATCAGGTCGATGTGAAGGATATCGGCACCGGCCTGCCAGAGTCTGCGTGCAAGAACACGGTCATCATCCGCCACCCCGGCGCGAATTTTGACAGAGACGGTGACCTGCTCAGCCTTGAGGGCACGGACGGTCTCTTCCAGTCGGCCGGTATCGTGCAGCAGCGCCTCACCGCAGCCTGCTGCAATCATCGGTGCCTGTCTGCAATGTGCATCGATTTCATACACGATGTCGGGCCCGATGGTTCGGGCCACCGCTGCAAAGGATTCCGGGGGGGTACTTCCCCCCCGCATATTTACGGCAACGACAAGACCACTTTCAGAGAGCATCTCCGCCTGTGCCTGAATCTCTGCTATTGGGTCATCGGTCAGAAATTCATCCCTTCCTGCCTCCACGAGCAGACGGGAAGCAGCCAGGGTGGTCTCGTCAATGGAGTAGCCCCCCCGATACAGACCATGCCGGCATGCTCCCTGCGTGCCCGTGCATATTCGGCATCAACCACACCTGCCATTGATGCAAGTACAATGGGAGTCTGTACAACAGTTCCATTCACCATCAGTTCATACCGGTCATAGGGGGGGTCCATAATCATTCTATTGTATTCTTTTTTTCTGCATATGTAATGACTTCCTATATGCTCCCCCCCGGCACATGCCTCTGCAACGGAAATTCCCCCGCAGCATTTCTTATTTCAGAGTCCGGGTGTCAGAGAGGGATACCATTCGCAGAGACGCAGGGGGGGTTAATCATGTCTTTGAATACCGGGGATTTTCATTCAGCCGCCCGTTATTGGCGCGGGTCAGGCAGATCAACAGTATCATCACCGTACGGGGCGTTCCCCCCCATGCCTGTTTCAGGCTGCCCCCCCAAACCCGGAAAAAACGGTTCGTTCAGGGAATAATATCGGCGCAGGGACACCCTTGCGCTCAAAATTCCTCATCCATACACTACTCCTGAAAAAGAAGACGCAAAATCAAATAGGTAATTATTATATTCAGTATCGTGTTACATAGTATTATATGTCACATACAGGATTCTTACTGGTAGGACACGGAAGTAAAAAACAATACAACAAGGAACTGATTGAAACAACCGCAAACCAGGTTGCAGCAAAAGAGGACCGGTTCCTCGTAAAGTCCGGGTTCATGAGCATCAACGAACCTCGGTGCAGGATGTACTCGAAGAATTCAAGGCAGCAGACATTGAGAAACTCGTTGTTGTCCCCCTCTTTCTTGCAAAAGGTATCCACATTCTCATTGATATCCCCCCCGGAATCCTCGGCCTTGAAGAAGGAACCAACTCCGGCACATTCACGCTTGCGAACGGAACCGAGATTCCGCTTCTTTACGCACAGCCCATCGGCAGCGACCCGCTGCTCGCTGACCTGATGATCAAAAACGCGGATGATGTACTGAACAATCAGTCCTGATTTCTATGCATATTCTGGTGGTTGACACCATTCATGGCGGAACAGAAATTTCCCGCCATCTTTTATCTCAGGGATATACTGTTGACAGCGTTGATGTCTACCGAAACAAAGGGAGCATCACGGTTACAGAGGCCCTGGGACGCAGGTATGATATGATAGCAGCGCCGGTCCATCTCGACCCGGACCATCCTTTGATGCATCTGGCAACAGATTACCGGACGCATCATCAGATGATTCCTTTCTGTCTGGGAAAGGCCCGGCCGTATCTCACGGTTGAAATAACTGGTGCACGGGGGGGAAAGACGACGACCGCCCATGCCCTTGCATCCGTGCTGCCGGGAACGGGAGTGCTGCTTTCCTCTATCGGCATCACTGAATACCCGTCACGGAACAATGCGGGGGGGAAAAAAGCATCACCCCCCCCGCATCGACCATCCATGCAGCGAGTATGGCGGTTGCTTCCGGGGGGGGCTGGCTGGTTGCCGAGCAGTCCATCGGCGTCAGCGGCATGGGAGACCTGGGCATCCTCACTTCTGACGAGGACTACCTCTGCGCAGGCGGGAAGAAGCATGCACGGGAGATCAAAAAAGAGATGCTCTTTTCCTGCGACAAGATACTCGCTGCACCCGGCATTGTCTGGGACCGTGAGCAGGTTCTGCATGCAGAGGACATTGTCTGCTGCGAAGGCACCGTCTGTTCCTGGTCGTATGACGGAAAGAAGGGTGCATTCAACAATCCCCCCCTTCTGGTGCTGCCCGCCTACCGGAACGCCATACAGACCGCTGCTGCCGCTGCCTGTATCCTGGGGTATCCCCCCCCGGATTCCCTCAGTGAGTTTACTGCCCTTCCGGGCAGACTGCAGCTGAAACGAAATGGTTCGTCGGTGGTTATTGACGATGCGAATTCCGGCACATCGCAACAGACCGCAACGGAAGCGGTGCGGTATGCAAGAACCCTTCTGCCGGGATCACCGCTGACTCTGGTCATCGGCGCCGAGGCAGAGAATATCTGCGAAGGCTTTTTTCTCGCAGATATCAAACAGGTAATCGAGACAACGAATCCGGACTCGGTAATACTGGTGGGAGACGCTACCCGGATGATGCGGACACCTGCCGTTCCCCCCCTCCCTGCGTGCATGTCTCTTCCCTCAAAGAGGGAGAAGAGTATGCACACACTCAATCTGACACCGGAGTCATTGTGCTCGCGGTAAAAACCTGGAGATAAGAGACACTATGCAATACATTCAGCCACGCCCCCCCAGTTCTATTGTTGCCGCCCTATATACCGCCCGTGATCTGGGCTGTGACCTTGCCATATTACACGGGCCATCGGGCTGTTCGTTCAAACATGCACGTCTGCTGGAAGAAGACGGACTACGGGTTCTGACCACGTCCCTTGGCGACAATGAGTTCATCTTCGGGGGGGGACAGGAAGCACTGGAACGTGTCCTGCAGTATGCAGAAGAGACCTTTGCCCCCACTCGTATTGCCGTGATCGGTACCTGTGTCTCGATGATCATCGGCGAGGATATGGAGGCGGCGATACGGGATTCGGAGATCACAACCCCCCCTGCCATCGCCATGGACATTCATGCCGGGTTCCGGGAGAATATCGACGGAGTCATGGCGGCGCTGCGCCCGGCGGCCGATGCCGGATGGATCAGCGAAGAAGAACTGGGCCGTCAAAAGCGCCTGCTGGACGGTGCGAATGCGGTTGAACGGGCCCGCGGCGCTGCATGCAAACCCTATATCGAGCCTTCCCGCGGTGACCTGAAACACGTGGTGGCAGGACGCCTCCTGGAATGCATCCGTGCCGGAAAGAAAGGTATGGTCATTATGAATGCGAAAAAGGAGACGGCGTATATGTTCGCCGACGTTCTCGTCGCGGTGCATGCATCGTCTCCTGACGCTGACATGCAGTATTATGCGAATCTCTCCGACCTCGGCCTTGCGAAGGTTCGCCGGGATGCAAAAAATATCCGGGACGGCCTGAAGGCACAGGGCATTGACCCGGTGATGACCGGGGGCGCTGGATGAATACGGTGTCCTCGGCGACAGCGTGGGCGAGATCATCCAAGACGTGCAACCGGACTTTGCCGTCATTGTGGGAGTGCCGCACGCCATTCCCCCCCGCAGTATACCGAAGGTGTCGAGGTCTTCTCGGTCACCAACGGCCCCCGGCAGGTCGAACCGCTGCATGACATCGGCCACCAGCATGTGGTGGTGGAGATTGACCTGCACCCGAAGACGCTGGGAGTGCAGGAGATTGTGGCGAGTGAATTCGGGGATATTGTCCGGAGCCTTTCATGAAGAGCCTGCTTATTACCGGTGACCGGTCGGGCAGTGGCAAGACAAGCATCACCCTTGCGATAGCCGCGTTGCTCTCCGAAGATCATGTTGTCCAGCCCTTTAAGGTGGCAATGGACTATATCGACCCGTCCTACCTCACCGGTGTCACCGGCAGGCCCTGCAGAAATCTGGACAGTTTTGTCATGGACGCGCCCTGATGCATGATGTGTATGCCAATGGTGCCGTCGGTGTGGATATCTCGATTGTGGAGGGAGTCAGGGGGGGGCTCTACGAGGGATCGGATGCCCTCACCGACAGGGGTTCGACGGCAAGCGTCGCAAAGACGCTTGATTTGCCGGTGATTCTGGTGGTGGACGCCCGGAGCATCACCCGCAGTGCAGCGGCGCTGGTCAAGGGCTTTCAGGCGTTTGATCCTGCCGTCCGAATCGAGGGGGGGGTCATCCTCAACCAGATCAACGGGGGGGATATCCACCGCGAAAAGGCGACGACAGCAATAGAGCATGCCTGTGGCATCCCGGTGATCGGTGCGATTCCCCGGCGGGAAGAGATGAAACTGACGATGCGGCATCTGGGGGGGCTGGTGCCGTTCCTTGAAGGTTCGCAAAAAGAGGTGTTCCATGAAAAAATTCATGCGATCACCCACATCATCGGGGGGGATCATGTCGATATTGACCAGCTCCTTGATATCGCAAAGGAAACCCCGCACCCACAGAAAGGCCCGCCCTGTTTCAGCCTGCGGATACAACGGACATCAGAATCGGTGTGGCCCTTGACGAGTCGTTTAATTTTTACTACAACGATCTCTTCGATCTCCTCCGGGCACAGGGGGGGCAGAGCCTGTTTTTTTCAGCCCCCCCATCCATGACCGCCTGCCGGACGCCGACGGATATATCATCGGCGGGGGGGGCTACCCAGAATTGTTTGCAGACGAGCTGGAACAGAACACTCGGATGCGGGAGGCTG
This sequence comes from Methanogenium cariaci JCM 10550, assembly GCF_001315945.1. GTDB lineage: Archaea > Halobacteriota > Methanomicrobia > Methanomicrobiales > Methanomicrobiaceae > Methanogenium > Methanogenium cariaci. The sequence continues at coordinate 14,933 of NZ_BBBG01000003.1, read as the reverse complement.
TACGGGAGGTCTCCGCCAACGGCACGCCCATCTATGCAGAATGCGGCGGTCTCATCTATCTCACGGAAGATCTCGTTCTTGCGGCAGGGCATGACAACCGGACGAGAGACGAGCACTACACGATGGCAGGTGTCTTCAGGGGGGGAGAGACCCGGATGCCGGTGAGACGGGTCATCGGCTATGTGCAGGGAACCGCGTCGGATAAGAGTCCCCCCCTCGGAAGCGGTGCCTTCGCAGGCCACGAGTTCCACCACACCGATGTGCGTCTGGCGGATGATACGGAGTATGCATACCGGCTGACACGGGGGGGGAAGGGTATCAAAGACAATCTTGACGGAGCGGTGTGCAACAATACGATGGCCGGATATACCCACCTGCACCCGTCCTCGGTTCCCGGCATGTTCCGGAAATTTACCAACCGGTGCCGGTCTGAAAGATAACCAACCGAACGCATACCCGACCGAACGTCCGCGACTGCTGTCAGGGCATCGGTTGGAGTCTGCGTATTTTTTGATCGCAAACCATTTGAATTCCCGCACGGTATACTACTCTATGCTGATTTACCTGAACGGAGCGTTTGTCCAGGAAGAGGATGCGAAGGTTTCCGTCTTTGATCATGGTCTGCTCTACGGAGATGGCGTTTTTGAAGGCATCCGTGCCTATAACGGGCATGTGTTTCGTCTCCAGGAACATATCGACAGGATGTGGGATTCTGCAAAGACGATTGACCTGCAGATACCCATATCAAAAAAAGATATGACCGAAGTCATCCTTGAGACGCTCCGAAAGAACGATCTTAAGGATGCCTACATACGCCCAATCATCACCCGTGGGTCGGTGACCTGGGGCTTGACCCGCATAAATGCAGTACCCCCCCCACCATTATCGTGATTGCAACCGGATGGGGCGCCATGTACGGTGATCTCTATGATAAGGGGCTGACCGCCATCACCTGCTCAATCAGAAGGAACCCGGCAGAATCCCTGCCTCCGAATGTGAAGAGTCTCAATTATCTCAATAATATCATGGCAAAGATTGAGGCCAATTACAAGGGCGGGGACGAGGCCATCTTCTTTGACACCAACGGCTATGTCGCGGAAGGCTCCGGCGACAATATCTATGTGGTGAAAAACGGCGTCATCATCACCCCCCCGGACACGCTGAACAATCTCCGGGGCATCACCCGTATGGTGCTGCTTGAAGTGGCTGACGAACTGGGCATTCCAATCGTTGAGCGGAACATGGGATATTTTGATCTCTATACCGCAGACGAGGTGATCGTAACAGGCTCTGCCGCAGAAGTAGCACCGGTGACAAAGATTGACGGCCGGGAGATTGGTACCGGAAAGCCGGGGCCGGTTGTCAAACAGCTGATGGCCGGATTCACAACCAAGACCGAGAACGAGGGGGGGACGCCGATCTACTAATTTATTCCAATCTTTTCCACAATTCTTTTCCACAATTTTTTTCCACAATTTTTTTCAAAATTTCAATTCGAAAATTATATATCTAACCGGCCCGTATATATTCAGGCACAACTGTGCCCACTGCTGATATAGTGTAGGGGGGGCCAATCATGCTGGCCTTTCACGCCAGCGACTGGGGTTCGAATCCCCCCCATATCAGCATACTGAAACTTTTTTGAGTGTTTATTCAGAGCGGAATGGATATTTTTGACGATTTCTTTGAAGGAAATCTATCATCAGGGTGAAATACCTGCACATTTCCATCTTAACCCACTTCCACAGAATCCAGCGGGGAAATATCCATAGATGATGAAATGACCAATTATTAATCCCATAGAGTTATTTCAAACAATTACAATAATTGTATCATGGAGAAGAGATCTAAACCCGTATTTATCAAAGCCAGATTAGGAAGCGAACTCTACCTCAATTTTAACCAAATTGACTTTTTTTTCGCGGGGAAATTATATCCTCAACAAAAAGAGTATTCTGTTTATGCAGCAAAAGTGCCTGATTCTGAGGGTACAGTAGACTACATAATCAGAGATGGTTTTGTTGATGAAAATGAAGCAAAAACATACCTGCAAACTCTCCTTGAGCGAATTTCAACAATGACAGATGATGAATATCTCATAGACCCTGATCACCTTTAATTTCAATATTCTCTTTCTTTTTAAAATCTATATTTTGGTTTGATATTTATCCATTAGGACAACAAGAATTCTCTGATGAGTCAATGAATTGTCCATGATAATTTGGGTAATTCGGCTTTGTAGAAATCCTCTATACCTAAATTATAATACGCAAAATCCGAATGATTCTTCATAATATGACTATTTGGAAAAAGGTATGGATTTCTACAGAGCTGTAAATATATATGAAAATGATGTGAGAGACCGAAAGAGCATCTCTTTGCAGGTAAATGCCAGTACCCGCGGTTGCTCTGACGGATCATCCATTTCATTCGGTCTGAATTTTCCCGTGAATGATTTGACCGCAAACCTCTGTAAAATCCCGGAAATATTCTGCAAACACCGGTTTCAACGATGAAACACCATGAATCATCCATCTGAACGGAAGCAGGTGGATGACGTGTAAACGGTTGGGCCATAAACCATTAATAAAGCAACGTCAAACGTTTGGCACGTGACATCAGAACGATGGTGCACGAACGATGATGCATGGCACCAGAACCTGAGTTCATCTCCTAGCGATACGGCACCTATTTCCTAAAGGTACTCAAAAAATGTCAAACAATACACTCTTCGGACTGATTGCTCCCTTCATTATCCCGCTTGCAATCGTATTCATACTGATATACCCGTTTATTCTCGACAGACTGTTCACATTGGTCAGAGAAAAAAGGAGGATTCCCGTTTACGCAGTCATCACATCCCTTGCACTCCTTCTGAGTATTGGCGGGGGCGACACTTTCCCCTGCGCCGCCACCGAATCTGTTGGTGTCATACACACTCCTCGCCCTACTCCTGACCATATCCGCGATGGCCGTCGTCATGCCCTACATCTGCTTCACACAAATATACTTCACACCGGCAATTTCCGGGAGAATGAAAACTCTTGCCCTCTTAATCGGGTCGATGTTCCAGATCCCGTTTCTGGTTGCGCTGCTCGTAAATCCGGACGGTTGGGCAGGTGCTCCGCCACCCCCCCTCTTCGCGGAATTTATTCCCGGACTGGGACACATCCTTGATGCAGGTGTGGCAGCACTCGGCCTCGCAGGACAGACAGGATCAAGTCTGCTCTTCTCCATCGGGGGGGTGACGCTCGGATTTTACCTCGAGGTGGCAGTTGTGTCCACGGTATTCTGGGCGACCTTCTCCGTCTTCTCCGGATATGAATGATCCCTCCCCCCCGCCCACTCACACCGATTCACAGAGGAACCGCTGTCTTCTCCTTCCCCCCCTCCTCCTGAGATTCTTCCTCCTCTTCCTTCGCAATCCTCTCGTCCATCCGCTCCATCTTTTTCGTCAGGACTTCCATGAGCTGCTCTTCTTCCAGGGCATGCCTTTCATCCGGGGTGAGCTTCTCCGGTATCCAGGGAGGCAGCTCCTTTCCCTCGAAATAATTCCGGATCGCCCGCCGGAGTGCCCCCACCGCGAGAACGCCGCAATGGAATTTCACACTGGGAAGTCCGCCGAGTTCTTCAGAGACTTCCTTCCAGCTGGCATTCCATGCCTCTTCAAGGGTCTTTCCCTTCACCATCTCGGTGATAATGCTTGATGCCGCGATATTTGCCGCACACCCGTAACTTTCAAAACTTACATCCGTGATCGTCCGGGTCTCGTCATCGATTTTCAGATAGATGGCGATCATATCGCCGCAGGCCCTGCTGCCCACGAGCGCTTCGACATCCGCATCCTCCATCTTCCCCAGATTTTTCGGGTTTTTAAACAACTCCAGAACTTTTGGGTTATACGCTAACGGAATTCTGCTTGACACAACACTAACCTCCTCTAAATGGACTAATTGACCGGATCCTCTGCACCGCCTCAGGGAAACACGTCAATACATATTCAATATCCGATACCGTGAGAAACGGCGTGGTCTTCATGAGTACACTCCCGTGGGCCTCCTCGTATTTTCTCTTTAACGCAAGGAGCACGTGGCTTGGTTCAAGGATACGGCTGGTGCATGCACTCCCGCTGGACAGATACACACCCTTCAGACTCATCTCCACCGTCATCGCCTCTCCCTCACAGTTCAGGAAACTGATGTTCACATTATCCGGTGCACGTGCCTCCCCCCCTGCGGGCCCGTTTAGCAGCGTATCGTCAATCTCATCGAGGATACCCCCGGATGAGCCGGTCCCGTAATGCGGTCATACGGGTGATGTAGTCCTCACGATTCTGCGTCATCATCTCAACTGCCTTGGCAAAACCCACAATCCCCGGTATGTTCTCCACCCCCCCTGCCCAGAGCTTCTGGGTACTGAGCTGACCCCCGGACAATGGTTCGAGCTCCGTTCCCTCTTTCACATACAGGGCACCGACTCCCTTGGCCCGTAGACCTTATGGCTGCTGAAGGAGGCGAGATCAATACCGAGCCTCTCCATATCCAGCGGCATCCGGCAGAAGGCATCGCATGCATCGCAGTGTATCTTCACCGCTTCATCCTTGTCCTTCACCAGTTCAATGATGGCGCGAATATCCTGCTTCACCCCCCCGACTTCATGGTTCACGGGAGCGATACTGACCAGCAGCGTATCGCCATCGACCTGTTCAGAGAGAAAGTCCAAATCCACAAACCCCCCCTCACCGTCCACCGGAACTTTTACCACCGTATACCCATGCTCCTGCAGGCGTTCGGCCGGAAAGATCACACTCAGGTGCTCAATGGCAGAAACAATGATTTTTTTCCGTTTTCCCCCCCCGCCTGTGCAAGACCGGTGACCGCGAGATTGTTTGCCTCCGTGCCGCTGTGGGTATACACAATCTCGTCCGGTTTGCAGTGTAACGCCTCACCGATCATCAATGAACGGGTATAGAGCGTTTCGTAGGTCTCCCACCCGATACGGTGGGTGATGGAGGGATGCCCCCCCCTCCCGGCACCCAGATACGCATTGTGCATCGCCTCAAGGGCCTCCGGGAACACCGGCCCCCCCGAGTTCTCCGCGTCGAGATACACCTCCCGTTCCGGGATGCCATGCGCAGCCAGCAGATCCGCGATATCCTTCGTGACATCGCTGGATATCATTCCATGACCTCGACGTAGATCTCAAATACCTCCCCCCCGGCCTTCTCGACCGCAAGGAGCTTGTGGCCGACACTCGCCGTCCATTCCTTTACATCCATTGGTGCGGCCGGATCTGTTGCCAGCAGCTTCACCACCTGTGACGGGACGGCCCCCCCGGACATGGCCTGACTCAACGCAATCAGGGGGGGCCCGGACACGACTTGAATTTCGCATCAACGTGATGTCGGCTTTCATGCAAATCCCTCATGATATGAACAGGGATACATCCGAATCGCGGGCCATACCGAGGTAGGTGGCGGCCCCCGCCACGCCGTCCACAAAGGTCTCCAGATCGTCTTCTTTCATCCCAAAGAGACCGAGGGTTGTCGAGCAGGCATATATCTTGATCTTGCCCGTTTCTCTCCCCCCCTGTTCCAGCACCTCCCGCCAGCCCGGCATCGTCCCGGAATCGATTGCCCCCGCCAGCATGTCCTGATATTCCTGGTAATCCTCGCTCACCGATGACGGTTCATACCCTTTTTTCAGGGCCAGTAACCCCCAGAAGGTGAAGAACATATCCGCTTCCCATCCGGATATCGCCGCAGTCGTTGCCAGTGTGACTGCCGGAAACAATTTGTCCAGTTTTTCTGATGTAACAATGAGCGCAAGTTTTGCCATATTTCGCCATCCCCCCCCGATGGAATGAACTGCATAATGATCAAATGACTATAAAATACTGACCCTGAATCCGGGAAGACAGATCAGCACTCCCGTTCACATCTCTGTCTTCATTCACGGAATACAGATGATGAACCCGATGATAGCCATCCGGTTAAGCAACACATAAATAACCCCCCCGGATTAGCCTGCATTCGGAAAAATCACATCCACACAGAAGCCCGGAACGGGCCGATCTCACCCGGAGATAGCCCATACATCCTCTCAAAATGCTCGCCAATAGCGACCCCCCCTCAGTAGTCTGCAATAATCCGGTATTTCAGCAAAAAAAGGCATTCCAGCGTCATTTTCCGGCAGAAAAAATAGGGCAGAAAATACGTCCGTTCCGACCCCCCCCGATCCCCCCCTCAAACAGAGGGTAAGAAAGGGTGAGAACACCTGTGTTTTTGATCACCCGTCCGACCGGTCTGCACATCTGCCCGGCCTTCTTACCAGCCAGTATCTCCTCCCAAACAATGGTTCCGTATTCTCTTTACGAGTCATCCACCGCACGAAACAATTGGATATCCTGCCGTAGTTTCCGAATCGGAATGGTAATGAATTTACGGAGGAATAAACCTATATGAAAAATCCTGAAAACGGTGATTCCTTAGCCAGATATGGCTTGTTAATCCTCTCCATCGCTCTTGCCACTTTTATGGCATCCCTGGACGGAACCATCGTAAATATTGCCCTGCCAACGATATCGGCAGCCTTTGATATATCATCCAGTACGGTAAGCTGGGTCTCCACGGCATATCTTCTGGTGATGGCAGGGTGTGTCCTGATCTTTGGAAAAATATCCGATGTCATCGGATTTAAGAAGATATTCCTGTCAGGATTTATCATATTCACCCTGGGATCCTTTTCCTGCGGGTTTTTACCGGAAATTATTGATTCCTTTTATGTCTTGGTCGGATCACGCATCATCCAGGGAGTCGGCGGTGCCATGATCTCAGCCATCGGGCCTGCGATGATCACCAGCTTCATCCCCCCCATGAATCTCAAGGGAAAAGCGATGGGCATCATCATGACCATTGCGGCACTGGGTACGGCACTGGGACCGACCATTGGAGGTTTTTTAACCCAGTATATGTCCTGGCACTGGATCTTCTTCATCAATGTGCCCGTCGGAATTATCGCGGTCATTCTGGGAGCAAAAGTCATCCCCCCCGCCACAACCGCCCGTGGCAACCTGTCCAACTTTGACAAAAGCGGAGCTGCCCTTATCTTTGTCGGCCTTGCCTCCCTGCTCTTTGTCGTCTCAGAAGGAGATGCACTGGGATGGACATCCCCCATGATTGCAGGATCTCTTGTCCTCGCCGTAGCATCCCTGGGATACTTTGTCTGGCACGAACTGAAGTCTGCCGACCCCCCCATCCTCGAACTCTCCCTCTTTAAGAACAGGAATTTCCTTCTCACGAACCTGGTCCTTTCCCTGGTCTTCTTCAGTTATTCGGGCATCAACTATCTGCTTCCGTTCTATCTGGAATACGTCCAGGGATTCGACACATCATCGGCAGGCCTGATCTTAACCTCACTTTCGTTTGCGATGATGATTGCAGGCATTCTTGCAGGGGGGGCAATATTCAATAAAACCGGTGGAAAAATTCTCTGTATTGTCGCCGCTGTCGCCCTTGCGACAGGGTATTTCCTGATGACAAAACTCGGTGTTGATACAACACTTGGGTTTGTGGTCGCATGCCTGCTCACCATCGGCTTCGGCCTGGGCCTGATGGTCACCCCCCCCATATCAAATATGATCATGAATTCCGTTTCCAGAAACCATCAGGGCATGGTATCAAGCCTGACCAGTCTGGAGCGTTTCGCTCCTATGACTATTGGAATTGCATTATTCAATCTGGTATTTGTCCAGGGAATGACAACCATTGCAGCCCACCGGGGTGTCACCCAGGATGCCCCCCCCATAAACATCAAGATGTCAGTCCTTTCCTCAGGATTTGATCTGGCGTTCTTTGTCGCATTTATCTTTGGCATCATCATCCTGATACTGACATTTATTGTGCGGCAGGAGATACACCCGGATTTTGCAAATGATGCAGAAAAGGAAGAACCCATAACAGGACTCATCTGAAAACTCTTTTTTTATTCGTAGAGAAACCGATTACGGGGTATCTCACCCGTTACCGAAAAAGGATTTCATCGCTCTTCAGACTCACATCTTTCCTGAAGATAGCGGATCACATCGGCAATATCTGACCGTTCAATCAGAGAAATACCATAATGCCGTGCGATCATATTTCTGACCTTCTCTGACTCAATCCATCCGTTATCAAGGCCATTTATCAGATCATCAATCTCTTTGATGTGGGGGGGCAGGATTTTTTCCGTCAGTTCACTGCACTCGAGATCAACGATACTCAGAATAATCTGAAGGGGGGGATTGCGGACATGGTCATTTAAGACCGCAAACTGTTCCATATTCTTGTCAATCTGTAAAAATGCCTCTTTCTTCATATTTTCAAGAACATAATATTCAGTCGTATCCCTCAGATAGAGTACCGACCGCTTAAATGCACCATTTTCAATAATGGGCAGATTCCGCAGAGAATAAATCGCAAACTTACCCCCATGCCGATATTTTATATCCCCCTCATAATACTCTCCGGATGAAATGGCATCCCAGCAATTCGTATCTCTCTCTGAAGAAAAAAGCGGGAGCATCGTTTCCAGATCCATTCCCTGAATCCGCCCTTTGATACCGCTATTATGGCACAGTGCCTCAAACGCATCGTTAAAAATAATGACACAAAACGATTCGTCAATGACCACCAGAATATCGTGGAGCGTATTTATCGTCGTCCGGTACTGAAATTCAGAGTGACGGATTGCCGCCTCCATATCCTCACGTTCGGTAATGTCACGACATACAACCGTAAAATAATGGTCTTTATTAAAGCGGGCGGCACTCACACTCAGCTCCATCCGTATCGTCTGACCATCCCTTGCAGACACCGATGTCCTGATATCAGATGCCTGTATCTCAGATTTCATTCCTGCAACAACCTGACGAAGCAGGTCATTATCTGCCACATCAAAAATGGTCATGTTCAGGAGTTCCTTACTGGTATACCCCAGCACACTTTCAGCCCGGCTGCTCGCGTCAATAATCCGGCCGGAAACGGGTTCAAGAATAAATACGATATCAAGGGTGCTGTCAAGTGCAACCCTGAACCGTTCCAGTTCTTCTTGTTTATACTGAAGCTGTGGATAATAACTTTTTTTAACAGAGGTTTCCCCCCCAAATCCGATAATACGGTTTCTGATCTCTTTGAGATCTGCCTTATACTGTTCTTCAGTCGTCATTTCCATACCCGTCGCCACGAACATATCGGGGAGACATATAATTTCATGTAACTCATTTTTCAGAACAGACGCTCAAACAGATTTGAGAGATCTCTTCTGCATGGTATTCTCGGATTGGTCGCGATACAGGGGGTCAACGGCACTGCGTGCCACCAGATCGGGAATATCAGCCTTCGATGCGCCGTAGGCGGAAAGAGACAATGGATTATCAGTATTTCCCCCCCGCATCTCCATAATCTGTTCAAACATTCCGGTGATGACTCTTTTGTCGTCTGTTATATCCGGAGAAACACCCAGAAGATAAGCAATTTTTTGGTATTTCCGTTTTGATGAGGAATAATTATACTGAATCGCACTCCGCATCACGATTGAACTGGCAACTCCATGGGGGGGAGATCATACAGGCCCCCGATGGCATGGGACATCGCATGGATGAGCCCCAGTCCTGCGTTTGAAAACGCGATACCGGCATACATACTCGCCATCAGGGACTGAAAGCGAGAATCAGGGTCATCCGCCCGGTCCACGGAAAACGGAAAAAACCCGGCTGAAAGGGTTATTGATTCAAGTGCCATCATGTCGCTGAGATGAGAGGCACCGTTGGATACATACGCTTCAATGGCATGCGTGAGGGCATCAATACCGGAATTAACCGTTACATCCTTAGGCTGAGTCATCAGGGGAACCGTATCCAGAAGAGATACATCCGGCACAAGGGATTTTGAAATGATAATATTTTTTGCTTTTTTGTCTGCATTCCGAATTACGGCATACTGTGAAACATCGGCCGCACTCCCTGCGGTTGTCGGCACACAGATCAACGGAGGCATGGGATTTCTCACCTGATCAACGCCAACATAGTCAAGAATCGTCCCCCCGTTTGCTGCAACAATACCGATTCCCTTTGCACAGTCAAGGACACTGCCACCCCCTATGGCGAGAATTCCGGTACACTCTTCACTCAGGTAGACATCTGCCCCCGCCATCACATTATAGTCCCGGGGGGGATTCTCCTCAATATCAGAAAAGACGACATACTCAGTACCCGCTTCATCAAGGCCCTGAAGAATTTCCCGCATCCATTTCTGGCGAAAGATACTTTCATCGGTTGCCAGAAGCACGGTATTCGAATGAAAATTGGAGGCATATCTACCTGCATAAATTCGTGCATCATCGCCGGTAATAATCTCCGGGACAACATATTTTCTGTGTTCACGAACCATTTCCATTCAGTATATCACCTTAACAAAAATCTACTGCTATGTATTCTCTGTCCAAATAAAAACTATCTCATGGAGGCACCCGGAAGAGGTGCACAGCAGATGATCAACCGTATTTTACCTTCATGCATCTGGTCAGCATCTGCATAACAGAGCAATATCTATTTATTTCCTCTCCCGACATGGATTCATTATGATGATTCCAGAGAAAGGGAAAATGAACCCGTCCGTCATCGCCATCTGCTGCATGATCGTTCTGACCGTATGCGCCGGATGTACCGATTCTGCACCTGCAGGTATTAGGGACGATAACCGGACTGTGATACCCGACACCGTTTCCCCCCACGTCATCAACCGGCGAACAGGTCTACGGAAATATCGTCATTGATGTGCCGGAATTTGTTCAGCACTGGAAACCTGATGGAACCTGTTTCTGGGAAGGCCGCATTCATGTCACCAATACCGGGGACACCCCGGAAATGAACGTCGTCATCCGTTCCTACCTCATGCGTGTGGCTGATGATGAAAGAGCATATGTCGACAGCAAACCTTTCACCCGGATAAATCCGAACGAACCCATTTCATTTGTATCACAGCTGTATGGCAAATGCGATGAAGACTACTATATTGTGGTGAAAGCAGACACCGAGTGAACGTATAAATATTACATTTTTTCATCAGGAAGGGATTCTCATTCCTCCGGGATTCAGGGTTCCCCCCCGGAGACCCATCAAACGGACCAAAATAAATACAGAAATAGTATTATCCGTTCTCACTGGTTAGTCATGGTATGAAGATTCTTGCAATAAACGCAAGCCCCCGTGGAAAAAAGAGCAACACACTCCGGCTGGTGGAGGCGGCACTCACCGGAGCTGCGGATGCAGGGGGGGCGGACACAGAATTTCTGGATCTGTGCGAATCTGATATTGGATACTGCACCGCATGCGGCATCTGTTACCAGACCGGGGAATGCCCGATTCAGGATGATTATGCCGGGATATTATCCAAAATGCAGGCGGCCGACGGTCTGATTATCGGAACGCCGGTATACATTAATGCCGTTACGGCACAGCTCAAAACCCTGCTGGACCGGATGGCAGACGTGATTCATTGTCAGGCATTTGCCGGAAAATACGGCATTGTGGTCACCACCGGGGGGCGGAGGGGGCACCGATGAGGTGATCGCATATCTGGGAAACACCCTGCAGGTGCTGGGAGCAGACATGTGCGGCGGTGTCGGTGCTGTCATGGCGGAAGGTTCGGAGAGATTTGAACAGCGAATCAGTGAGGCCGAAAAAACGGGAGAGTTACTGGTGCATGCCATCCGAAACAAGACACCCTATCCCGAACAGGAAGTCTTCCATGCGGAGATGAGAAAGCATATGTCTGCACTGGTCAGTGCAAACCGGGAGACCATGCAGCATGAATACGAGTATCTGAAAAATCGCGGCTGGATTGAATAACCTCAGACCACGAGGGGGGGGATTTTTCCCCCCCGCATGCCAGACAGCGGGAGCCGTCAAGCCCGACGATATCCGTCCGGTAGCCCCCCCGTCGTTCAATAAGCAGTGCGCCGCAGGCATGACAGTAGGTGTGCTGATAGGCGGTATTCCCCCCCACATTCCCGGTGTAGGGATACAGGATGCCCTCCTCTTTTGCAATGCTGCACGCACGTTCGAGGGTGGCAGCAGTTGTCGGAACTTTGTCGGTCATATGGTATTGCGGATAAAATCCGGTGAAGTGCATCGGGGGGGTTTCCGGGCCGATATGTTCCACGACCCAGCGGATAAGAGCGCGAATCTCGTCCGGACTGTCATTCATTCCGGGAATGATCAACGTCACGGTTTCAATATGCATCCCGCACTCTTTTGCAACAATGGTTGATTCGAGCACCGGTTCCAGACGGGCCGAACAGACCGACCGGTAAAAGGAATCGGAGAAGGATTTGATATCGACCCGGAACGCATCAAGGACGGGCGATATATCCTTCAGCGCCTCTTCGGTGATATACCCGTTTGTCACATAAATGGTCTTCAAGTCCTGTTCGGTTGCAAGCCTGCCCATATCCTTGGTGTATTCATGCCAGATGGTCGGTTCATTGTATGTCCAGGCAATACTTCGACATCCAGTCTTTACCGCACGGCGCACGCCCTCTTCAGGTGATATGTCATAGAGTGTACCCCTGAATTCAGCGATCTGGGAAATTTCCCAGTTCTGACAATGTTTACACCGGAAATTGCACCCGATACCTCCCAGTGAATATACCTCTGTTCCCGGCAGAAAATGATTCAGGGGGGGTTTTTTTCGATTGGATCGATTGCTTCGGCACTCACTTTCCCATAGGTGAGGGGGGGAATCAGTCTGCCGCCTGCATTCTTTCTGACACCACATATTCCGGTCTTTCCGTCACGGATTTTACACCGGTGTGCGCAGAGATCACAGCAGATCACATTATCCTCGCATACATGACACATATCAGCCTTTCTTTCGGTCACCCTTATCATCCTCCCCCCCATCCGGCACTCCCTGAAAAGTAGTGAGGATATGTAATAAACTTTAAGCCCTGCAGACAAATCAGTATCCTGAATGAAAACCATAGTGATCTCGCTGGGTGGCTCAGTGTTGGTACCGGATATCGAAAATAATAATATCAAACAATACCGTGACCTGCTGAGCAGCCTCAAAGATACCTGCCGTATTTTTATTGTTGTCGGAGGGGGGGAGGCGAAGCCCGCCGCTATATCGGTGCAGCACGTGATCTAAACATTGATGAAGGCACCGCAGACGAGATCGGCATCCTCATTACCCGGCTGAATGCCCGTCTTCTGATGCATGCCCTGGCAAAAGACTGCTACCCAAACATCCCGGAATCCTATAACGATGCACTGATCGCCGGGGGGGAAAGTGGCAAGGTTGTTGTGATGGGCGGCGTGACCCCTGCACAGACCACCGATGCGGTTGCCGCAGTGCTCGCAGAACGGGCCGGAGCGGATCTCTTGATCAACGCCACCGCAGTCGATGGCATATACACGGCAGACCCCCGGAAAGATGCATCTGCTGAAAAGATACCGTTCCTGACTCCCGATGAACTGATCGAGATCGTGCAGACCGGGCGTATGGACGCAGGCTCAAATAATGTCATTGACCTGGTGGCGGCAAAAGTAATTCAGCGGAGTAAAATTCCGATGGCAGTTGTTGACGGCAGAGTGCCGGAAAACGTGCTCGGCCTCATACAAAATGGCGTAAACAACGGCAGTCTGGTGTCATATACCCCTGATCAGACAGTATTCTGAAGAATCATATCGACAACTATTTTTACCCACCTCGCCAATATAATGTGCAACCAAGGGGGGGGCAGTAGGGTAGCCTGGTCCATCCTAGAGCGTTTGGGACGCTTTGACGGCAGTTCGAATCTGCCTGCCCCCCCATCTATTATTATGATTCAGGAAGAAGCAGACCTGATTCTTTGTATTCTTGTAGACGATTATCCGGTCCGTAATGGCGTGGTATCTTTTCTTGTATTCGAAAATCCGTTCCAGATTCTCATCCTCACTATTCTCTCCGCACAGACGACGGACAAGATCGTAAACAGAATCAGCGGCCCCTTGTTCCAACACTACCCCCCCGATGCGGGCGCCCTCTCCGGCGCCTCTCCTGAAGACGTGGAAGCAATCATCCGTCCGACCGGTTTTTACCATACAAAGGCCAAAAACATTATTTTAACAGCGCAGGCCCTGGTCGCGCATTACGATGGAGAGGTCCCGCAGACGATGAGTGATCTGGTCACCCTGCCGGGAGTCGGAAGGAAGACGGCAAACATTGTCCTGAACCATGCGTTCGGGCAGAATGTGGGAATAGCGGTCGATACGCATGTGCGGCGTCTGTCACAGAGAATTGGTTTTTCTGATGCGACAGCACCGGACACCATTGAAAAAGATCTGATGAATCTGTTTGACCCGTCCCGATGGAAATATATCAATTATCTTCTCATATCACACGGCCGGGCTGTCTGTAGTGCAAAAAACCGCAATGCGGGGGGGTATGCAAAATATCGGGCCACTGCCGTTTCTTCCGGGACAATCATTGACAGAGGAGAAAACAGATCTTTTTCAAAGAGCTGAACGTTATCATGAAAGATATAACGTCGAAACAGCATTCTCAGTCATTAAAAGAAGATTTAGAAAAATCCAAAGGCACGAAAATATCGGTGTCGGGTCAAAGAAATTAAGATCGAAATAATTCTCCATATCCGTACGAAAGCGATTCAATCTGTTATTTCATTGATTTATTTGAGGAATTCAACAGAGCCGTCAGAAAGAAAATAATCCGGACAATAAGGGACTCGCCCGGAGTTACAAACAAGCAGCTTGCAGACAGTATAGGCATCAATAAAGGAACCGTATCGTGGCATATAAAAATTCTTAAAAATACCGATATCATATCCGAAGAGATCGCTAAAAATCAAAGGAACTATTTTCTGAAGTGATACAATTTCAGACGGGTACGGCAA
>NZ_BBBG01000002.1 GCF_001315945.1 Methanogenium cariaci JCM 10550 | reverse complement strand
CCGTAACACAGACACCAACACCAACTGCTACCCAGACTCCCCCCCAACCAACCGTAACACAGACACCAACACCGACCGCTACCCAAACACCCATACCAACCGCCATCCGGACTCCGGAACCCACTAAACCAACAAATACGCCTGAATTTCCAGCATTAGCTGTCCCTGCGATGTTGATTATCGGTCTTGCCGGAGTCATTTTGCTGGCAAAGCGGAAACAATAATACATCCCTTTTTTCCGGATCCCAGACGCCAATCAGGATCAAAATGGACGGGGGGAGCCCACGACTTTACTCATGGGTAGTTTACACAGGTGCCTGACAGGACAGCAGCATACTGGAAAGTACCTGCTGATGCCAGCGGATGATTTCTTCAGAAATGTATTTCAGCTGTCAGGCGTGATGCAGAGATATAAAACCGGGCAGAAAGATTGCGATATCCCGGTCTTCAAAGTCAGGGCCTCCCCCCCCGGGATCCTGCACCGACACCTGTCCGATATTTCGTATACAACCCTAATTCTACCACTGAAAAAAATCCAGCAAGTCCTGAAGATATTCTCAACACCAACCAGCAGCTGTGTTGTACCAACATTCATAAAAGATCCGGTGCAGTTAGGCATATGAAAAAGACCAGGATCACAACAAATGTTTTCCTGCCGATGCCGGTGGTCATTGTGGGCACGGAGATCAGGGGGCGGCCGAATTTTCTGACGGCCGGGTGGGTCTCACGGGTAAATACCGACCCACCGATGATTGCTGTCAGTATCAGCCGGGCCAACGCCACGCCAAAGGTATCCAGGAGAACGGGGGCCTTCAGCATAAACCTGCCCACCGCAGCGATGGTGAAGGAGACCGACTATTGTGGACTGGTATCCTGCAGATATACGGACAAATCAAACATCTTTGACCACTTCCAGGGCACCCTCACCGGTGCCCCGATGATCCTGAACTGCCCGCTGGTGATGGAGTGCCGGCTCGTCGACACCATGGAGCTGCCCACACATCTTCTCTTCATCGGCGAGATCATCGGAGGCTATGCAAGTGAAGGGGGGGCGCTAAGCGGGGGGGCAGACCGGATATGAGGTCAATAAAACCCCTGTTTCTCACGATGCCCGACAACCATTACTGGGCCCTGGGAAGGTGTGTCGGCAAGGCGTGGTCGGAAGGAACGCATCTGGCCGATGATGGATAAAAAGAGTACCGGCCACTACCCCCCCGGCAGGCCCTGCCCCCCCGGCGCGGTATGGCAGGATAAACAGGGGAAAGAATCCGCCTGCATGCAGATCAGTGCACGATACAGACACCCCTGCTGCCCTCAGAAATACAATAGTCGGGACAGAAATGCACCGGAACAAAACATACTACAGATAACCCCCCCTCCCCCCCGGCAGGGGGGGGATCCGACACTTTCTGCTACCCGCGTATCTTTTATAATGCCCGACAAACAGAATGAGACAACCCTCCCTGAGACCTTCAAAGAGAGGGCTGGAAGACCGGTCGGAAGAGACCGCTACCGGTTCAGGACCGGCCGCACCCGGCAGGAAAAAAGGTGCGGCCCACTCAAACAGGCCAGGGACACAGAACAACAAAGAAACGTATCTGACCAGACAAAAAGGCCCCCAATGACGCGAAATGATCCATTTCCGAAACCGGGGGACCTGCAGAAAGAATGGCGTCCGATGCATCGCCGGTACCGGGGACACATTCAACCCCCCCTGGAACAGGATCACCAGATCCGCTTTCTGCATTTTTAGCACAATGGATCAAAGAGACATATGACAGATTCAATCATTGACAGTATACTGAGCGCCCGCTATCTCCGTAACGGGGAGACCACATTTGAGGATGTGTGCAGGCGTGTCGCTGCCGCCCTGGGGAACAATGAGGCAGAAACCGCCGAATACTTCGAAGAAATGGAATCACTCCGATTCCTCCCCAATTCACCAACCCTGATGAACGCAGGTACAGACATCAACCAGCTCTCCGCCTGCTTTACCCTGCGGGTAGGTGACTCACTCCCGGAAATCTTTGACGCCCTCAAATGGGGTGCCCTCATCCACAAGAGCGGAGGCGGCACCGGCTATAACTTCTCAAATATCCGCCCTAAGGATGCACCCGTTCTCTCGACAGAGGGCGTTGCATCCGGCCCGGTCTCATTCATGAACATCTTCAATGAAGCGACCGAGGTCATCAAACAGGGTGGCAGACGCCGCGGCGCAAACATGGGCATTCTCAATGTCTGGCACCCGGATATCCTGGAGTTCATCAAATCAAAGACCGAGGAGGGGGGGAAGGTCAAAAACTTCAACATCTCCGTCATGATGAACGACGCGTTCATGGCATGTGTCGAAAAAGGCGAGATGGAGAAAATCTGGATGACCCATCCCTATTCCAACGAAGAGATCACGGTCGGTGCCATCTGGAACGCGGTGATTGACGGCATCTGGAAGAATGGAGAACCGGGAGTCCTCTTCTATGACGAAATAAACCGTTACAACCCCCCCACCCCCCCTCAGCTCGGAGACATCGACACCACCAATCCCTGTGGGGAACAGCCGCTTTTGCACTTCGAAAGCTGTGTGCTGGGATCGATTAACCTGTCAAAGTTTGTGGAAGACGGGAAACTCAATGAAGAAAAGCTCACAAAGACCGCACGCATCGGCGTCCGATTCCTTGACGCGGTGATTGACAACAACTCCTTCCCCCCCATCCCACAGATCAAAGAGGCCACCGAGAAGACCCGGAAGACCGGCCTGGGCCTCATGGGTGTTCACGACGCACTGCTCCTCTTAGGCATTCCCTATGACTCAGAGGAAGGGCGGGCATTCTGTGAACACGTGATGGAGCTGGTCACCACAACCGCGGTCGACGAGTCACACCATCTCGCAGAGGAACGCGGCGTCTTCCCCCCCGCATGGGAAGGCAGCACCTGGGTGAATATCCAATACGGAATGCCGCCCTGACCACCATCGCCCCCCCGACGGGAACCATCTCCCTCATGGCGAACTGTTCCAGCGGCATCGAACCGGTCTTCTCCTTTGCCTATACCCGGAATAACACCGTGGGGAAATCGTTTGAGATTCTTCACCCGATCTTTGCAGCCGAACTCCGCAGGGCCCTTGCCACCCCCGGTACATCCCCCGAAGAACGGGAACGCCAAATACGTGACGTGACTGACCATGTCCATAAAACCGGCACGGTGCAGGACATCGCATGGCTTCCGGAATCATTCCGCCGGGTCTTCCGGACCGCGATGGACATCGACTGGAAGGACCACATCATGATGCAGGCAGTCTTCCAGAAACATGTCCACGCCTCCATATCAAAGACCATCAATATGCCCGAGGAGGCAACCCGGGACGATATGGCCGCAGCGGTCATGATGGCATGGAAAAACGGCATCAAGGGAATGACCATCTACCGTACCGGCAGCCGGGACGAGGTGGTTCTGGCCCTCAGCGAAAAGGAACTGACTACACCGGAGACACCGGAGCGCTGCCGCCCGAAGGAACTCCTCGGCAAGACTTACCTCTGCCAGTCCGGGTGCTGCCGCCTCTATGTGACCGTCAACCTCTTTGAAGGAACTCCCTGGGAAGTATTTATTCGGACGGTGGGAAGCGGAGGATGCGAAGCAAACTCCAACGCCCTCGGACGGGCGATATCAACCGGTCTGCAGAGCGGCGTTCCCTACACGAAATACGTCAGACAGTTCCGGAAGGTGAACTGCCTGTCGGGGATGAAGAATGGAGAGTCCGAAGGCTACTCCTGTGCGGATGTCGTGGGGAGGTGCATCGAACTTGCAGCACGCATGGAGACAATAACCACCCTTGATAACTGGAACATCACCGAGGCAACCGGAAAGAAACAGAACCGCTGTCCCGAATGCGACGCGGAACTGGACTTCGGAGAAGGCTGCAACCAGGGCATCTGCAAGAATTGCGGATGGAGCGGATGCTCGTAACCAGGTCTGGAAATCAGTCCAAACCGGGATACAGACATACCCCCGCAAAAACACGTTCTTTTTTTCAGAGAGCACAGCATCTCCAAAGAGGAGACCATTTTGAAACAGACGGAAACGACAGATTCCACACCGATTCAACAATGGTCAGAAATTGCCGAAATCCGGGCGGAAACCGGCAGTGTGGATGATCCACATACATAACCTTAATTGGGAATAGTAGGGTTACATAATTACAGTTTCCTCCCCAAGCAGGCATTTATCAACATAACGTGATTTAACATGGCATTTACATTCTTTTTCAGGGATCTCCAGACACTGCAGACAATCATCGACCATATGCTCCCCCCCTGTTCCGGTCACGGCGCTACATCAACATATGGAGTGCCGGGAGCGCAATGGGCCAGGAGCCCTATACCATCGCCCTGCTCCTGAGGGAGAATATGGGCCAGATGATCTTCAGGAATGTCAAAATATTCGCAAGCGATCTCGATCCATCAGACACCTTTGGTAAGATCATCAAAGAAGGCAGTTATCCGAAAAACGAACTCCAGAGAATGCCCAAAGATATCTTCGAGAAATACTTCCTGCCGGATGAAAATAAACCCGGCAACTACCGGGTCTCCGATGAAATAAAAAAGCGCGTTGAATTCCAGAAACACAATCTCCTCATGTTCGAGCCGTTCAGAGACAATTTCTCCCTTATAGTTTGTAAAAACGTGCTTCTCCATTTTACTGAGGAAGACAGGAGCAAAGTCATCAGGATGTTTCATAGTTCACTCGGTGACGGCGGATTCTTTTTAACAGAACACACCCAGAAAATGCCGGAAGATGTCGAACATCTCTTTGAGCAAATTGTTCCCAATGCTCATGTATACCGAAAGATTTCCGTCAAAGAATGAAGATTGTAAACCTGACCGAAGGCACCACGGTCTACACGTCAAATGTGTATCTGGTTACGGGTTCGTGGAACGCATTAAAGGATAAAAATACCCTGATTGATGTCGGAAGAGACCCTGCAGTATTCGACAGGATCGATCGTGCCTCCACCGGCGTGGGCAAGCACAAGGTGGATCAGGTCATCATCACCCACAGTCACTTTGACCATGCATCCCTTCTGCCCCCCCGTATCCGGGAGGCCTATAAACCGGAAGTCTATGCCTTCTCGAAATATATCAAATATATCGACACCGTGGTCAGGGACGGGGATCTGCTGAGAGTCGGTGATGAAACAGCCGAAATCATCCATACACCCGGCCACAGTTCCGATTCAATATGCATCTATTGCCGTGAAAGTCACACGCTCTTTGCCGGAGACACACCACTTGTGATCAGATCGGATGACGGTACCTATGAGGAGGAATTTATTCTGGCGCTTGAAAAAATTTGCAGAAAAAAGGTTGACGCCATCTATCCGGGACACGGCGACCCCCCCTGCGCCACAACTGCACAGAACTCCTGCAAAAATCACTCCGGAATGCAAAGTCAGCCATGCAGAGACAGGCGTGACCCGGAAGATGATGCAACACGCTCCTTTTTTGTCAGACCTCTCTACAGACAATAATGAAGAGCAGGAACGATTTTTCTTCATCCTCAATCGTTCTGAAAAATGGAATTCTATTTTTATAATCAGCTGTGTGCACAAGCCACATCCTCCCATACCCCCCCGGAAAGATACTGCAAATTACCCCCCCGATACGCAGCTATCCCTGATGTCTTGCAACAAGGTCACCAAGAATCTTCTCCATATCAAGCCAGATAATCAGGCCTTCTTTCCCGCTATTTTCGGTGTTTCGAACCATAATGATCCCTTTGATAAACCCGTTGATATCGGATGATATATTATCCCCGATCTGTTCGATATCATCTTCAGAAACCGCGTTGACAGAGTGCACTTCGTCGACAATGATGCCAATACCTGAACCTTCGTTCCCACCGGAGACAAGCACAATAATCTTCTGATCCTCGACATTCTTTCCCTCTTTGAGTGAGAGGAGCTCGTTTATTCTGATGATATTGGTGATCTCACCCCCCCGAAGGTTGATGATCCCTGCGATATACGGTGGTGCGCCGGGTATGGGGGGTGATCGGTATCATCTCCACGATCTCCCGTGCAAGATGAATATCGAAGGCGTAATGTTCGCCCCCCCGATCTCGAATTCCACCACATCAATTGTTGCCATATTCTCCTCACCCGAATTTAGACCTCGAACCTGTCCATGGTCTGTTTAAGATCCCCGGCCATGTTCTTCACTTCATGTATGGAGCTGCCAATCTCCTCGGTTGAGGCGCTTGCTTCTTCGGCAAGCGAAGCCAGTTCCTCCACCTGACCCTGGTTCTCACGGGTCAGCCGACTGCTTTCTTCCATCGCCTCGACAATGTGATTGGCCATGTTCGCCTGATCCTCAATCGCTTTGGCAATCTCGTCAAGATTCATCCTCATATCCTGGGATCCCTTCACGATCTCGTTAAGCGCTTCAATGGTCTCGTTCACGCTTGCAACACCGGAACCAATCTCCGTGTGGGCGGAACCGATCGCTTCAGCCGTCTTTGCGCTGATTGCCTGGACACCCGCAATCACCTGATCAATCTGTCCGGTTGCCGCCTTGGCTTCCTCAGCAAGGTTCCGTACTTCTCCTGCAACCACCGCAAACCCACGCCCGTGTTCCCCCCCTGCCCTGGCCGCTTCAATGGCTGCGTTGAGCGCAAGCAGATTGATCTGGTTGGTAATGCCGTTGACCTGCTTGACAACATTGTCGATTTCCTGCATACGGCTGTTGAGATTCTCAATGCCGTCCACACTCTGCTTGGCGATACCTTCGACAATGCTCATCTTGGTGTTCGCCTCGGCACCAAGTTTCTGGGCCTTTTCACCAATTTCAGCAGTCTGCACCGCATGTTCGTGCACCTCCTGTGAGGTACTGGCAATCTCCTCGTTACTTGCCGAGAGGTCGCTCACCTGCCGATCCACTCTTTCAATCTGGGTAATCAGCGAATTGCCCAGGTCAGCACACACCTGGCTGGTCACCGCAACCTGCTCGACCGCCTTTGCAATCTCATCGGCGCCCCGGGTCGTCTCGTCGGTGGTGACATCCAGCTGCGCAATCGCGGTGTTCACTTCACGGAACGGCCCGACGATCACATCAAGGGTCTGGTTAATGCCCTGCACAATTCTGGCGTAATCCCCGGAGTGTTGTGATACATCAGCACGGGTAGTGAGTCTGCCGGCCGAGGCAGCGTCCACCAGCATATTCGTGTCCACGACAAGCATATTGACTGCATCGATGCACCCGTTGAGGTTGTTCTTGATCTCATTGAAGTCACCCGCATACGCATCGGTGATCTTCTCAGGGATATCACCCTTAGAGATCCTGTCCACATACTCAGCACTAACATTCAGCGGACCGACAATCGCATCCAGACAGTTGTTAATGCCGCCGATCACATCACCATACGCACCCGCATGCCGCTTCACATCAGCACGCACATCAAGTTGACCGGCTACACCCGCTTCGGCAAGCGTATTGGCGTCAGCGAGGAGCAGGTTGACCGCGTCAATACAACCGTTGAGGTTGTTCTTGATCTCGTTGAAGTCGCCCGCATACGCATCGGTGATCTTCTCCGGGATATCACCCTTAGAGATCCTGTCCACATACTCAGCACTAACATTCAGCGGACCGACAATCGCATCCAGACAGTTGTTAATGCCGCCGATCACATCACCATACGCACCCGCATGCCGCTTCACATCAGCACGCACATCAAGTTGACCGGCAACACCCGCATTTGCGAGCATCTCCGCATCGTCCACCACGGCCTGGAGACTCTCAATCATGCCAATAATCGACGGGTTGAGTGTATCGTTATCAGAGCGTTTCCCCCCCAGAACCTTATAATCATCCAAATCACTCAGGTCACCCGCTGAGATATGCTGCACCGTGTTCTGAATGTTAACCAGCCGCCCCCCCATGACCTCATTCACGCTCTGTATCACCCGTGCGTAATCGCCGGGATACTCATTTTCAATCTTTTTCGTGTAGTCATTGACGGCCATCCGCTCAAGCAGAGTCACCGTCTCCCCCAGCGGGGGGGCACCGGATGCGTCAAGGGTATCATTGAAGCCCTTGATATATCCGGCAAAGACTCCCTGGTGGCGGGTGGGATCCGCACGTACACTGAGCTCACCTGCGATGCCTGCCTCTACCAGGAGCCCAACATCTTCCGTGACAAGGTTGAGTGCATCGATACACTGGTTCAGGTTGTTCTTGATCTCGTTGAAGTCACCCTGCATATCGTCGGTGACCTTCTCAGGGATATCACCCTTAGAGATACGGTCGATGTATTCGGCAGCCACGTTCAGCGGACCGACCACGGCATCCAGGTTATTATTGATCCCGGAAATCACCTCACCATACGCACCCGCATGGCGTGTCGCATCCGCACGCACATCGAGATGACCGTTCACACCAGCTTCGGCAAGCATATTGGCATCGTCAACCAGAGCTGGATATTCTCCATCATGCCAATCATTGAAGGAACCATTCGGTCGTTTTCACAATGTTTTCCCACAGTTTTAAGGAGATCGAGTTCATTCAGATCACCCTCGGCAGTGTTGTGCACGATATCCTGGATATGAACCAGCCGTTCCTGGACACCATTGGTCGCGGTGGCAACCTCAGCAAAGACACCCTGATAATCGCCCGCCACCTTCACAGTGTAATCATTATCTGCCATCTTCTGCAGCACTGCATTGGCTTCAACAAGCCCGCCGAGACCGTCGATGCACGCGTTCAGGTTGTTCTTGATCTCATTGAAGTCACCCTGCATATCGTCGGTGACCTTCTCGGGGGGGATATCACCCTTAGAGATACGGTCGATGTACTCGGCGGCCACATTCAGCGGACCGACCACCG
This sequence comes from Methanogenium cariaci JCM 10550, assembly GCF_001315945.1. GTDB lineage: Archaea > Halobacteriota > Methanomicrobia > Methanomicrobiales > Methanomicrobiaceae > Methanogenium > Methanogenium cariaci. Next base: position 212,760 of record NZ_BBBG01000002.1, on the reverse strand, counting down.
CATCAAGGGTGTCATTGACACCTTCGACAACTTTTGCAAATTCTCCTTCATGGGCACGTGCATCCACACGGGTGTCAAGTTTTCCTTCGACTGCGGCCTCAGCAAGCTGACCCACATCTGCGAGCACGGAACCGACTGCATTCCTCACCCCATCAATACTGCCATTAATCCGGACGAAGTTGTCACGCACCACTGTGGTATATTCATTGCCCTCATCAACAGAGGCGTTGAATGTCAGATCGCCGCGTGAGAACATGTCGAGGTTGACCTTCAGCCGCTCAACCTCAGTATTGAGATACTTCTCCACCGAGACTTCCCGGGTAAGATCACGGTATGCCAGGAGAACATTCGTTATTTCCCCCGCCTCATCTCTGACGGGAATACAGTGCTGTTCAAGAGTACGCATTCCGTTCGGAAGATCGACCACCACCTCTCCGGTGGCCCGTACCCCCCCACTGTGAATGCCTTCCTGATACCCTCCCCCCCTCCTTCTCCATGATACGGAAATCACGGAGGTTCATTCTACAGAGTTCGTTCCGGGTATATCCGCTCATTTCCTCATAGGCAGGATTGGTAACAACAACCTTGAAATCCATATTCACAAGAAGCATTGCCATCGGGTTCTGCTGAATTATCTCCCTGTAGCGCTTCTGCGCATTTCCGATCAGCCGCTTATTATTTGCAATATCCACAGAATCATTCGATATTTTTTCTATTGCCAGATTGAGTGTTTCACCGAGTGGTTTCAGTGAACCATCGACGGAATCGATATCGATCTTTGCCGATGCATCTCCCTCAATGGCAGATTTCAGTATTTTCGCCCAATCGTTCAGGATTTCATTTTCGCCGTTATTTCCACAATTGGACAGAGAATCCTGGAACAATACTCTTCTTCCGGTTTTTTCCATATTTATACGCCTCTTTTCACTTTCAGCAGTAACCACTGACATTCCCAGATACACTACACAGTTGCAATATTCGTATTAAATTATTAACAATTTAAACAGAACAATTGCTACATCATAACTCATTTTGTCTGAAAAATTCAAATATATTGTGATTTTAGTATTACTTTGAAAAGCAAGTCTATTAAATTATTGCAACAGTTTTCATATGGTCTGCCAGCAGATTTCAATGTGAATTTATTTTTTCTGCAATTTCACAATAGACACGGGCAGCCTCACATCCTGGTGCAGACTATGGGAGGGGGGGAACACCGTTCACTTGCGCCTTCTGGACATTCGTACCAAACGGGACCTTGTATACCGTACCAAACCTTTCATCCGGGACAGGCATGCCGGGGGGGACTGATCCCAACACGTGAGAATAACCACATCGGCGACCACTTTTTCACCTCCGTATGTCTCAACATCATCCATGATCACCGAGAGCGCCTCAACCCCCCCTTTCATGGTAAATTTGCCTTTTTCAAACGTTACAATCAAAATTATGTACACCTCGCCACATATGCCATGAACATATATAATTTGACAAATGCTACATATCTAATATTCGATTTAATCTTAACTATTGGCAAAATATAATCCAATCTAGTTAACAATCATGGTACATATCAATGAAAAATCCACATTTTGCCAGCCCATTCGAATATAAATATTATGCCAAAATGCAACACCCCCCATGCCCTCGATGTAAACATATTAGCAAAAACAACAGACACAGGAAATCATTTGTTTGTGAATGTTGTGGATTTGCTCTTCACGCCGATCTTATTGGTGCTCGGAACATTGAGTCCAGAGCACGCACTGTCAGGTATAACCTGGAAGTGCAGGGGGGGTGCAGTCAACCACCCATACGGGAACTATCTATGGATAGAGGCCCAAGCCCCGGTCTTTAGGCTGGGGGGGTAGTTGACCATAGGCAAATAAGGAGTGACAGATCATATATCAAAATGACCCGCTTCATCCGGGCACAGCATGAACCAGGGCTTTCGGAACCGTTCCATACATCAGGATCATCAGACCCAGCCAATGCAAAAAGAGACAAAAATGCAGCAGACGGCAGGCAAAACATCCGGATCAGGAAAAGGTATCCCCCGAATCCGCTGTGCCTGCAGGACGCCGGAGGTAATTTCCATGATATTTGACATTGGATGGAAAGAACCACGTCAATGCCCCCCCCGATAAGGTGCCGGAGATCACTCCAATACGCGACTATCCCAGATGTCTCGAAATAATGTCGCTGAGGATCTTTTCCATATCAAGCCAGACTACCAGCCCCCCCTCTTTCCCGCCGTCTTCAGCGGCATCCCCGGACCTTAATGATCCCCCCCTTGATAAACCCGTCGATACCGGATGAGATCGTATCTCCTAACTGCTCGACATCATCTTCGGAGACCGCGTTGACAGAGTGTACCTCATCAACAATGATCCCGATACCTGAGCCTTCGTTCCCGTTGGAGACAAGCACGATGATCTTCTGGTCCTCAACTTTCTTTCCCTCGGTGAGCGAGAGGAGTTCGTTTATCCGGATGACATTGGTGATCTCACCACGGAGGTTGATGATACCTGCGATATACGGTGGTGCGCCAGGGATAGGAGTGATCGGTATCATCTCCACAATCTCCCGCGCAAGGTGAATATCGAAGGCATAATTTTCGCCCCCGATCTCGAATTCAACCACATCAATTGTTGCCATATTCTCCTCACCTGAATTTAGACCTCAAACTTGTCCATGGTCTGTTTGAGGTCACCGGCCATGTTCTTTACCTCGCGGATAGAGCTGCCAATCTCCTCGGTTGAGGCGCTCGCTTCTTCGGCAAGCGAGGCCAGCTCCTCCACCTGGCCCTGGTTCTCACGGGTCAGCCGACTGCTTTCTTCCATCGCCTCGACGATGCGGTTGGCCATGTTCGCCTGGTCCTCAATCGCCTTGGCAATCTCGTCAAGATTCATCCTCATATCCTGGGACCCCCCCTTCACGATCTCGTTGAGCGCTTCAATGGTCTCGTTCACGCTTGCCACACCGGAACCGATCTCCGTGTGAGCAGAACCAATCGCTTCAGCCGTCTTTGCGCTGATCGCCTGGACACCCGCAATCACCTGATCGATCTGCCCGGTTGCTGCCTTGGCCTCCACGGCAAGGTTTCTTACCTCTCCTGCGACCACCGCAAATCCCCCCCGGCCATGTTCTCCCGCTCTGGCCGCTTCAATGGCCGCGTTGAGTGCAAGCAGGTTGATCTGGTTGGTGATGTCATTGACCTGCTTGACGACATTGTCAATTTCCTGCATCCTGCTGTTGAGATCCTCAATCCCGTCCACACTCTGCTTCGCGATATGTTCGACAATATTCATCTTGGCATTCGCCTCGGCACCAAGTTTCTGGGCCTTCTCACCAATCTCGGCGGTCTGCACCGCATGTTCATGCACCTCCTGAGAGGTACTCGCAATCTCCTCGTTGCTTGCCGAGAGATCGCTCACCTGTCGATCCACTTCCTCTATCTGAATTATGAGCGAGTTTCCCAGATCGGCACATTGCTGACTGGTCAGCGCAACCTGCTCGGCTGCCTTTGCAATCTCTTCGGCACCCCGGGTCGTCTCATCAGCAGTGACATCCAGCTGCGCAACCGCGGCGTTCACTTCACGGAACGGCTCGTTGATCACATCGAGGGTCTGGTTAATGCCTTTTACAATCTTTGCGTAGTCACCGGCATGCTGGGAAACGTCGGCACGGGCGGTGAGCTTGCCTACCGCGGCAGCGTCCACCAGCATATTCGTGTCCACGACAAGCAGGTTGACCGCGTCAATACACCCGTTGAGGTTGTTCTTGATCTCATTGAAGTCACCCGCATACACATCGGTGATCTTCTCCGGGATGTCTCCCTTCGCAATACGATCCACATACTCAGCACTAACATTCAGCGGATCGACAATCGCATCCAGACAGTTGTTGATATCGCCAACAATCATGGACCATGCGCCATCGTACTTTTCAACATTTCCACGAGTGTCAAGTCTGCCTTCCCCCCCGGCTGCCTGAGTGAGCCCGATAATATCATTCACCAATCCCGTCAGGACATCCCGGCACTTGCTGGCGCTGTTCTTAATCCGTGCGTAATCACCACGGAAATCATCGGTGATCGGATCAAACTGAGACCCTGTTGCAACATCGTCAATGAAATCTGCAGCAACATTCAGCGGACCAATCACCGCATCCATTGTGTCATTGACACCGTCCACGATCCTACGGAAATCACCCTTGTGTTTTGAGGCATCGGCGCGGGTGTCAAGCCTGCCTTCCACACCCGCTTCTGCGAGCATTGCTGTATCAGCAACAAGCAGATTGACCGCATCAATACACTCGTTCAGGTTGGTCTTGATCTCGTTGAAATCACCTGCATACTCCTGTGTAATCCGCTCAGGGATGTCACCTTTCGCGATCCGATCCACATACTCAGCGGCGGCATTCACTGGACCAGCGAACGCATCCAGACAGCTGTTGATACCACCGATAACCTCACCATACGCACCCACGTGGCGTGTCGCATCCGCACGCACGTTGAGCTGGCCGTTCACACCTGCCTGGGCGAGCATCTCTGCATCATCGACCACAGCCTGAATGTTCTTGATCATGCTGATAAACGACGGGATGATCTGATCGTTCTTTGAGCGCTGCCCTACATTTTTATAATTCTTAATTATGCTCAGGTCACCAGCAGCGATATGTTGCACTGCGTCCAGAATGTGGATCTGTTGTTCCAGAACCTGATTCAGGTTCTCTGTCACCTTAGCATAATCTCCGGGATACGTGTGCTCAATTCTTGTCGTGTAGTCGTTAACAGCCATCCGTTCAAGCAGTCCCATCGTCTCCTGAAGCGGAACACCGGATGCATCGAGCGTCTTGTTTAAGCCCATAATGTAGTCGGCGAATACCCCCTGGTGACGGGATGGGTCTGCACGTACACTCAGTTCACCCGCGACTCCCGCATCTGCCAGAAGCACAATATCTTCCGTGACAAGGTTGAGCGCATCGATACACTGGTTCAGGTTGTTCTTGACTTCATTGAAGTCACCCTGCATATCATCGCTGACCTTCTCAGGGATGTCACCCTTAGAGATACGGTCAACATATTCTGCGGTCACGTTTAAGGGGCCGACCATTGCATCGAGTGTGTTGTTGATCCCGCCAATTACCTCACCATACGCACCCCCCCGGTGGCCCGTTGCATCCGCACGCACATCGAGATGGCCGTTCACACCCGCTTCCGCAAGCAAATTGGCATCATCGACCAGAGCCTGGATATTCTCCATCAGGACAACAAACGACGGAATTAACCGATCATTCTCACAGCGCCTTCCGACGGCCCTGTAAGTTTCCAGGTAACACAGATCACCACCCGTGATCGCTTCGACAACATCCAGCACCTTGTTCAAGTTATTGAGCACCTTATTTGTCGCATCGGAAACCTCCGCAAAGATGCCCTGATAATTCCCTCCGACCTTTGTGGTATAGTCGTTCTCAGCCATCTTCTGCATCACGGCATTGGCCTCAACAAGACCGCCAAGACCGTCGATGCACGCATTCAGGTTATTCTTGATCTCGTTGAAGTCACCCTGCATATCATCAGTGATCTTCTCCGGGATGTCACCCTTTGAGATACGGTCCACATACTCCGCGGTCACATTCAGTGGACCAACCATTGCATCAATGGTATCGTTGACACCTTCGACGACTTTCGCAAATTCTCCACTGTGGACACTCGCATCCACACGGGTGTCAAGTTTTCCTTCAACGGTGGCTTCGGCAAGCGTACCCACATCTGCGAGGAGTGAACCAACAGCATCCCTCACCCCCCCGTCAATACTGCCATTGATCTGATCAAAGTTGTCACGCACCACCGTGGTGTATTCGTTGCCCTCATTGACAGCAGAGTCGAATGTCAGGTCACCGCGTGCGAACATCTCAAGATTGACCTTCAGTTTCTCGACCTCATTATTGAGATACTTCTCCACCGAGACATCCTTCGTAAGGTCCTGGTAGATGTAGTAGTTGACAAGGATCTCACCACTCTCGTCGAGAATCGGCACCTGGTAGAGCGTCACATATGTATGATCGCCGTTCGGCCATTTCAGCTCCATATTGGTTACGGCAAGACGTTTTGTCTCAAAGGAGGCATAGAAGTCGTCGCCGCCGGTCATTGTGATGTCAAAGTCGTAGAGCTTCTTTGCCATCAATTCTTCATAGCTTCCCCGCCAGACACGCTCATACCCCTTGTTGAGATCGATACGGGACTTGTCAGGCGCGAGCACTGCAATCGCCTGCGGGTTCTGTTTGATGAATGACTCCGCCTTTTTCTGGAGCTGCTGGATCTCACACTTCTCCTCGACTTCTGCTGTGCGATCCTGGTAAATGTAATAGTTGACGAGGATATCTCCGTTATCGTTGAGAATCGGTACCTGATAGAGCGTCACATACGTCTTATCACCGTTCGGCCATTTCAGCTCCATATCACTTATGGCAAGCCGCTTTGTCTCAAATGAGGCGTAGAAGTCGTCGCCGCCCGTCATCGTGATATCAAAGTCGTAGAGCTTCTTTGCCATCAGCTCCTCGTAGCTTCCCCCCCGCCAGACACGCTCATACTCCTTGTTCAGGTCAATACGGGACTTGTCAGGCGCGAGCACCGCAATCGCCTGCGGGTTCTGTTTGATAAACGACTCCGCCTTTTTCTGGAGCTGCTGGATCTCACTCTTTTCCTCGACTTCAGCAGTACGGTCCTGATAGATGTAGTAGTTGACGAGGATGTCACCGTTATCATCGAGAATCGGCACCTGATAGAGTGTCACATACGTCTTATCACCGTTCGGCCACTTCAACTCCATATCACTTATGGCAAGCCGCTTTGTCTCAAATGAGGCGTAGAAGTCGTCGCCGCCCGTCATCGTGATGTCAAAGTCGTAGAGCTTCTTTGCCATCAGCTCCTCGTAACTTCCCCCCCGCCAGACACGCTCATACTCCTTGTTCAGGTCAATACGGGACTTGTCAGGCGCGAGTACCGCAATCGCCTGAGGATTCTGTTTGATAAACGATTCCGCCTTCTTGGTAAGCAGATGAATCTCCGCCATTTCCTGCCTGAGATCAGTAAGGTCACTAAATGCCAGAAGGACATTTGTTATTTCGTCTGCATCATTTCTGACCGGGATACAGTGCTGTTCAAGGGTGCGTGTTCCGCTCGGAAGATTGACCACCACCTCTTCGGTAGTACGGACACCTGTTGATAATGCCTTCCTGATACCGTCTCCCTCTTTTCCTTCGATACGGAAATCACGGAGATTCATTGTACGGAGTTCGTTTTTGGTATACCCACTCATCTCCTCGTAGGCAGGATTGGTGACAACAATCTTCTGATTCTTATTGACAAGAAGCATCGGCATGGGATTCTGCTGTAAAATCTCCCGGTAGCGCTTCTGCGCATTTCCGATCAGTCGTTTCTTATTTTCGATATCAGCAGAATCATTCGATATTTTTTCAATTGCCCGGTTGAGCTTTTCACCGAGTGATTTCAGTGAACCGTCAACGGAATCAATATCAATCCTCGCGGATGCATCTCCCTCAACGGCGGATTCAACAATGTTTGCCCATTCTTCCAGTGTCAAATTAAGGTCACTATTCCCTGTATTTGACTGAGCGGTCTGGAATAATGCTTTTCTTCCGGTTTTTTCCATATTCACACACCTCTTAGAATTATTTCAATATTTTTCAGCCAGTTTCACTGCGAATTTAATTGTTCTGCAATTTCACGATAGACACAGGCAGCCTCACACTCTGGTGCAAACTGTGGGAGGGGAATCCCATTCTCCTGCGCTTTCTGGACATTCGTGTCGAACGGGATAGTGTATACCATCTCGAACGATCTCTTCACGTCATTCTCAAATGCAGCCAGTCGTCCCTTTTCTTCACCATTATCACCAGATTCAGGTGTTCCAAAGAAGAGTTGTTTCAGCCGTGCTCCAAACCCTTCATCCGGCACAGGGATCACGGGCGTCTGGCCCCAGCGTGTGAGAACAGCCACATCGGCGACCACTTTTTCGCCCGTGTATGTCTCCACATCATCCATGATCGCCGAGAGCGCCTCAGCCCCCCCTTTCAGGGCAAAGATGCCGCTGTCAAAGGTAACAACAACCCGGTCTGCGGCAACGAGCCCATTGAGGACAAACTGCCCCATACTCGGAGGAGTATCAATGAGGATGTGATCATACGCATCACCGATCTCTGTGATCACATCTTTCAGTATCGCAGCGCGGTTGTCAATCGTATAGAGGTACGGCTCGGCCCCGACGAGATCAAGTGATGAAGATGCCAGAAAAATACCGGATTTTGTCTCCGTAATGATATCTGCCAGACCAACGTCAGGAAAATCTCCCGCATAGGACATGAACACATCATACATACTCAGCTGATCAGAACACGGATCAACGCCAAGACCGGATGTCGCATTTGCCTGCGGATCGCAGTCTATGACCAGCACACGCTTACCGGATTCATGCAAAAATCCGGCAATATTTAAGCAGGAAGTTGTTTTTCCGGTACCACCCTTATGGTGGGCAAATGTTACAATCAAAATTATTCACTCCACAGCATAATATTCCATACTTTTTTAGGATATGGTGGAGGACCTATATAATCCATAGGTTTGATGCATTTATTTAAATTGTTTAAAATAAGTAGAATTGACATATATCCGCTAAAAATCATTTTTTATCTTTAATTATTTTGTATTCAACATTACAAAAAAATACAAAAATTTAAAGTATAACAATAAATATTGCCAACACAAGAGCTAAATACAATCCCAAAATATCAATAGATTTATGCTGTAAAGAATAAACCTCTTGTTTGGTGAAGGATAAATACACATATAACAATTTTTTGAATAGTATATTTTTTATTTGTCATAAGTAATGTACACAGCATTTCATAGTGCAAGTGAACGGCAGAATGATGACCCACACTTATTTTGCTGCCTTATTGATTGCCCTCACCCCCCCCATTTTAACCATGAAATACAGGTAATTCTTCTGAATGACTGGCATTCGGATCTGCTGTGCGATCTTTCTCCTGCAGCTGCAGGACATCATTCTCACCATTTCGGACAGTATCCCAGAATCCAAGACAATATCGCACATAAATAACAAATCTGAAACATATCTGCCGCGGAAAAACGTGTCCACACAGAAGCCTGGAGTGGGCTGATCTCAACCAAAGACTACCCATACATCCTCTCAAAATATCTGCCAATAGCGGCCGCATGGTATTCCGCAATCAACCGAATTTATAGCAAATAAAAGGCATTACAGCCGTATTTTCCGGATCGGAAAAAAGAGCGGAAAACACGCCCATATCTCCCTCCGATTCCCCCCCATACAGGGGGGACCAAAGAGACGAAACAAAGGGATCAAAAATAAGGGTATGATATCGGTTTTCTGATTTTCACCCTCAGACACGTTTTCTCTCGCTTCGCAGTATTCCTACAGAGCCAAAAAATATACTATTATCCCTTACCAGCCTGCAGCATCCCCCCCAAGGCACATCTGTGTGGTAATACGCACCCAACATAATTTTCATTCTATTGGAGAGCACTGGTTCCGAAGAAGAATGTCAATGCTCCCAATAAATTTTGGAAAATCATTCCGATGCGCAACTATCCCTGATGTCTCGTAATAAGGTCACCGAGGATCTTTTCCATATCAAGCCAGATCACCAGTCCTTCTTTCCCGCTGTTTTCGACATCCCGGACCATAATAATCCCCTTAATAAATCCGTTGATATCAGATGATATATTCTCTCCAATCTGCTCGACATCATCCTCTGAGATCGCATTGACAGCATGCACTTCGTCAACAATGATACCAATACCTGAGCCTTCGTTCCCGTTGGAGACAAGCACGATGATCTTCTGATCCTCGACTTTCTTTCCCTCGGTGAGCGAGAGGAGTTCGTTTATCCGGATGACATTGGTGATCTCACCACGGAGATTGATGATCCCTGCGATATACGGTGGTGCGCCGGGGGGGATAGGGGTGATTGGTATCATCTCCACAATCTCTCGCGCAAGGTGAATATCGAAGGCATAATGCTCGCCCCCCCCGATCTCGAATTCAACCACATCAATTGTTGCCATATTCTTCTCACCTGGATTTTAGACCTCAAACTTGTCCATAGTCTGTTTGAGGTCACCGGCCATGTTCTTCACCTCGTATATGGAGCTGCCAATCTCCTCGGTCGAGGCGCTCGCTTCTTCGGCAAGCGAGGCCAGTTCCTCCACCTGCCCCCCCTGGTTCTCACGGGTCAGACGGCTGCTTTCTTCCATCGCCTCGACGATGCGATTGGCCATGTTCGCCTGATCCTCAATCGCCTTGGCAATCTCGTCCAGATTCAGTTTCATATCCTGAGAACCCTTCACGATCTCGTTAAGTGCCCCCCCAATCGTCGCGTTCACACTTGCCACACCGGAACCGATCTCGGTATGGGCAGAACCGATCGCCTCGGCCGTCTTTGCACTGATCGTCTGGACGCCCGCAATCACCTGGTCAATCTGCCCGGTTGCCGCCTTGGCTTCCACGGCAAGATTTCGCACTTCTCCTGCGACCACCGCGAATCCACGGCCGTGTTCACCTGCTCTGGCTGCTTCAATGGCCGCGTTGAGTGCGAGCAGGTTGATCTGGTTGGTAATGTCATTGACCTGCTTGACGACATTGTCAATCTCCTGCATCCGGCTGTTGAGATCCTCGATCCCATCCACACTCTGCTTTGCAATATCTTCGACGACAGTCATCTTGGCGTTCGCCTCGGCACCGAGTTTCTGGGCTTTTTCACCGATCTCAGCGGTCTGCACCGCATGTTCGTGCACCTCCTGTGAGGTACTTGCAATCTCCTCGTTGCTTGCCGAGAGATCGGCAACCTGCCGGTCCACTTCCTCTATCTGGATAATAAGCGAGTTGCCCAGATCGGCACATTGCTGACTGGTCAGCGCAACCTGCTCGGCCGCCTTTGCAATCTCGTCAGCACCCCCCCGGGTCGTTTCATCGGCAGTGACATCCAGCTGTGCAATCGCGGCGTTCACTTCACGGAACGGCTCGTTAATCACATCAAAGGTCTGGTTGATGCCACCCACAATCTTTGCAAAGTCCCCCCCGGCGTGCTGGGAAACGTCGGCACGGGCGGTGAGCTTGCCTGCTGCTGCGGCGTCTACCAGCATATTGGTGTCCACCACAAGCAGGTTGACCGCATCAATACACTCGTTGAGGTTGTTCTTGATCTCATTGAAGTCACCCGCATACACATCGGTGATCTTCTCCGGGATGTCTCCCTTCGCAATACGATCCACATACTCCGCAGCAACATTCAGCGGACCAACACTGCGTCCAGACAGTTGTTGATGCCGCCAATCACTTCACCATATGCACCTTTGTGGCGGGTCGCATCCGCACGCACATCGAGCTGACCGTTCACCCCCCCGGCCTGCGCGAGCATCTCTGCATCATCTACCACGGCCTGAAGGCTCTCGATCATGCCGATAAATGACGGGTTGAGTTTATCGTTCTTTGAGCGCTGGCCCAGAGTTTTGTAATCATGGAGATCGCTCAGATCACCTGCCGCAATATTCTGCAGTGTATCCTGGACATTAACCAGCCTCCCCAGCACTTCATTCAGATTTTGTGTTACCTTCGCGTAATCGCCGGGATACGTGTTCTCAATCTTTGTGGTGTAGTCGTTGACGGCCATCCGCTCAAGCAACGCCATCGTCTCCTGAAGCGGAGCACCGATGGCATCAAGCGTACCGTTGACACCATCCACGATCTTGCGGAAGTCACCCTGGTGCTTCGAGCCGTCAGCCCGGACATCAAGCCTGCCATCAACACCGGCCTGTGCCAGCAGACCGGCATCAGCGACAAGCAGGTTAACCGCATTGATACACTGGTTGAGGTTGTTCTTGACCTCATTGAAGTCACCCTTCCACGCGTCTGTAACCTTCTCGGGGGATGTCACCCTTCGAAATACGGTCCACATACTCAGCAGCCACATTCAGCGGACCGACCATTGCATCGAGCGTGTTGTTGATCCCAGAAATTACCTCGCCATACGCACCCGCATGGCGCGTGGCATCCGCACGCACGTCGAGCTGCCCGTTCACACCCGCCTCTGCAAGCATATTGGCATCGTCAACCACAGCTTCGATGTTCTCCATCATGGAGACGAAAGATGGGACCAGCCTGTCGTTTTCTGACCGCTGTCCAATTGCTTTGTAGGCCCCCCCAAGGTCACTCAGGTCACCCACAGCGATATTCTGGGCGGTGTCCTGAAGGTGGAGCAGACGTTCGGTGACTGCATTGGTAGCAGTGGCAACATCAGCAAAGAGACCGACATAATCACCTTCAACCTTCACAGTGTAGTCGTTGTCCGCCATCCTCTGTAGCACTGCATTGGCTTCAACAAGACCGCCAAGACCGTCGATGCACGCATTCAGGTTGTTCTTGATCTCATTGAAGTCACCTGCATATGCATCAGTAATCTTCTCAGGAATGTCACCCTTTGAGATACGGTCCACATACTCTGCGGTCACATTTAAGGGGGGGCCGACCATTGCATCAATGATATCGTTGACACCTCCGATAACCTTTGCAAATTCTCCACTGTGGAAACTCGCATCCACACGGGTGTCAAGTTTTCCTTCAACGGTGGCTTCGGCAAGCGTACCCACATCTGCGAGGAGTGAACCAACAGCGTCCCTCACCCCGTCAATACTGCCGTTGATCTGAGCGAAGTTGTCACGCACCACCGTGGTGTATTCGTTGCCCTCATCAACAACAGAGTTGAATGTCAGGTCACCGTGGGAGAACATCTCGAGATTGGCCTTCAATTTCTCTACCTCATTATTGAGATACTTCTCCACCGAGACATCCTTCGTGAGGTCCTGGTAGATGTAGTAGTTGACGAGAATGTCGCCATTATCATCAAGAATCGGCACCTGATAGAGCGTCACATACGTCTTATCGCCGTTCGGCCATTTCAGCTCCATATTGGTTACGGCAAGACGTTTTGTCTCAAACGAGGCATAGAAGTCTTCGCCGCCCGTCATCGTGATGTCAAAGTCGTAGAGCTTCTTTGCCATCAGCTCCTCGTAGCTCCCCCCCCGCCAGACACGCTCATACTCCTTGTTGATATCAAGACGGGTCTTGTCAGGGCCAAGCACCGCAATCGCCTGCGGGTTCTGTTTGATGAACGATTCTGCTTTCTTCTGAAGCTGCTCGATCTCTCCTTTCTCTTCAACTTCAGCAGTGCGGTCCTGGTAGATGTAATAGTTGACGAGAATGTCGCCATTATCGTCGAGAATAGGCACTTGGTAGAGCGTCACATACGTCTTATCGCCATTCGGCCACTTCAGCTCCATATCGCTTACGGCAAGCCTTTTTGTCTCGTAGGAGGCATAGAAATCTTCGCCGCCGGTCATCGTGATGTCAAAGTCGTAGAGCTTCTTTGCCATCAGCTCCTCGTAACTTCCCCCCCGCCAAACACGCTCATACTCTTTATTCAGGTCGATACGGGACTTGTCAGGACCGAGCACCGCAATCGCCTGCGGGTTCTGTTTGATAAACGATTCTGACTGCTTCTGTAAGAGCTGAATCGCTCCCTTTTCCTCGACTTCAGCAGTGCGATCCTGATAGATGTAGTAGTTGACGAGAATGTCGCCATTATCATCGAGAATAGGCACCTGGTAGAGCGTCACATACGTCTTATCACCGTTCGGCCACTTCAGCTCCATATCGCTTACGGCAAGCCTTTTTGTCTCATAGGAAGCGTAGAAGTCATCACCGCCCGTCATCGTGATGTCAAAGTCGTAGAGCTTCTTTCTCATCAGCTCCTCGTAGCTTCCCCCCGCCAGACACGCCCATACTCCTTATTGAGGTCAATACGGGACTTGTCAGGACCGAGCACCGCAATCGCCTGCGGGTTCTGTTTGATGAACGATTCTGACTGCTTCTGTAAGAGCTGAATCGCTCCCTTTTCCTCGACTTCAGCAGTGCGATCCTGATAGATGTAGTAGTTGATGAGAATGTCGCCATTATCATCAAGAATCGGCACCTGGTAGAGTGTCACATACGTCTTATCACCGTTCGGCCACTTCAGCTCCATATCGCTTACGGCAAGCCTTTTTGTCTCATAGGAAGCGTAGAAGTCATCGCCGCCAGTCATCGTGATGTCAAAGTCGTAGAGCTTCTTTCTCATCAGCTCCTCGTAGCTTCCCCCCCGCCAGACACGCTCATACTCCTTATTGAGGTCAATACGGGACTTGTCAGGACCGAGCACCGCAATCGCCTGCGGGTTCTGTTTGATGAACGATTCTGCCTTCTTGTTCAGCAGATTGATCTCACCCATTTCCCGCCTGAGATCAGTAAGGTCCTGGAATGCCAGAAGAACATTTGTTATTTCTCCGGCATCATTTCTGACAGGAATACTGTGCTGTTCAAGGATACGTGTTCCGCTCGGGAGATCGACCACCATCTCTCCGGCGGAACGAATACCCTCTGAGAATGCCTTTTTGATACCATCTCCATCACTCTCCACAACGCGAAAATCACGAATATTCATTGTACGGAGGTCGTTGGTAGTATATCCGCTCATCTCCTCATAGGCAGGATTAGTAACGACAATCTTCAGATTCTTATTTATAAGGAGCATCGGCATCGGATTCTGCTGAATAATCTCCCGGTAGCGCTTCTGCGCGTTTCCGATCAGTCGCTTTTTATTTTGAATATCTGCAGAATCAGTTGATATTTTTTCGATTGCCAGATTGAGTGTTTCACCGAGTGGTTTCAGTGAACCGTCAACGGAATCAAGATCAATCCTCGCGGATGCGTCTCCCTCAACGGCAGATTTCAGTATCTTTACCCAATCGTTCAGGATTTCATTTCCGCCAGTATTTCCGTTATCTGACGGGGCCGCCTGAAATAATGCTTTTCTTCCTGTTTTTTCCATATTTACACACCTCTTAGAATTATTTCAATATTTTTCAGCCGGTTTCACTGCGAGTTTAATTGTTCTGCAATTTTACGATAGACACAGGCAGCCTCACACTCTGGTGCAAACTGCGGGAGGGGAATCCCATTCTCCTGCGCTTTCTGTATGTTTGTGTCGAACGGGACGGTGTATACCGTCTCAAATGATTTCTTCACGTCATTCTCAAATGCAGTCAGTCGTTCTTTTTCTCCGCCATTATCACCAGAATCAGGCGTTCCAAAGAAGAGTTGTTTCAGCCGTGCTCCAAATCCTTCAGCTGATACAGGTGCGGCAGGAGCTTTATCCCACTGCGTGAGAACAGCCACATCGGCGACTACCGTATCACCAACATAGGTCTCCACATCACCCATGATCGTCGAGAGCGCCTCGGCCCCCCCTTTCAGGCAAAGATGCCGCTGTCAAAGGTAACAACAACCCGGTCTGCGGCAACAAGCCCGTTGAGAACGAATTGCCCCCCCATACTCGGCGGGGTATCGATGAGGATGCAGCCATACGCATCGCCAAGCTCTGCGATCGCATCTTTCAGTATCGCAGCACGGTTGTCAATCGTATAGAGGTACGGCTCGGCCCCCCCGACGAGATCAAGGGATGAAGGCGCCAGAAAAATACCGGATTTTGTCTCCGTAATGATATCCGCCAAGCCAACGTCAGGATAATCTCCCGCATATGACATGAACACATCATACATACTCAGCCGATCGGAACACGGATCAATGCCAAGACCGGATGTTGCATTTGCCTGCGGATCGCAGTCGATGACCAGCACACGCTTACCATATTCATGCAAAAATCCGGAAATATTTAAACATGACGTTGTTTTTCCAGTACCCCCCCCTTATGGTGGGCAAATGTTACAATCAAAATTATTTACACCTCTGCATACAAACAAGTATTTATATTGGGTTTGGTGGAGCAAGCATATAGTTTAAACGATTTAATTTACATCATTATTGAACGTTAAATTTGATCAAATTAACAAACAATAATATAATATTCACATCGGGTTTTCGTATTCGCATGTGATTTATTGTAATTACATACACAAAAATGAACAATTAAGTTAATAAACAAAACCAACAGGACATATAATTGTTTTAATGATTTTTACAGTAACTATATCACAATTACAATCGCACAAAACATTGTAAATAAAAAATAAATTTAGATAAATTATAATCAATCACACCACAATTAGTCCATATTCCCAGGTCACAGCAAATTTCCCCCAAAGTGAAATTTAATATACATTTGCATATCAAATACCGGTGAGTGTATGCGTGCATTCCTTTGGCTAAAGACCAGAGAAATCACATATTCTGTATTACATAGATGCCGCGGATGTACGGAGACGGACCTGCGGAATCACACCTGCGAAAATGAGAAGGATTAAAGAAATCAGAGAAGTTTTTCCCCAGCACCCGGACCGGGGGGGCACACTGGAACACTTCACGAATTTTTACGATCATAAGCCCCCCCTTTGCAGGTGCCTTCGCCATCTTTGCCCAGACAATCTGCTGCATCTTTTCAAAATCCGCACCGAACGTCTTCAGTCTGACATCGCCTTTGATCTGGAAACAGCCCTTTGTATCCGGCCCCCCCAGACATAGATGGAGACTTTCGGATTCTCCCGGATATTTGCAAGCGTCTTTTTCATAAAATTGTCCGCAATCCAGATCGTCTCGTCATCAACGAGCTCTACAAATCCTATGGGCACAACGTTCGGCCATCCGTTCTTTGAGGCGGTGGCAACCGGAAATGCCTTCATCGTCGCAAAGGCGGCTTTCATCTCTTCTGTGAGTGCTGTCATGGGTCTCACCACTGCCCCTATTTGTGTATATGGTGATAAATTCAATTGTCAGATTGACATCCCGGGGGGGATAGGGAACAATACGGATTTGTGGGCTATGAATGTCTCTTTTCATATGCTGGAGAAAGATCAGGAGTGGGGGGGGAGAAGGGCAGTTCAAACAGTGGATTCTATCTTCACCACCTGATCACCGGATGAGATCTCGCTCAGCTCAAGGGGGGGCGTGCCCCATTGCTGGATGGTGACCACATCTTTCTGCACGATTCCCGTAAAGGTGACCGGGAGTTTGTCCTGTTTAAACTCATCCGGCATGTTGATGGGAGGTACCGGGTGCCGTCATCGGTGACAATCCCGTAGAATCCACCCTCAAGGTCATTATACACTACGGTTCCGGTGCCGCTCACGGCATCAGGATTATCTGTCCCCCCGTCGGTGCAGCCGCATGCAAGAACGGCAACTGCAACGAGACAGAGAAGAACAGTCAAAGGAAACTGGTATCGGGCCATTATCAGATCACAACAGATGAATGGCGGAATGATTGGATAAATCTTACTCTGACTTCGAATCTGCCTGCAGGTATACGTCCAGAGTCATCAGCTGTATCACCATGTCTTTTGTCCGGGCTGCACGTGGCCTGCGAAGAGACCACTCAGGAGAGAGCGACAAAGAACGTGCCACGATCTTCCTTTTTCTCCCCCCAATCTGCCCATCTGCGATGAGCGTATCCGTGTATTTGCGAATCTCGTTCGGGTGCAGCCCCCAGTATCCGGCCGAGGTCATCCATCGTGCACGGCCGCCTCCGGATGGTCCCAAGTATGGACTCACGTACATCCTGTGAGAACGAGGCAATATCTGAGCGGGAAGGAAGTCCCTCCACCACTTCCACTCCGGGAAATCCGAGTGAGGCAGCAATCCGGTCCATCTCCTCAACGGTGGGGACGGTGATCCAGTCTGCGATGCCCGGCCGGTCCAGTGCATTCAGCTGCACCCGGTCGGGGCGAATCTCTGCAATCGCATCCCGCAGGAAGAGCAACTCCTCATCCGTGTCATTCAGGCCGGGGGGGATGATGAAGATCTCCAACCAGATTTCACCGGTGAACTCCTTTCTGAGAGAGACCAGACCTGAAACAACGTCTGCTGCCGTGATGGACGCACAAGGCCGATCTATTTTTTCAAAAACAGATTCCGATACCGCGTCCAGAGATGGCACGATAACATGCACATCGGCCGCCTCCGCACGCACCTCCGGATCATTGAAGAGGCTGCCATTCGTGAGCAGCGCCATCCGGTAGTCTGGGAACGTCTCCCGTATGTGGCGGGCAATCCTGCCAATGCCGGAGTGGAGCGTTGGCTCCCCCCCGGAACCGGAAAAGGTGATAAAATCAAGTTGAGGACCGGTTGAAAGGTAATCATCAATCTCACGGATGATGGCATCCGTTGGGTAGAATTCGGTTCGTTCCGTCGTGAGGCAGGTTGTCTTTCCGCACTCACAGTAGATGCAGTTGTAACTGCAGGTCTTGTGGGGGGGCACAAGGTCAATGCCGAGCGAGACCCCCCCAGCCGACGTGACGGCACGGGGGGGCCGAAGAGATACTGATATCCCATAACTGAAAGTGAAGTAGCAGGTAACAGAGCATTAACCTAAGCTCTGTTACAATGCAAGGGGGGGTGCAGGGATACCTCCCCCCCGGAACAAAACCGGCAGTCACCTCCGCACCTCCACCGGCATCCGGGCCTGAAAAGAGGAATTTTACCAAAAAAACGGTTATTTGTCCAAAATCCGCCGGGAAATTTCCTGCTGGATCTGCTGACGGAAGGAGGAGTCGTCATCCATGGCTTCAAGAAAGAGCCGGATACGGCGCACCGTCTCAGGGTTAAGCTCATGTTCCATAAAACAGGCATCCTGCTCAGCCACTTTGTCAGGCACGCCTATCAACAGTAAAAATTTCTTCAGGGTATCGTGGCGGTACTTGATCACTTCGGCAATCTTCCGTCCCTCGGGCCGAAAGACCACTCCTTCATACCGCCGGTATTCAACAAGGCCCAGACTGTCCAGCTTCCGGAACATCTCAACTACACTGGAGGGGGCTGAGCCCAGCTGGTCAGCAACATCCTTCGTCCGGGCATAGCCTTTCTCAAGGGTGACATTGAGGATCGCTTCAAGATAATCCTCAGCCTTTCTGCTGAGGTGTTTTGCAATGTATCCTTCCTCCATACTATTCCTGCACAGGTACTCATCTGCAAAAGATGATAAAATAGGTGACCCGGGCAATCCGGTATCCGGGTCTGTCAGGCATCATCAGTATCCCGGACATGGATCAAATACAGGATACCCAGTGTGAATGGCAGGAGAAGCATGGCTGGTGTATAGGGTGGGGGGGCAAACGTGGCCAGAAAGCCGGAGAAGGAGTTGAAGAATGACGGAGATGAGGCATCTGCGGGAATTGCCGCACAGAGCAGGGCAAAGAGATCCGTTCCCGCTATAATCCAGACAAGGACTCCACCAAAACCACCTTTGCAGACTGCTGCAATGTAGTCACCCGGGTGCAGCCACTGAGCATGAAGAGGCCGGCACAGACCATAATAAACCCGCCCCCCCATGCCCATCGGAAGAAGTCATCACCTGCGATTCCAAGGATACCTGCCTGTAAACCGGGACTGGCACCGGCCCAGACGAAGATGTCTGCGAGGCCGAACGCAAGGATCACAAGACCAAGCAGACCGATATAGACGCCAACGGGCGTGATTTTCTGAACATTTTGTTCCATGTTATGCGACTCCCAACAGGATACCGACGGCGTGAATGATACCGCCATAGATGAATACGACCACAAAGAGCACGGCAATGGCCGCACACAGCTCTTTCCAGCCCTCACGGAGCATGACCACAAAGGTGGCCACACACGGGAAGTAAATCGTCACCAAAACCACCGAAGCGACCATCTGGTAGGTGGTCATCGGGATGGTTGTGAGCTGTGCGATTGCCAGATCTTTTCTCAGGAATGCCGCAATGAGCGGCCCGACGGTCTCTTTGGGAACGCCGAACCAGATGACAAAGATCGGTTCCAGGAGGTTCGCCAGTGCCTGAATCACGCCCCCCCGAGGTAGAGAAGGTTTACCACCAGCACACCGAAGAGCACAAAGGGCACTGCCTCTTTCAGGAAGCCTTTGGTCCGGTTCCAGAGTTTCTTTGCCACATACTCCTTCACCGGCCAGTGGTAGAGGGGGGGTACATCCACGAGGATCTCAGGATTCTCCCCCCCGGGATCACCTTGTTTAAGACAAACCCAAAGATGCCAAAGCCGATAACAAGGCAGAGCATCACCACTCCCATCAGGTTGCCGGGCAGCACACTCATCATGATACCCAGCTGCGCCCCCGCAGGGAATGAAGAGGGCAATCAGGGTCATCATGATGAACCGTTGTTTTTTGGTCTCCAGAATACGGGTGGCAGTCACCGCCGGCACATTGCACCCCAAGCCGAGAATGGTGGGCACAATCGCATAGCCGTGCAGCCCGATACGATGGAGCACCGAGTCCATGAGAACGGCAAGCCGGGGGGGCAGATATCCGGAGTCTTCCAGGATGGTCATCATCAGATAGAAGATAAAAACCGCAGGAAGCACCACACCGATCGAGACAAAGAGACCTGATGTGAGCATCCCGAATGCCTCAAAACAGGTGTCTGCTGCGGGGTTCCCCCCCACAAAGAGGAAGTAGTGCCAGCTCGTGGGATCCGGCCAGACCGACTGCAGCCACGGCAGCCAGTAGCCGTCGAATATCTTCACCATGAACCCGTCGGTCACGAGGTGCCCGCAAACGAGGTGAAGATACTCCAGAACGCATAGAGTGCCGCCACTGCCACCGGTATCCCGGTGAGCGGTTTGACGGTCAGATCACCCAGCACATCCTTCAGCGTCTGTTTGTAGGTACCATAGGTGATCGTCTGTCGGGTGATGGCATCCACCATCTCCCAGCGGGAATCAGAAGATATGACCATTCAGCACTTCCCACATCCGCCACAACCACCACAGGCGCGGAGCGGTTCTCTCTGTGGCTCTTCACCCCCCCGCAGGCGCTGTGCGATGGCCTCAAGATCAGCAACCTGCGCTTTTCGGATCTGCTCTGCGAGGTGACGAACCCCCCCTTCCCCCCCGCTGGTCGCCGTCGTCGAGACCACCGGCACACCCAGAATACGCTGGAGTGCGGCGACGTCGACCGTGATCTTCTTTTCATGAGCGGCGTCCATCATATTGACCGCGATAATACAGGGCACCCCCCCCGTTCCATCACCTCAAGAGCGATGTAAAGGCCCCCCCGGTCAGTCTTGGTTGCGTCAAGCACGATCATCACGGTTGCATCCGGATAGTCACGGAGCATCCTGACAGCCACTTCTTCGGCCGCGTCCCGTGGTTCAAGGGAATAGGTGCCGGGCACATCGATGATGGTATAGGTATGGCCACCTTCGATAAAAGTGCCACGGGTAAAGTCAACCGTTGTGCCGGGATAGTTCGATACCACAGCATCGGCACCCGTGATCCGGTTAAAAAGTGCACTCTTGCCGACATTCGGGTTGCCAAGCATCAGGACTGTAGTCCCTTCCTTCGGAGGAACTGCACCCCCCCCTCTGTTCTCCCCCCCCGGTCATGCATCAGCCCCCCCGGTCTCAACCACGATCAGTTCAGCCGTCTCAAGACCCATGGCTATTTCCAGCTCACCAATAAGTACAACCACCGGGCCTTTGATGGGCTGTTTGGTGACCATTTTTAGTTCCTTACCTACCCGGAGTCCCATACAGTTCAGGTCATGTGCAGGGGTCTGAATTTCCCGGACGACTGCTGTTGTGTCAAAAGACAAATCTGAGAGTTTGACCCGCATCAGTCCACCTTCACAACCTGTATCTGTCGGGCCATACAGCGGCCGAGGGCCAGTGTACTACCCCCCCTCACTTCCACTGCCACCGGCCCGCACGATGATGATACCATGGTAAGCGTACACCCTTCCGCAACACCCCCCCGCAGGCAAGTTTTTGTTGGAGACGATGTCCGCCCTCTATCCCTATGACACGTCCGCGCTCACCGGGATGCAACTCATTCAGGATCATAATTGTCTGATATATTCTCTGCAATTCGGTCGGTATCAAGAGGGGGGGCCGAAAGAATTTCGGATTATTCCTGGAATGCGTAATTGATTCGGAAATGATTTGGAAAACCGAAACATACTCCCCCCCCATAGCGCACACAACAGGAAACCATCGCAGAAGAAAATATTTACCAAAAACAGGGGAATTCCCCAGAATATAAACGATATTGACCCGGCCAGTACGCCACAGATACATATGATATGCATACGAGGCCAGCCAGGAGAACCTCCGGGTGTGAAGGTATGTTATGCGAAAGGATTATTCAAATACCCTGGTATTTACAGAGCATTCAAGGTATGATATGGGCGTGTATACGTGTGTGCATAGGTGTGGAAATTATTTGGAACAAAATTCCATGGTGCCGTCCACGGGGGCACGTGCCCGAACAGTGCTCCCTTTGCAGCTGGACATCAGGTCACATACTTCCACCTCCGTCTGAAGAGGAAAACCCCCCCGGAATTGTCTTGTGCACTCTCTTACAGAGGAGACCAGGGGCAGCCATGCAAATACCGGCGTTCATACCCGCACCGACAGAGGACACTCTTTCACAGAGATTTCAGCACGGGTTCGTGCATGGATCTCAGAGGAAACAGGAAAGAGCAACCCCCCCTGCAGAATATCAGGTAGATGGTCAGGTGATGAAATTCCCCCCCGTATACCACTTCGGCAACTCATCTTACCACTGTCTCCCCCCCCGGCTAACCGGTGAACAACTGTTCTGATATCGTCTCGGAATGCTGGTTGATATCGTTCGTATCATACCACAGTATATGCCCTTCGGTAGAGATGTACTCTGCCCGCAAAAATCTCTGATATTGGTTGGATTACAAATAGTGTTCGGATATTGCCATCATTTCCGAAGATCATCAAAGTCAGCGGTCATGATCTCCGTCTGATATGTGCCCCCATATATTTAAGCAGGCAAGCCGCCCAGATTCCATGATTACTATGAACGTAGGCATCATCCGCTGCCTCATGACAGAAGATATCTGCCCGGGGACAACAGACTTTAAAGTAACAGCAGAAGGAAAAGGCGCCTTTGCAGAGACAGGCCCCCGTCAATATCGTTGGTTTTATCACCTGTGGCGGCTGCCCGGGAAAGCGGGCCATCCCACGTGCAAAGATGCTTGTCGAACGGGGGGGTGCCGAGGCGATTGTCTTTGCGTCCTGCATCTCAAAGGGCAACCCCATTGGCTATCCCTGCCCACATTATGCAAACATGCGGGACGCCGTCATCAAGCAGTCGGCCCGGATATTAAAATCATCGAGTGGACGCACTGAGAACGGACTTCCAAGTGAACTCCGGCACTCTATTTTGACAAAATAGGTATGAAACGGGTATTTCAGGCACTCGATACAATAAAAACAAAAATATCTTTTTCACAATCCATACCATTCCACACATCCCGATGATCTATTTTCACCGCTCAGCGAACAGAGAGATCCTGACGATGCTGAATCTGCTGGCGAAATGAAGGATTTTCCTCCATACAATCAATAAAATGGTGTATCCGGCGCACAGTCTCAGGATGCAGTTCATGCTCCATGAAACAGGCATCCGCATCAGCAATATCCTCCGGCACCGCGATGAGCAATAAAAATTTCTTCAGCGTGTCATGACGGTACTTAATCGTCTCTGCAATCTGCCGTCCTTCCGGAAGAAAGACCACCCCCCCCTCATACCGCCGGTAACAGACGAGGTGCATAGCGTCAAGCTTCCGGAACATCTCGACAACGCTTGAGGGGGGGCTGAGCCCCAGCTCATGCGCCACGTCCTTTGTCCGGGCATATCCCTTCTCAAGCGTGACATTGAGAATTGCTTCCAGATAATCCTCAGCCTTTCTGCTGAGGTGTTTTGCAATATGTCCATCCTCCATTTCTACCACATAACCGGTTTAAAAAATATCGTGTGTTGGTGACACACCTGGTTAATCCGTATCATAGGCCCGCATATACAGCAGGTAGAGGATGACCAGCGTAAATGGCAGGAGAATCACGGCAGGCGGATACGGCGGGGCGAACCCACCAATAAATCCGGAGAAGGAGTTAAAAAACTCCGGTGCCTCTTCCCCCCCTGCAGGAATATTCTCACAGAGTCGTGCAAAGATATCTGTACCTCCGATGACCCAGACGAGGACTGCTCCCAGAGTCACTTTCCCAAACTGCTGAAGGGAAAGAGCATTTCTGCTGCCCGCAAGCATGAAGAGGCCGGCACAGACCATAATAAAGCCGCCCCCCCATGCCCAGCGGAAGAAGTCATCCCCCCCCGCAATTTCGAGAATGCCAACCTGGAATCCGGAAGTGATGCCGGCCCAGACGAAGATGTCCGCAAGGCCACATGCCAGTGTCACAAGGCCAAGCAGTCCGATGTAAATACCTGATATACTGTTTTTCTGTTCCATATTAGGCCACTCCCAGAAGGATGCCGATGGCGTGTATGAGGCCGCCGTATGCAAATACGACGACAAGGAGCACGGCGAGAGCCGCACAGAGTTCTTTCCACCCCTCCCGCAACATCACCACAAAGGTGGCCACACAGGGGGGGAAGTAGATGGAGATGAGCACCACTGACGCAAACATCTGGTATGCTGTCATCGGGATGACCGACAGTTGTGCGATGGCGAGGTCTTTTCTCAGGAACGCTGCAATGAGCGGCCCGACGGTCTCCTTGGGCACGCCAAACCATGTGACAAAGAGCGGTTCAAAGAAGGCCGCAAGCGCCTGAATGACTCCCCCCCCAGATAGAGAAGGTTCACAAGGAGCACACCGAAAAGCACAAAGGGCACAGCCTCTTTCAGGAAGCTCTTTGTCCGGTTCAGGAGTTTCTTTGCCACATTCTCCTTCACCGGCCAGTGGTAGGGTGGCACATCCACGAGTATCTCGGGATTTTCTCCCGGAATCACCTTGTTTAAGATATATCCAAAGAGGCAAAAGCCCACAATCAGACAGAGGAAGACCATACCGACCATATCGGGGGATGACCTCCAGCATGACACCCAGCTGCGCCCCCCCACAGGGGATAAAGATAGCAAGGAGGGACATCATGATGAACCGCTGTTTCCGCGTCTCCAGGATACGGGTGGCAGTCACCGCCGGCACATTGCATCCCAGACCGAGAATGGCGGGCACAATGGCGTATCCGTGCAGCCCGATCCGGTGGAGGACAGAATCAACCAGGACAGCAAGCCGTGGGAGATATCCAGAATCCTCCAGAACGGTCATCATCAAATAGAAGATGAGAATCGCCGGAAGCACCACACCAATGGAGACAAACAGCCCCCCCGACGTCAACACGCCAAACGCTTCAAAGCAGTTATCTGCCAGCGGGTCTCCGACAAACACAAAGTAATGCCAGCTTGCAGGATCCGGCCATATGGACTGCAGCCACGGCAGCCAGTGTGCATCGAAGAGTTTCACCATGAACCCGTCTGTCACGAGGCGCCTGCAAAGGATCCGAAGATACTCCAGAAGGCAAAGAGGGCCGCCACCGCGACCGGTATACCGGTGAGCGGTTTGACCGTCAGTTCTCCCAGCACATCACCGAGGGTCTGTTTATATGTGCCATATGTCACAGTCCTGCGGGTAATGAGATCAACGATCTCCCAGCGGGCGTCAGAAGAAAGCACCATAGGTTCAGCACCCCCCGCAGCCACCACAGCCACCACATCCGCCAACGGACTTTTTTGCCGGTTCTTCACCCTTTAGCCGTTTTACAACAGAATCAAGATCTGCTGTCTGCGCCTTACGCATCTGCTCCGCCAGTTCGCGGACGCCTTCGCCGCTGATGGCAGTTGTCGAAACGACCGGCACACCCAGCACCCGCTGGAGACCTGCGGTGTCCACCGTGATCTTCTTGTCATGGGCAGCGTCCATCATATTGACCGCGACAATACAGGGCATGCCCCGTTCCATCACTTCAAGGGCGATGTAGAGACCCCCCCGGTCAATCTTCGTTGCATCAAACACGATCATCACGATGGCATCCGGATAATCCCTGAGCATCCGGACTGCCACCTCCTCTGCTGCGTCCCTTGGTTCCAGCGAGTAAGTGCCGGGCACATCAATGATCTCGTATTCCTGTCGTCCCTCGATGAGCGTACCTCTGGTAAAGTCAACGGTCGTACCGGGATAGTTTGAAACCACGGCATTTGATCCGGTCATACGGTTAAAAAGAGCACTCTTACCAACGTTCGGGTTGCCGACCATGAGAACCGTTCTTTTGTTCTTTGTCGCATCTGCCATATTGGTCTCCGTTATGCATCCTTCCCGATGACGTCAACGAGAATCTCTGCTGCCATATCTGGGCCCATGGCAATCTCCACCTCACCGAGCAGGACGACCACCGGCCCTTTGATGGGTTGTTTGGTAACCATCTTCAGTTCCTTGCCTACCCGAAGCCCCCCCATACAGTTCAGGTCATGGGGTGGCGTGTGGATCTCACGGACGACAGCCATGTCGCCGAATTCAAGATCTAATAACTTTTTTGCATGATGTATCCTCATGAACATATGATGACGGACTGCCGGCACACACAACGGCTGGGCGTTACCGCCCCCCCGCACTTCAGCACCGGTGCAGTCCGTGTGATGCCATAGTCATGAACATCCCCACCATTCCCACCGGGATGGTGCCGGGTGCAGATGACACATGACCATTTCTTACGTATCCATGATCAATTCTGCATTTTGGTAGGTATCAACAAATGCCCAAACAATTTCGATTATTTTTCAAAATTACCACAAACCTCGGATTTTTCAGAATAACCGAATATCAAATGCACCTGCACGCTACCCATTCACCCGCCCAAATACATTTGAACATCCACCACATATCCCCAATCAATGATGCCCGACACCTTCCCCTGCGAACTCATCAGTTGGGAACATTCGTGTGCACTGGCACAGCGGCTTGCATACGCAGTCCGGGACTCCGGCTACCAGCCGGATCTGGTGGTTGCCATCGGGAGGGGGGGCGGGTATGTACCGGCACGGATAGTCTGCGACCACCTTATGCATGAAATACTCACGAGCATCAAAATCGAGCACTGGGGCGTGGCTGCCGAAGAGAGATCAAAGACGGTCATCCGGTTCCCCCTCGGAGTTGATGTCGCCAGTGCCCGCCTGCTGGTGGTCGATGATGTGACTGACACCGGAGACACCCTGACTGTGGCTATCTCCTATCTCATGAAATGCGGTGCCGCCGAGGTCAGGACGGCTGTGCTCCAGCACAAGCAAACATCCGGATACCGGCCGGACTATTACGCAGAGCTGATCACAGAATGGCGCTGGATCATATACCCGTGGGCAGTTTATGAGGACATTTCCGGGTTTGTAATCCGAATCCTTAAAAAAGGCCCAGCCACAGTGGAAGAGATTCTTTCCGCCTTAACAGAGGACTTTTGTATCACTGTTGATGCAGAGATGTTCACAGAGATTTGTACTGACCTTGTCCAAAGGGGGGGCAAGGCAGAGGAGACAGGCGGAATATTGCGGATAGATAGTTGACGGTTCACCCCCGGTTTTGCCCAATTGTAATGCAACCATCCAATATCGTAAAATTAAGTATGTAAAATGCCGATATTATTCAGAACGATGTGTTAACCTGATCAACAGAGAAATCACCATCCCGTCTCCAGCCGGAAAAATGACTGCAAGCGGACGTGAACCATGAACGCATTTCTCCAGGAGACCGCCCTTCTCGCCCTTGACCTCCTCATCCGCACCATCCCCCCCATGATGGTGGCAGGGGGGGTCTTTGCAGCGGAGCTGATCATGGCATTCAATGCGACCGCCCGGATATCCCGTGTCTCCCGGCCCCCCCTCACCATCTGGTCCAACCTCCACCACGAATGCGGCATATCCTTCATGATGGTATTCATCTCCCCCCCCAAGGCTGCAAACGCGATGCTTGCCAAATACCACCGGGACGGGATCATCACCCGTCGCGAGATGGTGGTCGCCGCCCTGATGAACTCCTTTCCCAATGTGATGATGCACTGGCGTTATCTTCTCCCGGTGTATGTCCCCCCCCTCCTGGGTCTCACCGGCCTCGTCTACTTTGCCATCCTTGTTGTGGTCGGCATCATCAAGACTGTCATCGTCATGGTCGCCGGGCGATGGATGCTACCCGTTCCCGCTACACCGGAAGAGGAGACAAACACGCCACCACCCCCCCGGCCTGGCTGGAAAGAGGGAGTACAGAAGGCCATGAAAACATCCGCCACATCGCTGCGCCACATCCTCATCATCAGTGTGCCCACGATTATTATTGTGGCCGTCTTCATCAGCCTCGGGTTCTTTGACACGGTGGCAGACGTGATGCAGGGTTTTGGTGCCTGTTTCCCCATTCCTGCGGCAGGTTTTGCGATCATCGCCGCCCAGTTCGGTTCGTTCATTGCAGGCGCCAGCGTCGCCTCGACCCTTCTTGTCGCAGGTACCCTCTCCCCGCAGGAGATCATCCTCACCCTCCTTGTGGGAAATATTCTCTCCAGTGTCACCCGGGCCATACGCTGGTACGGCACCTCCTATGCAGCGATATTCGGCCCGCGGACGGGTGCCGTTATTCAGGGTCTCTCCACCGGCCTCCGGGTCGTTGTCATGATTGCCATCGTGGCCGCCCTCTCCTTCGTGTGGTGAGAAAAGAGGAACGTATAATTCCTTTCTGCCACCGGCCACCCGGTGGGAAACATAGTGCACGGCAAAGATGTTTTATTATTCCGGTTCATCCATCTCCTGAGATACCAGAGAGAGAGAGGACAATACAATGCCGTATGAACAAATAACAGAGCTTCCGACACGGGTAAAGTCACACCTGCCGCTGCATGCACAGGAAATTTACCTGGCTGCATTCGACAACGCCTGGAAGGAGTATGCAGACCCAAAAAACGCCAGGGAGAAGAAAGCCAAGAAGAGACCGCCCACCGCGTCGCCTGGGCCGCAGTAAAACGGTGCTACAGAAAAAATCCCCCGAACCGGCATGTGGGAGGAGAAGACAGCAGGGTAAAAGGAAGGCCGCCCGCCGTCAGGCATCCACGGACAGCAAACGGCCAGTTTAGGAATCAATCCGGCTGAAGCACCGATGATTCCCGGATTACTCCTCGTCGGGAATGGCCTTATTCATCACCCGGAACGATGCGCCGAGGATGCCGGTCTTGCCGATGAGTGCTGCAATGCTGATGGTATCCCGGATCTGTTCACGGGTGGCACCCTCACTAAGGGCAGCACCGATATGCACCTTCAGGCAGGCATCCGCACCGATAGCGGCAGCGGCAGATACCGCAGCCAGCTCTGCAGTTTTGCGATCCATTGACTCCGGGTTAAATGTATATAAATCCCCAAGTCCATTGAATGCAAAGGAATCAGGTCGTTCCCTGAGGATGGGCAGGATAAAGGGGGGGACAAGCCCGAGGGTCTGCTTAAAATCATCCATGATACCGTCGCACACGTCTTCTTTTTTGCCGAGGAATTCGTCAATTGTTGTCTGTGTCTCTGGATTCATATGATATCCTGTAGATTTTTATCATACTCCACCATAGATGCACCCACTCAGTTCTGCATATCCCTGCCAGTATTTCAGAAGAATGAAAAGCTCCATCCACCCACACAACAGATAAACAGGGCATGACAGTAAATGCATGGATCTCCCTTCTGGTGGCAGGTGCCATGGAGACCGGATGGGCCATCGGTCTCAAATATACCGAAGGGTTCTCACGCCTTGTACCGTCTGTTGTCACCATCGCCCTGATGGCAGGCAGTTTTTATTTTCTCTCAAAATCGCTCACAGACCTTCCCATCGGCACTGCCTATGCCGTCTGGACAGGAATCGGCGCAGTGGGGGGGACGGTCATCTTAGGCATATATCTCTTCGGGGGGGAATCACGGGATCTGCTGCGAATACTCTGCCTGCTTCTCATCATATCAGGGATTATCGGACTAAAAGTGGTCAGCGGCGAATGAACATCTGAAAAATCTGTGGGTTTCAGGAATGGGATGAGAAAGGCAACTCATCACCGTTTATTTTTTTCCTCAAACCAGTTCCGGAACACCGACTCATTGAACGTAATCGGCTGCAGGAAATAGAGGAACATCCGTGCAGGGTGATTACCGACTTCCAGAGGACAGAACAAAAGCTTTTCAGGAGTGCCCTGCCCTCCATCCAATCACCTAACCGACTCCATATACCGGAGGTACTCACCGTAAAGGGCATCCCGATACGCTTCCGCCTTCTTTGTCGGGACATAGTTCGCCGCCTTCACTGCCGTAAGGAGGGCCGCTTTCACCTGCAACGGACCGGAAAACTCCATCTCCGCCACCTGTTTCAGGATCTGGTCAAGCCCGCTGATACCGACAGCCTTTCCATCCACCGTGATCTGTTGCACATCGCCTGCCTTCGGAACCATCCCGCCGCAGACGGTACAGTATTCCCCCTTCATCGTCTGGCATATCCTATCTCACCTCATTCTTTGTCCCGTCACAATTGATCCTCTCATCTACTCCCGGATCATCACCAGCATCATCTTGAACTGTGTCACCGCAGAGAGGGCATGTGGTGCATTGGCCGGGAAGATGATCGTGTCACCCGTTTTCATGGCATAGGTCTCCCCGGACAACCAGACCTCACACTCTCCGTCCAGAATCGTAACCACCGCATCGTAGGGGGGGGCGGTATGTTCACTCAGTCCCTCGTCCTCATCAAACGAAAAGAGGGTGATTGTACCCACCGGCTTGTTTACGACCATCCGGCTCGCGACCGCACCATCCTGATACTCCACGAGGTCCGCGAGGTGCAGAACCCTGCCTTTGAGTTCATCCCGATTATTCCCTGTCATAAAAATATTCCACCTACTGTATGCCTGCATGCATACCGTGATACCCGGTATTTGGCTCAGGCCTGCAATAAATGGTTGCACGGGGATGGGGGCCCATCCACAGGAAAGATTCCATCGTCATCGTAGTCTGCCAAAAAAATCGGCTCACTTTCTTCGGGCATGCGGACGCTGCGAGATGATATAGAAGATGATTCCGGAAAGAGCAACCACACCCAGCACCGGGAGAAAGAGACTGCCTGCCGGGATGTGATACACATACTCCGCTGCGATGACCAGTGATGCCATGCCTACCAGACATTTTGTATACCATTCCGGTCGCTTGTCTTTGTAATCGCCGGTAGTGATGCCGCCCCTCAGGTGCAGGGATAAAAACGGCAGAAAAGCTTCAGGCCATTTACGGTGCAGCAGTCCTCTGCCAGATGGAAAAGGGCTCCGCAGAGCAGCCCCCCCACATATATGAAGATGAATACATCTGACCACCAGCCAAGACTGGTGAGGATAAACCATGCAGGCGCTGCAAGGAGCACCACTGCGATAGTAATCCCGAATATGGTATGAAAGGAACGCCGGTGGTGCCCGTTAAACCGCATCCCCATTAACCGGTAGACGATACCCATCACCCGCATCATGACGATGCTGAGAATAGAATAGCTAAACCATTTCACCTTCCGTGGACGAAGCTCTTTTGCGGCGGCAACATCGGCATCCGGCAGATAACTGCCCACAAAGACCCCCCCGCCAGAAAATAGATGCAGCTCTCAAGATATTCCATCGTGACATCTACCGATAAAAACGGAGAAACACAGAGCAGTGCTGCTGCCATAGAGAGCATGGCATGGTCTTTACCGATCACCTGCCAATCACCGAAAACCCGGATATCCTCATCTCTCTGCCGGTTAACGGCAAATATAGCCCTGTCAGAGCAGACATACACACCGGAGTGCGGAAAAGGTACATTGCATTATGGTTGATGCGGAGGGAAAATAAAGAGGATGATTTTGGCCTGAAACAATAGGGTTGACGGTTCCCGTCAAAAAATCCCCCCCGATTTCCTGTTCTTCAAGATCTGTCAGAGCATCTGAGTCCCTTTTGTAGGTTTCGGCACCTTCACAACCAGCACCCGAAAGAGAGCATCGCTCCGGTTGAACCAGCGGTGGGGGTATGTGTGCCGGACTCTCAACGAGCATGTCCCTTCCCACCTCTTCCTCCTCATCCCCCCCAATCTCAACGACTCCGGTTCCTTCGAGGACATAGAAGAATACATCGACCGGGGTGATGTGCTTTTTGAGTTCCTCACCCGGCTGCAGGGTGATGACCACCGCCACTGCGTGTTCGGTGTCATATGCTACACGGGCATCCACATGGTGCGGGTTTTTGCCTATTGGCAGGGTGGCAATATCTGTGACCTTCATACGATTCCAGATGTTCCGGGAGGTAATAAAGGTAAACGATCCCTGACAGATATCTCCGGAATTATTCCTTCTCACTGCTTCCGGTCTGTTCCAGTGCCCGGCGCACAGTCTCCTGCACCTCATGGGTGAACCCGGATACCTGCCGGACGTCCCGTCTCTGATCCATCCCGTCCGCCCATGCCGTGCCGGTGAGCGGCATACCCGCCATCGCAAAAAACGCCGTTGCAATCTCACGCAGGGGGGGAATAAAATTCGCGTCCCCCGTCCCGGCCACATACACCAAAGAAGAGGCCCGCCTGATGACCCGCAACCTCTTCAACGACGTGCCGGTGTGCATCATATGCCAGAAACCGGTCGATAAGAATCTTCAGGGCACCGGGGGGGACACTGCAGGAGTAGACAGGGGGGGCACAGACCGCCAGCACCCGGCAGCGCTGCACCATGGCAAAGACCTCATCCATATCATCAGCAAAGGTGCAGAACCCAGAATTATAACACTGGTAACACCCGATACAGGACCGGATGTCCATATCATCCGGGTATATGACCTGCACAGTAGCCCCCCCCATCCGGGCTGTTTCCGTTGCAATCCACCGTGCAATCTCACCGCAGTTGCGTCAGGCCGGGGGGGACTTCCCTGTATGACAACGACATCCGTTGCCTCTGCGGCAGGCAGGCAGCGGGGATGCAGACGGCTGAAATACTCCAGCATGTCAACAGGGTGACGGGAAAATCCTCGCTCCCACTCATTTAATACGTTTATTGCGGCGGTCTTTGCATCCAGCTCCATTACCGGTGTATACTCAAACGTATTTGAGAAATACTCTGTCACCGTCCGGTCCATTGCATCAGTGACGCACACCCGATACCGCACCATGCCGGGATAGAGATGAGTGAGATCTCCACTGAACAGGGTGAAGGTAAAGTCACCCTGTGCCGTATGCACCACCCGCTTTTCCAGTACATTCTCCTGAATCATGACCCCCCGATCCTATTCCTGTCCCCCTCCCGGAAAAGACCACCGGTCAGGGTTGCCCATAGCGCCAGGTGCCTGCCGGAATATGAATCGAGAAACAAGCGCCCTCACCCTCTTTCCCGGTCTCGGTGATCGAGCACCCCCCCGTGATACCCAACACTTCACCGATGATAAAGAGACCAAGGCCAGTATTCGACCCGACGCCCCGTTCAAAAATCCGCTCCTTCTGGTTCTCCGGCACCCCCCCTACCCCCCCGTTATCCGCAACCGAGAGAATGCCGGAACCGTCCGGTTCTTCAGTGAACGTAACGTCAATTTCGGTGACGGTATCACCATGCCGGACCGCATTGTCAAAGAGGTTGTAGAATACCTTTACAAACATCGTATCGGCATAGATGTCCAGCAACCCCCCCGTGTTGCAGGATACCCGTATTGCATCGCGGTCAATGCCATCGGCGCCCTCTTCACAGACATCATGCACCACCTGCCACCGGGGGTGCCTCAACACCAAGGTCCTGGTAATCACGGGTGAACGTAATCTGTGAGTAAATCCGTCTGGTCGCTTCAAACAGTTCCCCCCCGATATACGCATGACCCGGTGTGTCATCCGGCGTAATTTCCTCAAGCAGTTCGGTGTAGGAGAGCAGCACCTGCAGCTGGTTCAGAATATCATGCCGGGTCAGAGATGAGAGGACATTCAGTTTCCTGTTTACCTCTCCCAATGCCACCCGGTAGCGATGCATCTCCGTGATGTCCATGAACGATACCACGATATGTACCGGTTCTCCACGATTGTCGGATATGACCGTGGCTGAGATCAGCAGATAAATCGGTTCTCCATCTGCCTTTTTTCCGTGCTGTTCCCCCCCGAACCAGCTCCCGGTCCTGATGAGCTCATTGAACGCGGCCTCAATCTGGTCCCGGTTCTCACCGAGATCAGTGATGGAGCGCCCCCCCACCAGCGCAATCTCATCCTGATACCCGATCATCTTTGTGAGTGCCGCATTCGCATAGCGCACGGTGCCATCCATCGAAAGCAGGGCAATGCCACTTTGTGTCGCCTCGATCGCCGCATTCTTCAGATGAAGATCGCGTTCTGCCTCACGAATGTCGGTGACATCCTCGCCGGAACTCAGGTGCCCGTGATCATCCCCCCCCGCGTCGCGTATCACCGTATTGTGCCAGAGGATTCTCCGGTACTCTCCCTCCTTCGTGAGCACCAGATTCTCGGCAATCTCGTCACCGGGCCGGATGTCTTCTGCCATCAGGTGCCCGAGGCGGCGACTCACCTCATCTCT
This sequence comes from Methanogenium cariaci JCM 10550, assembly GCF_001315945.1. Classification (GTDB taxonomy): domain Archaea; phylum Halobacteriota; class Methanomicrobia; order Methanomicrobiales; family Methanomicrobiaceae; genus Methanogenium; species Methanogenium cariaci. The sequence continues at coordinate 178,264 of NZ_BBBG01000002.1, read as the reverse complement.
GACCGGGGAAGGCAGAAAGGTGGCATACCAGTTTTTCCCGATGATCTCCTCCGGGGGATACCCGAGAATTTCCACCCCCCCTTTCCGGTTGATGAGCTGTACGTTACCATTCCGGTCAATGACGATAAAGATGACCGCCGCGATGTCCAGATACTGCTGAAGGTGGTCACGCTCCTTTCTGACCTCTTCTTCGCTCTGCCGGAGTTCACGAAATACCGTATCAAACGGACGCCGGAATGCGGAAACGATGAGTGCCTGATAGATCAGCGCAAAGGATGCCAGCTTAAAGAGGTGTCCCACCAGATTCGGAAACCCATAGACACTGGTATAGAAGGTGAATACCAGTTCGGCACAGATGGTGCAGACGATGGATGCCACGACCAGCCGGAAGGTGTCCTCTTCAAAGTGGTCACGATTCCGCCAGAGCAAAACAATGCCCCCCACAAGGAGGATACAGATGACATACTCACTCATGATCTTGAAGGGTGTGAGACCTGACCCCTCCACATAGCATGCAGGAAAGAGACCGGGCACAAATGCAGCGGTAACGAGCACGGCTGTCGCCGTTGCATAGAGGCCGAACACCCGGTATGGCCTCAGCGTCCGGCCAAACATCAGGGGTGCAACAAGCAAAGTGACCGCTTCCATATAGCGGGCGATAATCCAGAGCTGGGTCGGCAGATTGGCACCATAGCCAATGAAGATATTCATTCCCGCATAGGCCAGTGTGTGAATGAAATCGATACCGCCGATGAAGAGATAGGCGATCCCCAACAGGAGCAGATAATTGTTCTGCAGATACCGGCGTGCATTCCACGCAATGAGAAATATGACCCCCGCGATAAGAATGGAACAGATCTCAGCGATCACATGGAAGAGCAGGAAGCGGTAAAGGGAAGTGAGCCACACCCCTGCAATGATCAAAACAAGAACCGCAATAAAGTGCCGGTTCTCTGAAAATACCTCTCCCGGAGTGCCGGGATCATGTGTGCCTGATCGGTTCATTTCTTCACCCTCCCTTACTGCTGACTTTCACTGACTACCATTACCAACACCTAAAAGATACTTTCTCCGGGATAGTGTCGCATTATCAGAATCAGAACACACACCCCACCCCACAAAAATTCAGGAAGAATACGCGGGATCTGCAGGCCATGATGACAGGGAATCTCCCGTCATACGGATGCGGACGGTGTTGTATACAGATGACAAACTGAGGCAAGCCATAACGAAGTAAGACATAAATATTTCCTACACAAGAACATTACCATAGAAAGTCCTCAGGCCCACAGCTTATAATAAATTCCCATATCTGGTGATAAAAATGCAAAGATTAATCCATTATATTCTGGTGATCATTCTTTTGATATGCAGTGTTGCATATATCATCCCGTCATTTGGCATATGACACCGGTGCCCCGCACTAGACAAAAAACAGTGAACAAGACCTGAACGAAAGGTTCGGGTGATTCATTCCTTCATTCTCAAAACGGATTTTCACGGATAAAAAAGTCCGATTTTCCCCCGTCTCCGAAGGGATGAGGTGCTGATTCGATGTTGTTTATCGAATAACAGCTACCGCCGACGGAGATCAAAGACCCAACGTGATACGCCGGTGCCCGCATCACCGCACCGGCGCATTGCATTGACCACACATCCCATCCCCCGGAATTTCGCCGCGAGGATATCCGTCTCTTCGGGGGGGACAGTGAAGGTAGAGAAATGAATCACCCCCCCTCCTCTGCTGACCAGTGGGATAACCTCATCAAGTGCGGTATTCATCCCGTATGGCGTGGGAACAATCGCACGGTCAAATCCCCCCCCTCCGCATGACGGGAGCAGCTGCATCGCATCACCCTCAAAGACGGTGACCACATCCTCCACCCCCCCGTTTTCCCGGATATTCTTTCGGAGATAGCGGCATGCATCCGGGTTTATCTCAATGGCAGTCACTTCCGCCCCCCCCTCGCTGTGCGGCAGGCACCACAAACGGGCCAACACCGGCAAACGGCACCAGCACCCGCTCACTCTTCCGCACACAGCCCCCCCTCACCCGGTGACGTTCAGAGGCAAGGGAGGGATGAGAAAAAGCCGACCTCACATCCAGATGATAGCTGCAGCCGTATTCGCGATGGAGGGTTTCGGTCTCCTTTCGGCCATAAATAACCACATACTCCTCCGTCCGGCTGGTGCCTTCCACCGAAACCGTGCGCAGACAGACCGACCGGACGCTGCGGTGCTCTTCGGTGATGCACCGGCCGATCACCCCCCCACAATAGGGCAACAGGCGTCGGGCAGGGTGACAACGGCCACATCACCGATGACATCATAGCGATCGGGCACACGGCGGGCCGCTTCCGGGGGGGGCATACAAACGGCACAGCGAGATGAGAGGGACATCAGGTTATATCCCCCCCCACAGAGCCGCAGGGAGACAAAACGATCATGAAAGCCCCCAGATCCTCTTTGATATTCTGCAGGGCGGCGACCGAGAGGGCATAGTAGGCAGGCAGTTCCATATATGTCTCAATCCTTCGGATCCGGTCACGATTGCAGCCGGCGGCAAACGCCTTATCCTTCACCTTTTTTTTCACCGTCTTTGCCGTAACCTCACTCAACCGGCCACCCTTCACCATGGCACAGGCGATAACGAGGCCAGACATATTGTCTGCTGCCGTGAGGGCAGTATCCACCGGGGGGGTGTCGGTGTCGCCGTATGTTTCAAAATTGTGCCGGCGCACCGGGCCTGCCACCTCCTCCCCCCCCAGTCCTGCCGCAAGAAGCAGGGCGGCACCCGCGTTACCATGGCACTGCATATCCCCCATCCACCTCTTCATAGTCGATGTCATGCAGGATGCCGATTACTTCCCAGAGGTCGGCATCCTCATCCAGTGCCCCGGCCGTTGCACGCATAATGGCCGCGGTTGCACGGCAATGGGCCATGAGACTCTCCTTTACCACGTGCTCCTGCAGGAGCAGAATGGCATCAGCCTCTCCATGAAAAGAGGATGTCCGGCAGAAGGGATAAAACCCGGCCATCGAAAACGGCTGACAATGGGATAAACCATATATGATCACAGGAGAAATTTCGCCTATCATCAACATCCCGGTTTCAGCCGCAATATTCCTTTATTGCTCAAAAATGATGATACAAAAAGGGCGGGCAGATGAAACCGGAGGATAATGTTCATGAAACAGGCATCACTATCCCTATCCCGACAGGCAGTCACCGACATCGTCTGCCACCGAAACTTTGTGAAACTCCTTGACTTTGAGGCAGAAGAACTGCAGGCGCTCCTCGCTCTTGCCGGACGCCTCAAGGCGGCAAAAAAGAACCGGACGGAACATAAATACCTCGAAGACCGGCAGATCGTACTCATCTTTGAGAAGGACTCCACCCGAACGCGCTGCTCGTTTGAGGTGGCGGCACGGGATCAGGGGGGGCGCATGTCACCTATCTCGGGCCGGAAGGATCACAGATCGGCCACAAGGAGTCCATCAAAGACACCGCCCGTGTCCTCGGGCGTCTCTACGACGCGATTGAGTTCCGCGGCTACTCTCAGGAGAATGTCGAGACGCTCGCCGCATATGCTGGTGTACCGGTCTATAACGGCCTCACCGATGAGTTTCACCCGACCCAGATCCTCGCTGACGTCCTCACGATGACCGAACACACAGACCGCCCGCCAAAGGAAGTCTCCTTCTGCTACCTCGGGGGGGACGGGCGCAACAATATGGGTAACTCCCTGATGGTCGGTGCGGTGAAACTCGGCATGGACATCCGTATCTGCGGGCCTGCCGCACTCCGGCCGGACGAGGAACTGACAGAGACCTGCCGGGAAATCGCAGCCCAAACCGGGGGGGCTTCGCTGACCCTCACCGAGTCCGTCGCAGAGGCAGTTTCTGGAGTGGATTTCATCTATACCGACGTCTGGGTCTCAATGGGAGAACCGGCAGAGGTGTGGAACGAACGTATCAGACTGCTTCTGCCCTATCAGGTGACAATGGATCTCATCCGGGCCACCGGCAACCCGAATGTGTGCTTCATGCACTGCCTGCCCTCCCTGCACAACCGGGAGACCGAGGTGGGCGAGAAACTGTTCCGTGCCACCGGCCTCTCGGAACTGGAGGTCACCGACGAGGTCTTTGAGTCGCCCTACTCCATCGTCTTTGATCAGGCAGAGAACCGGATGCACACCATCAAGGCGATCATGGTGGCGACACTGGCAGATGATGCCTGCAGGGAAAAGGGAGGGGAAACAGAGAACCGATGAGAATCGTCATCGCCCTCGGGGGGAAACGCCCTCCTGCAACGGGGGCAACCGATGACCGCGGCGGCACAACGCGGGAATGTGCGCAAGGCGGCAGAGGCGATTGCCCCCCCGGTTGCCACCACCCACGAAGTCGTGCTCTCCCACGGAAACGGCCCGCAGGTGGGCCTTCTTGCCCTTCAGGCAGCGGAAGCCGCCGGTAAAGGAGAGGACGGCGTCTTTCCCCCCCTGGACGTCCTCGGTGCCGAGACCGAGGGGGGGATGATCGGCTACCTCATTGAACAAGAGCTGGGAAACCTCCTCCCGGAAGACCAACCGCTCGCCACCCTCCTCACCATGGTGGAGGTCGATGCGGATGACCCCCCCGCGTTCAGCAGCCCGACAAAGTTCGTCGGGCCGGTCTATACCCGTCATGAGGCGGACCGGCTCGCGGCATCCCATACCTGGACGTTCCGACAGGATGGGGCAGCCTGGCGGCGGGTCGTCCCCCCCTCACCCGAACCCCCCCAACGGATTTTCGAGATCCGCCCAATCCGCTGGCTGCTGGAGCGGGGGGGAACCGTCGTCATCTGCACCGGCGGCGGGGGGGGTATCCCGACGATGTACTCCCCGAACGGGAGATCGGTTCTGACCGGCGTGGAGGCGGTCATCGATAAGGACCGGGCAAGTGCCCTCCTCGCCCGTGAGACCGGGGGGGCCGACCTCCTCATCATGGCAACCGATGTAACCGGCATATACGAAGACTGGGCGACCGCCACCGCCCGGCGCATCGTCTCTGCTTCACCGGATCTTCTCAGCGCAGGGGGGGACTTCCCCGCCGGATCGATGGGGGGGCCGAAGGTCGAAGCGGCCTGCCGGTTTGCCCGCATTCCCGGAAAACGGGCCGTGATAGGCGCACTGGGAGATATTCCTGAAATGGTGGCAGGCACCGGCGGCACCCAGATCTTCACCGGCGCCCGCTATCGGTCAATCAGCAGAGAAGAGGAAGAGGATGAGCATGCCTGACCGGGGGGGAGTGTACTCGGAGACCGGCAGGCTGCGCACGGTACTGGTACACCGTCCTGGCGACGAACTGCGCCGCCTCACCCCCCCCTCAAACCGGCACGCACTCCTCTTTGACGACGTTCTCTGGGTCGACCGGGCAATCGTTGAGCATGACGAGTTCACCCGCCTCATGAAAGAGGAAGGGGGGGTCAGGGTCTGTTACCTTGCCGACCTCCTCGAAGAGAGCATCCGACAGAGTCCCGCATGCCGCAGGGAACTCGCCGCCTCCGTTCTGCAGGCAGCGGGCAGTGGCACACCTCTTGCAGAGATACTGTATGCATATCTCATGGAAAGTGACCCCCCCGCGGCGCTGGTGCACCATTTGATCGCAGGCCTGCAGCTCGCTGAACTCGCAGGAGCAGAGGCAGGAAAGCTGCAGAGGCAGTCCCTGGTGGCGGCCGCCGAGCCGGACAATTTTGTCATCCCACCGCTCCCGAATTCGATGTATACCCGTGACGCGTCTTCATGGTTCTGCGGAGGGTTCACCCTGAACCCGATGCACTGGCCGGTTCGGCGGGGGGGAGAGACGGCGAACGCTGCGGCAGTCTACCGCCACCATCCCCCCCACTTTGCCGGGAGCGATATTCCCCTCTGGTATGGGGGGGAGAGACGGCAGGTGACGGTTGCCCGCCGGTGACAGCCACCAATACATCTCTGGAAGGCGGGGGGGACATCATGCATGCCGGCGCAAGAACCTGCTCTTCGGCATGAGCGAACGCACCGGTCCGCAGGCCATCGAGACCACCGCATCCCGTCTCTTTGCCACAGATGCCGCTGACCGCATCATCGTCTGCCGCCTCAGCCCAATCGTGCCCACATGCATCTTGACACGGTGTTCACCTTCCTTGACCCCGGCACGGCCACCATCTACCCGCCGGTGATCGAAACATCCCCGGCATTCTCCCTTTATCCCGGAGAAGAGAGGTGCAACGAGGGGGGGACAACCTTCACGGTGGAGCGGGAGGAGAGTTTCACCGGGGGGGCGGTGGCAGACGCCTCGGGGGGGAAAAGCAGCTGACGCTCATCCCCCCCACCGGCGGCGACCGCTATGAAGCAGAACGGGAACAGTGGGACGACGGAAACAACGTGGTCGCCCTCCGGCCGGGGGGGTCGTCGTCGCCTACGCCCGCAATACCCACACCAACCGCAGTATGGAACAGGAAGGAATTGAGGTGCTGGAGATCTCCGGATCAGAACTCTGCCGGGGGGGACGCGGTGGCACCCACTGTATGACCTGCCCGCTCAGGCGGGACCCGATATAATCCCGATAAGGACTCTCCCTCTGTCTGGCAAAGGGCTAAATAGTCTGGGCGGGTGATAAAGCGTAGCATCTGGTCTCCGGGGGGGGACCAGTAAAGATCTCCACGGGGGGGGATGAATTCTGAAAGAACAGATTATGTACACATCACGGCCAGAGGATCCTGCCATTGACCGTAAATACGAAGAGGCACTGGTCGCGGCAGAATCACAACTGGGCAGGGTCCATCCGGCACGGGTGGCAGGAAAGGAGATTCATGCACCGGAGACCTTCACGGTCTGGTCACCTATTGAGCCAACACTAAAAATCGGCACGTTCTCGCAGTGTGGCATGGCAGAGACCGAGGCTGCAATACTAGCAGCAGGGGGGGAAGCATATTCCGACTGGTCACAAACCCCGTGGGAAAGACATTGTGCCTGCATCAGGGAAGCAGCCGACCGTATGGAAGAGGAAATATTCGAGCTTGCGGCACTGATCACCCTTGAATGCGCAAAGACACGGAATGAGGCACTTGCCGAGGTCGGCGAGGCCGTGGCACTCCTGCGATACCATACCAGCGTTATCCGGGACAATGAAGGGTTCCGTCGGTCAATGCCGGCTGATACCAAAACCGACCGCTACGAGAGCGTGCTCTGCCCACACGGTGCATGGGCGGTGATCTCACCGTTTAACTTCCCGCTTGTTCTGGGGGGGGCGGGGGGGGCGGCGGCAGCAGCTCTTATCACCGGTAACACGGCCATCATGAAACCGGCCTCTGCGGCACCGCTCTCGATGCTCACCTTCTGCCAGATCCTTGAAGAATCAGGGGGGGTGCCTGCAGGGGGGGCGGCGAACTGCATCACCGGCAGTGGCCCCCCCGCATTCGGAAAGATCATCTCCCAGTCACCGGGAATTGCAGGGGTGACCTTTACCGGGTCACGGGACGCCGGCATGTGGCTGCGGCAGGAGTTTACCACACACCAGCCGTATCCGAAACCAATGATCCTTGAACTGGGCAGCAAAAACCCCCCCTGTATTGTAACCGCACAGGCTGACCTGAAGCAGGCAGCAGAAGGAGTCTGCCGGGGTGCCTTCGGATTCAGCGGGCAGAAATGCAGCGCCACTTCACGGGTGTACGTCGAAGAAGCGGTCTTCCCAACCTTTGCAGACATACTGACCGAGCGGGTGACACGCTGCACCACCGGCGATCCACGGGAAAAAGGGGTATTCACCGGCCCGCTCATCAACCGTGAAGCAAAGGAACGTTTTGATGCAGCGGTTGCATCCGTCATTTCTGCCGGAGGTGAGGTTCTCATCGGTGGACAAAGTTATTCCGGAAAAGAGACACACTATGCCCATTTTGCAGAACCCACCATCGTAACCGGCATTCCGCATGACCACCCCGTGATGAAAAACGAACTCTTTGTGCCCCTGGTGGTGCTGGCCATGTACAACGGGATCGATGAGGGCATCAGACTTGCAAATGAGACCGATTACGGTCTGACCGCGGGCATCTTCTCCAAAGACCCGGCAGAGGTGGAGGCATTCTTCTCCCGGATCCGGTTCGGTGTCTGTTATGCCAACCGAAAGGACGGGGGGGCGACAACCGGTGGATGGCCGGAGTACCAGTCATTCGGCGGGTGGAACAGCAGTGGTTCAACCGGACGGGGAGTGGGTGGCCCATATTATCTCCTCTCCTACATGCGTGAACAGGCACAGACGAGACTCAGAGGGTGAGAAAACCATGATGAAGAGTATAGAGATACAAAAAAAGAACCGATGGCATCTCGCAGGACTGGATGAAGCGATATCCTGGTGCAGGGCCTGCAATGAACGGGGGGGCATCACCTGCAGGCTGCACCCCCCCCTGGGGGAGTTTGCAGAAGATCAGGGGGGGCAGCAGAGACGGCTGTCCGAGAATATGAGGATGCCATCTCTTCCATCCACCGCCATAACCTGAACGCCTCAGTGGCAGTCAAACCTTCTGCCATCGGTGTGACCCTACAGCCGGAGGCATATAATGAATACCTCCAGCAGATCCTCTCCCACGCTATGGCGAAACGTGTGCCCGTAGGAGTCGACATGGAGGGCATGTCTCTCGTACATGACACCTTAGGAGGTGCTTTTCAGGCAGCAGAGCAGGGATATACCTTTACCCTCACCCTGCAGGCATATCTGAAACGAACTCCGGCGGATCTCAACCGGGCGGCAGACGAAGGAATCTCCGTCCGCCTGGTGAAGGGGGGGCCTATATCGGTGACCTGAACCAGCGCAATGAAATTACTGCAGCATTCCGAACGCAGGCATTCCTTCTCTCACGCAGGCATCCACAATTCTCTGTCGGCACCCATGACATGGATCTGATCCAATGGCTGCAGGACTCTATCCCTGAGGCACGCACACGCATCACCTTCGGGTTTCTGAAAGGCCTCGGAACCAAAACAATGATCGGGATGGCCAACGCCGGATGGAAGGTGGATGAATACCTGCCCTATGGAAACGACCACGGCTCGTACGACCGCAGGCGTGAGATCTATCTCGCCTCCCTTGCAAGTGCCCGGACACGTCCGCCTGAATGACAGGGGACTGGTCATCGGGATCATGACCTGCCCCCCCGGGTTCATCTGAACCATTTGGCAGGTATCCCCCCACAGGGTCATCATGCAGATACACCGTCCGTCGGAGGCAAACGCAGGTGGGCGGAGGAGAGAAACAAGGCAGTACCTCCGGGGGGGAGATATTGTCACACCGGCAGATGCGGCAAAGATAATTATCCCATCACTGCCAGACTCTCCATATGCAGCCCGAGGAGCACCCCCGACATGCAGTACCGCACCGTCCCCAAAACCGGCGACCGCCTCTCGCTCCTGGGGGGGTTTGGGGGGGCGATGCGCCTCCCCATGAAGGGGGGGCATGCCATTGATGAGGAGCGGGCAACAGTCCTCATCCATGCAGCATTCGATGCCGGAGTGAACTATATCGATACCGCGGTGCCCTACCACATGGGCGCCTCGGAGGCATTCGTCGGCCGGGCGCTTGCCGGGAAATACCGAGAACGGGTGAAGGTGGCGACCAAACTGCCACCGTGGACCACACACAGCCGCAATGATATGGATAGGACACTATCCGCCCAGTGTTCCCGCCTGCAAACCCGTTCCATTGACTACTACCTGCTGCACAGTCTGGATCGGAATAACTGGGACACACTCCTTGATCTGGGGGGGGTGATGGATTTCCTTGACACGGCAGAGGCAACGGGCCGGATTAAAAATGCCGGGTTCTCCTTTCATGGCGACCCGGAGACCTTCCGCGAAATCGTGGACGCCCGGGACTGGACCTTCTGTCAGATTCAGTATAATATTCTGGATGAAGAGCATCAGGCAGGCACCGCGGGACTCCGCTATGCCGCCAAAAACGACCTTGCCGTGGTGGTGATGGAACCCTCCGGGGGCGGGATGCTTGCAAACGCTGTCCCGCCTGCAGCAGAGGCCAGCTACGCCGCTGCCGTCGTGCAGCGAAGCCCTGCCGCCCACGCCCTGCGCTGGGTGATGAACCATCCCGAGGTGACGGTGGTGCTCTCCGGCATGAATGACGAAGGGCATCTCGCGGAAAACCTGCAGACCGCCCGTGAGACAACACCCCACATTCTCAGCCCGGATGAGGAAATCATGATGGCAACGGCACGGGATGCCTGGCGGCAGGCAATGCAGGTGCCCTGCACCGGATGCGGCTACTGCATGCCCTGTCCCTACGGCGTGAATATCCCGGAGTGTTTTAATCTCTGGAACAACCACTCTCTCAGGTACAGAGGCGGGGCGCCAAAATCGAGTATGCAGTCCGCCTCGGAGGGGCGCTGGGGGATGCTCCCGGAAACGCCGGGCTCTGCCAGGCCTGCGGGAAATGTATGACACGCTGCCCGCAGCAGATCCCCATCATTGATGCACTCAAAGAGATGCAGCAGATATACGAAGGCCCGTTGTGGGGGGGGCAAAAAGGACGATTGTCTCCCATGCCGCCGGGATTGCAACACGCATACTGGCGCACCGGGCACACCAGGAACGTGACAAATAATGCAGGAATTACAGATTGAATGGAACGGCAGGAACGTGACCGTGGACGGCAAGGTGCAGACAGATACCGACCGGTTTGTTGAGTCACTCGCAGATGAGATATGGAATTACAGTGGGTATACCATCACCAGCGGATACGCGGCCTCGCTCTTCGGTCATACCGGGCCGTGCGAGGAGGTGGAGTTCACCCTGCCGTGATCTGCCGTGACCGCTTCTTCGAGATGATGGAAGCCCTCCTAGAGAGCGGGTTTACGGTGATGAGTCCGGGGAGACGGGGGGGCGGCGTGGTACCGTCTCTTTATCACCGGCGCGGTGTGCGTATCGCACGGGATGAAAAGTTCTTCCCCCCCAATGTGCACATCCGGGCAAACCCGCAGGAGAGTGATCGCTACGCCTACTTAAAGCGCCTGAAGCTCATCGTGAACGGGAAACGCTTCTTTGTCGCACCCCCCCTTGAACTGCTCATCCCCCCCTTCATCCTGATGCCTGGCGACCGGGGCACACCCGAAGAGGCGGCGTATATCTATACAACCTGCAAAGATGAGATCAACCTGACGGATCTGAAAAACTGGACGGATCATCTCGGCGTTGACCGGGCTCTACTTCCGGAATAATTCTTATTTTGAGGGGGGAAGCGGGACATTCCATGGGGGGGATGTCGACAAAATATGATGGTTAGGCTTCGGGATATTGAAGACCGAACTGATTCAGATAAATTTCTGCGAGATTCTTCAGTTTTCCAGGAGGTGCACTTTCACGAATTTTGGATATAACATCTAAAGATTTGACGACAGTTTCTTTTTCTCTCTTTTCGTTGGCAAAATGTGCAAATAGATGCAATGCGTCCAATATTTCTTCAACCGCACCTTCATTCCCGATTTCCAAGAAGGATTCACTCAGGTCATCTATCGACGAGATAACCAAATTTACATAATTATCTGCCAATGGAGAATGAGATTCTATTGCACTCATTGCAATGTTAAAATTGGGAAGTGCTAATGGGAGCAGAGGGGGGGATTCCCTCCAAAAATTTGAAATTTTATGTATCGCAAAGCAGACTGAATGATCCATATCATACCTAACAGCCGTCTGACCAATCAATGAGATTGAGACAATGAGATTAGGTATATTCAGTGAATGATTACCAAGTTCCTCTTCCTCTTCCAAAACCAACTGTGCAAGTTCTTCGAGATTTGTCATGACATATTCCACAACAGCCCGGGACTTTTTTCAGTTGCTGCTATCCCAATGTCTTGCAGTGTTATATTCAAATAATGGAGGACATCCGCATCATCACACCCAACAGCCCACTCGCCAATATCTTTTATTTGGGCAATGATCTCGAATACAAATATTTCCTCGCCTATTTCTGTCAATAAAAGTCCGCAACGTTTGATGTCATTAAAAAAACGGGATGTGATGTATCTCCGTCCCTCTCCTTCCTCATGTCCACCGACAATTTCTTCAAATTTGTCCTGAGCAAGCCCAATGCCAGTGCTCATGGTTGTCATATCATAATTACGGATTGCCCCCCCATAGATAATATCAAAAAAAGCCTGAAAGGGGGTCGTCCCCCCCGACTCGGATTTCTGAGACATTGATGAGTCCTGAGAGCCGGACTAATATCTTTTCAGCGTTGAGCAGATTCATCGTATTGAGAATGTAGGGGGAAAAGGGTGACGAAGAGAAATATTCCCAGATAGATCGCACAGAATACGCTAAAGCGCTGAAGAAAAGAACTTACATCACCTGTGATTGAGGTGAGTAAAATTGTTGAAAAGGTAATTGAGACAATATATGAAAACAGAAGCAACCACATATTGGGATGCCGTTTAAACACTTCAACAACGCGGGGTGAATACGTCGATGCGGTCCACTGCACGGCAACCAGCGTGAGTGTCACCACAATTGAGATGACCGCTGCCTGACTCTGGATGAGGGCACCCAGGATGTATCGGACACTATCGGAATTAAAGATGAGACCGGGCCATAACCAGGTAGAGACCCCGGCAAAAAATAGTGCGAGACAAAAAAATCCTCCATAGACCGAAACCCAGAGATAAAGTGGTTTTCGATTGTCAAGATAGGTCAACTTCTCTGAAAGCTCATCGCTCTTTTCTGAAAAAGCAGTGAACATTTTTTCCCGCATTCTTTTGCATTTCCCCCCCATATTATCTTCTCTGATAATGATTCTTTGAGAAAAAGAATTATAAGTCCTCCGATGAGAATTTACCACCTGTTATTCATCTTACCGTCCAAAAGATCTCCCCCCCCTCATTATAGCAGGGGAAAGCTACTATACCATATTCCGTCTACCCGGTTCCAGGGGTGTGTGTAAACAAAGGGTAAATGCATCTCTCTGTTTTTTATTCTCGGGTTTCCTCTTCCCACCCTTTTTGCGTCCCTGCGTTTTGGGATTGGGGAGCAGAATGAGCGTATTTTCAGGCCATCATTTCTCCCGGAAAATTAAGGCAGTAATGTCCGTTATTTGCCGAAAACACGGATTAATGTGGATTATTAAGGGGTAGTTATTGACGGAGATTTTGAGAGGATGTATCACATATCTCAACAGAGAATCAACCACTCCGGGCCGCTGTGGGGATCTGATTTTCTCCGGTGTTTTCACGTTTTTCCTGATATGACCACACTTTCTGATCCCCCCCCTGCGTTTGGGAATCGGGGGGCATAATGGACGTATTTTCAGGCCATTTTTTCTGCTGGAAAATGGAGGTCGTAATGTCCGGCATTTGCCAAAAATTCGGAGGATTGCAGACCATTAAGAGGTCGCCATTGACGAAGATTTTGAGAGGATGTATCGCATGTCTCAACCGAGAATCAACCACTCCGGGCCGCTGTGGGGATCTGATTTTCTCCGGTGTTTTCACGTTTTTCCTGATATGACCACCCTTTTTGAACCCCCCCTGCGTTCTGGAATCGGGGGGGGCAGAATGAGCGTATTTTCAGGCCATTTTTTCTGCCGGAAAATGACGGCCGTAATGTCCGTTATTTGCCGAAAACACGGTAGATTGCAGACCATTAAGAGGTCTTCATTGATGGAGATTTAGAGAGGATGTATCACATGTCTCAACAGAAAACCGGCCACTCCGAGCCGCTGTGGGGGATCTGATTTTCTCCGGTGTTTTCACGTTTTTCCTGATATGACCACACTTTTTGATCACCTGCGTTCGGGAATCGGAGGGCAGAATGAGCATATTTCCTGCCGGGTTTTTCTGCAGGGAAATGACGGCCGTAATGTCCGTTATTTGCCAAAAACACGGAGGATTGCAGACCATTAAGAGGTTTTCATTGATGGAGATTTTGAGAGGATGTATCACATATCTCAACGGAGAACCGGCCACTCCAACCCACTGTGTGGATGCATTTTTCCCCCCCGGCAATGACCCCCGTAATTGAATATTTGACCAGTATCCGGCAACCGATGTCAGAGATACTGCCCGAAACAATGCAAACCCTGCACCCCAGTCGCAGGTGATCCAGTTACCGGATTCCTGCAAGGCAAAAAACGGAACCGATCACATCCCGGTCCCCCCAACAAGAATCTCTTCCCCCCCTAAAATCCAAACATATATCTCCATTTCCCGGACAACAGTAAACTAATATGCCAAAGTCCCCCCCAGCATACAGGAATACAAGGAATCACCATGGGGCCCCCCCTGCGTTCCCTCGTCGCATGTGCCGCCCTTTTCGTGATTCTTGTCGGAATCACCATGTTTACGGATGTCTTCTCTGTCATCCTGTTAGGACTGGTGCTGGCCTTTCTCGCCGCACCCCTGCTCGTCTGGCTGGAAGAAAAGAAGGTCCCAATCTGGGCAGGCACCGGCATCATCACCCTCATCTATCTTCTAATCGGCATCGGCCTTTTCCTGCTCGCGATCACTTCACTCATGATCTTTGCCGGAGAAATCCCCCAATACCAGCAAGAACTGAACGCAAACCTCACGGGCCTGAATGCATTACTGGAAACATACGGCATATCAATACAGGGGGGGATACTCAGTTCAGGCATCTTCAGCCTCAAAACCCTCTTCGCACCTGCGATGACAATCGCAGGCGACATATCGGCGATTGTCGTCAACGGATTCTTTGTCCTCGTGGTCACCGCCTTCATCCTGCTCGAACTGCCCACCCTGCAGGATAAACTGAACCGTTCATTCGGCCCGGCAAGCAGCCTCAGCCGCAACCTGCCCACCCTCATCCGCAACACCTATGACGTCATGGTCGTGCGGACAAAAACCAATGTCGTCCTCGGCGGCTCCATCGGCGCATTCCTGTATGTGATCGGCGTCGACCTTGCCATACTCTGGGGTGTGCTCACCATCATCCTCAGCTATATCCCGTATATCGGCCTCTTCATCGCCTGTGTGCCTGCTGTCGTCCTCGCATGGCTGAAGTTCGGCTGGGGGAGGGGGTACTTCTCGTCCTCGCAGGAATTGCCATCCTCAACTTCATCATCGAGAACGTCGTCTTCGCAAAGATTGCAGCAAACGATATGCGGCTCACCCCCCCGCTTGCCGTCGTCATCGCCCTGTTAGTCTGGACGGCAGTCCTGGGCATCGTCGGCATGTTTCTTGCCATTCCCCCCCTCACCGTCATCCTGCGAACCCTGCTTGCAGGAGACGAACGCACCCGCTGGCTTGCCGTCCTCATGAGTGACGACGAGACAGAGACTGCCTAAAAAAGGGTGCCGGTTATTTTTTCTCCTCTGTTCAGGAGGAGACGGGATCATCCCGTGGTATCTTCCAATTATCCTGCGGCACTGAAAGAGAGAAGACCGCACCTGTTCCCTCTGTGCCGGTCTCCTGGATGGTGATGCCTGTCACTGACAGAATTTCCCGCGAGAGATACAAACCGTAACGGGTTTTGATCCCAATGCCCCCCGTGAGAAGATCCGCTCTTTCCGGTTATCGGCGATACCGACACCATCATCCGATATATCTACTACCGCCGTACCATCCGACTTCGTCAAACAGGAGACCGTAATGGTGGTCACGTCACCCCCATGCAGGGTAGTATTCATGAAGATTTCATGCATCACCCGCTCCAGCATTGGATCGGCATAGACTACCAGATTCCGGCAGCTACAGATAACCGTCAGATGGGAGACGTCAGACGTGACCGTCACCCGGTCCACCAAATCCCCCCCGATATGCTGCCAGGCAGGGGGGGTTGCGACCCCAGATCCTCATAGTCACGGGTAAAGCCTATCTGACGTTCGATGGTGATTGCCGAATCATTTATTTTTGAGAGCTGCATCCAGGTATCCGAGTCAACAGGCACTTCTCCTGTCATCTCCATAATGTCAAAGAGCATGCGGATGACCGTCACCTGATTGAGAATGTCATGCCGGGTAACGGACGAGAGCATCGCAATCTTCTTCTGTGCCTCATGAATGGCATCGTCTTTTCTGACCGTATTGGTGATATCCTGATGAACACCCGTCACCCGAAGCACCGGCGCGTCTCAGGGCTTTGGAAGACCTGCCACCGCGAACGGATCCAGACCCAGGTAGTGTCCTTATGCCGCATACGCATCTCATAGGTGCCGGTCAGGTTTTTGCCCTCACTCCACCCGGAAGCAAAATGGAACCACGCATCACGATCGTCCGGATGGAGATATTCCAGAAACTCATCTCTGGTGAGGGACGCCAGCTCTTCCCGCCGGTAGCCGATCATCTCTGCGCAGCGCTCGTCCACCCTAATATCACCGGAATTGAGATCCACATCCCAGACTCCGAGGCCAGCACACTGAAGAGCCAGACTGAGCCGGTCTTCATCATGCTGTGCCGGAGCCGCGGTGGCCACCGTTCCGGGAACGGGGGGGTAGAGGTAATACCATTCCTTCTCCACCTCTGCTGCATGGGAGACTCTGATATCGAGAGTGGCACCGGCATCCATCCGTTCCCGGGAAATAACAGAACCGGTAAAGGTTCCGGTTTTTTGGATCCGGGAAGAGAGCTCATCCCAGTTACTTATGCCGGGGGGGGAGAAGAGAACGGCCATGACCGTGTTCCCAAAGAGCTCGGCCGGTGATTCCCTGCCGAGAATCCGGGCTGCCGCTGCATTGGCCCAAACAATGTTCCCTCCTGAATCTGCAATGAGCATCGCATGCGGCGCATTCTCACATAATCCGTGGCATACATCCGGTAATGGCATATCTTCTCCTGCAGACAAACGTGATCACCTCTCAGAAATATGCAGAAACGCTGAATTCCCCAAAATCAGGACTGCATCAATCTGCATATCCATTACTGTGTGAGGCATACTAAAAAAGGTTCATCCTCAGGCCTCTGTCACGCACTGATTTCACTAGCATTAAGTACCCTGATATAAAAAATTATTCAGAGACAAGCGGAAATGGCCGAAAAATTCAGTTGCACAATCATAAATCAGGCGCATGATTACCTCCGGTTTCTCGGGCCCGGACTTCTGCTGGCAGTCGCTGCCGCAGGCGAGAGCGGTATCGCAGAGGCTGTCGAGATCGGTGCACACTTCGGATACGCACTCATCTGGGTCATCGCCATTACCCTTATCTATAAATTCGCATTCGTAAACGGTATCGCCCGCTATACGATGATCACCGGAAAGACCATCTTTCAGGGCCTGGTCTCCATTCCCGGACCAAAAAACTGGGGGGGAGGGATTCTCGTGATGATCATCTATCTTCTTGAGATGTTCGCCTTTGCAGGTATGCTGCTTCTGGGCGCCATCTTCATGGATTACATCGTCCCGGGCATCAACTCAACCGGAATGATTGTCTTCATATCCCTTTCCGCCATCCTCATCCTGCTCTGGAAAGAGTCCTATGAACGGCTGGAACATACGATTATCCTGATCGCCCTTCTCCTCTTCTTTGGCATTGCATTCTCCCTAACCCAGTTCCCTATCTCCTTTACTGCGATGCTGCCGGGAATAGTGCCGAAAATTCCCCCCGGGTCCCTGCTCTCGATCATGGCCCTCATGGGCGCAGTCGGATCGTCGCTGAACCTGCTTTTATACTCCATCTGGCTTAAAGAGAAGGCAGGTGATGAGAAGGGGCCATCATTCTACCAGAAGACCATTCATAAAGTCAATCTTGACCTCATCCTCGCCTTCCTCTTTGTGGGTATCATCACCGTCCTCTTTACATCTCTCGGCGTCACCGGCTTCTCCATCTCCTACCTGGCCCACGGCGAGACCTTCAGCGTTGATGCGCTCATTGCCCAGGTACTCTATATCATCGCTTCCATCCCATACGGCCCCCCCCAGACCTTTCTTGCAACGGGTTACCTCATCATGTTTGGTGCGGTGCTGACCGGTATGGACGGCCGGGCCCGGGCCGTATCCGAGATCCTACACTCCAGTTACGGGATGAAATGGAAAGAGCGAACCACCTTCCGCCTCACCCTTCTCATCTTCACGGCGATCATCGTGAGCGGTGTCATCATCGGGGAACCGATGGCACTGGTCCACGGGGGGGTCTCGGCTATTGCCTCAGTCTTCTTTGCGGTGATGGGATTCATCCTGATCTATCTCAACATGGAGATCAAAGATCCGGAAAGGCCCAATCGTATCTGGACCGCCGTCATGACCGTCGGCAGTCTCATCTTTCTTTTAATGGCACTCTTTATGGAAGAGGGAATCATCAAGTTCGGCCTGCCGCTTGCAGAACGCATGATCGTCGTCGCCTTCATAATCTTTATCTTTGCTGGAACCACGCTCTTCCGGGATGTCATTCAGGGAAAAACTACATGGATCGACCAGTTATGGACGATTCTCATCTTCGGGCTGATCTCCATCTACGGTACATTCCGCGGCATCCCCCCTATGAGTTTAATCATCAACTTCCGTGACCTCGGCCCAATCCTCGCAGGTATTGTCGGAGGTCCGATCATCGGGGGGGCATGTGCAGGAATTATCGGTGCGGCATATCGCTACCAGATTCCTGGTGCGGAGAAGACCGCCCTCGCCTGTGCGGTGGCAGCCATTGTGGCGGGCGTTGTGGCAGGATTCTATACCCGGATGCTCCGGGGGGGAAATATCACCTATCTCCGGGGATTCATACTCGTGGTCATTGTCGAGATGATACATATCTTCATCATTGTCCCTCTCTTATCGGACATTGCCTCCTTTGCCGAATTTCTGGTCATCGTCCGGGCCAGCCTGCTGCCGATGGTCTTTGCGATAACTCTGGGAGTAATGCTCTTCTGCTATATCGTCCGCATGAAGGGCTACGCACTCACGACCCGGTTCGAAGAAAAAAACGATGATGAACCAACACCAGACGGGGGGGAGGAAAAGAGATGAAACAGAAAGCCCTTGATTTCCTGCCCTTCATCTTCGCAGGTCTCATCTGCGGTTTCATCCTCTTCGGTACTTTTGTAAACACACCTGATTACGGAGACGAGGACACGATAAGAATCGGTATTATACTCCCGCTCACCGGAGGTCTTGCAGAATATGGTTCGGATGTAAAGGTAGGCATAGACATCGCAGTCGATGAGATCAACGCCAAAGGGGGGGGCATCGGTGGCAAGGATGTGGTGGCCGTATATAAGAACACATGGGGGGGTTACCCCCGACCGGGCGGCAAAACTCATGAGGGAAGGGGGGGTGGATGAAGGCATTCCTGTGTTCATTGGCGATATCACCAGTGCCGGTGCTCTTGCGTGTGCAGCGGTTGCTAAAGAGGAACAGATCGTTCTCGTCTCCCAAGCGGCAACCACACCGGAACTGAGCGGATATAGTCCGTATGTATTCCGGACGATCTCATCGGATCTCTATCAAGGACGGGGCATGGCCCGAATATTCCGGATCTTCCACCCCCCCGACACAGACAAGATAACCGTTCTCTATATCAACAATACCTATGGCACCGGCCTGATGGATTCATTTGTGAATGCACAGGATGAGAGTGGCTTTACCGTACAACAGGTGATACCCTTTGAGGAGGGGGGGCAACGCACCTTCACCAGTGAAATAGCGGCCATCCGTACCTCCGGAACGGACGGTGTCGCCCTCATCTCCCATGTTACTGAGGCAGATTACATCCTGAAGGAAGCAGAGCACAGAGGCTTAATGTCGCCTGGGTCGGGTCAGACGGTATCGTTACCACTGAACTCTATTCCCATGTCGGCCCGTATACGGAAGGGTTCATCGCCACAATGCAGGCAAGCGAGGTTCGCGACCCGGTATTCATCCGTGAATATCAGATACGGGCCAAAGACAGCACGGTCAACTGGATGGCCCCCTTATTCCTACGACACCATGATGGTTGTAACAGAGGCCATCCGGCATGGGGGGGTTACTCGGCGGATGAGATCCGTGATGCATTCGGAAAGATCCGGCATCTGGGTGCCTGTGGCCCAAAAGTCTTTGAGGATGACGGTGGAATCCCCCCCGCCTATGACGTAATGCGGATTGAAAATGGGGGGGTATGGAAACGGGTTTCATGGAAGGAGATCACCACGACCGAGATCACCACCCACTAAAGGGTTTGGCCCCATAGCACAGCGCATTGCTATAGACCGTTTTGTTCACACAAAAGAGAACAAACCCTGCCCAGTAACGAAACGGGCCAGCTTCGATGAGATCCTGACGTGTGGATGAAATGGGGGGGCATGATATGCCCGAATGTCCATTTATTTTGGAATTTAGAGGCAAAATGGGCACAAATTTGGACATATGCAGAATAACCACAATAATCAACGTCTTTTTTAATTTAACCGACCATACAGATTCAAATCGACAATCCCCACCCGAATATGTGCAGCCTGACATATATATAAATAACAGCAACACGATTCAACGTTTATCCACGTCTGGCAGGTTCGTCGGGGGGGCTTGGAAGGCCAGTGTGCGCGGAGTTCATCAGGAGACACATGAGATGATGGCACAAAATACAGCACAAAAAACCAATGGGATGAGACGGTATGAGACAGAGAAAAAAGCGATCGGAAAAAATGTATTCATCTGCCCCCCCATGCCTGTCACCATTGTCGGAACCTGCCTGAACAACCGCCCCCCCAACTTTCTGACTGTCGGATGGGTGACACGGGCGAATGTGAATCCTCCTATGATCGCCATCGGGATTAACAAGTCAAACGCATCGGCAGACGGCATCACCATGCACAAGACCTTCTCGGTAAACTTCCCCGGAACAGATCTCATTGAAGAGACCGATTATTGTGGTCTGGTATCCGGGAAATATAAAGATAAATCCCGGCTATTTGATATCTTTTATGGTGAACTGAAGAACGCACCCATGATCCAGAACTGCCCAATCACACTGGAATGCCAGCTTACAGAAACTATTGATCTCCCGACAAACTACCTTTTTATCGGTGAAATTAAAGGGGCATATGCCAATGAAAACTGTTTTACCGGTGGAAAACCGGACGTCACAGAAATAAACCCGCTCCTGCTCTCCATGCCGGACAATTCATACTGGCAGGTTGGAGAATTCCTGGGACGTGCCTGTAAAATCGGCAGAAGCCTGAAGGCCTGAAACATTATTTAAGTTCCCCCCCAGACAATGCAGGGGGGGCACACCATCCTGCAGGGGGGGTGAGGAGAAAAAATGATGTGGGTCAGGGTTAAGACACCAGAAGGTGATATTCAGGATGCAGAGGTCAGCCGGGATGCATTCATCGGACCCGGTGATGTGCTGGCAGACGGTTCGGATGTCATTGATATCCCGTTCAGCGATGAATCCTCTGATGAAGACTGGCCGGGATATATCACAGATCAGGAAGACGACGATATTTAGGCACAGTGCTGCCCTGCCGGAATAGAACGGAGGAGGAGTACCGTATGATATGGCAGACGGGGGGGATCACTACCCGGTGGTATGGCAGAACAACAAACCGTTTTCTCTTTCTTTTGACTGCCCTCGTTGTGCTCATCTTCTTCTATCCGTTTGTAGAAGAGTTTGACCAGAACGGCTACATCTTTCCCGTACTGATGAATATCATTCTTTTTCTGGCACTCTATGCAGTCATTGATCGGAACCGACACTTCAGGATCGCCTTTATTCTCCTGTTGCCTGCGATATGCATGCTCTGGGCACGGGCCATCTTCGGGATGAGGCCGGAAGTCATTATCGGGTCGGCCCTCACATCAGCACTCTTCTTCAGTGTTATTATTGCGATTATCGTACACCGGATTCTCACCACCAGACACGTAAACCGGGACACCATATACGGAGCAGTCTGCGTCTACCTGTTGATAGGTCTGCTCTGGGCCAGTATGTATGCCACCGCTGCGGAGATGTCAGCGACAGCGTTCTCCTATACTCCGGCCATCATGCCAGCAGGAGAACACCTGACCTTTGGAAACCTCCTTTATTTCAGTTTTA
This sequence comes from Methanogenium cariaci JCM 10550, assembly GCF_001315945.1. Taxonomy (GTDB): domain Archaea; phylum Halobacteriota; class Methanomicrobia; order Methanomicrobiales; family Methanomicrobiaceae; genus Methanogenium; species Methanogenium cariaci. The sequence continues at coordinate 156,290 of NZ_BBBG01000002.1, read as the reverse complement.
TCACACTCACCACCACCGGCTACGGAGATATCATCCCGACGATGAGAGTCACCCAGTCTCTTGCAATGGTTGAGGCAATAACCGGAGTCATCTTCCTTGCGGTCTTTGTCTCCCGTCTGGTCGGAATCGTCGGATGGAACACAGCATCAGAGGATGAAGAACGAAAATGAGTGAATGAAAAAATATTTCCTGACCACAGGACCTGCGAACCTGTCACCAGGAACCGACTACATTGCGGGACGAGGAGAATACCAGACCCACTCTTCTGTGAGAACAGAACCCAAAGCACACCACAACAACGACATCAGCAAACGAAAGTCTTTCAGCCGGGACCACAAGAGATCTCTCTTTGGCAGGAATGAGAACAGAACCCCGATCATATAAACCCAAATACGGTTTATTGCCCGAATATCCACACGAACAGGACAAAAAAGAATATAACCAAAACCCGGGGGGGATGCCCTCTTGCATATCCCCGGGCATTCACCTATTGAATCAATCCCGGCCAGGTATGATGCAGATCGTCTCAGTCTGCTTCATCGCGTTCTGAAACCATGATACGAATCTCATCGTGGTCGCTCACATGCCATGACGACTCATAATCCAGACAGTATACATCAGAAACAGAGGAACAGACGAGCTCATCCCGCTCTTCCAGATCATACTCCCGCATTGGTTTCAGGCACTCGAACCCGCTAATTCTCATGAACTCCATGGTATCTCTACAAAATGATAGTCACAGTGGCGCATATATATATGTTGCGGAGGCTGCACCACCGGATCCGAACCTGGAATTCTAAAAAAAATTAAATAACGACAAATATCCATCTAATTTAATATCAGGGGGGAAATTTGTGAAAAATGAGGAACACCTCAGGGAAATACCTCAAAAAAATCAAAAATACCCGGCATTTTCCAGATCCAACAGGATTTCACCAGAATTCCTCCCCCCCCGGAAACTCCCAGAAAGAGAGTACAGGCGTGCAATCGCGCAGAAAAAACCCCCCCAAATGATCAGAACCTGACAGGTGGCCCCCACAGATAGACATATAGATAATCGGCAGATCCCATACTCGTTATCCTTAATACAACCATCAATATCTCGCCATTTTCAGGATCATACAACTCCGGCAGGAACTCCTTTGCCACCTGGGCCCCATCTCCAAAAGGGGGGGTCAATACGGCATGTATTAACGGACAATATCATTCAGAGCCCAAAGATCCGCACCAAGGACGTACGTATCCCCTCACCGGAATGCACGCCGGTGAGTCTCCCCGCAAGAGACCCGTTTGCAAAGAAAAGCAGAGTCGGAACGGCGGAGATTTGGAAAGCTTCCATTATCTCCGGATTCATGTCAGCATCACATTTTCCGATAGTGACCATTCCTGCAAACTCCACTGCCAGCTCATCAATCACCGGGGGCCATCGTCATACACGGACCACACCACTCACTCCAGCAGTCTACCACAAGGTATTGGTGAGTAGAAATGAGATCATGGATATTCATGTCAGTCACCTCTCTGACCGTACCAGGGAATCCGGCAGGAACATTCACCCGACTCTTCAGATCCCCCGGCACGCTTCTCGCGCAGGCCTGCGAGTTCATCCTCATCCGAAATATCATCGACCATAAAAGGAAAAAGTGGTCCACATCCACTTAACCCTGCTGGAAATGGACCGTTCACATCCCGAAACACGGAGAACCCGCACATTCAAATGAAAACATATATCATGGTACGAACCATAGTAGTATGACACACACTGTGAAGCGAGGTGGGGGGGTAGTTAGGAAATCCCGACGGCTCATAACCCGTAGATCGATGGTTCAAATCCATCCCTCGCTATTCTGAACATTTTTTATCATTTCAACGGAATGATTTTTGTTTTTTTCCATTACATCGATCAGAACATGAGTTATTTTAGTATTCTGAGACGGACACATCATCCCCCCCGTTCGCTTTACTGAAACGGCGCCAGGAATATACAAACGTAAAACAGTCAGAAAAAATCAGGGGGGGAGATAGTCATTCCCCCCCGGAGAATGACTCCAGTCCCGCCTGATAGTGTTTTGCAACGCAGGTGACCTCACGCGGACAGCAGCGTTCCTTGCCGATGGCAAGGGGGTACTCCCCCCCGGTCAGACACCCAGTACAGAGATCTTCTTTCGGAATACCAATTGCACGGATCAGTGCTGAGATGGAAATGTGATGAAGGGATGTCGCCCCCCCGATGGACATACAGACTTCATCATTATCAAGGTCGCTCGCAATCAGCTCGGCACGAGTGGGCATATCCACACCCAGATAACACGGAGCTTTGATGGCAGGCGATCCGATACGCATGTGCACCTCTCTTGCCCCCCCTGCATCACGGACAATGTTCACCAGACGGCGTGAGGTGGTCCCCCCCGGACGATGGAATCATCAATGAGGATCAAAGACCGGTCCCTGAGATGGCCCCGGACGGGATTCAGTTTGATCCGGACCGCAGCCTCGCGGGCTTCCTGCGTAGGCATGATGAATGTCCGACCCATGTAACGATTCTTGATGAGACCCTCACGGTAGCGGATGCCTGACGCCTCCGCATACCCTGCCGCATGTGCCATCCCGGAGTCAGGAACCGGAGATACCAGATCAGCATCCACCGGTGCTTCCTCAAACAGCGAGTGACCGATACGACGCCGTACGTCATAGACGAGACGCCCATCGATGACCGAATCCGGCCGGGCAAAGTAGACATACTCAAAGATGCAGTGTGCCCGGTGAGAGGCCTCGGCAATCTGATGAGACTCGATGCCATCTTTTTTCAGACAGACCAGTTCACCCGGACGGACATCACGCATAAACAAGCCGCCCAGCGCATCAATGGCGACAGACTCTGACGCCACCACATACCCGGTCTCCGTTCTTCCGATACACAGCGGGCGGATACCCAGTGGATCACGGAATGCCCAGACTTCATCGTCAAGCATCATCACAACTGAGTAGGAACCCTGAAGGCGGTGCATGCACATGGCAACAGCCTCTGTGACATCCTCCGACACCCGGTATTCATCAGCGAGGATGTTGCCGATCACCTCGGTATCTGCTGTCGTGCAGAATATCTGCCCGCGTTTTTCATATTCCTCCCTGAGACTGAGAGTATTGACAAGATTTCCGTTGTGGGCAAGTGCCACCTTCCGGCCCCCCCGGAAGGTGAAGGTGAAAGGCTGGATGTTCTCCGGGATCTTCTCCCCCCCTGTTGTCGGGTAACGGACATGCCCGACACCGGTTCCCCCCCTCTCAGACCGCAAAGGACTTTCTTATCAAACACTTCCGCAACAAGGCCGTGGCTCTTTTCTTTATACAGCGTCAGACCATCGAATGTTGCAATACCCGCGCTCTCCTGACCCCCCCTGTGTTGCAGGGCGTAAAGTGCATAATACAGGGGGGGGAATGAGACATCGCCTGAATCGACGACGCCGACAATTCCACACATAATAAATTCCTAAAATCAGTGAAATCGGGTAATCTAGTTATTCGAATTCCAGTTATACTTACGCAGGCGAGGAGACTTTCCAAACCCGCACGACGCACATACTCCATGGCGCTTGTGGAATGAAATCTTACCACAGCGTCTGCAGACAATATGCGTTGTTTTCTGCCGTTTACCCATTGAGGGTGTGCCTTTACTCATTTTTTTCACCTACCTGAATGATACGTTATTCCACGGATGGAGAGATGTATATCACATTGTCTCCACGGACGATTAAAGTGCCGCGTTTCTCAGCCACGCCGTCAATATCTTCCTCTGCATTGTCGAGGACGAGGTTCATATGAACATCATAGCCCTGGAGAATACCCCCCCGGATCTCCCTACCGCCCTTGAGACTGACGATGACCGGTTTCTGGTTAAGGGCTTTATCTAAAATTTCCAATGGTCTTCTGGTCATAAGATTCCCTGCTCTAATCGATGAGGATTAGTATAATTGCGCCAGTAACATACATAAATATAACGACCATCCCCCCCGGATGGCCGGAAGATAACCCGAAAAAGAACCCATATGGATGGTGAATGGTAAAAATGGCGAAGATAAACTCACGAAAAAGGCACATCATACGAAAATCCGATATCTCCCGTCTCTTCCGGGGGGGACTGGAAGAGGAAATTGGGACTGACACCGACCTCTTCCGCTCAACAACTGTAGAGCTGATAGATATCACCGGAGACATCTCCCTCTATCTCATCGAAAAAAAGCCATTATTGATGGAATACCAGGATCAGGTCTTTCCCACCCTCAGAGGTGCCATCGCTCATCCGTTTTCGGCGCGAAACATCGTTGTTGATGCCGGTGCCGTGCGGTTTATGGCAAAGGGTGCCGATGTGATGCGTCCCGGTATCGTCCGCGTGAGTGACGATGTCCTGGCAGATCATCCGGTTCTCATCACTGAAGAAACCTATGGCAAACCGCTTGCAGTAGGCATTGCAGCATTCGATGCAGCGGAGATCAACGCTGCAGAGACCGGTAAGATGGTGCGCACATTCCATTACGTGGGAGACGAACTCTGGAATCTCGATATCTGAGGATCTTCCGGAAAAAAGATACCATTAAATAAAATTCACTCTAAAACGATTTTCATGGCTAAATTTCTGGATTCCATCCTTGGCAAGGGTTCCACGTCTGTTACTGAGTCAGATTATATGGAACTGGACCTTGCATCATTTGAATCCACTTCAGGGGATGCTTCACCGGCCTCTATGTATGTCAAGATTGCCGCAATAAACGACCTCAAAGATACGCCGCGGGTCAAAGACGAGATCTATAACGGAAATATCGTCATTGTCGATGTATCCAGACTGAAGATGGACAAGATTACCTATGAACGGGTGCTCAAGGATCTCCGTGCCGTTGCACATGATATCAATGGAGATATCGTCGGTCTTGGCGACCAGAAATATGTGATCCTGACACCAATGTCCGTGAAGATTTCCCGCGAAAAGATCGGCGGAGGGCTCTGAAGGTGGACCGGGTTATTCGCGCCCCCCCGTGCCTCCAGTGTTCAGAAGAGATCGAATACCTGTATAAAACCGTAGAGATTCCATATTTTTCCGACGCTCTCATTACCACGGTGATATGCGGTTCCTGTGGATTCCGCTCTGTCGATGTAATGATCCTGGGAGAGAACGAGCCGGCCCGGTATACCCTGGCCATCTCCTCACCAGAGGACATGGAAGCTCGTGTAGTCCGTTCGACGACCGGTACCATAGAAATACCTGAACTAGGCATTCTCATCGAACCTGGACCCATCTGTGAAGGTTCATCACCAATGTGGAGGGAGTGCTTGTCCGCATCGGAGATGTCATCGACCGCGTGATCACCTGGTCGGAGGGGGAAGAACTGGAACGTGCCCATGAACTTAAAGCACGTATTGAAGATATGCGGTCGGGCAACGAGCCCTTTGTTTTGATTGTACAGGACGAGGATGGGAACAGTGCTATCATCCATCCGAATACACAAAAGAGTGCGCCCATACCCTATGAAGACAGGATGGAGTAATCCTCACTCCTTTTTTTCCTGAGCAGACCAACAGAGACCCTATACCCCCCAAACAGATACATGCCCGGGGGGGTGCTGAAGAAGGCGACGGGAGAGTACCTTCTGCAGTTTATACCAAAATGCCAAAGACACTCCTTGTAATATCCACAGAGAATGCAGTTTCAAAGTTGAACTCAGATAAAACACCGGATTTTTCAGGATACCGGCTACGCACTGCATCCAATCCATAAAGGAGCCATAAAACACTGAAAAAAAGGTATCATACCGGACTTCTTCCCGGTCATTCAGATACCAGAATCTCCAAACAACAAATATCGATAATCAATCGTTAAAGAGCGATTTAACATCATAACCATCGTTTTTGTTGGAATTTTTAGTTGACCTGCAGAAAGATATATATTATCTGTGTGGCAGTATGCACCATCTACCACAAAGGAGGTGGTTGGAGAAGAGCAGAACGCCCACAGATGTAAACAACATATGTTGATAACCAACCGCCATGCTGATCATGTTCTTTACCCATGAAGGAACAGGAGCAGGATGGCTTTGATGAACATACAACCCAAGACTCGAATGCAACACATACGGAAATATTTCTTTATCGTCCTGTATGAGAGGATGCACCCGTCATATTCCGGGCACGTTATAGGAGATGCAAGCCGTATTGTACTGATACCAATGAGCATGCCCTACATGTGACAAAACGATAGCACACGGATAAAGAATCATCCGATTCAAATCACAGAATACCGCAATACCCTGATGCCGCCCGATCTGATGGAACAATCGGGGGGGGCAAGTCCCACCTCATTTATGCAGGCCGTCACACAAGAGGCACACACAGACGGCCTGCATACATACTACGCCATTATTCAGGTCTGACAGTTTTCTCTCATCATCCGGGATTAACGATACTCGAAAGCGGGGGGGCAACATTACCCTGAAAACGTAGCATTTCCTCAAAAAAGGAAAAAATATCGTAAATGTTATTCTATCGGTTCGCCGCGGAGGAAGACGCCCGGCGCATCGGTGATTCGGCCCACAGGTCGGGCATCGGTAAAGATCTTCTGCACCACCGGCACCGACTCCTCCGGGACGATAAAGACATATCCCATGCCCATGTTGAAGGTCCGGTACATCTCTGCCTCTTCCACATCGCCCATTGACTGCATCCAGGGATAAATCGGCTGCGGGATGAGAGGGTCGGTGATCTCGTAGCCCCAGTCACCCAGACGCTTCAGGTTGAGCAGGCCGCCACCCGTGATGTGGCACATGCCATGCACATCACAGGCAGCGGTGACATCCAGTACACCCGCATAAATGCGGGTTGGGGGGGTAAGCAGTTCCTCACCAAGGGTAGTTCCCCACGGCATCTCCTGATCATAGCGTGCATAGGAATCCACCAGTTCACGGGCAAGGGTAAGACCGTTTGAATGAATCCCTGAGGACGGCACACCCACAATGACATCGCCTGCAGTTATTGTCTCTCCGGTGATGATCGCATCCTGTTTCTGGATGCCCAGACAGGTGCCCGCCACGTCAAGGCCGGTCACCATGCCCTTCAGGGTCGCTGTCTCGCCGCCGATGATCGTCATATTTGCCTGCCGGGCCCCCTCGTTTAAGCCCATGCCCACCTGCTCCATCTTCGTTATGGAGAGTTTATCGGTGGCCACATAATCGACAAAGGCAACGGGCTCGATATTCATCACATAGAGGTCGTTTACGTTCATCGCAATGCAGTCAATGCCGATGGTGCTCCAGTCCTCCATCACATCGGCAACCAGCATCTTGGTGCCGACACCGTCCACCGCCATCGCAAGATAGTAGTCGCCAAACTCAATCAGACCGGCAAAATGCCCACTGCCGCCCGCCGGTGCGCAGTCACCTTCCCGCCGGAAGGTCATGGTGGAGACGAGTGCCTTCACCGCCGTTGCCTCCAGCCCGATATCCACGCCCGCTTCACTGTATGTATGTTTTCTGATGAGTCCTTTCATCTTTAACTCTCCTTTGCAAGCCCGAATTCATCATGCAGCACACGGACGGCCCGCTGCCCGTCTGCCTGTTTCACCACAAATGAGACATTCACCTCAGATGATCCCTGCGAGATCATCATGAGGTTGATCTTCTCACGCCCGAGGGCCGTGAATATCCGGCCGGATATGCCGGGTGAACCGGCCATACCGACGCCGACTACAGCAACCGCCACCACATTACGGTCATGTCCCACTTCCTGGATATATCCTCTCTGCATCACCTCATTGAGGGCGGCAAGGGCAGCGGCCAGGTGTTCATCATCCACAATGAGAGAGATATTTGCCTCAGACGACCCTGTGAGATCATCATGACATTCACCTCAAGCTCAGCCAGTGCGGAGAAGATGGCACGGGCAACTCCCGGTCGCCCGACCATCTGGCACCGGTGATGTTGATCAAAGAGACCTTGTCGATGTAGGTAATGGCCTTCACCACCCGGTGGTCGGGTGTGCTCGTGTCCATCACACAGGATCCTGCTGCCGCCGGATTGAAGGTATTTTTTACCCGGACAAGGATTCCTCTCTGCATTGCCGGTTCAATGGAACGCGGATGCAGCACCTTTGCCCCCCCGAAAAACGAGAGTTCCATCGCCTCGTGATATGAGACACTGGGGGGGAGCACACGCGCGTCCTCAATCAGCCGGGGGGGTCAGCGGTCATCACCCCGTCTACGTCGGTCCAGATCCAGATCTCATCTGCATCGATGGCAGCACCTACGATAGCAGCCGAATAGTCTGAACCGCTGCGCCCGAGGGTCGTCACGATCCCGTCACCGGTGCAGCCCATGTAGCCCATGATAACCGGCACCGAATCCCCCCCGAGAAGCGGGATGACGTGGGACTGGATGTGGGTTCTGCTCTCCGGCAGGACCGCGGCACATCCGTGCCGGTCTGTCGTCCGGATACCAGCCTCACAACCGCTCAGTGCCAGTGAGGGGGGGACACCCGCTTCCCGCAATGCCGCAGAGACAATGAGGGCGGAGAGGCGTTCCCCCCCAAACGATATGATATAATCACGCGATCGGGGGGGGTCAGCTCCCGCAGATTATGGACAGCGGTAAGAATATTCTTCAGGTTACAGAGCCGCTCATCGATGACCTCCATAACAGTGTCATATTCACCGGGTGCCACTGCCTGAACCACCTTTCCGTGCCGTGTCCGCATTGAGGTAATAAACGTATCAATGGGCGGATCATCACGTACACCTTCAATCTCCGCCGCGATTGCGTGGAGCTGATCGGTAACTCCAGACATCGCTGAAACCACCACACAGAGCTCATTGCCCGCAGTATGGTAATGGTTTAGTATTCCGACAACACGGCCGATACATTCCTGATCACCGACCGAAGTGCCGCCAAATTTCATTAAAAGCCTCATTTTGGCTCCACTATCCTATCTATTTCTTTATGTAAGTATACGGCATAATGGTTAATATCATGCCTGGAGATCATGTGACTGACTGCCATGTGCTTGTCATCGGCAGCGGCGGAGCGGCTGCAGGGCGGCACTTGAAGCCAGCCAGTATGGCGAAACAGTGCTCCTTTCGCGGACGCTGACGGGAAAAGGCGGATGCACCGTCATGGCAGAAGGAGGATATAATGCAGTCCTTGCAGAAGAAGATTCTACAGGACTCCATTTTGAAGACACCATGCGCGGGGGGGGCATACCTCAACGACCCGGAACTGGCAGAGACGCTGGTGACCGAGTCACCGGACCGTTTCCGGGATCTTTCTGCTTGGGGCTCGGTCTTCGATGTGGAGGAAGACTGCGTACCGGCACAGCGTCCCTTCGGTGGCCAGCGCTTCAGCCGCACCTGCTATGCAGGTGACCGCTCGGGCCACGAGATGATTGCCACCCTCACCGAACAGATACGAAATACCGGAATCCGGCAAATGCAGGAGACGAGCGCCATCGACCTCCTCATGGACGACCGGCGTGTGGCAGGCGCCGTCACCCTGGACGGGGGGGACGGCAATCTCGGAGTCATCACTGCTGATGCAACCGTGCTTGCCACCGGCGGCGGCACCCGGTGCTATGACATATCCACCAACTGTGCCGCGGGGGGGACCGGAGACGGCTTTGCCCTCGGATACCGGGCGGGGGGGGCCACCCTCATTGATATGGAAATGGTGCAGTTCCACCCGACCGGGGGGGCCGTCTATCCCCCCCCGATTCACGCGGCCGCCTCATCACCGAGGCGTCCGCGGGGGGGAAGGAGGAGTTTTGAAGAACAGCCTCGGGGGGGAACGGTTTATGGAACGCTATGACCCGGAGAGAATGGAGCTCTCCACCCGTGATGTGGTCTCGCGGTCCATCACAACTGAGATCCTTGAAGGCCATGGCAGTGAACATGGGGGGGGTGTCTATCTGGACGTGACTCACCTGCCGGCAGCAGAGATTGAACGCCGGCTGCCGGTCATGCTTGAACAGTTCCTCCAGTTCGGTGTGGACATCCGGACCCAGCCGATGGAGGTCGCCCCCCCACCGCACACCACCTCATGGGCGGACTGAAAATAACCCCCCCCGATTCGGCCACCACACTCCCTGGTCTCTATGCCTGCGGTGAAGTGACCGGCGGCATCCACGGGGGGGCCAACCGCCTCGGCGGTAACGCCCTCGCAGACACCCAGGTCTTCGGGAAACGTGCCGGAGAGTCTGCAGGAAAGACCCCCCCTGCTGCCAACATCTCGGTGGATATCGACGAGGTGCTCGCAACAGAGGCTGCACGCTGTGACGCCTACTGCAACGGTTCCACACCCCCCCGCATGAGATCACCCGTGAACTAAAGCATGCGATGTGGGATCATGCCGGTATCTTCCGGACAAAAGCAGGCCTGCAGGAGGCAGAGGCCACCGTCAGTCGCCTCCAGAATCTGGTGCCGAAGGCAGCCGACCGCCGGATGCTGGGCGAGTGCTGCACCGTTACCAATATGCTCACGGTCGCACGCCTGATCATCCATGGCGCCATCCTCAGAGAGGAGTCACGCGGTGCCCACGTCAGGCAGGACATCACACAGGACTGGACACCCGCAGACTCACCCTTTGGCCATACGGTGCAGTCACTGTTTGGGACTGCCATTGAAGATAAAAGAGGTGCAGTATGAACACGATTACCTTTACCATCGAACGCTTTGACCCGGAGACCGACCCGGCACCACATATCGAAACCTATACTGTTGAAATAAACGAGGGCGCACGAGTGCTGCACGCCCTCCACGCGGTGCGGGAACAGTGTGACCCGTCCCTTGGATACCGCTACTGCTGCGGGTCGGGGGGGCAGTGCGGCAGCTGCACGGTTCGGGTAAACGACGAACCGGTGCTTGCCTGTATGCACGAGGCATATGACGGGATGGCAGTCGCCCCCGCTGAACCTCCCGGTGGAGCGTGACCTCAAGGTGGAGATGAAGAGTTATCTGCAGGACCTTGCAGGCATCACACCGGGTATCTTCTCGGGCTTCCTGACGATGGACGCAAACGAGGCGATACGACCCATCCGGGACTGTATCGAATGTCTCGCCTGTGTCTCCGAATGTCCCGCAGTTGCAGTCACCGAATTTACAGGCCCGACTGCGATGCGCCAGGAGATGCGTATTGCCCTTGACCCCCGGGACGATCGGGACCGTGCAACACTCACCGTCGACAAGGGTCTGTTTACCTGCACCACCTGCCAGCGTTGTCTGGAAGTCTGCCCGAAACATATTGTGATTCCGGGGGGGAAGGCCATTGAGAAACTGCGGGAGATCGCGCACCGAGAGGGGGGGCTCACCCTACCGAAGCACCAGACAGTCTCAGACATGGTCCGCGCCACCGGCCGGAGTGTGGACCGTATCATGCCCACCGTGCTGGAGCAGATGCCTGAGGTCATCGAACCAGTGGGCGAGGTCAGGGGGGGGAGGTAGGGTTCTTTGTCGGCTGTATGTACAACGGCCGCCTCCCGGACACTGCCCTGAAGATGCTCGCTGTACTACGCAGAAACGGCATCCGTGTGATCATACCGCCGGAACAGGTCTGCTGCGGGTCTCCCCTGATCCGGACCGGCCAGACGGAATTAATCCGCGGACTCAAACGGATCAATATCGGATGCTTCACCGACCGCGGCATTGAAACGGTCCTCACCATGTGCGCCGGCTGCGGTTCTACCCTGAAAAATGACTATGACACACCCTTCCGGGTCATCGATATCAATGAACTGCTAATCGAATACGGCATCGAAGCACCGGTCTCCACCTCGGTGCCCATGACCTACCATGACCCCCCCTGCCACCTCCGCCGGGGGACAGGGTGTCATCGAAGAGCCGCGGGCCCTTCTCCGGAAGCTGACCGATGACTTCCGCGAGATGCCCGCACGCTGTTGCGGGGCAGGCGGAGGTGTACGCTCCGGGCTCCCCCCCGATGTGGCGGCAGACCTTGGCCGGGACCGGCGGGAAGCAATCGCTGCGACCGGTGCTGCAACCATCGTCACCTCATGCCCGTTCTGCGAGTTCCATATCGGTGAACATTCTGCTGTCCCCGTCATCAATATCACGACCCTGCTCTTTGAGGCATACGAAACAAAGGACGACACGTCAGGAGAGGATAGCGACTGGAAGGATCTCCCCCCCTGCAGAAACGTCGAATAACAATACAAAATAAACCGATCCAATGAGAAAAGGGGGGGACCCCCCCCATCTCTTTTCAATATGTCCGGGTGTTCTGCTGACCGTCAGTTTGCTGCCGTGGCGGTCGTATTCTCTAATCCTTCCCGGTATTTCACAGTGATATAGATTGATTTTATCAGTGCGTCTGCTTCAGCGGCAAACGTCGGGTTCGGGCTCAGCGCCGCCGCCTGCAGGGCAGGTACGGCCGGTTCTCCGATCCGGACAATCACTTCTTTCACCTTCTGTGTGTCAGAATCCCCCGTTCGAGGGCATCAAGTAAGGAGGGCACCGCTGGGGGGGCACCCATACCCACCAGAGTCGTCCCACAGATGGACCGGGTGTCCGTGTCATCTGAATCCAGGGCGGCAACAAGCGGTGGAATCGACGGGGTGCCTATCTCCTGAAGAATGAAGGCACCGTATATCCGGGGTCTTGTTGTCACCGGTCGTAAAGGAGTCGATGATCGGCTGCACCGCTGGTTCACCAACCTGCGTGAGCAAGGTAATGGCGGCCAGTTCCGTGTCCTTGTCACCGGACGAGAGGGCCTGTATCTGCTGGTCGATTGCGTCGCCGGTGTCGTCCCCCCCTCCCGTGCTACTCTGCGTGCATCCGCAGATGCAGACCGCGAGGAACAGGAGAATGAGAGCACCGGCCTTCAGTGCCGGAGATGCTTGCATATGTACCCATTTTGCCGTAAAAAGAGAAAAATCCCCCCCCACGGGGAATGAGAGAAAAAGAATAAGAGTGACTCTTCAGCGGTTTCGCAAGAGATACTGGTATGCCTCAAGCGCTGCTTTGGCTCCCTCACCTGCGGCGACGATCACCTGTTTGCCATGTATCTCCGTGATATCACCTGCCGCAAAGACACCTGGCCGCGAGGTGGTGCAGTTCACATCAATCATGACCTCACCCCCCCGGTCGTTCATCGCCACGAAATCTTCTAAAAAGCCGTTATTCGGTTGATGCCCGATGGCAAGGAAGATGCCATCAACCGCAAGCCGGGTCTCTTTGTTTGTCTCCGGGTCGGTGATGGCAATGCCCTGCACCAGGGTATCCCCCCCGTGGATGGTGGTCACCACCGCCGGTTTATGGGTGATGATATTTTCAACGGATGCATACTCCTTCCGGTATATTTCATCTGCCCGCAGCTCTGAGCGGACAATGAGGTGCACCTCTTTTGCAATGCCACTCATCTCGATGGCGGTTGTGAGGGCATAGTTGCCGCCGCCAACGACCGCGACCGTCTTTTCGGCAAAGAGTGGGCCGTCGCAGGTGGAACAGATGCTCACCCCCCCCGGCCGATGAACCGTTTCTCCTCAGGAAGCCCCCCCAGCCACCGTGGACGCAGACCGGAGGTGATGATGACAGCCCGGCCCGAAAAACTTCGTGCAGAGGCAGTCTCTGCCACAAACTCCCCCTTCTTCATTCTCCCGCAGGGCGATAACCGAGTCCAGTTCAAGGGTGATGCCCGCCTCCTCACGCACCTTCTCCTCAAACTTCTGCATCAGTTCCCCCGCCGGTTACCAGACGGAATCCCATGTAATTCTCGATGGCCCACGATTCCAGGGCCTGACCCCCGATATTCTCCGTGAGCACAAGGACAGAGAGCATCTTCCTTGAGGCATACATCGCGGCCGTGAGACCGGCAGGCCCGCCACCGATGACAATCATGTCATAGATGTCCGGTGCCTCCCCCGTCTCAAAGAGTTCGCGGAACCGTTTCACATCAAACCCAACGATGACCTCCCCGTCCACCACGGTGACCGGCACCCCGTACTGGCCGGACAGATTCACCATCTCTTCTGCAGCGTTTTTGTCACGGCCGACATCGACCTCGGTGAAGGGTACCCCCCCCAGACGGGAGAGGTAGCCCTTGGTCAGGCGGCAGTACTGGCACCCCCCCTCAGTAGAATACACAGTGACATTTGGCATATGTCCCTCTATACCACAGAGACAGATAAGACTTCCCGGCCCGGCCAAAAAATAAGTTATTCAATCAGTTCAAACTTCGTGCCCGGAATACCACAGATAGGGCAGCGCTCCGGCACTTCACCGAGGACAACATTGCCACAGAACGGACAGAGATGGACGACAGATGCCTCCAGATCGCCTCCGGCCTTCACGGCAGCCAGTGCCTTGGTATAGAGGCCTGCGTGCACCTCTTCTGCCTTCATCGCATGGGTAAAGACCGTCCGTGCCTCAGCAGCATCTTCGACCGTTGCTTCCTCAATAAAGGAGGGATACATCGTGGTGTACTCGTGTGTCTCCCCTTCAACAGCACCGGCGAGATTCTCCTCCGTTGAACCCACCGCCTTCAGGGCCCCAAGAAGACGCCGTGCATGAATTTCCTCTGCCTTTGATGCGGCTGCAAAGAGTTTTGCTACGACCGGATATCCTTCATCCTTTGCCTTTACGGAATAATTTGCATACCTGCGGTTTGCCTGTGATTCTCCGGCGAACGCTCCCAGGCATTCTCTTCTGTTGTCATAGTAATCTCTGACCTCTTCCTCGTTGATAGGAGTAAAACGGACACGCTCCGTATTAAACTCTTCGCTGGTCACGGGACAAACCCTGCATACCGTCACCGTTTTATTCCCGGTTTGCGATTCTCTGTCTATAGACTAAAACAGGTAGGGGGGGGAAAAGAGGCAATATGGCAGTAAAAAGGATGCGGGATACCGAGACGATCGACCGGCCACGGGAACGAATCGCCGCAAGCGGGCCGACGGTTCTGGAGAACCACGAGCTTGTTGCGGCAATCATCGGCAAGGGAATCCCCCCCGGCCGTGACGTATACATAATCGCAAACGATATCATCGCTCTTCTGGATGAGAAGGGGACAGAGATGTCCTACACCGACCTGATGGAGGTCCGGGGCATCGGGAGAGTCGGGCATCCCAGATGGTCGCCGCCTTTGAACTGGCCCGCCGCTACATCAAAAAACCGGGCACCACCATCTCACGGCCCGAGGATATCCTGATGATGACCACCGACCTGCTCCACAAACACCAGGAACACTTCATTGCCTTCACCCTCAACGGAGCGGGTGAAGTGATACGGCGCCACACCATAACGAAGGGTACACTCACCCATTCCCCGGTGCACCCCCCCCGTGAGGTCTTCGCCCCCCCGCCCTCACTGACCGGGCCGCCTCGGTAATCTTTGTCCACAACCATCCCTCCGGCAACACAGAACCTTCAGACGCTGACATCACCATCACCCGCACACTCGCCGAGGCAGGAGAGATCCTCGGCATCCGCGTACTCGACCATGTAATCGTTGCAAAAACGGGTCACACCAGCCTGAAGGAGCAGGGCCTCTTCTGAAACAGGAGGGGGGGACTTCATAAAAATGAAACCAAGATGCAAAAAGGGGGGGCGGTGCCCCCCGACCGCTCACTCTCCCATATCACGGGCAATAAGTTCACCCATACGGTATCCCTTTTCATAGGCGGCCTTCATCACATCAGTCCGTGTCGTGATGTCGATCACCTCATCCATATTATTCTGCAGCACCTCACCCCCCCAGTAGGGACAGTCGATAACATGACCAAAGGCCTTCATGGAAAGGATGATCCCGTCAAAATCATGTTCAATATTCTCCCCCCCGCCGATGCTTAAAAGAAGCATCCTGCGGTGCGCCTTCTTATCAGGGGAAACCAACGGATCATTCCGGAAATACTTCGCCATAAAAAAGACCTGAAACCGGTCCATGAATGACTTCAGGGCACCCGGAATGCCCATTGTCATCACCGGTGTGGCCACGATGAGACCGTCAATATTCCGGAATTTTTCGAGATACGGGGGGGTCACATCATCATTGATACCACAGGCGGCATGCTCCTGACAGTAGAGAATCTCTTTGCACGGGCTGAAGTTCAGCTTGGCACAGGAACAATCTCAACCTCGCACCCTGCATCACGGATTCCCCCGCACCGCTTCATTCATCAGCTTTGCCGTATTCCCCTTCGGACGGGGGGGACTTCCCAGAAGGGCAATAATCTGTGGGGGGGCCATCGGGGGGGAGACTAGGGTGCTAATCCAGATAATCATTCCTGAAGGCAGACCGGCAGGGAGTATCTACCAGTTATTATCATCCGGGAAAGATTTATTACACCGTAGTCAGATGTAGGCACAGAGGTGATTGTCCATGAGTGAAAGCCCCCAAGCGAGTGAAAGCTGGCGAAAAAGTCGGACCGGGAACATACCAATGTGTTGATTGTGGCCTTGAATTTGCCATCGATGAGTCTGACAAGGATCTCAGAAAATGCCCCACATGTGCCTGTGAGTATTACAACTGTTTCCCGATGACGCATATCAGGGAAGATATCAGGACCCCCCCGGAAGATGTCAGGCACCCCCCAAAACGCTGAGATGATAGGATCAAAATAGAGGGAGTTTGCATCCCCCCCCGACCACGGAGTGAAGAAAAATGGTAAATGTGGAAAGTGAAGGTCAAAAATTTGAATGTGAGATCTGCGGGAACATTGTTGAAGTAGTTGAAGTGGGCGGGGGAGAACTCGTCTGCTGCGGCGAGCCGATGGCCCTGCAGGAGTGAGAGTATGGATGCACAGCTCAAAGAACTGGAAGAGGAGATCGGTAAGGTCCCGTTAATTGTGAAGAAGTGGGCAGATGAAGATCCGGACCTAAAGGACTGGGTCACGTCGATGGACAAACTCATCTGGAAAGACGGGAAACTCTCCCGCCAGACAAAGAAAATCATTGCCATCTGTGTGGCGGCAGCCTCCGGGACCGGCACGCGGTCCGGGCTCAGGCGGCGGGAGCATCCGGCCTTGGTGTCGACTACGAGAGGTGGAAGAGGCACTCAGGGTGACCTTCCTGCTCGCAGGTATGCCGGCCTATACCTATGGGCGCACCGCAATCGACGACCTGATGAAAAAATAATCCACCCGGGCAGTCCCGGCCAACCCCCCCCCTGTTCGCTACCATATTCGATGATCTGTACAGAAGAGCGGAGCGGTTATCTGCGGAACGTGTTCTTTCTGCCCTTTTGCCGGTGAGAATGAGACAAATGATATGACCCTACCGCTGAACACCACCGGGGTCATGGTGAAATGAGGAATACCTATGTGTGACGACGAGACGTTTGACGATTACCTCTGTTGTCAGGGAGGGCCGGTACTGAACGAACCGGCACCGGAATTCTCCGCTGTGACAACACATGGACCAATGGAACTGGAAGATTACCGGGGGGGAAAATGGGTAGTGCTCTTCAGCCACCCGGCAGATTTCACCCCCCCGGTCTGTACCACCGAGTTTATGGCACTTGCAGGGGGGGTCTATGAGGAGCTGAAGGCACTGAATGCGTGGCTCATCGGGCTCTCCATTGACTCGGTACATGCCCATATCGGGTGGATCAGAAACATTAAGGAACAGATGGGAGTCGACATTCCCTTCCCGGTCATTGCCGACCTTGATATGAATGTAGCCCGACTCTATGGCATGATCCAGGAAGGGGCAAGCAGCACCGCGACGGTGCGTTGCGTCTTTTTTATTGACCCGGAGGGAATTCTGCGGGCCATGATCTACTATCCGCTCACAAACGGGCGATATATCCCTGAGATTGTCCGGCTGGTGAAGGCGCTCCAGACAACAGATGAGAAGGGTGTCGCCACCCCCTGCCAACTGGCAACCGGGTGACAGAGTGGTCGTGCCTCCGCCTGCCACCCAGGAAGCGGCAGAGGCCCGCCTGAAAGAGGGCTACGACTGCAAAGACTGGTATCTCTGCTACAAAGATATCTGAATATACCCCCCTTTCATACCAAGATTGATGTGACATTTGTCGGGAGGTTTATGGGCGAGAAGGATCCATCTTCCATCAGGAAATGTCCTCATGCCAATGCAGCGTACCGAGGTTCCGTCGCTCAAAAGCGCCTGGATCAAGACAAAAGAGTATCAGCTCCTTGCCATTCTTGAAGAGGAGTACGGCTTCAAACATGTGACCAGCCGTTCCCTTATCCATTTAATGAACGAATTCGCTGAAGAATCCTATGGCTGGCACCGCAATGACATGCAGATCATCCACCATGCAGTGGATATGCGTGAGCCGCCGGGCCGGGCATTCGGAGAGATGCCCCTGCGCCCGGTATTCCTCACAATCTCGGATCCTGAAGATGCAATGGCATTTGATAAGGGAGGTTTGCAGGGAATGCGACAGCACAAACTGATACGCCTTGCCCGTGAGGCCTATGATCAGGGAGGCCTGTTAACCCAGCATGACCTCGCACTATTGCTCACCACCTCATCACGCACCATCCAGCGCGACATCAAGGAACTGAGATGCGCAGGCATACGACTGCCGACACGGGGGGGTGCCATCCACGAGTACGGCCATATACCGTCCATACGCACGGTCTGTGTGGATTGCTATCTCTGCAATGAAGAAGTGGACAATACCGCTGAGGAATGTGGTGTTTCTACTGATATGGTGCGCAAGTACCTCCGCCAGTTTTCTGATACCGTGGTGTTATATGCACGGAGTTATCGGGCAAATGAGATCATTGAGGTAACAGGCATCCCTGAGAAGGTGGTCGGGGGGGAGTTTCTTATCCTCTATGAATGCCACAAAAACCAAAAGAGTCTGCGACTTAAGGAATTATTCACCCACTGCACACCGGGCATCATCCAGCGCCCTGCCCCCATTTGCCCCCAGATAGCTCACATAGGATCAGACAGATGTCCTTATAGGAGATGCAGTCAATCACGAATTGGTGCCTACGTGGCAGGAAAGGTTCTAAATATCCACAGGCACAATAATCAGACAATTTTTCCCAAAAAACTAATTTTAAGCAATAATTGAATTTATCACGATTTTGTAATAGATACAGGCATACGAAAGTTTTAATACTCATTGGCGTAGAGATAGGGATGACAAATGTCGCATAGTGTACCCACACCGATGACCCGGACAAGACGGGGGGGCAGGCATTCGGGAATGTGTCCGATCTCCTATCAAATCCGGTGAGATGGTGGTCTGTGATGGAAAAATGATCCCAGGCGGCAGTACGCGGATCTATCAGGTCCGGGCAGCGACTTGTGAAGATCCGCGAGTGAAGACCCGTTCATCGAACGTGACACTGCGAAGTAATTCAGGAGGTACTACAATCTCCTTTATTCAATCGTAACTGGAGTCAAATCATCACAATAACCACCAGATGCACAGTAGTTCAGAAAACTGGTGCCGGAGCACCAGATACACCACATACACCAGCCAAGGAGGCACACTAATGACAACATATACCGTAACACCCAATCAGGACATGATCAAGCCCCCCCGGATCGCAGAAGAGAAACTTCCAGGTTCAGCACGGGCAGTCATGGAGATCCTTGAAGACCATGAACCCCCCCGGACATTCTCAGAGATATCCAGTCAGGTCGCATGGGCACCACGCACGGTCAGAAATGCACTGCGCAGGCTCATCGAAGAGGGGGGGTTTGTGGTCAGGAAGTTTAACTTCACTGACGCACGCCAGGTCTTTTACCTGCGCCCATAGGCACGAGGACAACAAGAATATTACTCAAAAATGAGCGGGAGACTGCAACCTCCTGTTTCATCTGCCATAGGGAGAGGAAATGCCAGATCCCCCCCTTCGGTTATTTTTATACATGGGCAATACCAGATTCCTTCCCGGATATCTTTTTTAGTATCTTCATATCGGACCCCCCCATGCCCCCCCGATCGCGGAGAGAGGGTTACTCCTGTTGGAAACCCTAAAGTAGGATTCCTGCGAACAGTGCCTTAATGGGAGTCAATGTTCTTGCCTTTGCGACAAGTCCTCGGCGGCACGGAAACTCTGAGACGCTTCTTGATGCCCTCCTCGGGGGGGCAATGGCAAAAGAAGAGAACGTTACAGTGGAGAAGTATGCACTCGATGAGATAGATATCCAGCCCTGCCGGGGATGCAATGCCTGCGAAGAACTCAACCGTTGTATCATTGATGATGACGACCTTGGCTGGGTGCTGGAGAAGATCATCGCAGCAGACATTGTGGTGATGGCCTCACCGGTCTTCTGCATGGGAATGTGCGCCCAGGCAAAAGCCCTTGTCGACCGGATGCAGGTGCTGCGGTCCCGGAAATACGTGCTCCATCTCCCTGTCATCCCTGCAGAGCGGCAAGGCAAACGACTGGGAGCGTTTCTCTCCACCGCCGGGCAGGACTGGGACTATGTCTTCGATGGTCTCATTCCTTCGGTGAAGTGTTTCTTCCATGTAATGGAGATCAAGAACCGGGATATCTCATACCTGATGGTGAACAATGTGGATAAGATGGGTGCGCTTGCCGCCCACCCGACGGCGACCGCGGATGCAGTTGCCCTGGGAAAGCAGATGATAGAGGAGATTAAAACACGGCTTGCCGGGGGGGAAGAGAGGGATATGCAGGAAGACAAAAAGACTGAACCAAAAAAGGATGGGCCGCATGAACCTCCGCACCGGACGACCACTACGGGTGCTGGGCATATCGGGAAGTCCCCCACCGGGGGGGCGGGAACACCGAACAGCTGCTTGATCGTTTTCTGGAGGGAGCAGCGGACGCCGGGGGGGGAGACCGAGAAGATCATTCTCTCCACCCTTGACTACCGCTCCTGCCGGGGGGGTGCAATGCCTGCCACAGGACCGGTGTCTGCATCATCAACGATGACCTCATACCGATTCTCACACAGAAAGTCCCGGAGGCAGATGTCGTTGTCCTGGCCTCTCCCATATACTCAATGTCCATCACCGCAGAGATGAAGGCGTTCATTGATCGGGCACATACCATCTGGGCACAGAAGTTCAAGCTCCATCAGGTGCACTTCGATGAAGAGCACTTCACGACCCACCCCCCCGGCTACTTCCTTGCAACCGCAGGGATGGAGCGGCCCGATATCTTTGACTACGCATATCCCATAATCACCGCATTCTTCAACGGCTTCGGCTGCGGCTACACCCCCCCGGACCACAATATCACCGCACCCGGCATGGACCGCTGGAGTGGTATCCAGGGACATCCCACCGCCCTCACGTTTGCATACACGGCAGGAAAGGAAGCAGTATTACAGCTTGAAAAGATGCAGAAGGAGACCGGAACCGGAGAGCAGGATGAATAAACCAATTCTTTTTCGAGTGTGCGCACCCGGACATGCTGTTTGTTCACTCATGCAAGCTGCGGTGTACGATTCTTGTCATTTTGGGCAAAAATCCCGCCATATGGTTAAGTAACGTATAAATTACTCCCAAAAGGGTCTGCGACCGGGAAAAACACGTCCACACAGAAGCCCGGAGTGGCCTGATCTCAGTCAAGACAACCCATATGTCCTCAAAAAATATTCGCCAATAGCAACCGCCAAATAGTCCTCAATTAACCGTCATTTTAGCAAATGAATGATATTATAACCGTATTTTTCAGGCAGTAAAAATGGCCGAAAAATACGCCCATTTTGCCCTCAAATTCCCCCCCCATATAGGAAACCAAAAAGAGTGAACAAAGGGTGCCCAAACAGGGAGAGGACAGGCATCCATCCAACCGGATTTGCACACTTACGCACATCTTCTTTTGCTTCGCAGCAATTCTCCAGAGCCCGTAATACAGGAACAGATCTGGAAAAAGCATATTCCATCTCAGTTATCGATGTGCGACCGGGAATTTTCAGCTGATGAGACTGAGAAAGGGATGAATCCTATCAGTCCACTCAAGATTCTTAAAGACCCTGATAATTCCATCATCACAACCCCCCCCGATTACCACCAGATCATACTCTGTCCCCCCCGCCGGAACGATCCCGGTAACCGCACGGCTGTCAGCCGATACCGCCGCCACCGGCACAAAAACTGAGGTCACCCGGTCATCATCCACCGTCACCCGCACATATCCCAACTCATGATCAGCACTCGCTGCGTGGCCTTCCGCCTTGTCCCCGGTAAGATTGTACATCATCCACCCCCCGTTGCCGCGATCACGTAGTGAATGCCATTCACCACATAACGCTGGTAGCATGGACATGCCCGTTAAAGACCATATCAACCTGGTATTCCTCGAATACCGGCACCCAGAGTTCACGAATATCCGTCCATCCGCCAGGATGCCGGGTCCCGGAACTGTACGGTGGATGGTGAAAGGAAACAAATGTCCGGCCCGCCGGATTCTTGTCCCGGTTCTCCTTTAGATCCGCTCTGAGCCATGCCGTCTCTTCCTCCATGTGCGGCGTCGCCCAGTCATTTGAGTCCAGCACCACGAAGTGGGAGCTCCCGCAGTCAAAGGAATACCACTCCGGCATACCGAAGGTGTCGTACCAGACGGTCGCATTATTTTCATGATTACCCAGCACCGGCATGACGGGCATATCAGCAAAGAGCGTCCTCCCCCCCGCGGTAAAGAAACGATCCCATTCGTCCCCCCCATCATCCACCACGCAGACCGTGTCACCGACGTGCATGACAAAAAGAGCGTCCGGTTCGTTTGCGGCAATCCGTTCTGCGACAAGCGCATGTCGTTCTGCCTGAGTGAAATAAGGGAGCTGTTCCTGGGTATCCCCCCCGTAGACTATGAAGGTGAACGGACCTTTTTCTGGAAAGGTTTGGAAGGTGTGATCACCGGACGTTTCCCCCCCGCCAACGGTGAGTGTATAATGGTAACAGGTATCCTGCTCAAGACCGGTGAGGCAGACATGTGGAGTGCTACCGCTGCATCATCCGTTACCTGCTGATCGTACCCGCCCGTCTCCCGATAGTGGGTATCGGTTGCATATGCGACTGTCCCCCCCCGCAGGAATGGCGCCCAGCAGTTCACCCACGTTTCGTTCACCGTCATGCCGGTCAGATACGGGCCATGACTGAAACCATACATATCCCTGCACTTTCCGTATCATCCTTCATCCCCCCCAGGGCAACGGTATCCGCCGCCCCCCCCACCCCCCCGGCAAAGCAGAGCACCAGAAAGAGCATGCATACCACACCGGTCCCCCCCGTTTCATTTCGCATCACCATTCATCCAGATAACCACCCGTTTTTTGCATATATCCTCTATCATCCATCACCAGATACTTTACGGGTTATTTCAGGCGGAGATTCTGCAATCAGACCAAAAAATGACAGATGAATGATGCCCCCCCTGCAGAACCCTTAACCCGGTCTAAAATGAACATTTCTTCTCCCCAATGAACAGCAATCCCCCCCCATTCCTATTCCCGGCAGCGACTCCGGGCTATTCTCATCGCATCCAGCGCCGCCACATTCATCCTGCCCTTTATCGGGTCAGCCATCAACATCGCCCTGCCGCTTATCGCGGCAGAGTTCATGGTGAGTGCAGACCTGGTCGGCTGGGTTCCGACGGCGTACCTGCTCGCGTCCGCCATCTTTCTCATCCCGTTCGGCAGGGTCGCAGACACCATCGGACAGAGACAGATTTTTCTGGCAGGCATCCTTGTGATGGCCGTCTCCCTCGTGGGTGCCGCCCTCTCTCCCGGTTTCTGGACGCTCTTCGTGATGATGTTTGTCGCAGGCATCGGGAGTGCGATGATCTATGCAACGGGCATCGCTCTTCTCACGATGAACTATCCCTGCATGAACGCGGGAAGGTCATCGGCATCAATACCGCGATTATATACATAGCCCTCGCCGCAGGGCCGTTCATTGGTGGCATCGTCACCGGCGTGTCCGGGTGGCGGGGTGTCTTCACCCTTGCCGCAGCCATCGCCGTTCTCTCCTTTATCCCCCCCAGCGTACGGGATATCCCCCCCGCAACAAAGGGAACCGGACGGCTGACCGGCAGATTCGATTATCCGGGAGCATGCATCTATGCAGTCGCCCTCATCCTCTTCATCACCGGTCTCTCCCTGATCCCCGACTGGAAGGGGGGGGAATACTCGCAGCAGCAGGCACCGGGGGGGGACTTGCAGCCTTTCTCTGGTGGGAAGGCCGGGCCAAAAACCCGGTCTTCGCGGTGCGGGCCTTTGCTGGCAACCGAGTATTCACCTACTCGAATATCGCTGCACTCATCAACTACGCCGCCACCTTCGCCATCGGTTTTCTGCTCTCCTTCTATCTCCAGGGAGTCAGGGGTTTTACACCCGATGCCGCGGGTATCCTCCTCGTCACCCAGCCCGTCGTGATGACCATCGTTGTCATCTTCTCAGGCAGACTCTCCGACCGGTTGAACCACGGATTCCCGCCACCATCGGCATGGCCGTGGTCGCAGGGGGCCCTTGCCGGGTTCGCGCTCCTCGGGCCGGAGACACCGCTCATTATCGTGGCAGCCCTCCTTGTCATCGTCGGGTTCGGGTTCGGCATCTTCTCCTCGCCGAATATGAACTCCATCATCAGTGCCCTGCCCGACCATGCCGCAGGTGTTGCTTCTGCCACCGCCGCCACGATGCGGGTCATCGGCCAGATGCTCTCGATGGCCATTGCAATGATGGTCTTCTCCATTGTCATCGGGGGAGGTGGAGATCGGCCCGGCAGTCATCAACGAACTCCTGCGTGCGGTCCAGGTCTGTTTTGCCATCTGTGCCTGCCTCTGTGGGGCGGGTATCTGGTTCTCTGCCGCACGGGGCAATCTGCGGGACGATTAGTACCCGGAGGCACCACCCCCCCCAACATTCATTCCTCTGCCAGCCCTAAACAGACATATACCGGAGAATTCCATGGATACCGTCACACCCCCCCAGCTTTCAGGACGCACCCTCGCCGCGATTCTTTTCGCCGTCTGCCTCGCCTCCTTTGCCACCCCCCCTTCATTTCCTCCGGGGTCCAGATTGCCCTGCCCTTCATCGCAGCGGCATTCGGCGTCCCCCCCGCCACCCTGCTGGGCTGGGTGCCGACCGCATTTCTTCTCCCCCCCTATGCGATGTTCCTTTTGCCCTTCGGAAAGACGGCGGACATGCTCGGGAGGCGACCATATTTCCTCGTTGGTATCGCGGTCATGGGCACCGGCCTCATCTGCGCCGGACTGGCACCGTCATTCGGTATTTTGATGGCAGGGATGGCCATTGCCGGGTTCGGGAGCGCGATGACCTTTGCCACCGCCCTGCCACTTCTGACCACGAATTATCCCCCCCTGCGGGAACGGGGAAAGATCATCGGCATCAATACCGCAGTCGTCTATGTGAGCCTCGCCGCAGGCCCCTTCTTCGGTGGCATCCTCACCGGTTTTCTCGGCTGGCGGGCACTCTTTCTTGCGACAGCCCCCCCGGTCATCCTCACCGCCCTTGTTGTCGGATATTCTGTCATTCCCAAAGATACCAGCAGTGCACCAAAAAGACTGTTTGATTACCCAGGAACCGTCATCTATGGCATCTCCCTCATCCTCATCATCGGCGGTGCCTCCCGCCTGCCCGCTCTCTGGGCAGCGGTCCTCACCCTGTCCGGTATCTGCGGTCTGGTTGGATTTTTTTTCTGGGAGACCCGTGCAGACGAACCGATCTTTCCCGTCCGGCTCCTCCGTGGCAACCGGGCATTCACCTTCTCGAATATTGCTGCACTCATCAACTACGCCTCTACCTACGCCGTCACCTTTCTGCTCTCCCTCTATCTCCAGTACGTCCGGCTCCTCTCCCCCCCGCAGGCGGCGGGCACCATCCTCCTTGCACAACCCATCCTCATGGCAGTGGCGGCACCTGTCGCGGGCAGACTTTCGGACCGCATTGAGCCCCCCCGGATACTGGCCACCACCGGCATGGGCATTGTCACTGCCTGCCTCTTTCTCCTGTCCTTCATCGGGACAGAGACGCCGGTCTCCCTCATCATGGCCGTGCTGATGCTGCTCGGACTTGGATATGGTATCTTCTCACCTCCCAATATGAACTCCATCATGAGCTCGGTCGGCAATGCACAGGCAGGCGTTGCCTCTGCCACCGCCGCCACGATGCGGGTATTGGGGCAGAATCTCTCCATGGCAGTGGCGATGATGGCCTTTTCCATGGTCATCGGGACAGTTGTCATCACCCCCCCGGACATCACCACGGAACTTCTCACCGCAACAAAATACGCCTTTACCGCCTTTGGGACACTCTGTGCAGCAGGCGTCTGGTTCTCTGCGGTGCGGGGGGGCAACCTCAGACCACGTCCTGCAGAAGAGACAACGTGAACGGATACTGCAATCAAATCATGGGGAAAAAAACGCAGGAAAAAATGATTTTTGCAGGGTAGAATTATGGCCCCCCCTGCACCTTTTTTGTGATCTCCTCAGCACACTTTTGCAGACTTTCGTGCCGCAAGCCAGTCCTGGATATTGCTGACAATGGCAAGCACTGCAGGCATCACGAGGATAGCTCCCACAAGAGAGAAGGCCACCGTGATCACGGTCACCAGACCGAAGTTGGCCATGATGGGGGGGAACTCCGATAAGGTGAGAGCGGAGAAACCGAAAACCGTCGTCAGCCCGGAGATGGTAATCGCCGTCCCGATCTTCTGGATACTGGTCTGGATGGCATCATGCAGGATAGCCCGCGTTCGCGTTCCTCATCATACCGCTCCATGATAAGGATAGTATACTCGGACGCAACACCAATGGTCATCGCACCAAGGGTGGCTGTGAGGATGTTATACTCCAGACCAAGGACATACATGATGACCGCGTTCCAGCCGACGATCATAATGATCGGGATAATCGGAGTAATGGCCGTTGCTTCCGGTATATGAGGAGGAGGAAGGCAAATATCAGGCCGAATCCCAGCAGGTTCATGTCACTCTTGGACTCCGTGATGCCGTCGATCATGTCCCCCCCGAAGAGTGCCAGACTACCCGTAAACACGCCGGTCGTACCGGGGGTCACTCTCGTACCACGCGAGATCCTCACGCATCTCATCGAGAAGTGCCTTCATGCTATTGAGATCCAGATCCTCGGTGGAAAACTCGATGACCGCCTCCATCTGACCGGCAGTATACCGGGACAGGGTGCCTTCCGGCACGAGCTTCAGGAGTGCGGCTATCTGTCCACGGTCCTGTGGCAGGACGCCGCCGTTCATTGACGCAAGGATGCTGGCAATGCTCTTCCCTCCCGTGATCTCACTGTGCTTTTGTTTCTCATATTCAGTGAATGAGTACATCCATTTCAGAGTATCGGGTTCAAAGATGTCGTCACCCCCGTACCATCAGGGGGGGTATCGTGGACGTCGACCCCCATCGCACTGCCCAGTTTGTCCATACTCACCTTTGCAGGCATCGTCGGCGGCACCATCGCCTCCTCTTCGGTGTTGATGATGATCTTGTCATCCAGCGGGATGCCAATCATCGCAATACAGCCAACGAGGAGGAGGACACCAACCGGGTGATTAGCAATCCATCCAGCCACTTTTCCGAGAAACACATCATAGCGTTCCATCATGGACTTCTGGTTGCCCTTGCCGCTTTTATGGGATTTGGGATCCAGTGGCCGGTAGTGCACCAGTGTTGCAAAGGTGGGCACAATGACCAAGGCGCAGAGATAGCAGGAGAGGACACCCACTACACAGATCACCCCCCCGAAGTCAGTGACCATGGGAAACGGCGACATGGTAAGAGCGATAAATCCGAGTGATGTGGCGACCATCGCTATTGCAACCGCACTGCCCGACTGGGTGATGGTGGTAAAGACCGCGTCTTCAATAGACGATTTACGTATCTCCTCATCAAACCGTGTCTGGAACTGGATGGCGTAATCAATACCGATACCGATCATCACTGGAAATGCGGCCATCACCATCATGGTGAGCCCCCCCGTCCCGGTAGCGCCCATCATGCCAAAGGAGACGATGACACCCATCATCACAATGAGGACCGGCAGGAAGCGGTAACGGACATGCCCGAAGAGAAAGGCCATCGCAACGACCATCAACAGCATCGCAAGGCCGATGAGCATGCCGGTGGATGAACCCATGGAGGTCTTCATCTCATCAGCAAATGCCGCCGTCCCGGTTACCGTAACCGATATACCGGGCGGGGGGCTATGGGCGGCCACCACGGAGCGGATGTTATTCAGGGCGGCGCTGGAGGCGGAGTCGGATAAACCGGGCTGCACGATGACCTGCATCAAAGTCATCGCACCGGTCGTTGCGGCCCCCGGAATGACGTCTTTATACGGCTCAACAATGCTTTTTATCTCCGCTTCAGACCCGGGGGGGATTACACCGCCGTTGTATATATTGATCAGGTCGATGATACTCGTGACTGAGACGATCTGGTATTCATTTTCGATATCCTCTGAGAGATCCCGGATGTAATCCAGTGTCTCAGGCATATAGACCGCATCGCCCTCGATCATGAGAATAACAGAGTCAGATTTATACGTGTCCTCATAGTGTTTGATGAGGGAACCCGAGGGTGAGGTGATGTCCACATAGGTCTCGGTACCGGTCTTCATCTCGACCCCCCCGGACGCAAAGAACATCATCACCAGGATCACACCAAAGACCACTGCTGCAACGGTCTTTGGGTGATGATTGATGGAATTGGCCAGAAAGGCAAATGGTGACTGCATGCTATCTCTCTATTATCTGTTATTGCTTGATATTCCGGGATATTCACAGATGCAGGACAAACGATGCTGCCATGACGGACAGGTACCGCCTGTATGCTCTCTTCCCCAAGGGAGGGAGACGAAGAAGCCACACCCGACACCCATGATTATCTCCTGTTGTTACTTAAAAAACAACAACGTCTGAGATATTAAAAGGTGCACACCGTACCGGTATACCGAGAGGAATTATCCAAAAGATGATGCCCACCTGAAAAACGGAAAAATACGTATCATATAGTATAATTGAAAACAGGTATGGGAATTCCGGGAGGATCAGAGCACGAGCCATATCCTCCTGCACTATTCAGAAGCGCGGATAATAACTCCATATAATAGTCAGCTTTGAGAGACAACCGGAAAGGAGACATGAATCAGATCGCTACTGTCAGAGTCGACCATCCTGCATTTCATCCATCTATATCATGATAAATCAGGAACCCCCCCAACGACAACATATCCACTTCATCCGGATGAACACGTGCATGTACAAACAAAACAGAAATCAGAGCAGAGACGGTGATGATGAATAACCCGGAGTTATTTGTATTCGCCCTCTTACTGGGAACGGCGTGTATTACCGCAGGTATTGCATGGGTGCTCCGAACCCGGCAGGACGCCCGCGGCGCCAGCTGGCTCCTGTATACCTCTGCCGCATTGACCGGGTGGCTCTGTTGTGATGCGGTAATCATCGCTGTTCCGGACGTCCCCCCCACCAAGTTCATGTTCTCGGGTATCAAGTTCATTTTCATCATCCTCACCCCCCCGCTCGTGTTCTTTCTATTTACCCTCGCATATACCGTAAAGGACGAACAGATGCCAGGGTGGCAGCGGACAGCAGTCGCCCTTCTTCCGGCAGTAAGCATCGGTTTTCTCCTCACAAACCCGTGGACGGGACTCTACTATGTGCAGATGGCTGACCCGTCCCTCTGGCTCTTCAATGGATACGCCGGACCCCCCCGCGGGATCTGGTTCTGGATAAATCTGGTATATTCATATGCACTCGTCACCAGCGCCCTACTCCTTTTGACCGGCCTTCTGACGTCCTCACCACAACACTTCAGGCGGCAGATATACCTGTTGATCCTGAGCGCCCTCGTCCCATTCACCGCAAATATAATCACCGTATTCACGCTCATCACAGTGCCGGATGGCGGCAACGTCGACATCACCCCCCCGTTCTTCTTTGCCCTGAGTGCCATCCTCATCTTCATCACCATATTCTGGCTGCGCCTCTTCAACATCATGCCGTTTGCAAGAACCCGTATCATAACCGAGATCCTGGAAGGGGGGGTGATCGTCGCAGACGGAAACGGTGTCATCATTGACATCAACAGTGCGGCCTGCCAGGCATCAGGGATAAGTGAGGAGGAGGCCATCTCCCTCTCTGCCGATGTGCTCCTCGGCAGGGTCTTCGGAACCAGTCTCACTGCACTCAGGGAGGCTCGTTCACTCACGGTCCTGCACACGGACGCTGCCAAAGAGAGGCGCTGGTCTGACCTGACCGTCAGCCGGGTGGAGGGATATGACACCCGGTCGGGAGGTACGATAATCCTCATCCGTGACGCAACCGCACGCAGGCGTGCGGAGGAGGAGATGAAGGCAAAGGATCTCAGACTCAAGATCGCAATGGAAGGTGCGGGCCTTGCGACCTGGGAGTGGCGGGAAGGTCAGGGATATGTGATCTATGAAAATCTGCCCGCCGACCGTACGATAGAGAATGTCACCACCATAGAGGCACTCACAGATCAAATGAAAGAACACCTGCCTGAAGGACAGGAGATGGTACTTGAACAGCTGTTTGCAGAAATTGCAACCGGCAGAATGGATACCTTCTCCCTTGATTTTCCCATCACAGAGACCGGAAAGGATCGCTGGGTTCAGATCACCGGCCAGATCATCGGACGGGATGATACCAAGAGACCGATGTGGATTGTGGGTATCACCCAGGATGTCTCGAATCATTACGAGGCCCGATCGGCCGTGATGGAAGCAAACACCAAGCTTAAACTGCTCACATCAATCACCCGGCATGATATTCTCAATCAGGTGATGGTGATCCGGATGATAGCCGAACTCACGGGGGGGATGGACCTGAAGAGGCAATGAGCCCGGAGGTGAGAAAGATGGTTGCACAGATTGATCATGCCGCTGCCGTAATCGAGGAACAGCTCTCATTCACCCGCGACTATGAAGATCTCGGCACCTATACTCCTTCGTGGCAGAACGTGGCAGCAGTGGCCGCACGAGCCGAAGGGGGGGCAATAAGTGAGACCGGAATTTCCGTCTCCTGTGATACGGGTACACTGGAAATATATGCTGACCCCATGTTCCAGAAGGTGATTGAGAACCTCTTTGAAAACGCCCACCGCCATGGTAAACGTGTCACCACAGTGACCGTCCGTTTTGAACACCATCCCGGGGGGGAGTTGTCTGGTGGTGGAAGACAACGGTCGGGGTGTGCCAAAGGAACTCAAGGAGAAGATCTTTACGCAGGGGGGGTATGGACAAAATACAGGATTTGGCCTCTTTTTAAGTAAAGAGATCCTGGCCCTCACCCGTATCGCGATCACTGAAGAAGGAACGGAAGGGGGGGAAGGCTCAGGGTTTGTGATGCAGATCCCCGAGGGAGGATACCGGGGGGGATATCAGGGAGAGTGATTAAAGAGAGGTCTGGTTTCCCCGACTTCCTCTTCGTTCTCTGTGTCTGGGACCACCAGATGATTGACCTCTATGTATTCTGTACAGAGCACCCCCATATCTGTGGTATCTTCTCTTTCTCACGGAATATCCACCAGACAGGTGCATGAAAATACCAACCTCCAACAGATGAAACTCCATCTGGCCAAAACACCCTTCGATACTGCATATAAATCTGATGATAACCACTTTCTCAGACAAAAGAGGGTCAGGGATATTTCTATGGCAGCCGGACACCGTATCTACAGCAGACACTTTCACCCTGCATCCCTCACCTTTTTGGAACCGGAGAGAAGGATTCATCATATGCAGGGCAAAAACATCCGTATCGCAGACTATCCGGCTACATCTCTTTTCACGGAGGGAGAACTCTGAACGTTCTTCATACCGCCGACTGGCACCTCGGAATGACACTCTGCGGACGGCGCCGGGACAAAGAGGCGAAAGAATTTCTTGACTGGCTGGCAGGAGTTATCGAAAGAGAATCTGTTGACCTGCTGCTGGTGACCGGTGATATATTTGATAACGGTTCCCCCCCGTCCGCCACATCCCAATCGCTGTATTACCGCTTCCTGACCGCAGCAGCAGCGGCGGGCTGCCGACATATCATCATCACGGCAGGCAACCATGACTCCCCCCCGGCATTTCTTGAGGCACCACGGGAGATCCTTGAACCGCTCAACATCCATATCGTGGGGAAAGCAGGCGCCGGACATCCGGGTGGCACCTTTCTTCTGGACAGGCCGGACGGCAAACCGGAGTGCATCGTGGCCGCTGTCCCCCCCTACCTCCGTGACCGCGATATCAGGCACTCCACCCCCCCGGCATCTCTATTGATGAAAAAGCCTTACAGATCCGCAAAGGGGGGGTCCAGTCCATCTATCAGGAAGCTTGGGAAGCCGCATGTATCATGCAGCCTGAAGACAGGCCGCGGGTCCCTGTGATCGTCACTGGGCATCTTTTCGCTGCAGGGGGGGGAAAGACCATCGAGGGTGATGGTGTCCGTGACCAGGTCGCAGGCTTTATCGAACGGGTCGGAGCCGATGTCTTCCCGGCAGAGGCCGCATATGTGGCACTCGGACACCTGCATGTCCCGCAGAAGGTGGCAGGAATTGATACCATACGATATCCCGGCTCGCCGATCCCGGTTGGATTCGGAGAGGCAGAGCAGCAAAAGGAAGTGATCATCGTGACCACCGCACCGGGAATACCGGCCGTGGTACGCTCTGTCCCCGTTCCCCCCCGGTTCCGCCACCTCACCACCATCCGGGGGGGTGATCTGCCAGCCATTTCCGACAGAATCAATGAACTCAGAGATACCAGTGATCCGGTCTGGGCTGAGGTGATATACGATGGTGCCGCCCTTCCGGGAGACCTGATGGGAGAGGTGGCTGGAATGGTTGAAGGGACCCCTATTGAGGTTTTACGGGTGAAAGATATGCGTCTTGTCTCTGCAGCACTTTCGGCATATCAGTCATGCGAGGAACTTGCAGAACTGACAGAGACCGAGGTCTTCAGACGCCGCATGGAAACCGCAGAAATTCCCCCCCCGAACAGCAGGATCGTTGATGACCGCCTTCCGGGAAGTGCGCAGGGACATGGACTCCAACGAACCAGATGGAGGAGACCTCGCATGAGAATACAAAAAATACGGCTAAAAAATCTCAACTCTCTTGCAGGCGTCTGGGAAATCGATCTCACCAGCGGAGCCTACGTTGCGGATGGCATATTTGCCATAACCGGACCGACCGGATCAGGGAAGACGACCATCCTGGATGCCATCTGCCTGGCACTCTATGGATGCACACCCCCCCGGCTCAAGACCATCAGCAAGTCAACCAACGAGATTATGCACCGCCGGGCGGGGGAATGCAGTGCAGAAGTGGAGATTGCAACAGCAGGCGGCATCTACCGGTGCACCTGGGCACAGGAACGGGCACGCGGGAAACCGGACGGTACACTTCAGACCCCACACCACGAAATTGCAGATGTACTCACGGAGGAGGTGCTCACCACGCGGAAGCGTGAAGTGCCGAAACTGGTTGAGAAGTTAACGGGCATGGACTACGACCGGTTTACCCGTTCCGTGATGCTCGCACAGGGAGATTTTGCGACATTTTTAAACGCATCGCCAGATGAACGCTCTCCTCTTCTGGAGCAGATCACCGGTACGGAGATCTATTCGAGAATCTCCGTTGCGGTCCATCAACGGAAACGAAAGGAAGATGAGACACTGAAGGTGCTGGAGGCGGAAGGCAGCGGAATCGCACTGCTCCCGGATGAGGAGATTACCGCACTCCGGGAGGAAGAGGCGACCCTTACAGAGAAGGCAGATGCGCTGCAGGAAGAGATCAAGCAGTGCAGAACAGGAATTGCCTGGCACCAGGATATGACAAGAATTGACTCCGCCATTGCCGAGACGGAACACGAAGAGGCAGACTGGACGGAAGAGCGGGCCGCAGCAGAAGAAGGGCTCAGCCGCCTGCAGAGAGGAGAAACAGCCGCCGCACAGGAGGGGGGGCCTACCGCCAGATCACTACCCTCCGGGAGAGCCGGGAGAAGAACAGAACATCCCTCGGACAGCTCGAAGCGGCAATGCCGGACAAAATGGATGCCATCCGCCGGACAGAGGAGACTGTCTCTTTGCAGAAGAAATCACTCACGAAGGTTAAGGAACGGGCAGATCTGGCCGCCCCCCCGGCCATCCGGGAAGTGCGGGAACTCGACCGGAAGCTGCAGGCCGGGGGGGCAGACCGTCTCAGTGAAGTGACCGAAGCACAGGAGAGAGCAGACGCAGACTGGGAGAGTGCCTGCACAGACCTGCACCGGGGAACGGACACAAAGGTCCGTAGCCCGGAAGAAACGGAGGCGACGGCATGGTTTCTTACGGACAGAGGGATTTCAGGAGATCCTGCATCTTTCATTTCAGACAGCATGAATCTCACAAAACAGCTCACTGCAGCAGTTCCGGGTGATGCCGCCCGACCGATACCTGCAGAGATTGATGCCTGGTGCACCACTGCTAACACAGAGATTGGTAGTCTACAGCAGTCCCTCACAGAAATCCTGTGGTACCAGGATCCTGCCGCACTCAGAGTGGAAATCAACACATCTCAGGAGCAGAGAACACAGCTGACCCTGCTTCGTGACCGAATCTCAGAAAGTAAAGATGATGCCCGAAAAAGCCGGGATTTCACCACCCGTCTGAACGAAAAACGTGAAGAATACGCCCGATATGAGCAGGCACTGGAGAGATGCATATATGATCGTGAACGACAGGTGCGCCTCACCAAACAGATGGAGGAGAACGCCCTTCTTGCCGCCCGAATCCATGATCTCGAAACGGAGCGTTCTCATCTCAGGGCGGGAGATCCCTGTCCCCTGTGCGGTTCAACGATACACCCATACGCAGATGAGACAGCGGCACTGCCCCGTGCGACAGATGAAGAACTCAAAAGGGAACAGGGCACCCTCTCGAAAATCCAAAAGAAGGAAGCCACTCTTTGTCAGGCAATGATCCAGTGCAAGAGCGAAGCAGAGGCCGCAGATGAGGCACTCGCTATCATCCGTGAACGGGCCGCACACCGGGAAGAGGCCTGGGCAGACGGGTGTAGGGCATGCGGTCTCACTCCTGACACACCGGAATCTGAAGCAGTGGTCCATACAGCTCTTGAAGAGGCAAATGAGACAATCAAACGTTACTATACAACAGAGACCGCCATTTGGACACTGAAAGAAGAGGTCCGGACAACGGAAACGCTCATCGCCAACTGTCGGCAGGCAGTTCTGAGATTCGGGGATGCACAGAGGTGCGCGGTTCGCACCGCCGAAATACAGGCAGAAATGGTGAGAATCCAGGAGAAACGGGAGAACCTGCTGTCCGATATAAGCCCGGATGAGGCAGAAGCACAGTTTACCGGATGATCCGAGCAGAAGAGGAGAAACTGGAAGCAGCTCAAAACGATTACCAGAAAACAGTGCAGGAGATCGCAGGTCTCGAAGGAGAGGTCCGGGTTCTCCGGGATTCCATCAAAAGACAGGGAGAAGAACTGAAAGAGGCTGAACGTCTTTTTGATGAGGCGGTATGCAGCGCCGGATTCCTCGGAGAAGGCGACTTTGCTGTTGCCCTTCTTGCACCGGAAGAGGCGGCAGACCTCAGAAAAGAACGCGACCGCCTGAAGCAGTGGCAGGCAGGTATTGCAGCACAACGTGCATCTGCTCTGAAAGAAGCAGAGACACATCGCTCCCTGGCAGGTACGGTAAAGGATGAGGCCGCCCTCACCAAAGAGCTGCATGCCCTCAGCACAGTAGTTCAGGAGTCAAATACCCGCAGGGCGAAGTACGGCAGCAGCTCAAACGCCAGGAAGAAGAAATCACCCGGTATGCCAAACAGCTGGAACGGGTTACCGCCCAGCGGACCGAGACAAACCGCTGGGACGAACTCCATGCCCTCATCGGGTCGGCAGACGGAAAGAAGTTCCGCAACTTCGCGCAGGGTCTCACCTTCGAGGTGATGATCGCCTCGGCAAACCGCCAGCTACAGGCGATGAGCGACCGATATATCCTGATTCATGATCCTAATCAGCCCTTGGAACTCGCGGTGACCGACAATTATCAGGGCGGAACCATCCGGTCGACAAGAAATCTCTCCGGCGGCGAAAGCTTTCTGGTGAGTCTGGCCCTGGCCCTCGGCCTTGCCTCAATGGCATCCGGGAAGATACAGGTCGACTCTCTCTTTCTTGACGAAGGGTTCGGTACACTGGACGGGGGGGATGCCCTCGATATGGCCCTCTCCACCCTCTCCTCCCTGCATGAACAGGGAAAGATGATCGGTGTCATCTCGCATGTTCCCGCCCTAAACGAGCGGATTGGAACCGTCATCAGGATCAAAAAAGAGAGCGGCGGAAAAAGCACAATGAAAGGGCCGGGTGTCATCCGGCAGGATACCTGAAAGAAAGAGGGGGGGAGAGCACCCACATCACTCATTTTTTTGTATCCTTAACAGATGAGCTGTTGCTCCAGCTTCCGGAGATACCTGTCAGGATTCTGAACGAACAAAGAGAAAAAGAAGAGAATTAGCGCCGAAGCACGAATGCAACGGCGAAAAGGCTGACAACCATACCAATCGGAAGCGCCATGGCCGGGAATTCAGGTACGGGTGTCGGCTCCGGCCATGTTGGGGGGGGGCGGGGGGGGCTCTGACGATTCTGAATACACGATTCCGGCAGGGCTTTCATACAGTGATGAATCGCCTGAAACGGCACGTTCCTGTGGAACTATGATATCCTGTGCACTGACCGCATACACGGAAAAACACAGCAAAAGAACCACGATGAAGATTCCACTTTTTTTAGCATTTTTACCTCATTCACTCACAAAGGATCAGGTATCCAGTGTCTGCATACCTGCAATCCCTGTGACATACCGATACAAAAGAGATACAAAAAGGATATGTGAGGCAGTATCACACAGCATTTCGAAATAGAGGATTATTTGGATATTCCCGGACATCTCCACCAGCATATAATGCCCGGCACACCGAATCGTTGAAATAAAAGATGGATACCTGAAACGGCAGAGAAGAATCCGGTATCATGCATCAACAAAATAATGAGAGACACATATCGCCCGGCAATCAGTCTTCGTTATCTTCTTCCACACCCCCGGCACACCGCCGAAGCGTCTCCCGGAGCAGCACACAGACTCGCCCTGCGGAAGGAAGGGACGCAGATTCAAGGAACGTGTGGGCATCCCGGATATCCGGACCGATAGCGATGAGGTCTGCTACAGGCATCTTCTGTGCAATCCAGCAGTCTCAAGACCGGCATGCAGACCACGAAGATGTGCCTCCCTGCCAAAGAGATCGCGATAGGCCGCCTTTACCGTCTCACGGATGGGGGGGACACCTCCCGGTAGTGCCAGGCCGGTGCAACCCCCCCCGGAATCGAGACTGCTGCCCCCCCTGCCTCCGGACCCATTTTACGGAACGTGTCCCCCCCCAGTTTTGCAAGGGCGGCATCATCATTGCTGCGGGCGGAGAGACCAATCGTAAGTACACCCTCATTCTCGGAGACCGTTGCCGGGTTGACAGAGGTGGCAACAAGACCGGGAATGACGGGATCCATTGCACAGATACCTGTGGGCAGGCGGGCCAGAAGGGCAACCGCCGCTGCTGCTGTCTCCGGGGGGGTGAAAACATCCTTTTGCGGGGGGGTTGCCGGAAAGATACGTATCCGCAGATCAGGATCTGTTTCGCGATATGTCTCCCGGCAGGCACGTGCCTCCTCCCGGATGAACAGGATCACCTGTTTTACCACCGCCGGGTCGATGCCGATGCAGACCCGTGCCTGTCCGGGTATTACATTATCCCGTTCACCACCGGTCAGAGAGGTGATGGCACACCCGGTCTCTGCCATGAGACCGGAGACCAGTTTTCCTAAAAGGGAGAGGGCATTGGCCCGACCGGACGCCGCCTCCATCCCCCCCGAATGGCCACCCCCCTGCCACCCACCACCTCAACTGTCTGCCAACTGACCGGGCCACGGACCGGACGCGGGGGGGCAGAGAAGGCAAAGGCCACTGCCATCATCCCCGCCGAACTGGTGGTGATAACACCTTCCTCCTCATCGTCAAGGTTAATAACCGTCGTCCCGGCAATACAGGCGGGGGGGTCAAGGGATGCAGCGCCGTGCATCGTTGTCTCCTCTTCCCGTGTTGCAATAAGCTGGATGGGTGGGTGGGACTTTCCCGGATGTTCCATGAGGTGCAGCCCTATCGCAAGGCCAATGCCGTTGTCTGCCCCGAGAGAAGTTCCCCGTGCTCGGAGGATGCCGTCCTCTTCGTAGCAGTCAATACCCTCACGGGCAAAGTCATGGTCACAGCCGGGCGCTGCCACACAGACCATGTCCATATGCGCCTGTAAAACAACCGGCGGCGCGACCTCTCCGCCCCCCTCCCCCGGACGGGTGATATACACATTACCCGCCGTGTCCTTTTCTGCCATAAAACCTGCTGCCGCTGCCCGGTCCAGAATAAAACGGACGATACCATCTTCATTCCCCGAACACCGTGGTATTGCCGCAATCCGCATGAATATATCAAAAATCACTGCCGCGTCCCTGTCGCTGTCAGCCGGGGGGGTTGCCTTCCCTTCTTCGGTCACATGGTTCACCTATTGCAGAAGAGTTCTGCACCATCCCTGATGAGGATTCCTCCTCCAAGCGCCAACATAAGTGCGAGACGGGTAGAGCGAAGAAGCCGCCTGACAGTAGACGGATCAACTGTTGTCACGTCAACAGTTAACTCCTGACACACACAACCTGTAACCATGCACATCCCTTTCCCTCCCGACCTGCCGACGGGAGCGCTCCTCTCGATCATCTACCGAAACCGGAATATCCTGCTCAATGAACATACGGGACGCATGGGTATCTCGGCTGGCATGGTGGGCCCCCTCATCTATCTTACAAAACATCCGGATGCCACCCAGGATGAGATCAGCCGCAGGCTTATGATCGACAAGGCAGCCATTGCCCGGACCATCCACCGTCTGGAAGAGGAAGGCTGCATCACACGCATACCGGATGAGACAAACCGCCGGAAGTTCTGCATCATTATGACGGAAAAGGGGGGGAAAAAGTTGCACAGGACGTGATCCGGGCAGCAGACACCGTTGACCACGAAATCACCGGCAGTCTCCCGGAGGGAGCGCAGGCATATCTGACACCCATCCTCAGGTCAATGGCATACACCAGCAGCAGAATGGCAGACAGGGGGGGAAATGATCACAATGACACACAGAACTGAGACGGAAACGGGAACCGGCACCGCTTCCGGTGCCACCAAAGGCATCTCGATCCTCACCGGCGACCCGAAACGGGCCATCATCAAACTCTCGGGCCCGATGATCGTTGCAATGCTGCTCATGTCGGTGTACAATATCGTCGATGCGATATGGGTGGCGGGCCTGGGTCCGGACGCACTTGCCGCGATCGGATTTGTCACACCGGTTTTTATGGTATTGATCGGCTTCTCCAATGGCATCGGTGCCGGGGCTACCTCAGCGATCGCCCGGCGTATTGGGGCAAAAGACCGGGAAGGGGCAAACAATACCGCCATGCACGCCCTCTACCTGACGGTCGCCATCTCGGTGGTGCTGACGATATGTTTCCTCGTCCTCCTCAAACCCGCCCTGCTCCTCATCGGTGCCGGAGATACCATCGACCTTGCGCTTGAATATGCCAACATCATCTTCGGAGGCACCATACTCATCCTCTTCACGAATGTGGCCTACGGTATCCTCCGTGCAGAAGGGGGGGACATGAAGCGGACGATGTACGCGATGGCCGTCTCATCCGTCGTCAACTTGGTTCTTGACCCCATCCTTATCTATGGTCTGGATATGGGTATGGCAGGTGCTGCCCTTGCAACCGTTATATCCGTTGCATCCGTCTCCACTGTCCTGCTCTACTGGTTCCTGGTAAAACGTGATACCTATGTCTCCGTTCGCCGGATATCCTATCACTATCACCCGGCGATCGTCGCCGATATCCTGAAGGTCGGCCTGCCGGCAAGCGGGGAATTCCTGCTGATGGCAGGAGCCGGGATCATCCTGAACGGTCTCTTTGTCACCGTGGCAGGGACGGACGGGGTTGCCGTATACACCGGCGGATGGAGGGTAGTGATGTTTGCCATTGTCCCAATGATCGCAATCGGCACCGCCGTCATATCAGTCACCGGCGCACTGTATGGGGGGGCAAAACGATATGCAGAACTCCGGACGGTCCACTTCTACTCAACCGGCCTGGGAACAGGGATAGCAATTGCGATAAGCATCCTCACCTGGGTCTTTGCGCCGCAGATTGCGACACTCTTCGCCTACACCCCGGAAAGTGCCCACCTGCTGCCGCAACTGACCACATTCCTCCGGACGATGTGCTTCTTCTACCCTTCGTCCGATGGGGGGATTATGTCATCCTCTATCTTCCAGGGCACCGGAAAGGGCACCACCTCCTTTGTTCTCTCCCTCTTCAGGAATATCATCTTTATTGCCTTCTTTGCCACCCTGCTTGCCCTCATCTTTGGTATGGGGGGGAATCAGGCGCATGGTGGGGGGGCATTGTGCTGGGTGACATCGTAAGCGGTCTCCTTGCATTCGGATGGGCTGCTCTCTATGTGAAAAAGCTCATAAAAAAGAACAGAGAATAATCCGGCACTGCCATAGCGCTGGATTTATAACGGAAAAAACAGACGAGAGACCGGAACACTCCATTCCGGTCCGAACCTCTGTGATATTTTGCCTCTTTTTCTGATATCCCGGGAGGAGAACAGATCCGTTCTCAACAAACCGCTCAGCGCCCGTTTTTGGCCAGATACTCTTCCAGCACCGCGAGGGCGGGCACCATGTCCCACCGTCCGAATCCAAACCTGATATGCTCGTCACCGGCGCGAAGACCGTTGACGGAAGCAAAATCACACCGGTCTCCCGGACAAGGGTGTCACAGAAGGCCTCCGCCCCCCCTTCCTCTCCCATAAACCGGGGGAAACAGACCGGTCCTGCCCGTGGTTCCCGGCAGCAGAAGAGGTCAGGGTGACGGGCAAAGAAGGCATTGAGCAGGGCACGGTTTTCGTTGAGGATGTCCCGGTTGCGGGCAATGATAGTCTCCCTGTGGCGGAGGGCCAGGGTGGAGAGAAACTCCGCCGGAGCACTGGTGCAGATGGTGGTGTAGTCCTTCCACGCGAGCATACGGGAGATCAGATCCGTGTCCCGTGTC
This sequence comes from Methanogenium cariaci JCM 10550, assembly GCF_001315945.1. Classification (GTDB taxonomy): domain Archaea; phylum Halobacteriota; class Methanomicrobia; order Methanomicrobiales; family Methanomicrobiaceae; genus Methanogenium; species Methanogenium cariaci. The sequence continues at coordinate 115,127 of NZ_BBBG01000002.1, read as the reverse complement.
GCAACCCAGCCCAGCCGGAGACCGGCAAGACCGAAACTCTTTGACATCACGCCGACCGATATGCCCTTTTCGTACCATGAGGCAACGGACGGGAGAAGGTCAGCGGAGCTATACTCCCCCCCGAAGCGGTATACCTCATCTGAAAAGAGCCATATGCCCTTCTCCTCTGCAATCCCGATGATTTCGTCCAGTTCTGCTGCAGAAAAATGGAAACCGGTCGGGTTGTGCGGTGTGTTTATCACGATGCACTTGGTTTCAGGACGGATGAGCGACCAGAGTTCCGCCATATCCGGCCGCCAGCCAGACTCTTCTTTCATCTGCCAGTAGGAGACATCGGCCCCGATGTGGCGGGGGGGAACTTCATGAAGGGACTGGTAGGCCGGGGGGGAAAGAATCACCACATGGTCTCCGGGTGAGAGGAGAGCATGCATCGTGATATAAATCGCCTCCTCCGCACCGGCAAAGACGACACACCTGTCCGGGCCGATATCCCCCCCGGAAAGATCCGATATCTCCTCTCTGAGGGTTGGGTCTCCCTGTGACTCGGTATACCCGAACCGCATTGAACAGAAGTCATCAAGTGAGCCTTCTTCCAGCGCAAAGAGGTCTCCGGCAGACCAAGTCTCACAGTCAGCGGCCGACAGCATGTGGGGGGGCGCTGAGAATTCATATCTTCCAAAGTAACGTTCAAGGGCAAACGGGGGGGGAATCTGCATATCTCACCCATGCGTAGTGATGAAATAAATAGCCATGGACGGATGAAATAACAGATGTGAAAAAAGGGGGGGGAGGAAATCGATTTATTCCTCATCCACCTTCGAGAGTGCGGTCATTCTCCTGGTATAGGACCGAAGAATATCACTGGTCGTCAGAAACCCGACACACTTCCCGTCAGCATCGGTTACCGGGAAGTGATGGAGCTGTTCTCTGCCATCTGCCGGAGCACCTCATCCAGTGTCTGATCCGGTGACGTCGTCATCACATCCTTTGTCATGCACTCACCCACCGGGCGGTCCGTCTCCCCCTGTTGATAATTCGGAAGATCACCAACGGTCACAATACCCACAAGGACGCCATCACGGATCACCGGATAGCCGGTGTGCCGTGTCCGGTTCATCAGGCTACCACCTCTCTACTGGAGGTTTCCGGTGAGAAGTTGATCACCTTTTTCCCCCCCGGAACCATCGCCTCTCCCACGGTAATCATCTGGGCAATGTCCATGTGGTATTCACCGCGATGGGCGTTGGAATCAAGCTTTGTTTCCACCTGTGCCCGGAATATTGTATCTCTGGATGTGACGATATAGGAGATGGCAACCGCCACCATCGCCGGAGGGAGCAGGGAATAATTGTGCGTCATCTCAATAACCATGATCAAAACAGAAATAGGTGCGTTCGCCACCCCCCCACCAAAGAGAGCGATCATACCCACTACCGCAAAGGCAGGGACCGCGGTGATAGCCACAAGCGAGGGAAAACAGAGATGAAGGATCATGCCAACCGCAGCACCCGCCGACCCGCCGATCGTCAGACCGGGTGCAAAGACCCCCCCACCGGATCCCCCCCCGATCCGATGGTAAAGGAGGTCATGAAAATCTTTACAAACGGGATCATGATCAGCACAGAGAGCGGGACCATGTTATACATCATCAGCTGGAGGAATCCATACCCGGAACCGATACTCCCCAGAGCGACCAGCCGGGTTTCCGGAGCAAGGTACCAGAAGATAACGAAGACGAGACCGATAAAGAATGCACCGGTCACGGGTTTGAGTTTTTTCGGCAGTCCGTGACGGGTGAAAAAGCCAGTGAAGAGATCCCGGGTGCCATAGAACGAATGGCAGTAGAGTTTTCCCAGCAGACCACAGACAACACCGAGCAGCGCAAAGAACGGAATCTGCAAGACCGTCCAGGTGATTTCAACCGCACCGAATACCGGTTCGAATCCTTCCAGAATACCAAAGATAGAATACCCGATCACCGAGGCAATAAATGCCGGGATAATGGCAGCGGACTCAAAATCGCGGGTGTAAAGAATTTCTGCGGCGAGAATCGCCCCCCCGAGAGGGGGGGCCTTGAAGATAGTTCCGATACCCGCACCAATGCCGGTGGCAATCGCAATGCGCCGGTATTTCATGGAGAGACCGAGTTTATCAGCCACCAGCGATCCAAACCCGGCGGATATCTGGCTGTCGGCCCCCTCACGCCCTGCGCTTCCGCCGGTCGATATGGTGATAATAGAAGCGACGGCCTTCACCAGAGGTACGCGCCGTCGAATCACCCCCCCGGTCCCATGAAAAGCGGCAACCGCGGCATCAGTTCCGTGCCCTTCTGCTTCAGGTGCAAAGGTATAGACCAGATAACCTGATATCAGCGCACCGATGCATATAATTGGAAGAAACAGGAACCCAACCTCGGGTGGGGGGGCCCACGTAGCAATTTCAGTAATGGACGCCCCCCCTCTGCGGGAAAATCATACCCCCCCAGAGGTACTTCATTACAAAGAGGCCGCCGTATTTCAGACCGCTATAGAAGAGATAGGCACCAAAACCAGAGATTATTCCAACAACAACTCCGATGACCAAAATCTTCTGGAAATCAGAGGTAACATACTTGCCCACCCAGACGACACCTTCTTTTCCTGAATTATTATACGGGAAATGGATAATTCAATGATTTGGTTCTCCCCCCCGGCCTCCACACCCTCGAATTGGGTGGTCTGCTGCCTTTGGTCAGCGGGAGATTACGGGATACCGAATACAGATGTCAGAGCACACCTGAAATCATGGTTTCCGCTGATATAACTATCAGGAGTGCATGACAGAGATAATTGGCTGGAAGTTGCCCGCCATATCAGCATTGGATGGACAGGCTTCTTGTGACCGACACATGCCCGGCAATCTGATATATAGTTTTTTTACTACATAGCCATCACCCTGGATCAACAGGAATCCAGATATGAGATGATGGAAATGATAAAAAGAAACAAACTCACCGCAGCACTCACTGCGGCGGTGGTGGTCGCTGTCGTCTTTGGCATGCTATGCGTGCCCGCGGCGATGGCAAAACCCCAGGGCGGCAGTGATGATGCCGGAACGAATCAGACATTCACGAATGAAGTAAAATCATTCTATGCCACCGGCGGTAACATCACACCGGTAAATTTCACCGAAATCGATTTTGTCACAGGGAAGTGGCAGGGTTTCTATGGTAATGTGAGCGGAGAGTTAGTGCTCGCAAATGATGGCGGCGTGAACAAATTTGTAGAGTGGACCTGGTTAAACAATGGGACAGTATTCGCTGCTGCACAGGAGATGAACTTTACAGAATGGCGTGCACTTGAGGCTAAAAACGCCGCTGCTATTGATACCGCCTTTGGATTTGTTGCAGGAGATTCCGACAGTGCAGATCACACCTTCACCGAGACATCCGATGCACTTGTCATTGCAGGCCAGAGTGTTCCCGGTGTCGCAAACGGGCAGGCAGTGACACTGTCTTCAGCTGCAACTAACTGGGAAACAAACGCATATGCACTGACAGGTGGCACGATAACAGACTATGTATTTGCAGGGAATATCAGTGTCGATGGAACAGCATTTGATGGTACTCCACAGGATTATCAGATGATTGTCCCTGTGACTACTACCGAAGAGTCACAGATCTATTACTTCTACGTGGAGCTGGTGTGATCAGGCTGTTTTTAGAGGGAACAATGTTCAGGGCAGGGACCCTGAACTTACAACCAGTCTACCTCTTTTTTATTTTTGATCCGGGCCCGAACGTTTTATGAGAACTGACACAGTTATAGGAGATACTGGAACCCCCCCCGGTAACCCGGGGATGGAGTGAACGGTGTACCCGTGCGGATCAGTGCTGAACTGACTTCTAAGGAGAATAAGCCGGATGAAAACAGAGACGATAAAACCAGAGAACCGATACGACAGGCCGGAAGTAAAAAACCGTGCACTGTGCATGCTGGCGGCATTGATCCTCATCGTCGGCGGGGGGGCATCGGTGCGGTCTCCGCCCAGACAGGGGGGGATCAGGTCGTGATCAACTCAGGCGACTGGATTGATGTATATACGGGCATCTGCCATGCAAACCTGCACGGCATGGACTCGTATTTTGTCACCGGCCAGACACAGGGCCACACGCTGGCCCGCGTGATGGACCCCCCCACAAAGGCGGTCACCCTCATCGAGTCGGACATTATCCCGATCATGCCAGGGTATCAGGATTATCTGGAATCAGAGGGCTTTACGATCTCAAAAGTGATCAAATCTGCGGGCGGCAGGAAACTTGCCCTGGAACTTGGAAGGGAGAGCGGCACAACGAGGTTCATCGTCATCGATGATGCGTACGGCTACAATGCCATCTCGGTCGCACCCTATTCGATCGTCTCCACATCGTGGGTGATCTTTGCTGACCGGGAGAATATCAACGAAGTAAACAACTTCCTCCGCGGCCGGACGGTCAGCGGAGTGACAATCGTTGGCCAGGTGGACCGTTCGGTCAGTGAGAATCTGGCCCGCTACAACCCGGAGATCATCAACGAAAAGAACGACCGGTTCAGGAACAACATCGCAGTCGTCGACAGGTACCTTGCAGTGAAACCGTCAAATGAAGTCATCATCACAAACGGGGAATTCATCGAGGAAGAGATCATGTCAGGCCGGACACCGGTGATCTTTATCAACAGAAACAGCGCCTCCGACACAACCTTGGACTATGTCAAAGAGAGCAGTTTCGTCGGCGGGACCATCATCGGAAACGATCTCGCCAACGCGGTCAAAATCCTGAAAGACCAGACAGGTCTGGTCTTCTTCATCAAACTCGGGCAGGGCAGGGGGGGAACCGGGGGGGGTTTCTCAGGGGGGGTGGAAGCGCTCGACATGTTTAACCTCCCGAAGTACGAATTCGACGTGACCATCCTCTCAGGCAATTACAACACCATGACAAACTCAGTCAATATCGAATACGGGAACCTCGGCAGCATGGGTGCATTCGGAAAAGGTACCGTTGACCTCTACGCAGACGATAAACTGCTCACCACCATCGGTGACACCGAACCGTTCTTCCTCAGCCCGGAAACAACGACCGGACGGGCATATCAGACCGCGCTCGATGCAGCAGTAATGTCCGGAAAGACACTCCGCGCCCATGTATTCCTCGAATACGGCGAGAGTTCAGGTTCACTCACTGAAGCAATAGAGACCGATATTCTCCTCGGAACAACAAATTTTTCAGACAGTTCCCGCCTGCACATCATCAGGGCCGTATACAACACACAGCTGGAGCAGTTTTCTGTCGTGCTGACTAATCCCGGAAATACCAGATGTTTCGCAAGTGCTGAAGTGGAACTGAGTATTGAAGGGAGACCAGAATTCGTTTCACTCGGAATACCAGCGGAAGTAACGGATGAGACCACACTGAAAGGCAGGTTCAGGCTTACGCCCGCAGATCTCGCAGAGAATCCAACCGTCAGAGTGCATGTGCACTACGGTGAACACGAGAATATGCGGATAAATAGTCTCACCGAAGAGCACGCACTGGAAGTGTATGGTGGTATTAATGAGTTACCCATCGTGCCAATCCTTGTTTCTGTCATCAGCATCCTCGTGGTGTTACTGGGGGGGCAGTGCTGTTCGTGAGAAAAAAGAACGAGTAGACAAAAGTTCCAATCCATGATTCGGGCCTGCCCGAATCACGGATCTTATGGTAACTGATATGAACAAAGGATCGGTAAACCGCAATGCCATGGTCGCCATCATCATCGTAATACTGTGCAGTGTGGGAGTCCAGGCAATACCGGACAACACCACTACACTATGCGTAATTACCGACCGGCAGTGTTACTGCACAGGTGAGAGTGTACAGATTGCGGTGTCAGGCATCCCCCCTCAATGATACCGGAATAAACCTGACAGTGATCAGCCCGGACGATGCCCATTACCGGGCCATACCAAATCAGCCTGACGAATATCTATTCACCGGCACGTCGATAACCGGTATATATCGGGTGGTGGCAGAGAGCACATCAGGACAGGGTAACCATACAGAGTTCGAGGTCAGGGAAGGAACCGCCGGAGCGGACAATATATCCCTGACCACTGAAAAGAAGAGATACGCTCCGGGCGAGACCGTCAGGATTTATTTTAATGCACCACTGGGGGGGATGAACACTACACTCTCCGTCACCGGCCCGGAAAATACGTCGTATACAATACCGCCGAAAGAGAGCAATGAATATACGTTCACTTCCAACTTCACCGGGAGATATAAAGCAACCGTCATCCTTGCCGGAGACAGCAGTGCCGAAAAAGAACCTGAGACAGAGTTTTACATATCAGCACCTGAAATCAAAGTGATAGCCAATAAACCGGTGCAGAACGGGATCACCGTGGGCAAACCGGTCAGGTGGGATCAGCAGGTCACGCTGCACAACTGCGGAGATACACAGATAATGGATTATTCTCCTGACATCCCTCTTCCGGATAAATATTCAAACCTTTCCAGCGCCTCACCCGACACCCGGATCTCTGCCGGTGCCCTGCTGATTGACCTTCTCCCTAACGAAGACCGGATCATCAATATCTCATACGAAACCCCCCCCGCCGTTGAACTTGAGGTAACTGAGGAGACGGTCGACATCTCACAGCTGATCCCGACTGATGCGTTTGACATCGGTATATACAGCGAAATTGGCGTAGAGGATAAACCCAGAATAACCGCCAGGAAGGTCACTGTTAAACACAACACCTCAGTCCATTATACCAACATCCCGGTCACCATCGATGCAACAGAGAACGCTACAGTCATCGAACAAACCTGCGGTACAGAAGGTGAAGAGATCGAGGTGGAACTGAAGGAGAATAACGTTTCCTGGGTTGTTCCACAGCTGTCAGAAAGAACATATCTTGTGCTGGAGGATATGCCCGTCCCCCCCAGACAGAAAAAGGCCATAATTGGTGAACCGGTCGAATGGGAACTGAATTGTCCCGGGACAAAGATCACGTACCCTGACCCCCCCGCACCCTATAGGGAAGAAACCCCCCCTCCGGTGACCGAAAACGGTGTATGGAAAAAAGAAGTGACCATCATAAGCAGCGCCTCGGTGCACTACCATAACGTCACTGCATACACGCCCGTCGGAGAGAGGGACAACATAACGCGGTTATATCTTGTTGAGAACAACACCAGAACAGATGTCACCGACAACCCGGCATACTCTGTCCACTTCTCTGACGGGGTAACCTCGTCCACCAACACGCTGCAGTGGATCGTCCCCCCCTGTTTGTCCAACAGGACATTTGAAATCAATCGGGGGGATCCCTAGGATCAATGTACAGAGTCATCCTGTTATCGGCGGAAACTGGACAGTCGCCTTTACCACCAACGGAATGGCAGACCTGAGGATCACCGCATGTAACTGCACCACATGGGACAACTGTACAGAGGACGGCGACTTGAAATTCCTCGAAGTCAGGAAGGGTAATAACCCCCTCGGAATCTTATAAATGGCAAAACAGCACCGTCCTGATCAAAAATTTCACCTCAACTATAACAAACTATGAGCTCTCAAAAGTACTCACAACCGGCAAACATACCCTGCTGTTCACCTTTGGCAACGATTCCTGCTGTACATGTAACAATGCGAGTGAAAACCTCACGGTCACCAGCATATCATTTGAATATACCGGCGATGAATCACAACTTGTGGAAACCGGGGGGGACATAAAAGAAGACGCAGTCATCACAGTTAACGCAACAGTGAAGAATAACGGAGTGGCAAACATCACCCGCTCTTTCAATGTATCATTCTTTGATGGTGAAGCGGGGAACTGGAGTCAGTGGTTTGCAAACGACACCATGACAGACCTGGATGCAGGTGAGACGAAATCCGCCACCGTCTCATGGACATCTGTCGTAGGGACACATGATATCAGTGTCTGGGTTGATCCTGACAACAACGCAGTAAACAGCACCTACACCAATAGCTCGTCTCTGGATGTTTCTGCCTGGCAGGAATATAACGGAGACATATCAGGAAATATCATACTGGCAGACCCGTCCGGCAATAAGATGCTCTCATGGAACTGGGGGGGCAGTACCAACACAGGAAACATCTATGCAGCGAAACACGGCGCCACCATTAACTGGACAGCGCTTGTGCCCCTGGGGGGGAGAGATGCAACCGGCAGCCAGTCAACAGGAAATGATTTCACAAACGCAGACATCGCTCTCAACCTGATCCCCCCCGACATACATAACGCCACCGGGTTTGTGAACAACAATATCACCCAACTCTTCAGTACAGACGGGATAAATCCCAGAAATACAACAACATTCACCCTGTACGATGGGAGAACGGTTGAGAATATCCCGATCATCAACAGCACAGGTCTGACGAACCATGTGAGTGCTGAGAATGCCCAATACCGAACCGGTATAGTATGGGATATCAGTGACGACACAGGTGATGGTGAATACACTGGCAGTGAGGATCTGGTGTTCGTCACAAATATCAGAACAGTGCACGATTACACACTGGTGTTGCCCTGTGCCCTGAATACAACTGTTGAAGGTGAACTCGATTTCTATGTAGATTTAAAGTGAGAAAGAGACATCGCGTGACCCACGCCGATGAGTGAGATGAACAGAGATGGAAGAAAACAGGAGAAAAATGTCAGATGATTTATTCGGCTTAATCGGTGTGATCATCGTCATCTCAGTGATATGTGCCCCCCCAACTGCATCCGCCGGAACTCATGAAGCAGGAGGAGGCAATATCACCTCAATTAACTTTACTGTATACTCAACAACAAACTACTGGCAGGGTTACTATAGTGGGCCCATACAGTCAGGGATAGATAAATACCCGGATTTCTTTATCAAATCCAGAACGAATGCATCCACGGTCTACAGGGTTGACACCGGTGTCCAGTTCAGACCGGGTGAATATATTCTGGCTACTACAGCCATGCCTTTACTGCATCTTTCAGATCTCAGGGCAGGTAATGTATCAGGAATAGATCTGATAACCGGCACAGGAAGTGATTCCGGCACCAACACCTTCACTGCTATCGATGAATATCGCAATATCATAGGCATAGGGGGGGATATATCCAATGTGCCGACAGCACATGTGGGTAATTTCAGAGAGGGTCTATTACAGGATATTAATGGTAATCTTGTCTTTATCATCCCGATTGATGAGAAAATAGTGGGTTATGACGGAGGGTTGTACAATTTCCAGTTTTTGCTCCCGACAAATGCAACAAATCCCCCTCACATACTACCTCTATTACCTTTCGGGACTACCCTCACCCACACCAGCCCCGGCTCCGGGTCATCATCACCGTACCCATCCACCTCCAGTGGCACCCCACAGAATGTAACCCAACAGCAGATACTGGTGTTTAATACAACGGGGGGGATAATATTCTCAGATGGAAAAGGTATTCTGCAGAGATCAGAAATCATCTATACCGCTGACAGGAGAGCAAGCCTCTACATACAAAGCGGTACACAGGCACTCACCGCCGATAAACGGCATCTGGAAAAGGTTACTATCACCTCAGTTAATGATATTCCACCGCCACCGGCATCCCACTGTATTTTTGCGGATCATGCTGTGGAGACATTCCCTCCGGGGGGGCAACATTTGAGCCACCAATTGATTTGACATTCTATCTCACCGAAGAGGAATGGAATGCGTCTGAGAAAGAACAAACCTTTGTAATTAAATGCCACAATGCTATAACAGGCGATTGGGAGAATTGTTCAACTTCTGTTGACCCGAACACCCGTACTGTTACCGGGAAGATCGATCATTTCAGCATTTTTGCACTCACACAACCTACCACTACTGTCCTATCACCGACAGAATCTACACCGGATGATTCCTTTTTGGGAGGTTTACTATTAGTCTTTTTGAGGATCGGGAGTATACTTGCACTTATTCTTATACCTATTCTCGGTGGTTTATATCTGTACAAGCTGAAGAACAGATCAAGATAATTTCGGGCTAAATGACTGATACCGGCGCTCGTGATGGGGGGGGCAAAGGGAATATATCATCCCCCGATGCCCTGCCTCTCAGACATATGACAAAATCTATGAGAATAAAATAACGGTGAAAAGAATAAACTACCTATGCTGTGATCTTCTTCAGCACCCACGCCAGATTCTTTCCAAGATCCTCCATTGTCTTTCGGGCCTCCTGATCAGCATCTACATCACCGGGATTCAGGCCGATGCCCAGATTCCAGTAGGACGAACCGACTGTCACCATCCCCCCCGATATGCCGAAGAGATGGTTGATGGAATCAAGGACATGGATAGCACCCGCCCGACGAACCGCCGCCACCGCCGCACCTGCCTTCCGGTTGAGAAGACCTCCGTTTGCAAGAGCAACAAAGCCTGCCCGATCAATGAGTGCCTTTATCTCCGGTGTGAGGTCGGCAAAATAGGTCGGACTGCCGATGATGATGCCGTCTGCTGCAAACATCTTTTCCATCCATTCGTTCACCGGGTCGCCCGTGAGCACACATCTGTGGTTCAACGTCTCCGCACACTTCATGCAGGCCATGCAGCCGTGTACACACTTGCCTCCCACCTGCACAATCTCAGTCTCAATACCCTGCTCTTCGAGGGTCTCGCAGACTATCCGCAGCAGGCGGATGGTATTGCCATCTCTTCTCGGGCTTCCGTTAAATGCTACAACTTTCATCGGCATATCCTCATGATTACTTCAAAAAGGAGATATTTAATTCTGCGGTATACTCCGCAAATCACGAGATTAATCTCTTGAATTGTAAAGAAACAGGAGAAGATGCCGATGACAAAACAGGCAGAGACAGAAAAAAGAGTGATCGGAGAAATGGTATCCGGGTTACCACCCGAATATCGCACCAATGACCGTATCCATTGCTCCGCCGTAGTTTGTCGCAAAGAGAACCATCCCAGTGAAAGAACGATCAATATCGCAAAGATCACCGGGTTCCATGCGAGGACTTTCTTCCCGTCCAGCACACTGATTGGCAGCATATTGAAAAAGGCAATCATACCGTTCACTGAGAGACCCATCGTTCCGATGATAATGACCGGCAACATCTGCACGGCAAATCCTGCGACGATAATCGCAAAGAATAGCACACCAAGCAGAGGTTCACCACCGGGCCCGCTACGGATATGATACCGTTCTCTTTTTTACTCATATCACGGCCGGGCTGTCCATATATGACAGTTGCCCCCGGTGCGGCAAAGACCACACCTACAAGGGCGGCAAGTGCCACACCCATGAGAAGCATCCCGTTGTCCTTCCTGAATGCCGCATAATACCCAAACTTCATCGCCGTGAACTTGTGTGCCATCTCGTGGAGAATAAAGGCGGCACCCACTGTGATGACCGATATGACGAATATGAATAGCAGGTCTGTCCACGTATCCCAGCCCCCCCGCGGATAAACACGAGGGTGAACGCGAGAGCAAGCGCGAGACACGCAATGCTCAGATCCTTACGTTCCTCGCGGTCAATTTTATCGGTGATCATGAATGAGTATATTTTTCAACTCCTCTGTATTCAATATGTTGTTACCTGCCGCATGCCACCTGACAGAAGAGATCCTTTTTTACGTTTCGGGCAGAAGAGAGGATAGTATGACACTTGAAAGCGTCCGTGAAGAGATCTGCCGCATTGACTACGCGTTAATAGACCTCATCGCAGAACGTCAGCATCTCGCGGCAGCAGTCATCGGGGGGGAGAAACACCAGACTGGTGCCCCGGTAACGGATCCGGATCAGCGCACCCTTGTACTGAACCGGGCCTTTGAGTATGCCGTCACCCAAAATATTGACCCGGTGGAAGTGCGGAAGATCTTTGATATACTCATTGCGATGAACGAAGAACGACAAAAGGAATATTCGGGGGGGGAAGGAAACCTACCCTGACCTCCGCCCTTATCTTTCTCTTACCCGTCCGTCATCTAAAAATGATAGTGTTTGCGCAGGAAATCCCGTATCTTTTCTGATTCCAGACATCGCTGATCCAGACGGTGGACGATATTGTCAATCTCCTCTACCTGCGCTGCCAGGGTATCATAATGCGCTGCATCTCCATTTTCTGCCAGCCCCCCCAGGATCACCTGCAGGGGATTTCGTATGTGGTCATTGAGAATCGAGAATTCCTCCATGTTCCGTTCAACCTGCGATATGGCCTCCGCCTTCTGCTCTTCAAGACGCCGTGATCGGATACCATAGGCGATATCATTGGCAAGCGCCTGCAGGGTGGTCAGTTCCTGTTCTGTCACCGTCGCAGACGACCGTATATAAACCTGGAGCACACCTTCCACCTGGTCGCCTGCAATCATTGGGAGGATAAAGACATCAATCTCTTCAGCCGTGCCTGTCTCAGTGTCCCCGATAGTCCACGGGGGGGAGTAACTCACCATCTTTGATGAAACTGCTTCGGCCGGAGCAGTTGATGTGCTGATAAACACTGCATCTGTCTCCCTGAATGCCGGAGATGAGATTCCGGACGGAACCAGTTCTCCGTCGCTGCAAAGGGCAATGGAGACAACATAATACTGGTCAAGGCGGCTAAACTCTATGCAGGCAGCAGACAACAGGTTGGTTGTATCATTCTCATAGATGATGAGCTGGATGATCCCGTTTGCAACGGCGATCAGCCGTTCAGACTGGTTTTTTCCGGTCTCATCGGTGATAGAGACTGCAATTTGGTAACTGTCAGGAATAAACGAGAGTGTAACACAGGTATCATGCACCATCTTCTGCATCCAGCAGACCAACAGATGGCAATGTGCGGGGGGGAGCCATCGTTCCTGCAAACATCTGGACAGCATTCTCACGGAATCCGATACGATCCTCTCTCGTCACCAGATCTGCAAAGCCATATGCCCACTGAGAAGCATGCCGAGGGGGGGATAGCCCACCAGTTCAGCACCGGTACGGTTGGTATTCACGATGGTGCCGTCAGCGTTCAAAAGGAACATGCCGGTTCCCGTATTCTCAAAGATCGTACGGTACATCATCTCTGACCGGTTCAGCGCATTTTCCACGCCCCCCCGCTGTTCGGTGAGATCCGCCACCAGCACCCTCAGCCCGGTGACAATGCCTTTCTCTGTCATACGACGGCAGTAGACCATGGCAGGGAACCGGGTGCCGTCCTGCCGAACTCCGTTAAACTCGTTACTGAGAATGGTATCCTTTACCAGACATACCTGAAACATTTCCCTCAGTTCAGGCTGTTCACCGGATGAGATGAGAGCAAAGATCGTGAGCCCTTCCATCCAGTCTGCCTCATCATAACCAAAAAAGGATTCCGTTGTCAGATTTCGGAACAGAATACCTCCGTCAGCCTCTACTTCAAAGGCCGGCACAGGAAGAAAATCAGCAAAGTCACGGAACCGTCGCTCACTCTCAGTCAGAGTCTTCTGGGCAGTCACCCATGCAGTGATGTCACGCATCGCGAGCACAAACTGGGTCTCACCATGCAGCTCATAAGAGGATATGGCCACTTCCACCGGAAACCGCGCCCCACCTTTTCCCCGTGCCCTGATCTCGATATGACCATCCGTGATGCTGACACGCCCCACCTCCATTGCGGAGGAGAGATAGGGGGGGAGAGCATCCGGGAAGAGGTCTTTTACCCGGTGAGACTGCATCTCTTCGAGAGAATACCCGAATATCACACATCCATACCGGTTCACATCCAGTATTCGCTCCGGCATACCGTTACTATCACAGTTGCCGATGATCAGACACTCCCGCGCATTGGAAAAGACTGCCTTCAGGGTCTCCACATTTTTGGTGAGTGCCGTTTCCGCCTCCCGGAGTGCGGTGATATCACGGCCGATCATAATTGACCCGGAGATGGTGCCATCGCTCTGGTAGTGGGCGTGTACATTCCACTGCACCACATGCCTTTGGCCGTCGTTTCCGACAGTCACTGACTCTACCATTCCGGCAGGGTGCTCCGGACTGAGGGATGAAAGAAATTCCTCCATTCCCCCCCCGCAACGTCCCTAAAGAATACCGGGACATACGGTTTTCCCATGATGGTTCCAGGCATAATATCCGCAAGGGTGCAGTAGGCGTCATTCACATACGCAACCGTGCCTGCCCCCCCAGTCATCCAGAGCAGAGGATCACTCACACTGCCAATCAAACGGGAAAATCGCTCTTCCTCACTGTGCAGCTGTACCGAAAGGTACGATACCAGCAGACTGACCGCGACAAAGAGCGCCACCCTCCCCCCCAGCTGTAACGATAATCAGGGTGGAGCTGCCAAATCCTGCCACAATAAGCAGATAAGAGAGGCCGACACCGACTGCAAAGAGAGGAACCTTCCGGTGAAACCAGTAGGCCTCCAGGATGATCGGGATATAGAAGAGATGGGCCAGCAGGATCGTGACCCCCGGCGGAGAGACCTGTCGTCACCACCACAAACGATAGGAGCGTCAGGCTGGCAATAACAACTAATCTCATTGCCCTTTGAGAATCCTGGCCGTTTCCCGCCATATTCATAGGACAATTTCGGCCATAATGGGATAAATAGGTGCCGAAGCGGTCATTCCGCTTCAGGGCAGGTGGATCATTGTTCCTACACCATTATCGGTGAACAATTCCAGGAGCAGATTATGTTCACGGTTGCCGTTGATGATATGTGCCGACCGGACACCGTGGTTTAATGCATACAGACAGGATTCGAGTTTGGGAATCATGCCGCCCACGATAGTTCCGTCAGTGACAAGCGATTCTGCTTCTTCTATTGTGAGGCGCTGGTAGGTGCGGGTCCGGTTCGCATTCATCACGCCGTCGATATCCGAGAGATTGATGAGTTTGTCGGCATGCAGGGCGACGGCAATCTCCCCCCCTGCAGCGGTGTCGGCATTGACATTCAGGGAATGTCCCTTCCGGTCGATTGCGACCGGAGCGACCACTGGGATGTAGTGGTTTTCCAGCAGGACTTCAAGTATCCGGGGGGGGTTGACCTCATCGATATCACCGACAAGCCCGAGGTCGACTTCATGGGAAGTCTCATCCACCATCACCGTCTTTGTCCCTGCCTTGCGGGCAATGAGAAGGTTGCCGTCATTACCGGATAGGCCTACCCCGAGAGCACCAAACTTTGCGATGTCAGAGACAATATTGTCGTTAATCTTACCCACCAGCACCATCTGGGCAATCTCCATCGTTTCGGTATCGGTGATACGCAGACCCGCCACAAACTTCGGTTTCTTGCCCATCGCCTCCATCTTCTCGGTGATCTCCGGTCCGCCGCCGTGGACGAGTACAACGTTTATTCCCACATACCGCAGGAGGACAACGTCCTGAATAGCGGTATCAAGGATCGTATGATCCACCATTGCATGCCCACCGAGTTTGATGACAATCGTCTTCCCGTGGAACTTCTGGATGTAGGGCATCGCCTCCATCAGCACATCTTCGCTTTTCATGTCGTATACTTCCCGTTTATCTCAACATACTGTTCCGTGAGATCACAACCCCCCCCAGGCCGCAGCCGCAGCGCTGCCTATACCGAGTGCCACTTCAAAAATAATCTCTTTCCCCCCCATCAGATGCCGCTTTTGCAAGTGCCTCCGGGTGCATCAGATTATCGGCACATATTTTGCCCTTCTCTGCCAGAACCACCCGTTGGCTACCATCTGTCACCGCAATGGTCGCGGTGAAGGGATCAAAGTCCACCCCCCCGGCACGTCCGCGGCCGCAATGATCCGACCCCCCCAGTTCGGATCTTCACCGTAGACCGCGGTCTTCACCAGGGGGGGAGATCCCACGACTGTCCGAGCCACTGCCGCTGCATCCTCTTCGGTCTGAGCGCCGGTCACCCTGACCTCAATTAACTTTGTCGCTCCCTCTCCGTCTGCGGCAATCTGGCGTGCAAGAGAGATGCAGACTTCTTCCAGTGCTTCCTGGAAGACAGCCATATCCGGCGTTTCGCGACGGCCTGTCGCCGTGCAGAAGACGCAGTCATTGGTTGAGGTGTCGCCGTCGACGACCACCCGGTTAAAACTCCGGTTGGCCGCTGTCTGCAGGGCCTCCTGCAGGGCCGGTGCCGGTATCGCGGCATCGGTGTAGACGAAGGCAAGCATCGTGCCCATATTCGGGGGGGCGATCATACCGCTTCCCTTGGTGATACCTGCCACCACAAAGCCGTCGCGCACCACTGCTGCATGTTTCTCAACAAGATCGGTTGTCATGATGGCCCGTGCGGCATCCGTCTCTGCCGAGGCATCACTGCGGAGCATGTCACCTGCCTCTGCAATCTGGCGGGTCACCGTCTCCATCTTCATATACCGGCCGATCACCCCCCCCGTTGATGCGACACCGATGCGTTCCGGGACGGTGCCGAGCACGGCCGCTGCATCCTTCGCCATCCGGCAGGCGTCGGCATATCCCTTTTCACCGGTAAAGACATTGGCATTCCCCGCGTTGACGACGATGCCATCCAGGGTGCCTGCCGCAATGCGCTCACGCATCAGGCGGACCGGCTCTGCTGAGACCAGATTTTTGGTGAATACGGCAGCGGCAGTGCCGGATGCGGCGATGAGGGCAATACCGTATTTACCCTCACGCACACCGGCTGCCCGGACCCTTCAACAAGACAGATGCTCTGCATTACTCCTCCAGCCCGCCGTAGCGGGATCCCAGACCGCGTACCAGGTCGGCCCGGGTCACAATACCCACAAGATTGTCGCCTTCAACGACCAGCAGGCGGGCAATGCCCTCTTTCATCATGATATGGGCTGCTTCCTCAATATCCACATCCGGTGCGGTGCAGATGAGATCATCTGACATCACCTCTGATATGGGCATACTACCAATGTCAGAGAGAGCATCTTTCGTCTTTTCCCAGTTCATCAGTTCACGAATGGGGGGGATCTCTATCACCTCAAATGGTGACGGCAGCCAGAGGTCATCACTGATCTCCGGCATCGTAAGCAGGGAGAGGATATCCGTCTCTGTTACAATACCGACCGGTTTTTCATCTTCTGTAACCGGTATCCCACCAATACGGTTCTTCTTCATTAGGAGCGACACCTTGCTTACCGGAGTATCCGGGGTGACCGATATCGGCCTGGGGGGTCATTACATCTTGTACTTTCATCGTTTGTTCACCGCTGTTTATCAGGGTTGGAGGGGGGACGACCATCAGGCCGTCCGGTTCAGCACACCCACACATCAGATTCATATTCTGGATTGCCTGCCCGGAGGCACCTTTTACCAGGTTGTCAATTGCAGAGACCGCGACCACACGTTTGCCGCCATCCTCCACTTCAACTGCCACATCACAGAAGTTGCTGCCCCCCGGACACCGGCAAGGGATGGTCTCTGGAGACGCACAAAGTACTCACGGCCGTAATACCCCCCCTCATAGAGGCATCCACCTCTTCCTGGGTAACGGGATCATCAAGCAGGATATGGGCGGTCGTGAGGATACCACGGTTCACCGGCAGAAGATGTGGGGTGAAGTGCACCGAGGCAGACGAGCCCAAAAATGCCATCTCCTGGCGCATCTCCGCCACATGCCGGTGGGCAGTCAGTTTATACGCGGTAAAATTGTCGCCGACACTGGTATACATATTGGTGACCGAGGGCGAGACACCGGCACCGGTGACACCGGACTTGGAGTCGTATATGATGGTGTGTGCCCGTTTCGCAAGTGGTGCCGCAGCAAGGGTCGCACCGGTCGGGAAACAGCCGGGATTTGCTACAAAGAGGGCTCCCGGTATATCCTTTCTGTGCAGTTCCGGCAGGCCGTAGGGTACCGTATGGTAGTCCGTGTGCTCAACGCCGTATACCTTTTCATAGATGTCCCGGGGGAGACGATAATCTGCCGAGAGATCGATCGTCCGAATTCCCCCCCGCTCCATCAGGGCACCGGCATACTGCATCGCGGCAGTGTGTGGCACGGCAAGAAAGGCAACATCGACATCCATGTCACCCAGATCAGGGTTCGTATATTCCAGGTCAGTAAATCCCCCCCTGAGGTGCGGATGGGTACTGGCGACCGCTGTTCCCGCAAGCTTCCGGGAGGTTGCACAGACTACATCCCCCCCTTCGGAATGGCCTGCAAGGAGGCGGATGAGCTCACCGCCGGTAAAACCGGAGGCTCCGATGATCGCAATTTCCATAAAAAAGGTATCGTTCTATACAGGAATTAATTCTTTGCTGAAATCAGGTCAAAGAGCTGTTCGGCAGTCTCCTCAATGCGGGCCCGATCCTCCAGCTGCATCACCAGTTCATAGCCAAACCCGGCGGTTCCCTCCGCTGCACCAAGCCATGACCCGCAGATAAAACCGATGGTATCGGTGTTGCCGCCGACATGGGTGGCAACCGGTAAAAACGTCTCATCCTGTCCAAAACGGGCAATCAAAAAGAGAGAGAGCGGATAGGTGTGGTAGACGGCGACATCATTGCCCACCGAAATGAGAGCGGTCTCCAGAGAGAGGCCTTCCTTCTCCAGCGCAAGGGCATTCCTGATGGATCCTGCGAGCTGGAGATCATATTCTCCTGCAATCTCCTCTGCCACGTGGAAGGGGGGGTGGGGGGGATGCCGGTGCAGCACCGCACGCAGAAAGAGAGCATAGGAGATCGCGGCACCATAGGCGGCCGGGTGGGTATGGGTGACCTCACAGGCAGCCTGCAGACGATCGCGCATCTCGTCACCGTTCCGGAACGCGAGGGCGAAAGGTACTGCGAGGGCCATGCACCCGGCAGTGGTCGAGGTACGACCGGAGTCAGGCAGGCCCGCAGTGATGCGGGCACATGCCGTTGAAACCGTACCGTCCGGGAACCGCAGGCGTTTCCTCGCGTGCATGGCAGCAAGCCTGCTGCCATATTCCTTTGGGGTATACACCCTTCAGCGAACAGTTCGGCCGCGCACAGCATCATCTGGGTGTCATCGGTGAACTGGCCCGGCCTGAGGGCCTCGTTTGGGTGGCGGCGCAGCGGTCTTCCATAGCTCTCCCCCCCCAGACGCGAGAGGGAGGGGGGGGCAACGTCTCCTGCGGCATCCCCAGTGCATCACCGATGGCAGCACCCAGCATGCATCCCCTGTACCTGCTGAGCATATAATGTAGTATAGCGGTGCCGAAGGGAAAAAAGCTCTGCAGAAGGGAAGCAGGATGAGGGTGGCTCTTAGCACCCGCCCTGTCGATTGATGACCACCAGACGTTCCTCAGTCATCTCCTGTATGGCAGACCGGGGGGGCCCTTCCCGACCAAAGCCGGAATGCCGGGTGCCGCCATAGGGCATATGATCCATCCGGAATGTCGGGATGTCGTTGACCATGAGACCTCCCACCGGGATACCCCCCCGGACGGCCTCACGGATACGGGTGATGTCATTCGTAAAAATACCCGCCTGCAGACCATAGGGAGTGTCCGCTGCCATTGCGACCGCATCTGCCCATGTTTCATACGGGGTGAGGGTAAGACCGGGGGCAAAAAGTTCGCATGCGTTCACCGCCATCGCCGGTTTGGTATGTTCAAGAACCGTCGGCTGCAGCACCGCACCCACGCGCTTCCCGCCGGTGCAGCAGATTGCCCCCCCTGCTTCCACTGCCTCCTGTATCTTCCTCTCTGCAGCGATCGCTGCAGATTCACTGATCATCGGCCCACATCCGTCTCTGGTGCCACCGGGTTGCCGGTGACGAGACTTGCCGCACGTTCACAGATTAAAAGCCGCATCTCATCGTAGACCGCGTGGTGGACAAGAACACGCTGAACCGATATACAGGCCTGCCCACTATAGGAGAAGGCGCCACGCACGATCCGGGCGGCCGCGTAGGCAAGATCAGCATCCTCATGCACAATGACGGCCGCATTTCCGCCCAGTTCAAGCCCGACCTGTGGTGTGTGTGCCACCGCCTGCAGGTGCCAGCCCACCTCCGGGCTGCCGGTAAAGGAGACCATCGACACCCGTGGGTCACGGACCATCGCCTCTGCGGTTTCCGGGAGACAGGGCAATATTGATACGGCCTCGGGAGGCACACCGGCTGCGAGTGCTGTTTCACCGAGTAAGAGGGCGGAGAACGGTGTCTTTGATGCCGGTTTCAGGATACAGGCATTGCCCGCGGCGAGGGCCGGGCCGAGTTTGTGGCAGGCAAGGTTGAGCGGGAAGTTGAAAGGGGGGGTGATCCCGAGGATGATCCCCCCCAGCGGCACCCGGTAGAGGTAGCCGGTTCGGCCCTCCCCCCCGCCTTCAGTCCAGTCCATCGGCAGAATTTCACCACCGATGCGGCGGGCCTCTTCTGCGGAGATGCGGAGGACATCAACCGAGCGTATCACCTCTCCGACGGCCGCCTGCCGGGGGGGTTTGCCTGCTTCGGATATGATGAGCTCTGCTGCCTCGTCCGCATGCTCCTCCAGATAGTCTGCCATCGCCATAAGGCATTCAAAACGCCGATACGCAGGAAGACTCCGCATCTTCATAAAACCGGCTTCTGCTGCAATAAGGGCGTCATTGCAGTCTTCTCTCCCCCCGCTAAACAGACTGACCCCCCCACAGTATTGCCGTTATAGGGATCTGTGACGTCCAGGACAGCCGGGCCGGTGCGCCACTCACCGCCCACAAGAAATGGTTCCAAATCCTGCATGGAAGATACTACGCCATGCCCATATATAAGTCGTGAGCTGCCGGGGGGGGCACACCAACCTGAGCCCCCGTTTGCATCTGCCACGAATACTCAGGTGACCGGGTATAAAGGATTGTCCCATCCTGCAGGGGGGGCACAAACACCTGACAGAGAAAGACAGATACCCGCCTCAACAGCAAAACCCACCTCAATGGCAGACTCGGATACCCTTAAGTGGGTGCTGTCCTAATGAACATTGATGTTTGCGACCCGGGTATTTGAGACAGATTTCAGGACGGCACTGGAAGAAGAACTTGACCGACGGGGGGGTATGAGCATAAAGGAACTGGCAGGGCTGGTGGATATCTCCCTGCGAGCCTCTACAAGATCACCTCCGGAGACAGGGATCCCCGGTTCTCACTGGTGAAGGCAATCGCTGATGCCTTTGACCCGAAAGAGAAGGACTTTGTCGCAGTCATCGCGGCAAAGTTTCTTCTGGACGAACTCCAGTCCGTGAAATATACGATAGACGATACAACCTACCGCATCCACGGCTACAGTGCAAACACAATGGAAGAGGTGATCATCGCTGCCGTGCGTGCCGAAAAGGACGGCGCCATCGGCATCATCTGTGCCCCCCCGATTCTCACCACACTGGTGGAGCGTATCGTCGATATACCGGTGGCCATCATCAAACCCAGCCCGGACGCCTATCGGGCAGCCTTTGAATCCCTGATCCGCCGCCGGGAATAAAAAGAAGAGATCTATTTTTCCGAATCTTCCCGGTTTGTAGGCTGTCGCCGTGAGCGTGCAGTCCGGTGGCAGATCCAATCTGCACAAAAACAGGGAATACAAAAAAAGAGCTCCAAAAGAATATTGATTATTCCCGGAACCGTCTGCCCACTGCCGGGAGACCTGCTGAAAAAACAGGCCCGCTATCGCCGGCACCAGAGGGAAAGGGGGGGAATGGGTCGAAACCGGCGCCTCTTCCGGTGTCGAAGTGACAGCAGCCGCAGGGGGGGCGTTTGGTTCGTTATCTATGGCCCCCCCTGCCGTTGACTCCGCCTCTTCCGGTGCGGCTCCACTATTCCACATAAAACCACTGATGCGGGCACCATCGGTCACCGCGATCAACATTCCATCACCGTCCATTGCAGCGGCGACCGAGGCATCCACTCCCTTAATATGATTTTTCATGGTGCCGTCCCGCTCAATGAACCGGATGCCCTGTCGGTCTGCCACAGCAGCACAGGCACCGTCTGCCGTTACAGAGACACCGCCTGCGTGCGGGGGGGCAGACCCGGACTGGAGAAGACTGCCTGCCCGTGAAATCAGAGAGAAAGCACCGTCTTCAGAAACTGCAGCGATGGTTCGGGCATTGTCTGCCACGGCCACCGAAGTCACGGGCTGGCGGGAGAGGCCATACGTCCAGCGTTCCTCCCCCCCTTCAGCGGAAAAAAGCAACACATTCCCGGCAGATGTCCCGCCTGCGATGTAGGTTCCGTTCGGACTGATGGCGACCGATACCAGATCATCATCGGTTTTTGTGCTCCAGACAAGCTCTCCTGCAGAGGTATAGAGACGCAGGGTCTCATCATCAGCCGCGGCGGCAATCCGGCTGCCGTCCATAGTCACTGCGACATCATTCACGAAATTCCGGGAACGTATCGTGCAAGGACGGTGCTGTTTTTGTGCAGCACACGAATTCCGTCACCGCCTGCCGCAAGAATACTTCCGTTCCCGGAGAGAGAAACAGAGTGATAGCTACCTTCCGGCTGCGCCAGCACTCTGTGCCGTCTGCCGTGAGAAGAACAATACCGGCATCCCCGGCGAGGGCACTGTATGTTCCGTCACCGGAGACGGCCACATCCATGATACGGAAACCCGGCTGTTCAGACCCGGCGGGCACCCACTCGCCTGCTAAAACAGGGGGGGAAGAAAGGAGAAGAAGGGAGAAGAAAAGGCTGGCAACGAGATCCGAGCGTCCGATCACTCACTCTGCCTCCTGATACAGCACCCAAGAATGGCAAGAGCACCCAGCACCCGATGAACGGGGGGGCAGGGGGGGTCTGTGTTGCAACCGGTCGGGCGGCATTCCCTTCCGGGAAACACTCGGGGGGGTGGATATCCCGGGCAACAATCTCAAGGGCCTCTACAATTCGCGGACCACCCCGGTCGATGATATCGGAGTCCACCAGATAGACCCGGTTCTCCTTTACCGCACTGAGACCCTGGAAGCGGGATTCTTCCATAATATACCGATAGAGAATATCATAATTGCCCCCCCCACCCATGCCGGAGCCGGAGTTCGCGATGATGATATCCGGGTCAGTGACGATGAATTCTTCCATACCCACAATCTCCCAGCCTTTCACCGAGGAGAAGGCATTGGCGGCACCTGCCATCGCAAACATCTCGTCCTGGAATGAACCGCTGCCGCTGACCCATATGGATCATTCCAGACCATGTGGACAACAGACGGAGTAGTGTTGGCACATGCAACCGCCTCTTTTACCGCATCAATCCGCGACTGCATATCATTCACCACGGCGGTGGCTTCGGCATCCGTCCAGGTTGCCTCGCCAACGAGGCGAACATTGTTCTTCACATCACCGATGGAGGTGGGGTTGAGGGCGATGACCGTGATACCCATGTTTTCCAGGTGGTCAATGACCTCTGCAGTGTTGCCGTATGCCGCCACCACAAGGTCAGGTTTTGCCTGCAAAACCTTCTCGATATTCACCGAACTGTAGCCTCCGACCTTCTCAACGGCAAGGGCCTCTTCGGGATAGTTGCAGTAGTCGGTCACTCCGACTATCTTGTCCCCCCCAAGACCCAGTGCGTAGAGGATCTCGGTATTGGCCGGCCCCCCCAGGGAGACAATCCGTTGGGGCTCGGCTGGTATGTATACTTCACGTCCAAAATCATCAGTGACCGTCCGGCCACCCGTGTCCGGAACAGCCGTTACATCAGCAGAAGGTGCTACGGTTGCCGTTGTCACTGGCGTTTCCGCGGGTGCCGGGGGGGGCAACCGGCACGGCACCCTTCACCGGAATGACGGGGGGGAACGGTTTGCCGGTTAACGCCGGGACGGCGGTTGCCGTCATCTTGCAGGGGGGGGTATCGGTGAGCACAGATGTCCACCGGAAATATCCCTCATCTGCCTGGAACGCGAGCAGATGGGAGACCGGCGTGTTGCCGGTAGCCGTTGTCCAGGTGAGAGGATCCTCACCTGCAGCGACAAGGGCCTGAATCACCCATGAGTCAGAGGCGGAGTTGGTCGCACTCGACCCGCCGTAGTTAAACCCACCGTCGGCCTGCTGCATCGTCTTCAGGAAGGCAACCGCATCGCGGATAACCGGGGAATCCTGCGGGGTTCCGCCTGCAATGAGGGCCTCAACTGTTGATGAAGTGTCATCACAGTCACTCTCTGCCCCCCCCACTGTCCAGCCAAAGCCGCCGTCTTCATTCTGCTGGGAGATCAGCCATGCCACCCCTTTGGAGGTATCCTCGCCTGCCGCAGAGAGGGCCATGACCGCCCAGTTTGTCGTGTAGATATGTTCTCCATATCGACCGTCTTCCCGCTGTTTTTTCTGCAGGAGTGCGACAAAGTCATGCTCCTCGAAATTCCGGGGATCTTCCCCCCCTGCTGCGACAAGCGTGATGATCAGTTTTGATGTTTCGGAGGTGCCGTCAATGGCCACCGTCTCATCCGCCACGGTGTGGAGGTATTCACCTGCCGAGCACCGCCACGGGACCACTGATCCGGGTCGCCGCCTGCTGCCACAATCGCAAGTATGACCCAGGTGGAGAGGGCAGGGGGGGACGTCTCTTCTCCGTCTTCTGCAAACCCGCCGTCGGCCTGCTGGCAGGAGGCGAGGTAGGTAAGCGCACTATCGACTTCATCATTGCCTGCCGTGAGCGGATATGCCGCAGCACTGGCGGCAAGGCACGGGATGGTGAGAAGTATTAAAAAAAAGAAGATTTTTCGTGTTCATTTTTTAGTCAGTCCTGTATAGATTATCTTTTCTGGTTCCGGTATATGGCGGTTATCCCAATAATTCCAGCCACGGTCGCACATACGGCAGAGAGGGGGGTACCCGACTCAGTCGGTGCAGGAGCTGTGGTGGTTGGTGTCGGTGTTGTTTCAGTATCGGTGCCGGACGATACCGGTGCATCGGTGACCGAGACAAAGAGGAACGAGGAGAGACCGGCGGCAGGCCCTGCCTCAAGCATCATACGTCCGTCGGCGGTGGTACCCGCAGACCGGAGAGAAAGCACCTCTGCTGTGCCGTCATCCATGATATGGATGAGACGCAGGGCAGAAATGCCACCCATCTTTGCGATGCATGCAGGGTCAGTGGTGATGCGGATGGTTACATCTCCCACATCCACCCCATTCTCAAGACCACGTTTCCCGACATCCATCTGCCATCCGGCAGTGCCCACTGCTTTTCCGTCAGCACCGAGTGCCCTGTTTGCAGCACTCAGACTATCTGCCGCTACAGCAGAAAGATTCGGGAGCGGTGTAGCAATGACATCAACGTCTGCGTCCATCGGAACGGTCATGAGGGATATCAAAAGCGAAACCTCCGGGGGGGCCGTCCCGTTTGCACAGGCAATGGTGACAGGCATGGTCTCGACGCTGACATCGGTGATCTCCCCCCCTGCAATAATGCCTTTTTTGTCGGTGAAGTCAGCAAAGCGAATTTTTAAGATGACATCGTCACGGGTGATGAGCATCGTGTTTCCTTCAAAGCTGATCTGATCCCCCCCTGCTGACGTTGCCATCGGGACATTGACTGTCAGGTACATCCGGCCCTCGCTCAGGCGGAGGTCAGAGCCCGGCGGGAGGGAGAGCGGATATGAGACCGCTTCTGCCGTTGCATCCGGCCCTGTTCCGGTCTCTCCTGTTTCAGTGGATGAACCGCCGGGAGCGGGGGGGGCGGTGCTTGTCTGTACCTTGTAGTAGAACGCCTTGGGGGACTGCTCGGGCGACTGGGTCATCGACTCGCTGTAGTACCATACCACTTTGTCATTAGTTGATAGCATTTTTTTGTCAGCACTGATGTCGCCAATCATACCATTCAACTGGTACATCCAACCGGCAGTGCCTTCAGATGATTTTCCATCCACTTCATCAACAAGGAGACCAGGTGACCACTTGCTCACCTTAAAGCTGACGCCCGCTGCTTTCAGGACACCAAGAGCAGTCTGCCACGGAACCGCATAGATCTCTTCGGAATTCTCAGCGGTTACATTAAAGGTGCCTGCAGGCAGGGTGACGGTCTTCCAGACAATGGATGGGGTGTCCCCCCCGCCACCACCGCCACCGCCGGAGGTGATAGTAACGGTTGCATCTGCCACTTCACCACCACTCTCTGCAGTGATGGAAAGCGTCCCTGTAGTCGCGGAAATGAAATTGACGGCCGTACCATAGGCATACACCGGCACCCCCCCACTGTCCATCTGGAACGTCACAAACGCCGGTTCATCCAGCGTGACAGTGACCGGCTGGCCTGCTGCACCCCCCCCACTTGTATCCATCGTGAGCGCAGCACACGGTGCGCCACAAACGAAGAGGATGGTGATGAGAAGCGCACTCAGGAGATGACGCATTCTACTCCCTCACTGTGGTTAAGCAGGTTGTCGGGGAAATCATCAAGCGTGTATACGCCGGCATAGAGGGTATAGGTGCCCGTCTGTGTATGCTGTGGCACAGCAATGAGCGCCGGGATATCCATAGGACTGCCCGCGTCAAGGTGCACCGTGGCGATGCCTGCAAGGCTGTCGCCGCCAGTGTTTACGCCACTGACAACCACGACATACCAGCCTGCATCCAGTGCCTTGACAGTAACCTGGGCCTGGGCCATGCCACCACGTGCGGCATCCGTCACAGTAACATCAGAAACTGCAACAGGCGATACTTTCACATCAATCTCGACGATGTAGGTTGCCTCATCGATGAGGTATTCAAAGGTTTCCGGATCACTCGGACAGAAGTAGAACGTCAGCGTGTCCCCCCCATCTGCGAGATTATTTGCGCCGAGACCGGCCATTGTGGGTGCATCGTTGAGATAAATTGCCCAGGAGTGTGCATTCTCTGTCTGCCAGTCGTCGTTTGCGATGCCGCCGATGTCTTCGATGAGGAAGGAACCATAGTCAGCATACCATGCATCAGACGCGTTGAAGGTGAACCCGCCTGCAGTTGCCGCAGTATCAAGGGCACCGAGATCGGTGGTGCAGTTGACCGTATAGGACACAGACGCGTTGTTGGACGGGACGAAACTGAACGTCTCACCCTGAACGACCGTCACACCGCCATCGAAGATATACTCAGGCGTGATGCCGCCGTCAACGGTCACATCGACCTCAACGATATAGGTCGCTTCGTTGATGATGGGCACATAGGTTTCCGAATCAGTCGGGCAGAAGTAGAATATCAGCGTGTCACCGTCTGAGAGAGCATTCGCACCGAGTCCGGATGCTGTCGCCGCACCGTTGAGATAGATGGACCATGAATGGGCGTTCTCTGTCTGCCAGTCATCGTTTGCGATGCCGGCGATGTCCTCGATCAGGAAGGAACTGTAGTCAGCATACCATGCATCGGACGCGTTGAAGGTGAACCCGCCTGTAGTTGCCGCAGTATCAAGGGCGCCGAGATCGGTGGTGCGGTTGACCGTATAGGATGCGGACGCATTGTTGGACGGGACGAAGGTGAACGTCTCACCCTCGACGACCGTCACATTGCCATCGAAGATATATTCGGGCGTGATGCCACCGTCAACGGTCACATCGATCCTGACTACATATGTCGCCTCGTCAATGATGGGCGCGTAGGTAACCGGGTCACTCGGACAGAAGTAGAACGTCAGGGCGTCACCGTCTGCGAGATCATTTGCACCGAGTCCGGATGCTGTCGGGGGCGCCGTTGAGATAGATGGCCCACGAATGGCCGTTCTCTACCCGCCAGTCATCGTTGACAATGCCGGCGATGTCCTCGATCAGGAAGGAACTGTAGTCAGCATACCATGCATCGGACGCGTTGAAGGTGAACCCGCCTGCCATTGCTGCGGTGTCAAGGGCGCCGAGATCCGTGGTGCGGTTGACCGTATAGGATGCGGACGCATTGTTGGACGGGACGAAGGTGAACGTCTCACCCTCGACGACCGTCACACTATCATCGAAGATAACGACAGGCTCGATGGGGGGGTGACATTTGCACCAAAGGCAAAGAGCGTGTTCGTGTACTCAGCGCCAATGTAAAGCGTCCCGTCTGCGACTGCAGGTGAGGAGCCCCCCCAGAACGAGGCCCAGTTATTGCCTTCCGGTGCGGGGGGGAGGGTGTAGGACCAGGCATCCGTGCCGTCTGCGGCTGAGAATGCATAGAGGGATGACTGCTCTTCATTGGTTGCGCCATAGACATAGTCACCCGCCACCACCGGAGAGACCGTCATCTTTGCAGTGGCCCGTTCCCAGACCGGCGCTGCGGTGATGTCATTGGTATCCAGACAGACCATTCCGCTTCCGGTGCCCACATAGAGGTGGTCATTAGCGATGTCCAGTGCCGGAGTGCCCAGCTGGGCATTGACAGACCGGTTCGCAAGAATACTGCCATCTGCAAGGGACACTTCATAGAGTGTTGTCGCAGTGGTGATAAAGAGCGAGTCGGTATCGATTACCGGCGCCGATGCGATGGTCGTATCAAGGGAAACATTCCAGATTTCTACTTTGGTTGTCGTGTTATACGCATAAAGCTCCGAGAGATTTGACGGGAAGTAGACCACACCATCTGCTGCGGCAGGAGCAGTGAAGTAGGTCGCTGCTGTCCACCCGACATCCCAGACCCCCCCAAAGGCAACCGACCAGACCTCACTGCCATCAGCAGGGTCATAGACATGCAGACCGCCGTCAGAGGGAGTCAGTATATAGAGCAGACCCTTGTAATAGAGCGGGGGGGAAGAGGTCAGGCCAAAGAATCCTGGGGTTTCATCCGCCTGAACCGACCAATACAGGGAGCCGTTCGCAGTGTCAAGGGCATAGAGATACCCGTCCATGCCACCGACAATAAGCAGATCATCTGCAATGGTGAGACCGGACTCCGATCCGGTTTCGTAGGTCCAGAGTTCTTCCCCCCCGGTATCCGTATCATAACAGTATACGGCAAGTGTTGCGCCGGGATCACTCATGTCAGGACCGGTTGCGACAAAAACACGATCGCCTGCCACCACCGGTGAGGAATCAATCGAACCGGGTGAAACCGACCAGCGGATATTCTCCGAGAGAGGGCCCGCATCCGCGACGTAGCCCGTACGCTGGGCATCGCCGTGGAATGTCAGGTAATCAGCTGCTGTACAGCCCTGGGCCATGATGAGTAGCACCATGATAAAAAGGGAAAACTGAATACATTTCTTAAGAGTCATACACAAACCTTTTGGTAATAAATCAATAATATCTGGTCAATCAATATTTAGTTATATCTAAATTTCAGATATTATCTATTTTTGAAGAGAGAACCAAAAAAGAAAACCAATTGCGACAATCAATAGTATTTACGCCATTTTACGGGTATGAACCAACTTTTCAACCTCTGCATAGAGAGCATCTCGGGATGAAACAACCGGACAGCCCGCGGCCCGGATCGGCGCAAGAAAGGAATAGTCCCCCCCTGCCGGTGTGCAGTCTGTGAACTCCTCTCCGGGAGGTATATACAGCAGAAGCCGGGGCTGCCGGGCAGGGGGGGTGATGACCTGGATATTGGGGGGAGATTGCCTTCCCCCCCCACCGGCATTGCGGTGAGAATTATTGCATCCGCTTCGTCAAGATATGCCTCCAGTTCATCACATACAGCGGCGGTGATGGGTGCAAAGGCAGGCACCGTTATGCAGGGAATGCCAAGCGTGATGCTGCCATATAATCAGAGTCCATGGGCGAGAGCACACCTGCTGTCAGCACACACCCGGCTGCTGTCAGAGTATACATCAGGCCCGCACCGGTGCCTCCGCCGGAGATAAGGTGAATGCGGGCACCACGGAGCGCGGGTGGCACCCTTCACTCAGGGGCATAACAAGCGGCCGGCCGGTGACCGGATTGGTCTGGACCATCGCGGTGATACCGTACTCATTGCGCAGGCGCTCCATCGTGAGCACCTCGGCAGGCGTGCCGATTGCACGAATGCGACCCCCCCTGACATGAGAACAATCCGGTCACAGAACTCGGCGGCCAGATTCAGGTCATGGAACACACCAATCTTGGTGACGGTCTCCCCAAGGTCACGGACAATAGAGAGGATCTCCACCTGATGATTGATGTCAAGGTGCGAGGTCGCCTCATCCAAGAGAATCACCTTCGGCTGCTGGGCGAGGGCACGGGCAATGATCACCCGCTGTCGTTCCCCGCCGGAGATGTCTGTCACCGGCCGGTCTTTAAGATGGACGACATTGGTCACCTCCATCGCCTCCCGCACAATGCGGTAATCATCCGGATCATCCTTTGCAAACCGTTCCTTATGGGGGGGGAATCGACCCATCATGACGATGTCGGTGACCGTGTAGGAGAAGTTCATCGCTGTTTCCTGCGGGACAACACTTACCTCCCGGGCAAGTTCCTTCTGCCCGAAATCAGCAAGGGTCCGGCCCTCCAGGGTTACCACACCGCCGGAGATCTCCAGCACCCGGCTGATAGCCTTTAGGAGTGTGGTCTTCCCGGAGCCGTTCGGGCCGATGATGCCAACGAATTCTCCTTTTTCCGCGGCAAACGTTATTTCCGCAATGATATCT
Source organism: Methanogenium cariaci JCM 10550 (assembly GCF_001315945.1). Lineage (GTDB taxonomy): Archaea > Halobacteriota > Methanomicrobia > Methanomicrobiales > Methanomicrobiaceae > Methanogenium > Methanogenium cariaci. Next base: position 84,727 of record NZ_BBBG01000002.1, on the reverse strand, counting down.
TTGCCGCCATAGCCTGCAGAAAGGTCGTCCACGTCAATCATGCCCGCATCCTCCTGCGCAAAAGCATGATGAAGAATGGCGCTCCGACAAAGGAGGTGATCACACCCACCGGCATCTCCCCCAGAAACGACCGGGCGAGGGTGTCAGCTAATAAAAGGAAAAACCCGCCTGCAAGCATTGACGTCGGAAAGAGAATCCGGTGATCAGGTCCGACAATCAGCCGCATCACATGCGGTGTGATGAGCCCGATAAAACCGATTGCCCCCGCAATGGATACCGCAACCGCTGTGAGTGCCGATGAGACAAAGAGTAAGATTCGCTTGAACTGCTCCACATTGACACCAAGATGCAGAGCATCCTCCTCGCCGAGAGAGAGAATATTCAGGTCACGGGCAAAGAAGATCAGAAGTATACCGCCAACGGGAATGAGCAGGCCAAGCCAGACATCGTTCCATGAGACATTCCAGAAGCCGCCCATCAGCCAGAAGACGATTTGATGCAGACTCTTTCCCGCCGAGTACATGAGAAACGAGAGGATGGACGAGAAGAACATCGATATTGCAATACCGGTCAAAAGCAGCGTCTCCACCGACGCACGCCCGTTGCGGGTGGCAATGGCATAGACCATAAAGGTAGATCCGATGGCGCCAAAAAATGCGAAGAGCGGCAGGAAGAGACCACCTAAAAAGACGATCGTGACAGCAGCACCAAACGCTCCTCCTGCAGAGGTTCCGATGATATAGGGATCTGCCATCGAATTGCGGAAAAGGCCCTGCATCGCAGTGCCCGCCGCAGCAAGCCCGGCACCAACGAGAATTGCGGCAATCACCCGGGGGGGCAGACGGAGTCCGTATATGACCAGAAACGCCGTTGGGTCAGGGAAGAAGGGGGGGGCAAAATCAACGATGGACATATCCTTGGCGGAGATGAGGGCAGAGATAACGAAATCAACCATTCCCGACGGATCGTCCGGGATGAACGCAGTAAATGGCACCTTCGTCGGTCCAAGACTCCATGCGAGGAAAAATGTGCAGATAAGCATGGCTATGAGGACTGTGATGACACTAGCAGTGCGGGCACGCGAGATATCGGGCATGTTTTTCTAAATAACGTTGGAGCGGGGGAAATTAAATGATTTTGCTTTAACCAAACAAAGCTTGTTTCATCGCAGGCGACCAGACTGCCCCCCCATGAACCGGTCCCTAATCTCCCGTGCCCGGAAGGGAATACCCGGCACACTTGCATTGCCGGGTGCGATCACTGCATGGATGAGGCGGGTCCTGACTCCCGGGAACGATATGCCACCCTGAGGTTCCCCTCATCCTGTACCTTACATGTACGAGTAATACCTGCCCACGGGCCAGCAGTTCGAGATCAGCAATGCCATACGCATGGGTCAGCTGGTCGCCGGTGCTGCCGAATGTCCCGTTGTCAAGGGCGATGATGGTGAGATTTTTCGGCGCTTCTGCGGCCACCACCGGCAGAATAGCCGTCCCGAGGAGGCTGCCATCTCCGTCAAAGACGACCACATCCCGGTCCTGCCCGAGGGCAAGCCCCCCCAACCCGATGGGCGTTGCCTGTGTATAACTCCCCCCCATCATGTAGAAGTTCTCCGGTCGGTCCCGGGCAGCGTAGAGCTCATCGGTAGGCACCCCCCCGAGATTGCTGACCACCAGTTCACGGGTGAGGAGGGATGCCACAGCACTGATGGCATCCGCCCGCCGCCAGGACGGTTCGGTGATCGTCCGTTCGTATGCAAGAGCTATTTCACGGCTGCGGGGGGGAGGAAGGGCACGCGGGGGGGCCGGGGGGGTTCCGGCTGTGCCCCCGATACCTTCCCAGACCTTCGGGGGGGAGACGAGGATGATATGCGGCCGGTGGTGCTCAAATGCATCACCGATGGCACCCTCAATACGGTCGAGATCTCCTGCCTCGTGTATCACCGTATAGACAATATCCAGCGCATCCAGAAGATCGGGGGGGAGATGAATATTAAACGGCATCTGCACCTCAACTCTCTCCCGGTGGATGCCCCGCCATGAGGTAAGAACCGGGAGCGGGAGTTCATACGGCACCGGCAGACTCATGATTGCATAAAGCATCGTGCCGATGCCTGAACTCTGGATATGCATCATCGGACGGTTTCCTGCAAGGAAGAGACCGGCACAGAGGCCAACCCCCCCGTCCTCCTCACGCATAACCGTAATCTGCCGGAAACTGTCCTGAATCAAAGATTGAAGACTCTGTGTCCGGTCACAGGGCAGGCTGACGATCGTGTCCACACCGGCGGAAGCAACATACTTCAGGGCACTCTCTTCATGCATAGCCTGTCACCCCCCCCTGGAGTGGATTGGCTTCACTTTCAAAGACATCCCTCTTGCATCGGAGAAAAGAACCGGGACCACCGACAGAACGAAGATATCTGTTGCCGGTCTGACGGAATAGTATGAGAGTGTCATAACAGGAACTCCCCCTCTGGAGCTGCACCCTTAAATGCTCACAGAGTGCCTCAGCCCGTGATCGGTCCGACTGCCGGAGCACGATGGGCACGGTCGCTTCGCTGTCATCCTGCAGATGTAGGGCACCGGCATTCATCGTATAGACACCATTCGGGCAGGTCTGTACACAGGTACCACAGGAGACACAGCGTGAACGCATAATACCACCGCCCATCATCACGGCCTTTGTTGGGCAGGCCTCGGCCGCGGTGCATGGCCCACAGAAGAGGCATTGCATGGGGGGGTCGACCTGCACCGTGAAGTCAGTCTGCTGCCAGACGTCGGCATAGGTGGCAACGGAGAAGGGAACACGATCGCTGATGTCTGCCACCGGGAGAGATACCTGATCATCAGTGACCGATAAGCGGATGATATCGTCTGCGGAAAGGACTGGCAGAGGTATGGCGACCGAGGTGAGGCACTCCGGACCATGGGCAGTGACAAACCCACCCATGTAGTCACCGTCCATCGCACTGAGCTCGGCACAGGCGGCGATGTTGCGACGTTCCGGCGTGCTCCGGGTGCCTTCACCCATCACCATGCCAACGCCACCATTTAACAGAATCGGCGTGCCCGGTCGGATGTGAGTGAGTCCAGGGTCGTTTTCGACCGGGTTTATCTCCCCCCCGCACCCCCCCGATACGGTTGCCCCCCACTCATCTGACCTGCTAAGGGAAGAACCGAGAAGATCGTGCGGGCGGGGGGGTCGGGCCCACGGTTCACAAAGGCAGTGTAGTTACGGAAACAGCTTCGGGTCGTGAAGATACGGGCGGCAGAGAGATCCTCAATATAAATGGTGTTCTCAAAGGTCTTCCCTCCGGCCTCTGCCACCACGTCGACATCTTTGCCATCCACCAGATCCCGGAACAGGTGGCCACCGCCATAAGTCTCTGAGACGGCGGCCGTGCCATAGACAATGAGGTCCACAGTGCCGAGCCGTTCATTCGGGCAGGGACCGGGGGAAGGCGGGGGACACCATTGAGTGTGACCGTGTCCGCCCGGAGAAACGCACCGGGGGGCTGCGACGGGGGACGGTCATCACGGCAGCGGTGCCTGACATAACACCAAAGGTTCCGGTAGTGACAATGTCCACCTCGTCCACCGTGGGAATATCGCCCTTCCGCACCCGTTCCTTCATCTCCATCGCTGTCCAGACAGCTGCCTCCCCACGGGCCAGCCGGTCCCGGACTTCCTGCATCGTCTTCATTGTGCGCTCTTCTTCGTACAGACATTTATAGTATTCTCTTTTTTACCCCCGGATGGGACTTCCCGCCGTTCACGATTCATTGATGTGAGGGAGAGTAAAAACCCCACCGCACGTCATGGGTACGAACCCGCTATCGCTGTCACTCTTACTCTTTCGGTCGGGGGGGAGATACTGCAGACCCACATTTCAGCCGCATGACCAGAGATCAATCTGCCACAACCTATTTTCCCTGCCGGACAGTAAACAACATGTGACAGGAAAAATCATCATGAAACACCCAAGATCCGCACATATAATACCCGGGGGGGGACTCGTATACTTTTTGAGACGGTCTGCTTTGCAACCGACTTTTCCCCCGTCTCTGCGAGGGCAGTAGACTACGTCCTCCGGCTCGCAGATGCCGGGTGTCGGAAGGTCGTGCTTCTGCACATCTCTGACGGGCCGATGAAACCGTTCGTCATCAGCGAACCTCCCGGTCTGGATGCCGATTCGGCCACCGCCTATGAAGACACCCTCCGTGAGCGGAGCCAACAGGAATGTTCTCAGCTGATGACGGAGGCAGTTACCCAATTCCAGGAAGCAGGGCTTGAAGTGGAACCTCTGATCATCAGCGGTAACCCGGCAGAAGAGATCGTGCGAATCGCAGATAACAGAGAGGTCTCTCTTATCGTCGTGGGCGCCACGGGAGGACAGGCCTCTCACAGGCATTCCTGCTCAGTCTCCGCTGACGTGATCCACCGTGCCCACCAGCCGGTGCTGGTGGTGCGGGGCTCTGAATCCCAATGAACAAGGATTTTCTCCCCCCCTGTTTTTGAAGGGTTCCGCACGGAAAAGACCAAGTCACCCGAGGATCATCACCCGTCACCGGAGAAGGCCATCCAGTAGGCCTTTCCCGGCGTGAGGGAGGTGGTATCCGTATACTGCCCGGTGCCGGGATCATATGCATAGACCTGTCCAACGAGGATCAGTGAGTCAGGGACCAAAGTGATATTTCCTGTTGCAACCGGCGTCTGGATGGAGCCGATGAGATTCCAGCCGGGGGGGTGCACCTCATACTGGTAGGTCGGACAGGTGTAGCCGGTCGCACTGATATCAGTGGAGGACGGGGGGGCAAAGATCCAGTATCCCCTGCCAGGGATGATATCATCGACGCTACAGCTCATGTATTTCCCCCTGTATGGGATCATAGCAGTAGAGGGTGCCGGGAGTGGTGTTGGTGAGGTCCATTGCCGGACCCTGCCGGGGGGGGCGGAGACCATGTTCCAGCCGGGCTCCACCGGAATGATCGCGGTGTCTGTCGATGAGGTGTCAACCGTGACCATAAAGGCGGCAGGCAGGGTAGCGCTGCCGCCCACGGTTGTGGTGGAGACGTCCCAGGCACCGGCGGGAGCACCTGCACCGTTAAAGGCGCAGCGGGCGTGCGTGGTGTTTTCGGTATAGACATACTCCGCCGGAATCGCGGTCTCCCCGGTGCGGGTGAGCTGAACCGTCATATCACCGGTGAAGTTCGTCCCCGTGAGGGCGCTGATATAGGTAAGCCCGGAGTCTAACCCGGTGGAGGGAACAATCCCGGAGACGGATGGCGGGCCAACAGGCGGCGGCGCCGGGGGGGTCAGGGCGGCAGAGGCATTCCCCCGGCCGCCGCTGACACACTTTCCGGCAAGGGCGGGGGGGAGGGAATCCGTGCTGTCCATGACAGCCGCCTTTAAATCAGCAAATGTATAGGATGAATTTTCCGCAAGCAGCAGCCCGGCCATTCCCGATACCATCGGTGTGGCCATGGACGTCCCCCCCGACATATAGCCATAGACCGACGTCACCGGCCCGTCCAGCTCCCCCCCGATCTGAATGTCATCGACCCAGATACCTCTGCCGGTGGTTGATGCATCGCTTACCAGCCGGTAGGCGATCCAGATCGTCTTACCGGAATAGTCTTTGCCGCTAAAGTTGGTGAGATCATATGTCTGCTCGATAAACCCGCCGGTATTTCCTGACCCGCCAATGAAGGAAAAACTCGATTGATCCTCTGATATACCCACATATCCGAAATCAGAGTTGATCTGGGTATCAACCGACCACTGATACCGGAGAACCGGGTCGGTCAGACCGGCAAGGGAGATGCTGTCCTGTTTTATGAGCCACTGGTCCCAGTTATTTTCGTACGGTCCGATGGTGGCAGAAGACGGCGCACTGGTGTAGGTGGTATTATCGAGATGCCACGCCTTCCGGCCGGACCCGGTATGGTCATACTCAAACCATCCGTCAAGGGATGAAAAATTATCGCTGTAGCGGGTTGTGCCTATCGAAACCTCCCGCGGGATAGTGCTGTAGATGTCCGTGCCCGGAGCGCCGACGTCGACACTCGTTGCGCCGTAGTTGCTGAAAGAAGAGAGGTTGTCATCCGGTGCAGTGGCTGCCACCGAGAGAATATTCGGGCTGATAAAATTTGATGGATAATGGGGGGACGGCATCATTGTCCGTGCCGTCATTCCCCCCCGCCGCACATACAGTAAGGAGACTGGAATTGTCAATCGCCGTCTTCAGCGCAGGATCATAATCTGTCCCGCCCCATGAGCACGAGAGAATATCTGCTCCGTGGGTGACTGCATAGTTAATGGCGGCAATCTCATCCGTGGTTGTTCCCACACCGTCTGCATTTAAGACCTTGAGTGCCATGATTCGCGTGTCCCAGCAGACACCGCTGACGCCAACCCCGTTGTTCCCCACCGCAGCGATGATGCCCGCACAGTGGGTGCCGTGGCTGTTGTCATCCATCGGGTCATCATCATTATTGACAAAGTCATACCCGCTGTGACCTGACCCGTCGTCCCACATGTTTGCCACAAGGTCTGCATGCAGGTAGTCGACGCCGGTGTCAATGACCGCAATCACAACGGTATCAGACCCGGTGGTGATGTCCCAGGCATCTTCTGCACGGATGTCAGCGCCAACGGTACCTCCCGAAGGAAACTGGGGGGGGTTCCCTGGCCGGTGTTCTGCAGTCCCCACTGAAGCCCGTAGAGAGGATCGTCCGGCACGGTGTCCATCGCGTAGATGAAATCCGGCTGGGCATATGCCACGCCGGGCTGATTCCCATAATAGATGAGTGCCTCATCAACGCTCATACCTTCAGGGAGGGAGACGACCTGATAACCGGGCAGCACCCCCCCGGTGACATATGACTCTGTCACCACCGCACCGATCCCGGCATTGACTGATGCGGATATGATATGTTCCGGGCCTGTGGCAGCCATCTCCGGCAGGTCATAGACGAGGATGACCACACCTGGGACATATCTCCGGTCCGGAGATATAATCTCTTTCTTCAGAACCGGTTCGGGCATGACAACCGAATTTTCTTCATCGCCCGCTGAACTGAACCGGATGCTATCCGTTGCAGAGGAGGAGATGAACTCAGGGGACAGACCAGCAACGGCAGAGGTGGCACAAAATCCTGCACACAGAACCAGAATGAAAAGAAATAGTAGTGTCTTTGAATGTTTCATCGAATCACCCGGATGCGGCGCGGTAGTGTTCGGAACAGTATAATACTGTGCCAGCATGAACTGCCGGGCAAAAAGATGACGGGGGGGGTGAATAGGTACAAAAAAACAGGGTATTCTGCGAGATCATTGACAGAAATAATGGATGGTGAGATCGCATCTCCCAATGAAATGCACCGTCTCTCCTGAAGATGACAGAGGAGAGGAAATGTGCAGAGTTGTACCCACTGTGCACCCGGAACCGTCCAAAAGTGCAGCGATAAAAACGGGCAAATAGGTGTGCATTTCCCTAAAAGGGATAGTAATTAAAATAGATTTATAGATATTACAGGAAGTGAGCACCCAGATCCTATATCATTTAGCACCCCTGATTCCTGTGGTGGGGGGGAGGTGTATGTATGTGATCTCAGTAGAAGTGCACAAATCATTGAAAAACCAGCTAATACGGTTAAATTTAATAACAAGACACAAATAAGCCGTTAAAACAGTGCACCCCCCCGGGTGCACGGATAGTATCGGGGGGGTGTGTTGGTGCACCCAAAAACGGATAAACAACCATCCTGCCTTTCCTCATTGTCTATCGGGTGACGCTGACTTCCGGTGGTAACCGATCTCCTCAGGGCAGACTGACGCTCGTGCCAACGGGGGGGCAGAGGTCAACAAATCCTGACACTGCCGGGGGAGATCTCTCCTGCAGTTAGGTTGCCGCCGTAGGCACCGCTACTGCCCATGTCATGGCCGACGAAAGCCTTGCCACCGCGATCAGCGCAACCCGGTTCCGCAGCACCGCAAGGACACGCGCTCCTGCAGACTGAAGTGTCAAAAAAAGAGAGGATCAGATACCGTGGCAGACCCCCCCGTCACGCGACAATCATCACGCCGTCACCGGAGAAGGCCATCCAGTAGGCCTGCCCCGGCGTAAGGGAGAGGGTTTCCGTATACTGCCCGGTGCCGGGATCATATGCATAGACATCCCCCGGCGAGGCTCAGCGAGGCAGGAACAAACGTGATGTCTCCTGTTGCAACCGGTGTCTGGACGGAGCCGATGAGGTTCCAGCCGGCGTGCACATTATACTGGTATTTCGTGCAGGTGTGTCCGGTCGCACTGATATCTGTTGTTGACGGGGCAGAGACCCAGTAACCCCCCCTGCCGGGGGGGATGACATCGGCAGCGGTGCAGCTTACGTACCTGCTGAAGGGGGGTCGTAGCAGTAGAGGCTGCCGGGCGTGGTGTTCGTGAGATCCAGTGCCGAACCCTGCCGGGGGGGCGGAGACCATGTTCCAGCCGGCTCTACCGGAATGATCACGGTGTCTGTCGCCGAGGTGTCGGCCGAGATGGTGAAGGCGGCGGGCAGGGTAGCGCTGCCGGCCACGGTTGTGACGGAGACATCCCAGGCACCGGTGGCGGCACCCGCACCGTTAAAGGCACAGCGGGCGTGCGTTAAGTCTTCCGTATAGACATACTCTGCCGGAATCGCTGTCTCCCCCCCGGTGCGGCTGAGCTGAACGCTCATATTGCCGGTGAAGTTTGTCCCGGTGAGGGCAGTGATATAGGTGAGCCCGGAGTCCAACCCGCAGAGGGGGGGTGATACCGGAGACGGACGGAGGCCCGATCGGTGGTGCAGGTGCCGGACCCATGGCGGCAGAGACATTTACCCGGCCGCCGCTGACACACTTTCCAGTAAGGGCGGGAAGGGAGTCTGTGTTATCCATAATCTCAGCCTTTAAATCAGCGGGGGGGGTGTAGGATGGATTTTTAGCAAGCAACAGGCCCGCCACCCCTGAGACCATCGGTGTTGCCATGGATGTCCCTGACATATAGCCATAGACAGACGTCATCGGCCCGTCCAACTGGCCGATCTGAATGTCATCAACATACATTCCATTGCCGGTGGTTGATCCATCGCTTATCAGCGCGTAGGCGATCCAGATATCCTTGCCGGAGTAGTCTCTGCCGTTAAAGTTGGTGAGGTCAACTGTCCGCTCAATAAACCCGTTAGTATTTCCCGACAGACCATTATATGAAAAATTTGATCCGTCTTCCGAGATACCCACACATGCCCAGTCAGAATTGATCTGAGTATCAGCCGAGCACTGATACCGGAGAACCGGACTGGTCAGGCCGGCAAGGGAGATGTTGTCCCGTTTCATGAGCCACTGATCCCAGTCGTTGCCGTACGGTCCGATGGCAGCAGAAGAGGGCGCACTTATGTAGGTGGTGGTATCGATGCGCCACGCCCTCCGGCCAGATTTAGTAAAGTCATACTCATACCACCCGTCAAGGGAGGAAAAATCATCGCTGTAGCGGGTCGTCCCTATAGATATCTCCCCCCCGGAAGTGTGCTGTAGATGTTTGTGCCCGGGGGGGCACCGACATCGACACTCGTTACGCCGTAGTTGCTGAAAGAAGATCGAGAGTCATCCGGTGCAGTGGATGCCACCGAGAGGATGTTCGGGCTGATATACGAGGATGGGTAATGCGGGGTGCCATCATTGTCTCTCCCATCATTTCCCGCCGCACAGACAACGAGGAGGCCGGAATTGTCAATAGCATCCTTTTCTAGACTACTGTAAGTATCCGCTCCAAACGAACATGATAAGATATCTGCCCGTGTGCGACTGCATAGTTGATGGCTTTAATCTCATTTGAAATTGAACCGTGACCCTCGCTGTCAAGGAATTTCAGTGCCATTATCTTTGTGTTCCAGCAGACACCGCTGACACCCTCTCCGTTGTTCCCCGCCGCAGCGATGATACCGGCACAGTGGGTACCATGATTGCGATCATCCATCGGGTCGTTATCATTATTGACAAAGTCATAGCCACAGTGACCTGATCCATCGTTCCACATGTTTGCCGCAAGGTCTGCATGCAGGTAGTCGACACCGCTGTCGATGACCGCAATCACAATATCCTCTGACCCGGTTGTGGTATCCCAGGCATCTTCTGCATGGATATCAGCACCAGTGGTGCCTCCGGACGGGAACTGGGGAGTTGCCTGGCCCATGTTCTGCAGTCCCCCCCACTGCTTGGAATAATACGGGTCATTCGGCACCGTGTCAATGCTCCGGATATAGTTTGGCTCGGCGTATTTCACACCGGGCTGACCTTCATAGTATATGACCGCCTCATCAACGGTCATGTCATCAGGCAGGGAGATGACCTGACATCCCGGCAGGACACCGTCCGTAAACTCCTCTGTGACGGTGGCACCGATGGCCACATTGGCACCCAGTGCCGCAGATTCAAACGCATCACATGCTTTTATCTGATTCCCAGTCTCGTAGACAACAAGAAGACTACCGGGTACATAATCAGGATAACTGCGTTCTGAAATCACCTCTTTTATCAAAGACGGATTCTCGCTGGATTGATTCCCCCCCGGCAACGGATGGATGATACACTGCTATTTCCTCCTTCGGACAATGCCGAAATATTCAGGGTCGCGCTGGAATACGCATATGCTACCTCACCGGGCGCACCCGCAGCGGCGGGAATGATACCGAATCCTGCAAAGAAGAGCAGGACACACAAAATTACGGAGACTGCTGAATGATTCAATTATTTCACCTCTATTAAATGGTAATTAATACGCTATGTAAATAAAAGTATATTGAAATCGATTTACCATATATAATGTTGTGTAAATCGGAAAACCACCCGGAAAGTGGTATCCGGTATCTTTTTGCACGGCGATAATCCGGCAAAAATATGAACAACAGAAGATACCTCATCACACGAGTCCGATATCCCCGACCGATACAGATGAATATCCAAACAAAATGGATGACAGAAAACATCACCCGGAACGGATCAGCACATAACGCTCTTTCCCTATTTTCTGTTTTGAAAAGAGAGGATAAAACCACGAAATCCACCCATCCAAAGACAACCCAGACCACAGACCCCCCCCAAAACCGCCCGATTCTTTTTTATATAGAGAACCCTAATCTGTATGGAATCGATTACCCGTGTGGTTGTGTGCCTAAAACCATAAAGGGGGGATTTGAATAAACCATGGATTCACTCGTCTATCTGGCACCATTATGTGCCTGATTGCTCTCCTCTTTGCAGGACTGTCCTTTAAAAAGGTCAGATCCGAAGGGGAAGGCAGTGAGCTCATCAAAAAGCTCACAACCGTGATACACAAAAGTGCGATGGTGTACTTAAACACCCAGTACAAGTATATCGCGGTCTTTGTGATTGTACTCGCGATCATCCTGACAATACTCATCAGCCCGTTAACCGCGGTCTGTTTCGTCATTGGAGCAACCCTCTCCGCAACTGCCGGTTACATCGGCATGTTCACCGCAACCTCCGCAAACGGCCGGACCGCACATGCAGCCACCCGTGGCATTGCTGACGCATTCCGTGTCTCCTTTGCATCGGGAACGGTTATGGGTATGACGGTTGTCGGTCTCGGCCTCTTTGGTCTCTCCGTGGCATTTATCGGAGTGTCCACCCTGATGGACGGTTCCACCATCTATGACATTGTCAATGTCGTGGCAGGATTCTCGCTCGGTGCAAGTTCAATAGCACTCTTCGCCCGTGTCGGTGGCGGTATCTTTACGAAGGCCGCAGACGTCGGTGCTGACCTCGTCGGCAAAGTCGAGGCAGGTATCCCTGAAGATGACGCCCGAAACCCTGCTGTCATTGCAGACAATGTCGGTGACAACGTCGGTGACATCGCCGGTATGGGTGCAGACCTTTACGAGTCCTACGTCGGCTCAATCATCTCCACCATGCTTCTTGCTGCTGCAGCAATTCTCACCATCAGCAAGGGCGGCGACATCAGCCTGATCCTCGGCATTGAATCCACCGCAGCCTCAGCGGCATGCCCGAGTACAACCTTGTTGTCCTCCCGATGGTCATCGCCGCAGTCGGTATCATCTGTTCCATCATCGGTTCGTTCTTCGTCAAAACAAAGAAGACCGAGTCTTCCGCTATTCACATGGCATTCAACATGGGCCTTGTAGCAGCACTTGTCCTTGTGGTCGCAGCAACCTATTTCATCGCCACCACGCTTCTCGGAAGCTATGGATTCGGTGTCTTTGTTGCCTGTGTCTCCGGTCTTGTGGCAGGGTTCCTGGTTGGACAGGTCACTGAGTACTACACGTCATACGAACGCAAACCTACCCAGACCATTGCAAAGTCCTGTGAGACAGGCGCTGCAACAAACATCATCACCGGGTTTGCAAAGGGTATGGAGTCAACCCTCATCCCGACCCTCCTGATCGGACTTGCCATCTACATCGCATTCACCTTCGCAGGTCTCTATGGTATTGCTATTGCTGCAGTCGGTATGCTTGCAACGCTTGGTATCTCCCTTGCAGTCGATGCATACGGACCTGTCGCAGACAATGCAGGTGGTATTGCAGAGATGAGCCACCAGCCCGAGTCTGTCCGTGAGATCACCGACACCCTCGATGCAGTCGGGAACACCACTGCAGCGATTGGTAAGGGATTTGCAATCGGTTCAGCAGCACTCACCGCACTCGCACTTTTTGCGTCATACGGTATTGCAGTGGGCCTCGAATCAATCGATGTCATGCAGCCTCCTGTCTTCATCGGTCTTCTCATCGGTGCGATGCTTCCGTTCCTCTTCTCATCCATGACGATGATGGCAGTTGGACGTGCAGCATATGCCATTGTGATTGAAGTCCGCCGTCAGTTCAAGGAGATTAAGGGTATTATGGAAGGGAAAACAGAGCCTGACTACACGGCATGTATCTCTATTTCCACTGCCTCCGCTCTGCGCGAGATGATCCTTCCGGGAGTCATCGCCATCGCAGCACCTATCATCGTTGGTATTGTCCTCGGGAAAGACGCACTCGGTGGTCTTCTCGTCGGTTCACTCGGTGCAGGATTTATGCTTGCAATCACCATGGCAAACGCCGGTGGTGCATGGGATAATGCAAAGAAATACATCGAAATGGGCCACCTTGGCGGCAAGGGATCTGATTCCCACAAGGCTGCTGTCACTGGTGACACCGTCGGTGACCCGTTCAAGGATACCTCCGGCCCTGCCATCAATATTCTTCTGAAGCTGATGAGCATCGTCGCAGTGGTCTTTGCACCGCTCTTCCTCTAATTCAACATTTTTTTGCTTCGATTCTTTCTAAGAGAGAGCACCAATCTTCCTTCTTTGCGAGAACGGTAATTTTTCTATCTGGCTGCATCATTCGGATATCTTTGCCTATCGGATGAGTGGATCTCTCCCCCCCCTACGGCAATGTAATCTCAGGAACCAAGAAAAAAAGAGGAGAGCAAAGATGCACCCCCCCAAATTCATAACAGAGTTGCAAATTCATGGGTTGTGTTTGTTCTGCCGGATCTGAATCGGCGTCTGACCTCAGATACGGTAAGATATACTGTGTAAATTCAAAACAGGGAATTTACACCCCCTATCACACGAGATCGTTCATCCCACACCCGACCGACGGCAAGAAAGAGACGAGAAGGAAGCAACTCCTCCGAGTATGAGGGAGAGGCCACAGATAAGAATAGCCGAACATCCGGAGTAGACCAGAAATCCGGGAAGGATCCCCATTGCAAGCCCGGACAAAATCAGTGTTCCTGCGACAAGAAGGAAAAGCCCGACCAGTCCTGCGGCCCTGCGAAAGAGGCGGCCGTTTCCGGTCCGCCATGCCTGAAACAGACAGATGAAAAGGATGACAGCAAGAGCGAGCACCAGCAGTTCAGAGGGCGATGAAAATTCAAGATGAAACATATTCTCGAAATAAGACGGGCTATATTTATGCGTGAAGTCGCCCAGAAACGGCCAGTACCAGCTTTGTGGCACACTCCACATCGCATCGGCGAGCTGGTGAGAGAGCATCCCTGCCGCAATAAAGAGGAGACCGGGGGGGTGCCGCCACTTCTTCAGGACAATAACTCCCAGAAGGGCCACAAGAGCACAGACAGTCAGGCTGTGAAAGAAGATTCGGCCGTTGCCCATACTCTCCAGAATGATATGGCCAACCGGTTTATCGATGATGTCCGGGAGGAGACTGCCAATGCACAGTAGATGAGGGCCCGGCAGTCCCTCGTGAGATACAACAGAAATATCCCCCCCAGCGTAACGCCGATTAAAAGATGGACTGCAGGAAGCATGGATGGTTCTCTCCGTATATTTTTTTCATATTCTTTTGCTGCCTTTCTGGTGTTTTTTTGGGATTTTTAATGGTCTGTGGCAAGTGATGGCGTCGGTCTGACCCTTGATTCCGTCAGCTTCGTTACCATCTGGGTTGAATGGACATGGTTACTGCCGGGGAAGAAAGACCGCATTCATCTCTTTGAAAGATGCCATGCCATAGAGAAACCGGTCACCGGGAGAAGTATCCCCCCCGCTGCTGTTATTTATTCGCGTGTGTGACGATATGCCGCATCTCGGGAAGAATCAGTTTTACCATCGCAAGCCGGACAGCGGGTGTGGAACCGGGGATACAGAAGACTGCACGCTGGTCAATGATACCTGCTGCGGCCCGTGATAGGAGAACGCGGGTGCCGACATCCTCCAGACTGAATATTCGGAAGAGTTCGCCAAATCCGTCCAGGGTCTTCTCAAAGAGCGGGGGGGCCACTGCCTCAATCGTGCAGTCATCATGCGTTATTCCGGTCCCGCCATTGATAATAACGCAGGTTGCTACCAGCAGTGCCTCCTGAAGCGCCTGCGGATGGCGCCAATCTCATCCGGTACGACCCGGTAGAAGGTGACCGGAATATCTGCTGCCTCACTGAGCTCTTTGATCGCAGCTCCGGAGATATCCTCATCTGCTGTTCGCGATGTTGAAACGGTGATCACTGCGGTCTGAAGATTGATGTCACTGAGATGGGATGCGTCCATACCAATGATGGTTGTATTGTAACCTCTTCAGAATACCGGTTACTCTACTCATCCGCACGCTGACACTGGATAAATGATGGTGCTAAGGGAAAGATGGTGTTAAAAGAAAAGAAGGGAAGAGGGAGGGAAGGAGAATTAATCTGAAAAAATATGGATTGGGAAACATACTGATCTGAATAAACAGTCAGGAGAAGGAGGACTAAACTCAGACAGAAAAGATAAAAATTCCGGCAAAGATAAAATTGAAAATGGTTTTTGGTTTTGAAGGAAATTGTTCCACCGATAAAATTGTTTAAGAAATACCACAATTTCTAGTGGAAACACAACTTAGGAGATGAAAATGGTATATACCTGCGATGAATTCAGTCAGAATGCATCGAGATAATGAAAAATACTCTTGAAAATATGGAAAAAATTTTTGAAGCAATTTAGAAAATATAATCTAAGAAAATAAACTGTTTCTGTATTGTCATAAAACCGGATTCATATTCATTTTTATATGATCAGAAAATGAGGGGGACCCCCCCTTTGTTTCCACTGGAAAAGATATTCGGGAACATACCCATTAGAATGTCAGACAAATCATCCCATATCATCACATCAGGTCTCATATTTGTTACAAATTATTATCATATTTTTTTTGAAATGTCTTTATTTCCAATACCTCTATTCCTATGATACTATTTATTATCCTGATTTGTGACTTTTTTGAACTTGATTTTGATCCCATTTGGATTTTATTTGGATCGAATGGGGGGGACAGCATCCAGATCGTATTCTGATCGAATTCTGATCAGATTTGGATTTCATTCGGATCAAATGAGGACATCATCTTGATCATATTCTGATCAGATTTGGATTTTATTTGGATCGAATGGGGGACAGCATCCGGATCGTATTCAGATTGAATTCTGATCATATTTGGATCTGATTTAGATCGAATGGGGACATCATCTTGATCATATTCAGATTAAATTCTGATCAAATTTGGATCTGATTTATTGTTTGACCAGCAATTTGCGATCCTTTTGTAGATCATTAAAGTACTTTATATATTATTAAAAATAGAATGTTTAATAGCTTTTTTTATCACACTTTTAAAAAATATCTATTTTTTCTCCCTCCAAAAATTTCCTTCTTCACAACATTTTCCGTTCCAGTGGAAACAAAGGGGGGTGGGGGGGAGTTATCTCTCCCCAAAAATCCTCCACATTCTAAAAAATTAAATTTTTTCAATGTTTAATCGATTAAACAAAGATTATATGATTTTTTGAAATGTGGAGGTAAATTTCGAGTTCCAGTGGAAATAAAGGGGGTTTTAATAACAATTTAAGCCGCAAAAATGTAAAAAAAGTATATTTTAACGATCATATGGGGATTTTTTTGAAAAATAACTCATTATCGGTGTTTTTTAAAATATATGCAATAATGCTTGATTTTTTAAAGGAGAAATACTGAAAACCATTGAAAAAATTATTTTTGTATAGTGCGGCAGGTCAAAAAATGGTTCAGTTTTCTTTTGATTCACACACATTTTTACCTCTCGTTTAGATCTCCCTCCTCTTTCCCGGTTGCTTCTGTCTGTGTTTTTCCCTCATAAGGACAAAAGCCATTTAGATACCTTTAGTATAGCTCCCATCCACATACATATATCCAATGGAAATACCGCATGTGGAGGTGACGGATTCAAATGGGAGAAGAAAACAACACACCCAATCATATATATGAAGACCGTCCAGGGGGGGAGGCGAATCCATCCGAAGAGGAACAGAATTCTTCAATAGGGCTTTTTCAGAAATATCTTAAAGACCGATCGATCTTTAAAAATAGGGAAGTGCTCAGGCACTCGTACCGTCCACAGATACTGCCGCACCGGAAAGAGCAGATGGATACGATAGCATCCATCCTCGCGCCGTCCATCCGGAATGAAACACCCTCAAATATCCTGATATATGGCAAGACCGGAACCGGGAAGACAGCCTCTGTCCGTTATGTCGGTGCAGAACTGGAGAAGGCCTGCGGCTCGGTGGGTGTGGAGTGCAACGTCGTGCATCTCAACTGCGAGATCATCGATACCCAGTACCGGGTATTTGCACAGATAGCAACGCTTCTTGAAGACGACGAAGGGCGCTCGTCTGACCGCCCGCGTTCCACTATCCCGATGACCGGGTGGCCGACTGACCAGGTATATACGGAACTCAAAAATCTCATTGAGGCAATTGGTGGTGTCCACATCATAGTACTTGACGAGATCGACAAACTGGTTAAAAAATCCGGTGACGAAACTCTCTACAACCTCTCGCGCATCAATTCTGAACTGAAAAATGCGAAGGTCTGCCTCGTGGGTATTTCCAACGATTTGCTCTTCACCAGTTATCTGGATCACCGGGTACTCTCATCCCTGTCGGAAGAAGAGATTGTCTTCCCCCCCTATAATGCGCCGCAGTTGGTGGATATTCTCCAGCAACGTGCAGATTATGCGTTCAACGAAGGAGTTCTTGACGAGAGTGTTATTCCACTCTGTGCGGCGCTTGCCGCCCAGGAACATGGCGATGCCCGCCGGGCACTGGACCTCCTGCGGGTCTCCGGTGAACTCACCGAACGCAAGAATGTGGAGATGGTCACCGAGAAACATGTCCGTGAAGCCCGCAATAAGATTGAAGCCGATAGTCTCATTGAATGTGTCAAGACCCTGCCTTCTCAGTCAAAAGCTGTGCTCTATGCGATGCTGCTCTTTCCTGAAATGAACAAACAGGTCTTCACCTCCGGGGGGGAAGTGGTTCAGGTTTACCGCGACGTCGCCCTGGCGCTTGATCTTGATGTCCTCACCCACCGGCGTATTACTGACCTCATCTCAGAACTTGACATGCTCGGTGTGATCAAGGCACGCCTCGTTTCGCGCGGGCGCTATGGAAGGACAAAAGAGATGTGGTTTGGTGCCGGAACCAAGAAGATCCTCGAGACCCTTCAGCAGGAAGGTCGGTTTTCAGACGAGCGTCTGAATCAGATTGATATATCTCGGTATAAAACATTATTCCGGTGAAAAAAATCATGGACGCCAAAGACTGGCTGCTCCTTCGCATTCTCGAAGAAGACAGCGCACAGGATATGAGTGAGGTGGCTGACCTCACAGACCTGAGTGAGGCTGAGGTTAAAGAGCGTGTCTCTGTCATGGAAAATGACAAGATCATCCGGGGCTACTGCGCGAGTGTAGACTGGGAGAAGGCAGGCGAAGGAGTGGCAGCGGCGACCGTGAATCTTAAAGTGACTCCTGAGCGTGACGTCGGCTACGACCGTATCGCCGAGCGCATTGCCCGGTTCCCCCCCCAGGTCTGTTCCCTGCGCCTCATCAGCGGGGGGGAATACGATTTTGAACTTCGCATTACCGGGAAGAATATCCAGGATATCACCCGTTTTGTCTCAGAACATATTGCACCGATGGAGCAGATTCGTGAGACTGCCACGATTATTGTGATGAAGAGCTACAAGGAGAACGGGAGAATACTCTACGACAGGAAAGAGGGAGAGCGCCTTCCATTTTCATTTTAGGGTGAAATATTATGAGAGATTTTATTTCAGCACGAACCCACCGGATTCCACCGTCGGGTATCCGCAAGTTCTTTGATATCGTACAGGAGATGGACGACGTCATCTCCCTCGGCGTCGGCGAACCCGATTATGCAACACCATGGGTTGCCTGTGAGGCAGGCATTGCCTCCGTTGAGCAGGGCCAGACGTCCTATACCTCAAACCGCGGTCTGCCCGAACTGCGCACCGAGGCATCACGATACCTTACCAGACGCTTCGGTGTAGATTACCACCCGGAAGATGAGATGCTCATCACGACCGGCGCATCCGAAGCCCTTGACATCGCCATCCGGGCGGTTACCGATCCCGCGATGAGATTCTCATCGCCGATCCCTCCTATGTCTCCTATGGCCCCCCCGGCGTCATGCTCTCTGGCGGCGTGCCCGTGCGGGTGCCCTGCCGGATGGAGGATGCATTTCGGCTGACCCCGGACGCTCTGATGGAGAAGATCACCCCCCCGAAGTCAAAGGCGGTCATCTGCAACTTCCCGAACAACCCGACCGGGGGGGGTGATGTCACGCGAGGACTACCGCGGTATCGCGGATGTCATCTGTGATCATGATCTCCTCTTAATATCGGACGAAATTTATACCGAGATGACCTACGACGGTGAGATGACGAGTGCTGTCCAGGCAGACGGACTCCAGGAACGCACGATTCTCATCAACGGCTTCTCGAAGTCATATGCGATGACCGGCTGGCGGGTTGCTATCTCTGTGCGCCGAAAGAACTCTGCGACGCCATACTCAAGATTCATCAGTATGTGATGCTCTCGGCACCGACCATGAGCCAGTACGCGGCCGTCGGTGCCCTGAAGAACGCTGACCACGACCGCGAGGAGATGGTGACCGAGTACCAGATGCGGCGCAACCTCTTTGTCCGGGGCCTCAACCGCGTTGGTCTCACCTGCCATCTACCCCCCCGCGGGGCGTTCTATGCATTTCCGTCCATTAAGGATTTCGGCCTTTCTGACGTTGAATTTGCAGAACGCCTCTTAAAAGAGCAGCATGTGGCAGTGGTGCCGGGCAGTGTCTTCGGTCCGTCCGGAGATGGGCACCTGCGCTGTGCCTATGCGGTCTCCCGCGAAGATCTGCGTGAGTCGGTCCGGCGGATTGAGGCATTTATCGCGTCATTGTGACGGAGTATTTACTTCTGCACCATCTCTTTTTCCATGGGAAATCGTCACCATGTCGGGAGACGGATAAGAGAGACCGGGTAGCATGTACCCCTCTGCTTCCACTGGAACCGAAGAGCACTGTCCAATAGGAGAGGGCAGGTATTCAGACGGGGTTTGTCTTTTCAGTCTGTGTCACTCGGGCATTGTCCGGGTTGTCGGTTCGGTGATTCGGCTGGGTGACTATAGGGTGACGGGTCCGAACTTTTGATTTCTCTCGTTGTCAGACATAAAGCATTCCGATTCGTTTCAACCCCCCCCTTGTTTCCACTGGAGATTTATAGTGCATCAGAGCAACCGGCTGATTTTCGGATTCTATTGTAAGGTTTTATGTGCTCACTGTTCCAATGATTATTTGATCGAATAATGAGCTGCACAATCATCGTCGGTGGGTTTTTTGGAGATGAGGGGGGGAAGGGCAAAATCGTTGCCCATGTCGCCCATAAGGACAAACCGTCCATCATCTCCCGGGGGGGAGGAGTCGGCCCGAATGCTGGCCATACAGTAAAAGTCGGGGGGGAAAAGGAATATGGCGTACGGATGATCCCATCGGGTTTTGTCTTTCCGGATGCACGCCTATTTATCGGCACAGGTGTGCTGGTCGACCCAAGGGTTCTGAAACAGGAAATAGAGTATGTCGGAGTTGACGGCCGGATCTTCATTGATGGCCGCTGTTCCATTATTGAGGAGAAGCATATCGAGCAGGATCGTGCCAATGAATATCTCTCCAAGACCATAGGTTCCACCGGAACCGGGTGTGGGCCTGCGAATGTTGACCGGGTGCAGCGGGTTGCAACGCAGGCAAAAGATGTGCCCGAACTCGCACCATATGTCATCGATGCCGCCCAGGAGGTTAATGATGCCCTGGATCGCAACGAGACGGTTCTTCTGGAAGGAACACAGGGGGGGTTCGGTATATCCCTGTATTGGGGAACCTATCCCTATGTCACCTCCAAGGATACCTCGGCATCGCAGATTGCAGCCGACAATGGTGTCGGCCCGACCCGCATTGATGATGTGATCGTCGTATTCAAGGCCTATCCGACACGGGTCGGCGAAGGGCCCTTCGGAACCGAGATGACAAAAGAGGAGTCACATTCCCTCGGTATCGAAGAGTTTGGCACCGTCACCCACCGCGAACGCCGTATCGGCTGCTGGGACGGGAAGATGGCCCGTTACTCTGCCATGATCAACGGCTGCACCATCGGTGCCATCACCGGCATCGACAATGTCGATGAAGCATGCTACGGGGGGGCGACCGAATACAGCCAGCTCACCGAGAAGGCACTGGCCTTCATCCGTCAGGCAGAAGAGGATATTGGTGTCCCTGTCAAACTCATATCAACAGGGCCCGAGATGACTCAGATCATCGATATCCGGTGAGAGTATGAAGACAGAAACCATTGAGATTCTCTGCTGTCCGGTCTGCAGAGGGGGGGATCTTGAGCTGATTGCAACTGAGACGGTGGAAACAGAGAGCGGCGCCACCGACATCATCACCGGCATTTTGCGGTGCGGAGCATGCGGCATTGATTATCCGATAACAGAGGGGGGGATACCGAACCTGCTCCCTCCGGAAAATACACCTGACCAATAATATCCATCATAGGGGGGGAGAATGGCACTGTATGGCAGAGATCTGTGAAATACATCTGAACAGGCGACAGATAAATGCGGTTGACGCACCGCCAAAGACAATAGTTGAGCCCGGGACTGACCTCGTCGTCCGGTTTGTCAACCACGGCTCATCGATTCACCTGACGCTGAAGGCCATCAATGCCTCCCCCGTTCACAGAATTTTATCACGCAAATATTTATGTTCCGGATACTGAGGATTTCAGCATTCCCATCCGGGATTATGCACCCTCCGGCGAATTTTCCCTGCAGGTGATCGTCGGCTACGGGACAAGGAGTGAGGAGGCGGTAATAGAGGTCGTGCGCCCGGATGTTGAGGAGACGTTCACCGATAGTCCCGACCTCCCTGAACTGGACGATGGCAGGCGTGCTGTGGGCCACTTCTCACCGGGTGCCGTTCTCCCGGTGGCTGTTACAATCGGTCTCTCCCTGCTGCTCTATGGCCTCTGGCTGATGGAGGGAGAAATAATCTATAATTTCATCGCCTACGTGCTCCTCTTCCTTGGTGTCATCGTTGCATGGTTTTCGAACCGGTGATCATCTGGGCGGCCCTCGCGGCTGATCGTGTTGCAGGTGATCCCCCCAACCGCTGGCACCCGACCGCCTGGCTGGGGGGGCAGTTCATCGGATGGTGGGGGGGCACGCCCGGCCGTTTTTCTCCATCAGCAGAACGTCTGTATGGTGTCGTCTGTTGTCTGTGTACAGTTGTTATCTTTGCAATCCCGTTCTATCTGGTATCACGTTTTTTTCCACCGCTCTTCTATATCGTGGCAGGTGTGGTTCTGCTCTCTCTGACCGTGGGGTGGCGGTCCCTTGAGGAACATGTCGCAGCTGTGGAACAGGGGGGGCTTTCCCGTGGCGGCGGCCGGGATGAGGTACAGATGCTTGTCTCCCGTAACACCGGCACCCTGAGCGATGAAGAAGTTCTCTCTGCCGCCTATGAATCGATGGCAGAGAATCTTACGGACGCAATTATTGGTCCTCTCTTCTGGTTTACTCTAGGAGGTCTTCCAGGGGGGGCGGCTGTCTTCCGGGCCGCAAACACGATGGACGCGATGCTTGGTTACCGCGATCACCGTCGGTATATCGGTTGGTTTCCGGCCCGTCTGGATGATGTGCTCTGTTACCTGCCGCACGATTTGCTGGTCTCTGCCTTCTTCTCTGGTTTCTTCCCTTTGGGCGTGCCGGTGACGCCTGGCGGTGTATGCGCCGCGATGCACACCTGCGGCCGGGCTATAATGGGGGGGTATCACCATGGCGCTCGTTGCAGGTGGCACGAGGACTGCCTTTGTAAAACCGAATGTCTATACCATCGGCGATGGGGGGGAACAGAGCCTCCGGGAGGGCGGGCATGCCATCGTCTCTGCGGTTCGTGGGGGGGCGACCGTTATCAGCGCCCTCATCTGCACCGCAGTGCTCCTTGCGGCCGGTGTTTTATCCCCCATCTTTTTTCCCTGAAGGTGGGCCTGTCACTGGGATGTGGGTTTGTCCCGGACCATGTATTTATTGCGGTTTCACAACAAGACGTAAAGACAATGAAACTTGAAGAGCTCAGGTTCGGGACTGAACTCGTGAAGCGCGGCTTTGCAGCGATGCAGAAAGGCGGCGTCATCATGGATGTTGTGAATGCAGAACAGGCAATGATCGCAGAAGAGGCGGGCGCTGTTGCAGTGATGTCACTTGAGCGTGTTCCGTCAGATATCCGCAAGGCCGGCGGCGTTGCCCGTATGGCAGATCCGGCAAAGGTCACCGAAATAATTGATTCCGTCTCCATCCCGGTGATGGGGAAGGCACGTATCGGTCACTTTGTTGAGGCACAGGTGCTTGAGGCACTGGGTGTTGACATGATCGACGAGTCTGAGGTGTTGACACCGGCAGATGAGGACTATCACATCGTGAAGAGCGCATTCACGGTACCCTTCGTCTGCGGTGCACGCAATCTTGGCGAGGCATGCCGCCGTATCAACGAGGGTGCTGCGATGATCCGGACCAAAGGCGAGGCTGGCACTGGCAATGTGGTGGAGGCAGTCCGGCACATGCGGGCGATCACATCCGGGATCCACGAACTGCAGGGTATGGACGATATCGAGATCGCCGCTCGTGCACGGGCTATTGAGGCTCCGTTCGAGATCCTGAAGGACTGTGCGGTTCGTGGCCGTCTACCGGTCGTGAATTTCTCTGCAGGCGGTATCGCAACGCCCTGTGATGCAGCGATGATGATGCAACTTGGCTGTGACGGTGTCTTTGTGGGCTCCGGTATCTTCAAGTCGGAGACGCCCGCAGAGATGGCACGGGCTATTGTTGAGGCGGTAAATCACTATGACGATGCATCCGTCATTGCAGAGGTCTCCCGCGGTCTGGGTAATGCGATGCCGGGCCTTGATATCCACACCCTGCCGGAAAACGAGGTGCTCCGGTTCCGTGGGAATTAATATTGGTGTCTGTGCCCTGCAGGGTGATGTTTCCGAGCATGTCGCGGCATTTAAGGCGGCCCTCTTAGCATCCGGGCAGGAAGGGGAAGTATTTTCCTTCCGCCGGGCGGCGGATATATCCCGCTGTGATGCGATTGTGCTGCCGGGGGGGGAGTCCACCACCATCTCCCGACTGCTCCACAAAAACGACATGTACGGCCCGCTCCGTGCATTCAAGGGCGGCATCTTTGCGACCTGTGCGGGTCTGGTACTCATCGGCCGGGAAATTGATGACCCACGGGTCGAACCGCTTGGCATCATGGACATCAGCGTCGGGAGGAATGCGTTCGGCCGCCAGCGTGACTCCTGCGAGAGGTCAGTCACCATAACCGGTGAAAACCCGCCTTTCCGTGGATATTTCATCCGGGCACCGGTCATCCTCTCAGTCGGGCCGGATGCGATGCCGCTCTGTTACGCCGATCACAATGTGGTGGGTGCTGTCCAGGGCCCACATATGGCACTCTCCTTTCACCCTGAACTGGGGGGGGAGATCTCCGTCTCCACCTGCTCTTTCTGGAACGCCTTGGTGCATACACACCGGCACGATAGGCAGTTTCAGGGATAAAAGTCATATCAATTTTTTGCACACGCAATATGGGTGTGTGAGTTTGTCGGGGCAGTTACCTGTGTTACGCCGGATCAGTTCGGGGAATGTGGAAGATAAACGCAACACCCGGTGCCTTGTTTTCTATCTCTATTCTACCCCCCCGCATCTGGCGGGTGAGGACATTGATGAGTTTGATGCCCAGCGAGTCAAGGCTGGCGATATCAAAGCCTGCGGGCAGGCCACGTCCGTCATCGCTGGCCGAGAGGATATATTCGTCATCGGTCTCATCCAGCCGGATCGTAATTTTTCCCTCTTTTCGGTCTTTAAATCCATGTTTCAGGGAGTTTGAAACGAGTTCATTTACGATAAGGCCACAGGGGGGGAGAGCGGTGTCGATGTCCATGGTGTGGACGGTGATGCTGAACTTCATCGTGATGGCGGTCTCCAAGGAGTATGAGGAAATTACCTCGGACGCCAGGTTTCGGAGATATCCTGCCGGGTCGATGGATGCGAGGTTTTCAGACTGGTAGAGGGATTCATGCACCAGTGCCATCGATTTGATCCGGTTCTGGCTCTCACGGAGCGTTCCAGACTCTCCGGTCGGTAATCGATCCTGACTGCAGAGAGAGGAGAGACGATATGACCTGCATATTGTTCTTGACGCGGTGGTGTACCTCCTTTAAGAGCACCTCTTTCTCCTGCAGGGACTGCCGGAGTTCATCCTCTGCTTCCTTGCGTGAGGTGATATCCAGGATGGAGGCGAGATACCGGTCTGTTCCGGGAATCGGTGATGTCCAGCAGATCACATTTCGGTATGTCCCGTCATGAACCAGAAACAGCAGTTCGGATTCCCACAGCTGCATCCCGGGCACCCGGTCGGTTTCCGTCTCCGGTGGCCATTCTGCATTGAGAATTTCAGATTCGCTGTTTGCATCTTCTGTTCCTCTGACTTTTCCGGGGGGGATAAAATCATTCCAGTTCATCCGGTCTTCCACCTCTACCCTGGTATACCCGCTGAGACGTTCAAACCGGGTATTGATGAGGGTCAGGATCCCTTCTTTGTTCAGAATTGCGGTCGCCGCACCGCCTACCTCAAAGAGGGTCCGGTAGTTGGCCTCAGAGATGCGGATCTCCTCCTGCATTCTCCGGGACTCGGTGACATCATCCGCTGAGTAGAGCACCGAGTTGATAAGAGCGTTTTCATCCCGGAGGATGGTAAAATGACCGGCAATAAGCCGCTCTCCCCCGGGGGGGTGTCAGGACCGGATATTCAAAGGAGTCATCAGAGACTGGCTTTCCAGTGAGTATCTGGTTAAACCGGTGGCGTTCATCGTCACGGATCCCCTCGGGGGGGAGAAAGGTGGAGAACCAGTTATGGCTGATGATCATCGATTCGTTTTGCCCGAGGACCTCAGCTGCCCGCCGGTTTGCAAGTGCGACATTGTGGTTTGCCTTTATAACAAAGAGCATCACCCCCCCTGCGGTGTTGAGATACGTCTGGGAACGCAGACGTTCCTGTTCACGTTCTTTTTCGGCAATTTTGCGAGCGGTGATGTCGCTTACGGTGAGCACGACGGATTTGCCATAGCCACTGCCGACAGAGAGCAGTACCACAACTTCGTCTCCGTCTTTGCGCAGAAATCGTGTCTCCACATCTGATGCGGACCTGACCTCTGCGATGGCAGAAAAGAATGCCTCCATCTCATCTGTGTTCTTCCAGATACGGCCGAGGTGTGCTCCCTGCAGTTCACCCGGATGGTAGAAAAGCATCCGTTCAAGGCGGCTGTTCACTTCACTGATGGTGAGGTTTGGGCGTTCGATGAGCAGAATTCCTGCCTGTGATGTGGAAAATATTGCCTCATATCGAGTTTTCTCTTTGTTCACCTCCCCAGAGAGGAGAGATGTAGCAACACCTGCTCCTACGAGCACAATGGAATTGACAAAGATGAGATAGGGTTCTGCAAGTGCACCGATGAACGGGTAGTGAAGGAGCATATTGAGAATTCCGACAATGAGTGAGAATGAGATGCCCCCCGTTCAGGAAAGCGATAGGCGACAAAGATGATGGGGATGAGAAAGAGATATGGCGTCAGGTTTGTGACTCCGATGGATATACCATAGAGAATGATGACAACTGAGATGATACTGAATGTGATGATGACTGCAACCCAGAAATTCAGGTGCCATCCGTCATCGGCCGGGGAAAATCCTCCGGATCTTTCTGTACCCTCCATATATATCCATTGGTTTTCTCATATTAAATGCACGTGATACATTCTGATGACAAGGAACAGAAATCGTATAAAGGAAATATTTGGCATTATTTTCAGAATCCGGGAACAGATGAGATATATATTTAATATTGCATATCAAAAGAGAACAGGATTATATAGCAGGAAAAAAAATACTAACGCGTAGGGAGCGATAGGTTTGGCACTGGAAATTGAAGAGAGTAAACAGGAGCTCTCAAAGGTAAAAGAGCTTCTGAAGAATGAACCACGGGGGCTTTCCATCACTGATATCTCACGGATACTCAATATGAACCGGAATTCGGTATCAAAATATCTTAATATGCTTCTTGTCTCCGGGCATGTTGATATGCGGTCTGTGGGGGTCGCAAAGGTCTATTTCCTCTCCCAGCGGGTGCCAATATCTGCCATGCTTGACTTCTCTTCCGACTGTATCATTGTCCTGGACGCAAATCTGAAGATTGTGCAGCTCAATGACAATTACGCTGATTTTTCCGGCTACCCGCGTGAGGAGCTTGTCGGCACCTCAATTATGGATCGAAAACTCCCGGTGCTGACCGATGCGATTGACCCGCATATATTTGAAGAAGTGCTTCGCGGCCAGGATCTCTCCCGTGAACTCTGGTGGGAAGCAGACGGAGAGGACTTTTCGTTTTTGATCAAGATGATTCCCACAGTCTTTGACGACGCAGCCGGGTGCCACCGTGATACTCGAAAATATCACGGATCTGAAACACACTGAACAGGAGCTGAAATATGCCCTTGCAGAGAAAGAACAGCTCTTAACCGAGATTCATCAGCGCATCAGAAATAATCTGCAGGTGATCTCGAGCCTCATCAACCTCCAGACATCAGAGGTGGAAGATCCGGACGCACAGCGGATTGTACAGCAGACACAAAGCAGAATTGAGGCCCTTGCCCTGGTTCACGACAACCTCCATAATTCCCCTGACCACATGCATATCGCGGTGGAGGAGTATGTGAACGAACTGGTGGAGTCTCTCTTTGTCACCTATCGGGTGTCGAAGGATCGGATTCGCTACTCCGTCAATGCCCCGGGAGTTCTTATTGGTCTTGACACTGCGGTCTCGTTCGGTCTCATCATCTCCGAACTGGTCACCAATGCGATAAAACATGCCTTCCCGGACGGGCGTGAGGGCTATATTGCCCTCACCATTGTGAAGGATGACGGGAACCGCGTTGTTGTCTCGGTAAAGGACAATGGCGTAGGCATCCATGACAAATATCGTTTGGGTGATGAACAGTCCATTGGTTTGATGCTGGTCTCCACACTGGTTGACCGTCAGCTGAACGGGACGATGGAGATCTCAAACACGAACGGCACCGGTTATATGATTCAGTTTATTGAACAAAATGAAAAACCGGGTTCTTTGACAAAGGAGTACTGATATGGAAAAACACCTGCGGATACTGGTTGTTGAAGACGATGCGATCATCGGGATGGATATTGAGCACCGGATAAAAAAGCTCGGGTATGAGGTATGCGGTGTTGCAGATACTGCAGCGGAGGCATTGACTATCGCTTCTACTACTCATCCTGACATCGCACTCATGGACATTCGTCTGAGAGGAGAGGTGGACGGGATTGAGGCGGCCCGGATGCTCAGGGACACCCTCGCGGTGCCGGTGATCTTCATCACTGCATATTCGGATATGAAGATGCGGTCCCGGGCACTGGATATGGATCCGCTGGGATATATCGTGAAACCGCTTCGTGAAGTGGAACTGAAAAATACGCTGGAGGCGGCGGAAGAAAAGATCCGCACCGGTTAGGTTCACCGGTGCGATTTTTTTGAAAACCATTGTCTCCCGGGATCTCCTGTCTCCAGCAAATAGCTTCTCTCTTTTTTTCCCTCAGTGCGTATGCCTGTGATGTAAATCAGGCCGGTGGGGATGCTCGTGTTCTCCCTGTTTGTGCCAGTGCGGGTGGGAGTGGTATCCGTCGTTGTCCACCGGGGGGGGTACCTCCGGGCCATGAATGTGGCTGTCATGGTGCAGATCGTCATGGGAGTGGCGGTGGGAATGGCGCAGTGCCTCATGGAAATGGCGGTGGGAATGTTTTTCGGAAATCAGGAGCCAGGTGCCCGCTCCCATAAAAAAGAATGCGATGATGAACTGTTTCGGGAGTTCATGGAATATCAGCAGGGAGATAATGACCCCGAATATCGTTGGTGGAGAAGAGTGCACCGGCCCGTGCGGCACCCAGGACCCGTAGAGACCGGAGAAAACAGATCGTCATAATTCCCCCGAAACCGAGAATACCCACGGTCATCCCGGCGAGAATGAGGGGGCAAGTCCGGATAAGGCTGCCCGAGGGCGAGTGCAATAACCGCGAGGGTAATCCCTCCCGAGAGGCCTTTGACAGAGACCAGCTGTATCGGATCCTTGCCGGAGATGTGGCGGGATATATTGGTGTCAGCTCCCCCCCAGAAAAAGCAGGTGAGAATGATTCCCAGTGCACCAAGGGAAAACCCAAACGGACTTGTCGGGTCCCAGGTGAGCACCACACAGGAGATGGTGATACAGGCAAGGGCCAGCCATATCCGGCGGCCCGCCTGTTCATGAAAGACGATGGTGGCAACGAGCGTCGTTGCGACGGCCTCAAATCCCAGGAGAATCGCTGCAGTCGCAGCGGGTGTATACTGCAGAGAGATCATCAGCACAATGGTGGCAAGGACAGAACCAAAGAGGGCAGATCCTGCCATCCACGGCAGGTCACGTTGTTCAACCGGGGCCTCACGGACATGGTTCGTTGGAAAAAAGGTGCGTCGCACAAGCCAGATTCCGGCAAAGAATAATCCGCTTCCCATATAGAGCAATGAAGCAAGGGTGACTGGTGAGACACTGGTGAGAAGCAGTTTGGTGAGGGGTGCGGCTGATCCGAAAAAGAATGCTGCCGCAAGAATATACAGCACCCCCCCGCGGGTGCTTTCCTTCACCTTCATTGTCATGAATCGGTTGTATCTGTTATACGAAAAATACTGGTGTAATGGAGTGATCGGCGTGGAAATTTTGACAATAGGGATGCAGGTATCATACTCATATTGCGGTAACGTACATCCGGGACTCTCTGTGGAAACTCCTCTTTTCTTCAGATATAGTATATATGTTAGGTGTGTTACTTGACATATCATTATATATGGATCATCGGGTAAGAAAAGATATTATTATATTGGTTTCGGTAGTATCTCCTTGGTATGGAATTTCCGCAGGTATTGGACTCTCCCATATCGGTTCTCTATGTTGACGATGAACCGACGCTGCTGGAGATCGGAAAGATATATCTGGAACAGGAGGAGGGCATCTGTGTTACGACAGCCGATAATCCGGAGGGTGCAATTCGGTTGCTTGCAAGGGGGGGTGAGTATGATGTCATTGTCTCTGATTATCAGATGCCGGGAATGGATGGAATCCTCTTTCTCAAGTACATCCGCAGGACATACGGAAACCTGCCGTTCCTGATCTTCACTGGGGAAGGCCGCGAGGAGGTTGTCATCGAGGCACTCAATAACGGAGTCGACTACTATGTGGAGAAAGCAAAAGTTCCGGAACTTCAGTTTGTCGATCTGGTGCATAAGATCCGTCATGTCGTCTCACGCTGCCGTACAGAAAAAGTTCTCCGCAGCACCTACGATAAACTTCAGTCGTCATCTGATGAGCTGGCAGTCTATTCCGAGGAACTCAACATTCGCGAAGAGAACATGGATGCGATGCAGGAGGCCCTCCGGGAATCCGAGCAGACCTATGAGGCGATATTTGCACATACGCGATCTCCGACGGCGATTTTTGAGGAAGATATGACCATATCGTTGGTAAATACCGCGTTCGCTGAACTCACCGGGTTTACCCGGGCTGAGATGGAGGGCCGTATGCGGTGGTCCAATTTTGTGCACCCGGATGACCGTTCCCTCATGGAGGAGTATTACCGGGCACGAAGACTTGACCGGAGAGTGTGCCGGAATACAATGAGTTCCGGTTTGTGGGTAAGTCCGGAGAGGTGCGTAATATTTACCTGACCGTCGGCCACATTCCCGGGAGTAGCCGATCGGTTGCTTCCCATACAGATGTCACGAAACTAAAGGAGGTATCTGTTTGATGATCTTCAGGAATTTCTGAATAATTTTCCCAGGGATCTGTGGAGATCCTGTGCCATATAGCACTTGGTGAGAGATACCGGCAAGGGCTCATCCCCGGGGGGGTTGGTATCCCCGGGACAGACAGAACTCGATCCCGGTTATCCCTTCTCTTTCTCAGACCCCCCCCTGTTTATATGGGAGACTGTTTTCGAGTAAAAATGTTGTTCCGGTCTTAATTCAGTTATCTTCCGGGGGGGAGATTCGCCAGGAAACGGGTGGCACATCCATCTCAAAGCGGGCCCCCCCTTTCCCCCCCTCCCTTCCACATTCACGGATGGTGATACCGGTGATGGCGAGGATCTCTGCTACCAGAAAGAGTCCGTATCCGGTATTTGATC
The DNA here is from genome assembly GCF_001315945.1 of Methanogenium cariaci JCM 10550. Taxonomy (GTDB): domain Archaea; phylum Halobacteriota; class Methanomicrobia; order Methanomicrobiales; family Methanomicrobiaceae; genus Methanogenium; species Methanogenium cariaci. The sequence goes on along the minus strand of NZ_BBBG01000002.1, from coordinate 53,514 downwards.
CATATCCCCCCCGTTGGAATATCTTCTCCTTCTTTGCTGTGGCAACTCCGTCCCCCCCGTTATCGTTGACGGTAATATGTCCGGTCTCCCGGAATGTGCCGGCAAAAGAGATCTTGATTTCTGAGAGATGGCCGCCACCATGGCGAATTGCATTTTCAAAGAGATTGTAGAAGACCTTCTCAAGCATCGGGTCGGCATGGATCTCTGCCCTGCCTGTCTCCACAGTAAACCGCAGATATGGGGGGGCATGGATGGCGGTCATGGCCCTCTTCACCACATCGGTGAGGGACTGGAACTGTGGCGCTTCGAGACCCATTGACTCATAATCACGAGCAAAGGTGAGTTGATCCTCAATCTTTTTCAGGGTTTGCTCCATCTTCTGAATATGGTCTGAGAGTTCGGGGGGGCATTGGTCCGTGAGCTCCTCCAGGAGGTCGAAGTACATACCTAGGACCGCAAGCTGGTTGAGGATGTCATGGCGTGTGATGGTGGACAGGAGGGAGTATTTTCGGTTCACATCCCGAAGACGTTTTTCCACCTCAGTCTTCTCTTCCAGTTCTGTGTCAAGGGCTCTGCTCTGTGCCGCTATCTCGGAGATATCTTCCCCCAGCCGCTGGACGAGAATACGTATGGAATCTTCCAGTCGCCTGAGTTCATAGCCATGCGTGCGGCGGATTTCATGTGCAAGATTGCCTTGGGCAATCTCGTCGACGTCCTCTGCAATCATTCTCACCGGGCGGCCCAGTGTATAGGCGACGATGTATGCCACCCCCCCTGCAGCAAAGATCAGCCCGCAGATGAGGATCAGCGCATACCGCGAGAGGGTGTCTGCAAGTGAGGCAGTGAGAGCTTCTGTGGAGTAAACCACCACTGCTGCGTAGACGATGAGGAAGATATGAACCAGTCGTTCCTGATCCGGAAAGACCTTCTCAGTGCTGACCCCCCCGGTTCTGAGCACCTGTGCTGTCATCCTGGAAATCTCATCTGCAGAAAGATAGGGGGGGTGGTGGGTATACCAGGCATCGAGTTCTTCCGGGCTTCTCTCCACAACAACCCCCCCGTTTGTGTCAATGAGGAGAATCGATTCAATGGTATGGTCAACTGCTTTCAGATCGTCGGTGACATCCCCAAACGAGAAGTAAAGGCTGCCCGGATCGGCCAATTGTTTATTAAAAAGGCCAATCTCCAGAATATACCGGTGATCCGGTGTCGGGAGGTAGGCGTACTTGCGGACCATGCCGGGGTCAAGCACACTCTGTTCCCAGGGATCTCCCACATATGCGGTTCCTTCGCGGATAGCAGTAAGGCGTTCTGATATGGCAGGATACGGTGAGAAGTCTCCACCCTGGTGGACTATATCGGTCGTCTCAATGATCACATTATGTTCGTCAATGATGTAGAGTTCTACCTCATCGGGAAAGTCCTTTTGAACGGTGGCCTGAAGAAGCGACAGGTCCATGTTTTCCGGCTCTCCTGCTGCTGCTGTGTAGTCTATTTCCATCTGGTCCAGTGCATCGCTTATGGCTGGGTCATAGATGGAACTGAGAGCCATCGTTCCACGGGCGACCAGAGTGACCGCCGTCGCGATCGCTGTCTCACTCTGTTCGATATTCTCGGAATATGCTGTGATGATACGATCCGTTTCTGTGACAAATCCGTGGTATGAACAGGTGCAGACAAGAAGGGTAAAGATAAAGAAAAAGACCAGCAGAATTTTCGTCCCGATGGAGAAGTTCAGGTAGTTTCTTGCTGAATTCTTGTTCATTCGCCCTCCTTGGACATACTATTAATATCTTTATCTTTGTGTCAAAACATTAATGTGCTGAATTGGTCATTCCTAATTATCACTATATATGTTCGCATTTCTTTCCCCCCCTGCGAATAATTGAGAATTTTATGGGTAATTACCCGTTGCAGGGTATCCAGGGGGGGGATGGCTCCATGGTGAACTGCGGTGGTGACCAGTGCCCCCCCGTCATAGTCTTCTTCGGACACTCGTGCACAATCGGCATCGGATGCAAGTCCGCCACCGTAGAAGAGGGTGCCTTCATAGGCAGAGCGCATATCAGCGAGATAGGTGGGCAGCCCCCGTTCAGTTCCCACCGAACCGAGATTGATCACAATGCAGACATCATAGTCCCAGGTATTGGCGATTTTCAGGAACGCCGCAGGTGATTCACCGGTCGGATAGATGCGGTCCGCCTTTAGATCAACGGTGAGGGCACCGCCGTGATATGCTGTGAGATCTCGTCCACCGGTCTCGGTTGAGATGACGGGAAAGACGCCTGCCTGGCGGTCTTCCTCACTCACCGTATACGCCCGGTGACCGCGGTTGACATAGCTTTTTTTGAGGATGCGACAGCAGTCCCGGACGTTTTCTTCATTGTCGTGGCCGGTCTGTTCAATAGCGTCCAGATCGGCAACATAGCCATAGAGGGGTTTCATTGCCGCGGTGTATGCGGCAGGTGCGGCATCCGGGACCAACCCCCCCCAGTCAAGAGGTCGGTAGCTCTCCCGGTTTCCGGACTGCCCCCCCTGGACGACAAATTCTCCCATGATATCGATTGCAAGCAGAATGTCCATAAAAATTCTGATAAAAAAAGGTGCCCGTGGGGCAAAAACCTGTGCCTGTTCCAGATAGATCAAGAGAATATTGATACGGCCCCTTCCGGTTCTTCTGTCTTCGATCGCGCGTAGTGTGGACAGCATTAGAGTTAAGTATACTATATTAAATTAATCAGATTGGATTACAATTGCTGGAATATATTGTTGAATCGCAAAATAACTTCAAAATGGATTTATAAACCAGAACGGCTATCATCTCTTTTATAATAAATAGAGATATAAGGTGGGGGAATAGCCTGAAGAGCCGTCATTCATTCTTTAGAATACTGTCACTGACAATCGTTGCAGCGCTGGCTGTTGCTATTGCTATCTCCTGCGTATTTTCCTATACTGCCACCATCGAGAACATTGAACATACATTTTATGAAGACCAGCAGGCGGCTGAAAAGCAGCTTATCGCTTCTTCAAATCTTATTGACCGGGGTAAACGAATTTATGAGGCGACGTTTAACAGCCAGCTTGAAACTGGTCTAAAGCAGTTTCGGGTTGCATATGTGGCATCCGGGGGGGGTGACCCATCCACAATCAATCTCTCCCTTTTGAAGGAGGAACTGGAAGAATTTACGGCAGCAGAGGTGGACCTTTATATCATCAATGCGGACGGTGTGATTGAATATGCCACCTATACGCCGGATATAGGAATTGATTTCAGCACGTACCCGATATTTTTTGAGGAGTTCACCAAAGTACGACAGGGTGATGTATTCGTCCCGGACAGGAGTGGCAACGGAGTGGACCATACCGAGAAACTGCGGAAGTTTGCCTACCTGCCACCCCTGATCACCGGTATGTCCTTGAGATGAGTCTGAACATGGAGAGCCTGCCGGATGATCAACGCATCTTCACCTACGGCGAAGTGATCTCTGATGTCACTGAGACCAACCCGATAGTGATGGATATCCGTTTCTACAGTTCAGCGTTTGACCCCCCCTTTGGTGTGAGCGAAGTCGGGGGGGAGAACGGCATGGATGCTGCCACCATTGCTGTTCTGCACCAGCTACGGGAGACCGGTGAACCGGTGAGCATTTCTGACCCGGACACCCAGACCGAAACACGCCATATCATCGTTGATATTGATGATACCACCTCACCCATCAATTCGCTCCTGGACTTCTATGCAGTGGTGACCTATACCACAGCGGCACGGGATGCGGCTGCCTTTCAGGCGCTCGTCACGCACAGTGCCAACCTGCTTCTCGCGCTTGGCGTTGCCGCCCTTCTGGGCATTCTGATATCCCGTCGTGTTGTCCGACCGGTCACTGAAATTGTTGACGACATCGATATCATCGCCTCTGGGGATCTTGACCATACAATTCGACAGGCACGAATTCCTGAATTCTCCCGCATTGCCGATGGCACGACCATCCTTGTCAAAGAACTGAAAGAGAAGATCACCGAAATTAATCAGAAAAACCGGGAACTTATGGCATCCGAGGCGGAAAAAACCCTGATTTTAAATGCGGTCACCGAAGCGGTCTTCTTCCTTGATACCGATTACACCATCATCTGGGCGAACGCGGCGGGCAGAAAGATCACTGCTGTAACAGAAGGGGGGCCTGCAGGGTGTCCCTGTTATGTGGTAGCTCATGGCGAGCCGCGTGTCTGTGACGGCTGCCCGATACCGGATGCTCTGGAGAGGCAGCATCCTGTGCAGGGGACGGTTATGACAGCCGACGGTCGGGTCAACGAGGTGATTGCAAGCCCGGTAGTGGACGACACCAGAGTTCTCACCGGCATTGTAGTGACCGCTCTTGACGTAACTGCTCGTGAAACAGCAGCAACGGCATTGCGAACCAGTGAACGGCAGTACAGGGACCTCTTCATTGGTATGAATACCGGGTTTGCCCTCATTCGGATGGAGGAGTGCGGGGACATCCGGTTCCTCACCGTAAACCCGGCGTTTGCAAGGATAACTGAGATTCAACCGGAGAACGCAGCCGATGGGCTGGTTGAGGTGGTTGTGCCCGGCGGTGGAGAGATTGCAGAGATGATCTTTCAGAGGGTTCGCGAGAACCATGCCCACGAACCCTGGAGTTTCATTCAGACAATCTGGGTAGGGACTTGCGTATCACTGCATTTCCTACTGCAAAGGAGAATGAAGCAGGTGTCCTCCTGGAGGATGTAACCAGTATTGTTGAACTCAGGAGACAGCAACGGGGGACACTTGAACAGATAGAACAGAACCTGGAGCACCTTGCCATACTTAACGATGAGATCAGAAATCCCCCCCTGATGGTGATCCTCGGTTATACCGAACTTGATGAGGGTATCTACGCCGACAGGATCTATGAACAAATTTCCAGCATCAACGAGCTGGTTCGGCGGCTGGATCAGGGATGGCTGGAATCAGAGAAGGTTCGTGAATTCCTGCGCAAACACCATGACTGGGATCCGGAAGAGCCCGGTGACCAGTCCTGATTATTTGTCAGATCCGGAAGATTTGGAATTTCCTTTTCCCCTGGCCAGCAGGATGTGGTGTACGGAAGTGACGAAAAATGTGATCGTATCCTGTTTTCAGAAGAAGGCATCGGAATAGGTGCCGACAACGGTCGTCTCCGGGGGGGGTGTTTCGTTTACAAGCAGGGCGTAGGTCTCTTTTCCCACCCGGAGGTTGGCAGTATCTGTGCGTGTTATTGTTTCTCCTGCGGCAATACGCCCGACCGGGAAGATGAGGTCTGTCTGCTGCCATTCGGGGGGGGCATCAGGGGGTGTTGTCAGGTAGACAGAGATGACCGTATTATCTGCGGTGGTGGTTCCAGTGTTGGTTGCCATCAAGCTGACGGTGTAGGTGACGGTGAGATTCACAGGGTCGGTCTCTGCAAGTGTGGTTGTCGTTTCGTAGGTAAGGGACGGCGTTCCGGGTTCGCCGAATACGGCAAACAGAAGCAGACAGCTGCCGACGATGATCAGGGGGGGAATATACCACTTCATCCTGTGGTAGAGTAGGGGGGGTCAGATGGTTATGCCTGTTGTGGAGAGACCGGTCCGCATAACCTATGATTATTTATCTGCGGGGGGGTGAAAAAGACTGAGAATACAGGTGCGAAACCGTGCCTGCATATTGAAAAGGAGCAACCCCCCCCTATGCCAACCAAAGTAAAATTAGAAACCACCAAGGGTGACATCACCATCGAACTTTACGATGATATGCCAATCACTGCAGGAAACTTCAAAAAACTTGTTGAGGATAAATTCTATGACGGAATTATCTTCCACCGGGTGATCCGCAACTTCATGATCCAGGGCGGATGTCCCAAGGGTACCGGTACAGGCGGGCCCGGCTATACAATCAAAGATGAGTTTGTCAAGGGACGCTCAAACACCCGCGGCACCATCTCGATGGCGAACACCGGCCAGCCAAACAGCGGCGGCTCACAGTTCTTTATCAACCTGGTAAACAACAAGTTCCTGGACTTTGATGACCGCCAGACTCCATCCAAACACCCGGTCTTTGGTGAAGTGGTCGAGGGTATGGATGTCGTTGATGCCATCGCGTTCTCCCGCATTGACAAGAACGACCGCCCGGTAGAGAAGGTTGTCATCACAAAGGCAACGGTTCTCTAAAATATTTATTTTTTATTCGTTTCGTCTTTGGTTCAGATATACAAAAGTGGGAGCGCTGATTCCTGCTGCAGCGCCCCCCCTGTCTCCATACCCTCGGGTGCACTCAGGCCCAGAAGAGAAAAACACCGGCGGCCGTTGCAATAAATACCATGATCATTGACGCCATGAGACCGTAGTCTCTCCCCCCCGTGAGTGTTTTCTTTTCCAGATGTTCATAGGCATCCTTTCCGTATCCCCCCCGACAGAGCATCGCGGTGTAGGTGCGTTCGCCCTGTTCATAACTGCGCAAAAACATGGTCCCGATGGTGTAGGCAAGGACTTCGAGCCGGTAACGGTAGGGAAGGTTCCGTGAGAAGGCGTTGAAGTGACGGACGGCAAGGGCGTTGTTGATGTCTGCATACATCTCTGCAAAGACGAAGAGGTAGCGGATCATCATACCGAGGGAGAGTGCCATCACCGAAGGAAATCCCAGACGCCGTGCCCCCTGCAGCAGGTCTTCCATGGGTGTGGTGGACGAGAGCAGGATCACCCAGATGATACAGGCCGTGAACTTCAGGGCAAGAATGATGGCAAATTCAACCGACTGGGCGTAAATGGTGATCCCGAGCGGGAACGTGACTATCGGGGGGGTGAATACCTCATAATACGGATTCTTAAAAAATATCTGAAAGACGATGATGAACAATCCGAAGGGCAGGGTCATCAGGTAGCGCCAGAGAACGACCCGTGGTGAGAGACCGGAGAGACTCCACCATACTGCAAAGAGAACAAACCAGCAGAGAGCGAGCGGGTATACCGCGGTGGAATAGGGCATGGCCACCATCGTGATGATGGCTGCAAAGGTGACGATGATCTTTACCCGTGCATCCAGCTGGTGGACACGGCTGGTGCCTGTGCGTCACGTTCGATGGTGGCAAGATGCTCAATCATGCCTTGTCCGCCAGCAGCCTGAGGAGTTCGGCCTCCACCTCATGATAGGAAGAACCCGCATCAATCCTGACCCCCGTTCTGTCGGAGAGATCGCAGGAGGCGTGCCAAGATGGGGGGGACGTCCAGGCGTGCCCCGCGGAGTAGTTCCTCACGCAGGAATATCTCATCCGGTGTGCCTTCACCTGCGATAACGCCGTCCTGCATCACATAGACGTAATCCGCAATCTCTGGGACGAGGTCGACCTGATGGGTGGAGAAGATGACGGTCATCCCATAGGTGTCGGGGGGGAGGGTTCGGAGAAATCCGGTGAGTTCCCGGACACCCTGGGGGGGGTCAAGACCGGAGGACGGTTCATCAAGCACGATCACCTGGGGGGGCTCCATTGCAAGCACACCTGCGATGGCCACCCGTTTCTTTTCCCCCTCCCGAGAGCTTGTGGGGGGGGTGCGGTGGCGCAGATGGTCTGCATCCATCAGGCGGAGGGCTCCATCGACACGGTGCGCCACGGTCTCCTCGTCAAGGCCCAGGTTAACCGGGCCGAATGCCACATCCTGTTCCACGGTGGGAGAGAAGATCTGATCATCCGGGTTCTGGAACACCATGCCCACGGTCTTTCGCACCTCCCTGATATTTTTCTTTGTCACTGCCTCACCGTGCACGAGCACCTGCCCGGAGGTCGGTGTGAGGACTCCACAGAAATGACTGAACAAAGTGCTCTTCCCCCCCGCTCCGTTCGATCCGAGAACAGCGATACGTGCATGCCGGGGGATATGCATACTGACCGACCGAAGGGCATCGATTCCTCCCGGATAGGAGTAGGTGAGGTCACGTGTCTCAATGATGTGCATGAATATGTACCGTAGAGAAGTCTCTGCAGGGAATGGGTATTAAAATTTTCATATTGTGTGTGAAAAAATAGGCGCCCCGCATTCATAGGTATGTCAGGGAATGGGGGGGATATAAGTCCCCCTGTCCCCCGAGGAGGACGGGTAATTGGTGGGTATGTGTGCCTGGTACGGGATATTCAGTTCTTTTTCGCGACAACACGGGTGGCGACGAATGCCAGTGCGAAGACAATGGCGATGCCTGCAAAGACCGCAAAGATTTCTCCTGCCTTTCCTCCTTCCTCACCGGTGGAGTAGTCCGGCAGTGGGGGCTTCGTATGCGAAGGCATCGCTGACACCGACTGCTTCCGGGTCGCCGTCTTCGGGGGATGCACCGGTGAGAGTCTTCTCACCCTGGACATAGAGAGCGGTGGATTCCAGGCCGTCCGGGTCGCCGGATGCGAGGAAGACCGCAAGACCGCCGATGAGAATCGCGATCACCAGACCGCCGATGAGAAAATGGGTATTGGAGATACTCATGCTACAGCCTCCGAGGGGGGGCTACTCTCTGTTATCATATCGGGGGGGCGTGCAATTGCGATGAAGTAGATGGCAGCAGCAGTGATGATACCTTCAATGATACCGATCGCCGCATGATAGGTGCCCATCGCGATGAGGCCCGGCACAAGCGAGAACGTGCCTGCGATGGCCATCTCAACAGCTGCGGCCAGAGATGCGATGAAACAGGCCAACCATGCCGCAACGCCAGCGGATGCATAGCGGTTCAGGTTGGCTTTGATCAGGGTCTGGTATCCGTAGAAGCCGACAAATCCACCGATGACACCCATATTAAGGATGTTGACACCCATGGTCGTGATGCCGCCGTCCCCCGAAGATGATCCCCCCCTGTATTATGAGAACCAGCGTCAGGATGAAGACGGCCGCATACGGTGAGCCGAGCACGATGCTGCAAGTGCGCCGCCGACGAGATGGCCGGACGTGCCCATGGCTACCGGCAGGTTAAATGCCTGGATGGCAAAGATTCCTGCCGCGAGCACCGCCACAAGCGGGATTTTATCCTCAGACAATTCATGTTTTGCCCATTTGAGTGCCAGGGCAATAAAGACAAGTGCCACAATCCAGTAGATGGAACTTTGCCAGAGTGGTAGAAAAGCATCAGGTATATGCATGATAATCCACTTGAAAAATATTACGTTTTTGTTTATATGTATTACTAAATCATTCTAATTTTTTATTTTTACTACGAATTCATACTATTTTTGCCCATATGTGTAAAAATTGGATGCTGTAGAATGAAAAAGATGGTATTATCTGACTACTCCGGATATACTAAAACATTCATGAATTCGCTGTACAATGAACTGGAGACAGCACTTGGCTACCGGTTTTGTGACCGTGCTCTTTTAGTCCGTGCCCTGACCCGGCTTGCGGCTGCAAAAGAGGATGGTCAGGGTGATGGTAATGCGATGGACGGCCTTGCTACACTCGGGGGGGATGCAGCCATCGATGTGGTGGTGCTGGAGCATCTCATCGCTGGCGGAATGGAGAGCAAGGGGGGGAACTCTCGTTAACCAAGATGAATATGGTTAATATGACGGTGCTTCGCCGCCTGGCCGAGTCTTTTGGTCTGCACCAATATGTGACGTGGGGGGGGAAGGGGGGGAGTACGGACAGGAGATCTGGCGTTCCGGCCGGGTGCTGGCGGAGTGCATGGAAGCGGTCTGTGGAGCTGCTTATCTCGACGGCGGTGTGGATGCTGTTCAGAAAATCCTTGTGCATCTCGGATTTTTCTCTTGAGTGCAGGGGGGGGATCCCTTGTTCTGGCTGTTGTCCGTGATGATCCATTATATGTTTTTTTCTGATTGATTATTGAAAACAGGGTTTTTGTTGTTCTTTTTTGATTATTGACAAGTAGCATATAGTCTGCACGCAAATTACTGTCTTGTATTGGGAAGAATTGTCTGGTGGGAAACACTCTAAGGCAGACCCATGGTGGCGCCTGTTGTCAGTGGCACAGGTAGTATTGTTGTCTCTCTTTACTTTCCATGAAATGTGTTCCTGTCAGTCCGGGTATCTGACATAACAGATCCGCGGACAGTTCCGGTTAACCTCCTTTCTGTCCGTATGGGGTTAGATCCATTTACCTACTTCTCCCGGTTTTTGATATCAGTTCATTTCTGCTTAGAGTTAAATCGTATTGTCTGAAAAGTGGATTGTTGTTGGGATCTGTTCCTTAATTTGGCTGGATCACCGCATGTGCTGGCACCGGGCAAAGAACAGAGCCAACAGTCCTGCTACCGGAAAGAGAAGGGGGGGGCCGGGCTCTCGGTGGGCACGGAGTGTGCCGCTTCTCCCGGTGCGAGCGGCAGGGAGAGTGTGGCGGTCTTACCGGCGGTGACTGTCACCGTCGCCTCAGCAGGAGCATATCCGGCAAGCTGCAGACGTATCGTGTGGGTGCCTGCGGGAATGCCGGTGATGGTCACCGGTGTCATACGATCAAATATACTTCCGTCGATACGGATCTCCGCACCCGGCGGGCTGGTGCTCACTGCGAGTTTCCCGGTCCTTGCGGATGGGGGGGAGGGAGTAGGTGTGGTGCTGTCCGGTCCTCCTTTCAGGGTGGCATAGACCGTCAGCGTCTTTCCTTCCGAGAGGGAGACTCTCTCCTGGTAATCGTCGTATCCTCTGAGTCTGAGAAGGAGGGTGTGCTGTCCTGTTCGGAGATCGGTGAGGGGGGGAAATATCCATTCTTTATCGTCTTTCCCTGGTAGATGTCGTTGAGGTATATCGCAGCACCGGCCGGGACTGAACTGATGCGGATGGCATTATTTTGTGTCGCGGATCTGAGGGTGGCATAGATAGAGCGGGTGTTGCCACCGGTCATGTCAATCGTCTCGCGCCAGTTATAATACCCGTTTTTCATGATGACAATCTGGTGTTCACCGGGTGTTACATCGGTTGTGGTGTAGGGTGTTGTGCCGATGATCGTGCGGTCGAGTTCAATAAATGCACCCGAGGGGGTCAGAGATGAACGTGATTGTGCCGGTGCCGCCCAGGTTGAGGGTGACGGTCCGGTATTCACTCCCGGTGATGGTGACAATCTCGGTTGTACTCTCAGAACCCGGCATCTCGGCAATCACGGTATGCGTGCCCGGACGGATGCCGGTGACGGTCACGGGGGGGGAGATTCCCTGATAGATGCCGTTGATATACACCGAGGCGCCTGAGGGTGAGGTCTGCACCGCAAGCGTAGCGGTGGTTTTGCTGCTTTCCTCGTTTAGGGTAAAGTAGAGATCGGTGGAAGATCCGTCTGATATATACGGTAGACTCTGTGGGGTGGTGTAATATCCGGCCTTTCGAACCTCTACTGTGCTGTAGCGGGTGTCGGTGGTGGAGATACTGACTGTCAGAACTCCCCCCGGATATCTGGCCTTTATAGACGTTGTCAAAATATACCTGTGCATAGTCAACATTGGAGTGGATGCGGTACTGTGCCATTCCCGCTGCAGCGGGGGGGCAGAGGAGGAGGGTGCCTGCAATGAGGACCAGGATGCCGGCACAGATATGCCGGTGTGCGCGACCTGTCATACGTGATATTCAGTGGATGCCGTAATATAGCTGACTGGCAGAGAATGGTGCCTCCTTGCATGTGATATCCGGCATGCATGAAGACGATACTATATTTTAATCTCAGGAAATACATTGTTTAGGTGATTATACGATATATCCTGACCTCAGCGATGACGAAAAACTGGTGACAACCTCACCTGCTGTCAGGGTCAAGTCCCATTCTTTTGATCTCTTCCTCACACAAAAGCGTCTCATACTCACACAACCCGATTATCCGGATGCACATCCGGTGGATATTCTGTTCACGAATGTGCGGGAGTTCTCGCGCGGTGAGACAGCGGAGGGGGGGACCTGGCTCTCTTTCTTACCGTCATATCCGGAGGGAATGAACGGGTAATGGTTCTTGCATTTGACGGTGGCGGCGGATTTAAGGCGGCTGATGAACGGGATCGGGTGGCAGAACTGGTGGCTGGCATGCTGGAGGAAGTGGCGGCACCGCCGCCCGCGGCTCCTGCACCGACCGCAGCAACTGCGGCAGATGAAGGTGCTCTTTCCTCTGCCGGTTCCACGGATATCCCGGTATCCGCACCGGCGCCATCAATCTCTGTTCCCCAGACCGCTCCAAAGGTTGATGTGGCAGATGAAGGTGCTCCCCCCATCTTCCGGCCCGACAGAGAGTGCAGCATCCGCACCGTCTGTCCCATTGGTAGTCCCAAAGAATTCTTCTGCACCAGCCTCCGGGCTGAAAGCGGAACATATCATTGTGAAAGGGCATGAGTTCACTGCTCCGTGACACCGGAGACCGTTACTCTCGTTCGCAATGAGAACCCGAAGGCGCCCCGCTTACCGTGCGGCGGGCGGATATTATCGGTATCATCCCAAAGGAATCAGCGGGGGGGGTGATCCCTCCCTGCACCTCCGTGTACGGTCCGCAGGTGGTAATGAGCGGACCATGGTGCTGGTCTTCTCGGAATGGTACTCCGGTGGTAGAGCACAGGAACGCGATGAGTGGGCGGCAGCGCTCACGGATACCATCCGTCCGACGGCGGCACGACCGTCTGCGCCTGCGCAAACCCGGGCCCGCCCCCCCTCCTCTCCTGCTTCGGCCAGAGCACCTGCCGCTACACAGATATCCGGTGGGGGGGCAAAGTTCTGCACCAGTTGTGGTGCTCCGCTCTCGGGTGCATCCCGGTTCTGCCCGAACTGCGGCACGCCGGTCACCGGCGGTTCCTCAACGACGGAAACCACCGGCAGCATCCGGGATCTCTCCTTAGATACCGCAGCAGCGGATGAACGCACGGTAACAAAAAGAAGGACCCGGCAAAAACCGGAAAAACGCCAGCGGCAGCCCGGAGCGCGGCGAAAAGCCTCGTTCCGGTTCCGCAGTCAGGAGATGGGTCTCTCCGAAGTCCCGTTCGTTGAGAAGTATATCGGCTTTCTCGCTGCACCGGACGATGCCTTCCGGTATACAAGGAACGACACTTTCGAACAGGCACTTGTCTATCTCGCGTCAGTCCTTGCCATCTTTGCGGCGGTCACGTCCATTGTACTCCATCTCTTTGCAGGCTCTCTTGATGCAACGGAGTATCCGCAGATGGCGGCACTGGGCGCAGATCTGGTGGGTACGATCCTTCTTATCCCCCCCAAAATCGTTATTCTCGGTATTGTGGCAATTCTCCTCTGGTCTGTTGTCATGCACATCCTGCTGCGCATTGTCGGCCAGAGCGATGATGTGACCGAAACCTTCCGGACCTGTGCGTATGCGGCGACACCCTTTGGCACCGTGGGGGGGCTTATCCCCCCCTTCTTTGGTGCACCTCTCGCCGCACTTTGGATGCTCTTTTTGCAGTACAAAGGGCTTGTCGCCGCGGATGGTGTGGAGAACCGGTTTGCAGCGGTTGCGGTTGCAGTACCGGTCATTCTCTTTATTGCAATATTCTCAATATTCCTCTCAGCAGGAGGTTCCCAGTGATGAAAAAATCAACCCTTCCCCCCCTTTCCCAAAGAATACTGAATCTTCCGGATGGCATACAATCCGGCCTTCTGATTACACTTGTGGCAGTGCTTGTCATCTGTGCCTGTGCGGTCCCGGCGGTGAGTGCGGATACCCCTCTGACGGTATCCTTCACGTTTTCACCGTCCAGTCCGGATGCGAATGAGCCTGTCTCTTTTTCCGGGTCGTCCACCTGGTCCAACATTACCAACTGGGCATGGAACTTTGGTGATGGCAGCTCCTCAGCCAGTCAGAACCCAACGCACACCTATGCGAATGCAGGGACCTACAGTGTGTCTCTCACGGCATCGAATACTGCCGGGACAGCTACTTCCAGTCCCCCCCAGTCAGTTACGGTTAACGCTGTGGCAAATCCTCCGGTAGCCTCCTTCAGCTTCTCGCCCACGAGTCCGGGTGTTGGTCAGGCCGTCTCCTTCACCGATGCATCGACAGGTGATGCGATCACTTCATGGAGCTGGAGTTTTGGTGACGGACAGGGCAACACGTTGCAGAATCCGTCCCATGTCTATACATACGAGGGCACATATACTGTCAGCCTGACTGTTACGAATGCTGCCGGAACGTCTTCACCCGTTACCCGATCTATTACGGTTACGGCGGCGGAAAATCCCCCGGTGGCCTCCTTTAGTTTCTCCCCCCACCAGCCCTGCTGTAGGACAGGTTGTCTCCTTCACGGGTGCATCAACGAGTGGCGCCATCACATCATGGAACTGGAATTTTGGTGATGGACAGTCCGGCACCGGTCAGAATCCATCCCATGCCTACACCACTGCTGGTACCAAAACGGTCAGTCTGACCGTTACGAATGCTGCGGGGACGTCCTCACCTGTTACCAAGTCGGTTACGGTTACCACAGCGGCTTCGAGTGTGCCGGTCGCTTCGTTCTCTTTCAGTCCGTACAACCCCCCCACACCGGGGGAGTCTGGTCACGTTTACGGACCAGTCGAGTGGCAGCCCGACCGACTGGTACTGGCTGTTTGGTGACGGGCAGTCCAGCACATTACAGAATCCGACTCATTCCTACCGATCCGCCGACACATATACTGTCAAGCTGACGGTTTCAAATACCGCCGGCACGTCCGCGGTGTATACTCAGGAGATTACGGTTCAGGTTGACAATCCTCTGGATGCGAATTTCAAATTTTCCCCGACAAATCCTGACGCGGATGAATATGTCTACTTTACCGACCAGTCTGATGGATATCCCGATGACTGGGAATGGGATTTTGGAGACAATACCGGTTCGGAAGATCGGAATCCATCTCACAAGTACACCAGAGACGGAAAGTATGACGTGAAACTCACCATCAAAAAGGCCGGTGGGTACTCTGCCACGGTCACCAAAGAGATCACCGTCGGGGGGGAAGGCACCACCGTTTTCACCGGCGATAACCCGGACGCCGACTTCACCTGGTCACCGACAAGCCCGGTCGCGGGACAGGTCATCACCTTCTCTGACATATCGAAGGGGGGGGATCATATCGATCAGTGGAAGTGGTACTTTGGTGACAGGATGGCCTCCTCCAGTAACAAGGAAAGTACCCTTGAAAATCCAACGCATACCTACGAGAATTCCGGCAGCTACATTGTGGAACTCACGGTCTGGAACAGCGGCGGTGGCAAAGATTACATTCAAAAGACTGTCACCGTCGGCACGGTCCGGCTCACTTCCCGATTCAATGCCTACCCTTCAAGCGGTACTGCACCACTTACGGTGCGGTTTGTGGACAGTTCCACCGGCGCTGACATCGACTCCTGGTACTGGGACTTTGGCAATGGCCAGACCTATACCGGGAAATCCCCCCCGTCCAATGTCGTCTACTCCTCACCCGGAACCTACACGGCCTCTCTTGAGGTGAGAGACGGCAGCAAAACAGATGAATACACGGCGAGAATTACCGTCAGTCCGCAGGCAACCGCAACAGTGGCACAGACCCCCCCGGTTCCCACGGCCACTCCGACGCCTGCCGCCTCGGATGCCGGGTTTATTGACGGGGGGGAATACCGGAAGATGGCCGGTCTTTATAACGAATATATCAAAATTATCTTCGGCTTTCTGGGCATACACGATGAACCTGATTTCCTCATTATCGCAGTGAAAGACAGTTAGAACTGAGCATATCTCTTTTTTCAGCTCTGAAAAATATTGCCGGAATAAATGCCACGGAGAACGAACGGACAGCCATCGGGGCTAGGTTCTCATCGTTGCAACATGGGTTAGATTATACCGCATCCCGTTTGTCTGGTTCCCGCAGCGCTCGTGGTGAGACGGTCTCTGCACCATATTTTTTGTTCCTGATGTTTTCACTCTTTCACCCGGTTTTTACCCGCAAAGTGAAAACAAAGAGGCTCCGGAAAAAGCCTGTATTGGTACGTATTCTTCTAAAGAAGTACAGTACATAGAGAAGTGTACAGGTAACAAGGGAAGTTTTCATGCCGCTGGGAGAACACACAGCATGTCTGATCATTGCGGTGAGGCGGATCTGTGTCTCTGTGAACCCGGCGCGAGTGAAAATGAAACGATGAATCGTACACGCACACAGTAATAGACAAATCAAGGCCATAATGAGTAATATTTAAAATTTCTACCCGGAAATAAAGCAAATAAAACGTGTGTAAAAGTGAAAACGAACCGTCCGGATATCAGAAACAGGAATACTGCCTCTTCTCTGTTTTTGTACCCCCCCTTCGCCCATCCGTTTTGATTTTCTGCGTTGGGAAATGGAGGAGATGGATACCGGCATACCTGATATCTGCTACCCGACTCTTCAAAAATGATACCGGATAAACAGAACGATCCACATGGCAGACCGGGTGTGGATCTCTTTCTCTCTCTGCCAAAAAAGGAATTATTTTTGGGCCTTGCCCTGGTTTGCAACGGCCTGCATTGCCGCATTGACTGCATCCTCGTCGCCGAGGTAGTATGATTGGATGGGCTTCAGGTCTTCATCAAGTTCATAGACCAGCGGCATGCCGGTCGGGATATTGAGCTGTGATATATCCTCATCGGAGATACCTTCAAGATTTTTTATGAGCGCCCGAAGACTGTTGCCGTGGGCGGCGATGAGGACATTATTTCCGGATTTGATGGCCGGAGCGATCTCCTCGTTCCAGACGGGAAGGAAGCGGGCGACCGTATCCTTCAGGCACTCGGTGAGAGGGAGTTCATCAGGTGAAAGAGTGGCATATCGTGGATCGTTTGCAGGTGAACGCTTGTCATCCGTTGCGAGGGGGGGTTCGGGCGGAATGGTGTAGCTTCTCCGCCAGATGAATACCTGTTCGTCACCGAATTCTGCCGCGGTCTCTGCCTTGTTCAATCCCTGCAGGGCACCGTAGTGGCGTTCGTTCAGGCGCCAGGAACGGTGCACGGGAATCCACATCCGGTCCAGTTCATCAAGCGTAATCCAGAGGGTCCGGATGGCCCGCTTCAGCACCGAGGTGTAGGCGACATCGAAGGTGAACCCCTCACGGCGAAGCAGCGCCCCCTGCCGCATGGGCCTCTTTCAGCCCTTTTTCCGAGAGGTCGACATCGGTCCACCCGGTAAACCGGTTCTCCCGGTTCCATTCACTCTCTCCATGGCGTAGTAATACCAGTCTGTACATGTATCAGAAGTCTCCTGCATACCTCTCGGCGGGACAAAAAAAATAGCTTGCCATCCTGCCCGTTCCCTGCAGCCCTTTCTTACCGGTCAGGCAGCGAAAGAACGGGGGGGCACCCTTACCTCCCCCCCCGCCTTCAAGTGATCAAAAGAGTGATGAGCGGGAGCGTTACCAGCGAAAGGATGGTCGTGAGAAAAACCCCTTTCGATGCAAGGGTGGAGTCCACATGGTACTCTTCGGCCAGCATCACCGCATTGGCTGCAACCGGCATTGCTGCAAGAAGCACCGGAACGCCCAACAGGAACGGTCCTTCCACAAAGGGCCGGAGTACGAGAAAGACTGCAATGGGGATGACACAGAGACGCAGCAGGGTGATGGCCCAGATCTTTTTGTCCGTGAAGATCCCTTCTATGGGCAGGGTGGCGAGGAGCGCTCCTACAACGACCATCGCAAGCGGGGGGGTGGTGGTACTGCCGAGCAGGGTGAAGACATCGGCAAACGGTGACGGGATATGAACCTGCAGGACGAAGAGAATGAGGCCTGCCACCGATGCAATGAGGCCGGTGTTTAGGAAGAGTTTCGGGTCAAGGTACTTGCCCATATCAGGCCTGAGCATCAAAACGCCCACCGAGAAGAGCAGGATGCTGAACGTGAGATTGAATATGGAGACATAGAAGATGGACTCGGGCCCGAATACCGCTCCTGCTACCGGAATACCCATGAACCCGAGGTTTGAGAAGACCAGCATAAACCGCATTACCCCCCCTCCTCCAGATCAGAGTCTGCAACGAACCGGGGCACCGTAAAGGCGAGTGCAAAGGAGACTCCATAAAATACAACCAGTCCGAGCAGTATCCCCCCCCGCATTGGCCACCAGTTCGGGGGGGGTGATGGGCACCTGCATCGCCATTACAATCAGGGCCGGAAGGCTCACGTTCACGACAAACGAGGAGAGACCGCGGGTTCCCTCCTGGTTGATGACGCCGCTGCGCCTGCAAAGATAGCCGACACCCATCAGCAGAAAGAGGATGATAATACTCTCTGCAATCACCATGAGACTCATATGTCAGGTACAATGGGGGGGAACCGGAAAAAATACCTTTTACGGAGCAGGCAGAAAAAAAGAGAAGTTACCGGCGGATAACTACCAGTGCTGCAACACAGCCGAGCATCGCTGCTATCATCAATCCGGGGGTCGGCGTGGGGGGGTCGGTGCCGGTGTGGCTGCTGTTGCAGGCAGTGTTGCAGGCACGGCAGTGGTCACTTCCACGGTCGGGGGGGAGTGGTCACTGCCGGTGCCGGGGTTGTGGTGGGCACAACGGATGCAACATTCACCGACTTGATGAAGAATTCAGAGACCGCCTGCGGGCCTACGATCATCTCACTCTCCGGGCAGGCAGATGCAGGGGGGGCTTCTCCTTTGATGAAGAGGATCTCCAGATATTGCTGGTTATCTTTCTTTTCTGTATTCCATCTGTCCGCCGGCCGCATCGTCTGTGTTCCGACCTCTGCCACCGTGTACTCCTTGCCGTTTGAGTTGTAGCCGATAGTGGTAACCGTCACATCCACCGACCGGGCATAGCAGACGGATCCTTTACATGAATCACAATCCGGTGTTGCGTTATACAATACCCGGTAGTTGCCGACAAATGGTGATACCATGGCGTTCGGATCGCCGGCCATCCAGAGCAACTGTTTCTGGGTGGACTGTTTTGACCCGACAAGGCCGACTGCGATCCACTTTTCGCCGCCCATCAGGGTGCCGACCACTTCATCACTCTGTTTGATGTTGTCAAAGAGCAGATCAAATGTCGAGGTGCCGGAGACGGTCATCGGGTCAACCGGTGCAAACTGCTTTCCGTCCCACTTTGCGGAGATCTTCACATCAAGTGCGCCTGTCGCCTGATCTGCCTTCGTTACTTTTCCCAGATACGTCTCTTCCAGTTCGACTGCCACTGCGGGCATCACCATGCACATTGCAATGAGAGAGATGATCAGGACTATCATTATATATCGTTTTGTCAATATAATTCGCCTCCATCGGGCCGTACGTTACCTTCCGGTCCCGTGTTATTCTCCCAATACTACTCCTCTCTATAATAACCTTGGGTGTTAGTTCTGGCCGGGGGCGGGGGGATACAATTGCGATGTTCCCGACGGTTCGGTCGGTCCTGCTGCTGTCCCGATCTGCTGAAGGATAACAGACATCCGGGAATGCACCGGAATGTATGATGATCGGTATCTTTTTGGTCAGGGATAAGTATCCGGGAAATGCTCGGCCGTATCCTGTTTACGTGAACGATGGATGAACCGAACCGATAAAAATAGGTGAATTATTCCGTCTTTTTGAGTCTTTTTCGTGCGTCTTCAACGGCCTCGTTGATTGCCTTTTCCATCTTCTCTCCGGCCTTTGCCGCTTCTTTCTCCAGATGGTCGCGCCCGTTTTTGGTACCGAAGAGAATCTTTCCAAGGACCTTTACATCGGTCACTGCCCGGGAGACTGATGTACGGGCCGCATTCAGTGTCTCTTCGATATTGATATCAGGTTCTGTTGTCTTTTCTGCGTTTTCGTCCGGTATCGGTTCTTCCACCCATACGCCTTTCTCAAAGTGTCCTCGTGTTCCTGCCATACTATCTGGGAGATATTCTCATTTGTCGGTAATAATGGCATGTGTTGTTTCACGGGGGAGGTCACCGTGTCAGGAGGGACGGGAGCGTGATCACCTCATCAAACGGAATAATGATCTCGGAGAGATAGGCGTCTATCTTTGCTGTACCCCCCCGGACACGGGCGTCCATGTCACGGGTCAGGGCACGGGTGAGGAAGCGGACGGCCTCTACTGAGGTGATGGACACCGGCACCGGCACCTCGGTGGTGGAATAGCGCCCAGAATGACGTTCTCGGCCCAGCCGTGGATGATGGACCGTTCAGGCGTGCTGTCGGGGAGGATATCAAACCTGACCTCGGAAAGGGTCAGCCGGGCTGGTGCACGGGAGGTGACGGCGACCGTTACGGTTCCTTCGATGGATACAGGAGATATGCTTTCGATGGAGACGGCCCGCACGGCCACTGAGCAGAGACGGGAGAGATCCATTGATAATGGTGGTATGGAGTGCCGGGTAAAAAATAATTCCGTTCGTGCAC
Organism: Methanogenium cariaci JCM 10550; assembly: GCF_001315945.1. Classification (GTDB taxonomy): domain Archaea; phylum Halobacteriota; class Methanomicrobia; order Methanomicrobiales; family Methanomicrobiaceae; genus Methanogenium; species Methanogenium cariaci. The sequence goes on along the minus strand of NZ_BBBG01000002.1, from coordinate 33,220 downwards.
CTAACGGTGCATGACAGAGAGGGCGACCCGTTCGGCGACAAGTTCGGGGGGGAGTCGTTTCAGACCGACGGTCAAAAGTTCTGGTTCACTGATCGAGAAATCCTGCATCAGGTGTGCCTGCTTCTCTGCACCCATCTCCTCTGCTGTCACCGGTGGGGGGGTGGGATGCAGTGTCAGTCCGGGCAGACGGGAGATCTCTGCTGTTGCACTCTTCTCTGCTGCCACCACCACAACCCAGAGGGGGCATTGTCCCTTCTTGCGCTCCAAACCGGGAGGCGACACTTGTCTGGCGGCTTGCCGCCACCCAGAGGAGGAGCTCCATCTCAAAGGACCGGGCGATGGGGTTCTTATCCGTAAACCAGGTCCGACAGGCGTGGGCAAGTGCCGTCGTTATGTGCAGGCGTCCGGCGACCCTGTCTGCATTGATACAGATGATGTGGGTATGTGCACCGAGATTTTCGGCTGCGGTATGCACGGCCGCGAGAAATGCGGGGATGTCGATGATCTCTGCATCGGCGTATATGAGCTGGTAGGGGGGTATGACGGGGCTGGATATGTTATTCACCGGTCTTCCCCCCCCGAATGAGAAAAGCGTGCGTTGTGCACCGGAATCCTCATTCGTTCCTGTATTGTTCTCTTCTTTCATGTTTCCTGCTGGTGTTTTGTCGTGCCGGTCTTCTGAAGGGCGGGGACTGTCCCGTGCAACCATTCGTTCGGATATGATATCCCTCTGGCCCTTTCCCCCCCGTCTCACCGCTTTGGCTGCCCGGATGATACTCTCTGCGGTCTTGCCGCCCACGATGCGGCCGACAACGGCGGGGTCTGCTGCGGCAAGTGCTTCCGGGCCGGTGATACCGTTGGTAAAAAGCCGTCGTGCCCGTACGCGCCCGATGCCTTTGACCCGCACGAGAGGGATTAGTTCATGCCTGATCCCGTGGCGTACCCGGAGAGTGGTCTCCTCCACCATGTCACGCTGTTCGGGGGGCAACAAGGCGAGCCAGTCTCCCGGAGGCGTGCAGCAGCCAGCCGATTCCCTGAACCGCATTGTAGATGTCGCCCGGCCCGATTCCGTAGCGGGTGCATATGGTATCGTCACCCAGTTCGTCCGTCCAATCCGAGAGGAGCATCGCGGTCTTGAGGCTGCGGAAGAATTCCTCCATATCATCATAGGTGAACTCGGTTCTGAACTCTTCCTCATGTTCATAAAAGAACTTTTCAAGCACACCGACGTCGTTATTTTTGACGTAGAGCGTAAACATATCGGGTGTCATGCAGAGCAGCTGCAACAGGGCAAGATCGGTGAGTTCTCCTTCTTCCCGGAGGCGGTTGTGATGATTTCGGCTGAACGCGGGTCGATATAGAGCCTGCTTGTCAGATCTCCGTATTCGGTGGCATGCAGCATGCCGGAGAGATCGGTCAGCATCTCTGCATTGATGAGGAATGCGAGGGCATCATCCAGCGTGCGGTTGAGTGCTTTTTTGCCGGTGTGCTGGTATGCGTAGAGGGTCTTCTCCAGAAATGTCATCAGCTCATCGCGGGACCGGGCATACCCGGTTGCGACGAGTGAGAGGATGTGTGCGGTGAGGACACCCGGTTCCCCGCAGCGTGACCGGACATCCTCGTCAGGTGCCTCCACATATTCCTCGTGGAGATTGTTTACCGCGTACTCGGCCTTTGCAATGAGAATGGCCTCGCCGTAGGGATCCAGATGCGGTCGTCCGGCTCTTCCTGCCATCTGCCGGTATTCCCGCACTGGGATGGGTCGCATCCCCTCTCCGCCGGAGTAACGGAGGTAGTCACGGATGATCACCCGGCGGGCGGGGGGGAGGTTCAGGCCCGCTGCAAGCGTGGGAGTTGAGGAGATGGATTTGATATACCCGTTCCTGAAGCCCTCTTCGACGAGCGTTCGCTGTATCCGGTTCATACCGGCATGGTGGAATGCCGCACCCTTTCTCACACAGGCGGCAAGCACCCGGCCCATATCAGTCTCTGCGGCGGCTTCCAGTTTCTCTGCAATACCGGTTAGTGCTGCATCTTCACATTTGAGGGCTGTCGCCGCCCGTTTTGCATAGCCTTCTGCATTGCGCCGGGATGAGACGAAGACAAGGCACTGGCCCCCCCGTCCGCTACGCAGTCAAGGAGGAGATTGATGTCCTCCGTCTTTGCGGGGGGGCGGGAATAACCTTGTCCTCATCGTCAAAGTAGATGGTATTGTGGTAGCAGATGCCTTCCCTGAGGTCTACCGGACGCCAGTCGGAGGTGATGAGATCGGCACCCAGCCACCCGGCGAGTTGCTTTGGGTTGCCGATGGTGGCAGAGAGGCCGATAACCTGCATGTCGGGGGGGGAGGCATGCCGCAGTTTGGTGATCACCATCTCAAGGGTGGGGGGGCCACGGGTTTCGTCATCGATGAGGTGCACCTCGTCGACCACGAGGCAGGTGACCTGAGAGAGCCAGGGAGCACCGTTTCTCAGGAGGGAATCCACCTTCTCTGATGTGGCGATGATGATGTCGTTTGCACCGAGACGTTTCTCCTTCTGGTCGTAGTCCCCGGTGGCGACACCGATTGCCACACCCTTGTTTGCAAACTCGCGGGCCTTTTCGGTCGCAAGTGCCTTCAGAGGCACGATGTAGAGGCACATGCCGCCCCGTGCGATGGCCGCATGCATCGCCATCTCGGCAATCAGGGTTTTGCCGGATGCGGTGGGGGGGATGGCAATCAGCAGATCCGTCCCATCCAGCAGGCCTGCTACAATGCACTCATCCTGGGGGGGCGGGTAGAGGGATTCGATACCTCTCTCTTTATAATGTCGAACAAACGTTTCAGGCAGGGGGGGTAATTCAGAAAAGTGCACGGTCACCCCCCCTTCTTTTCCTGTGTAATAAAGATCCTATTCCTTTATTTACGGTAAACGGGCGGAAAACAAGCATATATATTCCAGTGGAAATCATCCATTTTATCCGGGAGCTCTCAGGGATTCATATGTTCTTTACAGGATGGGCCGTTTTCAAAATATGGGAGATGGGGATTTTGGTCAGTAATAATAGTCGAGCATGTCGAACTTGGCCTCTTTCTTCTTGCGATCCAGGAAAGAGAAGACTGTCGCATGCGGGAGACCTTCCACGAGCATCTCAACGGCGGTTCGGGCATTCCTCACCTGGTCGATCATGCCGATGATGGCGACGGTTTTGCCCTGGACTGAGAGGATGGCACCGCTCATATCCTCGATCTGTTCCCGTGCCCGTCCTTCCTTGCCGATGATCCTGCCCCCCCGGAGACGTTCCATCTGCTTTGGCGTGTTGCAGACGCTGGAGAGGTCCAGGATGTCAAGCATCATATCCTCATCCTCGAAGATGGTGGCAGCCCGTTCGGGTGAGAATCCCCCCCGGTTGATGGCACGCACCATCTCTGTTGTCCGCAGGACCGCGATGGCATCCTCCCCCCCTTCGATTCCGACAAGGCCGTCATCGGAGTCGATGGTGAGTTTGGTGGCGGTCTTTTTTTCAATATCGCGTTTGGTTTTGCCGCCTTTCCCGATGAGAACCGGGATACGGTTGGTGGTGATTTTTATCTCAGTGGTGGTCATGATGGGTATTTCTCCCGTGGTATACAGTAATGGGGGGGTGTGGAAGGGGGGGATAATGGTTAGCGGAGGGGGGGAATCTGCGCGTCTTGTGTGTGTCGGGGGGGAAATGATTGCTGTACCCGATCCAGAATTTACCCAAATGCATATATTGTTTTGACACATTAGGCGCCCCCCCTGTGCGATGACCTAACCCTTCAAGTGACTGTATTACAAAAAGGTTTATGTAATTCGGAATTGCTTAGGCAATTACCCGAATCTCCCGGAGTTGCCATTTCATGGAAGAAACCCAGGAAGAAGAAATAGATAAAAATATCAAAGTCAGTGTCAGGGAGCTTACGAAAATTTTTGGTAAACGTCCTGATGAGGCTCTTCGCCTTGTTGAGCAGGGGAAGAAAAAGCAGGAGATTTTTGAGGAGACACAACAGAATGTTGCGCTCCGGTCACTCTCTTTTGATGTATATGAGGGTGAACTGTTCGTTCTCATGGGTCTTTCCGGCTGCGGAAAGTCAACCCTTTTGCGGTGCATCAACCGGCTTATCGAACCAACCAGCGGGGCTGTTGAGATAGACGGGGTAAATATCGTTGCGATGAATGAGGACGAGCTCAGACAGGTGCGGCGCACGAAGATCGGCATGATCTTCCAGGGTTTTGCTCTCCTGCCCCCCCACCGGAAGATCTTGGAGAACGTAGCCTTTGGCCTTGAAATACAGGGTATCTCACTCGAAGAACGTGAACAGAAGGCAAGGGAGGCAATAGACCTTGTCGGGCTTTCCGGGTATGAGGAGAGTTATCCCTCCGGTCTCTCCGGCGGTATGCAACAGCGGGTCGGTCTTGCCCGGGCTCTTGCAAGCGATGCGGATATCCTTCTGATGGATGAGGCGTTCAGCGCACTTGACCCCCCCATGATCCGCCGTGATATGCAGGATGAACTCATTGAACTCCAGGCACGGCTGAACAAGACGATCATCTTTGTCAGTCATGATCTGGATGAGGCCCTCAAGCTCGGGGGGGATCGGATTGCGCTCATGAAGGACGGGGGGGTCATCGCCCAGATCGGAACCGCAGAGGATCTTCTCCAGAACCCCCCCAGCTGTGATTATGTGGAACGGTTTGTTGAAGACGTCAACCTCTCCCGTGTGCTTGTCTCAAAGGATGTGATGAAGCGTCCCGAACCGCTGTTGCCCCCCCGGATTCTGGGCCGAGAAATGCATTGCGCCTGATGGAGGAGTATGGTATATCCAGTCTATTCGTTGCGGGAAAGGACCGTGTGTTCCGGGGCCTTGTGACCGTGGAAGGTGCCGTTGAAGCCAAGAAACGTGAAATACCTCTCCGGGATGTGATGGTGACTGACAGTCCCACGGTCAGGCTGGACACCCCGGCACAGGAACTGATGCCGATTATGGCGGAGACTGCCTACCCGGTGGCGGTTCTTGACGATGAGGAAGAATAAAGGGATTCATTGTCCGGGGGGGATCACTGCTTGCGGGTCTTGCCCGGCTGGAGGTTGAGGTATAATGTCTGGTATTCTCCCGGTCGGCGAGGCGGCTGAGGTGATCGTTGAGTGGATTGATGTGACCTTTGGCTGGCTGCTGGACTGGATCACTTCGGTCATGGATATGCTGGTCAGTGGCTTTCAGGACGGGATGGCAGCTGTACCTCCCTGATTCTCATCGTCATTTTTGCTGTCCTTGCGTGGGTGCTCACCCGCAAAAATCTCAAAATCGGGCTTTTAACCCTCTTCGGGTTGCTCTTCATCTATCTGCTGGATCTCTGGTCCGAGACTATCCTGACACTTGCCCTCGTCCTTACCTCTACCTTTGTGACGCTTGCAATTGCGATTCCTCTGGGAATTCTGGCCTCACGATCCGCATTGGTCAATGCGGCGCTTCGACCCGCCCTTGACCTGATGCAGACGATGCCGTCCTTTGTCTACCTGATTCCGGCGGTAATTTTCTTTGGTCTCGGAAACGTACCGGGGATGATTGCAACGATCATCTTTGCGATGCCACCTGCAATCCGGCTCACCAATCTGGGTATCCGGCAAGTCCCGGTCGAGCTCATTGAGGTGAGCGAGGCCTTCGGAGCGACCGAGTGGCAGAAGCTTGTCAAGGTCCAGCTGCCGGTGGCACTGCCGACGATCATGGCCGGTGTAAACCAGTGTATCATGCTTGCTCTCTCGATGACCGTCATCGCGGCGATGATCGGGGGCTGCGGGTCTCGGACTGAATGTCCTGACGGGTATCCAGCGGGTCGATATCGGTGGCGGATTCGAGGCGGGTCTCTGTATTGTTATCATTGCGATCATTCTCGATCGTGTTACCCAGAATGTGATTCGTTCTGGCCAGAAAAAATAAGTATAAATATAATAAATATATTTATATGATCAGCAAACAAATTTAATGATGCATCAGATTTCATCCGTCTTCCGACGGTTGCTTTCTGAAACAACGGACGTGGTTATATGATTAATAGGAATATGAAAAATCTGTTACTTGTTCTGTGCGTGTTATTCGGTGTCATTTTTGTTGCCGGCTGCACGGATGAATCCGATTCTCCGGGAACCGGGGGCCGGAGCTGCAAAGGAGATCTCCATCGGCTATGTGCTCTGGGACTCTGAGATTGCCAGTACCAATGTGGTAAAGAAAATCTACGAACAGGCAGGCTATGATGTGGAGATCAAGGCGGTAGATGCAGGCCCTCTCTACCAGGCACTGGCCGATGGTCAGGTTGATATGAGTGTCTCTGCATGGCTGCCCGCCACGCAGGCAAACTACTGGGATACCTACGGTGACGATATCGTGTTGGTTGGTAAGAACCTTGAGGGAGCAAAAATTGGTCTGGTGGTTCCTTCGTATGTGACCATTGACTCGATAGACGAGATGAACGGTGTTGCAGACAAGTTCAATGGCAAGATCATGGGCATTGAACCGGGTGCAGGCATTATGTCCACGACCGAGACTGCCATTGAGGATTACGGTCTGGACTATACCCTTGTACCGTCGTCGAGTGCCGGCATGGCCGCACAGCTTAGTGATGCATACAAGGACGGCGACTGGATCGTTGTCACCGGCTGGACGCCCCCCCACTGGATGTTTGTCCGTTTCGACCTGAAGTACCTCAGTGACCCCAAGGGTGTGTACGGCGGCGAGGAGTATATCGGAAGCCTTGCCCGCACAGGATTTAAGGAAGACAACCCTGAAGCCTACGCCATTCTTGAGCGCTTCCACTGGGAACCCAAGGACATGGAATCGGTGATGCTTGCAATTGAGGAGGGCGCAACCGCAGAGGATGCTGCCCAGGCATGGGTGGATGCAAACCCGGACACCGTTACCTACTGGATTAACGGGTAATTACCCCAAATCTTTTTTGGCTCTTTGCTGAACCGTGTGGATATACGTGTTGATTATTCTCTTACCGATTCTGATCTGTTATGCTCCTAAGCGGATGAAATAAAATCGTGAAATCCCGAGTTGTTCAGGACAGTGTCTTCTGTGAGATACCGGTTCAGTTCCGGTTATACCTATACACCTGAAACAGCGGTGAACCATATACATATATGAACTCCAATCCTAGTTTCTAAGTCAATTCAGGATCGTTATCCGGCGATTTTTTGACTTAATGGATGTGTATATTTGCTAAATTTAAAATCGAAAGAAATTTTACTTGTTTTGTTAGTTTTACTCAGTGCAATTCTGGTTGCCGGTTGCACGAATAATGCAGCTGATCCTTCGACAACAGCACCCACAAAAGAGGTGTCCATCGGCTATATGCTCTGGGATACGGAGATTGCAAGTGCCAATGTATTAAAGACGGTACTTGAACAGGAAGGTTACGATGTCGAGCTCAAGGTCGTCGCCGTTGGTCCTCTGTATCAGGGGGGGCTCGCTGATGGTCAGGTTGATATGACGATCTCGTCATGGATGCCTACCTCACATGCAAGCTACTGGGATACCTACGGTGACTCGATTGATAAGGTGGGTACGAACCTTGAGGGAGCAAAGATTGGTCTTGTGGTTCCGTCGTATGTGACCATTGACTCGATAGAAGAGATGAACAGTGTCAAAGACAAGTTTGATGGCAAGATCACCGGCATCGAACCGGGTGCAGGCGTCATGGGACTTACTGATAAGGCAATTGAGGAGTATGGTCTCGACTACACCTTCTCACCTCATCGTGCTCTGCCATGGCAGGTCAGCTCACCGGTGCATACGCAGATGGTGACTGGATTGTGATCACCGCCTGGACACCCCCCCACTGGATGTTTGTCCGCTTTGACCTGAAGTACCTCGAAGACCCCCCCAAGGTATCTACGGCGGTGAGGAGCATCTCGAAAGTCTTGCCCGTCTGGGCTTTAAGGAAGATGATCCTGAGGCATACGCCATTCTGGAGCGTTTCCACTGGACGATCGAGGACATGGAATCCGTGATATTTGCAGTTGAGGAGGGCGCAACCGCAGAGGATGCCGCACAGGCATGGGTTGATGCAAATCCGGAGACCGTTAACTACTGGATCAACGGGTAATTCCCCCTATCCCTTTTTTTAAGCCGCCTGATGCATCTGCAGTGAATGGTGTATCCCGGGGGGGCATTGTAATTATCACCCGCATTTCCGGCCGTGATATACAGGGATCGGATCATTTTTCAGGCGAAATAGATATAAAAATAAGTATATAGGATTCAATCAAATTTTTAATTACGTCAGTTTTCAAACGTTTCCGAACGATTTCTTTCTGACGTAATGGATGTGTTTATTTGGTAAGTTCAAAAACGAAAGGATTTTTTCTTGTTTTGTTAGTGTTATTCAGTGTCATTTTTGTTGCCGGCTGCACAAGTAGTGCAGCTGATTCTCAGACCACTGATTCCGGAGCAGAAACTGCAAAAGAGGTTTCTATCGGCTACGTTCTCTGGGATTCTGAGATCGCCAGTACCAATGTATTGAAGACTGCGTATGAACAGGCAGGCTACGATGTGGAACTAAAAGCTGTTGACGTTGGTCCTCTCTACCAGGGACTCGCTGATGGTCAGGTTGATATGAGCATCGCGTCATGGATGCCGTTCACTCATGCCAGTTACTGGGATACGTATGGCGATGACCTTGTGATGGTCGGCAAGAACCTTGAGGGTGCAAAGATCGGTCTTGTAGTACCGTCGTATGTGACCATCGATTCGATAGATGAGATGAACAGCGTTGCAGACAAGTTCGATGGCAAGATCACTGGTATTGAACCGGGTGCAGGCATCATGTCCGCAACTGAAAATGCCATCGAAGAGTATGGTCTCGACTACACACTTGTGGCGTCATCAAGTGCCGGCATGGCCGCACAGCTCAGTGATGCATACGCAGATGGTGACTGGGTTGTTGTCACCGGCTGGACGCCCCCCCACTGGATGTTTGTCCGCTTCGATCTGAAATACCTTGAAGACCCCCCCAGGGTGTTTATGGCGGCGAGGAGTATATCGGAAGTGTGGCCCGGACAGGATTCAAAGAAGAGAATCCGGAAGCCTATGCCATCCTTGAGCGCTTCTCATGGAAGTCTTCAGACATGGAATCCGTGATGCTTGCAGTTGAGAATGGTGCAACCGCCGAGGATGCCGCTAAGGCATGGGTGGATGCAAACCAGGACACCGTTAATTACTGGATCAACGGGTAATTCACCCCCTTTTTTTCTTTTTTTGTAGTGTTTTACCCAGGAGCTCCTGCCCTCCCTGATTTTGTCAGATCTTACTCTCTACCCACTCTCTTTGATCCCTGCATTTGGGAATCTGAGGGCAGAATGGGCGTATTTCCTGCCCGGGTTTTTCACCGGAAAATGGCAGCGGGAATGCCGGTTATTTGCTGAAAATACGGAGGACTGTGGATTATTAAGGGGGGGTCTCTGTTGATGGAGATTTTGAGAGGACGAATGGCATGTCTCAGCCGTAAACCGACCACTCCGGGCCGCTGTGTGGATGCGATTTTCTCCGGTTTTTCACGTTTTTTCCCGTCGTACCTACCATTTTTATTCCCTGCGTTCAGGGATTTGAGGCAGAACTGACGTATTTTCAGGGGGGGATCAATTTTGCTGGAAAAAGACGAGCCTAATGCCCGTTATTTGCTGAAAATACGGAGGACCGCGGATTATTAAGGGGGGGTCTCTGTTGATGGAGATTTTGAGAGGATGAATGGACTGTCTCAGCCGGGAACTGCCCGCTCCGGACCGCTGTGTGGATGCAATTTTCCCGGCCAATAATCTCCCGAATTGGGCATTTAGGCATTATCTGGCTCTCGATGCCAGTACATTACGTCGAATAGCAGGAATCACCGGCACCACCAACAGTGCCCGGATGGGAGTAGATACATCCCTGAGAATAAAAAGCATATCCGGAAGAAAGAATATCCGAAGAATCGGATACTCAGATCTGCATCCGGTGTTCGCCGACGATGTCGCGGAAGAGCTCTTCCTCATCTCTGATGGTGCACCGTTTGGCAAAGTAGCGGTTGATGTTCTTGATATCCCGGACAAGGAATGCGATGGCCTTCGGGTGGTTAGGGGGGGTCACCGCCTGCCCGATGTCGATGATGATCGGGTGCTCGCCGTCCCAGAGAATATTGAACTCGGAAAGGTCGGCGTGAACGAGTTCCGCCTCATTAAAGAGAGTCTTCATTGCGGCGGTGATCTCGTCATAGACAGCCTGATAGTCATCCAGCCGGACGAGCCGCAGCTGGGGGGGATAGGCCACCTCATCTTTGCCCATGAACTCCATGAGGAGGATGTTGCGGTCAAAGTAAATTGGAAGGGGGGGCACCCGGAGACCTGCATCATGGGCACGGGCCAGATTGGAGTATTCCTTCTTGGTCCAGGCAAAGATCAGATCTTTTTTGGACTTTTTCACCGAGGAGAAACGGGGGGGGTCGCCGATAATATACTCGCTCATCGACCGGAAATTGGCCGACTGGATACGATAGATTTTGATGGCAATCGACATCTCCTCGCCTTCGCCGTAGAAGACGTTTGCCTCCTTTCCGGTGGAGATGGGGGGGCCGATTTCCTGAATCTTCTTCTTGTGCACCAGACGGTAGAGGGAGAGAAGGGTGACGTCGTCAAAGACGTTCTCGGAGACCTTCATCTGGTCTGCGTCCCGTATCCGGACTCCCATCCGCTCGGTTTCACGGTCAAAACGTTCAATGAGTGCGTCTCTCTTTCCCATAATGTATCTGATCTCCGGTATGTGTGGTATGAATCTGCTTACTCACCGTTCATAAACGCACGGGCATCTGCCAGTGCTTCGATGAGTCCGTTGGAAACCGCAGCCTTCAGATCTGCCGGATGGATGTTTCCTGCTGCGTATGCCCCCCCTTCCATCTCTTCATAGGAGGTGAAGGTGACATCGCCGCCGAACTTCTCCGGGCGGTGTATGCTGACGGTGCCGAGGCGGGGGGGAAGACGTGGTACTTCAGTGTCTGGAGCACCGGGTTCTCCTCAATTTCCGGTGGGCAGAAGGCCTTCTTCATCTTCTTTGCGACGGTCTCCTCTGAGTCTGCAATCGATATGTAGTTCCCGGAAGAGGAGGCCATCTTCTTGCCGTCAAGGCCGTTTATGATTGGCGTGTGGATGCAGAGTGGTGCCTTTACCCCGATGGACGGGAGGTGTTCCCTTGCAAGCATGTGAATCTTGCGCTGGTCGATGCCACCCAGGGCCACGTCTACATTGAGCCGGGCGATGTCGACCATCTGCATGATGGGATAGACCATCTGGGAGACGGTCGGGTTCTCCATCTGGCGTCCGACCTCGTTCATGGATCGGGTGGCCCGGTTGATGGTGATACGCTGTGAGAGCATCAGTACATCGAGCTGATACTCAGGGGGGGAGAGCTGGAAGTCACTGCCCATTACAAATTCTGCATCCTTCAGGCCGACCGCTTCAAAACAGCGGCGGTTATACTCTGCCAGTTCCCTGACTTCCTCCATGGTGCCCTTGCGGTTCAGGTAGGCGTGGAGGTCTGCCAGGAGGACGACGACCTGGAACCCTGCATTCTGCAGGTCGATGAGTTTATTGATGGTGACAAGGTGGCCGAGATGAATTTCACCGGATGGTTCGTATCCGGCGTATACTCGCTTTTTGTCCTGTGCAAGGACAGAGCGGAGTTCTTCATCAGTGACGACTTCAACCGTATTTCGCGTTGCAAGCGCGTATGAGTCCATTGTCAGTACTGGGGGTGTGCAGCGCATTAATGGTTGCTTCGGTGCGGAAGCCGGGGTGACCGGATCTCTGCAATTCTTTGCGTTCTTTTTTCCGGTCTCTGCATCAACAAACGATTATCTTATGGGGTATCGTGGAAATGATCATGTATGGCTCTCCATGACCGCTCGATGGGGTATGAACTATCGAATGTTGAAAAGGAGATTGCCTGCAACCAAAAATACCGGGATGTCGGATACGTCCGGCATGACCGTGAGGATGGGTTTTTTTATCTTGACTACTCGCCGTATCTCCCGAATACGAAGAAAGAGATCTACTATACCGATGGCATCCGCCTCCGGAAGGTAGGTATGCCGATGTCCGGGTTGAAGATGAAAAAACCATCATACTGGATACATCCGGTAAAAAATGGGTAAAACTCAGGACCATATCCGGCTGGAAGGAATATGACGTTGTCCAGATTGCCATGAAACAGAAGATCATGGATTTCCGGGAGGTGATTGAGTATTTTACCTATCCCTATCGTGGTGAGTCTGAGGAAGTCCTGAGTATCGCCACCTGTTCATGTCTGTTTGCCTGCTCATCACCTCCCGTACAAAAAGATACGGGGGGGGATTAATTCAGCGGTGTTTGGCCGGAAGCATCAATGGGAACTTTTTCGGGAATCACTCAACGTCATCCCGAACGAATTCCGGAAACTGAGTTCGGACATTTACTATCGCATATCCCAGAAAGAAAAAACCGTCACCAAAAATACCGGAGAAATAAATCAGGCGATACGTATTCCGGAAAATCTGGTATCTGACATCCCCATCGTTGTTGACGGGGTGTTATCACGAAATTTTCTGAAGGACTATCGGGAGAGTCTCGATGATACGGCACAAATTATCCGGGCACAACTGCTGGATTCCTACATCATTCACCCTGAAAATCTGAACCGGATTGAGAAGGATATTCTTGAAGTAACCTATGAGATGAGGGAGCAGTATCATTCGGGTAAAAAGAGGAATTACCGACAGAATGTTGGTGATGCCATTCCAAAGCTCGCTTGTTCCTATGCCCGTCTGCAGTGCAGCTCAGAAATCAGCAGGGAAGATATCGATATGGTGATGGATCTCTGGTCGTACATGGACGACGAAGTTTCAGGCAGGTATTCTTCCCCCCGATGGGGGGGATTATCAAACCGTTCCGCCTTGTTGGAGATTCCAGAAAAATCTATTACAGATTATGCGATGGTTATCCAACGGAAGTATTTTTCCCCCCATTCGTGAAGCAATAAAGGTCATCGGTGCAGATCCGCTGGAGTTTCAGATTGCGCTTGATTCAATGATGCAGGAAGAGTATGTCTTGCGCAAAGGTGATTCAATGCTGCTGCTTAATCCCTGAAAACCTCATCTTCATTTTGAGAAATGTTTAACTGTTTTTAAATAAACCTTCTCAGTATGCGAATAAGGAATCGGGCATCCGTATGCATATCACTGGCACTGACGCTGTCATTTCTGTTGATATGCATGCCTTCCGCTGCCATTGTTGCGGAATTAACGAATGGAACGCTTTCTGAATCCCTGAATGAGGGAGAATCAATACAATATACAATAGAAGTGAGCGCCATCCCCCCCAAACAGACACGGGTTATAGAAATAAACACGGATCTCATGCCGGTAGCAGGCACCAACCTCTGGCAGATAGACGGGAGCGGTTTTAATGTATCCGGGGGGGGAAGAGGCATTAAACGACCATAAGATTGAACTTACCGAGGTCGGTGAATTCCCGGACAAAATTACGGTCAGCGTATATGGCCGGGTGCCGATGCTGACATCGGTTGAAATTGTTGACGGCGTTGTCGTAACAAAACAGATCACCCAGACAACAGGGTATGTCTACTACCACATCGAGGCACTTGATCAAAACCGCGATATTCTCGGAACGGGTACGACAGAGACATTTTCCATCACCATTCCCGATGACGAAGAGTTCATGTCACGGCTGAATGCAGTCGCTGACCCCGATATGAGAGCGCTTATTGACGATCTCTACTCCCGGGGGGGACTCAGGGATGAGGCAGAAGACATCTTACAATACGCAGAATCACCCAAAGATGCAAGTATCCCGGTTACAACAGCGGTTCTGATCGCCGTTGTGCTGCTTGTCGCAGGGTTTACAACCGGAATGGTATTCGGCCGGATACGGGCGAAGAACATGCAGGATTTCCATAATGAATACAAGGGGGGGACTAAAAACAATGGCTCATAATGATATAATCGAGGGAAAAGCCTTCCAGATGCCGGATGAACTGACCGTCGTTGCCATAGGGGGGGGTGCGGAAAGAAGCTCATATCAAACCTTTATGACCATGAATGGTTCTTAAAGCACTATCTTTCAGACGGAAAACGCCTGACCCTCTACACCATAGACACCGACTCGAACCAGAGAAAGGACGACATCAGACGTTCAGAAGAGGTTGAGGCGAAGGTCGGTGCGATTCAGCGGACAAACAGCCAGATGGGAGGGAGCGTAAAGAGCTATCATTACCATCTCCCTGACCTTGCCAATGTCGAGCGTGTGTCATCCCTGACCTCAAAGGGGGGGATCGCCGAACAGATCAAAAACCGGCGTGAACGCCCGCTTGTTGACGTATGGTGGATGAACGATCCCGAATACGGATTTGACTACCAGATGCTCAAGCAGATCGACAAAAACATCGTGGACGACTTCGGAGGAGGGGGGGTGCATCGCAGGCGTGCCATATCCAAGGCGGTGTTCTACAAGGCAATCACCCAGGGCGGAGAACATTTCCCGTCGTTCCAGGGCCACGGCCCGGTTGCCATCGTTGTCGGTCTCGGAGGCGGTACCGGTTCCGGGATGTTTATCGATCTTGCCCGATACATCAAGGAAAAACGTGGACAGGAGTCAAAAATATGGCTCTTTGTGGTGCTCCCGGCGGCAAGCGAGGGGGAAAAGGAGCAGTTAAACGCGGCCATCGCCCTCTCGGAGATTGAATATCTCAACATGAAGGATGACAAGCTCTTTAACTATATCATCGTCTCATCCCTGAGCCCTACCGGATACGTGGACGGAGGGGACCGGAAGCAGGAAGTCGTCGAGTTTGATTCTTCCTTCCCCCCCTATATGTTCATCAACTCCTTCTACCTCCCGACGGCTGATATATCCGCCATCGTCGATGCCAAAAAGGATTATTCCGGGTTTATCTTCGCGGATTCCCATGTGATTGAATACCCGGTTGAAAACCTGCGGTCCCTGAAGAAGGGCTTTGAGGATGTCATCGAGAGCCTCTCGGGGGGGATTTCACAGAACCGGGGGGAAAATCCTGAAAGAGGTCACGGACTTTATCGCGACCAATGAAACCCTCTATCCTGAGGAATTTTCAAAGACGGATACCGAGATCACTCACGATGATGTCAACCTCTATCGGAAGGAGATTGAAAAGGTAAAGAAAGTCTGGGAGAATGAGATCATCGATCTTTTGAACTTCAAGACACAGTCCATTATCGAATCGGCAGTCACCAACAACATGCCCGAGGAGCTCAGGGACATCACTCTGGTAAAGGATTTCGATAAGCTTACCGAGTATGTCACCCGGCTCAGGAGATCCCTTGAAAACGAGAGCAAACCGCATGAAAATGCAAAGGATCAGGAGCTCTACGAAGTCATCAAAAAGAATCTCCAGCTTCTGGAGGAGATGTCCGACCTCCAGAAAAAGACGCTCTCGGTACACGGAAAATCCGCCCGGACTGCACTGGTTAATGTCATCCGTGGCGAGGAGAACTTTGGCAAGGTGTCCGGTATGCTCTCGTCCCGCCAGTCGGCACTGAAAGGGGGGGAAATAAGCGAGGCCGATGTCCGGGTCAAAAACAAACGCTCGGAATTGGTTGATATTACCAACGAGCAGGATCGGATGCTTGGCCTGGTCAAATCCGAGGTCAACGCACTGGCACGACCGGTCGATGATTACATTGCACTCGGCCACGGCACCGCCGCTGCCACCGGTCAGGACTCCATAGAAGTTCTCGAACAGGCATTTCTGGAGAAGTTCTCCACCCTGCTTATTGTTTTGCAGGAGAAACTGAACCAGTCGGAGAAAAAGAAGGCGAAGCCCATTAAACGTGCGGCATGGCTTGCATCACTCTCGCTCGGTGACCTTCAGGGGGATATCGAACAGCTGGAGCAGGCGACGTCGACTGATTTCTCCTACCTCAAGGATCTGGCGGAGTCGGTATCCCTCTACATCTACAACGACTATATGCTCAGGATCGCCAAGAAACAGGGTTTCTCTGACAGTCTGCTCGGCCGGAAACTGAACCCTGAGATCTTCAGAAGCGAGAAGGCGACAAAGGAGGAGAGGATACGCAAGATATCCCAGATGCATCCCGGGAAGATCGCCATTCGCGATCCTTTTGAGGTCTTCATACAGGATAAGTTCCTGACCCGTGAGTTTGACACACGTCTGGGCTCTTTGCGGGAAGGGACCATCGCCCCTCTCCTCTCCCAGTTCAACCTTGAATCAGAGGAGAAGGCAGAGCTGATCCGGTCCTTTTCCGGAAGGGACACCGCATCGGTTCTCACGAGCATTCGGGAGTCCCTGACAGAGATCGTAAACAGCCGTGAAGGCTACACCACAAAGATTGGAAACATCAACACCGAGATTGACGCCCTGATCCAGTCGCAGAAGATGATGCAGCAGCAGATCGAATTCCTGCAGAAGACAGACGATCTGGTGAGTGCCACCTTTGACCCCAGAAAGAAATTCAATGCGGAAGTGAATGCCTATGAATCCGGCCTGAGAAGCATTGACGAGAAGAGAAAGAGCGGAAACGAGACCATTGAGGGGGGGATGTACCGGACGTGGTTCGGTGAGATCAACCCGAACATTCTCTCGCTGTTAAACGATGACTCTGATCTCTCTGTTCTCGATTATGACGAAGAAGGAAAACTTGAGATTGAGAAGCTCTACAACATTGTGCAGTGGAAGTACAAGGAGCTTGTCGATGCCCACAAACTCGGTATCAACAACATATCCATCGGATACGGGAGTGCCGGTACCGAGAGATGGAGTTTTGACAAGGCCGCCCTCGTCGCCTCGTCCCCCCCTCGCACTGGCTCTCGCAGTTGATAGACAACAAAGGCAGTGACTTCAGGCGTAATCTGGTAAAATCCCTGGACTTAAAAGGGGGGGTCGACAGTGCCAAGGTCAACTCCCACAACTACACCAAACCCTGGGAGATATCGCTCACGTTCTTTGCGGCGGCAAGTTTCCTCGACAACATCTCCCCGCTGACAACCGGCGGAGGCTACTGGGAGAAGTACGAGAAGGCAAGAAACAATATCCTCCACCATGCCCTGTACCTGCACGAGGGAAAGTATATCGTCCGTGACAGGACCCTGCTGTTAACCGACGCAGCAGAAATATCAGACCTTGAATCGGGCGACAAAACACAGATCGAAGAGGCAAAGGAGAGGGTTTTGGATCTCTACACGGTAAAGGATATCAAAGAGGCAGTCAGGGAATGATCATCAACAATAAAAGAAGACAAATGTATCTTCTTTTAGGTCTCCCCCCCCTGAGCATTATCGTTGCCTGGATATTCACGACGGTGGCCCCCCCGGTCTTTAAGCTCCACCCTCCGGGATTTGGGCTGACGGTTTTGGTTGAATTTTTATGCGGTCTGTTTTTTATCATCGCGGTGGGGGATGCTCTTCAACGAGGATTCCCGGATAAACGGTGTCATCTATGCGGGCATATTTGCAGCAGTACCGGTATTTTATGTATATTCTTCGCCGTGGGCGGATGTGGATCTCTTACTCCTCACCTTCTCGGCCGGTATCCTCTGCGGTGCGGTGTTTGTCGCAAAGGCGGTGCTCACCAACCGGTATGATACTCTTGCAACATTCGCCAAGGTGCTCTTTACCGTATTCTTTGCCATCATCATCGGCTTTCTTGCCTATGAACTGTATGTGATAGCTCTTGCACCGGATGCGGCAGTCAGCGAGGCATATGCGACACAGAGCATCTTCTTCTTCGGTGCGGGTATTGGTCTCTCTTTGATCCTCTACTGGCTTGCCATAAAGATCACCGTCGGGGTGCGGGCGTCCGAGATATTTATATTCGGACCACGATCATCCGGAAAGACGTATTTTGTTCTTGGTCTCTGGAGCTACATATCAGAACACTTCCAGAAGGGCCACTCCAATGAGGGTGTTGTGTTAACCGGTGATCCGAATGACGACGGGGACGCACTGCGCATATCAAACCTGTATGCAAACATCCTCGACGGAAAGATTCTCTCCCGGACATACCGTTACCAGATGGTGATGTACCAGCTTACCGGGAAGAAGTACGGGTTGATTCCGGTCAAATGGACCGTTGTGGACTATGCGGGCGAGTATTACGATGAACTCAACGAGATCAACTTCAAAAAGGCAGTCTCCTTGTTAAGCGAACGAATCGGTATGCCCCTGAGCGAGGTCAGAAAGAGTGCGGGGGGGACGATTGATTTTGTCCGCTACATCAAACTGCACTACTCTGAAGATCTTACCGACCCGGAGTTTACCAAGAGTGTCATCATATCGACGATGTACGGCAACTTCCTGAGAGCAGGCAAGGTCATCTTTCTTATCGACGGCGAAAAGATCACCGACAGCAGAAAGGGTCATGCACAGCTTGCACGGGAGTTCGGCGGATATATGAAGACCCTTATTGACCTCGAAGGAAAGAATTACTTCGGGTTTTTCGGGTCAAACAAAAAATACGCCCTCGTTGTTACCAAAACGGATCTGGTCTTCTGGAAGAACAAGGAGATCCGAAACCTGCTTCATTCCATGAATGCCGGAAAGCTGTCCGACATCCGCGAGAAGTCGAGAGAGGCACTGGAACTCGAGAACCGTCTCTTCGAGATCCTCAGTTCAAACAAGGTCTTTAAAAATATGGTAAACATGATGAACGACATCTCGATGTATTTTATCGCGGTCTCGGTTGATGCATCGGCAGAACCTTCCCGACAGAGGAAGGGTTTGAAGAGGAAATTTCCCCGACCGGTCTTACCCCCCCGTGGAGATTTACGGAGATATTCAAATTCGGTCTGTAATGTTTTGGGGGGGGTAGTTGAATAATGGATGATTCATACGGGATATTCACAACCGACGGAGAGACGGTCGCAGGCAATCTGTATGACGAGTCAGTAATAGGTCTTGCAGAGAAACTTGACGAGAGCACGGCTTCTTTGTATATCAGCACAAAAAACGGCATTGTTCTGCTTGGGACTGCGGTAAACGTGCAAAAGAAGGGACGGAGGCCCGATACGTTCATTTATCTTGAGAAGGTCGGGAGGAACAGGGAACTTCCGCCGAAGATGAATCTCCCCCCCTTTATCCATGCGTTTTACGGCCGCGTCGAACGGAGGCTCTCTGAAATAGAGTATGAGGTGCGTGGTCCCGCATCTGATATGGATCTCTTTGAAGATTTCCACCGTCAGGCAATACCCGGTCTTCCGGGTTCAAATGCCGCAGACTACTCTGTCGGCAGACTGCTTATAGGGAAAGAGGTGGTATGCGTTTCCGGCGACCGCTCGAAGTCTCTCGATTTTGTTGTCACTGTTACCGAAAAGCTTCAACCCTATCTCTCTTCGGGGGTTTACCCTAGTTGTTGCAAAGAGGACCTTCCGGGACGCAGATCTGCTGGTGACTGAGAGGTCATCCGGCGGATTCATATCGACCTGAATGCCGGGCGGACGGATGATCCAACATGGCAGGATATCTACCGGAACATGGGTGCTTTTGCACAAAACCCTGCCATCCGGCAGAGACTATCCGGGAGATGTCACGAAGAGGCCTTGCCGAACGGTTTGTTTCTGAGTACAGACAAACCAAAAAGATGTCGCCGGGTATGGAAAGCCGTTTCGGGGGGGAATTTCTGGTCCGGGAGAACATTGGTGCCGTTACTCGGCTTCCGGGAGATTTTTCATCCACTGCATATGAACCGCCCACGAAAAAGGAACTGAAACACCCGGACGAGTCGGACTACGGGAAGTGGAAAAGTAACGATTATGACGGGGGGGAGCGGCTTGAACGCGAGTATGAGAGGCATATGGAGGAGAAAAAGAGGGGGGGGAGGGTTCGCCTGTTGGCTGTGGTGGGAGTCCTTGTCGTTCTTCTTGCGGCCATCATGGTTCTCTTCGTCATCCCTTTGGGTTCATACCTCCCGGTTATAATACAACTGTAATCCCGCATATCACTCCTTCGGCAACGATCACCCCCCCAGATATGTCCGTAATTATCACGCAGCTGAACACAACACCGGGAAACATACCGGTCAATCTGTCAGGATTCGGAAGTGCATACAATATCACAGTGTCAACACCGCAGAACGTGACCGTGGCTGTGAACGCGGATTACCAACCGGAACAGTCGTATTACCTGATGCGATACAACCAGTCGGGATCTGCATGGGGGGGTCCGGTGAACACCACGCTGCTGATATCTAATAACTCGGCAGCGTTCTTCATATCGGATTCGGGAATATACCGCCTCTTCACCGACAGGGAACCCCCCCGTATTGAATGAAACATAACGGGCGTATTGCTGCAACCGGATGGCACGGACAGGTATCGTTCATGAGACAGGCATCGGCAATGAGATTCATCTCCGGTATTCTTTTTCTTCTGCTCATACAGGCGGTGGTCTCCCCCCCTGCCAGTGCGGATATACAGAAAGGCACGATATCGGTTACCTCCAATCCGCAGGGGGCGGATATCTACCTGAATGACGAGGACCTCGGTCTTCAGACGAATACGGTGATCCAGGATGTCTTTCCGGGTATCCATTATATCAGGCTTGAGCTGCCGGGCTACCGTACATGGGAGACGATATTTGAGGTAAAGGAGGGGGGGCAGACTGCCTACATCAGCCATAATCTGGAACCGGTGGTGGGCGATGCGTTCTCGGTATCGACAACGCCCGAGGGTGCACGGATCTTTATCGACGGGCAATTCTCCGGCACATCGAATGTCGTTCTCTACGAGCTTCCCGCAGGTCAGCATCGCGTGCTCCTGCAGCTGGAAAATTACTCCGACTATGCAGTAACGGTGACCATAAACGAAGATATGTCGCAGTCGCTGGTGCATACGTTTGAGCCGGTATCCACGGTGGGGGGGAGGATTACCGTTGAGTCTGTCCCGTCCAATGCCGAAATTTATCTGAACGGGGGGGAGTTTAAGGGCAATACCCGAACGACGCTTGAAGATGTTGTGCCGGGAACCTACGATGTTGTCATCAGAAAAATTGGATACGATGACTGGACCGGCAGGGTCGATGTTGCGGCGGGCAAGATATCGGAGGTGAAGGCGGAGCTTTTGCCTGCACAGGTTCTGCTGTCTGTTCACACCGCACCCGGAGGCGCTCAGGTTTTCGTCGATGGCGTTCTTTCCGGCAGCAGCCCTCTTGAAATCCCGGTCGGGCAGGGGGGGTTACACACGATCGTTGTCGAGAAGTTTGGCTACAGAAGTGTAGAAGAAGAGCTGGATGTCGGTGCAGCAGGTGCCACTGTCTCATTGAATCTGGTTTCAATGGCACCGGAGGCCATCGCGGAGGCGGAACGGGTGGTCTCCGAAAACCTTGGCTATAACCCGAAAAAGGCTCAGACATTCTTAGAGAATGCAAAAAGACGGTATGCGGCAGGTGATGCACCGGGTGCGATAGCCGACGCGGCGTCTGCCATCGCTGCAGCTGTTGATGTGGACGGGGGGGATGGGGTATTAAATCCGCAGGATATCAGTCCGAACCTGCACAATGTCGTGATATACGCGTCGCCGTTTGTTCTTGTGCTTCTCGTCCTGGTGGTTTTCGTGAAGGACGTTGTAGGGCATAGGGTAAAATCTGAGATCGTCGTGCACCTCCCGGTGACTGTCCGGGAAAACGATACGCTTGCACAGGCCGAGGTTACCGCCGATATCTCCGGCGGGCCCTACCGGGGGGTTTGTCTGCACGGTCTCCATCGACGGTGTCTCCATCGATCACTTCACTGACCCCGGAACATATGTGGTGTCGCTTGCCGGAAGAAGCCGGGGGGGCGTTCACCACTTTTCGGTAGACCTTCAGGTTGCAAAAGAGCGCTACGGCAGGGCCGGGAAGAAGGTGGAGAAGATCTTCATCGTTGAACCGGTGGAGCAGGTGCATTCTGTTCTGGATCATCGGGAAGGTGACGATGACAACGCGACTGATGTTCCAAAAGACGAACGCTCCGGAGTGGAGACGTTGTATGAGGGTGGGCCTGATGCTGGTGGGATGATTCAGAAGAGTAGATTGGGGGGGGAAGACAGATGCAGGTACATGTCCTCCTCTTCCTCTTTTGGTCGCTCTTCCGTCACCCCCCCTAATCACCTTTTTTGACCCCCCCTTTTTCGGGGTATCGGGGCGTAAAACGAACGTATTTTCCGCTCATATTTTCTGCCGGAAAAATACCCATTTATTGCCTGTTGTTTACGAAAAAAATGTTAATTGTGGAGTATCATGGGGTCACTATTGCCGGATATTTTGAGAGGATGCTGGAAGGTCATCCCGACTGAGATCGGCCCTCTCCGGGCCTCTGTGTGGATCAGTTTTTTTCGAGCGCAGGTTGTTTTTGAGGGTATTTATGCGTTGCTTAACCGAATGATTGGATTTTTGGCCAACGTGACGCGAACCATATGTCATACTGATTTCTGAAAAATTCCCGGAGTCGGGATCGTTGTGCTCCTGACACTTTCAGACCCCTCACAGAAGTATTATTACGGTCTGCAGGAATCGTTAGAGTATGGCGGACAACCCCATTTTTTCCTTCCATTCGACCGTTCTGTTTGTGAACGATGTGGAGATTTCAAAAAAATTCTACACTGAGGTCATGGGAGAGGAAATTGAGCTTGATCTCGGCAAAAATGTCGGTTTTAAAAGTGCACTTGCGATCTGGGACGGGCGGTACGGCAGAGATGTGATATTCGGGGCTGCTGACACCAATGGTGAAGATTTTTCTTCAAAGCGGATGCTCGAAATATATTACGAAACAGAGGATATGGAGCAGACATTTGATAAACTGAATGCTGCCGGTGTCGAATTTGTACATGGAGTTACTGCTCAGCCTGGTGCCAGCTCACCGTCCGTTTCCTTGACCCGGACGGTCACATGATCGAGGTGGGAGAGAGAATGGACGTCTGTGTGAAACGGCTGGCCGCATCCGGCATGTCCGCCGATGAAATTGTTGCATCCACCACCATGCCCCCGGAGGTTGTGAAGTATATGCTCGGCACGGGTGAACAGTAATCCGGTGTTCGGGGGGGGAAATACCGTCACTCCAAAAAAGTATTTGGTCGGGTCGGGATGGGTAGAATCCCTGTCCCCCCCGATTGGCCAGAATGTGACACGCACCAGCGGTCACATCCGGTTCTCTTTTTCCTATTGTTCTTTCCGGTCGTAAAAAAATCAGATCGCCTTCAGGCCGAGCGCTTCGTTGGTGATGCGGACGGACTCTTCAGCGGTGTCCGCTCCCTTCATCATTGCACGGATGGCGTCGATGTTCTCGACGACGACATCCGCCTCCTGATGAATGGCCTGGAAGAGATAGAGCTCATTGTTCTTGCCGACCGCAACCGAGTCCTCGTAGACACAGGACTCCCAGAGGTCACCGCGGGGGGGGCGGCCCATGTCCGAGGCCAGTTCCCTGAGTTCCGCCGTGGAGGTGATGCCGGAGGCACCCTTCACGATACCGATTCTCGGATGTTTCCTGATCAGGTCAAGGACGCCCTCACAACTGGCCTCCCGTGCCAGTTCCATGCGGATCACATGCATGTGCATAAAAGTCGTCGGCACGATCATCGCAGTTGTCACGATATCGACTGACGGGAGGATGGTGTTCACATCTGGGCCGTGGTGGGACGGGATGGTGACCGGATTGAGGACGATGGCGTCCACCGGCCCCTTCTTGATCCCGCCGGGGGGGTCAGAGCCGCGGCGCACCATCGTTGCAAAGACCGACTTCACACCATATGCCTCGTCTGCCAGCTGGATGATGCGGCACAGCCCGGTCGTATTGCAGGACACCACCCGCACAAAGTCAGCGCCGAAGGCATCGTGATAATTGCAGGATGAATTAAACGATATGCCTGCCAGCTCGTGCTTCTCGCCGCCCTGCCATATGGCCTTGACATTGTAGAGTTCATAGAGCGCCTTATTCGATTTTCCCACCCCGCCGGGGGGGGTGGCATCGACGACGATATCACACTGGCGCAGCATGCCTTCCACATCTCCTGCGACCGCAATGCCTGCCTCATCAAAGGCCGGTTTCTTGGTAATATCTGCGATATATAGGGGGGGGTATCCCCGCTCGTTTGCGATATATGCCTCCCCCTGAGGGTCGGTCTTGGAGACCCCCGATAACTTCCATGTCCGGCTGAGCGGCCACCGCATCAGCACCCGTTTGCCAATCGTTCCGTATCCGTTAATTGCCACTTTGATCATAGCTGCACACCTTCAGATGGTAGTCCCGGGCATGGCACACTCCCTGTCTGCAGGAAAAAATAGCATGCGCTCGTCTCTCCACCTGATTATCAAATTGACGGGAATACAAGAAAATAGTTCTCTTCGAATGAATGTGGTGGAGATATAAAAAAGGGTTCTCTTTGAATATGTGTATGATACGACAAGCCGGTCTTCGCGAAATGACAATGTTGAAGAGACCTGTGCTCATAGTAATCCTTTGATCAAAAGGGGGGGGTGTGGGGGGGAATAAAAACAGATGTCTGTCCACGATGTGGGGGGGAACCGGTACCGGGGGGGGAGGGTGCCACCATCTGCATGGTCTGCGGCCAGTCCCTGAAAAAGCGTTACACAATGCAAAGGGAGATGGCGGTGGTGGCCGTTCTTGCAGTGGTGGTCATTATCCTGGCCTACCTTCTGTTCCCGGTCTTTTTCGGTCCGACAACCGTCACGAGCACCGGAGATGTCCGGTTTGCCGTCATTCTTTCGGATGGGAATGCGTCCATTGCGTATGAAGGCAGCGCTGACGGCAGAAATGTAACAGACCTGCAGATAGCGGTTCTTGCAGAAGGGGGGGACGTTCATCGCAGAGGTTCTCCTTTGCAGACCCGCAGCCGGGAACGGTTCTCGGACCGGTTGAGACCGGCACCGTGGGAAAACCGGTGGGTATCTATTATGTTGCCGTCTATACCGACGGTACAGAGATCAATAATACCATTCCTATCTGAAAGGAGAGGGGGGGGAATGTGTGGTGACGGAGCACAGAGACGATGACAGGGAACCTTGATCGTGAGTATGCCGTCTGGGTTACCCCCCCGGATGAACTCGGGAAAAAAAAGGAGATTCACCTCAAAGGAAAGATAGTCACCTTCCGGGTTCCCGAACGGATCGACGGGCATGTGGTGCTGCGCCTGAAAGGCCTCGGCTCCCGAAGCGGGTCACAGACGGGTAACCTGCTTGTCCGGATCAATCTCATGGAAGAGAGCTCTGGCACAAGAGGTTCTCCCTTCAGCCGCACCGGGCAGCGTTCGTCATCAGACGGTGGGTTTGGATCGTTCTCACGGATGTATCGTTCGCGGGCTCAGGAGAACGGCAGTGGAGGGAAGAACCCCTTCACCAGGCAGGAGGCGGTGAAGGACCCGATGCAGCGGCGGCGGGCAGGGTTGTTGATCACCGGTGCAGGACTGGTGCTTGTTGCAGGAGGATACTGGGGGGGAATCCTGCCGCTCTCTGCCTGGGCGGGGGGGAGTATCGTCGTTATGGCGGGTATCTATGTCGCCTTCTTTACCTGAAGGCGTTTATCCCTTGAAATTGGTGAAATAGTTCTCGATATATCCCTGTTTTTGTATCCGGTCCCTCTCCTGCGGGTCACGGATGAGGTGTACTCCGGTGGTCTGGACTGCCGGGCAGAAGGGGCAGAGCGCAAATGGCACATCATCTGCATGATCCCGCACCGGGCAGTAATATATCCGCCCGTCCTGCTCGACAGATAGTCCGCCCGGAAAGGGTGTCTCAACAGGATGTCCGGGCCCATCCTCCGCATACATCGCATAGCAGGCAAGTGCATAGTGCAGTGAGAGGAGAGCGGGGTCTTTCTCCTCCGCCTTGTGTGCGGCCGCCTGCTGCACCATCCGGCAGTAATCGGTAAACCCTCTCCGCAGGGAAGCGGAGCGCCAGGAACGGTCGCCTCATGGGTCGCCACTGTCAGCAGGCGGTGGTGCGTGTCGAAGATCTCCTCGTGGACTGCTTTGAGGAGAGGATCCCGGTAGTCAGCGGGGGGGATGTCGCGGGTCTCTTTTCGAAGTTTACCATCATCTGGCGAAGGCTCTCCTGCGGGTATTTCCGTACATGCTCTGCAAGAAGAGAGACGAGCGCCTCTTTGTTTCGGCATGCTGCCGCCCTGTTCCAGAATGCCTCTACCCGAGTGAGACTGCTTTGGTATGCAGGAAGAATCTCTCCGGACGGAGCCGTATCCCTGCAGATCACCGATGCGGTATCCACGATGCAGTCAATCTCCGGCCCGTAGGTGGCACCCCCCCCGACTTGTTGTCGCCGGATATGAGTGCCCGTATCCGTGAGAAAATCCCGGCCATGTCATCTATACTGCACCGGCAGATAATGAGTGTTCTGTTTCCGGCAGACTGTTCTTTCCGACCAGTAGGGAGGTTATGAAAAAAGAGAACGTTTGTGTTTCTCCCCCCCCTGGCACCCGATCTCACGCGGGCCTATGTGAGGCAGACTTCACAGCCGGTGCTGGTGAGGACCCAGTAGCCGCAACCGGGGTTGCAGGATGCCGGTTTCACATACGTACCGCTCTCCGTGTCATAGGTGTAGATCTGATCCGTCAGTGCCTCTGCCGGGTCGGATGTCAGATGATCGGTAAAGGGCATCATCTCCGTGCAGCTGCCGATCATATTCCAGCCGGAAGGCACCGGTTCGGTGTAGCAGTCCAGTCTCTGGCCGGTGAAGGTGAGCGTGCACGGGGGGGCCATCGCTGACACCCAGATTCCTTCTCCGGGCAGAACACTGGCGGGGGGGTCTTCCACCAGTTCATAGACGCTCACATTGTAACGGTAGACCGAACCTGCCTCCGATGGGAGGATGATGGTGGCGTTTGCCACCGGCACAGAGATCATGTTCCAGCCGGCTGATAGGGTGACGGTCACATTTACCGGGAGTGGTATGAGGGTAAATGTGGCATTCACGTTTGTCCCATCTGTTACGGTGACGGTCTGTGTGTCCGGTTCCTCATACCCTGCAAGCCTGACGTTCACGGTGTAGTCACCCGGTGCGAGGGCAAAGTTGTGATCTGTTATCTCTCCGGTATCCACACCGTCAATCCATATGGCAGCTCCTGCGGGAACGGATGTGACGGTCAGGTTTCCCTGCGGTTCCGGAATGGGGGGGACAAGGTTGAATGCGGCATTCACCGTTGTCTTGTCGGTGACAGTGATGGTCTGTGCGACCGGTTGCTCATACCCCGCAAGCCTGACGTACACGTTGTAGTCACCCGGTGTGAGGGCAAAGTTGTGATCTGTTATCTCTCCGGTATCGGCACCATCAATCCATATGGCAGCCCCCCCTGCGGGAACGGATGTTACGGTCAGGTTTCCCTGCGGTTCGGGGGGGATGGGTACCAGATTAAATGCAACGTTCCCGGTCGTCCCATCGGTGACGGTGACAACCTGTGCGACCGGCTCTTCATACCCCGTAAGCCTGACGTTCACGGTGTAGTCATCCGGTGTGAGTGGTATGGTGCTGTTCGTTATCTTTCCGGTATCTGCACCGTCAATCCATATGGCCGCTCCCGCGGGAACGGATGTGACCTGCACGGCCCCGGTGAATGTCGCGGATGCGTACTTCAACGTCCCGGTAGTTTCATCAGAGTAGCTGATGGCCGGATGACCATCGGTGTCGAAGGCAAGGGCGGTATATTCAAATTTACCCGCTCCGGTATCGATGGTCGTGATCTGCCATTCTGTCCCGTCATGGAGGGCATACTTTAGATCACCAGTCGCCGCGTCAGTATAACTGATGGCCGGATGACCGGCGGTGTCGAAGGCAAGGGAGGTGTATTCGCTAATAACCTCCGGTATATCAATGGTCGAGATATGCCATTCTGTCCCGTCATGGTGGGCGTATTTCAGCTCACCAGTGGACGAATCGGTATAGCTGACAGCCGGATGACCGGTGGTGTCGAAGGCAAGGGAGACATATTCTCCGGTAATCCCACTGTCATCAATGGTTGAGATCTTCCACTCGGTTCCTTCATACCGGGCGTATTTCAGCTCGGAATTGGTGATATCAGAATAACTGATCGCGGGAGCACCCCCCTGCATCAAAGGCAAGCGAAGAATACCATCCGACGCTCTCCCCCTGCATCAACGGTTACGGTCTCCCAACCGGTGCCATCGTTCCAGGCATACTTCAGATCCAATTGGGAGAAATTCTGATAACTGATGGCCGGATGGCCGTTATTGTCCCAGGCAAGTGAGGTATACCATCCCACTGCCCCCCCCGCCGTGTCAACGGTTGTGATCAGCCAGTCTGCCCCGTCATAGCGGGCATACTTTAGGTCTTCGTTTATCGCATCATAATAACTGATGGCCGCATGATTTTCCGCGTCCAGAACCAGTGATGTGTGATATCCCACACTTTTATTCGCATCGACGGTGGTTGTCTGCCACCCGTTGCCGTCGTTCCATGCATACTTCAGGTTATTTGCGTCATAATCCAGATAGCTGATTGCCGGAATGTCATCAATTCCTATCGCAAGCGATGAAAACCGACCGACATCAGTTGCAGCGTCGGCAGTCGTTACGTTCCATATTTCTCCGGCAGATACCGGTGTCATTAACAGTCCTCCTATAAGCAGAAGGACACCATACCAGGTTACATTTTGATACCTCAATGTAGGCACACCCCAGTCTACTACGACATGTCAGACTGTATAAATATATCCCATTACTTTATATTGCAGTAATTTATTGTATAAAAATCTTATTTTATTGTAAAAAGTGCCAATATATTGTAAAATATGTTAATAACAGGGTTTGATTATTATTTAAAGCTCATATTGGATATTTATCATTGGTTCGGGATGTTTCAGAGGTTATTTCCATGCCGTGATGCCGGTCGTCGGAACTGGAAGAATACTCTTTCTCCTGTCTGTTATTCCTCTTAAAATCTGTTTCCGGTGATTATTTTATGTACATCTCTTTGATCTGATACCTTCCGGGATGACTATGGGATGGAGCATCATTTCCTGTTTTGTATTAAAAACAGAAATGCGGTGGCATATAGAGGAGCATATGGACTGATCCTGCTTCTGCCAGAGATCTGATGGGAATATCTTGACCAGCCGGGAGTGATAGTGCAGGATCACTTCCCTGTCGGGTAAAATCCGGCCGGTAACTCTGACAGATATGCCGGACGATGCCCCGCGGGTTTCTGTGTCTGTGTCGTATTCCGGACAAACCTTGATTGCGACTGCCACAGAAAGAGTATCCATGCCTGTTCAAATAGATTCTCCGTTTACTCCGGATTCGTCCTTTCGGCCCTACCTGATCGTAGTGACCGGACTGGGCATGCTGATCCCCCCCACCTTTTTCTTTGCTCTGATGGGATTTGGCATCCTGAATGGGGAAGATGGTGGTATCCTTGCGGTGATCGCAGGAATCTTTGTGGTCTTTGCCGTGGCAGGCGGTCTCTGGGCCTACCTTTATTGCAGAACGGTAAGCTACCTGCTCACCCCCCCGACTGAGATGACCTGGGGGCCGCGGGGTTCTCTGGAAACAGACCGGCATCGTCCCCCCCTACAATCGTATCACGAACGTCGACATCATCCAGGGCCCGGTGATGCGGCTCTTTGGCATATCAAATCTGCGTATCCAGACCGCCGGTTATTCGGCAAATCAGCTTGCAGAGATTAAACTTCAGGGCATCCGTGACCCCCCCGAACCTCTTCGTGCCGTCATCATGGATTTCGTACGATCTGGTCACTCCATTGCTGCGGTCACCGGTGCAGAGACTATCACAGGCTCTTCGTCCGTTTCATCCGGATCCCGGACGCAGGGGACGGATGCTGTCGTGCTGCAGGAACTCCGGGATATTACCATGGTGCTGAAGAGAATTGAAGAGAAGATGCAGTGATCAAAAGGAATTATCCATCACTCATTCCCTCGTTTTTTTGTGTTGTTTATTGGATGTTTTCATTTTTTGGCTCCCCCCCTCACTCTTTCATGGAAACCCACGGACTATTCAGGATCCGTTCATTCCTGGTGAGAGGCTGCGTATCGAATGAGTCCGGAAGAATTCCCATGACGGTAACCTCGGTCTGCCATTTGGTCTACTGAGATATTTTATGTTCCTAAAACCCCCCCCAAGAAGTCAGCATTGAATTTGACTGCCGGGTTAGGATTCTCCAGATATCCGGAAATGCCGAATTATATCCCATCGCAATCAGATGAATTCAAGTGAAGTGGCAAACAGGGGGGGCTGTACTGATTTCTTCAGCATCCGGTGACGGTTTTTCTGATCTATGGGGGGGGATAAAAAAGAGGGTGTAAAAAAAGACCAAAAAGAGAAGAGGAATATGAATGTGAGCGGGTGGTTCTTTTCTGTAGGGATATTCATCGGATATCTTTTCTGAACTGACTCACAACTACAATTATAGGTTTTCTGCCTGTTTTTTACGTAAGACCGGTCTCTTTGGACATAAAGAAATACATTATTCGAGAACAATGTCTCCATCTGTTGCTGCACTAATCCAGTATCCGCAGCCAGGCATATTTGCAACAGGTATGGTATAGGCCCTGGTGGCGGGGGGGTCATAGGTATAGATGGAACCTCTGATAATGCCTTCCGGTTCTGAGGTAAGATGTCCTTCAAAGGGTATCTCTGTGGCCGTGCTGCCGACCATGTTCCACCCTGCTGTGCTGGTTCGGGTGATATTTACCACTGGTTCACCAGTCATTGTGAGGGTACAGGGGGGGCCGGTGGCTGCTACCCAGTATCCGTCCCAATTCCCAAGTGTGGAGAGGTCGGTCACCTCAGTGTAGGTGTTGCCGTTATATCGGTAAATGGCCGGCTGTATCTCAGGGGGGGTATATCATAGGTGGCGTTTCGCACAGGTACCGAGACCATGTTCCACCCTGTCGAGAGATTTGCCATGATGGTCACTTCTGCAGGAGTGATGGGCCCTGCCAAGGCGAAGTAGAGTTCCTCTTCACCTGGAGCAAATGTGTAATTGGTGAATACCGTCCGGGTGGTAGTGTTAACAGTGGAATCTGTTTCGGACCACAATCTTCCGGCCGTGCTGTCGGATCGAAGAACGGTGAGGCCGGATTCAGTGATACCCGCGATATCTGCTGTTGTGTAATGGAAGGTGATGTTGGCCCTCATTACATCGGCCACTAATGCATCCTCCTGAATATATGCAATGGCACCGGTGAACTGGTATCCGTCCGGTACATCGGCTGGATATGCCCCTGCCTCTGAGAGACGGACATTCTTCCCACTGAAGTCCATCTGTGTCTTTGGGTCAGAGAGCGTGATATTCGTGAAAGAATCGTTCCCATCCACATCTTTGTTGATGGAGATCCCGCTGTTTATGTTCGCTGAGAGATATGTATCAACAAAGTCCCGATTCCCGTTAGCCTGGATATTCAGACCCTGGTCATT
Source organism: Methanogenium cariaci JCM 10550 (assembly GCF_001315945.1). Taxonomy (GTDB): domain Archaea; phylum Halobacteriota; class Methanomicrobia; order Methanomicrobiales; family Methanomicrobiaceae; genus Methanogenium; species Methanogenium cariaci. The sequence continues at coordinate 1,753 of NZ_BBBG01000002.1, read as the reverse complement.
TTCCCGGAGGATGTTGCCGGTGCCGGTGATGGCTGAACTTTCGAAACAGATGATGCCGTAATCTCCGCATGCTTCGATGGTGTTGCGGCTGATATCTGTATTATTTACATCGATAAGCCATATGCCGGTGCTAAAGGAGGAGGGAGTGACCCATAGATCCCCCCCTTCAATAGTGTTGTCGCAGATCGAAACTCCACCGATCCCACTCAGCCTGATTCCAATGTGCGAAAATTCCGTAAAGGTGTTGTTCCGGATAATCACCCCCCCAGCATCTGTTGCCGGATTGGCATTATTCAGCATAATGCCATAGTCGCACCGGGTGAAGGTATTATTTTCAATTACGGAATCGTAGAGATTTAGCGGGTCGAAGGCGAAATCAGGTATGTCAGAGAATGTGTTGTTACGGATAGTAAGTCTGGTCAAAAGCGCTGAGTTGCTGTACATACCTTCCTGGTCACAAAAATACGAGTCCACGACCGTGAGGGAATCCACAGAGTTCCAGAGACGGATAGCAGGTTGGCTTGCAATAGTGCCGTTCTCTACCCTGCAGGTATCTATGGTCACATTTCCCGCACCGTTTCTGCATTCGATTCCATATAAAAATCCGGAAAATGTGACATTTTTAATGGAGGTGTACTGCACATCCTCAGATATGATCACTCCTTTGGCATTCAACCCCGAATCCGGGCAGGTGAGGGTGACCGATCCATTACTGGTGATGGTGATGTTGTCTGCCTGCACATACAGGGCGGTGGGCGCTGATACATTACAGTCTCCGGTGATAACATAGGTCTGGTTCTCCTGATCCAGGTAGTATATATCTGTGATCGGCCCGGTGATGGGGGGGATTGCTGCTGTAGCTCCGCTGGCACAGATCAGAACGATGCAGAATACTACAATGGAAATGATTGTAACTGAATGGGTTTTTCTTCTGTTTTCGGGTTTCATTCTCTCTCTCTCCTTTGTGGTGTGGTGGTACTTTTAATGGTAATTTCATGTAGAATGAGACAATTGAGTAGTTGTGTACTTTTGGGTTTGTGATCTTTAATAATGGTTTTTTTGTGCCGATCCGGGGAATGAGTGAGTCTGAAGACAGAGGTCGCCGCCACATTTTATACCTCCTCCCCCCCGATGTTATCTCCTTACTCTCTGCGATGCTCTACCCTTCGTATGAACAGATTCAGAGGTCACACCCATGAACGTGAAAGTATTTCCAGTCTCATGTCCGGAAGAAAAATGGCCATTATCACCCAGCCGTATGATAGATCGGTCACCCTTCCTGAAGCGGTATGTGCCTTGCCTGCCCACAGGGGGGGGAAGGGGGCGGGAGCGAGGGGGAAAAAGGGAGAATGCTATTAGCACCGGCGGACAAAAACTCTTGTAATGAGAGCGTATGTGAGACGGACATTCCTTGTCTGTATGATCCTGTTCCTGGTCTGCGGGGGCTGTGGGGGCCATCCAGCCGCCTGACCTGAACCGGACGGTTACGATTGACGGTGCTACGGAGCTGGCGGCCTTCACTGAATCACCTGTTGCAGGAGGGTTTATTGCCGCCGGTGCCACAGAGGACGGACCGACCGTCTGGTTTGTTGCTGCAGACGGGACTGTTAGTGGCAATATGACGGTTGCCATAGGAAATGCCTCGACCATCCGCTATGTCCAGGAGAATGAGGACGGATATGTGGTATTCACCGATACCCATGACTTCGTGGGAATCGGTCCGGAAGGTGAGACGCAGTGGACATGGCATGTG
>NZ_BBBG01000001.1 GCF_001315945.1 Methanogenium cariaci JCM 10550 | reverse complement strand
AGCCGGGTCCTGGGAATGAATAATTACCCTGTCAACATATTTCCCTGACAGTCCGGTGCTCGCCGGATACTCCCCATTAAAATAGTGCCAGTACTGCTCATCCATGCACTCATGCATGTCCCAGATTCCAAAGACATGCCAGCCCCCAAGGGTTGGTTGAGTTGTCGGCAAAGAAGATCAGGCGCATCCCTTCCTTGTAGCCCGGAGGATATCCCTGATCCGGCCGCCACCACGTAACAACCATCGGACCCTGCCGTGGGTCGGGGTTGTAGACATTACGATATCCAAAATCTGTGGAAAATCCATCTTCACTCTTTATGTCAATAGTGTCATCAGGACTCATCCCGCCGACCAGTTCACAGAGATCTTTGACATCCGTGCCCTTCAGGGCGCCATAGTCTTTTCCTTCGATATTCCCGGTCTCATTTAGATCCCATCTGCCGATCCCTTCTTCCACGCCCAGCATTGGTCCTTCGTGATAGTAATGCGTAACTCCGTCACCCTGAACGGGCAGATTTTCTTCCATCCAGTGGTAGTCTACCGTTTTTGTCGCAATGAGACTTCCATCAGCAGCCAGTTTACTGACGGTGACCTCGGTTGTTGGCGACCCCCGCGGCCACCGGTGCGACCACAACACAGAGCAGCAGCAGCAACAGACAGAACAAAACACCGGTTTTCTTCATGTCAGATCACCTGACGCTGCAGAACATATCATTCCCGTAATTGATTGTAGAACATTCATCCAGACTCATCCTGTATACGATATACTGAGGGAGTCTCTCAAAAACAGATATAAATGGATTCTGATATTTTTCGAAATGTTGTAAACAATAATAAATTAATTTGATCAATATTTGCAGACATTTATAAATTTGATATCACCCATCATAACACGTATTTCTGGATAAATTTAGCAAAAAGGAAGCATAATACGAAAAGAACGGACAAAGACCCATGAATATATAAAAAACGAATAATCAGAGAACAAACAGCAAAACAAACAAAAATACATCAGCGATCAATGATGCGCAGCCACACCGTCTCCGGTTCGTACGAATCTCCGTGAACCCGGAGTATCAGTCCTGCCGTAAAGAGAGGGAATTCATACAAAAAACGAGCCACCGGCAACACCTTGCCCGACCATAACCAGGAAAATGAATCGCACAGAAATTCGGTATAACAGATCCAGAAAAAAAGAGAAGAAAAATTATTCCTTCAGACCGGCAATCGCCGCATCAACAATGGCACCGATCTCATCCACTCCCCCCCAGACCTCGGAATTGATCACGAGATCATAGGGAGAGAGATCGTTGATATCAATATTATAGTATTTGTGGTATCTGCCAGCCTCACAGTCCTCACGTTCAATCGTGAGCTCAACTGCGGTCTGCGGGTCGATCTCTTCCCGATCAGAGATGCGCACAGACCGGCATTCAACAGACGCCGCCACCCAGATGCGAATATCCGCGTTATCAATCATATGCCCCCCCGCAAGCGCCCCCCCTCAATGATGATATCATCGCGTGCCTCGCCAATCTCCTTCTGGCGGGCATCGATCATCCGGTCCACGGATATGTCCTCCTCTGCCAGCCGCCCGAACGCAGCAAGCTCCATATTGCGCTCAGCAGCAAGCCCGCGAAAGACTTCCCCCCCTGCCGATATCAGACTGAAATCATGTCTCTTCACCAGATACTTGGCAAGTGACGTCGTACCGCTTCCCGGTGGGCCGCTCACCGTAATCCGCATCAGAGTCCTCCGATATTAAGCGCCTTTCTGATCACCTGCGAAAGGCAGATGGAACAGATCATATACCAGAGAATCCACGCAGGAAGGAAGAACGAGATCGCGTTCAGCCCAATCTCTCCCAGATACGGGAACGTGATGGTCGGCATTGCAACGATAGTGCCGAGATCAAAGGCTGCCTGCATCCTTGAGATCGTCCAGAGCATCCAGATAAAGATCGGAACCGTCACAATCAGAATCCATCCCATCGGCTTAAACTGCTCCTGGGACATCGCCATCTGCTCTTCCATCATCCGTGCCCGCTTGTCATTAAGCTTTTTCAGCTGCTTCTCGTCACCTGCAAGCTGTGCTTCACGGTATATCTTCTGAAACTCCTTCATCTTCGCCTGCACTGCCTGCATCTTCTCGTAATCAATCGTATATTTCTGGAGAAGAGACGAATAGCAGCCGGTAATCGATGCAAGAATAAGAATCATAACGACCCAGAGCTGAGGATTGTCCGTAACGCCAATGATCGTTGCCATAGGTCCGAAGACAATATTGGCAGCGGACCCGATGGCATCACGAACAGGGGGAATAGAATAGGCCCCCCCATCGCAATCAGCATGACAATGAAAAAGGAACCCATGCCACCCAGGGCCCCTTTTCCTGCCGACTTGCCGGATTTTGCGATATCCCTCACCTCAGGATCTCTTTGAGTTCTGCTACTGCCCTGTCGAGCAGATCATCAGCATTAATGACAACCTTGACCGTGCATCCGGTCAGCATCGCATACGAAGCTGCCATCGCACGGTTGAACTGCTGGTGTTCACAGAGAGCACGGTAACCTTCCGCATCACGCACCCGGGACTCATCGCCCATGCGCCGCATCAGGATCTGGTCCTCATCTGTCTCGACAAGCACAACGATATCGGGCATCAGTTCCTTGAGCACCCACTCCGGAAGACCCGCCAGATATCCCTTCGGGGTCTTCACCGTACAGTGCGTGTCAATGATCACATTGCCTTTTGTCTTTGCAATAAACTGCGCCGCATTGCGCTGCAGTTCACGCTGCTGTGCCTGTTCGAGTTTGCGCATCTCGTCACGGCTCTCAACGAGACCCTGACCCGATGCCACATCGAACATACATGATCCAAAATTAATATTCTGATACTCAACAGACTCAGCTGCGAGTTCAGAAATCGTCTGATTAATGACGGTCGTCTTGCCGACTCCCGGCACACCGGTAATGACTACTTTTTTACCCATCCTACACTTCACTCCTTACCGAAGAACCCGCGCATGAACGGGTACATCTCCATAATCTGTTCACTTGCAACCTCCTCGTACAGCCGGTATACAATACTGACTGTCAGCAGGAGACCAGTTCCCCCGACCATGCCGATGACACCAAAGTAGTTGGCGATCACACTCAGGAGACCGACAAAGACACCACCGATGACCGTGACACGCGGAATATAACGGTCCAGATACTTCACCAGCACCTGTTCCGATCTCCGGTATCCGGGAATGGACATACCGCTCATCTGGATCTGGCGTGCCACATGAGACGAGTCAAGGCCTGCCGTCTTCACCCAGAAGAGAGCGAAGATTGCACCGCCGACCACCATCACAAACAGGTCAAGACCCATCCGGATGATAATCTCCCATATGGGATGACCGACATCATACGCCCACCACATCCAGTCAGCCGGACCGTTGATAGGCGCCAGATAATACATGATCCCGTTCAGTGGGGTGTTACCCTGATACGCACCCAGGAACGTAATCCCGAGATTGTTCAGGAACAGACCAAACATCTGAATGTTTGCCTGCAGCACACGGACAAGAATCATCGGCAGCACACTGGCGTAGATGAGTTTCACCGGGAAACGCCCGCGGGCACCACGCACAGACGCGTGTGCAAGCGGGATCTCAATCCGTGTCGACTCCACATAAACGATCACCAGGAAGATTGCAACAGTCGTAATCAACGCAAGCATATCGGTGCCGAAGTACTCCAGGAACGGTGCACCATCCATGATGACCGCAAAGAGTCGCGGGAAGAACCCGACAGGGTATGCATCCTGCACAGCTCCCCCCCAGTTCAGGAAACCGTTGACAAGACCCTGGGAAACACCGGCAACAATAAAGAGACCGACACCAGAGCCGACCCCCCATTTTGTCACGACCTCATCCATAAAGAAGATCAGTACCCCCCCTCCGATACAGATCTGCACAAAGATCAGAAGCGTAACAATACCGAGATTTCCACCAAATAATGCATTTGCAACGACCGGGTCAGGACCCAGGAATCCACCGACAACATTCGGGATTGCCTCAAGCACGATCATGACAAAGATCAAGAGCTTCTGCAAGCCCATGTACATGACCTGTCCACGTGTATCGCTGGTATCCAGATCCAGCAGATCAGCACCCTTGAGGAGCTGAAGCACAATGGATGCTGTGACAATCGGCCCGATACCCAGATGGGCAATAGACCCACTCGCACCTGCTAAAAGGGCACGGTAGAATGCAAAAATATCCTGTGAACTCGGATCAAGCCCAAACACCGGAATATTAGTCAGTACAAAATACAAAATCAGAATAGCAGCTGTCCAAATCAACTTATTTTTAAAATGGACATGCCCTTCCGGACTCTTCACTGCAGGCATTGCTGCCAACAGCGGTTCTAATCGATCCAGCATCGCTCCCATAGTACTTTTTTCCCAGAAAAAAAGAGAATCAGGCGTCCAGTGCCTGGCCGCCGTTCTCTTCAATCTTTTGTCGGGCTCTGTCAGTAAATGACACAGCAGAGATGTTCATCTTCTTAGTAACCTGTCCGCCTCCAAGTATTTTATCAATACCGATTTGGCCTGCGTTGATGACGATGGTATCTCCATCCATTTCTGCATTCCCGGATGCCACAAGGGCATCTGCCATCTGATCAATGTCCCCGACACCAATGGCGTCAACAGCGGACGGGTTCTTGTTTACAAACCCGTGCTTTCCGTTGTGGACTTCCCCACTGAGGAGGTAATGAGAGAAACGGTGGTCACGGTGACCGGCCCGGCCTCTGCCACCGCGGTTACCGGCACCACGGCGATTCTTGTGTGTTCCGCCACCGCAGGTCCGAGAACCGCGATATTTTGAGCGTTTGTTTACTGGCATCTGATTCACCGCATCCTGTAAAGAAGCGAATTGATCTCACTTCCATAGTTTCCGAGTGCACCGCCCTGCTGGAATGTCCGCTTAATGGACTTGTGTCCCTTACGCGGGGGGGGTGAAGCCGGAGTACTGGCTTAAGTTCCGGCACATCAGCAATGGATGCATCGCCTGCACAGAGTGCGGCTGCAAACGCATTGATGTCCACAAACTTTGAGTTCTCCTTCACATACTCCTCGGTCAGGCGTATGTTACCGGTCAGTCTGCCACGGGTGGCAAGAACCTTTCCCAAAATCTCGGGATCAGCCTCGCCGTATGCCACGTAATCCTTAACCTTCCGGATCATACCGAGATATGCCGGGGGGGTGTCAGGAACAAGAACACAGTGGTTAATGTGGTGAAGACGGAGCATCTTCAGGGTATCTTTAATCTCCCTGCTGCAGTTAACAACACCACGCACCTGCACTACCACATACATTACTCCATCACTCCTGTCCGGATGAGATTTGAATTATTCAGTGCATCAAAGACGGCCTTTGCAAAGTTGATGGTCGTCCGGGTCTGCCCGAATGACGAGGTCCAGATATCCGTGATACCTGCAAGCTCAAGGATCTTCTTTCCAATGTCACCGGTAACAAGACCGATGCCCTGGGGTGCCGGAATCAGTGTGATGGTCACACTGCCTGACTTCCCCCCCTCGACACGCATTGGAATCGAGTGTCCTTCACCGCAGCCGCATTCCCAGCTGCCACATCCGCGCTTTACGCAGATGATATTGATCTTTGCATTTGCAATTGCCTTCTTGATGCATTGCCGACCTGTGCGTCCTTTGCCTGTCCGTATCCGATGTAGCCGTCACGGTTACCCACAACGACAACAGCACGGAACTTGACACGTCGGCCACTGTCGGTCATTCTCTGAACCATATTGATGTCGAGTACCTCATCATCAAGGTCAGGGAGGAAATAATCGACAATACCCGGTTCTTTAATAGGCCTGCCGATCTCAAGCACTTCTTTGAGGCTTGTAAAATCACCGGCAGCAACCTGTCTTCCGAGACCTGTGATAGGAATCCATTCTTCCCGTTCATAGGCCATATTACTTCAGCTCCTTCATGATTGCTTCTGCTGCCTGTTCTACATTGGCAACAAGATCTGCTGCACGCTCAGGTGCATATGCCGCAATGTGTGCGCCTTTTATCCTGTCTTCAGACGGGAGAACCGACTCACCGTGAGGGACTTCAAGACCGCCATCCACAGCGCCTTTCAGTGCACCAAACACCTTCCCTCCGGGGGTTGAACGGGTCAGACCGATATCAAGAATTCCTTCTTCATAGCCTGCATTCCGTGCACGCACCGCAAAGAGCATACCGGTGAGATATGCTGCGGGAGTATTCCCGGTAGCACCGGTAAAGCCGTATCCTTCCAGTTCATTCGAGTATGCCGCAACAAGTGTCCGGTCACCCTCGAGGGTCGCCTCTACCAGCTGGACAATGATCTGCCGGTTGGTCTTGCGTACGACCATACGTGGTTTCTCGGAGAGGAGAAGTCTCATCCGGGAGTAATAATCTGTTTTGCCCTCGTGTCTCCTTCTGAACGGGACAAAATATCGTGGTCCGGATGCCATTAGTTCATCCTCCCCCCCTGAATCTGCTCAAGCTGTGCTTTCATATGTGCCACACTGCGGTACTGACCGCCTGCTGCCTTCCGGTATACTCTGCGGTACAGGGTAGCATCAATGCTGCCGTTGTCACGCAGAATCCGGAGTTCACGCCGAATTGCACGGATCCTTTTGATCCATATCCTCTTGGACGGGGGGGTACGTGCATTGGCGGCTCCTTTCCTGCGTCCATGACCCTTACAGTGGCCATAGGAACGCTTTGCAGTGAGAAGACGTGCACGGCCACGGCTAACGCCTTTCACCGGCTTTGCACGGATTGCGCCCTCTTCGATAAGGCCGCGAACATCCTCACGTGAGATCGCGTTTTCGATATCATCCTCACGCTCGCTGTCCATCCAGACACGGTGTACACCGCACTTCAGAACAGCTGCTGCGATACGGCGCTGATTCTTCAGGTCACTCATCAGAAGCCACCTCTTCCTCAACGTCCTCTTCCACAACCTCAGGCTCCTCTGCAGCAGCCTGTTTGGATGCGTCTTTCAGATTGAATACCTTAAGCCCAAGCTCAAGTGCCTTCTCCTGAATCGCTTCACGCTTCTTGTTACCGACAGTACCGGAAACCCGGACTGCATGGGTCTCAGCGTTGAGCCTTCGAGCTCTGCAGGTGCGAATACGAGCACTTCCTCATATCCGCTGGGGGGGTGGAACCCACGCACAGCGGCAGGGCCTCCAAACCCGGGTCTCGGGAGACGACCCTTTGCACGCTTCTGCATGCGCTGTTTACTCTGAAGACCACGGGGGGGACGTCTCCATACGTCATCCAGTTTCTTCTTCTGGTGAAGGCACTGGCGCTTAAAGGTTGCCCGCTTTCCATTGCGTGCACGGATAAGTCTCATCTTTTCGTCAGCCATATCAGATCACGCCTTCTCAATGATGTATATTCCATCCTGGAACACACGGGGATCACGATTGCGCACATGCGTAGCCCGTTCAATACGGGCGGCTGTGGTGCCCACGAGTTCTTTGTCAATACCTGATACCGTGATCTCATCGTTTCCGGTTGAAACGGTCACTCCCTCTGAAATCCGTGCAACCCGAGGCTTTTTCTCACCAAGGAAGTTGACAATCTCAAGAGCTGAGTCGGTCTTCTTGAGCTGGATAGGGAAGTGACTGTAGACCACTTTCATCTTGTATTCATAGCCTTCTGCAACCCCGCCGCACATATTGCGGGCGTGGGCCGCATAAGTTCCGACCATTGCGGAAATCTTCTTCCTGGTCGATGCAGTTGAAGCAGTAAAGACGGCACCGTCACAGGTGATGTCAATACCAGGGTAGCGCATATCTCGGGTGAGCTTTCCTTTAGGTCCTTCAACAACGAAGGTGGTACCTTCCATTGTTGCAGTGACACCCTCAGGAATCTCAACACTACGTTCATTCAGCATTTAACACACCTTCAGTACACATACCCGAGCAGCTCTCCGCCGACGCCTGCCTGTCTGGCCTGCTCATGCGACACCACGCCCTTGGACGTGGAGATGAGCAGAGTCCCGAAATTCTTCGCCGGAAGATACTGTGTCTCCCATTCTTCAAGCTCTGCAACCTTCACGGAATACCGCGGTGAAATAACGCCGCATTTATTGATATTTCCGTTCAGCTTCACATTGAACTGACCGCCACGGCCATCTTCAATGAGTTCGAATTCTGCAATGTAGCCCTTCTCTTTCATGATGCCGAGCATTGAACCGAGAAGCCTGCTTGCCGGTTCAACGATACAGTTCGTCTTGCCGACATCGGAGGCGTTCTTGATGGTGCTCATTGCATCCGCAATCGGATTTAATCGTGCCATATCTTTGCCACCTAGTTCATCTTTTTAAAGCCGATTTTAGCGGCATTTTCCCGGAAGCACTGACGGCAGAGCATAATATTATGCCGGCGGACAAGTCCCTGCTTTCTTCCGCACATCTGGCACACATTTGCACCACGACCGAATTTCTTCGGTGATGCATCCGATTTCTTTCCCTGTTCTGCCATTAGATTACCTCTACATTGAATGCTTCAGCCATGTACGCTACAGCGTCCTCTTTGGTGACACGCTGCTTTGTCGGGAGTTTTCTCTTCTGGATTGACCTGCGCGCAATGCGGATACCCTTGCGCTCAAGAACAACGTTGACATCCATGCCATAGATACCGATCATCGGATCGTAACTCTGGTTTGGGAAGTCGGTGTGTTCTTCAATACCGAATGAGAAGTTGCCGGTTGCATCGAACTGGGATGCGGCAAGAGTATTCTCATGGATTTCAAGTGCAGTGCGGACAAAGTTCTCTGCACGGGCACCACGAAGGGTGACACGGCATCCGATGGGCTGTCCCTTCCGGACACCAAATGCAGGCTGGGTCATCTTTGCAAAGGCACGAATGGTAGCCTGTCCGGTGATCTCTTTGACGATATTTTCCGCCTTGACAAGTTTATCACCGGCTTCGCCGACACCCATGTGCACGACGACCTTATCGACATAGAGTCCCTGCATTGGGTTCACTGTTCAATCCCCCCCCATTCGCTGATTGCGGACTCCTCGCGTCCTACCATAAAGACATAGTTCTCAATCGTCTCGAAAGCCTCACCGGTAGCGTCCTCTGCAAGAGTGACACGGTTCGGGATACTTCCGGGGGGGATGACATCAATCTTTGTGATGCGACCGATCTTTCCGGAGTGACGTCCACCAATGACCATTGCGGTGTTGCCCTCTGCGAAGGCAAAGTGTTCGGTGACCTCAAATTTGTTCTCCGGCATCAGGGACAACACAACAGAGTCCTTTGGTTTGTATGCCTGTGTATCGACAATGATGTTTGCACCGTAGCGCAGGTTCAGCTGAACCTTACCGCCCTTTACGATGGTCTTGTCTGCAATCTTGCACAGACGGCTCTGTGCTGCCTCTGCTGAGATCGGGACGGAGACGATATCGCCGCGCATGGCACGGAGAATGCGGAAGTACTTGTCCACAGACGGGAGAGCGATGATGTCAAACACACCGATACCCATCTTGGGGTCAGTGCAGACCGCACCGTTCACCAGCACTGCACGGCTCTTGAGGACACGCTTGACCTCTTTCATCGTGAGTGTGACTTCCATGTGATCCCGCAGCCACACTGCCACAGGCATTGCACTTGCATTGTGTGGACCTGCGGTGGTCTTGGTCACAAATGTGTTCGTCTTCTTGGCAATACGCATGAACCCGGGCTGTTGAGCCTCTTCAGGTGGTTCGACATTATTTCTTCGCCTCCAGCTTCTCCTCACGACGTTTGTCTTTCAGATTCAGTTTCACAATGCAGACATTGGATGGATCAACCGGACGGGGGGGAACCTCTGTTCCGTCAGCACGAGTTGATACGACACCGTGGACAATGATCCGGGAATAATCGAGATTAACCCCGTCAACAACGCCTTCATCGCCTGCAAAGTCTCCGCGAATGACACGGACTGTGTCACCGGTAACTATACGCACGCTACGGCGGCTGTACTGGTTCCGGAGTTCTGATGACAGCGGAGCATTCAGGAAACGACCCCTGGCATGAAGGGGGGGTGCATTGTAGCGGAATTTGCGCTGTTTGCGCGGTTGTGTGCTTGCAATACGTACCATATTTCCTTCACCTCAGATAATTATCGTCGCCATGGAACCGATCTTAGGGAACCGCTCTGCCACTTCACGAGCAACAGGGCCTTTAATTTCCGTTCCCTTGGGTTCTCCGCGTTCATTCACTACTACCATTGCATTATCCTCAAACGACAGACGAAGACCGGAAACTCTCCGGATCTCCTTCTTCTGTCTGATGACGACTGCCTTCACGAGCGTCTTTCGCATGTCGGGAGTGCCTTTTTTGACCGTGACCGTTGCCATATCTCCCAGACCCATTTTGGCTGGCGGCGGCGTACGCCATGGTAACGGTCTACAGAAACAATCTCCACCTGCCGTGCACCGGTATTATCGGCGCAAATAAGGCGACTGCCGGTTACGAGGGCACGGGGTGTACGCGATTGTTTCGCTTTCATTCCGTAATCACCTCAACAACGACAAATTTCTTGGTCTTTGAGAGTGGGCGACACTCGGCAATCTTTACCATGTCGCCTACTTTTAGATCAATGCAGGGAGAGTGATGTGCATGAATATGTGAACTGCGTTTTTCGTAACGCTTGTATTTCTTCACATAATGCAGGTAGTCGCGTCCGACTACTACTGATCCCTGCATACGGTCACTCACGACCTTACCGGTAATCACCTGGCCGCGCACCGGTAAAGTGCCATGAAATGGACAGTTCACGTCATCGCATTCCTTCTCCGGAATGGGGGGGACGTTCAATCCTGTGTTTTTAGCCATTATTTACCTCAGTTTCTGATTCGCATGCTGATTCGTTTTTCAGGCCGCATAACCAGCACCGACCCATCAACCCGTACATGGGTATCATCGGGAAGGCGCAGGTCAAAGGTGGCACACTTCTTTGCAACCCGGAGGATGCGGTCACCGGCACAGATATCAAGCATCTGCTTCGACTCCCCCCCGCATACCACACCGGCAATACCGGTCTGGACGGGGTTGGAAGAGGCATGCACCCGTATCGGAAGCCCGATAAGTTCATGCCGGCAGATGTTCTGTGCGGTGATCATGTCTGTTGTGTCTCCTTAGTGCCTGAAAAAGAATCAGGCGTTGCGGCGCTTGTTCTGCTCAGTGCTGATCCGGGCAATTGTTCTCCGGATTTCACGGATGCGTCCCGGGTTCTCCGGTGCGCCTCCTGCACTCACTTTTCCGTTATTCTCAACCAGTTCAAGCCTGAGCTTTGCAAGCTGCTCCTGGAGTTCTACATCACTGAAGTCAGCGACTTCTGCTGCACGAAAGATTGCCATGATCAGAGATCCTCCTGTACCGGAACGTCCTCAGACTGTTCAAGTTCAGCGTCAATCTCTGCACCAATGGCCTCCTCGTCAATATCCTCACCCTCGTATACAGGCTCTTCAGGAACCACTGCCTGTGGTTCAAGCACCTCGAAGGTGTCAGGGAGACGTGCTCCGGGCGGAATAATCTTGACCTGGACACCAATGGTTCCCAGCTTCTTCACTGCAAGGGCAAATCCATGATCGACAATAGTCACCGATGGTTCGCCTGCGTGCTTCACATGGCCTTCCGTAAACTTCTGGACACGTGAACGGGAACCGGTAACCTTACCGGAAAGAACAACCTCACAGCCCAGTGCACCGGATTCCATCACACGGCGGAGAACACTGTTCCCTGCCTTGCGGAAATACCAGCCGCGCTCGAGTGAGTTTGCAAGTCTCTCTGCCATAATCTGAGCATTGAAACTTGGCTCATCCACCTGCTGTACTTCAATCTGCGGAGACTCGATACCATAGTCATTCTGGAGGTCAGCGGTCAGCTGGCGTACAACCTTACCGCCTTTTCCGATGACAATACCGGGTTTTTCTGCATAGATGGTGATCTGAGTGCCGAGCGGGGTACGGACAATCTCCATACCACCGTAGCCTGCACGTTTTAATTCCTTTGTAAGGAAGTTTTCAACCCGTGCTGAGCGGACACCATCCGCTACAAATCTCTTCTCGATTCCCATATTTTCAGGCCTCCTTCACTGCAATCTCAATGTTGACGGACTCTGCGTATTTCGGTGTGGCACGTCCCATTGCACGGGGGGGGAAGATGCCCTTCATTCTGCGGCCGCGGGCCGCGGAGATCTTGTCAATCACGAGGTTTTCGGTGTCAAGACCGAGGTATTCTGCATTCTTCTCAACCGACTTGATCAGTTTGATGAAGTATGAGGATGCCTTGACGGGATACCGGCCGGCATCCCAGCCCTTCAGACCGCGCTTGTGTGCAACATCACTGTTGAACCGGCGGAAGGGCACTGCACGCTTCAGTGCAACGACATCCTCAAGGAACGCAATTGCGTCCTTGGTCTTCATTCCCCTGACCTCACGGGCAATCTCAATGGAGTGCTTGGGGGAAATCGGGAGTTCATTCGCCTTTGCGCGGGCGCATTCGCCCTCTGTCTTAATAGAATATGCTGTCCTTGCCATTTCCATCACTTCAGGGGTACGAATTTACTCGACCGGGTTGCACCGATACCGGCACTGCCGTGGTTCACACGTCCGCGGGTGAGCGCAAACTCTCCCAAGTAGTGGAATACCGCTTCCGGCTGAATCTCCACTTCAAGGAAACTCTTCCCGTTGTGAATTTCAATTGTCTTTCCAACCATCTCGGGGAGGATGATCATATCGCGGAGGTGAGTCCGGATACGTTCCTTGCCACTCCTGATGTCGTGCAACAGGCTCTCATGTCCGGGGGAAAGGCCGCGGTTGACCCGGCGGCGAATCCGTGCAGGCATAATGGGCAAAAGTTCGCTCATGCCCATCTGCTGCAGATCTTCAATTTTGTAGCCGTGGTAGGTGAATTCCTCTTTCCGCCTCGGCAACCTTCTCTGTGTCTTTTTTGCCATATCTGATCACTCCCGACTATTTCCTTCCGGTTCTCTTCGAGGCGATATGTCCAACTTTTCGTCCAGGTGATGTACCACGGGCAACATTCTTTGGCCTGCCGACGTGCTGATGTCCACCGCCACCGAACGGGTGGTCAATGACGTTCATACAGACTGCCTTTGTGCGTGGCCATTTCGTTGCCTGGGATTTCATCTTGTGGAATTTCTTTCCTGCCTTGACAAACGGCTTCTCACCACGTCCGCCACCAGCGACAATGCCGATGGTTGCACGGCAGTCCGCGTTAAACCATTTGTGCTTACCGGAGGGCATCTTGATACCGACACGGCCTTCGTCCTTGCCGATTACCTGTGCCTGCACACCGGATGCGCGGATGAACTTGCCGCCGTCATTGGGTCGGCCTTCGACATTACAGACGTAGGCACCGACGGGGATGGCAGCAAGAGACAGGGTGTTTCCGTTCTGTACCGGAGCTTCAGGACCCCCCCATACGACCCTGTCGCCAACGCCCACACCTTCGGTGACGAGCATGAACATCTTCTTCTTGCCGTCATCAAGCTCGATCTTGGCAATCGGGGGGGTGTGCCGGGCAGGGTCGTGCTCGATATCGATCACAACACCGCTGACGGTCTCACCAATATTACCTGGGTGCTTGAGTTCAGCCTTGTATTTGTGTGACGGTGCACGGTATGTTGGGCCTCCACGGCCACGGTTCTGGGATATAATGCGTTTACCCATTCAAACCACCTTCAGAGGATTCCCAGCCGTGAAAGTATCTCTTCACCGGCTTTATTGTCAGCAAACGTGACAATAGCTTTCTTCTGTCCTTTCATTGTCATTACCGTCGTAACCGAGGTTACTTCGTGAGCAAACATCTCCGTGACTGCACGGGCAATCTGGTTCTTGTTTGCCGTATGGCGGACGATGAACTGGAGTTTGCCGTCAGACTCGAGCATCATGGATGCTTTTTCTGAGACATAGGGAGTAATAATTACCATCTCACATCATCTCCAGTTTCTTGAGTGCACCTGCGGTCCAGACGGTCAGACGACCTGCCTGTGTACCGGGAGCAAGCAGTTCAGCGTTCAGCTGACCCACAGCAACTGCATCCACACCGGCAAGGTTGACTGCTGCACGCAGTGGTGTCTCGCTGGTGACAATCAGCACGCTCTTGCGCTGTTTGTAACGGCGGCCACGCATCTTGCCACGGCCTGCACGCACCTTCTTGCTGTTTGCAGAGCGTTCTACATCGGCGTATACCCCTGCAACAGAGAGTGCTGCAACGACATCCTTTGCGGAGGTCAGGCCCTCGAATGCGTCATCAAAGACGACCGGGACGGTGCCTTCAAAGAGATGTCCACGTGCGGAGATCAGTTCCTCGTTCATGGTTGCTGCAATAGCAGACCGGATGGCAAGGCGCTTTTCCTGCTTGTTGATCTTGCGGACCAGTTTCTTCTCCACTTTGGGAGGGTGTGCTGCACGTCCACCGACTGACTGTGGAATACGTGCGGCGCGTGATCCGTTCTTCAGACGGGGAAGCTGTGCAACACCACGACCACTACCCCCCCAGGATTCTGCTGATGTGCGGAACCCTGCCCGTGGATCGGTGCCGTGTGGCTGGTAGCGCTCGCTCTGAAGTGCAAGAACAGCGTTTTTAATAAGATCCGGACGGTAGCTCTCTTCGAATACTGCAGGAAGATCAATTTCTCCTGCTGAACCGCCGTCAATTGTTGAAATCTGTGCCTTCATTCAGTTCACCCCCCCTGTTTGCTGGCAACACTCACGTACTGGATTGCCGGTATGCGCTCAACATGTTCACTCTGCCTGATTGCAGCTCGCATTCTGATAAGACGCTTGCATGGACCAGGTACTGAGCCCTTGATTGCAACATATCTGCCTCTGACAAGACCATAATTGGTAAATCCGCCTGCAGGATTAATTTCCTCACCGGACTCGCCGACCTTTAAGAGACGCTTGTTGAACTCAGTGCGCTGCTGGTATCCCAGCTGACCTGTCTGTGGGACCTGCCACCTGACGTGGTGAGGGTGCCATGGACCAAGGTTACCGATATGACGCTTCTTACCACCGCGGGAATGTTTTCCCTTACGGGTCTGAATGCCCCAGCGCTTTACCGGACCATTTGTTCCCTTTCCGGTCGTAACCGCAGTAACATCGATGTACTGGCCTGTTTTGAGAACAGAATCAAGCTCGACTTCAGTGCCGAGAAGTGATACTGCATACTCAAACCGCTCATCAATGCTGCCGCCTGCAACACGCATCTCCATCGTGTCGCCGGTCTTCTTTGGCACACCGGTAAGTCCGGTAACTTGGGTCTTTGTGATCGCAAAGACATCGGTCACTTTACCGGACGCGACGACTTCACGGAGTGTTGCGAGACCTTCTTCTGACGAGGCTTCAGCGTATGCACGCTTACCATAGGTGTCCGTTCTGTACAGGCGAATGCCGGTCACAACCATCGCCGGAATCTCAACGATGGTGACAGGTACCATGATGTCCTTACCCTCGGAAGGGCTCTTACTGTGATCATCGACCATGACAATGTGAGTCATGCCCACCTTATAACCGGCAAAACCCTGCAACACGGGTTCCCCCCCGTCATGCTGAGGCCAGGAATGGTATTTCGGTACCTGGCTTTTTGCACGCTTGCGGGGACTGTATGCAAGTGAACCTCTGCGAGGTCTGTGTATCTCGGACATTGATGTATCAATCCTAATTCTTGATTTTCAGTTGATGCTTTATCCCGCACCGGAAGATTCCGGTACAGAACACATTCCGAGAATGAATTGGTTTTCAACTCAGGTCTGAGTTAACGATGTGGTCGGACGGACCGGTATTACTTCATGCCTGAACCTTACGGTATGGATTCAGTTACCCCTCATCCATCGTTCATTTCAGGCGCCCGGCCCTTCACATATCTGAAAGATTCTTCCGGTGTGGACCGGAAAGACTCATTCTCTCAAATTGATCCTGACGGACTCCGTTTCTGCGCGCACCTTAAATGCGCCAGATATGGGCTCGTTCCACAAAACGTCCACCCGTACGGTTCCATCAGATCCTACGTCTTTCACCCTGGTGTGTATGAACACAACCATATCCCGGGACCCTCCCCCGCAGCAGATACCGCGGAGAAAGTCACCATATAGTGACAATCCACCGGACAAGAAGCAGATTGACTGCCAGCTCTGTCCGGAAGGCCATCATATATGTTTCCTAAATGTTTCTGTGAAGGACATATAATAGTATTGAAAAAAAGAGTGAACGGAACGGAAAAACTCACCCGAAATAGAGTTCCCCCCCGTCGTCGTTGATATATACCTCAACATCCTCGCGCACAAACCGACCCTTAAACTTGCCGGGATTTGCCTCCTTCAGGCGGTTGATGAGATTGATCGAGTCATAGCAGACTTTTATCCTGAGTTTCTCTGCTTCCGTATAGATTTCCCCGACAACATCAAAGAGATCTGTCCCGGTTTTTATGGTGCACAGACGGGTGGCATCGAGCGTATAAAGGAATTCAAGCGTCTCCTTTGCTTTTTCAATATTCTCATATGCCGCTTTTTCAATGGTGCACACATTTGCCTTGGACGTACAAATGATATCTGCAATCTGCTGCTGCGTCAGGCCCTGTTTCCGGTACCTGAGCACCTCCCTCTGCCGCCCAGTAAGAAGACCCTGTTTCATTAACTTCAATATCTATCCCTATAATTTAAACAGTTTCCGTTAACCGCCCAACAGGCCCATCTCCGGAGGAAGGAATTCACAATGTTTATT
The DNA here is from genome assembly GCF_001315945.1 of Methanogenium cariaci JCM 10550. GTDB lineage: Archaea > Halobacteriota > Methanomicrobia > Methanomicrobiales > Methanomicrobiaceae > Methanogenium > Methanogenium cariaci. The sequence continues at coordinate 337,939 of NZ_BBBG01000001.1, read as the reverse complement.
ACTGAACATTCTGATAGTTGAATGTTCTCAAATTTGAGAGGTTTAGTTATGGTAGTTAAAGTTGGAGTCGCAAAACTGGGCAACATCGCAAGCGGTGTTATGGTCGAGCTTCTGCTCGACGAGCGTGCAGACCGTGAAGACATGCAGACCTTCATGGCAACAAGCGGAACAAAACTCGAAGTCGAGGATGTTGAGCGTGTCGTCAGCAACCTGATCGCATACAAGCCGGACTTTGCAATCGTCGTCTCACCAAACGGTGTCCTCCCCGGCCCCCCCGTAGGTGCACGTGAAGCACTGAAAGAAGCAGGCATCCCTGTCGTCGTCATCACCGACGATGTCACCACCAAGAAAGAATGGGCAGCACTCAAGGAGAGCGACTTCGGATACATCATCCAGAAGGCAGACTCCATGATTGGTGCACGCCGTGAATTCCTCGACCCGGTCGAGATGTCTGACTACAACGGCAACCTGGTAAAGGTCCTCACCGTCACCGGTGCATTCCGCAAGATGCAGATCGCACTCGATGCAGTCATCGATCAGGTCAAAGCAGGCAAAGCAGGCGCAGACCTCGAACTCCCAAAGATCGTCATGACCGCAGACAAGGCAGTCAAAGGCGAGTTCACCAACGATTATGCATATGCAAAGGCACGTGCAGCATATGAGATTGCAGCAGCAGTCGCAATGGTCAACGTGAAGGGTTGCTTCATGACCAAGGGATTCGAGAACTACGTCCCAATCGTTGCTTCCGCACACGAAATGATGCGCTCCGCAATGATCCTCTGCGAAGAGGCACGTGAGATTGAGAAGGGCTGTGACGGCGTCGTTCGTATGCCACACAAGAAAGACGGTACAATCGTCTCCAAGACCACACTCATCTCCAAGCCGGAGTAAACCCCACATACCTTTTTTTCTCAGGATCCCCATTCAGCAGAATACCGAGCCGCAGGCAACACTGTAATTCAGCCGGACCGGTGCAACCACGATGCGTGCCTGTGCGACAGCCGTATTCCGGCAGATCACAGATGCCTGAAAAACAACAAAACAAGAGCGGACGCTGTGCGCGGTACAAAGCAGCACTCATGGCCCCCCGCACACCAGCATCAGGGCAGATACCCCCGCGAGATCTTCTGGAAGCGTCAGCACAATGGGTTCGAGATGCATGCGTTCCATAAACGCGGAGTCCCCCCATCGCCGTGGCACCGGGATTGATGCGGGCAATAAGAGAACAGAATGCACGAAAGCCCCCGGTCCGGCCTCCGGGCTGCATCACAAAAGAGTGACATATTAAACGCATAGTGCCCTGCCTGTCGATAGAGGGAGATCACCCGTTCAATCCCTTCTGCAAGAAGGCCACACCAGGGTTCAAGCTCATCTGCACACCGGACTGGAAGGTAGGCACGCACCTCCTTTTCCCCCAGCGGGACCGCATGGGCAAAGAAAGGCAGTTCATCGCCGAAGAGATGGCGGGGGGGGCCGCCCATCTCCTCTTCAAGCAGAGAGGTCCGGTAGATCCTGCCGGACCTGCGACAGAAGGCCTCCGACCGGTTAATCGCAATACTGGCATGAAATGTCGGAGCCGCATCCGCCATCCCCCTGCATATGCGGATGCAACATACTAGCACCGGCCGAGGGCAGATGATTCCAGTTACAGGAAACATACCCGCCATCACCGGAAAGGGCAGCCACCTGTCCACGGAGAGCATCGGCAATCCGCCCCCCCGCCGCAATCGTTGCCGGGTCATGCGCTTCAGTAATAACCGTCACCACATGCGTTCGCGCAAACGGATACATATTCGGGAAGGTGATACTCTCCCCCCCCACCACAATGCGCGAACCGTCAGAAAAGACCGGGGGGGTCTCAGATAAAATTCGTTCCGGGCAGAACACACACGGGACTTCATCAGCCGAACCATCAGGCCTGCGCGGGACTGCAATTTTGCGATTCCCCCCCCTGTCAGGTGCAATTCGGCACTGCAGATTGGTCAGCAGGTCCCTGCGGTATTGGAATCTCTTCTCTCCAGAACCACATTCCTCAACCTGAAATAATGCATTCATCCCATTCACCGAGCCACCCTTCCGGCACCGGAACGATCCCATTCAGATCCGGATTCACCCTGAGATTACGGAAGAGAGAGGTTTCACTGCCGGAAAATACCCATTAATCGATAGAACGTTAAAAGAAAAGAAAATGGTTTGGATATTGATCCGTAGTCTTAGATTAACTTTCCAAGAAGACGGATAGAGTTGGTCATGTCAGGACCGAGTGGGGGGGATCCGAAGATGATCTGGGTAACACCAGATGCCGTCAGGTCTTCGCACTTCTGCTGAACCATGTCAGGAGTACCTGCAATGGTGAATGCGTCAATCTCTGCGTCGCCGACGAGACCGCCGACTGCACCGAAGTCGAAGCGTCCGAGAGCGTCTTTGATCTTGCCGACGTTTGCCTGGTCAAGACCGTGGCGGTCAAGAAGTGCTGGCGGTGAACCTGCTGCGATGAATGCTGCAACGATCTTTGCTGCGTTGCGTGCCTTCTTCTCGCTCTTGTCGATGGACATTGCGGTGTATGCACCAACGTCGAACTTCTTGAACTTCTTTTCATCAACTGAATCGCATGCTGCTTTGATTGCCGGGATTGCAAGTTCAAAGTCCTTAGGGTTGGATGCGTTGATCAATGCTCCCTGACCGATTTCACCAGCGAGGGTGAGCATCTTGGGGCCCTGTGCACCGATGTAGATAGGGATCTGCTTCTTCTTTGCAGGCAGGGTCACACCGGTAAGCTTTGCGCCATCGTAGTCGAAGAATTCCATGTTACCGGTCTTCTTGACTTCTTCTCCTGCACAGAGAGCTGCAATCTGCTGGACACCTTCTCTCAGGCGTGAAACAGGCTTTGATGCCTCAATTGCAAGTTTTGGAAGGGTGGAAAGGTCACCAGGTCCGATACCAAGAACCGCGCGGCCTTCAGAGATCTCGTTTAAGGTGCACATGAAGGAAGCAATTGCTGCCGGGGGGGTGTCGGTAAAGGTGTTCATGATACCCGGGCCCATCTTAATGGAGTCCGTTGCCTCTGCGATAGCCGCAAGGGTTGGGTAGCAGTGACGGTTGTTGTAGTGATTCGTAATCCAGGCAAAGTCGATATCTTTCTGCTCTGCAAGTTTACAGTAATTTACCACCTGTTTCACGGTGATATTTCCGGGGGGGACAAATTCAATACCATAACTCATAGGTCTTTCACCTCAACTTCATATAACACATCGAGATTAATATACGTTATCATTTAACGGAGGAGATATCGGGCATTTCTCTGCTGCCAGCCATCAAAACCCGATATTCTGGTTTTAATTTTCACCAGACCCATTATATTCCGGCGAATACGAAATGATCATCCAGAGATTTTATTATTTATATGAACTTATCATACATCAGGGAGATAGAGTACACTAGGACCAACGGTTCTGCATAATAACCCGCAGCACCCGGTCTGGTCTACCAGATACGGAGAAATAATGAGAATACTTGCAATCGGGCTCGGTGGGGGGGCGGGCACACGGATTGTTGACCTTCTGTATAACCACGATATGAAAAGCAGGGTGGAGTGCGTCTCAGCGATTGCTGTCGATATCGATGGAAACAGCCTCAGACAGCTCACAAATATCCCGGATAACGCACGAATGCACTTCCCTGCAATCGATCCCACCATCCATTTTGATGTGACCTCAACCATCAATGTGGAAGAGATCATGACCCTCATCCAGAAGATTGACACCTTTGAAATTGACTCCATCATGATCTTTGCCGGTCTGGGGGGGCAGCCTAATAGATGCCATACCCCAGCTGGCAACGGAACTGCGCAAGTCCTTTATCGAACCCATATTTGGAGTCTGTATCCTTCCGATGAGGAGTGAGGGAAAAAAGCATTCATCAAAGGCCGCGGATGACATCGATCGAACAAAAAGCGTTCTTGATGCGATGATCCTCTTTGACAACGAAACCTGGCATAACCGCCTGAAAGCCGATTATAACCAGCACAGTGTTGCCGAGGATACTACCATCGGCTCCTATAAACACAAGGTATTCCCGGACAATCCTCGTGATGTCTACACCATCCTGAATGAGAAGATTGCACGCCAGATAGGCATTCTTCTCCGCGCGGGTGAATTCAGCGAAACCGGGGGGGTTGAGGCAGCGGAGATTGTTCTGGATGCAGGTGAGGTCTTAAACACCCTGAAAGGGAACGACCTTGTTGCAATCGGGTATGCAACAGAGTCCCTGCAAAACACATTTATCGATCGGTTCAATCAGTGGCGTTCAGAGACATATTTCTCGGAGACCTCCCACAAACGAGCAACAAGAATCGTCACGCTCGCCAAACGCGCTGTATACGAAGAGATTTCCATACCCTGTGACATCACCAGCGCACATAAGGCACTGGTCCTCATCGCCGGGCCGTCACAGGAACTGTCCATGAAAGGATTCCAGACAGTCCGCAAATGGATTGACCGGAGCATCTCCGGTCTGGAGATGCGGTCAGGCGACTATCCGGTGATGAACACCCGGTTTGTCGGCATCATCATCGTCCTCTCCGGCATCACAAATATTCCCCGGGTGACTGAGCTCAATGAGATCCGGCGCGAGTATGCAGCCGAACAGGAGACTGTGGCTGAAGAAGAGATCCGCGCAGCGCAGACAAAAGAAGAAATCAACACAGAGAATGGTGAAGAAGTGACATGGACATCAACAACCGTTCAGATGGATAACGGCAAAAAAAAGAGGAAGAGGAGAGCACTCTTGATATCACCGACCTCTTTGAAAATGAGGCCGCAGAATCAGGATATACTCCGGAACGGGAAACAGAGATCGCATGGGAAGAAGAGTATAATCCCTGGGAGGATGAAGAAGAGAGCCCGCTCTATTCCCCCCCATCCACCCTGAAACAGCAAGAGCCGCAGGCCGTTCCCGACCCGGAGATTCCTGCATACGAAGGCCAGAGGATGCCAGATGAGGAGGAGAGCCCATTATATTCCCCCCCATCCACCCTGAGACGGGAAGAGCCGCAGGTCGTACCCAACCCGGAGATAACCGTGCCCACATACGAAGACCGGAGGATACCGGATGAAGACGTGTTCACACGCGATAGCATGACGCACACTGAGAGACAAAACGAGGAGAACAGGGACGCGATGATCTCCGTCAAAACGAAGCCGGGAAAAAAAGGCACAGGCAACCAGCTCTCCATGCCCGTCCGAAAGGAACGAACAGTCTCCGATATGACACGGATGACAGACGGCGGAGGGCATATGGCACCAAAAGATAATATCTTCGGCCTGAAGGAGATCCCCCTCATCCGATACCCGGGGGGGGCCTCGCGATACGGCACGGGTCGGGGGGGGAAAGATCAGTATCGGCAAGCATGACAAACGCCCCCCCAACGATGCGTCGTTCGGGGGGGGAAAGGGGTCAACATTTCATCTGCCAAAGGACCGAACGATTCCGCCTACATGGGCAGTTCGTTCTCTGTCCAGCCTCAATCAAAGGCAAACGACACGTCATTGATGGGGAATACCATCTCTGCAAAGTCATCTAAAATACGCCCCAATGACAGCACACTCACCGGCGATTCGGTGCGCCTGTCACGCGGCCCTCCCAAAACAAAGGAGGCGCTCAACGGGGGGGATGTACGGATGTCTGCACGGATACCGGCACCCAGAGATGATCTCCTCAGCCGCCGTGCAGAGCAACGGCTGAGCAAGACACAGGAAGCGGTAAAAGAGCCGGAGAAAGAGTCACCCTACAAAAAAGGAACAATCAGCAGCGGCTACGAAAAGGATGAAGTGCCGGAAGAGAACGAGAAGGCAGACGACCTCTTCTGGATCAATTGATTACCGGCATGAAACAGCACCATTGCTGTCCTGGTAGCGTCCTTCATACTCACGCGTTCCTTTTTTTACCTCGTGCATGATGATCTGCACCACCCGTTCGCCCGCGGAGAGACGGATATCCTCCGGACCGGTATTCACCAGACAGAGTGTCAGCTGTCCCCGGAAACCGGGATCCACGAACCCACCACCGATGAGCACACCGCGCCTGCCAAATGACGAACGGCACATGAGGGTTGCCGCCACATCAACGGGGAGTTCGACTCGTTCAAGGGAAGCGACCAGTGTGCATTGCCCTTTTGAAAGGAGATAATCTTCTGCCGAACGGAGGTCGTAGGACGCCGGCTGTTGCGATGCTTCACTGTAGGGCGTTAACACCAGATTGCCTGACGCAACCCGTTCACGAATATCTGACTCAGAGAGAATCATCGTATAATAGTTGCGCTGGTAAAGGGAAAACTGCTACCACCCAGGCAAAAAGAGAAGGTCCAATCCAGAATGGTTATCATCCCCTACTACGAATAAGATGGGTGGATCCATAGGGTAGAGGATATCCTCTTGGGCTTCGAACCCAAGGACGCGGGTTCGATTCCCGCTGGATCCATGCACTTTTAGAACAGTTTTAAAAAAGATTATTCCAGGCGGATAAAGTTCTGTCCACCCTGGCCGATCACGATTGCATACGGCGTCTCAATGACCGAGTCCGGCGCATCCTCTGCCATGGCACGCACCCGGAGTTTATACTCTCCCGGCGGGAAATCGGCAACATAGAGCTGGCGGGTCTGCGCAAGCCCGGTCACCGGTCCTGCCACCGGTATTTCGCCGAAGGTAACCCATATGCCCTCACCCTCTCTCTGGTAGTACAGGTACTGGGTAGCCGTGAAGGCACCGGAATAGTCCAGGTTCCAGCCCAGAGTCAGCTCGTTTTCGATCACATCACCATTCTCTGCCTCAACACATACCAGATCAGAGACCTGCAGACCGCTGAAGTTGATACCTGTTGCAGTCAGGTTATCCACTGCCGTGATGTAGGTCTTTGGCAGGGCCAGGGAATCTTCCCCCCCATCATTGAAGGAGATGGCCGAACCTGCCCCCCCGAAGATATTGATATTGCCCGGCTTGAGCACATCCAGTCTGAATGTCGCCTGCCAGGTCTGTCCCAGATGAATGGTGCCGATCTCGGTGGAATCAAAGCTGAGACTCTGGCCCGCGTCCCAGTCGTCTGTCTGGTCCAGCGTCAGGGGGGGCCCATGACATTGGGCGACGCTTCAGAGCCGGGAGGAGTGCCCGTGGAATTCCAGCTCTTCACAAGCGTCGATATTCCGCCCACATATTCATATTCCAGGATCGGGTCATTGGGATCGTTTACCTGGGTGACATTGTTCAGTTCAAGATTGCTGAACATCACATCCATCTCCGTGTTGACACCGGCCTCGGTCTTCAGGTCACCAGCGATTTCCGTATAGATGTCTGCAAGATCGTCGCCCGTGGGTGCATAATAATAGGTTCCACCGGTCGTTTCCGCGAGGGTCCGGAGGGTTGTCACCCCCCCACCAGATGAAAGACCGTCCCCCCCAAACGCGATAGAGTAGATGGTGACATTATTATTCGCGGCGTAGACGCCCAGATTCTGTTCGGAAAGGTCACTGAAACGGTAATAGTTGTAGGTACCGGTACCAAAGTCATCGGGATCATAGTAGGAGTAGCCCCCCCTACCACGGGCAAGCGGATCGCCATAATAGTTGTAGTCACCGTCCGAGAGCAGGATCACCGCCTGCACCGCATCATCGCGGCCGTTTTCGATGATCTGTTTTATCGCAAGATAAAGCCCGCCACGCATCGGCGTGCCTGACATCGGGACCAGACTGTCAATGGTGCTTTCCACCGCATCCCGGTTCGTTGAGAGCGGAAGGTCCAGTGTGGCATAGTCTGCATAATACTTTCCGTTGCCGGTATAATGAGCATTGATATAGGAATTATCGTCATATGAAGTGGAGTCACGTCCCGCCCAGTAATCATAGGAGTAGGCAAAGATATTTGCCGTGCCCTTTCTTCCAAAGGACGCCATCCCGACCGCGTCCCGGTTTTCGACCATCTCTCCATTGAAGACCTCAAGGGCACCCATCAAAGAGACCATCCGGTCAGGATTATCTTTGAGCATACTGCCGGACCGGTCCACCGAGAGCATCACGTCAATCGGGTCGGGATAGAGCGCCCAGCCATCCCCCCCTATCAGCCGGATAGTCACATCCACCGGTTCCCCCCCCACCTCGACGGTTGCCGGGTCGACCTCGGTCTCCACCCGGAGATAGGGATAGTTCTTCCAGTCGAGGTCAATGGATCTCGTCTTTGCACCCCCCCACATCGCCACCACCGTACAGGAATCCGATGCGGTCGCACTATAATTCTCATCGTTCATATCGATTTCAAAGGTTCCGGGCGTAAACGACATCGTGGCAACGCCGTCCAGATTGGTCAGTGCCGTTGAGGATGCAGCAAGGGAAGGAACTGCCACCTGTGCTGCGGAATACCCGGATACCGGTGACAGAATAAAGAAACTGACCTCTTCCCCTGCGACCCCGTTTCCGCTCTCATCGGTCACCTTCGCAAGGAGATCGGCATGAAACCCGGCTGCCACATCAGCAGACGGCATTGACTGCGGGTTCGCCGTCAGAAGCATCTCTGTCGGGGAGGTGTTGGTGAACCGAACCTGCTGGTCAACAGCAACAGAGGCATTCGCTATTGCCTCCGCATGGATGGTGAACGTGCCCACCCGGTCAAAGGGACCGAAAGTAAACATGATCTGGCCCTCACTGTTTGTCCGCCGGGTGAACACATCGCCGATGACATCATCGCTGAAGGTGACCGTATGGTTTCCGGACGGATTGCCATACTGGTCAAACAGGTTGTATGTCAGGTAAAATCGGGATTCTCCATCTGCCGGAAGATACGGCGGGTCACCCACATTCGGAACAACAGAGACGGCGATCGTATACGGGCTGCCGTCCGCAAGGGCAGTTACGGTCAGCCATTTGTCATTCAGGGCCATATCCGGCACGACATGGATCAGGTACTTCGGCCCGGATTCCGTGCCTGCCCGAAAGGTCGCAGCAACCAAACCCTCAGCCCCCCCGACAGACACGCGCACCGACTCAGCGTCATATCCCATGCCGTCATAGAACCCGGAACCCGCATACGCGGTGGTCTCGAATAGCACTCCCTCCGGCGTGCCGCCGATTCCATCCTCATAAAGGCTGGTAACCAGATTGCCGTATGCATCCTCCATCGTCATAGAAATATCCATTGTTTCGTGAAGGGTGACTTCACCGTCAAATGCGATGTTCCGGATGTTCATCGGCGTGTTATGATCAATCGGCTGGTACACCGTCCGGTAATAGTCATACCCGACATCATTGACGGTGTAATTGACCTGCACTCGTATCGGTGCATTTCCTGCCACATTCTCTGATGCAGAGAATCGTGCATCACAGGGCAGACCGGTTGCATACCCCCCCCGACAACATCGCCATAGATGGCCTTCTCAACCGAGGTGACCTGCACAAAATGGATCACCGGCGACCCGCTGCCAGTATAGTTCACCCGGATCGTCGAAGATACACCGCTGCCCGCAACAAGCCAGCCATAATCATCATGCAAATCCGTGGGATCTCCGTCATCGATGATGAAATCGATGGAGACATCCGTGTCCGTAATCGGATCTGCCGATACCACAAACGGGAGCACACCCACCACAACTCCCAGCATCAGCAGAATCCGTAATGAATTCCTCATCTATTTACCCCCCCCAAAAAGATTCTTTTTCACAAAATACGCCGGGCGTACCAAGCACCCGCCGCATACTGCAGTAGGGGTATGCCAATACGACATATTTAAATATAGGTGAAAAGGCACAGGACGAAAAAATTGATATATCGGGGTTAGAGATGTCGGGTTTTCGGGGGGGGCGTTTCCCCCCCCGTCGTTTCAGAGATACATCTCCCCCCCGCTTCAGGTATATCACTGCCACAACAAGAATTATTGCGACAATAACGACAAAAAATATGGGATTGAATTCCGTATTCATCTCAATATCAACGGTTATTTCCGTGGCACCCAGAGGGATTTCGCGAGTTACCTCAGCAGGTGCATACCCCCCCTCCTTCTGGGTGGAAATAATGTACACCACATTGCTCTTCAAAGGTGTTGCAAAGGTGCCATCCTCTTTTGTTATACCATAGTATATATCATTGACAGAGACACGGACACCGGGAACCGGTTTGAAATCGTTGTCGTGCACCGTGACCGTAACAGCAGTATCCGCACTATCCAGTTCAATGAGGATATCCTGCAGGGAGTCATCGGCCATCACCGATTTTGTGACCGTGGTAAACCCTTCCTTTGCCACCTGCACCTCATGCTGACCGGCATCCAGGTATACAATACCGGTCCTCCCATAGTCATTGGTTGTACCGGTATTCTTACCATCAATGAGAGTTGTTGCTCCCCCCCGACCGGTATCTTATCCAGACCATACACCGAGATAGTCACGGGATAGAGGGTCTTTGAAAGCTCGGCACTGTATACCAGCACATCACTGGCAATATAAACGTCATCCGAATACGCAAGATATTCATCGGTGGTGATGCGGATGGTGTGAGACCGTTCCCGTTCAACAAACGAGGTGACCTTCCCCCCCTCCGCATTGGTTTCACCAAAGAAGATACCATCAATATAGACGTCCGCACCGGAAATGGCAGACCGAGTATCCTTGTCTTCCACTTCCACGATGAAAACATCATTCCGGATCAGACGGTAATCAACCGCTTTAACAGTATTCTCCACCTCGACCGTCTTGTAGAGAGGATCATAATTGGATGCACGAATCTCTACGTTAAAGACATCCCCCCCCGCCTTTACGTTAAACTTCGCAACCCCCCCGTCATTCCCGGTAGTGACACTGTTGGCATACGTCCCCCCCCGGTCACTTTCACCAGCGCATCGGCGACCGGTTCCAAGGTGTCTGCATCATAGACGGTGACCAGCAGGGCAGTTTCCTGCCGGGACATCTCCGCCCGGATATTCGTCTGAGTTTCCGAGAGCAGTGACTGCCACGGAGCGTAGCCGGTCTTCTCCAGTCCCAGCCGGAATGATGTGTCCAGACCGTGTTCATAGAAATACTGACCTGCCGAATTCGTCTCCCCCCCCTCATAGACTCCGTCTATGTATATCTTGGCACCTGAAATCGGACTGCTGGTGGTATCATCTACTGCAATGACTGTCAGAACGACGGCCTGCCCACACCCACAGAGCGCACCCAGCAGAAGCAATACACAAACGGTACGGTACCAGTTCATGGGGGGGAAAATATCATATTACTATCATTTAGTCCATTCGGTCGATATCAATGGAATCCCGGGGAATTCTGTCAAGGAGCATCCCCCCCTCCACTACTACCGGAAACAGGCGGCGTGCCTCCTCAAGGGCCCGGCTCAGATGTTCCTCACTCCCCCCCGCATAAATGGTATAGATGGTCTCCCCCCCTTTCCTCACCTGAGTCCCGATCTTCGCATTACAGTAGATACCTGCACCCTTATCATGCGGCGCACCTGCAGTGCGGGCAACGGTGATCAGACCGGAATTATTGAGGCTGACCACATACCCGGATACCGGAGACGGAATAGACGCATGATGTGCTCCGGGAAGAATGTCGGATGAACGAACGTCCGGTTTACCGCCCTGCACTCGAATAATTTCACGGAACTTTTCCAGTGCCGCACCGGAGGAGAGCAGGGAACGTGCCACCTCCTCTCCCTCACCGCGTTGTGCTTTCCCTGCCATCTCCAGCAGAATACCCGCGATTGCCACACTCTTTTCAATGAGTGAGTTGGGCGTCTGTGCCCCCCCTTCAAGAACGGAGAGCGCCTCTGCCACTTCGAGATTCGGCCCGATGGCACGCCCCCCCACAGGCGAGTCCCCCCCATAGGTGACGGCACACTCCACCTGCATGCCGAGGCGGCTGCCGATTTCGATGAAGTCCTGTGCCAGCCGACGGGCATCCTGCATGGTCGAGACCTTGGTGGTGGGGGGGCCGACCGGTATGTCTATCACGACCATCTCCGCCCCCCCGACGGCAAATTTCTTTGCCATGACACTGGCGATCATCTGGCCGCGTTCGTCTATCTTGAAGGGATACTCCACCCGGATGATCAGGTCATCGGCCGGTGCGATATTCGTCGACCCGCCCCCCCAGACAATCACTCCCCCCCCACCCGGTCGGCCATCGTCTGCACCTCATCTGCGGTGAAGTCGACCGGTGCAAGGACTTCCATTAAGTCTGCCGTGCCGCCCGCACCGGTGATAGCACGAGAACTGGTCTTGGGAATGGTGAGACCGGCAGCAGCGATGATCGGCACCACAAGGAGCGTGATCTTGTTGCCCGGCACCCCCCCCGATGGAGTGTTTGTCGACCACCGGATGACCGGCAAATTCGATGCGTTCGCCGGTCTCGACCATCGCACGGGTAAGCGACTCCACCTCATCGAGGTCCATGCCGTTGATGTAGCTTGCCGTGACAAAGGCGGTGATCTCATTGAGAGAGAGGTTTTCATTCACCATATCACGGACGATGGTCATCATCTCCTCAGGGGGGGTGAGACGCCCTTTGTCCATCTTCTTGCGAATGAGACGAATGGATGAAGGGGGAATCCCTGTATGTACCTCGACTGCGTCTCCTTCGCTGAGACCCAGGTCAGAGCACGTGACATTATAGAGGGAAATCGTACCGGGAGTGAGGAGGGATGTGGTAATGTCAACGACGATGGGAGCAGATTTTCCGGTTTCCTGATGGATGACACGGAGACGGTCACCGTCAAAGACGCCGAGGCGGCGTGCATCCTCTTCATGGATAAACGCACCACGGCCGGCAATATCGACACGTTGTACTAAAAGCTGCATACAGTTCACCTGGCAGGAGAGCATCCTCTGGCCATATAAGAGAGGATTGCAAAGACAGGATGATAAGATTACCTGATTGCGGCGATGACAAACACCTTGCATCAGCGGGATATACGCACAGAAATAAACAACAGGAATGCCACCCGGGGGGGCGGCTTTAAAAAAAAGTTGGATTAGTTAATTTAGTCCTTGCGGGCAATGAGTGCTGCTACAGCACCAAGACCGATAAGGGATACAAGAACACCAAATCCAGGTGCTGCTGTAGGCTCAGCGGTTGGCTCTGCGGTAGGCACTGCAGTAGCTGTTGCAACCGGGGGGGTTGAGACCGGGGGGGTTGCGGTTGCGACTGGAGTTTCATCTGCTTTCAGGACGTTGAAGGTCTGGGTTGCAGTCTGATCTGCTACAATACCCTGTACCTTGACGATGTACTCATCAGGAACAAATGAAGATGCGTCAACTTCAAATTCCCAGACATTCTCGCCATCTTTGTCACCTGCGGTAACAAGGACGCTGCCGGACTGTCCGGAGAAGCCGCTAGCCTGAGTCTTCTCTGCTGGTCTGAATGAGGACGAAGAAACATCAACAATCAGGCTGTCGCCAACTGCGAGGTTGGTGGTACCGCTGATGGTGAAGGTTTCGCCAACATACTTGTCGCCGATTGGACTGATGATGATCTTTGGCTCCTCGATCATGAAGGTGAGCTTGTAGTAGGTATCGTCAATGTCTGCACTGTTCATTGCGTTAACAAGTGCGGTTGCTGCATTGGATCCCTGGAGACTGCCAGTGCCTTCGAGGATGAAGACAGGCGGTAAGAGACCAGCAGGGGTAGCGAGCTGTCTGTCAAGAACCGGACGAACAACAGCGGTCTGACCGACTGCAGGGTTTCCTGCCTGTGGTGCAAGATCGAAGAGATCGTTGGTCATTGGGTGCTGAACAACAACAAAGTACTGTCCAGGTGCGAGGTCTGAGGTGCCGGAGAACTTGTACTCAAATGCACCGTTGTCCTCAACGGTCTCGGTGGTGTATGACACGTAGTTCTTACCGAGGATCCAGATTGCAACACCCTGTGTGGGGGGGTCGCCCTCTGCGTTACCGGTGATGTACATGTCATCGCCCCGTGCAACGGTTGCTGAGGAAGTGGTTGCGGTCACGAACGGCTGTTTGATACCAACGGATACAGTTCCGTAGGTTGCGTCGTCCCTGCCGAGGTCATTATAGTTGGTTGCGGTGGTTACTGCGTAGATGGTGTATGAACCTGCATCGAGGTTTACACCTGCGGTGTCCCACTTGTACTCCCAAGTGTCGTCTGTCTCAACGTTTTCGCCGCTCCATACTGCACCAGAGTCAAGGAGACCGTCTGGGTAGTTTACGCTGCCAATGATTGCAGTGTTAACTCCATCACGGGGGTCCTCGATTGAGCCACCCTTGTTGGGCAGGTTGGGTCCGGTGATGTAGAGCCAGGTGTAGTCACTGTCAGTGTTTGTACCTGAGATGACAATTTCCTGACCAATGAAGTACTGGCTGTCGCCTGCTGTGGTGATGGTAATGTCACCAGCTTCGATCTTTACCTTGACGGTGTCATAGGTTGGGTTGTTTGCGACAACTGATACGGGCGGAACTGCAAGTGCATTTCCGGTGAAGTAGTCAGCTCTGATCGTGTAGGTCTGGTCTTTGGTGGTCTCGTCAGTGCCGAAACCGACGGTGCGGCTACCGGAGCTTGCGAGTTTGACCATTGCAAAGCAGTCTCCGCCAGCGATAGACACATCGTTAGCGACGGTCTGTCCTGCACGGAACTGGTAAAGTGCTGCGTTGTCACCTGCAGCGGTACCTGCAACGAAGACTTTGTCCTGGTTAGGTTTGACAAATGGTGCGGTGTCGGGTGCGGTGACACTGCTGGTTCCCTTTACCCAGAGAACGTAGTACTCGTCAGGCCGTCCGGTGATGGTGATGGAGAAATCGTTGTTGCGGACAACAGTGTCCTTGTTGGACTCGACTTTTACATCATCTTTGCCGACTTCAACGGTGTAGACTTTTGACTTGGTGACGCCGGTCACGGTTCCTACGTTGTCCTTTGCACTGTTCAGGTTGACCTGTGCATAGAACGAGTAGACGCCAGCCTTGTAGTCCGCCCGGTCAAGTGCCCAGTTGGAGTTAAGTTTAGAAGTTGGCTGTGCAACACCAGGCAGATAGAACTGTGATGTGGCTGGAACAAGATTTGTCAGACCGGTTGTGGTAAGGGCTGCCTCGTCGTTGTAGAGTGCAGTGTAAACAGTGCCCTCTTCGTCAACAACAACTACCTTAATGTTGGTTGCATCGCCAGCTACATAGTTCGGACGGGACAGGAGGCCTTCGTAAAGGTTGCTGTCAAGGCGGAACGTAATGTAGGTGTTATCTTTGACAACACGCTCGTTGGTCATGTCTTCGCCAGTGCCGGAATTGTATGCCTTAACATCAATTGCGGGCATCATGACGTTGATAATCGAGGTCTTTGTTCCTGGAAGATACCAGTTACCTGTGCGGGTCTGGAAAGTTGATGGTGAAATCACTTCGTTCGTTGGACCCTGACAGGTATACGTTGCTGCCGGAACGGCCGTAAGTGGGTCGTCACCGGATGCATACCAGTTAAGAACGGTGCCTACCGGAACAGTAACACTAGGTGTTGATTCAAAGGTGAGGCCTTGCTCACCGACAAATACGACTCCACCCGGTGATATGGTGGTTACTTCTGCTGCTGCTGGTGCAACTGCGAGAAGAGCCACTGCCACAAGGGCGAGGAGTGTAATACTAATTTTTGCTTTCATTCTAGCCTCCATACGATAAGTTGAGGAACAGCATGGAATTTCGTCATATGACGAAAAACGATTCACTTTGCTCCATACTCCGAACGACGGAATATACCACAATATTTGACAAACACTTAATATATCCTTTGTGGTTGAAGTATTTTTGAAAAACGGACAAAACGGCGGAATTGTCCGCCAAAACTCAAATATTCGGCCAATCCCACCACCGATGGGCTTGTGAAGAGAATGCACCCGCCCCCTGTAATATCAACGGTTTGGAATATGTATGGGGGGGAGAATTATGGTCGAAACCTATCCGGAATACGCGCCCAATTACCCGGCAGGCCCCCCCCGGCAGGAGCAACCTGCCGCATCACTGCCGCACATTCTCAGGACAATATCGCCAGATTAATAAAGTGCAGACCCTAACATAGTAACGCAATACCTTGGCATTGCTCAGTCCGGTAGTGTAGCGGTCAATCATGTGAGACTCTGGATCTTGCGACAGCAGTTCGAATCTGCTCCGGACTATCATTCTTCTTTTTGAGTTCGTTTCAGTGATTACAACAGAATAACAAATTCTACGCAATGATGAAATTTTGTCGTTGAGCGGGTCGGAACCTCGGAGAATACGAATCGTAATCTGGCCTTCCCAATTGCACAACGGGAAAACGTCCCCCCCCGGTACAAATCAAAATATCCTCCCGCTCATCCTGCCCCACCTTCTTTACGGGCACAGCGATTGCCACCATCTTTTGTTTCTCAGCCGTTGACCCACATGCACATTCCAGGTGACGAGTACCGGGTGTGCAACCTGTCCTGACTCCCGGAACTGCGGCGCATGATGCTCACCAATTAGGACAACAACCGGACATCAACCATCCCCCCCAAATCCTCCAACAGCAAATTCCACAGATTATTGTCCCGGAAAAATACATCCCCACAGAAGCCCGGAGAGGACAGATCTCAGTCGAGACAACCAATCCATCCTCCGAAATATATCTGTCAATAGCGACCCCCTTAATAGCTCACAATCAACCGCAATTTCAGCAAATAAAAGGTATTACAACCGTCAATTTCCGGCAGTAAAAACGAGCAGAAAACACGTCCATTTTACCCACGGATTCCCTAATGCAGGAGGTCAAAGAGGGCGGATAACAGGTTCCAAAAACAGGGGAAAGGCAGTAATCCCACATACGATATACATCCAACCGGTTTGCACCTTTACGCACGTATTATTTGCATCATTTCCATGTTTATAGTGGAAAATATCCTGCGTACAACCTTGATCAGACAATTCCGGCGCGCATGCAGGATTCATCGTTACGTTTACACACGCTCCGGATTCACAGAGACACAGACACCCACCCGGCTACAATAGTCAGACATGCTGTGTGTTCTCCCGGATGCATGGAAACTTCCCTTACTACCTGTACACATCTCTCCATACTCTACTTCTTTAGAATAATATGCACCGATACGGCGTTGCCAGAAGTCCATGTGTTTTCATTTTGCGGGTGCAAACCGGTTAAAGGAGTGTAATCATCAGAACCTGATGGCCACCAAATCATCCTCCGGAGTAATTATTCCGGCAGCATTTTTACAGAACCAAAGATTCAGATGTCTTCAAATCAGGAACAGGATCACAGCGCCGACAGCACGAATCTGATCCGTCCGGTCCGGCATTCAGGCCAGAAATGCCGCCAGAATACCACTGAGGAATATTCCGTCAAACGTACCCGCTCCGCCGATACTCACCAAGGGTGCGCCAATCTTATCCAGATGACGCCAGTTCATGAGATCGGCTCCAATTAATGTACCCATCGTGCCGCTTGCAAACGCAATGGGCGGAGCCGCAAGCGGGTCACCAAAGGAGAAAAGAATCCCACACGCGAGGGCACAGAGCGGCGGAATAAAGATGGGAGTCGTGATACCCAGCCCCGGAACTACCTTTGCCGCAGCGTGCGTAATGCCTGCCACCAAAAGAATTCCCGCACCCCCCTCCCATAAGAACTGCCAGCGGCTGCGGGAAGACCTCGGGTGACGAGAGGATATAGTACACCAGATATAGTGTGACGAAAAGCGGGATGAGGACACCCCCCACATTAACGGCAACAGTGGTGTCCGGACTGTCATGCATCGCAGCTATCCTGCCAAAGCGGTCCCGGAACGGATATTCCCGATTACTTCCTCCCGCGATACGCGTCACCGGAATATTGATGAAACTCCCGATAACAGACGCGATGATTAACAAGATGACCTCCCAGCCGGAGAAGCCCAAACTCCGGAACGCCCCTCCGATCACTCCCAGAAAGAGCAGCGGAAGAAAGAGCAGGATCAGGAGGATCACTACAACGATGAGCAAAAAAGAGAACGGATTGAAATAATACTGCCTCATTTCCCGCCCCCCCGGTGTAGTGTCACTCCCCCCCTTTTGTACAGATCATACAGGTATGGTCACGGTGGAACGGGTCCAGCGTGCCGGTCCAGACAATGGTCAGACCCATCTCCTGAAGTGCCGTGCGAGTCTCTTCTGCCACTTCCTCTGACTTCTTCCTGACATCCACGCTCCGTGCCTTCAGCATCAGAACCACGATACCACCGTTTTTGAGGAAGGGCAGATTCTTCCTGAGAATATCTGCCTGATTGGGCTGTGCCACATCCTGATAGATCATATCCACCGCCTCCACAAAGCACCCATAAACCTCTGGGCGGTTTGCATCCCCCATAATGGGCACAATGTTATGTCTGCGGCGTGCCACCTCAATCAGGTCCTGCATCGGACGGGGGGGAGCGAATTCAACGGCATAGACCGTCTCAACGTAATCCGCCACATGGGAGACGGTCGTGCCGTTCGCCGCACCCAGGTAGAGCACCCGCATGTCGGCCGTCAGGTCCAGCGGAGCACCATTGATGACGGCAGCAGGGAGTTTGCTGCGGTGCGGATCCCAGACCCGACATCCATTCAGCATCCGCTCGCCGTAGACACCGCCTTCTCCGACGGACACGATTGTCCCGCGAATGAGTTTCATTCCTTTTCACCTACACATCAATCCTGTCCTGGGCACGTTCGATAAATGCCGGGTCCAGCTCACCACGATAAAAGTCAATCTTCGCTGCAATCGCAAGTTTCCCCCGCAACCGCACGCGACACCTTCCCCCTTACATTCCGGGGGGGGCGTTATGCACCCGGCGGTGCTGGAAAATGATACCGTGTTTGGGGGGGGCGGACTCCCCCGCCCGGAGATGGGAAAAGAGCGCCCCTTCCGCACCCAACACCTGGATCGTGGACGCAGGCAGACCGGCAAGAACCGAGAGTCCGCCCGCACGTTCCATCAGGCGTGCCGCCACCAGGCCCCCGACAAGGGCACTACAGTTGGGCATCACCGCATCGGTTCGCTTGGAAACATCCCGCATCAAAGTGGCACGCTGATCCGAGAGTGCATCGATCTCGGCACAGATACGCCCAAGAGGCCCCCTCTCCTTCTTCATCACTCCGACCATCCGTTTCGCACTCATCGACTTGTACTTACGGGAGAATCCGGGATTTCTGACAAGATACCACTCCACTGCCTTCTCAGTCAGCAGATTGACCACCTCGTCAATCTCATCAAGCATCCGCACCATCTGGATCAGTTCAGCGTCGCCTTCACTGAACGCCGCGATAATCTTACGCCGGGCATCCCGTATCGTGACATTGCGCAGCTTTGCAAGATACTCCTCACGATCTCCAAAAAACCGCATTCACATGCCTCATCCACAGAGACCGGGACAAATCCGGCATCCACCTTTCCCCCGTATCGTATCACACCGTTCCAGGATCCTGTCCTCATCGCCCTGTGCAGGTGTGCATACCCCATCGTCAATGTCACCGAACCAGTAGCTGCGCATCTACCTTACCATTGCATATCCCCCCCACTAATAAATTGGTTGGAGAAGACGGCTTTCTGACACAAACCGGCTTAAAGCCAGAGAGCAAATCCTGTTTCACCAGAGCATATCCATGATCGTTGCAGCAGTAGTGTTATTTGTATTAGGTATGGCACTCCTTGTCAAGGGGGGGGCCGACTATTTTGTGAAGGGAGGCGGAGGCCTCGCTGCACGCTACGGAGTATCCTCAGCCACCATCGGGTTTACCGTCATTGCATTCGGCACATCACTGCCGGAGTTTGTAGTGAGTGTCAATGCCATCATCTCCGGCAACTCCGGGGTGGCGCTCGGCAACGTACTGGGCAGTAACATTGCCAATATCGCCCTGGTACTCGCCCTTTGTGCCATCATCAGCCCTGCCATGTTCATGTCCGGGCCGTCCGGCAAGGGCCGGGTGGAAAACGAGACCATCCTCATGATCGCAGCCACGGTATTTTTTGCTCTCTTAGCACTGACCGGTGAGCTGACCCGGATTTCCGGCGTGCTGATGCTCGTTGCGTTCTGCGTTGTCCTCTCTATCACCTGGAAGAAACTCGGCACCGAACCGGTGGAACGCATTGAGGTGCACGGCAAAATGGACTGGGTAATGACCGCGGGTGGTCTGGTGGCAGTCATCATCGGATCCCAACTGGTGCTTGACGGGGCAATTACCATCGCCGAGGCCTTTGGCATACCGGAGTTTGTCATCGGTATGACCATCGTCGCGTTCGGCACCTCACTCCCGGAACTGGCCACCTCCCTCGTGGCCATTCTCCGTGGCGACCTCGGCATATCGGCAGGCAACCTGATGGGCAGCAACATCTTCAACCTGCTCCTCGTCCTCGGTACCGGTGCCCTCATCCGCCCGATACCCATCCCGGCATACACCGACGTCATCATCATGCTGCTCTTCTCCCTTGCGGTCATCCCGATTGTCAAGGGCAAACCCCCCCGGGTGATCCGGGCCTGGGCCTCACTTCTCGTGGTGGCCTACTTCGCCTACGTGATCGCCCTCTATATCATGTAGAAGCAGAGCGGACAGACGAACACATTCTCTTTTCAGAACCATTCCGTTCCGGACATCATTTCTTTGTTAAATAACGTTGAGCGAGAACAAAATGACCGGCAGCATCACCGCACCCATACAGGTGACTCGCCGGACATTGACCAGCGACGGAATCAACCCGACCAGGGTGGCACAGACCAGAACAAAAATCCCAAAGAACCCGGTCAACAGGAAGGCCAGCAACGTGACAGCACCGATCACGGTGTAGCTCATCGCCCGCACCGGTATACCTCCCAGAAACTGTGCACCCCGCCCACAGACAATAGTGATGACAAAACCGCAGAGTGCGGCGGCCACCCCCCCACCAGCCAGAATCAGCAGCGGCGACGGCATGCCAATACTGTCCAGCACCACCATCACGCCGTTGCGCATCCGCCCCCCCAGTGCAATGAGGGCCGCAAGACCGAGGAAGGCGTTCGCGGTGTTCGCCGCACTGGTGGCAATGATATATCCCCTTCCCCCCCTCGCTGCCCGCCTGGAAGAACGGCGAGAGGAGGGTGTTGGCCGTTGCATTGGACAGACCCGGCAGCCACCCCCCCACCACCGCTCCGGCAACGGTGCCCATACCCGCGTGCCAGGCAAGGCTGCGACCCCCGACAGACAGGCCGGCCCGCTCCTGTGCGGGCATCACCCCCGCCGGAGGCACGCAGCAGCACCGATATACCGAAGAGCCCGGTCAGAAGCGGCATCAAAACCGACGAGGCGCCGGAGACCGGGGGGGAGATGAGCCAGGCATACCGGAAGGCAAAGAGACCCAGGATGCCGGAGAGCAGAAAGACTGCCACAGACCATTCCGGGGGGGATTCGGAACCGAGGATCAAAAGACCGGCAACGAGGATGAGGATGATGCCCAGCCACCAGTCGATATAGGACTGCAAACCCGGCAGAAAAAACATAAAGACGACAAAGAGCGGCATCACCATCACCACCGAGACGGCACTCCCCCAGGCAGAGAGACGGACGGCCTCCTCACCCCCCCTGCCTGCATGCAGAGGCATGCGCCGGGAGGACAGATATGGCGGTATCTGCGTCCGGGACACCAAAGAAGGTGCTGGGCACACAGTCGGTGAAGGTATGCACCACCAGGGCACTGAAGAGGGCAATCCCCCACCGCCGGTGCACCAAGAACGGCCAAAAGCCCGCCTTCGGCTGCCACCAGCATGCCTGCCATGGTATTGGCATGGATGCCGGGAACAAGGCCGCTGATAGTGCCGAGCGCCGTGCCGATGAGTATACCCGCGATGATCTCCGTTGCCACAAATCATCTGTGGCATGCAACAGGGGAAAAAAGATCCGAAACACAAAAAGCAATGATACCTCAGGATGCACATATACAGTAACATGAAGATTGCAATCACCAGGCTTCCGGAGAAGGCAGGCTCTGACCAGTCACTCTGCCAGGAATTTGGCCACGAATGCCTCATCGTCTCCCCCATGCAGGCACAGGTGTACGAAGATGCCGTGAAGGCCTTTGTCACCGCCGCGAATGAGGAGACCTATGACTGCATCTTCTTCACGAGTGCCCTCCCCGCCCGTCTCATCGGGCCACTCCTGAAGACGGCGGCACGTATCATCGCAATAGGACCCCCCCAGACCGCAGAATATCTGGCAGAGGAGGGTATCTCCTCCGAGACCCTGCCCTCCCATTACTCCCGTGACTTTGTCACCTATCTCGGGGACTGGATCGTGGGAAAGAAAATAGGCATCCCCCCCCGTGCGGATGTCCCGAACCCGGTGCTCATGGATGCCATCAATCGTGCAGGGGGGGGACAGGCCGGGGGGGAGATGCGAGTCTATGCACTGGAACCCACTCATGCGCCTCTTGAAACAGGGGGGGATGCAGAGGCAATTCTCTTCACGAGCGCCAATTCCTACACCTATGCCACCTACCGGAAAGAGGGATTGCTACCGCTTGCCATAGGTGAAGTCACGGCAGAACGGATGAGGGCAGACGGAACCGAGCCGGTTGTGGTCGGGAACGGCACCCTCATGGGCACACTCGCCGCACTGAACCACTATCTGGAAGAGAACGGACACATGTCTGCGGATCTTCATCTTGACATGCCCCCCGCGGCGGCATCATTGCGGTGGACAAACCACGGGGCCCGTCCAGTCACGAGGTGGCCGCATGGGTGCGTGATATGCTGGGTATGCCCTGTGGTCACGGCGGGACGCTGGATCCGGACGTCTCCGGTGTGCTTCTTGTCATGGTAGGCAGGGCGGCCCGTCTGGCACCGGTGATTCTCAGTCATGAGAAGGAGTACATCGCTCTGCTGCGCCTCCACGGGGGATGCGACCGAGGCACAAATCCGGATACCGCGAGAGAATTTATTGGGAAGAATTACCAGCGCCCGCCCCCCCTGAAAAGTGCGGTGGCCCGTGCACTCCGTATCCGGACGATGTACGAGATTGATGTGCTCGATATCGACGGCAGGGACGTGCTCCTGCGTGTCCGCTGTGAAGCGGGCACCTACATCCGGTCCCTCTGCCGCCACATCGGATTTGCCATCGGCACCGGCGGCCAGATGGTTGAACTCCGGCGGACACGCTCCGGCGGATACGACGAAACGATGTGCTGCTCCCTGCATGCCCTGCGGGATGCCACAGAACAGGCAAAGAACGGAAATCCCGAAGAACTCCTCTCATACATCCGGACACCGGAATCTGTCCTGGAAGGCATCCCGACGATCACCATCCGCGACACTGCGGTTGACGCCCTCTGCCACGGGGGGGCATCCCTTGCAGGCGTGGGCGTCACGGCCACCGACACCTTCAAAAAGGACAAAGAGGTCGCCGTGATGACCGCACAGGGGGGGGAACTGGTCTGTATCGGCACGGCCCTGGCTGCCTCGGACGCGATTGTGCCCGGTGCAACCGGCATTGTCATCAGACCGAAGATGGTGATCATGCAGACCGGCACCTATCCCAAGGCTGGGTCACCAAACCGCCTGTCGTGAGACCGAGGAAACAGGAGAAAAAACCTGCACCCACTTCACGGACAGAAAAGAAGGGAGAACGGGCGGAGAAAAAGACGGCACCCCCCATACCCGCAAATCGTTGCGCCCCCCCGGACCCAAGAAGCGCCCGGATAACAGTAAAGAATACCTGAATACCAGTAAAAACGGCAAACGCCGCGGTCTCGCGGAAAAATCATCCAAAGGTAAAGGCAAAAGTGGCGGAAAACAGGGCCAGAGCAAGTACGGCGGAAGCAAATCGGTTCAGCGAAAGAAGGGAAACCGCTGATATCGGGTCTGCAGGCCCGTTAACAGGTAATATTTCAATCAATTTTTTTCTTTTTTGAGTCTCTTTTCGTTGTTCAGTTCACCCGGTTCATCAACCGGCATTTCCAAAGACTGCATACTGATCCGCACGAACCCATCCCATCCCTCCTCATTGATCTGCGCCCCCCCCACCCCCCCGATGGTTCATGGAGAAACCCCCCCATCCGGATCCCATTTCGACAGCAATTCACCAGCAGAAAACCCATAGCATTAAGAAACGCCACCCCCCCGAATAGTGTAAGGCAGCAATATGCTGTGCTGAGGTAGTCTAGTCTGGTAGGGCGCAGGCCTGGAAAGCCTGTGGGGACTTTCCCCCCCTCGGGAGTTCAAATCTCCCCCCCTCAGCGTATTGATCCTTTTTTATATCTCGCTATTCCGCCACACTAGGTTATTTCTAAAAATACGGCTGATTCTAAGCATTCTCTACATACCACACCGGACAGGTATCAGAAGAACCCTGACCCTTGTCACTCGATAATCACAAACCCCCCCTTCTTCTTAGTACCACACCGCGGGCAGACCCAGGTGTCAGGCAGTTTTTCAAACGGGGTGTTCGGTCCGATGCCCTGGGTATAATCACCGGACTCCGGGAGATACACATACCCGCATTTCGTGCACTTGTATTGGTCCATGACCTGACATGCCCGGCAGGACATATATGTGTTTTGAGGAGCAGAACATGAGGAACACGAGTTGCCACCATCTTTTTATATCCCGCCCGCATATTGCGGGATCGTTTACGGCAGGGAGAAGTGCCGGAAACAGAGGTGAACAAAATGGAAGAAGGCCCCCCCGAGGAGCAATCCTCCAGCGCGATAAACAGTCCTATGCAATCGTCCCCCCCGCACACCCGCAGGCATCGTCAGCCCGGAACACCTGGAAAGCATCGTCAAGGTGGCACGGCGCTACGAGATCCCGGTAATAAAGATCACATCCGGTCAGCGGCTGGTGCTTGTCGGTATCAAAGAGGAGGATGTGGAACAGATCTGGAACGAACTCGGCATGACCGTCGGGGAAGCGACCGCACCCTGTGTTCATTATGTGCAGGCATGCCCCCCCGGCACCGCGGTCTGTAAATACGGGCTGCAGGATTCCCTGGGTCTCGGACTCGAACTCGAAGGAGTCTATCAGGATATGCACCTGCCGGCAAAGCTGAAGATGGGCATATCCGGCTGTCCCCGGAGCTGTGGGGGGGAGAGTTACCTGAGGGATATCGGGGTGCTGGGCACCGGGAAGGGCTGGACCGTCATATTCGGCGGCAACTCCGGCGGAAGGCCGCGTATCGGGGGGGACGTGGTTGCAAAAGATCTCTCTGCAGATGAGGCCAAAGACCTCGTGAAACGCCTCCTTACGTATTATCAGGATACGGCAAATCCGGGCGAGAGAACCGCACGCTTCACGGAACGGGTCGGCATGGACCGCATCAAAAGTGATCTGCTCTCATAAGGGAAATGACCCTCATGCTGCATTTGCAGAAAGATTGAGCAGCACTGCCCCTGCAATGATCAGGGAAATGCCTGCAAACTTCACCAGACTCACATCCTCATGAAAGAAGAGGACACCCACCAGTGTGATCCCGGTGATACCAAATCCGGCCCAGACGGCATATGCGATGCCTACCTCCATTGACGAGAGCGCACGGGAAAACAAGTAGAATGCGGCAGCGAAACAGACCGCAAAACAGACAGAGGGGGGGATTGCCTTTGAAAATCCCTCAGAGAGTTTCAGACAGGTGGTGCCCACCACCTCCAGCACAACACCCACTCCCAACAGACCCCATGGTCCAAACATTATACATCAAAATCATCCCGTCAGTTAATATGGGTTTATGCTGATGGATCCGGACACCAGAAAGCAGGCCGCAGAGTCATCCGGACCTGGACCGGCGTCTCGTCACATCCCGGCACAGCACAACTCCATCACACGCGCGTTTTCGCCATTTCATTCGGCAATGAAAGGATGTCCATTTTCTTCAGGGAGGGAATCGGCTCTCATGTCAGGTTTCATCGCCAGACATTCCGCATTCTGCAAAAATACCGGATTATCACCACCAAACTATTTATGGATAAATAACAGGAATAGAAAAAAGGGAGGCCATTCCCACGCAGAAATCATATACAAAAATACCAGTCAATGCCACCCGGCCATCAGGCCTGCGGCAGAGAACCATTCTTATCCTTGTGATCATCATGGCATCTGCCGTTTTCGGCTGCGGATGCATCAACAACACCGCACCCGCTGCACCTGCAGAAGAGATAAACCACTCCTCACCCCCCCTGTCTGTCGCGGTCACCATACCCCCCCCTACCGGGAGTTTGCCGAAGCAGTCGGAGGTGACCGTGTAGAGGTCATGGTCATGGTACCGCCCGGTGCCAGCCCGCACACCTACGAGCCCACGCCCGGCCAGATGCGGGCGCTTGCAAAAACCCCCCCGCTGTATCTTGCTGTTGGTTCAGGCATCGAATTCGAGGATGCCTGGATGAAGAGGCTCACCCCCCCGGTCAACCCCCCCGATATGCAGGTCGTGGATACATCCGCGGGCATCACTCTGTTACGTACAGACATGGACACCGCCACCGCGGATGAAACGATTCGCGATGACCCCCATGTCTGGCTGTCACCGGCAAACGCCCGCATCATCGCACGCAATATCGCCGATGCCTACATCGCATATGCACCAAACGACGCCGCATATTTTGAGGCCCAGTTTGTTGCATACGATCAGAAACTCGCCCGTCTTGATGAAGAGATCACAGAGACCTTCTCAGAAACCGATAAAAAGACCGTGCTGGTCTATCACCCGGCATGGAGGTATTATGCCGACCGCTACGGGCTTGTCCTGACGTCCGTTGAAGAGGACGGAAAGGAGCCCTCGCCTGCCTCGCTCCAGACGATCATCGCTTCAGCCGATGAGGCAGGTATACCGGCGATATTTACCTCACCGGAGTCACCGACCCGCAACGCCGAAGCCATCGCAGATGAGATAGGCGGCAGTGTTGTCTATATCAGCCCCCTTGCAGAGAACTACACGGAAAATCTGGTGCAGGTCACCGATGCCTTCAGGACGTGGGCGGTATGAACACCCCCCCTCGCCGGTCATCGAAGTGGATCACGTAAACCTCGGACAGGGGGGGGCCCAGCCGGTGCTCGAGGATATCAGCCTGACCATCAATGAACACGAATTTCACGCGATCATCGGGCCCAACGGTGGCGGGAAGACCACACTTTTGAAAGTGATCCTCGGGCTCATCCGCCCGGACTCCGGCACGGTCCGGGTGATGGGCGGCACCCCCCATGAGATGCGGGCGCATCTCGGCTATGTACCCCCCCAGTTCCGGACATTTGACTTTCAGTTTCCGATATCGGTGCAGGACATGGTCACATCCGGTCGCCTCGGTCACCTCACGAGTCCGTTCCGGCGCTTCTCCCGTGAAGACACGGACGCGGCGGCAGAGGCCATGGAGACGATGCAGATTACCCACCTGAAAGACCGTCCCATCCATGACATATCCGGCGGGGAACGCCAGCGGGCGATCATTGCCCGTGCTCTTGCCGGAAAACCCTCTATTTTGCTCCTCGATGAACCCACCGTCTACGTGGACAGCCCGACCGCGGTGCGGTTCTACGACATCCTCAGCCAGTTGCGGGAGACGATGACCATCGTGCTTGTCACCCATGACATCAGTGCCCTCTCACCGGATGTCACCCATATCTCCTGTGTCAACCGGCGCCTCTTCACCCATCACGATAATCAGATCACCGACGATATGATTGCCGGTGCCTACCCATGCCCGGTGGATATCATCGCCCACGGCGTGCCGCACCGGGTCATCACCGACCACGATAACCGGATATTCGGGGGCAGAAGATGATCGAGGCACTGGGATTTGAGTTCTTCCGCAACGCACTCATCGCAGGGTTCCTTGCCAGCATCGCCTGCGGTGTCATCGGCAGTTTTGTGGTCGTCAAACGTATGGCGTCCCTTGCCGGTGGCATCTCCCACGCGGCATTCGGAGGTATCGGCCTCGGATATTTTCTGGGCATCAGTCCGCTTGCCGGTGCTGCGGCAGTCGCACTCGGCACTTCCGCTGCCACCGCGTGGATACGCATGAAGGCGGACCAGCACCTCGACACACTCGTGGGTGCAATCTGGGCCACCGGCATGGCGGCAGGTATCCTCTTCATCTACATCACCCCCCCCGGCTTTGCACCCGACCTCTTCAGTTACCTCTTCGGCAACATTCTCCTCGTCCCCCCCCGCGAGACCCTGTTGGTGATGGCCCTTCTTACCGCAGGGATCTGCGGCATCGTGGCCATCCTTTACCCCCCCGCCTCGTTGCCGTCACCTTTGACGAGGAGTATGCTCCGTGATGGGCCTGCACCCGGACCGGATCATGGTGATCCTCCTGCTCTTAACCGGCCTCACGGTGGTGATGCTCATCCAGATCGTGGGTATCATCCTTGTGATCGCCCTCCTGACCCTCCCTGCCGCCACCGCCCGGCTCTTCTCCCGCAGTATGAAAGAGCTGATCGTTGGTGCGTCCCTGCTGGGCATGGTATTCACCACCGCAGGGATCTGGCTCTCCTATGCCTTTGACATCCCCTCCGGTGCGACCATCGTCATCGTGAGTGCATGTGTCTACTTCGGAGCACTCCCCCCCCTGCAGCACCGGATACTCTGCCGCAGGGAACCTATCTGAATACAGACAGATTCCCCCCCCTCCGGGGGGGGCAGGTGGGTAAAAAATGAGAGATCAGGACGCCTGCATAAACCGGACAGAGACACTGCCGTCTTTGGTCTGCAGGGTCAGATCTTCCCCCCCGCTGAGCTGATAGGTGACCGCCGCCTCCAGTGCCGCCAGGTAGCCGGTCTCCTGTTCCATCACCCCCCCTGCAGGGTTTCACAGTACATCAGGGTAAGGCCCAGCGGACCGACCGAGATACTCGGTTTGTCTGTGGTATATGAGCCGAAATAGGTGTTGCACCCGGAATTTCCGGTCACCTGTCCGTCCGTCCCGAAGACTGCGGTCACCTTGCTACCCTCCAGTGCAGATACCGTCTTCCCTTCTGCGTCCCGGTACGAGACCATATGCCATTCCCCCCCGGTGGTAAGTTTCGGCTGTGCCACCGTGTAGGTCAGAAGAATACTACCGCCTGCATCCCGCAGAGTGAGCGTCTTCGGTGCCCGCTCAAATGTAGCCACATCCCCCCCGAGGAGATTCAGGTAGCGTAACTCCTGCTCCATCACCCCCCCCTCAGGGGGGGATGCACAGTACATTTTCGTGGAACCCGCCGGACCGATGGTCATCTCCGTTTCGCTCACCGCATAGGATGCAAAATAATTGTTGCACCCGACACTGCCGGTCACCTGCCGTCTGCACCGAATTTCGCAGTGATGGTGGTGTTTGCCAGAGGCGAGACCACACCCTTTCCGTTGTAATACCCGGTCAGCTCCCATGTCTCCCCCCCCTGGGGGGTGGGAGTATACCGTTCATACACCGCCATCCGTTTGCCGTCCGCATCCATGAAGGTCAGGTCACCGGGACCGACACGGTAGGAAGCGGCTGCCTGCACGGCTGCCAGATACGCACTCTCCTGCGCCATCACACCCTCAGGAGATGCGCAGTACATCTCGGTCATCACGAGAGGCCCGATGGAGATGGCACTGCCGGTCACGGTATATGCACCGGAATAACTGTTGCATCCCGCATCCCCGGACATCTGTCCATCTTCACTGAACGCGGCTGTGACAGTAGTCCCTGGGACAACAGAGACAAATCCACCCGCTCCGTTATTGTAGCCAGTAAGCAGCCACTCGGTTCCGTCCAGGTTCTGATCCACGGCATGGAAAATGAGAATCTCCTGTCCGGCCGAATTGGTTATGGTGAGCAGGTCACCCGATACCGTGTATTCCGCCGCTGTCTGGAGAAGGGACAGGTAGCGTGACTCCTGATCCATCACACCTGGCTCTCCGCAGTACATCATCGTCACAATCGGCATACCCACCGTAAGCGACTGCCCGTCTGCGACATACGGCGCATTGTAGGTGTTGCAGCCGGACGTGCCACCCACAGTATCCTCTGCAAACTCTGCCGTTACCGGTGCTGTGGCAAGCGTTTCTGCCATAGACCCATCAGCATCCATATACTTCTCCAGCATCCAGACGGTCTCGGTCAGTTTCCTTTCCTCGGTCACCGGCTCCTGTGTGCATCCACAAGAGAAGGAGACAGCAAGGATGATGAGAATTATCCCCCCCCGGTCAGTACAACTCTGCTCATATGCCCCTGAATCACACCCGGACAATAAATATGTAGTGGTGAAACCGGACAGACGCGGGTTCACACCTTCGTTCACTCCGGCACCTGTAGCCCACGATACAGGTCATGATGAATGAATCCCAAATTCTGGTTAAGCAACGTTTACATACACCAAAAATGGCCCGAGCCCCCGGAAAAACGCGTCCACACAGAAGCCCGGAGCGACCCTTTCTCCACCAAAGACAATCCATACATCCTCCCAAAATATCCGACAAACACGACCCCGCAATGGCCCACAAAAAATCATTATTTTAGCAAATAAACGATATTAAAACCGTATTTTTCCGGCAGAAAATGGAAACCGAAAATACGTCCGTTCCGATCCCCGATTCCCCCGTACAGGGAGACAAAAAGGTGAGATTCAATTTCCGGATACGGAAAAAGAGAGAGTGCGGGATTACGGTTCCAGACACGCCCGGCCCAGTTCAAAGGCCCGGATATTGGTCTCCACCGTCTTCGGTGGCACGCACCGGGTGATGGCCTCCCGGAGTGCCTCAACACTTAGCGGCAGCGCGTGTGATGCCGCACCCAGCATCACCACATTCTGTGCGAGAACTGTACCCGCCTCTACCGCGAGGCCTGCCGCATCGATGGCGGTGCAGGTGACATCTGCCAGACGTTCCTGAATCTCAGTCGGCGTCGGCACCTCTGCACCGGCGGCGAAGGCAGATGTGGGCATAATGACCACATCGCTGGTGACAATTGTGCCACCGGGTTTCAGGAAATGACGGTAGCGGAGCGACTCCAGGAGATCAAACGATATGATCAGATCGGCTGTCCCTGGTGAGATGAGGGGGGCCGTATACTCCGCCGATCCGGATATGGGTCTCTACCGATCCCCCCCCGCGCTGCGCCATGCCATGGGTCTCAGCACCGCGGACGGGGGGGAGATCCGCAATCAGACATGCCGCGCCCAGTATGTTTGAGGCAAGAATCGTGCCCTGTCCGCCGACACCGACAATAAGCACATCAAAGGATTCGTTCATTTCGCACCTCCCTTGTGAATGGCACCCGCAGGACAGATATCGGCACAGACCGAACAGCCGCTGCAGAGGCTGGTTATCACTGCCTTTTCATCGTGGAATTCAATGGCCGGGCACCCGAACTTTATGCAAAGACCACAGCCGGTGCAGATCTCCGGGTCAACCACATACGGTTTCCGGCGGATGCCCTCACGGCGTGCGGCAATCACACACGGCTGCCGGGCGACGATCACCTTCACCCCCCCGTCACGGTCTTTTGCCGTTTTCAGTGCCTGAAGAAGACCGGTGAGATCATAGGAACTGACCGTCTCGACCCAGGGCGCACCGACAGACCGGCATATCGCTTCCAGGGCAACCGGCGGAGAGGCGACACCCGTTGCCGTCACCCCCGTATTCGGATTGGGCTGGTGGCC
This sequence comes from Methanogenium cariaci JCM 10550, assembly GCF_001315945.1. GTDB lineage: Archaea > Halobacteriota > Methanomicrobia > Methanomicrobiales > Methanomicrobiaceae > Methanogenium > Methanogenium cariaci. The sequence continues at coordinate 306,360 of NZ_BBBG01000001.1, read as the reverse complement.
GGTCATCGCCGTGATACGGTTATCGAGAATGACGACAGTCATATTGGCACCATTGTAGACCGCATTCAGAAGACCCTGAATGCCGGTGTGCAGAAAGGTCGAGTCACCGATGGTGCAGACCACCGGTCGGCTCTCACCGGACTGCGCGATACCGCTGCCGACCGTAATGGACGCCCCCCCATACAGATGGTGGTATCCACCGTGCCGAGCTGGATGCCCAAAGTGTAACAGCCGATGTCACTCGGGAAGATACCGTCGCGAAACACCTTCTTCATTGCATAGAAGACCGCGCGATGGCCACATCCGGCGCATAAGAGCGGTGGCCGGGCCGGAATGCCCGCCTCGGGCGCCACCACCGGATAGGTCTTCGTGGGAGTAAACCCGGCCGATACCATCGCCTCTGCCACCGCGGCAGGGGGGGAGAGTTCGCCTTCCAGCGGCAGATGACCATCCATCTTTCCGTGCACCAGCGTCGTTGTCGCTGCCATGCGGACTGCCTCCTCGATGACCGGCGAGAGTTCCTCAATGACAAGCACCGTCTCGTGCTGGTCCACAAACGTTTTGAGCCATTCGGGGGGGTCGATCGGGTAGGCACCGATCTTGGCAAACGAGACGCCTTCCGGAACCAGTTCTTCCGCATAGGCCGCGGCAATACCACCGGTGATGACGGCGGTCGTTCCGCGCACCTCTGCGGTGTTGAACCCGCCTTCGACGAACATCTTCGCAAGGCCCGCCTGTTTATCGTTGAGTTTTTTGTGCAGCATCCGCGTATGAACAGGGATGACCACATACTGCTGCGGGTTCCGGACAAACTCACCGGTCCGGTGTCCGGTGCCGATGTCACCGGGTTCAACGTCACTTTTGGAATGGCAAATGCGTGTCGTCGGGCGGAAAAGCACCGGCAGGCCCACCTCTTCGGAAACGGCAAAGGCAGCCTTCATCATCGAATGCGCTTCCTGAACTGTCGCGGGGTCCAGACACGGAATCTTGGCAAAGAGGGCATAGCGTCTGCTGTCCTGTTCATTCTGTGAACTGTGGGCATACGGGTCATCGGCGGACAGAATCACAAACCCACCGGTGACACCAGTATAGGCACTGGTGAGAAGCGGGTCTGCTGCCACATTGAGCCCGACATGCTTCATGGTGACAAGAGAACGGATGCCGGTCCACGCCGCAGCAAGGGCATTTTCAAAGGCAACCTTCTCATTAACCGACCATTCAACGTAGAAATCACGGTCTTTCTGGTGGCGAAGGTAATCAATCACTTCTGATGAGGGAGTCCCCCCCGGGTAGCCGCTGGCAAAGTCAATCTCTGCTTCCAGGCACGCATGGGCAATCACCTCGTTTCCCAGCATATATCGAGTATTCATACCTGACAGAACGTATGAGTAAGAATGGGTTTATACTATTCTGATCCGCCGCGTCTCCACCCCCCCCTCAGACGGACAGAAACAACGCCCGGGAAACAAATCAAAACCATTAATTACTCATGAATCCCATCTTATTAGGTAATCCGAAGGGGGGGGCCCGTAGCATAGTCGGTGGTGCACCCGGCTGATAACCGGGAGGTCGTGCGTTCGAGTCGCACCGGGCCCACTATTTTTGTATTTTTTTAATGCAGAGAGTCATCCGTTTCATTTCATTTCCTTAATAAGGAACGCCTCACCAATACAGTGTATGGACAAACGACAGGTCGCAGCTGTCTTCATCGCAGGCATCGCAATCTTCGCATATCTCTCATTCATCGGCCAGTTTGCGGCAAGCATCGTTGTTATGGTGATACTGATCATCGGTATGACTGCCTACCTGACCGTGCTGGGAAAAACCATCAGTGAGATCCCGGAGCTGACCGCAAAACTCAGCCAGGACGCAAAGGCCATCATCATCAGGAACTCAGGCAACACCAGCGCAGTACATATTCATGCCGCAGTCGTTCCGCTTGATATCGAGTACGATGTCCCGGAGATCCCTGCAGAAGAGGAACATACCCATTCCCTTGATGCCATGATCAGCGAAGCAAAGGTGGTCATCACCTGGAAAGACATGAAGGGCAATTTGTTTAGCCACGAGAGCGCCATCTCCGCACTGGGCAAAGGGGGGGAGGACGACCTGCTCAAACCCATGTTCCCGATGTTTGACATCAAAAAGTGATCCGGCAGATACAATCTGCGGATTTTTTCAACCGGTTTCCAAATATTTTCGGACGGGTTTCCCATCGAACGACTTCTAAAAACGGATCCGGATATTCCCGCATCATGGATAACATGACAGATATCTGCGCATACTCACCCTGATCCGCGGGAAGATACTTCTGTTGTATAATAAAAGGAAGGAGGTTGACAAGGTGTGTGTAACCTGGCTTTACCGTCCGAAAAACCCGTATGGCGTCAGAGCCCGGCAGGGAAATGATGCCGGACACTCCCTATGTCACAGACATGGGATGCGCCCACGTTGGCGGCATGTACAGCAGAATGCAGCAGATGGCGGAAGGTGCCGCCATCATACCGAGAGATTATGGCGCTTTGTTCGACCTCTCCGGCCAGAATCGCACCGGAAGCAATTTGGCTGGCGGAATCTGCCAGAGCACACTCACCCGAACCCGCACTGGTATGAGAGACGTCCCCCCCGTGCTGGGGGGTCTCATTCTTCCGCAATATCCTCTTCTCTTGAAGAAGCGTCTCTCTATTCTCTCTTAAATCTCTACCATTCGGTTGGAATGCCCCCCCGTTTTTATTATGGCGGAAAGTGCCGCATCCTGCTGCAAAGCTACCGCCATTCCGCCAACGTCGCCCTGCTATTGGTGGGGGGACGGTCGCTGTGATCGTTTCCGGGGTAAGAAATGATCAGGGCATTCAACGGTTTTTTGTTTTCAGCATGCCCTGATTGTCGTTATCGTTCACTCAGGCGAGAGTGCCACAGGAAAAGCCGAATCCGGACCCCCAGACGAGGGCCCAACCCATCCTGAAAGCAGTTCAAAGCTTTTTCCTGCACGCACACGCCACGCAGCTCTCCCAGCATGCCCCCGGATAGTCTCCCGGTCTCCTGATGCAAAGGCCGTGCGGACATCGGTCACATCAACGCCCTGTTCCTCAAGCACTGCAAGACGGTTCTCCATCGGCTGGTCGCAGCCTGGATCGCAGGTCTGATCACGGTTCTGGTCGCGTATCTGGTCGCAGATGGGGTCACAGGTTCGGTCACGGATCTGGTCACCCATACCGCTGCCACCTGCGGCACAGCCGTTGCCCGCACCCATACCCATTCCGGCACTCACCGGGGCGATGACGAATGCAACGAGGCAGAGAGCCCCCCCTGCAAGGCCTGCCCATAGTCTCTTTGAATGTATGTTCATCTGGTATCACTCCTGTGTTGGTATCGCGGGTGCGGGACAGATTGCCTGAGGCGTGCCCCCCCACCCCCCCGGTACATACATCCACCCGGTCAGATAAATGAACAAAATGGGGGCAGTTCCCATTGGAGAACCGGATGGTTCCATACATGACAACAGAACCCAGATACCAGGAAAGCATCAGGCGACGACTCAGGCACCCGGCGGGAATGTGTTCCCCCCCGCCGTCTCCAGTGCCTCCCGCAGGTCATCCGCCGATGCAAACCGGTCATTCGGTCTCTTCTCCAGACACCGGAGAATGACCCCCCCGTCCAACGGCTCAAGAACGGATAATAGACAGAAGGTGCCTGCGGAATATCCGTCAGGATAGCAGTTGTCATCTCGGCCACACCAGTTGCAGAGAACGGACGGACACCGGTCACGCATTCGTAGAATACCACCCCCCCGACCCCCCCATAGATGTCGGTGCGTTCGTTTGGTGACCCGAACCGGGTGGGGGCAACCTGTTCCGGTGCCGCGTAGTTCAGGGAGAACCCCCCCAATGGGGTCGTCTCGTGCCCGTCGGCGAGGATGGAACCCAGCCCCCCCAGTCGGTAAGCTTCGGCAGACCATCATCCGTGATGAGAATATTCTGCGGTTTGATATCTCGGTGGATGATGCCGTGTGCATGAGCATACGCAATACCTGCCGCGATGCCTAGGACAATTTCCACTGCCTCTGCAGGGTTTAGCGGAAGGGACTTCTCTGCAAGCGATCCCGGCAGATACTCCATCTCGACAAAGGGAACCGGCAGGATGTTCACCGAGAAGAGAGTCACGATATTAGGGTGGGAGAGCTGTTCCCAGATACGCATCTCCTTCAAAAACATCTTCCCGGTCACTTCATCAAAACTGATGGGAACCTTCACTGCCACCTCCTCCCCATCCGAACGTCTTTTTGCACAGAAGACACGTGCAATACCCCCCCCTTCCCGACAAACCGGACATCCTGGTAGCGTTCGGTGAGCGGCAGCGGGAAATACGTCGAGCCCGGTGACCCGTCCATCACGGCTGCCTCGTCGGGAAACGACGGGCCACCCAGAGACGAGGTCACGGCCACCGTCTCGTCAAAAGGAACCGCCGCTTCATCACGGGGGACTGCCGTTCTGCGCCGTTTCCCGGTAACATACCGATAGAGCAGGGCACCGCCCGCAGCCGCGAGCACACCCACGACGACGAACAGTAGCACCGGGTCAATCCCGTAATGGTTCAGGGACAGAAACGATTCCTGACCCCCCCCGTAGCCATGAGATTCCCCCCCGGATGGTGCCTGCATCTCTGGCAGGTATACTTCCTTATCATGCAGGACAGTAGTGTTTTCGGGTATGAACCCATGCTGCCCGGCACCCCCCCAGGCCCTTCCATCCGGTCGTCCGCACCGGAGGGCAGACCGCCTGCGGCTGCCGCTCCGGTAACAATGCAGCACACTGCGGCGAGGAGGATCACACACCCCCCCAAACCGAACCAATACGCGTTACTTCGTCCACCCGTTGCGGTCACTGGTCTGGTGCCCCCCCTCTCGTCTCTGTGTCTCCCAGAATGAAGAGAAACCTCGCCCCCCCTTCAGACCCCCCCGTGCAAGTTCGAGCAGATCCCCCCCGTCTTTCAGCGGATGCTCCACACCCACAGAGACCGGCATCTCATTGATATACGAACGCTGGTGCTTCTGCAGTCCTCATACGTCCACCCGGACGCGGTCTTCCGGATGATCCCGTGAGGTTTTGAAACACGGGTCACCCCCCCCTCATACCGTCGGGAGAGGACAATCGCTGCATCCGGACGACCAGACGAGGCGGGAATATAGCGGTGGGTGATATCGGTTCATCTGCACCCGCCCTGCCCGCCGCATCGGCCCGTCCGAGATGAATGCTCGTATCGGTCAGAGGAAAGACGACCGTCTCTTTTGTCTCCTCCGGCATCACGAGGAGAGGAACATCCCCCCCGGCATACTCGGTCGCCACCATTCGGCGTGTCTCCTCCACCATCCCGGCAAAGGCGCCGCCTGCGATTCTCACATCAATGTTGCTGAAGATACCAAGATTTCGGATCACCGTCTCCATACCCCCCCTGAGGCAACAGAATATTTCCAGACGGGAAGGGCACCCCCCCCGGAGGTAGAACGTCCGATACCTGCCTCTTTTTTCACCACACCCGCATTCAGAAGTTTGGCCATATGCTTTTTGGTGTTCTCGTAACTTGTGCCAATATCCCCCCCGGCAACCTCCCGGATATCCTTTGGCCCTGCCTCCAGCACCTTCAGGATCTTCAGGCGTGTGGGACTGGAGAGCGCGTTCAGGTATTCGGAGAGGTCTGCATAATACTCCGGATCATCTGCCGCCACCACCGTCTCACTCATCACATCTTCGTTCTGCATCGTATCACCCGTCTTTTCCCTCCCTGTCAATCCGTATCTGAGCAAACAAAATATTCCGGCATCTCCCCGTGACAGACTGCTGTTGCTACGGAAAGATGCATATGAAAAAAGATCTGCTCCCGGACACCCAATAAAACTATACTACAGGGAACGTCCCGTCAGGGAACCGGATGGTTCCATACATCCGCCCCCTGCAAAAAAAGACAAAACAGCAGAGTACTGCTGTTCATGGAAAATCAGTCTGTGGCGTCAAGCTCTTCTGCAAGCAGAAAATCAAGGACCCTGCCCATTGCCTCATGAAGGCCGGATTCATTGAGAGCAAACTGCTGCACGGCCTTATAGAGCATCACCACTGCCTCCAGTCCGTAGAGGGAGATAGCATCCTCTGCCGAGAGGTCTTTCTTGTAGACGTCGATTAAAAACCCGTCACTGCTGTACATCAGTTCCGAGAAGACACCGTCTTCGCCCAGCACCAGATACTGGTTATCCACCTTCTTGGTGGTGTCATCCGGCCGGTAGGGCATGGGGTCGGTCTTTCCCAGAATCAGCATCTTCTGGTCAAAGTATACCGTATCATACAGTTCGCCCTTGCCGTCCTGCTTTCCCCCCCTGAGCATCATCAAAAGACCGGCGGTGGGAACAATCGTTGCCGCATCCGCTGCAAGACGGGATATCAGAGGCACCAGTGACGCATGAATCTCCGGGGGGGAAAGGGCCTCAACCCCCCTTCCGTGCCCTTCTTTGCACAGGCAACGGCTGTCTTAAATCCTTCTTCAATCTTGTCCAGATCGCATGAACCCTGCATACTGAATCGTTATACAAAAGAGGCATTAATCCTTCGCAAAGATTGAACCGATCCCAGAAGGTGACAGACAACAAAAGGGGGGATTTTAAAAATGAGAGAGGAGATCAGACGGGTGCGGCCAGCAGGTAATGGCGGTGGTGCCCGGTCACCGTCACCCAAAGACGGGTGCCCAGCGGGATGTCTTCTTTGATCACAATATTCTGGTAGGTGGCATCCCGTGCAATGACCGTCCCGTTTTTTTCTGTTCGGTGACTAAAACCGGCAGTCTGCGCCCGATCCAACGGAGGTTCTCCTCATCATAGATGCGTTCCGTGAGATGGGTAAGGGCACGGGGAGCGTTCCTTTTTCACCCAGTCGGGGGGGTGGTCGTGGTAAAGAGCGGCAGGCGTCCCCCCCTCCCGCACCGAGAACCGGGTGATGTTCACCTTGGTCGGGCGCACCCGGCCGATCATCTCAAGGGTCTCGTCAAACTCGCGGCACCCCTCGGTGGGAAAGCCTGCGATGATATCTGTGGAGACCCGCACATCCGGGATCTCGGCACGGAACGCCGCCACGATCTCTTCAAAGGTGGCCGCCGTATATCCACGGTTCATGGATGCAAGGACCGCGTCAGACCCCCCCGACTGCACCGGCAGATGCACAAACCCGAATATTTTTTCATGCGCAAATGCGGGCGCAAGGCGACTGATGATACGTCCGGCGGTCGCGGGGGGGTTCATCATGCCGACGCGGAGACAGAAATCCCCCCCCTTCGCATGGGCAATCCGCTCCAGCAGATAGGCAAGGTCCTGCCGATGTCCATGCCCCAGGCACTCACATCCTGCCCGGTGAGCTGAATTTCATACGCACCGAGAGCGGCCAGTCGTTCCACCTCGGCAACGATCGCGTCTGCGGAGAAACTCTTCAGCGGACCGCGGGCCAGCCGGGTGACACAGTAACCGCATGAGCCAAGACAGCCGGTGCCAATCTGGACAACCCCCCCGGTGTGGGGGTCGGTCATCGCCCCCACTTCCGGGCATGTGGCATACATTGTCTCCGGCAGAATGATGTGCAGGCCGGGGGGGTCAGTTTCCAAAAGAAGGTCCCGCTGCACCACGGGCATGCACCCGGTGACGACAATCTCCTTTCCGGCATAAGCCTTATACGGCGCAGCATCGTTCGTTCAGTCGCCCCCACCACCGTGCAGGTATTGATGATGATGCACTCCGCCTCCTCCGCGGGCACCTGCACGCATCCCTGCCGTTCTGCAAGAGCGATGATCTTCTCGGTATCGGCATGATTGAACGTACAGCCGTATGACTCGACGTGGATGGTCTTATTTCGCAGGGTATCCATATATGGCTCCGTTTCGCAGGAATATCGTTTCACCGGCAGGGAGATAATGATGAGGATTGGGCCGTGTGCAGGACCTTTTTCATGATCAGACGATCCTCCCCCCCCTCACCAAAATATTCGCAGATGGTCTCGGTGATCCGATACCCTAAAGAATCATAGAGGGATCGGGCCGGGTGGTTTTCCGGGTCTACGGAGAGGTAGAGTTCCTGTATCTCCATGGCCTCAAACCGCTCTTCAAGGGCCCGCATCAGAGCGCGGCCAATTCCCCCTACCACGCAGGATGGCACAACCCCCGAGGCGGATGACCCATGCCGCTTCACTCCCGCCAATGACCGGCGCACCGATGGTATACCCGCAGACCACACCGTCACAAACGGCGCAGAGAAACGTTGAGCGATAGAGAACTCCCGCCTGCCGGACAAATACCGCCCCCTGCATAGCTCATTCTGCCCCTCCCCGTTCAGCACAGACGGCGGCAAAGTCGTCGTCCGTATACCGCCGGATCATCATTTCAGCCACTTCGTTCACCTCTCTCCCTCTCAGCGTGACCGGAAGGCCCGTATGATCTCCTGTTCACAGAGGGCGTCTACAAGGACAAGCGCCAGCATACTCTCTGCGACCACCCCCCCTATCCGCGGCACGATACAGGGTCATGGCGGCCCTCTACCGTGACCGTAGTATCTTTGTTCTCCATCGTCACCGTCTGCTGTGGTTGTGCGATGGATGGGGTCGGCTTCACCGCAATTCGCATCACGACCGGCGCACCGGTCGATATGCCGCCGAGAATACCGCCTGCGTTGTTGGATGCATACCCCGCGGAGGTGATGGGATCATTATGGACGGAACCCCGCATCCGGGCCGCCGCAAACCCGGAGCCTATCTCCACACCCTTCACCGCACCGATGGAGAACATCGCCTGGGCGATCTCGGCGTCCAGTTTTTCGGCCGCAGGGGGGGCACCCAGCCCCCCCGGTGGACACCCGGTAGCGGTCACTTCGAGAATCCCGCCCACGGAGTCATGCGCCTCCTTCGCCCGGAGGACGGTCGCGGCAAAGCGGTCCGGGTCGGACTCGCCGCCGATTTCACAGACTCTGCTCTCGATACGGATGCCACGGGCGACAAGCACCTGCATCGCAAGGGCTCCGGCCATGACCCGTGAGACGGTCTCGCGGCCCGAACTCCGGCCACCGCCCCGGTGATCCCGGCAGCCGTACTTCTGGTGATAGGCAAGGTCGGCATGACCCGGCCGGGCGGTGTCACGGAGCGTGTCATACGCACTGCTCTGTGCGTCCCAGTTCCGGGTGATCATCGCCACCGGCATACCGGTCGTCTCTCCTTCAAAGACCCCCGACAAGATCTCCACCTCATCCAACTCCTTGCGGGGGGGCGAGGACAGAGGCTTTGGCCCGGCCGCCGCCGCTCCATCAGAGGAGTCAGGTGTGCCGGGGAAAAGGGTATCTGCGGAGGGCAGCCGTCAACGACCACCCCCCCCAGCGCCGGTCCGTGGCTCTCGCCAAACATCGTACAACGAAAATATCGTCCAAAGGTATTCATCCCAGTATCTCCCGTATGAGTGCGGCGTCTGCGGCAATGCCGGTGAAAAGGCGCATCTGTTCCTGCGCTTGGTACACAAACATCTCGGTGCCCCCCCGGATACACCGGCAGCCTGCAGCATTTGCCTGTTGGAGCAGTTCCGTCTCCGGCGGGGTATAAACGAGGTCAAAGACAGTCTGGTGCGCCCGGAGGTCACCTTTCTCCAGCACACTGCCGCCGCGTCCTTCCATGCCCACCGGTGTTGCGTTCACGATCAGGTCGGTTTTTTCCGGATCATAGGCGGCCGGAGTGCCGTATTCGCACCCGAAGTGACGGGCAATGACACCGGCCCGTTCCTCCGTCCGGTTCAGCACCGTCACCTCCATCCCCAGATCCTGCAGGGCGTAGACCGCCGCACGGGCAGCACCTCCCGCCCCGAAGACCACCGCATGACCGGGCGGGGGGGTGCCCGAGAGCGGTTGGCGGATACCCGTCCAGTCGGTATTTGTGCCGACACACCGGTCACCGCATCGGACCACCGTATTCACCGCACCAATCGCCTGTGCGTCTGCGGTTATTTCATCACAGTATGACATCACATCCGACTTGAACGGAATGGTCACCGAAAGCCCCTTGCACCCGACCGACTGAACCAGCGCCATGATGGCATCAAGGTCAGGCCACTCGATACGGGTATAAACACCGTCCACTCCGCAGGCGGCAAAGAGGGCAGTGAAGAGTTCGGGACTCCGGCTGTGCAGGCAAGGGTTGCCAATGACAGCAAAGAGACCGTGCAGAGGCTTGCCCTCCACCATGTGGGGATCGCCTCCAATCGCCTGCCACTCATCACGGTTTTTTATCCTCCATGTCCGCCGCAGAAGTGTGAACTGCTCCATGCGGGGTTCAGGCGAACGGCGCTCCTCTACGAACGCCTTGATGCGGGCAACAGCCTCGGCAGGAGAGAGCACGCCGGTATCAATACAGAAGTCGGCGGCCCCCCCCGGTAGAGCGGCAACCGTTCCTTACGGACGGCGGCCGCCTCGGCCTCCGGGGGAGAGAGCCGTTAACGGCGGGCGGGTGCTGCCTGCGGTTCGCGCCGCAAGGACGGTGGCATCGGCATCTAGAAACATCGTGAGACTGCCGGAGCGGAGTGCCTGCACATTATCACTTAACAGAACGGCACCGCCGCCCGTTGCCACCACCCCCCCTCGATCCTGCGGCAGCGCACGAATGGCTGCGGACTCTGCGGCCCGGAATGCAAGTTCGCCCCCCCGCTCGGCAAAGATCGCAGGGATGGCCATACCCTCAGCCGCTTCCACCATTCGGTCGGTGTCGATGAACGGGTAACCCAGATTCTCCGCGAGAAGGTGCCCGATGGTCGTCTTCCCACTGCCACGGGGGACCGATGAGAACGATTCTCACAGCATGCCTCCTTTCCGGAGTGCGTCCCAGAATCCGGGATAGGATTTCTGCACGCATTCCGGGTGCAGGATCTCCACATCGCCCCGCTTCAGGGCGACCACCGCCGCACTCATCGCGGTTCGGTGGTCGTCCTCCGGGTCAATGATACCACCGCCCGGCAGCCTGCCGGGGATGATGGTGATCGTATCACCGGAGACCACCGCATCCGCCCCGCCGAGGACGGCAATCCTGACCATCGCAGCAATCCGGTCACTCTCCTTGGCCCGCAGGTTACGGATGCCGGTAAGAGTCGTCGGCCCTTCGGCAAAGGCTGCCACAGCGGCAAGCGTCAGCACCACGTCAGGCATATCCCCCCATCGCAGCGGCGATGCCTCTGAGCCTGCCATCCGATGCGACCGTGACAGAATCACTGCCCTCCGTGACCTGGCAGCCCATCGCTGCCAGCAGAGACAGAAACATCCGGTCACCCTGACAGGAGACAGGATTTAGGTGCGTCACCTCCACCGTCCCGGCGCAGACCGCAGCGATAGCAAAGAAGTAGGAGGCAGAGGAGTAGTCCCCCTCCACCGCATACGCCGCCGGAGTATACCCACCGGGAGAGACTGAGAAGCGGCGGTAGCCGTCCCTCGTCACTGGCGCCCCCCCGAAGCTGGCCATCACATCGGTGGTGATATCCAGATACGCCCGCGATGCCGGTTCACCGGGCGTGGTGATCCGGGTCTGTTTTGCACCGCATGGTGCTGCCATCAGGGCAGACGACAGGAACTGGCTGCTTGCCGAGGCATCAACTTCCATAGACCCGCCCCGGAATGCCCCGTCCACCCGTAGCGGCGGAAACCCGGATTCCTTCAGGTAGCAAATCTTCCCCCCGGCGGTGTTCAGCGCATCCACGAGGGGGGGCGCCACCGGCCGCTTCTGCAACTGCTGACTGCCGGTCAGACAGACCGGCCGGTCTGCAAGCAGGGCAAGAGAGAGCAGCATCCGCATGGACGTGCCGGAACTGTGGCAGTTGATTGTGCATCCCGGCGAAGCAGAAAACTGTCCTCCGGTGCCCTCCACCACGAGGTCTCCGGTACCGGTGATCTCTGCGCCGAGCTGCCGGAGGGCAGTGATGGTCACCTCCGTATCCTCTGACTGCAGCGGGTTGCGGAGCACCGACCTGCCGTCCGCACACGCGGCCGCGATGAGTGCCCGGTGGGTGTAGCTCTTTGAGGGCGGGGGGCGGTGATACGGAACCGGATACCAGAGACTTTCGGCAGATGCACACTCATATGTCACCCTCCAGCCGGCCGTACCAGCGAGATCCTTGACAGACGCCAGTCTTTTGACTGCCTCCAGCGCATCTGGAAGACCCGGAGCGATCTCCACATCGATAAAGAAGATGTAGTTCCCCATACCCCGTTTGGACGGCCGTGACTCGATGCGGGTGAGGTTCAGGTGGTGCCGGTCAAACACCCCCAGCAGTTCATACAGCAGACCCGGCCGGTCCGCGTCGGGGTCGATGATCAGAGAACACTTGCCGGTCGCGGGCCGGGTCTCGGGACGGTCTGCCGATATGCGCAGAAACCGCGTGGTATTGTTCTTTGTGTTCTGCACACTGCGCTGCTGCAGGGGGGGCAGCCCGGCCATACCGGCAGCAGTCTCGGTGGTGATCGCACCGGCGCCGGGATGGGTGGCCGCCTGCGCAGCGCTTGCACTGTTGCTCTCGGTGTGGATGACCGGCACCCCAAGCATCTCAATAAAGTTCAGGCACTGGTCATGCGCCTGCGGGTGGGCGTAGAGCACGGTGATCTCTCCTGCAGGCACGGCTGCGGCAAAATGATGGGCAACCACGAGATAGGCCTCCCCGGTGATCACCACGGGGGTGCGGGACAGGCCGTCCATCACCGGCCCGACCGCACCGGCGTCACTGTTTTCCACCGGCACGATACCGTCGCACTTTCGTTCCGTTACCGCCAGAAAGACATCGGTAACCGTCGGAAAGAGGAGGAGATCATCGTGATCATCGCTGAGAAGACGAGCCATCTCATGGCTGAACGTGCCTTCCGGCCCCCAGACAGCAGAGGGTCATTTCTTTACCAGCCCCCCCTGAATGAGCCGGTTCGTTGTCTCCATGGAACCGGGGGGGATGACCGGTGCAAAGAATGCCGCATTCTCCTCGAAGAACGCGGCAAATCCGTCCGTATCGTGGGTGCAGACAATATCCTGCAGACGTGCTGCGGCAGCAGAGAACGCCGTCACCACCTCACGCACCTCCGGGTTGTCCTGAAGAATCGGGCCATAGAGCGCTGCATCCTGTCCGAGGATCCGTCCGATAATCCCGGTCTCAATCTGGTATATCGGGCTCTGGTAGCGGAGCAGGTCTTTGGGTGCGGCACCGATATCCCGCATCGTCTCTGCGACAACGAGCGTAGAGAAATGCATCAGACCCTGAATAACGGCCATCATACGGTCATGCTCTGCGGCCGTTGCCACCGTCACCCGCGCCCCTGCCGGGAGAGCATGCCCATTAGTTCATCCCCCCCTGCGGCAGGCAGGCACCGGGCGGGCACCGCAACCACGGTCTGGCCCTCCAGGGACGAGACTCCCGGTCCGAACATCGGGTGCAGGCCGATGACCTGCGCAGGTGTTGCAAGCATCGCCTCCATCGCCCCCTGCTTTATCGAGGTGAAATCACAGAGAATCTGGCCGCCGGAGAGAAACGGGGGGGCAATATCATCAATGACCGCCACCGTATCCCGTATGGGAACCGAGACTACCACGATACGTGCCTGCTGTGCGAGGTCACGATTGGAAAGCGGCGTGGTGCGCCCGGAGACAATGACCCGGTAGCCTTCCTTTTCAAAAACATCCCGGAAGAACCGCCCCCCCATCTCCCCCCCCGGCCGCCGATGATGCCCACCGTATTGGCGTCAGGTTTCACGGATCGTCTCCAGGACCGCCACCCCCCCGAAATGGCGGCCTCCCTGCTGCCGGTGGCCGAGGACGGTGTCACCCGGTCGCAGGGCGACAACCGATATGGCCCTGCCTTCGGCGCCCACCAGACGGACGGTCTCGGCATTCTGGAGCACAAGGGACGATTTCATCCCGGCATGCTCCACTTCGACAAGCACCATCGGCCGCCGTTCGGTCTTCACCCTGCCGACCATGGCAACAGTGGTAGAGCCGTCCTCACGGGCCACCAGCACGCGGTCACCTGCCGTCACTTCAGAGAGATATTTGGTCTTCCCGTCCGCCATCAGTGCGTAGGCATGCACCGCCCCCGCGTTCACCCGGAACGGCCGGGGGGGTGCGACATACGGGTTCTCCAAGGTCTCAGCCTGCACCAACAGGAAGGCGGACGAGGTATTGCCGATGAGCATCCCTTCTCCTTCCTGCATCAAAGAACAGGTATCGACACAGACCCGGTCGCCCATGATGCCGGGTGATATGGCCGTCACCGTGAAGGGCACCAGATCATACTGGGGGGGTGATGGCACGGACAAGAGCGGCAGTCGCGATGATCTCTGCCGGGTCGTCGGTCACAAGACAGATGCCTGCCGTGCCGCGCTCGAGAACGGTCAGGGCCGTCTCTGCCTCCGCTGCGCTGTGCACCGCAGCGATGATACGGTCGGACTGTGAGACGAGATTCTCCAATGGTATCACCGACCAGTCCGTGGTGGTCACGATCACCGGTGCTGTTTGTGCCAGAGAGAGTGCCTTTTCTTCACCCTCCTTGCCGTCGATACAGACTTCATGCACATCCGTCCCGAGGATCAAATCGCCGTCCGGTGCGATCACCGTCACCCGTCCGAGTGCCTGCAGCGGGGCGGCCTCTGTTGCAACGAGTGCATCCGCCCCCCCTGCTCTATCGCAGTCGTCGCACACTCCTTGCCGCAGGTGCGGACATCCACCCAGAACGTCTTCATACATTGCCCCCCCCAGTGCATCCTCAGGGGTGGCGTCCTGCTGCACCACGCGGGTGATGGCATGGATGAACCGGACGGGGGGGTCGTCACGCTGGAAGGCATTCCTGCCCATCGCAACGCCCGCCGCACCGGCGCCCACTGCCTCCCGGATCATCTGCAGGCTCTCGCGATCGCCGCCCTTCTCGCCGCCTGCGACCAAAACCGGTACCGCACAGGCACGGGTAATGGCCGCAAAGCTCTCCGGATCACCGGTGTAACTGGTCTTGATGATATCCGCGCCCAGTTCTTCTGCCACCCGCACACAGAGCCCGATGGCCGCCGGATCGGTGGGGTCAACACCCTCACCACGGGGGGGGTAGATCATGACGAGCAGCGGCATGCCCCAACGGGTGCACTGCCGGGATATGACGCCTGCCTCCTCGATCATCTTTGACTCGTTCGGGGGGGCCCAGGTTGATATGGATGGAGACACAGTCGGCACCGAGGGAGATGGCCTCCTCCACCGAACAGACCGAGACCTTGTCATTCGGATCCGGGTTCAGGGACGTGCTCGCCGAGAGATGGACAATGAGCCCGATGTCAGGTCCCGCCTTCCGGTGGCCGTGGCGCACCATCCCCCCCTTATGAAGGACGATCGCGTTCGCACCGCCCTCACTCACCGCCGATATGACCTTTGGCATGTCATGCAGCCCGTAGATCTGTCCGAGCGAGAAGCCATGATCCATCGGTATGATAACCGACCGACCGGTATTCCGATTCATGATCCGTTCCAGACGGATGGCCTTTCCGATCATACGCGCCCACCTGCCCGGAGCATCTCTGCCGCCTCCTCTGCGCTGCGGTGTTCATGCACCACCTGCGCCATCGCACGGACAAACAAGTCCGGGTGCGGGTGCTGGAAGGCATTCCTGCCGATGGATATCCCCCCCGCAGCGCCGCCTGCCATCGCCCCCCCTTCGATCATCTGCAGGGTCGCGAGATCATCCCCGCGTGCACCACCTGCGACCACCACCGGGACATGGCATCCGGCAGTGACCTCGCGGAACGAGTCCGGGTCACCGGTGTAGGGCGTCTTCACGATATCGGCGCCCAGTTCAGAGGCCACCCGTGCCGCGTGTTTGACCTCGTCTACCCCCCCCTTCTCATTGATAATATTCGGGCCGCGCGGGTACATCATCGCCAGAAGCGGCATACCCCACTCCATACACTCCACTGCGATACGGCCGAGGTCCTCAAGCATACGGGCCTCAGAGTCGGCACCGATATTGCAATGCACCGAGACACCGTCCGCCCCCATCTTCAGGGCATTGGTGACCGTGTTTACCAGCACCTTGTTATTCGGGTCAGGTCCCATATCCGTGCTTGCCGAGAGATGGAGAATCAGGCCGATGTCAGGCCCGCCTTTCCGGTGGCCGTGCATGGCAAGCCCGATATGGCCGATCACCGCATTCGCACCGCCCTGCGCCACTAGGTTCACACTCTCATCCAGGTCGATGACACCGGCAATCGGTCCGCTCGACACCCCGTGGTCCATGGGAACAATTACGGTTGCGCCCGTGTCACGGTTCATGATTCTTTCCAGTCGGATTTGTTTTCCTCTCATGGTAAGTCTCTCCCGCAGCAGCTGCCGAACAGAATAAAACGCACCTACCTTCAGAGAGTAAACGCAAACCGGTTAAAGATTGCGCTCACTTCGAAGTAGGTCCAAAAAAACTGATAATAACGATATGATGAATGCAGAAGAAAGCCTGTGCTAGGGTCGGAGACCATCACGGGCAATACGCGTTCACCACACATTGGTCTGAGTATTAGGAATATCTCGGATATAAATATTTGTGATACCGGAAAAGAAAACGATAAACCGGATCCATTACACCAACGTCCCGACAAAGATGATAAAAACAATTAAAACCTATTTTCTGAATACAAATGCGCAGGATTGGATTATTGGGGTGCGGGAATGTCGGCGAGATCATCGCACACAAACAGGAGGGATTTATTATTGCAGCCCTCCACGACGCAGTCTATGCCAGGGCACAGGCTGTAGAGGATGAATGCGGGGGGGCACCGGCATACGAATCATTTGACGAATTCCTTGCACAGGACCTGGATATCGTTGTGGAAGCTGCGTCCGTTTCTGCCGTGCAGGCCCATGCAGAAGCAGTACTTCTTTCCGGAAAGGACATGGTGATCCTCAGTGTGGGGGGGCCTTACAGATGAGACATTCCGGGACCACCTGAAGGCGTGTGCCGTAGAGAAGGGCAAAAAAATATACATCCCGAGCGGTGCCATCACCGGCCTTGACAACCTGAAGGTATGTCAGATTGCCGAGGTCAGCAAGGTGATGCTGCGGACGACAAAAAATCCTCGTTCACTGGGCATTGAAGTGGATAAACCCCTGCTCCTCTTCAAGGGAACCGCACGTGACTGTATCCTCCGCTACCCGAAGAATATAAATGTCGCCGTTGCAATTGAACTGGCATCGGGCCATGAGGTAGAGGTTGAACTCTGGGCAGACCCCGGCACAGACCGCAATACCCACGAACTGATTGTCGAAGGGGGGGAATTCGGAGACATTAACATCACCGTAAGCAACCGCCCCAGCCCGGAGAACCCGGCGACCAGTTATCTTGCCGCCCTCTCCATCCTGACATTGTTACGGAATCTCGATAACCCCCATCCAGATAGGGACCTAAAACCATGAATACCAAACAATTAAAACGAATCGCACAACTCAAAAAGGAAAAAAACGCGATCATTCTTGCCCATAACTACGAGCCTCCGGAAATACAGGACGCTGCAGACATCATCGGCGACAGCCTTGAACTCGCCGTGAAGGCCCAAAGCGTCACTGAGGACATCATCGTCCTCTGCGGGGGGTCCGGTTCATGGCGGAGACGGCAAAGGTGCTCAATCCGACAAAGACCGTGATCCTCCCGGCAAAGGATGCCGGATGCCCCCCCCTTGCAGACTTTCTCACCCCCCCGGAGATGGTCCGGGAGGCACGCAAGGCCCACCCGGATGCGGCAGTGGTTCTCTACGTGAACAGTGACACGGCGGCAAAGGCAGAAGCGGATATCGTCTGCACCTCAGCAAACGCCGTCGACGTGGTGCGCTCACTCGAAGAGACGACGGTTCTCTTCGGCCCGGACTCAAACCTCGCAGACTATGTCGCACACCGGGTACCAGAGAAACGAATCATCCCCCCCCTGCCACCGGAAGGACACTGCTATGTTCACGCAATGTTCACCTGTGATGATGTCATCACAGCGGCAGAGAAGGGTTGCACCACGATATGTCACCCGGAATGTCCCCCCCGTGAGGTCAGGAAAGGCGCCGATGTGGTGGCTTCGACCGGCGGCATGGTAAAGATGGCAAAGAACGCCGATTCTTGGATGCTGCTCACCGAGAAAGGCATTGCATACCGACTTGGGAAACTCTTCCCGGACAAGGAATTCCACGTCCGGGAAGACGCCATCTGCAAAGATATGAAGAAAATAACCCTCGACATGCTGGAACAGTCACTCATCACCGGAGAGTATGCCGTAGAACTCTCCGCCGACCTGATGGAGCGGGCACGTGGCCCCCATCGAAAGGATGATGGCACTCCGGCGGGAATAAGGAAACCATGGCACTTCGGGAAGACCTCCTCCGTTACCTGAATGAAGACATTCCGTCAGGTGACGTCACCTCACGGGCAATGATCCCTGACCGCAGGTGTGCGGCCCGTATCACCGGAAAAGAGCGTGCAATCATATCCGGCCTTGCGAGGCAGAGGCGCTCTGCAGCCACTGCAACATCACCTTCACCCGGAAAGTGGCGGAAGGTGCGGAAATTCAGCCGGGGGGGACGGTGATTGCAGAACTCGAAGGCAGCGCAGCAGAGATCCTGATGGTGGAGCGCACGATGCTCAATCTGATGAGCAGGATGAGCGGCATAGCAACCACGACCCGCCGGGTGGTAGAGGCAGCAAAAGCGGCAAACCCAAAGGTGCGTATTGCAGGCACCCGTAAGACCGCACCCGGACTGCGTCTCTGTGACAAGCAGGCACTGGTAACCGGTGGCGCTGATCCGCACCGCATGAACCTCTCGGACATGATCCTCATCAAGGATAACCACCTGACCCTCGTTCCCCCCCTCGAAGAGGCCGTACAAAAGGCGCGGGCATACAGCCGGTATGTCAACGTGGAGGTGGAAGTGGAGACGGCAAAGGATGCACTCACCGCCGCCCGTTCCGGAGCGGACATTATTCTTCTCGACAATATGTCCCCCCCAGAGACGTGCAGGGAACACTCGACCTACTCACCCAGCAGGGCGTCAGGGAACAGGTCGTCATCGAAGTCTCCGGCAACATCACACCAAAGACACTCGAGTCCTATGCGGTGCTGGGAATCGATACCATCAGCATGGGCAGCCTCACCCACACGGTGAAAAATATCGACATTTCCCTTGACGTGATGGCCGCGGTGAGCACCGTAAAGATATTCTGAAGATTATCCTCCCGAGATTCTATTTTTTTGCAACGATTGCAGCAGCCAGTATCCTAATCCTCCGGGCGACTGACACTCCGGTATGACCCATCACACTTGGGGAGGGTCTTCGTCGTCAGAACCAAAAGAGGATACCATTGCGAAGACATTGACAAGACTTTGGTTCATGTCAAAAATAGATACACTCATTTTAGAGATGAACATCTCCGCAATCAGGAAAACAGTCTTCTCCTTTCCTGAAGAGATACCGTTCACCGAACAATAGGTCCGGGCTTCACGCTGCAACCTTAGGACAACATACCCGGAAAGGAATCAAAAAAAATATTGGGATTAGACCAGCTTGAAGAGCGGGTGGTCATCGGTTGCGACATCCACACCAAGTTCTTTTGCTGCTTCTGCAAGGACAACATCGGTGAATGCGATAGCAGTGGATGCTGCTTCACAGTTCTCGATAGGTCCGTACATGATAAGGTCTGCACCAAGGGTTGCTGCCATGATGTTACAGCCGATATCAGGCGCTGACCATGCGGCCTGCTTGATACCTTCCATACCACCAAAGTGGTGATGTCCCATCTGCTCAAGGAGAACTTTCTTACCCTCATACTGCTTTGCAAGCACTGATGGATTCTTTTTGGTTCCTCTCCAGCGTTTGAGCCATGTCCAGGAGACAGTCATGTTGTGGTATGCACCACCGGTTGGGAGACCATGAATTGCCTTGCATGCAAGAATCTCACGGAATGAACCGCCTGACCCGAGACCGAGCGGTGTTGCTGCGGTATCGAGGATAGGGCGGGTAATGCCGCACTCTTCTGCAATTGCAAGCATGGACTTCTCCTGACCAGCGACGCCACCCTCTGCGAGCACTGCCTCACGGCCCTTTACGGTTGGGTCGCCAGGGTTGAATGCAAGCACAATAGCTGCGTTAACGTCACTGTTCTTGAGTGCCTCAATGTTCTCCGGGAGGATTGAACCATTGATAGAGTTGTAGATAGCACGGTCTGCCAGTCCGACCTCGGTCACATACTCACATGCGTGAGCAAGTGCCGGTGGCATGGACGAGTCCATCAGGAATGCTGTCTTGCTGTCAATGGAGTCAAACCATGAGAAGTAGTTCTCAAATGCCTCTCCTGATTCAGAGATGATCTGGATAAAGTGTTTTACACCTGTCTGGTCAGAAAGTTCCTGACACCTGTTCCAGAGCGCCTCTGCGCGATCCTTGTCAATTATGCCCTTCTCATCATCAATAACAGTCTCGTGCTTGTTATAGAAGATGGATGCACCGAGAACCCGTGGATATTCTCCGGGCTGCCCGCCTATCTTGGTACCGTTGAAGTCGTGTACCGTCTGTTCTTTCTCAAATTTGAACATTTTTTCTCCCTCCTCAGATAAATCCGCCTAACTTGGGGAGTAATACCAATAACATCATGAATACAATCAGACCAGCGACAAGGCCATAGAGAATACCTATGTCACGGCCGACCTTACGGCCATAGCGCTGAGCAAGTTCTGCATCAGCAAACTCCAGTTTTGTCTCGATAGCATTGAGTTTTGCCTCAACTTCGAGGAACTGGGGGTTTGCTGTGGCAGCCACTTCACCGCCGGCACCGCCTTCATCATCGCTGACCTCGATGACCATCGGGTCTGCGCCGAATGCACCGGGATCTTTCCCTGCACATTCGTTGATCTTTGCGGTGATCGCGCCCATGTCTTCGCTTTCCATGATGTCGATGATCTCGACCTGCTGCTGGAAGCGCTCGATGGCGGCTGCGTCAAGGTTCTCGATAAATGCGATAGCACCATTGGAACCGACGATCTTACCGCCCTCGACACCATTCTCGTGCAGGGCCTTCAGTGACTGGGCAGAAAGATGCCCTTTCACTTCAGTTCCGCAGAAGATGATGAAACGGATGTTCGGATTTGAGATGGTGTTTGCAATCAGCTTCTCAAGACCGAGGTTCTCTGTCTTACAGGAACCACAGATACCAGCGCCTGCGTCACAGATACCCTGTTCGTCAAGGTGGGAACCAAATGAACAGACTGCAACACAGCTCTCTCCACTGCCGGAGATGTAATCGCCCTGGATAACTGGCCAGCCTGAGGCCGGGGATTTCTTATCTGCCATTTCAGATACCTCCCATTAATAATACAGGTACCATCACAAGGACGATAGAAATGACCAGACCGATAGAAAATCCGATGATACCGCTGGCACTAATTGCAGAGTCAAGCTTGTTGGTACGTGCAAGAATCTGCCTTTGTACGTGATATCAGACATCATGCCATCAATCGCTGCAGTACGGATTGTTGTGGGTTGTTTTTCATCTGTCATTTATATCACCCCATCAGAAGGAAGCCCAAAAGGACAAACGATATGATCAGTCCGATCATTACTCCCTCAACTTTACCGGAATACACACCCGCTGCGTAGCGGTTGCGGTATCCCATATCGGTGACCATCATCTGGATGGTCTTCATCCGGGCGTGAATCAGAGCAAGTTCAGCGGACATCTCAGCTTCGACGCCTCTGCACCTTCTCCTGCACCGCCTTCATCATCGCTGACCTCGATGACCATCGGGTCTGCGTCAAATGCGCCGGGGGTCTTTCCCTGCACATTCGTTGATTTTTGCGGTGATCGCACCCATGTCTTCGCTTTCCATGATGTCGATGATCTCGACCTGCTGCTGGAAGCGCTCGATGGCGGCTGCGTCAAGGTTCTCGATGAATGCAATAGCACCATTGGAACCGACGATCTTACCGCCCTCGACACCATTCTCGTGCAGGGCCTTAAGTGACTGGGCAGAAAGGTGCCCTTTCACTTCAGTTCCGCAGAAGATGATGAAACGGATGTTCGGATTTGAGATGGTGTTTGCAATCAGCTTCTCAAGACCGAGGTTCTCTGTCTTACAGGAACCACAGATACCAGCGCCTGCGTCACAGATACCCTGTTCATCAAGGTGAGAACCAAATGAACAGACTGCAACACAGCTCTCTCCACTGCCGGAGATGTAATCGCCCTGGATAACTGGCCAGCCTGAGGCCGGTGATTTCTTATTTGCCATATCTTATCACCTCATAAGAATCCAAACGCGACTATCCCCGCGATGAAAAGTCCGACCGCAAGACCATACCACATTGCTGTGACACCACCCGCATAAAGCAGGCTTCGCCTCTCCCGGGGGGGAACGACACCATAAAGTCTCCTTCTCCCGAGAGCATGTTAACAATGTCATCAGCAACCTTGTCGAGTTTATCGACACGCTCAACAACCTGACCGAGGGATGCCCCCCCTGCGGTGGTTACGAGTCCAACCATAGGGTCAGCGACGAGACCATACTCAGGCAGTACCTGGATATATCCCATTACTGTTCACCTCCGACTTCACGGATAGGCTGCGAGTCAAGCCATGCAAATGCATCACGCTTCGAGAGCTTGATCAACTCACTGTAGGACCATCCCCCCCAGAGGATGATGGAAATAACAAATGAGATGACGACTGCCGGAAGCGAAAGGAATGCAAGTGACATGATTGCAACGCCGATCATGCTCAAAGCACCGCATTCAATTGCGCACATCTGTGTGCGGTCCCATGATTCGTTGGGGGGGCCGAGACATGCATTGAAGGGGGGGTGCTGGATTGCGATTGCACCGAGCATGAAGATTGTTGCGAGCACACATCCGCCAATAACGGATGATGCGTAGCTTGCAAGTTCAACACCAAGAACGGATGTTGTGCTGGTGATGAGATCTCCGAACGAGAAGGTACCTGCAACCATTGCAGTGAAGCCGAGCATTGTCAGTGAACCGACAACGGTAAGCTCTGCAATCATGCGGGTCATCACCGGGATGTTCATGTTGAGAACCTTGTCTGAAATGAATCCGAGGATTGCTCCGAGGATTGCTGCAACAACAACACAGCCGACAGGTACAAGAAGCGGACTGATTCCTGCGAGTTTTGTTGCAAAGAGCATGGCAACAACACCGGAACCAAGCGCGATCATACCTGCGGACGGTACACCGGTACCGAGACCGTAGCTGCAGAGGTTCTTGATTGAGTCAGTACCCCCCCACCAGAGTGCGATGATAGCCGCAATCCCGCCAAAGAAGGCGAAGACTTCGGTTGACATCAGGGTGTTGAGGTAGACCAGATAGATACAGACCAGTGCGCCAATGAGCCGATGCCAAGCATGGCATTGTGGTCCATTCCGCCTTCTGATGCTTCAATTTTAACTGACATTCTCTAACACCTCAGATTACCACCAGAAGAATAGCAACAAGACCGCAGGCTGCACATGCTGCAGACGATCCGATTACTGCGCGGGGCCATCTCTTGAACTTCGGGTCGTGAGGACCTTCGATGGTACCGGTAATGTTGTACGCGGTAAGTACTGCTGCTACAAGGAACATACCGACTGCAAAGATACCTGCAAGGGATACGGCAAGCGTAGCCATGCTTCAGGAGTCATGCCGAGGACATTTGGAAGTGCCTGCTGGTAGACTTCGAGAAGTTCAAGGTAGATGAGCGTACCGCCGAGACCGGCGAGGATACCACCAATTACACCACCAACATAGGAGATGAACGGAAGTCCGTGACCCTCAGTTCCCTGAGATCTGTATCCATCGTACGTGTCACCGGTAATGGGGTCTTTCTCGACCTTTCCGGATGCAGCGGGGGGGATACCCATTGCATACACGTAGACAACGTTCACCATCAGACAGGTAATTGCCATCAGGAGACCGCCGCCGATTGCGCCTGCGCCGAGTGCGACCCAGAGGCCCATCTCAGCAGCCCATGCGCCTCCGAAGAGACCTGCAAGGCCACCACCGGCAGCGAGCATTGCCACACCGGTAGCGATACCGGGTGCCTGACCCATTGCTGCGGGTGCACCACCGACCGGCACGAAGTGCACACCAAAGGAGATGAGCACGCCGCCGATGATGACGCCGATGAGAGGAATGAGTGCTACTGGGTAGACTACATAGGCAATACCAACTGATGCAAGTACGATAACCAGTGCGATCACTGATGCAGCCGGGTTAATACCTTCTCCACCAGCTGAACCGCCACCTAATGCACTCATGCTGTTGCCTCCTCTTCTGTTGCTGTTTCTGTAGTATATGGACCGTAGGTCTTACGTGCCCATGACTCAACCATGCGGTCGATGACCATGAAGACGATGATGATTACGGCACCGGCGATCACTGCTCCCCCCCAGCCTGCTGCGAATGGCTCGAAGAGAATGGTACGCCATAATTCGAAGAACACGATAAGACCG
Source organism: Methanogenium cariaci JCM 10550 (assembly GCF_001315945.1). Taxonomy (GTDB): domain Archaea; phylum Halobacteriota; class Methanomicrobia; order Methanomicrobiales; family Methanomicrobiaceae; genus Methanogenium; species Methanogenium cariaci. The sequence continues at coordinate 281,835 of NZ_BBBG01000001.1, read as the reverse complement.
AAACAGATACCGGATGCGGGACCTGCTCCCTTGGATGTGAACCATCCGTTGTCAAGTGAACTTCTCTGTCCTGCCTCTGCATACCGGACGATGTCACCGGATGCGGAGATAGGTAACCCTGCACCGAAGGGGGGGTACTTCTGATACTGGCGTTCTTTCCCGTAGAACGGGTTACCAGTTGCAGATCCTGCTGCTCCCAGTGCGATTCCCCCCCATACAATACCCATCAGTGGCAGCGGGAACGGATGTCCCAGAGCCTCGATGATAAGGAAACACATAGTAACAGTAGTGAAGACCGCCACGAATGCGTGGGCCATAGTCACAGTTGTAACCGATTTTAAAATATCGATATACACCGGCTGTTCAAATTTTGCGAGACTTGCAGTACGACCGAGATATGCAGTCGTTGCGTACACGCCCTGCACAAAGACTGCGACCGCAGAACCAATGATGAGAGCAAGAATCGCATTGTACTGAATCGCCATCAACGCCCAGGCAATTCCGGCAGCTAATGCCACCCATAGACCGTACGCAGGGGGGGTTCACCGGATACTGCTTTATTGTAGATCCTGTGAATATACCCCATCTGCGGAGCCAGCTGAACCTGTGAGTTCGGGTCACCCTGTGATCCGATATCAGATTCAGTGTCCTCCGCAGCGCCAGCTACAGTGGCAAGAGCGCCAGCCAGAGCGCTAATACCGATGCCAAATAGTATTTCTTCCATTCAGGCATCCTCCTGTGTGTCAAAGCACCAGAGTAACACGTTACACAAACCCTTTTTGGTTCAATTAAACCTCGATAGGGATTTTATTAAAGGTTTCGAAAAAAAGAGAATCACTATTTTACATTCGAAACGGAATGCAGGCTACGTTAAAAAATAACCATTGATTTGTTTTTGTTAATGAAAAAAAATTGGGTTGATCTTACCTTGCAGGTATGATCAGTGAGCGCTCGCCTGCTGGCTTGAACTCGCGTATTGCACCCTTCGCAAATTCGCGGCGGGGGGGTTCGGAGAAGTCGAATGTAAGTGAGGGGGGGTCTGCGAAACAGATCTTCACAAGTGGGTCGAAGCAGAATGCGTCGCCGCGTCCGTAGTGCGCACCACCGACGATAGCTGCGTATTCTCCCTGGTGACCGACATTCATTGCGTAGTTTGGATAGTTTGGTCCACGGAGTTCGCCCATCAGACCGCGGTCAGGCTCCATGGAGAGGGAGTTTGCTGAACCACACTGGTCCTGAAGATCGTATCCGAAGAAACCAAGACGTGACCATCCTTCCTTGTGCATGAGCATGGAAAGATACCATCCGTTCAGACCGGCATTGGAGTTTCCGGTACCAATGGAACAGGTCAGACCACAGGCTGCTGCCATAACACCAGCACGCTGTGACCCGCCGAAGTGGTCTTCCATCATGGTTGGGTACTGTTCGTACTGTTCCATTGCATTGAGGTTAACCTCAGTTGCAAGGTCGTTGACGACATCCTGAGTTGGAGTGATGGTTGCTGCGGGGGGGTCCGGGTTGGAGTAGTCGAAGCCGTACTTGTCCTTCAGGTAGTCCATACCGTAGTAGGTGTACTCATCAAGGATGTTATCGGTGTATGCTGCGGTTGCATACTGGGTGAAACCGACACCACCGGACATGTAGGAACCAAGCCAGATCTGGTCGAAGAGCATGGTACCTGCACCGACAACCTCAAGGGATGCACGTGCGGGGGGGTCGTTCGGGTATTTCCGGTTTGCCTGAATAATATCGGAGAATACACCGAATTTGATTCCACCGGGTTCGTTTGGACCACGGGCACGGCGTGCCGGAAGGATGGATGCCATCTGTGAGACACCGGCGTGCTTTGCGGCGAACGAAAGGTCAGCGACTGCTGCTTCACCAGCGCACATTCTGTATGCTGCGATGAAGGACATACCGATCTGCATAGCAGACCATCTGGAGGTGGTTCCACCGTCACAGGTACGGGAGACAATGGTCGGGATGTGGATTGCCTGGTACATCGACTTGCCGACCTGTTCTTTCAGGACTTCTGCCTGTTCGGAGGTGAAGAGCTTGTCGATGTTGATCAGGAACTGTGGCTCAATGTCATCTGCCATTGCGTCGTCGCCAGTGAAGACCTTCACGTAACAGTCATCGACAAGGCCCGGGTGGGTCTCGACCATGTGTTCCTGAACCACTGCTGCACCGGGCATTGCGTGGTTGAGGATGTGGAGGTATTCGTTGATCGTCTCAGGGGTAACTTCCTTACCGAGACGTTTCTGGAGTGTTGCGTGTGCAAGATCCATGCCGACAACGACAGTACGGCGGATGTCATCCCACATCTGCTGCATTGCAGCGTTGTTGACGAAGTGAAGGTCATCACCCTCTACGAAGACACCGGACTGGGAGACTTCGTAGGTCATGAGCTGTCTCTGACCCATTGGCAGTCCACCAAGGTGGCAGTGCTCTGGATCATACATGGAGATTCCACGTTCCATTTCAATGCCCTTTGCTGCAGCCATAAATTCGCGCTTACGCGGAGACTGGCGGACACCATTGAAGTTGTAGAACGTGGTCTTTACGGACTCAGGATCCTGGCCCTGGAACTTCTCTTTGAGTGCGTCAAGGAAAAGCTTCTGTGATCTCTCTATTTTTGCCATTAAAATCACTCCTCAACCGGCATGAAGCCGTATTTTGTTCTCAGCGAGTGGATGCGGACGATGTATTCAATGTACTCCTCGTCATCACGGTATGCTGAACCGACGAGTGAGTGGAAGATGGTCGAGTGGGCTTTTGCCCATGCGTCATCGAGTGGCTTGCCGACTGCGACTGCACGGTCGAGGGGGGGCTCTCCAATCTGGTCTTTCACGTAGGTAACGATACCTTCGTCACCAACAATACACCTCTGGAGCATGTCGAACATCAGGCCATCTTCTGCAAGACGGAGTGAGTGTCCGTGCACAGTTGCGCCACGGATGCTGGTAAGAGCGGGCTCGAACATTTCGGTCTCGAGGAGCCACTTGGAGTAGGACTCAAGGTCACGCTCACGGCACTCGACGATCTGACGACCGGAGAGTGTACCTGGGTCAATACCACGGAAGCGGTAACATTCTGCGTAGGTACGCTGGTATGGCTGGGACGGACCGTTGTACATAGAGTCAACAAACTGTATGTAGCGGACGCGGTCGCCTGCCTTTGCACCCTCGGTTGGCTCGACAATCTTGCGGATTGGGCAGTCAGGTTCCTGCTGCTCTGCGAGTGGGGGGGGTGTGCAGTTGGATATGCGGAGCCCGGTGCGCGGTGACCGAGAACCAGCACAACATCTTCATCAGTTACATCTCGAACTTTGTCAAGTTCGACGTTCGGGTTCATCTGGCGGCGCCTGTTCTCAGCGACGACGGATGTGCCCGGACCATACTGTGGTGTGTATGCCATAATTATTTCACCTTAATTAGGATTTTTCATTACGTTCAATACTGCCTGAACAACTTCGGCGAGTTTATCCCGCGGCGGGGGGGTCTGACCTCTGGTCACACCGCTGACAATTGCTGCCACCTCACCCTTTGTACGGATGTGCTCCGGTGACGGCATGACATATGCGGTTTTGACACCGACTTTTGCGAGATCCTCATAGTCAATTGGTGCCTGTGAGACAACAACTGCGCGGACATCTGCCTGTGAGAGAATAAAACGCACCTTCTCCACCACATGGGAACGTACATTCCCGTGGTGCAGAACAGCAACTTTATGCTGCTCAATTTGTGACACCTCTTTTCCTGAAAGGCCAAAATAGGCCCCCAGGACAGAACCTGCCAGTTTTGGAGCATCAGCAGGGACGCCACTTCCCGAGTTGAGCACAAGAGTGCTCACCGAGAATTCCACGCCCTCTCTCCTCAGGGCAGACGTGATATCACATACCGGTTTAGTCACATGACGCCTTCCGGGAGACATGCCGACGACAATCACATCAGGATGGCGACACTCTGAAATAGTGCCACGTTGGGCAAGGCCTCCGCCTTTACCCATCCCCCCCATGGATTCGCGGCAGTCAACAACCTGGGTTATGCGACCAATCGGCATGAATATCTTACCTTCCCTGAATAATTACCGGTCCTTCTTTATTCCGCGGATCCATGAGACCGATCAGGTCTGGATCCACGTTGGGACCATATTTCGCGTAGTCCGCAACAGTTGGCTGGGTTCTCATGTACTTCTTCCCGGTCTGGAGCTGATACGGGAATTTCGTGAAGAACCGATCACATAGTGCACGGATCTTTTCAGTCACACTGTCATCCAGCACCTCAAAGATCATGGTCCCGACCTGAACACGGAGTTCAAATTCCGACCCGCCAACCATAATGACTTTACGGTTGGAATTGGGGGGGTTGGGTTTCCCCCCCGCGCAGGCCCGTACGGGACCGTGCGCGGAAGATTGGGACCATTTATCATCATCCGGCGAATTCCGGGAATCTTCACAACCTCATTGAGGAGTGCTTCCGCGGAGTCCGGTTTGAGCATGCGGAGGGGGGGTGTGATCCGGCACTGGGGGGGTAATCAACGACAGCTTCAGTCATTCAAATCAGTTCTCTGTTCAGATACCGTCTGCGATATTCTGGATCGGTCTCTTGAATACGTCAATCTGACCGTATGTTTCGCCCATGATAGCGGAAGTGCCCTCAGGAGTGAACATCTGTGTACCTGCATCGAGTGCACATGCTGCAACGACACATGGAATTGCACAGCCGTTTGCGTGACGTGTTACGACGTGGTTACCATTGAAGATACCAGGACCGCCGCCACCATAGATGGAGTGGCTGAAGAATGAGAAACCAACAGCAGTTCCCATTACACGACCGAAGTCAGTGCTGGGGGGGAGACCGGTCTCGTGTTCAAGCAGATCGTTGAAGTACAGGAGAGTCGAGGAGACACCCTGTGCGAAACGTCCTGCACCACAGTTGACAAGTGTTGCTGCCATGGTACCTGCTGCTGCGTATGCGTTCCACATCATGGGGGGGTCCTTGGTGTCGTAGAACTGGAAGTAGCCGCCCTTCTTGCCTGCAACGATGACCTTGTCTTCGATTGCACGCTCAACGAGGGACTGGACAACAGTACCGATGGTACCTGACTGGCCGTTCTCTTTGACGAGTTCGTATACGAGGTTGTTTGCGTTAAGACCCTGGTATGCGTACTGCAGAAGCATGTGGCGCTCGAATGGGCCGATTGCGCCACCCATCTCGAACTCTCCTGCGGTCTCGAGGGTTGATGCGAGTGCTGCACCCTGCATTGCATTCCTTCCGGTCATCATAACGAAGTGGTTAACACCGATGTTACGCAGTGCAAAGCCGATACCCTCATTGTTCTGTGGAATGTTAAGGACAGATGTTACACCTGAGCCCGGCATGTCCATTGTGTGGGGGTATCCGCCCCCCCAGCATGCTGCCTTAACAGTGGATGCGTTGAATGCATCGACGTTAAACTGGTCAACAACCGCATAGGTGGTTGCTGCTGCAACAGCTGAGATAGCTGCATCGTAGGTTGCTGCAGAATCGAGACGTGCCTTTGGAACCTCAACGAGGAGAAGACTGCCGCCCTTGAATTCGTTGACAACGGTGTCGCCACCCTCAACGTCAACCATCTCTTTAATCTTAGCGACGATTGCGTCTTTGTTGTCCATAATCGGGAGGTCAAGCTCACGGCCCATAATGGTACCCTTGCCAAGTTTACCAGCTTTGAGGCCTTTCTCAATGCCGCCGAGGTTGACTGCGATGGACCTCTTGGTGAGGTCAACGATCTTCTTTGATGCCGGGTTGACGAGCGGGCTGACCTTGTCGATGGTTACGCCGCTCTTCAGAAGCTTACCGTCATCTGAATAGAGATCGATTGTGTCGGAATATTTTGCCATTTATTTTCCTCCAATTACCCTTTTGTGCAATGCATTTCATTTTCTGAACAAAGACAGGAATAAATCCTGACAGAAATCGATGATAGTAACTACTGCACGTCCCCCCCGCATGGGACAAGAAAGATATACACAATGTCAGGATATAAGTATTCCTAATCCCAAGCAATATAATCTTTAAAAAATAAAAGCCAAACTGTGAGAAACAGGCAAATCAACCGTTAGTTCAGGAAAGATTATTATCGAGTATTACGCAATGCATATGTCCGTAACACAAGATGCGACAAAGGTCCAATTTTTTTATCATTTAATTGATGCGCTTCTTTTAAGCTTGTTTTTTAAAAATTAACGCGCATTTTGGATGGAAATATACACAATAGAGAGAGATGGGGGGGAAAAAATTCAGAATAACCCCCCCATCTGAACAGGAACTCACAGATGTTCCACAACCGAATCTTCCGGAAGTTTGGCCAGAACAGATTTCACAATCTGATCAAACCCAATCTCATCCAGCTGGTCTGCAAGAAGGCGGGTCCCCCCCACTGCCTGACGATAGATACGATACATCGCCTCATCAACCGCCTGCTCTGCAGCTTCCAGAGAGTTTACGATCACCAGACGCCGACCAACCTTTGGGTGACGCCCACGCCTGCCACCGAAAGTGATCTCATAGACCGGATCTTCTGCGGTTATCACCCCATACGGACAGGTATGTACACAGGCACCGCAGCGAATACAGCGTTCATCATTAAGGACAATAACACCGTTTATCACTTCAAGAGCATCTTCATTGCAGAAATCAACGCATGTCCCACAGCCGGTGCATTTTTCCGGGTGGCGAAGAGGTTTTAAGTGACCGGTTACCCCCACTTCACAGAGGCGTTCACTCACACAGGAATTCGGACAGGCGGAGATGCCAATACGCGTTTTGACCGGCATTTCACGCCCAAAGTATTTCCGGTCAATGTTGAGGGCAAACGGGATGGCATCAATATTTGCAAGCCGACAGCGTTCATTTCCCGGGCATGCCGTCACATTGACCACATTCTGAAATTCTGCACCAAACGGTGTTCCGTTCTTGGTAAGTGCAACACCAAGTGCCGGAAGATTTTTTTCAGCTACATGCGGAATTTCTATTGTCTGTCGTGTGGTGAGATGCACGTCATCCCCGCCGTACTTCTGTGCAGCGTCAGCAATCCCCCGCAGTTGATCGGGCGTAACAATGCCTGCCGGAATGCGGAGCCTGATGGTATATGCCTCCATCCCCTCCTCCACGATTACCCCCACTCTGGGAATCTGGATCATATGAGTGCTTCATTACCTGTACCATACTTTCTCCAGCGTATTAATTTTCACGCCCCCCTGAAAAATGGATTTCCGGGCAGCATATCTGCGCCCGAATGTTGGAGTTATATTGATTTAATTGACAATGCAGCCAATATCCACCAATAATCGTCAATTATCAGAGAACAGAGAGGCCAATTAAAATAGTTGACATTCTGACTGAATTAATGGAAAGATATGAATTTTAGTTACGTTTCAACAGTATGCCCATTCTGTTCGACCGGATGCTCATTCAATCTCGCAGTCCGGGATGGAGCAGTTATGGCAGAAGGGCCGTATCACCGGTCACCGGTAAATGACGGCAAGACATGCCCAAAGGGGGGGCACTATGCATACGAGATGCTGTCAGGGAAAGAGCGCATATACTCCCCCCCACTTATCCGAAAAGACGGAGTACTCACCGAATGCAGCTGGGAAGAGGCACGTGCCTGTATCACCATGAAATACAAAGAATACGCAGGCCCGGAGATTGCGGTTATTGCATCTGCACATGCCACCAATGAGGATATCTATGCCCTGAAACGCCTTGCAGAAATACTGGAAACAGATAATTTCACATCCCCGCAGCAGTGGGCATTGATGCCTCTGCAGGGAGTATCTCTGACATTGCCGATGCGGACTGCATCGTTGTAGTCGGAAACCTCGCACTCTCCCATCCCCTTGCGGCACGCAGGGTTGCAAATGCAAGGGACAATGGAGCCAAAGTAACAGTTGTGGATACCTATCTAAGTCCGACTGCCAGACTGGCAAACGAATTTATTCAGGCCGTCCCGGGCAATGAGCGTAAAGCTGTTGCAAGAGCTGCTGAATTCATTGAGGGTGAGAAATCCTACGTCCTCTTCGGCATCACTGCAGGAGATGCAGAGACATCAATCGCTGCAGCCGCACTGGAGATAGCCGAGGCAAAAGGAGCCACATTCTTTGCATTCCCGGCACAGAGCAATGGACGGGGGCGCACTCGATATCGGCGCCTCCACACCCATCAGCACCGTCCTCACCAACGAGAAGATCAGGGCATGGTATATCATGGGCGAGGAGATGGGAGCGGTTGCGGCTGACTTCGTCGTCGTCCAGGATGCCTTCCTCACCGTAACCGCACAGAATGCCGACGTTGTCCTGCCGGCAGCAGTCTTTGCCGAAACCGAAGGCACCGTCACCAATGCCGAACGCCGTGTCCAGCGTTTGCACCGGGCACAGGAACCCCCCCGGAAGGCACAAAACCCCCCCACTGGAGAATTGTCGCAGACATCGCTTCTGCCATGGGAACCAGTCTGGGATATGAAACACCCGCGGCAGTCTTTACCGACATCACAGCGAATGTCAAAGGATACGATGGCCTGACCTATGCAGCGCTTGAAAAAGACGGATTCCTCATCACACCCCGGAAGGCCTCTGTTACTCTCGGACCCAGACCTGCAACAGTGAAGATTAGCGACGGATTCCCGCTTATCCTTTCGATGGTCCCCGACATCTGGCATGGGTTTGGCACTGCAGGCACATTCTCAAAGAACTGCCCGACACTGGTGCAGGAAGTCCCCGGCATATGGGTCGGCATCAGCAGGGAAGATGCCCATACATATGAGGTATTGGACGGCAGGAATATTTCCATCACCTCAGGTATCGGCACCATGACAGCAACCGTAAAAATAATGGACGGCATTGCCTCAGGGACCGCAATAATTCCTGCAATGCGGATGGGTGATATCTGTGCCTGTACGGTAACCGGCAGACGAAAAAACTGTGCGGTGCGTATTGAGGAGGTGGCCTGAATGTCAGCAAAAGGAGACTTTGTCTACGCCTGGGCATCTGATGCCGGAATGGCGGAGAGAGGAGAGTGCGGAGGTGCTGTCTCAGCACTGCTGAAATATGCACTGGAGAGCGGAATGGTTGATGGTGTTCTTGCCGTAAAGAAGGGAGTTGACCTCTATGACGCCGTACCTGCATTCATCACCGACCCGGCAGAGATCGACGAGACGGCAGGATCGCTTCACTGCGGCACCCTGCTGCTTCCCAAACTCATTAAAAAATACTTCAATGGTGCAAATGACATAAAAATTGCCGTGACCCTGAAGGGCTGTGATGCAAAAGCGATGTACGAGCTCGCCAAGAGAAACCAGATCAATCTGGATAATATCTACATGATCGGCCTCAACTGTGGTGGTTCCGTGAGCCCGGTACAGGCACGCAGGATGATTGCAGAGAAGTTTGAGACCGATCCTGACGCGGTCATCAAAGAAGAGATCGACAAGGGTCAGTTCATCATCGTCACCGAAGACCACGAACACACGGGCATCAAAATCGATGAACTGGAAGAAGAGGGATACGGCCGTCGGCCAAACTGCCAGCGTTGCAAGACAAAGATACCTCGCCAGTGTGACCTTGCATGCGGAAACTGGGGAGTCATCGGAGAAAAAGCAGGAAAAGCCACCTTTGTCGAAGTATGCAGTGAAAAAGGCGCTGCCCTCCTCGATGCCGCTGCGAAGAGCAGTGCACTTAGCACCTGTGCACCTGTACCCCAGGGACTTGTCATCCGTGGAAAAGTAGAGAATGCCATGCTCAAACTCGGTGACAGATGCCGTGCGGAACAGTTTGGAAAACTCGGTGACAGTGAAGACCGTCTGAAGTATATTATCGACAAGACCTCACGCTGCATCAAGTGCTACCAGTGCATCGACAACTGCCCCATCTGCTACTGCGTGGAATGCTCCACCAAAAAGTCGCACCTGGTCACACCCGGTGAAGTGAACCCACCCTTTATGTTCCACCTCATCCGGTTCAGTCACATATCCGACTCCTGCATCAACTGTGGGCAGTGCGAAGAACTCTGCGCCATGGACATCCCGAATTCACTCTTCATGCATGCCATGCAGGTGGAGATGGAAAGGATGTTCGGATTTGTACCGGGCGTCAATATGGATTTACCCATTCTCGCACTCGTTGAAGAACCCACAGAACGAAAGCGCCTCTCCAATACCGGAGATGATCAGATCTTCAATATTTTCGGATAAAAAAAGAGTCTGGATCTGCAGAATCCCTCAATCAGGAGGGACTGTCCCTCCTGAACCCCCCCATCCCCCCCACACACAATACTCTTCAGATACCCTGAACGCCCGGGAAATAAAGCGGGCAAATCATATTTTACAAAATGATGAGACTGAATAATTCCAATTCTCGTGAGTTGTGAACAGGTTCATCATTTCAGATCAACTCGAAGACAATGAGAGCACCTGACCCGACAGTTTCCACACGAATCCCCGGCAGAAGATGCATCTGCGGCACAGGTTCGGGATGAACACCATACAAATTCACGGTGAAACGGTGTCACCAAAGTAACACAGGAAAAAAAAGAGTTAGTATTTCATATAAAGCTGACCGTAGGTGACGACACCCTTGCGCTTGGGGGGGTGACGTTCGCCCATGTCTCCCTCATACAGAGCAAAGTGGCCTTCCTCGCCATCTACTTCAAGGTCAGCGTCATTGCGGTACTGGAACCCTGGCATCATTACGTCAATGTCACCATAAACGTAAATCGTTCCTTTCACCATCTGTCCGCCGACACGACTCTTTGCATCGCCCTTGACGATGATCGTGCCGCCTTCCATGTGGGTGCCGACATGCACATCGATGTTGCCACCGACGACAATGGTACCGCCACGCATGAACGTACCGACATCACTGCCAGCGTTGCCGCTCACACGGATTTCTCCGCCCTGCATACCACGCCAGTCGCCACGGTATGCTGCGCCGAGATAATTGCCTGCGTTTCCGTTGACAATCAGTTCTCCGCCGGTCATGCCAAGCCCTGCGAATGCTTCGATGTCACCGTTAACAGTGATTTTGCCGCCGGTCATCCAGCCGCCGACATACATGTCTGCATTGCCGTTGACGATAACCTCGCCTGCGGACATTTTCATGCCAATGTATTTCACACGACTGACGTCACCATTGACGACAACCGTGGTGTCGGCTGCAGTTGCGCCACCCTCACCCTTGACAGTGAAGTAGTCACCAAGGGTGACGGTGGTCTTGCCGACAAATCCGTGCAGTGCTGCGATCTCCGCTGCATTCTTCCCTGCAAAAACATCGGGTGTGATGTTCTCTGCCTCAAGGAAGAGTGTGGGGGGTCTGGTTGGGTAAGAATTACTTTTGCCATATCTCCTTCACCTCACTTTGTTGCATCGACCTCGATGACATACGGATTGCGGACATAGTGCTCTCCCTCAACCGTATAGTTGTTCTGTGTCACCGTGTAATACCGGCGGAACTTCTCTGAAATATCACGCTCAACCATCGGGTTGTCATTGACCGTGGCATTGACCCAGAAGGTACGCTTGTTGCCCATGTCAACGATCTCGCCCTCGTTCACGATCAATTTGCCACCCTTGATGAGATAGGCTGCATTACCGAATGCATACTCAATCTTCTCAGGGTCATCAGTGTCCGTCTCGGGGTTGTACGGATAAACTGCGACATCACCCTCAAGACCTGGTTTGAGTGAACCGAACATGTGGGAAAGACCGAGGGTCTTTGCCGGTCCTGCACGGGTCATCATGGCAAGTTCGTAGAGGGATATTTCGCGGTCCAGTTCACCGATGTAACACCGCTCACGGATCTTGTCACCGTATTTGAGCGTGTTGTCAAGCATGTCATCACGTGCCTTTGCACTCATGAGCCACTTGTAGACACGTGGGTAGCGGCACAGTGGTCCTGCATTGGGTGCATCGGTGGTGATGTATGCACGCATCGGGTCCTTGATGAAGAGACCGCATTCAAGACCGACTGCCCACTGGGCACCGGCGATGAACGTCTTCGGGTTGTAGATGAACGGAACAATACCGGATCCGGTCTCAAGCTCCACATCGGTATTTGCCCACTTGAGGTTGTTCATGTGGGAGAGGTGGTGCTCGAACGGACCGTCTGCTGTCATCGTGGTGGTCTCGTCAAGGGTTACGACACCAAGGTCATAACTGATGTTGTCAACGGAGTTGATGTAGTTAACAACTTCCTTGGACTTGGACTCAAAGGACTTGGACGCATAGCTCTCACCGCCATAGCAGTGGAACTGCAGGTGAGTGTTATGCAGCACAACTTCACGACCGAAGTCGTTCTGTGGCTTGAAGTCCTCTGCAATCTTCAGCGTGTCAAGGGTGATCTCGTAGTTGCCGGGTTCACCCAGACTGTTGCCATGCACGTGCATGCAGTGCGGAAGGCCGAGGTACTCGTTTGCGGCAATGAGGCCGGAGACAATCTGCCGCGGGGGGGTCACGTCAAAGTACGGGACCACGTCATCGACGGTCTCACAGTTCATTCCCCAGCCCCAGGACTCGGTACCACCGGGATTCACACACTTAATGCCGAATCCCTTGGTCTGGTTGAGAAGCCAGGCAATGTATGCCGCGGTGTTCTCAATCTCATTCTCCTTGAGATACTCAAGGACAAACCAGTTGTTGCCAAAGACCGGGAGCGCTCCCTGATCGATGATTGGGGGGGTGTCACGGATTTCCTCATGAGTATGGCGTGCATACAGAGGCGGCATCGCTGCCTCCATGGAGAAACCGAATCCCATACGTGCATACAGGTATGCCGTCCTGAGAACGGTAGGGACGGAAAAACCGCCCTCCATGCGCTTTAGACCGCTGCCTGCCGTGGTATTGAATAACTTGTCTTCCGGACGGAAATTCCGGCCCGTATTCACCTTAGGACCTGCGACGTGTGCGTGTACGTCAACACCTGCTGCCATTACGGTCATGCCAGTGGCATCAATGACGGTCGGCTTTGTGACATCGCCTGCATCGACGATCTTGCCGTCTTTGATAGCGACATCCACTTTGTCTCCGTTAATCCCCCCCTGAACAGTCGAAGACAAAACCATTTTTGATGAGATACTCTGTCATGATTATGCTGCCCCCCCTTCAGTTCCCGTACACGGTCGAGGACCTTCTGCAGGAACTCCTCATCGGTGAGCATTCCTTCCGGAGGTTCAACAACCTTTCGGGTCTCAATCGGGACATTGTCCATACGATATGCACATCCGCCGACTTCAACACCCACAAATGCCACCGGCACATGCATCTTTGAGACTGCAGATGTCGGGGGGGTGATATGTGGGTCAATACAGACAGACGGAAGCTGTGCAATCTTCTTCACGGAACGAACCGGGAAATGTGCACCGGGGGGGTCAGACCCAAGTACAAAGACTGCATCCACCTCGTCACGGACAAGCAGATCGTTGGATGACGAATCGCCGGGGTTATACCGGGCAAACCCACGGGTCAGGTCAAGACAGAACGGGAACCCGAACTGCCATCCCCCCCAGACCTGTCCGGAGCCGGTCACATTGTAATGGCCCCCCCGCATCGCAACGATGGCTGCTTTCGTATAGTCATTGAGATCACGGGTGACCATGATTGCAATGTCGATGTTATGGTTCTTTCCCAGTGAATGGGTCACACCCATACCGAAGAAGATCACCGTAAACCGACCGGACTTAAGCGTCTCCGCAGTCTCGTAGATCTCTTCTTTGGGAATGCCTGCAACGAAATCCGGAAGTTCCTCGCCACGGATGGCGACCCGGATAGCGCTCAGGAGCTCATAGTCACGGCCCTGCTCAAGCTGCAGATGGACATCTGCCATCTTGGCGGTGTCGGTCTTACGCGGATCAACCACGATCATCTTTCTTGACTTTGAACCCTTGCCGGTAAAGAAACCACGAGGGAATATGGAGTACCGCGACATGTGACGGGGGTGAGCATGTGCCGGGTTGCATCCCCCCCAGAAGACCACACGGTCTGCACGGTTTGCAATCTCACCAAGGGTTGCTGACGGTACACCAACATCCTGCACAGCAATCAGGGTTGAACCGTGACATACTGTTGCAGTGTTGTCCATGCATGCACATACTTCTTCACCGATCTCGGATCCAACGCCCTGTGCAGGACAGCTGGTAGATGACCAGCCGTACATTAACGGCTTTTTGGCATCTACGAGCAGGTTTGCGGTATAGTCAACCGCATCATCATATGTTACTTCTTTCCAGGAGCCGTCTTCCTGCTTCATCCGTGGGCGGGTGATACGATCCTTTGCCTGGGAATGGAGAAACTTTGTTGCTCCGATAGCGCAGGCATTGTACACCTCGAGGATCTCCTCTCCGTCATCGGAGACAGCGACCTCAAGATCATCGCAGAGCGTCCCGCAGAACGGGCAGACGACATCTGTTATTATTTTTGTCATCTTTTACACCGCCTATAAGCACTCCTCTGTGATCAGAGCGATGGCGTCAAGGACTGTCTCTTCCTCAGCGACCTCGACGGTCACTGGAGTACCCTTGAACGTTGGCATCCCGGTGGAGTAGGTGTTGGGGTCAACAACTGCATTGGCCCATGGTCCCATAGGGATCCACCCAAGTCCGGGGTGCGGACCCTGGGTTGCGCCAATTGCCTTGACCACAACACTCCCAAATTCACTTGAAACACGAACATTCGTGTTTTTAAAGCACCCGAGACGCTTAAACTCGGCGTCATCGAGTTCAAGGATCCCACAGGCATCTCGATAGGCAAGCTTTTCCTTGCCGCCTTCCATCGAGACGCCCTGCTGGATCGTCCTACCTGAAATCAGGTTTATCTGAATAGCTGCCACACCTTCATCTCCGATTCAGTTATCTCTCGTACTTCTTGATCGGGCTTGGGCCAAGTTCTTTGACCGTTTTGACAACATCTTCCATGACTGCTCCCCACTTTGCACCCTCGGATGCAGAGACGAAGGTCATTCTCAGACGGTTGTCATCAAGACCGATATTCTTCAGGAGGTTCTTTACAAGGAACATACGTTTTGCACACTTGTAGTTGCCCTCAAGGTAGTGGCAGTCACCGAAGTGGCACCCTGAGATCAGCATTCCATCGGCACCATCCTGAAACGCCTTCATAATGAAGAGCGGATCAACACGGCCGGTGCACATCACACGGATGGCACGGACATCAGGTGGATACTGAATACGGGCACCACCAGCAAGGTCTGCACCTGCGTATGAACACCAGTTACAGATGATTGCAATAATTTTTGGGTTCCAGGTCTCATCTGTCATTAGTTATCCTCTCCTTTCAAAAGGAATGCGTCTATCTGAGCACAGATCTGTGGTGATGTGAAGTGCTGCATCTTAATTGCACCACCCGGACAGAATCCTCCGCAGGTACCGCAACCCTTACACTTTGCTTCGGTCACTTCCATCACGGTGCGGCCGTTCTTCTCAACAAGGTCCAGTGCACCATATGGGCACTGCTGAAGACACATACCACAGCCTGCACAGATTTCGTCCATGCACTGTGCAAAGTACGGCTCAAGCTGCACTTCACCGGTGTGGATGGGAATCGATGCTGCGGATGCGGCACCCTCTGCCTGTGCGACGGTGTCAGGAATATCCTTTGGTCCCTGGCAGACACCGGCAAGGTAGATACCTGCAGTGGTGGTGCCACATGGGTTGAGTTTCGGGTGTGCTTCAAGCAACCAGCCGTCCTGTGACTTGGAGACACCGAACATCTGGCGAATCTTCTCAGCTTCAGGTTTGGGCTGCACTGCTGCAGCAAGGACAACCATGTCCATTTCCATACTGACAGGTCTGCCAAGCAGGGTATCTTCCGCGTTGACGATAAGGTTCTTTGTGATCGGATCTTCCAGAATGTTTGCCACACGACCGCGGATGAACTTTGCACCCTCGTTCTGGATACGGTAGTAGAACTCCTCGTACATCTTTCCAAAGGAACGAATATCCATATAGAAGATGTAAGGCACTGCACCGGGGATCTTTTCCATGATCTGGTGGGCGTGCTTGAGTGAATACATACAGCAGAAACGGGAACAGTACGGTTTGTTCACGCCGCCGGTGTTGTCACGGGAACCTGCACAAAGCACAAATCCGACTTTCATCGGGGTCTGGCCGTCAGACGGACGGATCAGGTGACCACCGGTTGGACCGGATGCACAGATCAGGCGCTCGAATTCAAGACCGGTGATGACATTGTCAAACTGCTTGTATCCCCATTCCATCTTCTGTTCGATCGGGATGTAATCATACCCGATAGCAAGAATACAGGTACCGACTCTGATCTCTTCAAAGGTGTCGACACTGTCAAGGTCAATCGCACGCTTCTCTGGCCCACATGCCTCAACACAGAGACCACACTTCACGCATGAGTCGAAGTCAATGGTGTACTGCAGGGGGGGCATTACCTGCGGGTGATAGATGTAGATTGCCTTCCTTGGTGCCATACCCATCTCGAAGGGGGGGTTTGGCTTAATGACCGGACAGACTTCAGCACAGTCACCACAGCCGTTACAGCCGCCGCCGACAATGCCGCGTTCCAATGCTTCGGTTGGGTCAAGAACACCACGTCCTTTCTTGCGGAGCGTGATCGTAAAGTTACCGATGTAGCCCTCTACTTTCTCAACTTCCGTATAGGTTTTGAGTTCAATGTTGGGGGGGTGACGACCGACATCCACCATCTTTGGTGTCAGGATGCACTGTGAGCAGTCCAGTGTCGGGAAGGTCTTGTCCAGCTGGGACATGCGTCCACCGACGGTGGGGGGGGCCTTCTCAACAAGGTAGGTCTTAATGCCTGCGCTTGCAAGGTCAAGTGCAGCCTGCATACCTCCGACACCGCCACCAAGGACAAGTGCGGAATGTTCTACCGGCACACTCTTCGGCTGGAGGTCTTCAAGCATCCGGGCCTTTGCCACAGCAATGAGGACCTGATCCTTTGCTTTTTCGGTTGCGCCTTCCCAGTCGTGCATGTGCACCCAGGAGTTCTGGTCACGGATGTTTGCCATCTCGAACCGGAACTTATTCAGTCCGCCTTCCTCTGTTGCGGTACGGAACGTTGGCTCATGAAGACGTGGTGAACACGCTGCAACGACAATACCGTTCAGGTTGTGTTCTTTGATTGCGTCGATGATCTTCGATTGTCCCGGAGTTGAACACATGTACTGGTATTCATCTGCGACAATGACGCCATCAAGGGTCATTGCGTAATTTTTGACCTCTTCAATAGAGAGGGAACCCGCGATGTTTGTACCGCAGTGACAGATAAACACACCTATTCGTGATTCTTCTTTTGTTTCAGCCATTTATTTCACCTCTCAAAGAATCTTCTCCAGGAATGGTTTACAGTCAACAGCGTGTAGATCAAGAGCAAGCTCCTGTGGAGTCATACCTTGTGCAAGACCAAGGAGTTCGTTGTAGTGAAGAACCGGAAGGTTATATGCCTGACCGAATTTCTCCTGAATTTCAACCTGACCCCGGTCGTACTGAAGCTGGCAGAACGGACAGAATTCAGTGATTGCGTCAGCTCCGACTTCCTGTACATTGATCAGCTTCTCATTGGTGATATCCAGTGAGTGAGTCAGATCAAATCCACGGACACCACCACCGGCACCACAGCACTGCATTTTGTTGCGGTACTGAACGGATTCTGCTCCCAGTGCATCGATGAGCTCCTCAAACCACATGGGGGGGTTCTCTGTGTCACCGAAGTGGCGTTCTTTCTTTGGCTTAAGCAGGTGGCACCCATAGTGTGGTGCAATCTTTGTTCCGGAAAGCGGACGGGTAACACTCGCACGAACCTTCTCAACACCGCAGATTTTCTCATCATAATAGAGTTCAATCAGGTGCCAGACATCAATGGAACCCTTGAATTCCATATCAACTTCCGCAAGCACTTCGTTCACACCATCACGGAGTTCATCGTTGTGCTTAAGGATGTGGTTAACTTCCCAGATAGACTTGTAACACCCATTACAGATGAGTGTGATATCCATGTTCATCTCTTCTGCAAGCACGAGGTTACGTGCTGCAAGTGCGTACCAGACCTTCAGGTCAATGGCGCCAAATGCACCAGGTGCAGGACAGCAGCTTGCACCCTTCAGCGGCAGAAGTTCAATACCCAGTTTTTCACTTGTTTTAATTGCTGCTGCCTCACATCCAGGGTAGCGGTTTGGTGCAATACAGCCAAGGAAGAATGCATACTGTTTCATATTTCCAGACATTTACTTACTCTCCTCAGCGAGAATCCGGTCTGCATTCTCTTTCATCTTATAGAAATCCATGATCTTCTGAATTCCCGGAATAAATTCAGGATAACTGTGTGTCGTTGGCGGATCTGCCGGCAGACCGAGTTTTACCCGGGCTGCTCTGTTGACATCATTATTGGGCACACCATGTCCGGTGTTATAGATCAGCTGCACGGTCTTGAGGAAGTTGCGTGGCACAATATCAACTTTGAACGCAAGGTTCCTCATTGCCATGATTACATCGGTCGGTGCAAGGTCACGTGGACAGCGGTCTGTACATGAATAACAGGTGGTACAGAGCCACAGATCAGGATCGTTGAGTGCTTCCTGCTCGAGACCAAGTACTCCCTTCCTCATGAAGAGACGAATCCGATATGAACTGCGGGGGGGTGCTGACGGACATGAACCTGTGCATGTTCCGCACTGGTAGCACATATTGGCAGCTGTACGACTGAGTTTCTTCACATCTTCGAGAAACTGAGGGTTGGAATCAGTTGTATAATAATTCGTATCTCTGAGTTTCTCTTCCAGTTCGGCATTGCCGTATTCTTTTACTCTTGCCATTTCCTTTTCCTCACGCGGTTTCCATCATCTTGAGTTCAACCTCGTCCTTTGCGGCCTCTTTTACCATAGAGGTGCGCGGAGTGCAGAGTTTGTCCTTGATTTTCAGGAAGAGATCCGTCTCCTTACCCTTCACACGGATATTAGTCCGCGTCAGTGTAATGATATCCTCACCAGGACATGCGTTCACACACGCACCACAGAGAATACAGAAGTCTTTATTGACTGCAATTACCGGTTCATTTTCGCCCTTCAGGTCTTTTGCAGCCTTCGGGGGGGTAGGGAGGTAGATTGCATTTGCGGGACAG
Organism: Methanogenium cariaci JCM 10550; assembly: GCF_001315945.1. Lineage (GTDB taxonomy): Archaea > Halobacteriota > Methanomicrobia > Methanomicrobiales > Methanomicrobiaceae > Methanogenium > Methanogenium cariaci. Next base: position 262,683 of record NZ_BBBG01000001.1, on the reverse strand, counting down.
ACCTCAACACAGGTGGAACACCCGGCAGCATTTATCTGCATTGAATTCAATGTCACCTTCAAAGATCTTCTCAACAGTGATTGCCTCGGCCGGACAGTTGATTTCACACCAGGTACAGGTGCAGCAGTTCTCTTCAAGGATTTCGACCTTGCCACTGAGTTTTGCTGATTCAACTGCCCTCTCGACGGTGATTGCCTCTTCAGGGCATGCTTCGACACAGACCTGGCAAGCGTCACACTGTTTCTCGTCCCAGACGACATCGCCCACAATTGCTCCGAACTCTGCGGAGAATGGTTTGCGCTTTACATCGATTGCCGGACAGAGCTCTGAACAGATACCACAGCGAGTGCACTTTTCATCATCAACAGTGAAAGTGGTCTTTCCTGCGATTACTGTCTGCTTCTCAAGTGCTCCCTCGACCGTACCCTCAAATGCAGGGACTTCACGGCTGATGGCATCTCGGGGGGACAGACGTCCTCACAGATAGTACATTTTACGCACTTGTCCTGGTCAATCTTTGTGACCATATCATATTCAGGGAACCCTTCACGTTCGACAATCGGAAGAGCTTCCTCGCCGTCAACTTTGAGAGTCAGGGAGTTGAACGGGCACATCACTACACAGACACCACAATATGAGCACTTCTTTTCATCAATGTTCACGGGTTCTGCATAGTCAACTACACCACGACGAACAGCACCTACCAGTCCAAGACTGATTGCTTCCTCCGGACAGGATTCTGCACAGATTCCGCATCCGGTACATGTCTGTCCGTTCAGGATCAGGTTGCTAACGCTCGTGAGGAGCTTCTGCTCCATAATTACGTTAACGCCTTCTCTCTTTTTGGAGAATTTCGGGAAGAATGTATCCATGTTTAAACCTCACTCCATACCTTCTGCCAGGGATTTGGATTTCGTATCCCACGGTCCTGCCAGCCGTATCACATTAAATGGACATGCCTCAACACATACGCCACACCCGGCGCAGAGTTCGTGATCTACATCGAGAACAATGGCCTTGCCATTCTTCACCTGGTAGATCTTCTCGTCGGTCACCGGATCTATGGTAAATAGCTCCAGTGCATCGACAGGACATGCAACCACACATGCGTTACAACCGGTACACCGCTCCATGTTAATATGCAATGCAAATGCCATGGTTTCACGCACCAGTATCGATCAAATCGATTACAGGAAAAGTTGTTGAAAAGAATAGATAAAGGTATTGAAGTGAGGTGCTTTCAAAAGAAGAGAGTATTATCCGTATTTTCTGATAAAAAACATTTACTATCGGAAAAAATTAATAGCATTCCATTGATTTCTGAGATCGATATCCACCGATAATAATCAAAAATAATTCTTCGGGATTTTCTTGTATTCTGCATTTTAATGATGGTTTCACCTCCCACCCAAAAATCCCCCCCTTTTTAAAATGCAATACCCCCCCAATATTATTCCTCATTTTGGGAACAGCACTGTTGGATTCAGGCAACTTTGCCTCAATATCAACAGGTATTCCCGTAGCAGAAAAATAATATCCGCACGCTGACATCTTCACACAGTAAACCTAATTTCAATCAAAGACCACCATATGTTAGCATGACAACAGACGACCTTGCAAAAATATTCGAAGACTATGGAATTGAAAATGAGATCACCTGTATACAGGCATTTGAGATCTCTGAGAAATATGCGGTATCAAAGACCGCCATTGCCCGCTACTGCAACAGCCGGGACCCCCGGGTCAAGATCAGGGGGGCTGCCAGCTGGGCTGTTTCAAATGAGCATTTTTCTTGATCTTATTCCGGTCTCTGAGGCAGAGGAGGTACTCCGAAAGATCGCACCGCTCATGGGAGAGGAAACAGTAGCTCTCTCTGAAGCATACAACAGAGTGCTCTTTCGTCCGGCCACCGCAGGAGAAGACATTCCCGGCTTCACCCGCAGCGTGGTGGACGGATATGCCGTCCGTGCAACGGATACGGTCGGTGCGGGTGAAGCACTGCCTGCGATGCTCACCATCACCGGCCGCGTCGGGATGGGAGACGGGGGGGATGCCGGAGAGGTCGCACCAAACGAATGCCGGTATGTCCCGACAGGCGCCGTCATCCCGGAGTGCCGATGCCGCTGCCATGATCGAGTATGCAGAGGAATCAGGGGACGATGTGCTCGTCTACCGGGCGGTCGCACCGGGGGAAAACCTCACCCTCCGGGAGATGATTTCCAAAAAGGAGATCGAGTATTTCCGGCGGGCAGGTGCCTGTCACCCCCCCGTGACCTCGGGGTTATGGGTGCACTCGGCATCACCACGGTGCCGGTCTGCAGGCAGCCGGTTCTTGGAATCATCAGCACCGGCAATGAACTCATCAGCCCGGAACAGACACCCGGACCCGGGAGATACGGGACGTCAACACCTATCTCTGCGACGGATATGCACAGACACGGGGGCACCATCCCCCCCGCATCTATGGCATCATCCCTGACGAACGCGGCCCCCCCTTGAGGAGGCCATCCGACAGGCGGTCGCCGAGTGTGATCTGGTCTGCATCTCCGGTGGCAGCTCCAAAGGGGGAACGGGACATGTGTGCGGCCATTCTTGCAGACCTCGGCACCGTGCATGCACACGGGATTGCACTTGCACCCGGCAAACCGACCATCATCGGCACCATTGATGATGTCCCTGTCCTCGGCCTTCCCGGCCACCCGGCATCTGCATATGTGGTGCTGGTGGCACTTGGCGATGTGCTCATCGCTGCCATGACGGGAAGCAATGTCACACGAATAACCGTGCCTGCCCGATGCGCCGCCCCCCCGGTTCCGTCCGCACGTGGACGCGAAGACTATGTACGGGTCAGGCTTGAGGGCCGGGACGCATACCCGCTCTTCGGGAAGTCCGGCCTCACCAATACCCTCATCGAAAGCGATGGTCTCCTCCGTGTCCCGGATGGCAGGGAAGGCTACGAGAAGGGTGCAGAAGTTGAGGTGATCCTGTGGTAACACGATTTCTAGAACTGGTCTCCCTTGAGGAAGCCCTCAGAAAAACACTCTCATCATTTTCCTACACACCCACCGAGGAAGAGGTATCATTATCCGACGCGGCAGGCAGGGTGACGGCCGCACCGGTCTTTACCCGGCAGTCTGTTCCGCAGGTACACCTATCGGCGATGGACGGGATTGCAGTGAAAAGCAAGGATACGCACGGTGCCGGTGAACAGCGTCCGGTGATTTTGCAGGACTTCCTGCGAGTCAACACCGGCAATGTGGTACCCTCAGAGTATGATGCGGTGATCATGATCGAGGATGTGGAGGAGGATGAGGCAGGACACTATCTCATCCGCAGGGCCGCCGCCCCCCCGTGGCAGCACATCCGGCCAGTGGGAGAAGACATCGGCGAATCCGAGATGATCGTCCCTTCATCCCACCGTATCCGTCCCCCCATGAAATCGGGGCACTGGCGGCCTACGGGGTGACAACCGTCCCGGTGCGAACCGTACGGACCGGGCTCATTGCCACCGGCAGTGAACTGGTGCCCCCCCCGGCACCCGGCCAAAAGTAGGGCAGGTCATCGAGAGCAATATGCAGATGGCTGTGGCATGCTCCGTGACCTCGGTGCCACGCCCACCCACTATGGCATCGTGCCGGATGAACCGGAACAGATTCGCGAGGCCGTCATCCGTGGCATCAAAGAGAATGACATGCTCATCATCTCTGCCGGTTCTTCCAAAGGAACCCGTGACTACACGGCATCCATCATCGAAGAGCTGGGCGAGGTGTTCATCCATGGTGTTGCTATCAAACCGGCACGTCCGGTCATCATCGGCGCTATTGAAGGCAAACCGGTCATCGGCACGCCTGGATATCCGCTCGCCGCCTACACCATCATCCGTGAATTCATCACTCCGATGATGGGAGCATATGGCCTGCAGCCACCCGTGCCGGAGACCATCCCTGCCGTTCTGTCCACACGTCTGGATTCAGCAGGGGGGGAACAGACGAATTTGTTTTGCTCTCTGTGGGCAGAGTCAGCGACCGGTGGGTGGCCGTCCCCCAGTCCCGCGGTGCCGGGGGGGTGCAGATGAGTGCCGTCCGTGCCAATGCCTATATGAAAATTCCCGCACGAAAAGAGGGAGTGATGACCAGTGAGGAAGTGCAGGCGACGCTGATGGTTCCCCCCCAGTCCGTTGCAGCGGAATCCCTCCTTATCACCGGCAGCCATGACCCGTGCATCGATTACCTCGGCGACATGCTCCGGAAACACGCAGTCACTCTCCATCCCACCCATGCCGGCAGCATGGGTGGTGTCCTCTCCCTAAAACAGGATACCTGCCATGTGGCACCGATGCATCTTCTCTCAGATGACGGCAGCTACAACATCCACTACCTGGAAAAATATCTGCCGGAGACACCGCTCACTCTCCTCTGCGTGGCAGAACGGGAACAGGGCATCATCGCTCCTGAGCCGATCACGTTTGATGAGTTGCTAGACAAACGGATCATCAACCGCCAGAAGGGCTCGGGAACCCGCATCCTCTTCGACCATCTCCTGAAGGAGAAGGGAGTGAACCCCGCAGAGATCACCGGATACGAACGGGAGGCCACCACCCATCTTGCCGTAGCCCTTGCGGTCCGTTCAGGCGAGGCAGAGGCAGGTATCGGCGTATACAGTGCGGCAAAGGCCCTGGGTCTTTCGTTCACTCCCATCGGGACAGAACGCTATGAACTGGTAACACGAACTGCGACCTTAGATGCCATGCCTGAAGTCAGGCAACTCTTTGAGAACGTGGCTTCAGATACGTTCAAAGAGATACTCCACCGTCTTGGCGGTTACCGTACCGAAGAAACAGGGATCGTAAGAAGAATTCCCTGATATCTTTTAATTTTTAAAAAAAATTATTCTGCGGGAAGAACCTTCTTCCACCAGATGACCTGTCCGTCCTCAACCTTGAGCACTTTCAGGTAATTGATCATTACATCAGCAGGCACTGCAGATACATCTGCATCGGTTGGCACAAAGAGCATCAGTGGTTCAAGTGCCACCCCCCCTGCCTCACGGGCCGCATCGTAATGCTGCTGTATCGTACATGCCTTCTCTGCAGACACACCTGCTTCCATGCAAACTTCCACAGGATAGCGTAACGTTTTGCCGAAGCGTTTCCGTGAGACAACGTATGCAAATGATGCACCGCCGCACTCAGGGTCTCTGTCAATATTCCATCCCTCACCCGGTGAGAACATCTTTCTCAGGTCGCGGGTAACATATGAATTCATTACATCTCTGGAATCGCCCATGTTCCAATCTCCTCTATAATATGAGATTTCATCTTACTAAATTTAAACTTATCTCATTTGTTGGATCGACATATTCATAAAAAAATGGACAATTACTGATTATTTCGGGAAATAACCTGAAATATAACGAAATGCTCAGCATCACCCATACAATCAGCACCTCCTTCGACCGCCCTCATCTGCTGCAAATAACAGCGAAAAAGAAAGCTTATAGTAATGGGGGTGCACCACATATTGGATTAGTATCGAGAGGTTTAATAATGGAATTAAACGGCGTTTTTATCGAAGATGAGTATGCAGAGGCATTCCCCAACTGGGCATGCCGGGTCATTATCACCGCAATCAATGAGAAATGGGCAGTGAACGCAGCAACAGAAGCAACCGGTTTTGCCACATCAGCCATCGGCTGTCCCTGTGAAGCAGGCATCGAACGGATTCTCTCTGCCGAAGAGACACCGGACGGACGGCCCGGCGTTGCCATCCTGATCTTTACCGGCGGCAAAAAGAAACTCAAGGAACAGGTTGTCGAGCGCCTTGCAGAGTGTGTGCTTACCTCACCCACCGCAGCAGTCTTTGACGGCATGCCCGAGGCAGAGGAACGCATCGATGTCAAACTCCACTTCTTTGGCGACAAATTTGAGCACAAAGTGGAAGTCGGCGGACGCAAATGCTGGGCCATCCCCCCCATCATGAACGGCGAATACATCGGTGAGGAAGAGTTCGGCATTGTCAAAGGCATTGCAGGCGGCAACTTCTTTATCATGGGAGAGTCCGTTGAAGCTGCACTCGAATCTGCAGAGAAAGCAGTCGAGGCTATTAAGACCTGTCCAGGCTCCATCACCTCATTCCCGGTTGTCGCATCCGGTTCCAAGGTCGGCTCAAAGGCCTACAAGTTCATGGCGGCCACCACCAATGAGAAATACTGTCCCACCATCCGTGACCAGGTGGAAGACTCCAATGTCCCCCCCGAGGACGTTGCATGTATCTACGAGATTGTCATCGACGGTGTTGACGAAGCAGCTATCAAGGCAGCCACCAAGGCAGGCGTTGAGGCAGCAGTCACCGTGCCCGGCATCAAGCGGATCACCTCAGGAAACTTTGGCGGCACCCTCGGTCCGTACAAGTTTTCACTCTCAGAAATACTCTAACACTCTTTTTTCCCCCCCGGTGCACTGCGCATCCCTTAAATACCTTTGTTGCCGATAATTCTGTTAACGAAATTTTCGGTGACAAACACATATGATAGTATTCACACCTGACGAGATACAGAAACGCTTCGGGCGCCTCTTTTCCCAGCGCCTGTTGGTAATGGTTGACGAAAACGCAGGACGTGCAGAGATTCTGGAGGAGTGCCGGTGCCGCGGTTCCATTGAATGGGATGTCATGAACCGGAAGCGTGCCGGTGGTGCTGTTACGGGCATCACGGTCGAGGGTACATCGATGACCATGCAGGCGAAGATCGGCCTCTACCCCCCCGCCCGCTTTGGCCCGGCGGATCAGGAACTGGGCGGTCAGGCACTGGAAGGTGTGGAGATCTGCGGTGATGAGGTCGTCACGTCATGGGCAGGCATTGCCGGCGCCGGCGTCGGTGTCGCCGCATGCCTCCCGCAGGCACCCGGCGTCATACGGACCGAGTTTGAATCTGAAGATGAACTGAAGATCGGCGGTGCCCGCCTCAGCCGGTCACGGATTTTCACCCCCCCGCTATGAGAAGGTGACCATCGGTATCGATGACACGGATACCAAAGAGGAAGGGGGGGCCACCTGGGTGCTTGCAAGCCAGTGTGCCGAGCATGCCCGATTGAAGGCGTGGAATACCTGAATATGCGCCTCATTCAGCTGAACCCGAAGGTCCCGAACAAGACAACAAACTGCGTCGGTTCGGCCCTGAACTTCGCAGTGCGCCCGGATAAAATTGATGAACTGCTCATTTATGTGCGTGACTTCATCCAGAAAAATGCGGTCAGTGATGACACCGGCATTGCCGTCTACCGCGGCATTGACCTGCCGGAAGAGTCAGCCTACAAGACAAAAGTAAAGACCGAGGTCTTAAACCAGCAGGAATGTGAAGCAGAGGCAAAACGTCTGGGCATCACCTATATCGACACCTGCGCAGGGAAGGGCAGAATAGGGGGGGCACTCGGTGCAGTGCTCTGGGCAAATGCAGGCATTGAAGCGGCCGGGTTATATGGCGAACATCTCTGACCCCTATTCCATCCGCTACCCGGAGATCTGCGCGGTCGCAGATGTTGACGGCAAAACCGTAGAACTCATCGAAGAGTTTGCCTGCACCGGCGGGGCGATGTGGGCCGGACACAATTATCAGAAAAGCCCTCTGGTGCAGTCTGTCCGGGTGATCGGCAACACCCAGCGTTTCCTGCTCTCAGCAGGAAAGACCACACTCCCGCTGGAGGGATCCTACTTCCCGGCAGGGATTGCCGCCGTCGTTGTCACCGATGAGAGATCGGCATCACCTACCGCGGCGTGGGCGGCGGTGGCGTGGGCGCCACGGTCTGCCGGGCAGAGGCAAAAGGCGTCATCCGGTCAAAGAGCGACCCCCCCTGCGGCGGCGGGCGTGAGGCTGGTGCCCAAATCTGGCTGCCCCCCCGGCGGGAACGGGTGATCATCGGCGTGGACGACACCGATACCCCCCCGGAGGAGGGGGGCCACATGGACCCTGGCACACAACATCGCTGAAGCCGTTCAGACCCCCCCGGAGACCCGCTACCTCTCCCATACCATTGTCCAGCTCTTCCCGGTGCCCTACCGGACAAAGAACTGCGTGGGTGTGGCATGCGAGTTTGCCACATCAGAACCGGAACGGCTGGTGGCCGCATTCGAGGAACTGCTCCGGAAATATACCCTCTCGGATGAGACCGGCATGGCAGTCTTCCGCGGCTTCTCCCCCCCGGCACCTCTCATGGATTATGGGTGGAAGGTGAAACACGGCGAGGTGACCCGCGATGACCTTGACGCCATTAGTGAGCATATTGAATGCCGCCTGAACGGGCGGGGGGGCATCATCGGTGCTGCAGCGGCCATCCCGTTTGCAACCCGCTACCATGAGGCGCTGTCCATATGCACTGGGGAACCCTGAAGGCTCGGATTCTCGCGCACGGCAGCGTGCGCCTGACAGGCACCTACCGGTTCCATCCGGAACAGTCTACCGCAGGCCCGGGGGCAGGCGGCAGGGGTTCCATCTTTTTTGCGACATCACAGGGTCGCATCCGGCTTGCCCTTGATGATTATTCTCTTCTGACACTGACCGCAGATGCAGACGGCAGCGCCCGCCTCACCGGTCCGGACATTGATATCTGCGGCCACATTGAAGAGGCGGTATACCACTGTCCCCGGCAGCATTCATCACCCTCTCGGAGGGGGGGTGCATCTTCTCCTGCCGCTACTGTGCGGTGCCCTCTCTTCCAAAATATATCAAGACGAGAGATGAGGTCTGCGCAATGATCACAGCGGTGAAAGATGACATTGATGCAATATCACTTACGAGCGGAGTGATCGGATCTGTGGAGGAGGATGAGAAAAGAGCCGTTGCCGTGGTGCAGGCGGTGGCAGACTTCGGTATTCCGGTGGGCGTCTCCATCTATCCCCCCCTGCCCGGCACCCCCCCGCAGCGGCTCAAAGACGCCGGTGCCTGCGAGGTGAAGTTCAATATCGAGGCAGCGACACCGACCCTCTTCCATGAGATGTGCCCCGGTCTGGACTATGCAGCCACTTGGGAGATACTGGAGGATTCGGTTCGCATATTCGGCAGAAACCGGGTATTTTCCAATGTCATTCTCGGACTGGGAGAGACCGATGCGAGATGGAGACCTGCATCCGCCGTCTCACGGAGATCGGCGTGATCCCGGTCATCCGACCCCCCCTTGCCCCCCCCCCCCCCCCGGCCTGCCGGGGGGGCTTCTCCGCCCGACGGCAGACCGCATGCTCCGGATGGCAGAGTTTGCCAAAAACGCACTCGCGAAAGCGGGCCTTGACCCCCACACAAGCAAAGACGATGTGCACGCTCTGCGGCGGATGCGACCTTGTCGCCGGGAGGGACATATGAACCCCCCCGATCGGCCCGGTGAAACCGGCGAAGCGTGCCTTGCCACCGCACTCCGGACGGCGGCAGACCGTTTCTACACCGTGCCGGGATACCCCATGACCACGCTGGGAGAGAGCTGCGGGGGGGCAGTCTGCACCGTTAACGAAAAGGTGGCGCTTGAGTACGCACTCGGGGGGGACGCTGTCTCCGGGCGGCGTGCCTGTGTCATCCTGAAAAATGTCGGTCTGAACGCCTGCATGGATCCCCTGATGAATGCTGCCGTGCAGGGACTTTCCGGAGGCCTTGTGATCGTTGTCGGCGATGATACCGAAGTCAAAGGCTCACAGAATGCACAGGACTCCCGCTGTATCGGGAGAGTCGCAGAGATACCCGTATTCGCCCCGGCGGCAGACGAACTTGCCACCGTTGTCGAGACGGCATTCCGGGCCTCGGAACAGTTCTCCCGCATCGCACTGGTGCGGGTGACCCCCCCCGCAGTCCTTACCGCAGAGACAAACGGCCACCCTCCGGCGCGAAACCAGCGAGCGGGAACCATCGCAGATGCGTCACTGACCATGCGGGGGGGGCGGTCCGAGGCAGCGGAGAACCGGCGCAGAGAGATGGTCAGGTGGGCACAGGAAAACACCATCCCGCACTCGTTTTTCCGCCGCATCAGGCAGCGTGCCCTCCTGTTCAACCGTCTCACCCCCGGCCGGTGCGCCGGAAACGATGCAGTCACGCGGCTCGGCCCGCACCTTCTGCCGGGGGGGCTGTCCGTATATCCCCCTCCTGGAGGTCATGCGGGAGAAGAACCTGCACCCGATCCTGGACATCGGTTGTGGCCTTCTCTCCAAAAACCCGCCATGGGAAATTGGCACTGCCGGATATGGGCTGGGATCAGCCCTGCGGTTGCTGCGACAAGCACCGGGGGGGTGGCGCTGATGGGCGACTATGCACTGATGCACTCCGGCTGAGCGCCCTTGCAGACATACACGAAAAAGGGCTGCCCGTCCTTGTCGTGATTGTGGAAAACGGTGTTCTGGGGGGGATGACCGGAAAACAGGCGGCACCGGATATCCTGCCCTACATCAGCTGGGCAACACCGGTGCTGGTGGATGCCGCAGACCGTGAGGCCATCCGGGCCGCACTAGTGCCGGAAGACCGACTGAAATGCATAATTATCAGGGCAGATGCCCCGAGGGAGAATACCATGAAACCGTGGAATGTTGAGATCTGTGATGTGACACTCCGTGACGGTGAACAAACACCGGGCGTGTCCTTCACCTGCAAAGAGAAAATGGCAATCGCCTCGCTCCTGGATGAGACCGGAGTGGAGGTCATTGAGGCCGGTTTTCCGGTAGTATCAGAAAATGAATACCGATGCGTACAGGAGATCTGCAGAATGGGACTGGACGCCCGCATCTGCTGCCTCGCACGTGCCGTCCCCCCCGGCGATATTGACGCGGCCATCGGCTGCGAAGTGGATCTGGTGAGCATCTTTATTGCGACATCCGACCTGCACATGCGAATAAAATACCGGTGCACACCGGATGAGATGCTGGAACGGGGGGGTCTTGCCATGGTTGACTATGCCCATGATCACGGGATTGCGGTTCGTTTCGCCGCAGAGGACGCATCCCGCAGCGACCCTGTCTTTCTGCAGAAGATGTATGCGGCAGGGGGGGCAGAGCATGGTGCCGAATACTCTGGATTTGCCGATACCCTCGGCTGCCTGACACCGGTTGATATGATGCAGTTCATGGAAAAGACCGGCAGTACCATCTCAAACAAGCTTGCCATCCACTGCCACAATGACCTTGGGTGCGCCACCGCAAACACGATCACCGCAGCAGCATGCGGGGCATTTCAGCTGCACACCACGGTAAACGGCATCGGGGAACGGACCGGCAATGCCCGGCTCGAAGAGGTGCTCACCCTCCTGCAACTGAACGGGGGGGCGTGGACCGCTATGACCTCACCCGCCTGCCCGCGCTCTCGGCGATGGTGGAGAACTACAGCGGCATCCGGATGATGGATACCAAACCGGTGGTCGGGAAGAATGCCTTCTCCCACGAAAGCGGCATCCATATCGCAGCGATGCTCGATGACCCGGAGACCTACGAAAACCTCCACCCGGAGACAGTGGGTAGCATCGGCGGTATATCCTCGGCAAACATACCGGCAAAAAGGCCATCGAGCATGTAATCGCCTCGAAGGGATGCACCCTCTCCCCCGCACAGGTGCACTGGGTGCTCTGTCGGGTCAAGGAGATCTCGGAAGGGAAATGCAATGTCACCGATGAGGTCCTGATGAACCTCCTGCGTGAGGCACAAAACCGGGGGGGTGAGGCATGAGCACGCTTTCCGAACGTATCCTCGGCGGCCCTGCGGGCAGCTATGTGGATCGCGACGTGGATCGGGCCTTTGCCCACGACGGCACCGGGGGGGTGCTTGCCATGGAGGCCTACCGAAAGATGGGGGGGAACCCGAAACCGGCCCGCCCGGAAACGGTCTCGATCATCTACGACCATATCGCACCGGCGAACACCTCCCATACCGCCTCGCTCCAGAAGGAGCTGCGGGCATTCGCCGCTGCCGCAGGTTTTGTTCTCACCGACGTCGGCGTGGCATCTGCCACCAGCTGATGAGCGAAGGGCGGGCATTGCCCGGTGAGGTGGTCGTTGGGGCAGACTCCCATTCCTGCACGATGGGTGCCTTCGGCGCCTTCTCAACCGGCGTGGGTGCGACCGACATGGCGGCCATCTGGGCGGAGGGGAGCACGTGGTTCCGCGTCCCGGAAACAATCAATATCGAGCTCACCGGCCGTCTGCCTGCGTGCTGCGAGGCAAAGGATATCGTCCTCACGGTCACCGGCGAAATCGGCATGGACGGCGGCACCTACCGTGCACTGGAATACACCGGCGACGGCGCCGCCGCACTCTCGATGGCAGGCCGCCTCACCCTCTGCAACATGGCCATTGAATGCGGTGCAAAAACCGGTCTCTTCTACGCCGACAAAACCACACAGGAATATCTCGCCCAATACGGTCACCGCATCGAACGACAGGACCCGGAGGATGCCACCTACTGCCGTGAGCTCCCGGTTGATCTCTCCGACATGGAGCCGGTCCTCTCAGTCCCGCACCGTGGATACCGTGGCCCCCCCGGTCACCGAGTATGCGGGCACCCCCCCCTCGATCAGGTCTTCGTCGGCACCTGCACCAACGGGCGCTACGAGGATCTGGAACGCTTCGCCCATATCGTCCGCGGCAAAGAGGTCGCATGCCGCACCATCGTTATCCCGGCGTCCCGTGCGATCATGCAAAAGGCGGCGGAGAGCGGTGTCCTCGCAGAGATCATCGCCGCCGGGTGTATGGTCGGCCCGCCGGGATGCGGCCCCTGCCTCGGCATGCACATGGGTGTCCTCGGTGAAGGGGAGGTTGCCCTCTCGACTGCCAACCGCAACTTCAAAAACCGGATGGGCGTCGGGGGGGCGGAGTATTATCTCGGCTCGGTGGCAACGGCCGCGGCAAGTGCGCTGAAAGGCGAAATAACCTCACCGGAGGGGGGTATTATGACCCTCTCCGGCCCTGCCGTCTGCATCGGAACCGACATCGACACCGACCTTGTCATCGCCGGTCGCTACCTCCGGACAAAGGACACCTCCGTCTGGGCCGAACATGTCTTCGAAGACCTCGACCCGACGCTTGCTCCCCGCTGAAGGGCGCCGTTCTTGTGGCAGGCAATAATATGGGCTGTGGGTCATCCCGCGAACAGGCACCGGTCGCCATACGGGAGGCGGGTGCCGTCGCCGTCATCGCCCCCTCCTTTGCCCGGATCTTCTTTCGGAATGCGATCAATGTCGGTCTGCCGGTCATTGAGTGCGAAGGGCTGACCTGCTCTGAAGGCAGCAGCGTCATTATATCACTGGAGGAGGGCTGGGTGGAGACGGGCGGGGTGCGCCACCCGATCCGCCCCCCCTCTCAGAGCGGATGCAGGAGATTCTTGCGGCAGGCGGGCTCGTTCCCTACTGGAGAAACAAATGATCTTCCCGGAAGAGTGCAAGACCGTCGGATCGGCAGATGAGAAGCCCGCCGGAGAGCGAGTATACTTCCTCTCCCGCTACCTTGTCCGCCGCACGGATACCGGCCATGAAGTATGGGCGGTTGAACCGGAAGCAGGCACGACAATGCTCCGTGCGATAAAATCATCCCGCCTGCTGGCGGGCGCTGCAGATGTCTGCATGTACCCGGAAAAGGTGAACCTCCACAACCGCACCGACCTCATCCGGCGGGCACTCGCGACAGGAAAACGCTGCACCGTCTTTACGGGGGGGCTGGATGAGCACAGGACCTTTGTCTGTGACCCGTCAGAAGAGGAACTCTTTACGATCCATGTCTATGACGCAGAACCGCCCCGGCCGAATCTCGCCCACAACATCCGTGACCTGGAACAGACCGGCCTCTTCGGGGGGGAATGCACGGTGCAGTTCTGCTACCATATCGCAGACATCCGGAAGACTGACGCAGAGGCCTACCCCCCTGCCGGGCGGCAGGATTCTCCCGGACGATTGACAATGACCGTCTGCGGGGGGGTGATGAAACGGTCGCAGGGTGCCTGACCGCACGCCAGGTGCTTGCCGAATGCTACGGAGCGGAGGCCGCGTTCTCGGTCACCGACATCTGCCCCCCCGCAAACCAGGTAACAGCAGAACCATTCATCGCCCGCTGCTGCCGGTCGGAACGGGCCGGCATTGGTGTCCATGATGGATACTACGGGGCAGTCGTCCACTGGGGGGGGCCACCCCCCCCGAACCATCGCCGAGGCAGTCTTTGCCATCTGTGCAGGTTGGGAAGAAAGAAAATCGAACGAAAAGGAAGAAAGGGGGGGAGAAAAGGGGGGGATCAGAAATGACCGCCATTGCAGTCGTGGAAGGGGGGGACGGCATCGGACGGGAAGTCATCCCGGTGGCTCGTGACGTCCTTGCCCTCCTCCACCCGGAGTATGAGTTCTATCCGGTGGAAGTCGGCTACGCGACATGGCAGAGAACCGGGGGGGAGGCATGCGGGGGGGCAGATGCCATCTCCCTCCTCCGGGATGCGGATGCCATCCTCTTTGGGGGGGCGGTGACCACTCCCCCGGCATCCGATTACCGCAGTGTCGTGTTGCAGATCCGAAAGGAACTGGATCTCTATGCCAACCTCCGGCCCATTCAGGGAAACAGAGTGGACATCATGGTCGTGCGGGAGAACACCGAAGGCCTCTACTCCGGGATTGAATGGCAGGAGGAAGACCGGGCCTCCACCCTGCGGGTCATCACCCGCAAGGGGAGCGAGCGGATTGCACGAACCGCCTGCCGCATTGCACGGGAACGCAAAAACCAGCTCACCATCGGGAACAAGGCAAACGTCATCAAATCGGATGTATTCTTCCGTGACATCTGTATCAGAACAGCAGAAGAGATGGGCGTCAGCTACACCACCGCGTTCATCGACGCCCTGACACTGGATGTGCTCATGCACCCGGAGCGGTATGATGTCATCGTCACCACGAACATCTTTGGCGACATCCTCTCTGACGCAGCCGCCTATCTGGTGGGGGGGGACTGGGTATGCTGCCCAGCGCCAACATCGGCGATTCGCACGCCCTCTTTGAACCGGTACACGGGAGCGCCCCGGATATCGCAGGACGGGGGGGCATCGCCAACCCCATTGCCGCCGTCCGGTCGGCGGCGATGCTGCTGCACCATCAGGGAGATATCGCCGGGGCAGCCCTTATCGAAGATGCCATCCGCCTGACAACAGAGGCAGGCATCATGACACCCGACACCGGCGGGAAGGCATCCACCAGGGAGGTGGGTGCCGCAATGATCTCCGGACTCAGCCGGTTAATGGAACAAAACTGACCGGGAACCTCTCCCATCATTCCTCCAGTTCTACATCCGGCGGCCCCCCCGCCCGCCAACATGCCACCCTTTTTGTCTGCCGGATGCAGATGCATTCCTGACAGCCATGATCAACATCGGATGCCACGTCTCCATCGCAGGATCCCTCGCACAGGCCATTCCCCGTGCACAGGAACGCACCTGCAGCACCTGCCAGATATTCACCTGTAACCCACGCAGCTGGAAGACAAAACCCCCCCTGACCGCAGAGGCAGCATCCACCTTCCGGCAGGCCGTAGAGGAGAGCGGCATCGCCCCGGTGGTGGCGCACATGCCCTACCTCCCCAACCCTGCCACACCCCCGGCCGGACGTCTGGGAGAAGTCAGTTTCAGCGATTGTTGAAGAAGTGGAGCGCTGCCGCATGCTGGGCATCCCGTATCTTGTCACCCATCTGGGCAGCAGTCTCGGCAGCGACGCTGCGGCGGCACGCGAACGGGCGATAACGGCCATCGGCAAAGGAGTGGCAGCCGCTGAAGGTGAGGTGATAATACTCCTCGAGAATACCGCAGGGACACAGAACAGCATCGGCACCACCTTTGAGGAGATTGCAATGATCATGGAGGGGGTGGAGCAATATGGTCCGGTCGGTGTCTGTTTTGATACCTGCCACGCATTTGCGGCAGGCTACGACCTCAGGACAGCGGAGGCCACAGACTCTGTCGTCAGACACTTTGATGCAGCAATTGGTCTCTCCCATCTGAAGATCATCCACCTCAACGACACCCTGTCCGAACTCAACGGCAGGCGTGACCGTCATGCCCATATCGGCCTCGGGATGATCGGCGAGAAAGGCATCCGGTCGGTGGTCACCCACCCGGCACTGCGGGCCCTCCCGTTCATCTGTGAGACACCGGTGGACTGCCGCCGAAACGACCGTGGGAATATTGCATGTGCCCGGAAACTGGCAGAAGAGGCAGGTACCGGAGTGCCTTCCCACCCAACTATTTAAGATATCATCCCCCCCAATTTTACTAACAGTGAAGGCGAGACGGGACGGCACCACCGTGGTGCTCGGAAAGGACGGACATACCCTGTATGACCAGAGCGGGTATGGACGAAAGACAGCGGACGGCCTCAGCCTATCTCCGGAAGAGGCCCTGTATCTGGTGCTGAAAAAGAAGATCACCGTAGAGGGCGAGAGTTTTGAGTCACTCATCACAGACTTCTCATCTCTGCCCGGGTTTATGCGGCGGTTTCTGGTCTACCGGGATATGCGGGAAAGGGGGGGCTACGTGATTCTACCCGGCCCCCCCCAGGACTTCCGCGTATTCCGGAGGGGGGGAGAGCGCCCCCCCGGCACCGGGAGAACAAATTATCTCATCCGTGTGCTCTCCGAGCGTGACCTCATCACCTTCCGTGAGCTTGCCGGGGGGGAAGTGGAATCGGCAACGCATATGCGCAAACAGTTTGTCCTCGCCGCAGTCGATGATGAAGACGAACTCACCTACTACGATGTGAAGACCGAGTCCCTGAAGGAAACAGGTGCGGCACCGGATATCCCCCCCAGATAACCGGCATACGTGCCGGAAATTCTGTCATCACGAATGACACCGAAGCGTTCCCCCCCGACTCCCTGTGGTTTGGTACAAAACTGGACTCCGCACGTCTGATGCTCTCCCCCCCGATGGAGACGCTCTACCTGCTGGACACACGGGGGGTTCTCACCATCACCGGAGATGAGAACGGAGAAGCCATCCGACAGGATATCCCCAAAGAGGACGCGGAATGGAAAGAGAAGTCTCAGGTCTATGCATACCTGCGCTCTCAGGGCCAGACCCCCCCCGTACCGCCTATAAATTCGGCCACCATTTCCGCGTATATTCAGGAGAGAAGAAACACTCTGAACTCCTCGTCCACGCCCTTCCCGCCGATTCATCCCTGCCCATGAGCGTGATATCACGTTCCGTCAGGCTGGCACACAGTGTGCGCAAGAAGATGCTTTTTGCATGTACCGAACAAAATGGTATTGAATTCGTTGAATTTGCACGAATCAAATTGTGAGTGATCTGTTTCTATGCAGTCGGAGATTAACCCATGGTCTGCAAACCAGTCCATCGACACGGATAAACTCTTTACGGAGTTTGGAATCGAACCTATTGAGCCGGTGATCCCGGAGATCCACAACCCCCCCCGGCATTTCTGCGCCGGGGCATTGTGATCGGGCACCGTGACTATCGCCCCATCGTGGATGCGATGAATAATAACACCCCCTTTCATGTGCTGACCGGGTTTATGCCATCCGGGCATCCCCATCTCGGTCACCTGATGGTGATGAAGGAGGTGGCCTGGCACGTGCAGCAGGGCGGAAACGGCTACGTGGCAGTCGCCGACCGTGAGGCACATGCCGTGCGCAATATCTCATGGGACAAATGCAACGAATACGGCAGGGAATATCTCACCTGTCTCTATGCACTGGGGGGGTATGAGGGAGAAACCTACTACCAGAGCACCAATAACCGCCTCAAAGACCTCGCCTTTGAAGCGGCAATAAAGATGAACTTCTCCGACCTGCAGGCAATATACGGCTTCGGGCAGGAGACAGCCCTTGCCCATGCGATGAGTGTCGCAACGCAGGTCGCCGATATCCTCTTCCCACAGGAGGATGCCGGGCCCGCACCCACCATCGTTCCGGTGGGCATTGATCAGGACCCCCCCACATCCGCCTCACCCGTGACATCGCACACAAACTCCGCTTTTTCACGGTCGAGATGCGGGACGGGTATGTGAGCGTGCGCTCCAAGAACGCACCCGAAGAGGCACTCGCCGCCGTGCATACGGCATTCCCCGGCTCAAAGAAATACGAGGGGGGGCATGTTGATATCAAAGGGGGGGCAGGCCTCGCTGACGTGGATGCAAAAGTCCGCAGCATCGAGATTGAATATGGGGGGGGATTCGGATTCTACTCTCCGTCTGCCACCTATCATTACTTTATGCAGGGCCTGCAGGGCGGTAAGATGTCGTCCAGTGTCCCGGAGAGTTTTATTGGGTTCTGTGACACAGACAAGGCGGTCAAAAAGAAGATCATGGGCGCTGTCACCGGCGGCCGGATGACCCTTGAGGAACAGAAAAAGCTTGGCGGTGAACCGGAGAAGTGCTCGGTGTATCTCCTCAACCTCTTCCACATGGTGGACGATGACGACGAACTCACCGAGATTTGCCGGGCCTGCAAGGCGGGTGAACTGATGTGCGGCACCTGCAAGAAGGCAACCTACGAACGGGTCAAAGAGTTCCTTGCAGACTTTAAAGAGCGGATGGATGAAGCGGAACATAAGGTGGATGAACGATAATGGCGGAACTGACATATAACGAAAAACGCATGATGGTGGTCTTAAACACCATCAAAGAGCTACACCCGAGGTGATTGCCGGGGGGGAACTGAACACAACCGCAGCAGCGGTGGTACAGTTCGCCCACCTCTGCGCCGACAAGGGTATTGCCAGCCTTGACCGAACCATCACGGTCAGCTATGCCCTCACGACAGAAGGAGAGCAGTATGCCACCCTTGGCCTCCCGGAGCGGCAGGTCTATGCCTCATTCCAGAATGAGATCAGCATGAAGGAGATGCAGGCACATCCACTCTCCCGGATTGCCATCGGCTGGATGAAGAAGAAGGGCTGGGTCACCATTGAGAAAGGGCAGGTAAAAAAGACCGGTGATGCACCGGAAGGCGCTGACGAAGTGGCGCTCCGTGACCCTGACGCAAACAGGGAAGGTATCCTTGAACTGGTGAAACGCGGTCTCGCCGAAGAGACCGAGACCACCACCTATTCGATTGCCATTACCGAGGCGGGAAAGGCGCTTGTCGAAGCAGGCATCGACCTGAGAGAGGAGGTGGGCACCCTCACCCGGGAACAGATCCTCTCGGGTGACTGGAAAGACCTGAACCTCCGGCGCTACAGCGTAGACAAACTGCCCAAACGCATCGTCCCCCCCGGCAAGATACACCCCTACCAGCGCCTCATCAATGAGATGCGCAATGTGCTCCTTGAGATGGGGGGGTTCATTGAAATCTACGGGGGGGATGTGGTGCAGAGTTCTTTCTGGAACTTTGACGCCCTCTTCCAGCCACAGGATCACCCCCCCGCACGGGAGATGCAGGACACCTTTTATCTGGACAGCACCACCCCCCCCTGCCGGAGAACTGGGAGCAGGTTCGTGACGTGCACGAACACGGCGGCACCACCTCATCCGTCGGATGGGGCGGCACCTGGTGCCTGCCAAGCACAGACCAATGTGCTGCGAACCCATACCACCGGCCTTTCAATCCAGTACCTCAAGGATCATCCCGACGAACCGGTGAAGGCCTTCTGCATCGGGAGAGTCTACCGGCGTGAGGCCATCGACCCCCCCACCCCATACCCCCCCGGAGTTCGAGCAGCTCGAGGGTATTGTGATGGACAAGGACGTCTCATTCCGCCATCTCATGGGATTCTTAAAGGAGTTCTACGGGAGAATGGGATTCGAGGACGTGCGGTTCCGCCCGGCCTACTTCCCCCCCTACACCGAGCCATCGGTCGAACCGGAGGTATATGTGGACGGCCTCGGCTGGGTCGAACTTGGCGGAGCAGGTATCTTCCGTGAAGAGGTCACTGACCCGTGGGGGCGTAAAATACCCGGTGCTTGCCTGGGGGGGACTCGGCGTCTCCCGTGTTGCGATGCTAAAGATGGGTCTGCGTGACCTGCGCCAGCTCTACCGCAGTGACGTGGACTGGATACGTGACACCCCCATGATGCAGGGAGGGAAAGACTAATGCCAATCATCAAACTGCCCTACAAATATCTGGAGACCCTGACCGGCACCGACCGTGATACCATCATCGACCGGGTGCCGATGATCGGTGCCGACATTGAACGTATCGAAGAGGATCATATCGATGTGGAGTTCTTCCCTGACCGGCCGGATCTCTTCTCCACCGAAGGGGGGGTTGCACGGGCGATGCAGGGATTTCTGGGACTCAAAGACGGTATCAATGACTATCCCATCACCCCCCCTCCGGCATCAGCTTCCGGGTTGACCCCCCCGGCCTCGCTGAGATCCGGCCCTTCCTCGGGTCTGCGGTCATCCGCAACGTCTCGTTAACGGAAGAGGCCATCGAGAGCCTGATGGGTCTGCAGGAAGCCCTGCACTGGGCGGTCGGCAGAGGCCGCGGCAAGGTGGCGATCGGGGGTGCACGACATGGACACCGTCACTCCACCGTTTTACTACCAGGCCGCACCGCGTGACCGTGCCTTCGTGCCCCCCCTCGATTTCGCAGAGGAGATGACGCTGGAGGAGATCCTTGAGCGCCACCCGAAGGGGATGGACTATGCCCACCTCGTACGCGACTATGCACAGTTCCCGCTCATCACGGACGCAAAAGACAATGTCCTCTCCTTCCCGCCCATCATCAACGGTGAACTGACGAAGGTGACCACCGCAACACGGAATATCCTCCTCGACTGCACGGGCACGGACAAAAAGGCCGTGATGACCGCGGTCAACAACATCTGCACCGCCCTTGCGGATGCCGGGGGGGCCACCATCGAGAGCGTGGAGATAGACGGCACACCGATGCCTTCCCTTGCCCCCTCCCTCCGCACGGTCAGTGTGGACGAGTGCCGCCGCCTCTTAGGCATCCCCCTCACTGCAGAGGAGATGGTTGCACACCTGCAGACCATGCGGTTCGGGGGGGCTGAGGCAAAAAGTGAGGATGAGGTCACAGTCACTGTGCCCTGCTACCGGTCTGACATCATGCACGACTGGGATATCTTTGAGGATGTGGCCATCTCCTACGGCTTCGAGAACTTCGATGCCGCCCTACCGGAATCGTTCACCACGGGAAGACCTCATCCGGTGATGGTCATGATGGACGGGGTGCGTGAGATTCTCGCCGGTCTCGGATTCCTGGAGATGATGCCTTCACGCTCACAAATGAACGGGTGCTCTATACCGCGATGCAGCGGGAACCAAACGCAGAGGTGCTGAGACTGCAGCGTCCGATATCAGAGGAGCAGACGGTCATGCGCACCGACATTCTTCCGCTGCTGGTGGAGACGCTCCAGATCAATCACCACCGGGAACTGCCGCAGCGCCTCTTTGCCATCGGTGACTGCGTGGAAGGCACCGAGACCTTCCAGAAGGTGGCCGCCGTGAGCATCCACACGGAGGCGGACTTTTCAGAAATTTATGCCTGCGCAGACGCCTGATGCGGGAGATGCAGCTTGCCTATGAAATAGAGGAGTCAGAGGATCCCGCATTCATTCCCGGACGCCGGGCGGATATCATCGTGGACGGCAAAAAAGCAGGGGTATTTGGGGAAATAAACCCGGATGTCATCCGGGCCTTTGAACTGGACGCACCCATATGTGCGATGGAAATAGATCTCAGATGCGTACAGGCACGTCTCTGTCTCTGAGATACTCTTTTACCTCTTTTACGGTCATCTCACCGAAGTGAAAGACACTTGCGGCAAGGCAGGCGTCGGCATGGCCCACGACAAAACCGTCATAGAAGTGTTCCAGCGTACCGACACCCCCCCCGCTTGCAATCACCGGAATGCGACGGCATCGGATACGGCCGCAGTCACCGCCACATCAAAACCCTGTTTTACGCCATCGGTTTCCATCGAGGTCAGAAGAATCTCACCCGCACCACGGCGTTCAACCTCCTGTGCCCATTTTACCGCGTCGATGCCCGTCGGGTGGCTGCCGCCGTAGATGACCACTTCATACCAGACGACGGACCCGTCCGGCATCGTGATGGGCGTCACCCCCTCCCGCATCTCATCGTTTTTGCGCACATCCATTGCAACAACGATGCACTGCGACCCGAACATCACCGCCCCCTTCGGATATGAGTTCCGGGTGCTGCACGGCGCTGGTGTTGATACTGACCTTGTCTGCACCAGCCCGGAGAATCTCCCGGATATCGTCAATGGATCGGATGCCGCCGCCGACCGTGAGGGGGGGCAAAAAGAGCTGATCCGCCGCACGCTCGATCACATCGATAATGATACCACGGGCCTCCTTTGATGCGGTGATATCCAGAAAGACCACCTCATCGGCACCCTGTTCATTATACCGGGCCGCAAGTTCCACCGGATCCCCCGGCATCCCGCAGACCAAGAAAATTAACCCCCCCTTTCACAACCCTGCCGTCCTTTAAATCCAGACACGGTATGATACGTTTGGTGAGAACCATCGTAGTAGATGGTGGGCAGGGGGGGCATATGATTATTGTGTATCAGTCTGCCGAAGTGTCTGAATTCGTGATAATAAAAAGTCCCTTAAACCGCTGTAACATACGCTAATCAGGACAGTGAAATGACCATGGACTCAGGAGAACTGAAGATGGGCTGGGCCCGGCAGTATATGCCGGTGCTTGCAGAGATTCGCAAGCGGTTTGAAAAAGAACAGCCGCTTGCCGGGGGGGCCACCGTTGGTATGGCCCTCCACGTAGAGGCAAAGACCGCGGTCCTTGTCGAAACAATGGCCGCGGGCGGGGGGGCAGAGGTGCATATCACCGGCTGCAACCCCCCTCTCAACACAGGACGATGTGGCCCGTGCTCTTGGACGGGTGCCCGGTGTGCACTGCTATGCTACCCGTGCCTGCAGTGTGGACGAGTATTATGCCGCAATGGACCAGGTCCTTGATGCATCCCCCCCTAATATCACCATCGATGACGGTATGGACCTCATCCACCGCATACACACACTTCGCCGGGATCTGCTCGATACGATCATCGGCGGGTGCGAGGAGACGACCACCGGTATCCAGCGCCTGCGGGCGATGGCAGACGACGGGGGGGCCTTGAGTTCCCGGTCATCGCGGTGAACGACACCCCGATGAAACGCTCCTTTGACAATATCCACGGCACCGGCGAGAGCGCGCTCTCCTCCATCATGATCACCACGAACACCCTCATCGGCGGCAAGTGGTTTGTGGTGGCAGGATACGGCTACTGCGGCCGCGGACTGGCACGAATGGCACACGGCCTCGGTGCAAAGGTCATTGTCACCGAAGTGGATCCCCCCCGGCGTGCTCTTGAAGCACACATGGACGGCTACCACGTGATGACCATGAAAGAGGCGGCGGCCATCGGTGAAATCTTTGTGACCACGACCGGCAACACCTCCATCATCACGGGTGAGCACTTCCCGCTGATGCGAAACGGCGCAATTCTTGCCAACGCCGGGCACTTCAACGTGGAGATTGAAATCCCGTGGCTGGAAGAACATGCAGAGGCAAAAGAGACGCGGGACAGCATTGACACGTATCTTGTGAACGGCAACCGCATCAGCGTGCTCGCAGAAGGGCGACTTGTCAACCTCGCCACTACGAAGGGCATGGGCCATCCGGTGGAAGTGATGGATCTCTCCTTTGCCCTACAGGCACTCTGCACGGAGTATATGTATAAAAACGGCGGTGACCTGAAGGGCGGCGTCTATGAAGTGCCCCATGAGATTGATACAACGGTCGCGCACCTCAAACTGGCATCCCTCGGTGTCACCATCGACACACTCTCAGAGGAACAAAATACCTACATGCACTCCTGGACAACAGGCACATAATACCTTTTTTTGATTTCGTTTCAGCATTATTCGTCGGCATAGGATTCGCGGACAGCAAAGAGATACTCCTGTGCGTAGCCTGCGTAAGGCCCGAAATGCTCCTGTGCAAACCGGCGGATACGCTCGTATTCCGCAGGCGTGAGGGATTTTTCCGGATTGCCGATGCCGTAGAGACGGTGCATGATCATCCGTATCCAGACATCCACCGGAAAGGACTCGTACTTCTGGAAGCCAAAGAGCAGCACACAGTCCGCCACCTTCGGGCCGATGCCGGGATAGGCCTGCAGCGCCCGGCGTGCCTCTTCAAAGGGCAGCTTTCGGATGCGTTCGGCCCATCCGGGGGGGTCTGCAGCGATGGCAGCGGTGGTTTTGTGAATATAGGGTGCCCGGTATCCAAGGGAACATCCGCGTATCTCTTCGAGAGAAAGGGTGGCAAGGGCCTCTGGTGTGGGAAAGGCATACCGGATCGTGTTGTCCGGTGCTTTGATCGGTCTCCCTGCGGCGTGGCACAGGTTCTCGATCATCCGGGTGATGAACGGGATGTTCGCATTCTGGGCACATATATACGAGATAAGACACTCCCATGGATCCTGCCGGACGATGCGCAGACCACCGATGCGGCGTACGGCATCGGTGATATGGGGGGGTCACCGCAGAACCCGGAGACGATGGCATCACAGGCGCAGTCGAGGTGCAGATATGAGATGAGAAATGCTTCCGAACAGCCGGTAAAGGAGAGCCTCACCCCGTCCTGACAAAGGCTGATGACCCTGCCATCCACCACTCCCTGCCAGGTATCTCCCCCTTTTTTTCCATCTGAAGAGCTGGCCGCAGGAGAGGGTGGCATCCAGGTTCAGTGGATATGCAGGTTCGTACACCAGAACCTCATGTGCGGGTATCTCTGTTCTGCCTGTCATTGTATATCCTGTAGCGTTCCCCCCCGCAACTCTTCAAAAAAATAGTGATACCGGCATGCAAAAAAGAGGAGTGCTCAGGCCCGGAACATCGTATCATTAAGTTCGCGAAGATCTGCCCTGACCCGTTCGAGTTCATCCACATGTGCCTGCAGGATGACCTCCACATCGTCCAGATCCATGATACCTTTCTGTATGCCGGAGGTGAGACCTTTCAGGCTGGCCCTGACCTGCTCCACCGGATTTTCCAGTTTGTTGGTCACCGCAGAGAGGCAGGCGACACGAGCCTCCTCCGCCACGAACGCCGGTGTTTATAGATGGATGTCTCAATCGTGGTATAGAGTTCCCGCGGCCGGATCGGTTTTATCAGGTAGCCATATGGGTTCGTCCGTATCGCACGCGAGAGCGTCTCCTCATCCGAGTAGGCAGTGAGAAATATCACCGGGATCTTCAGGCGCCGGTATATCCTCTCCGCCGCTTCAATGCCATCCATCTCACCATCCAGACGGATGTCAATGAGGGCCAGGTCAGGTTGGGTCTCCATGGCAAGATCAATTGCCCGCTGTCCCGTCGTTGCCCTTCCTGCCACCAGGTACCCGAAGCCATGAACAGAGTCTTCCAGAGCCATTGCGATGATGACCTCATCCTCTACAATTAGTATCTTCGCATTGGTCAGAGAACTCTGATAGCTCTCACACTTCATCACCATTGCTAGGGAGGGTATAGTATTAATATTTGATCTGCCGAAAAACCCGGACTGAACAGAACAAAACGGCAAAACCACCGGCATCATCCACCGGCAATCAGATTCTGAGCATTTCGACGGCAAACCGGGAAAAAACAGATACTGAGAACATTTTATGCCTCATGCCGGGGGGGAGCCTGCACCGGTAGATTACATGTCTGACGGGCGAGAGAGATACTCCGGAAAAAGCCGACATCGCCGAAGAAATGACAGGAAACAATACGGACAGGAATAGTGAGGCTTCCCTGTCATCCCCCCCGGACAGACAGAGAAGCCAACACACCTAAATCAACAGTATCATAATTAATACTTTGCCTTGCAGACCCCCTGAGGAGGATGGCGCACGGCAGGTAGGGTAAACGGGGTCGTCTTTCCCATCCGGTTGTGTGCCACCATGCACCAGATGGGCTCTCCGGCGATAGGATCCTCTGTCCGGCGCTGTCTCTGCCGGTCTGTGCATCCGGATACCTTCCGCACTCTTTTCCCCCCCTGTTACCGCAAACAGAACAGATACAGATTTTTACGATATCACACGAGGAGACCGAAAGATGGAGAAGAAAGGTGACGGCAGGCAGAGGCGGAATATCTCCCCCCCGGGGGATAACGTCAGGATTGTCCTGAAAAAAGATCAGAGAACCGGGAAACTGACAGACGGCATAGTAAAAGATATTCTCACCAATTCCTCATTTCACCCGCATGGTATCAAGGTGCGGCTCGCCGACGGACAGGTCGGCCGGGTGCAGGAGTTTGCCGGGGGGGACGAGTAAACACCGGCGTCCGGGGGGGGCCGGGTCAGGTAAAACCTCCCGGCCGGACAGAGCCGGAAACAATCCTGTCATAATCGGCCTGTGTCAGCACCACCGGTGCATACGATTCACCCTGCTGTTCGAGGTTCCGTACAAAGGCACGCAGGTGATTCTCCGACCCCCCCCGTATCAGATTATCATAGACATAGCGGATGTCCCCCCCGTTTTCTGTCCGGCTCATCGCATCCCGGAGATCCACAATATCAGTCTCTTCAACCAGAATGGCGGCACGAAGGGCGTCTTCAGGAGACCGGGCACCTCTTTTCACCAGATCATCGTAGAGCTCCTGCAGTTCGGGATAGGCAAACACCCCCCCTGTGGTGGCTGATGCAGACGGATTCTCCAGTCCGTAGCGTTTGATGAGAACGGTCACACTGTCCATATGTGTCTGTTCCGCCTTCCCGATATTTTTGAAAACCTGCATGTTCCAGGTATCAGAGAAGACACCATACACATCACGGGCAAGTTTCTCTTCTTCCTGCATGTAGAGGAGATCTGATTCCTCTGCTGCCGAGAGGGTTGCTACCGGATATTCGTCAAGTCGTGCACCAAGTGTTCCCGCATCCAGAACGGTTGCATAGGATGACTCGTCCGGAGTTCCGTCAGATTGGGCAGGAGCCTGTTGCTGGTCGGTGGTACAGCCGGTGCTTAACACCACGATCAGGATGCAGACGACGGCGGCCGCACCACGGGTGGTCAAAACCTTCATGTTCCGGTGTTGGGCAGGGGGGGAAGAGCAATAACCCTTTTGGAAGGGGGGGGACATTCGCATCTCCCGCAAAAGCAGCTGCCATTGCAGGGGGGGATGCGTATCTCTATTGACAAATCTTATCAGATGCCGCGACCGGTGCCGGGGGGGAATGCTGAACAAAAATCACCACTGAAAACACTAACCATTCCAAAGAAAAGCACATGACCGGCAGCAATGACTACGGAAAAAACCTCACCAATGGCTCTATTTTCTTTTTGCACATATAAAGCTTCGAAGCAAAAGATAAAGCGGCAGCTCTATAATCTACAGTCTCCAATGTCCACATATGGCCATCCGGATTCTTCTGGTAGATGACGAACCGGTCCTGCTTGATATCGCAACGATATACCTGCAACGCGAGGAAGACTTCTTTATCGAAACCGCACAATCTGGAGACCAAGCTTTGGAATTACTTGCATCCAACTCTTTTGATGCCATTGTCTCGGATTACCAGATGCCGGGGGGGATGAACGGCCTTGCACTGCTCTCTTCGATCAGAAAGCAGGGAATTTCAATACCATTTATTATCTTCACCGGCAAAGGCCGGGAAGAGGTCGTCATTGAGGCGCTCAACCGTGGGGGGGCCGATTTCTACCTCCAGAAGGGAGGCGACCCAATGTCCCAGTTTGCCGAATTGAAGTCCAAGATTATCCATGCGGTGGAGAAGAGAAGGGCCAACACAACCTTAGAGGAACAGAATCAGCGCCTTGAGGAAAGCGAGGCAAAATTCAGGAATCTGGCAAATTCCACCTCGACGGCCATTCTCCTCTACCAGGACGACCAGTGGATTTATGCAAACCCGGCAGCGGAGAGGATGTGCGGCTATTCAGCAGAAGAGATCTGCGCAATGAAATTCTGGGGATTCGTTGCACCGGAGTTCCGGGACGTTGTGAAAGAATGGGGACGGCTAAGAGAATCGGGAAGGGATGCCCCCCCAAGACTTATGAATTCAAAATTCTCACAAAAACCGGAGAGAGAGTCTGGGTTCACCTCATGGGGGGGAGTACAACAGAATATCAGGGCAGACTGGCGGGGGCTGATATCGGTCATCGACATCAGCGAACGGAAAAATATGGAGGAGGCGCTCAGGGAAAAGGAGGAGAACTACCGTACCCTCCTGAATTCCATGAGCGAGACTATCCTCATCATCGATGGGGGGGAAGACCGGTTTACCGGCGTACACCACAATAAAGGAAAAATCTACGCCCTGCCTGAGAATTTTCTGGGCAAACACATCGGGGGGGATGTTCTGGCCCTCCCTATTTATGAGCACTACCGCGTCGCAGCAGATATCCTGCGAAAGACCGGAAAAACCCAACTGGGCGAATATTTCCTTGAGTTTGAGGGTGAACAGCACTGGTTTGAAGCAACGCTGAATCTCCGGGATGGGGATGAAAGTATCGTCGCAGTGATCAGGAATACTACTGATCGAAGGCAGATGGAAGAAGTACTTCGGGAAAATGAGGCACGATTCCGTACTCTGGTCGAAAATGCCCCCATCGGTATTATTCAGGCGGATACCTCCGGACGGATCAGCTATGTCAACCATCAGATCCTTGAGATCCTTGGGTCACCTTCCAAAGAGGCAACAGCACAGATCAATCTGCTCACCTTCCCCCGTCTTTGTGAATCCGGGATCAGCCATGATATCCAAACAGCAATCCGGGAGAAACGGACCGTAGAAAGCGAACATCGGCATGTAAGCAAATGGGGGGGAACCGATTCCTGCCTGAGATGCCGAATGGCACCGCTTGATACCGATGGTGACGTGACCGGTATTATGGGAATTGTCGAGGATATCACGGTGCGCCGACGGGCAGAGGATGCACTCAGGCTCGCCAACCACAAACTCAGCCTCCTCTCACGGATCACCCGGCATGACATCCTGAACGACATCACGACCGCGAAAGGCTACCTTGAACTCCATGAAGCCGAGTGTCCCGCAAGGGTATCCCCCCACTCTCACCCATGTGGAAGAGGCGATCACACGCATTGAACGGGAGGTAGAATTCACCGCGGAATATCAGGAACTCGGGACATCACCCCCGAAATGGCAGGGAGTCAGGCAGGTCACCGAGGACAGTCTCAGCCAGATGAATGTGCCAGTAGAGATCCAAACAGAAATGGATATCTCCCCCCCGGTGGAAATCTATGCCGACCAGCTGCTGACACTTGCCATCTCCAATATCATCCGAAACGCCCTCGTCCATGCCAAAGGTCTGACGAAGATCACGGTCATAACCCGTGAGAAACCGGGAGGTGAGCTCTGCATCGCAATCGAGGATGACGGAACAGGCGTGCCCGACGAAAAGAAGGAGGCGATACTGCAACCAACCTACAACCGGAGGTCCGGACACGGTCTCTATCTGGTCCGGGACATTCTTGACCTGACCGGGATCACCATCCGGGAAACAGGAACACCGGGAGAGGGGGGCACACTTTGAACTGGTAGTGCCGGCCGGAAGATGGCGGTATTTTACCGAAGACTCTCCCTGAGGATCCCATACCATTTTCAATCCGGAGGGATATTATCCATCGTTTCATGGGGGTGAAACAGTAATGGCAACAGTTACACGAAAAATGGTGGAGGATGCCGGTGTCGATGTCGATCACCTTGTCGATCTGCTGGTACGAAATGCGGCAGCAGAGCTTACGACGTTTTACTACTACACGATTCTCCGGGTCAATCTTATTGGTCTTGAAGGAGAGGGCGTCAAGGAGATCGCCGAGACCGCACGTATCGAGGACCGGAATCATTTCGAGGCACTGATTCCCCCCCGGATATATGAACTGGGAGGGGGGGAGCTTCCGGCAGACATGATGGTGTTCCATAACATCTCCGGCTGTCCGCCGGCATCCCTCCCCGAGGATCCGACCGACGTCACCGCAATGATAGAGGTTCTCCTCCAGGCGGAGCAGTGTGCAGTCCGACAGTATACTCATATCTGCAACCTGACAGCAGGAAAGGACCACCGGACCTATGACCTTGCACTCTCTATTCTCCACGAGGAGATCGAGCACGAATCATGGTTCTCGGAGTTCCTCGGCCATGGACCTTCCGGACATTTCCTCAGGCGGGGAGAGACGTCACCGTTCGTCTCCAAGTTCCTGCGGTAAAAAAAGACTTGGCACAATCATCCCATTTTTATGAACCACGACCTAAACTCTGAAACGATCCGAATGTACGCAATTCCTGTTTCTCCTTTAGATATTCCATTTGTGATCGAAATTCTCTTCAAAAATCAGAAACCAAATGCACCAGGTGTTCCATGATGTGGGACTATTTTCTGACGCTGACACCGGTGACACAGGCACTCCTCGCAGGAATCTTTACCTGGGGAATGACGGCGTTCGGAGCTGCAACCGTATTTCTGACACGGGAGGTGAACCAGAAGTTTCTCGATGTGATGCTCGGGTTTGCTGCAGGCGTGATGATCGCCGCCAGTTTCTGGTCGCTTCTGCTGCCGGCAATAGAACTCTCAGCGGGACGGATCATTCCCGCATGGTTCCCCGCCGCTGTCGGGTTCATTCTGGGAGGCATCGCACTCGGTTCCATCGACCGGGTCCTCCCACACCTCCATATAGGATATTCCAGAAAAGAGGCGGAGGGTATTCCAACATCATGGCCCCGGAGCACACTCCTCCTCATTGCGATAACGATGCACAACATCCCCGAGGGACTCGCCGTGGGCGTGGCATTCGGCGCTCTTGCCGTGGGATCGACAGAAGCCATGGCCGCCGCCGTCGCTCTTGCGATCGGCATTGGCATCCAGAACTTCCCGGAAGATGGCCATCTCGATGCCACTGCGCCGGGAGGGGTTTTCGGCCCGCCGGAGTTTCTGGTACGGGCAGCTCTCCGGTCTGGTCGAACCGGTGGCAGCCGTCATCGGAGCAGCGGCGGTCATCATTGCCACACCCATCCTGCCCTATGCCCTTGCCTTTGCCGCCGGAGCGATGATCTTTGTGGTCATCGAAGAAGTGATTCCTGAATCCCAGCACAACGGCAATGCCGATGCGGCAACCGCCGGGGCGATGATCGGGTTTGTGGTGATGATGATCCTGGATGTGGGGCTGGGGTGAGGAAACATTTCCCTAACACGACACCCGTACAATTTTGCATACTCCGTGCCCAAGCATTTTTTTATCCCATAGGTTGGATAGTCTCCTGAATGGACGTCATCCTGCAGATTCTTCTCCTCCTTATCGGTGCCAAGCTCTTTGGTGAGCTGGTGGAGCGTTTGGGCTACCCCGCACTCATCGGCGAGATTGCTGCAGGGATTCTCCTCGGGCCCTCACTTCTGGGATGGGTGACGACGAATGAGACGCTTGAGGTCTTTGCCGATATCGGTATCATTGTCCTCCTCTTTGTCAGTGGTGCGGAGATGAACCTGAAGTCGTTTCTGGAGCGGCGAAATGTCGCGGTCACCACAGCCGTTGCGGGCGTTCTCGTCCCTTTCGGGAGCGGGATACTGTTGGGATATCTTTTGAATTTCTCACAGGCTGAGGCACTCTTTCTTGCCATTGCCCTCTCCATCACCTCCATCGGTGTCTCGGTCCGGATGCTTGTCGATTACAAACAGTTAAACACGGTCATCGGAACCGCCATCGTGAGCGCCGCTGTTCTGGACGACATCATCGGCATCTTTCTTTTAGGCATTCTCTCTGCGGTTGCAATGCAGGGCACCACCCTTGCAGGGGATTCCCTGTCTGCAGGAATCCTCATCGCCATCGGGTTTCTGGTGCTCTTCGTCCTCATCGCACCCCCCCAGTGCTGCGTGTTATATTCGACCGGGCACGAAAAACCGAGACACACGAGATGGTCTACTCGGTGGCCCTCATCCTCGCCCTTGCCAGTGCCTGGCTCTCTCACATGGCAGGACTCCACTATTCCATCGGTGCGTTCATCGCAGGCCTCATCCTCGGAGACAGGATCAGGCACGACCGCATGCTCTTCGACAGCCTGATGGACTTCGGGTTCGGATTTTTTGTCACGCTCTTCTTTGCATCCATCGGCCTCCTCTTCAGTTTCACCGGGGGGGAGACATTTCTCTCCCCTACATCATCCCCATCATTGTGGTCGCCGTTGCAGGCAAGATCATCGGCGGCTATATCGGCTCTGTCCACTTTCTTTCAAAAGCAGAGGCACTCCTCGTCGGTCTGGGGGGGATGACACCACGGGGGGGGAGATCGCCCTCGTCGTCGCCAAGGTGGCCCTCGTGGGGGGGGAATCATCGGAAGTGCCCTCTTCTCCGCGGTGACGGTGATGGTGATTGCCACAATCATCATCACCCCCCCTCTGTTGATGAAGCGGGGGGGATTTGTATGGGCACAGATCAGGGATCGGGAATCACCCTGAAAAGAAAAACATGCAAAAAAACAGCCCAGAAGTAATCCTCTGAAAAAACAGAGATCACGGAAAATGAAGAAGATGGCATATCGTTAATTTAAACGCATTTTTCCGACACAACAGTGATTTTACCTCATATTTGCCCGGGAAAAACGAGTCCACACAGAGGCACGGAGTGGGCCGTACCCAACCACAGACAACCCATACATCCTCTCAAAATATCCGCCAGTGACGACTCCACAATAGTCTGCAATAATCCGTAATTTTAGCAAATAAGAAGCATTACAGACGTATTTTTTCCGGCAGAAAAATCGATCAGAAAATACATCCGTTTTAGCCCCCAATCCCTTGGCACAAGGGACCAAAGAGAATGGACGCCGGGGGGGATAGGTGGTGAGGAAATAAAACCCATTTCCAATCACTCATCCAAACGGGGTTTTCACATTCGCACACCTGTTCTTCCTGTTATTTTCGGGTGTATGGGATGGGATTCCTGTGAAGAGTCCGGATCAGATCTCCCTTCCCGGACGAGAAACGCAATAATATCGCACATCTCCACCAGACCCACGGCAACACCATCGCCATCAATCACAATCAAATCCGGATGCCGGTTCTTCTCCATGGCAAGCAGGTCTCTGCAATGGTAGCGGTATCAGGGACAGTCACATGGCTGCGGGTCATCAGTTCCCCCCCGGCATGGCGTGCTGCACTCTTGTGCAGGCATTCCAGACACCCCAGTTTACGCCTGCTCCTGACACCCATACCCGGTGTGATTGCAGAGAGAAGGTCCATGCGGGTGATGATACCCAGAAACCGGCATGCCTCATCACAGACGATGATATCGAAACACCCTTCCGGGTAAACGAACGATAGATATCAGCAACCGGCGTCTCCGGATGCACACGGACAAAGTCCTCCTGCATGATCGCGGTGATCGGGATATCTTCCGGGTCCGGTTTGTCCACCTCTCTGCTCTCTCCTTTCCCCCCCATCATGTGGATAGTCTGTGATCTGCGCCGCAGAAGATATAGATAGTGGCAGGAGCCATCGTTACAAAAACCCCGGAGCCTTCGAAAGAGACATCCCATGAATGACATCAGATGATTCGCCACCAGAAAAAAATGACAATAAAAAACAGACCGGAACACCCGATCGCCGGGAAAGATCAGGTATCTTAGCCGGGCACTAGCATAAATACCACAAGTGCCACCTTCCTCGCGGGAATATCGATTATTCCCATCACACAGGAGGAGAAAAATGACATATGGCCCAATACACCTGTTGGCAGTCGGGTTTGAAAACCCCCGATTTTCATGGACAGATACTCAAAGAGCTTCAGGCAGTCAGAGAAAAAGGACTGATCAGACTGATTGATGTACAGTTTGTCTGGAAGGATGAGAACGGGGGGGATATTGCAGCACTGGAAGCAACCGATCTCTCCGAAGAAGAACGAATACGATTCGGCGCTGTCGTCGGGGGGGGTCTCATCGGCCTCGGTGCGGCTGGAGAGAAAGGCATGGAAGCAGGTATCGAGGCAGGTGCTCTTGCCGTTGCCGAACGCGACTTTGGCCTCACCTATAAAGAGTTCATCGAACTCGCCGATGCCATCCCCAATAACAGCGCTGCTGCAATTATGCTCTTTGAACACCTCTGGGCAATTAAATTAAAAGAAGCACTCATTGATGCCGGTGCGATACCCATCGGGCAGGGCATCGTTACCCCCGGAATCGCTGATGATGGTTGGTGCAGAACTTGCAGCAGCGGTTGAGGCGGCAAAACTCGAGGAGTGAAAAGAAAATACAAACTGCCGGGTAATCCGGAGAAGATACAGGAGGAATGATATTTATGGGACTTGGACCGCTGGGCCGGGGTGGAGCGAGACGCCGGACCCGAAGGCGCTGGATGGCGATGTCTGCCATGCTCAGCTCAAAACACAAAGCAGAGATTGAGCAGACTACCGGAAAGAAACTCGATGATCTGTCAGATGAAGAACTGGAAGCAGAGATGAAAAAGAGGGGCATTACCCCCCCGCCGCCTCCGGGCCCTGACGACTAATACCCGATACCGGAGTGGGGAGTTTTAAATCCGGAACCCTGCGGAATGAAGAACAGGGTATCTGGAAACGGGTTTTTCAGTGGCCGGAAGAAAACAGGACCACCTCCTCCGGCACCGCCCATCATCAGAAAGTACCGGTGAGGGAAAAAGGCTACTTCAGCCCGCCCTGTATGGTAACTGTCTTCTCCGTAACCGGGATCGTCTTCCCCGACTGTTCCAGTGCCCGGTCGACGACATGCCGCACACCGCCGCAGCACGGCACCTCCATACGGGCGACGGTGATCGATTGGATCGTGTGGAGGGAGAAGATCTCTGAGAGTTTCGCGACATAGCCGTCAAGATCAGCATCCAGTTTCGGGCAGAAGATGATCACGATCCTGTCCCGCAAAAACTCCGTGTGAAAACCGGCGAAGGCAAAGGGCACACAGTCAGCAGCGATCAACAGATCCGCATTGTCAAAATACGGAGCGGAAGGGTTCAGAAGGGTGAGTTGAACCGGCCACTGCCGCAGCTCTGACTCCATATTCGCAGACGGGACACGGTGCCCATGCGTATCCCGTTTAATACTCTGCGCTGCCGTCCCCCCCGGACACGCAGCAAACAGATGGTTGTCACTTTTCGCAGATTCCGGAGAAGAAACCGTGACATCATGATACGGGATGGAGGACTCATGTTCTATCAGGTACTCGATTGCCTGATTGTAGAGTTCTCTTTGCCCGTGACCCGCAAGATGTTCGAGATGGGCCCGGATGACTGCTTCTCCCTGCCGCACAATGGTCGCCATCACCGCCTTCTCATCGTAGGCCTCCGCCTCCCGTTCAATGACCGTGATGGCCCCCTCCGGGCAGGTGCCGATGCAGGCCCCGAGACCATCGCAGAAGAGATCGCTTACGAGCCGTGCCTTACCTTCGATGAGCTGAATGGCCCCCCCTCCGGACAGTCCGGGATGCACGCACCGCACCCCGTGCATTTGTCTTCATCGATACTGATTATTTTCCGTTTCATACCTGCGTTCCCCCATACTGATAGCAGTCAGATGGAGTTCATCACATAAATACTCAGGTCTGATAACGGAGAACGGATCGAGCTGTGCGACAGTGAGGGGGGGAGACATACTAAAAACGATGAATCTGAAACGAAACGGATTGCTGATACCATGCAAACGGAAAAATGAGTATACCCCCCCGGGCGGATTCGAACCGCCGTAACCAGCTCCAAAGGCTGGTATGATTGACCGCTACACCACGGGGGTGCATATACAGAAACAGCAAGTTTCTGCCTTGTGCCTGAATCTATTTCTTCTGCAACGATTTTAGTGTTTCCCGAAATTGGGTGAGAATAGTGACCACCGGTCACTCCATCCGGGTCACCCTGATATGAACATCCTTCCCCCCCGTAAGCTTGATGAGCCGAAACACCACATCCATTGTCCGGACTTCTCCCGGTTCATAGGAACCGGCATCAATCTCCTGTGAGGCAAGGAGCGTTTCGCCTCCGCCGGTCACATCCAGTAATTCTGCCTGCAGACGGATATCAGCTACTGACAAAATCCCCCCCTTGTTTTCAACCATGACCGGATAGGAAGCAAAATTCTGCCCGACCTTCCCGTCCCCCCCGGTGGTGATCACTATGTCCTCTTCAAGCGATGGCAGTGCGGTATTACCGGGAAGCGAGGAACACCCCCCCGCAGCCATCACACCCCCCCATACCATCGCGCATGCCAGTATACCAAGACAGACGGCATGTCCCCCCCTCGCCGTCAGATCCGCTCTCCTTTGTATCATATTCAGGCCCCCCCCGTTATGAACAGTTCTGTTGCATATCTGTCCCCCCCACAGGTACGGGGGGGCGTATATACCGACCCGCATTGCTGTGCATCATTCAGTTGCATGCAGATATGGGATTCCCATCCCCCCCATCAATCAGACGGTGGTTCCCCGGCAGAGACCGATTCACCAAAGGAGATATCCTATCGGCGGGTACCATGCACCAGATGCGCCGCACAGGTGCACCAGATATTTAACTATATTTAATGTGGCCAAGAGTATTGATTACTATCAAATACCAGACAGAGTAATGGAACAGCCAATGGCAGCAACAATCACAGAGAAGATCTTCTCCCGCAGATGCGCAACGAAGATCTCAGCAGGTGATGTCATGATAGCCCCCCCATCGATGCAGCGATGATCCATGACATCACGGGCCCGCTTGCAATCAAGAAGTTCCGTGAAATGGACGGAACGACGGTCTTTGACCCGGCAAAGATTATTATGCTCTTTGACCATCAGGTCCCGGCCGACTCTATTCCTGCAGCAGAGAACCAGAAATTTATGCGGGCATTTGCTGCCGAACAGGGAATTCTCAACTACGACATTCACGAGGGTGTCTGCCATCAGGTGGCAGTCGAGAAGGGACGGGTGCGTCCGGGCGACATCGTCGTCGGCGGTGACTCGCACACCTGCACCTACGGGGGGGCCATCGGAGCCTTTGCCACCGGCATCGGCTCAACCGACATGGGCTTCGCGATGAAGTACGGCGCCCTCCACTTCCGGGTTCCGGAGAGTCTGAAACTCACCACAACCGGCAGGTTCTCACACCGTGTCGGCCCGAAAGACCTCATTCTTTCGATGATAGGCGACCTCACGGTGGACGGCGCCACCTACCGGGCAGTGGAGTTCACCGGCGACACCATCTCAGACATGTCTGTCCCCCCCGGCCGGATGACCTGCTGTAATATGGCCATTGAGATGGGCGGCAAGGCGGGCATCGTTGCACCGGACGAGGTGACCCGCGCCTACTGCGGCGGACGCATGGACGGCGGCTGGTTTGACCTCGCCCCCCCGGATGAGGACGCCACGTATGTAGTGGAACGGGACTACGACGCAGCCGACCTCGTCCCGCAGATTGCGGCCCCCCCCACAACGTGGACAATGTGGCGGATGTGACAAAATATGAGGGCACACCGCTGGATCAGGTCTTTATCGGGTCCTGCACCAACGGCCGGTATGAAGACCTGGCAGAAGCGGCAGAGGTCCTAGGCGACCGGAAATTCTCACCGGACATCCGGGTGATCATCGTGCCCGCCTCAAAGACCGAATACCTGAAGGCCCTCCGGGCAGGCCTCATCGAGACCTTTGTCGAGGCAGGGGGGGGAATGGTCGAGGCACCCTGCTGCGGCCCGTGCATGGGCGGGGGGGCGTTCGGCATTCTCGCACCGGGCGAGGTCTCGCTCTCCACCTCCAACCGCAACTTCCGCGGCAGGCAGGGGAGCACCGAGGCAGAGGTCTACCTCTGTTCACCGGCCACTGCCGCTGCCAGTGCGATAACAGGCGAAATAACCGACCCGCGGGAGGTGGCATAATATGGCGACCTGGAAATTCGGCGATGACATCGACACCGATGCCATCATACCGGGCCGCTACCTCACCCTCTACGACCCGAAGGAACTGGCGGCCCATGCCTTCGAAGCACGAGGGATGCATTCGCAACAGAGGCAGCAGAGGGGGGACATCATCGTTGCGGGCAGAAACTTCGGGTGCGGTTCCTCACGCGAACACGCCCCCCCATTGCCATCCGGGGCGCCGGGGTGCAGGTAGTCGTTGCCGTATCCTTTGCACGAATCTTCTACCGCAACTGCATCAGCACCGGTATCCTGCCGGTGATATGCCCAAAGGCTGACAGCATCACCGAAGATGAAAAAATTACCCTCCACCTCGACGAGGGATACCTGACCGCAGGAGAACGCACCCTCGCAGTCGAACCCGTGCCGGTGTTTATGCGCAAAATCATCGATGCGGGCGGACTGGTTGAATACGCAAAGATCCTCACGGAGATAGAAACATGTACAAAGTAGCCGCCATCGGCGGGGACGGCATCGGCCCGGAGATCGTGGACGCCGGAAAGGTGGTCCTCGATGCAGCAGGAGAAAAATATGGATTTGACATTGACTGGACCGACTTTGATATCGGGGGGGCAGACCGGTATCTTGAGACCGGTGAGCTTCTCACCGAAGAGGATCTGAAGGCACTCGACGCCTTCAAATCCATCTACTTCGGATCCATCGGCGACGACCGCGTCAGACCGGGGATCCTCGAAAAGGGTATCCTCCTCGGTCTCCGGTTCCATTTCGACCAGTACATCAATCTCCGGCCGGTGCGCATGCTCGCGGGCACCCGGACACCCCCCCTGGCCGGGAAAGGGCCTGACGACATCAACTTCCTCGTCGTCCGTGAGAATACCGAGGACTTCTACGTCGGCATCGGCTCGCGGTTCAAAGGAAAAGAACACCGTGACCTTGAAGTGATACGTGACATCTACTCCATCAAATTCGGTCTGGACGTCGAGTCCGACAGCGAGGAGATCGCCTACCAGATTGGTGTCATATCACGCGAAGGATCGGCACGGGTCATGGAGTATGCCTTTGATGCGGCGATGAAGCGGAACCATAAAGTTGCGAGTGTGGACAAGGCCAATGTGCTCTCTGACGTCTACGGCCTCTGGCGGGACGTCTTTACCGAGACGGCCGCACGCTATCCGGAAGTCACAACCGAGTTCACCTTTGTTGACGCCATCACCATGTGGTTTGTGAAAAACCCCCCCGAATGGTTTGACGTGGTCGTCGCCCCCCCCAACATGTTCGGTGACATCATCACCGACCTGGGTGCGATGATACAGGGCGGTCTGGGCCTCGCCCCCCCCGGCGGCAACATCAACCCAAAGGGCACCTCACTCTTTGAACCCATCCACGGTTCGGCGCCAAAATACAAGGGCATGAACCGGGCAAACCCCCCCATTGCGACCATCTGGGCAGGCTCCCTGCTCCTCGATGATCTCGGCGAACCGGAAGCGGCCGCAGGCGTGCTTGCAGCCATTGAGCAGAGCATCGCAGCAAAACAGACCACGGTGGACCTCGGCGGTTCCCTTGGCACCCGTGAAGCAGGCGCCTGGATCGCAGACGCGGTACGGAACGGATAAGACCGAAGGGTGCACAGACACCCATCCCTTCTTCATGCGGCAGGTGCCGGGCAAAAGATCGGGCCATACCGGCCCCCCCGCACCCGTGCCCGGTGCCGTCACCGGGACAGATATTTCCGGAATGCATCCGGAACCGCATCAATGCCGTCAATCGCGACCTGGTTCAGCTCTGCGATATTCTCTTCAATGTAACTGAGCGCTTTCATCTGAAGAGAGAAGAAGATCATCAGCTCCTCGGTGGGGGGAGAGAACCGTCCTGCATGGCCGAGACCGTCTCCTCCAGATTGCTGCGCATCTGGGAGAGCGGCACCGTAATCTTTACCACCGTATCCGCCAGGTGCTGAACAAGCCGCATGTCAACATCGTGTTCCCAGGTAACATCACAGGAATGTGCGATCATGCCTGAGACAGTCCCCCCCGCCGGGTCATGGAGCGGAGCCAGGGAGACAACCAGATCCATTACCTCACCGCTCTTTTTGAGGCCCTGCACAGTAAACTGCACCATAGACTCCCCCCCCGCTGCCACACGGTCCACATATTCCCCGAATATCTCCCGGGATGCGAGGGGGGGGACCAGTTCATGAATCCCTACCCCCGAGAGATCTTTGGTCGGGTATCCAAAGATCCGTTCGGCCCCTTTATTCCAGCGGACAATGGTGTGGTCAGGCCCGGTCACCACCACCGCATTATCGGTGGCTGCCACCAGGTGATTCAGCTGTTCGGTTTTTTCCTGGAGACGGACATGATCACCGCCATCCCGTATGTGTGAGATCATCCCCTGGAATTCCCCATCTGCCCCAGCACCGGGGGGGTCAGCCGGTTGATGTGCCAGGTATTATCATACTCCATCATCACCGACTCCTGACTTTTGTTCTTCAGTATTCTTTCATACGGGCAGTCAGAGAAATTCAGTCCAAACCTGCGAACCATCTCATAGCAGTGCCGACCCAGCAGATCGTCAGCATCCACCCCCCCAAAAAAAGAGAGTGAGGCAGGATTTGCCCAGAATACCGTACCATCAGCATTAAAAAATAAGGCAGGCTCTGCGATAACATCCGATGTCCGTTCCCACAGACCCTTTGTGGATGTATCCGGCGGGAGCCAGTCATCCGGCCCATCCGCATTCTCCTGAAGTTCAGTTTTTCGCATCGTGTTCCCCCCCGGACTACACATTCCCCTCTCCAGGGGGGGAATGCACTGAAACGTCCCTTATATCATGACACATATTTAAATTCACTCGTAGCCGGGTATCTTCCATACACGATAGACAGAATACACCCCGATCACAAACGCGGACAGATAGCCAAAGAGTGCGAGATGGTAGGGCACAGACGTCTCTTCCGGGGGGGAAAGAAAGAGCATCATCGACGACCCGATGACAATCGCCCCTACGATAAATCCGACCAGCATCTTATTGGAGGCACGGTCAATCGACCGGGACAGGTGCAGGACATCCACGGCTGCCACATCGATATTGATGCTGCCGTCCGTTGCCTTGGTCAGTGCCCGGTTGAGTGATTTTGGCACCGAGAGCACATCGTCCACGAGATCCATCGCCTCTTTTGCCACATAGCGAATGGTGTCCCGTGACAACAGGTGCTCGATCTCCATCTCCTTGATATAGGGTCCCACTTCGGTTGAAAAATGAAAATCCGGGTCCAGATGTTTGCCGGTATCGAGCACCATCGCGATGACCTTGATGACCTGCATCAGGTTCATCGGCACCTGCAGCTGGTAGCGGTTGAGCAGACCGGGGGGGATCTGGTTCATCAGACCGGGGGGGAGATCAAAATGTTCAATACTGGAGCCGGAATATTCTGCAAGAATACCATAGAGATCATCCTTGAACGCATCAAGGTATCGGTCATCGATATTCACCCCCAGCTGAATGAACGAATTCACAATCTCATCCACATCATCCTCAAGGATGCCCAGAAGCAGCGTGATGATGGCCTCCTTTCGTTCCGGCCGTATCATTGCCACCGACCCAAAGTCCAGAAACACCAGGTCTCCTTCCATATCGACGAGCAGGTTGCCCCCCCCGTGCGGATCAGCGTGAAAGAACCCGTATTTCAGGATCTGTTTAATATAACATTTCGTGCCCCCCCGGTTGGCTACATCACGGGGATTTGCGCCGATGAGACGAATCGACGCAACGTCATCAACCCGTACACCCGCGATATACTCCATCACAAGCACCCGTTTTCCGGAATACTGCCAGTAAATATCCGGGACACGGACATGGGGGGGCACCTCGGCGACAATCGGACGGAGGTGGTCCGCATTCTTCCCGTCATTGCGAAAATCCAGTTCTCGACGAATCTGGATGGCAAACTCCCGCACGATGCCGGTGGGATTGTATATCTTCATCTCCGGGTAGCGGGTCTCTATCCGTTCTGCAAACGACTGCAGAATGGCGAGGTCCACTTCGATAACCTCTTCAATATGCGGGCGCTGAACCTTGACCGCCACGAGAGTGCCGTCTTTGAGCATCCCCCCGGTGTACCTGTGAGAGCGAGGCTGCAGCGATGGGTGTCTCTTCCAGACACTCAAACGCCTCGCCAACAGGTCCGCATGCTTCCAGAATCGTGGGATGCACCTCTTCATACGGCAGGGAAGGCACCTTATCGGTCAGTTTCTGGAGTTCAGCAATCAGTTCTTCCGGGAACATCTCCCGGCGGGTACTGACAATCTGGCCGAATTTGACGAAGGTCGGTCCAAGCTCTTCAAGTGCGAGACGGATACGTTCGTAATCAGATAGGTCGTTTACCGGGGGCTTTCTTCCGAAAGAACCGGCGCCGGGCGCTCCCCCGGGTCCACCTGTTCAAGAGCGATGCCAAAACCATATTTGATGAGTATATCGGCAATCTGGCTGTAGCGTCGCAGCCGGGTGACCATCTGACGAAAATAGGTGAGATACCATTAAACAGTTTCCCTGTTCCGGGTATGCCACGGGTAGGGGGGGACGAATGCAAAGAAGACCAGCGATAACGCCACGGGCACCGTAATCAGAAGCATCGCGGTCGTCAGTCCGGCCACATCAGCGATATATCCACTCACGGCGACACCCAGACCTCCCGCACCCACCGCAAGACCCAGCATCAGACCGGAAACCAGACCCGGACTGCCCGGCATCATCTCATGCGACATGGCAACGGTGGTGGAGAAGGTCGACCAGAGGCAGAAGCCAAACAGGATCAGACAGATGAGGGAAAGCATGCCCGACAGGGTGAAGGCGGCGACAAAGAACGGGATCGCAAGCAGGGTGAAGAGCAGCACCAGCTCCTTTCTCCCATAGGTGTCAGAGAGGGTGCCGATGATAATCTGTCCCACCACCCCCGCGACGAGCAAGACGGATACGATGATGTTTGCCGTTGCAAGGTCAAACCCGCGTACCATGCTGAGATAGGTCGGCAGAAAGGCAACCGACCCGAATATGCCCCCATGCACGCAGGGCTGAACCGGTGATCAGAAGCGATATGCCATGGTATTTTTGGAAACCGTTCTCTGTCGGGGGGGCAGCCGA
Source organism: Methanogenium cariaci JCM 10550 (assembly GCF_001315945.1). Taxonomy (GTDB): domain Archaea; phylum Halobacteriota; class Methanomicrobia; order Methanomicrobiales; family Methanomicrobiaceae; genus Methanogenium; species Methanogenium cariaci. The sequence goes on along the minus strand of NZ_BBBG01000001.1, from coordinate 219,744 downwards.
GGAATCTGAGGAAGAGATCGGAGAAGGAACAGGGGGGGGCGGATGCCTCCGGTTGGGCATCGATTCCCTTCGGGATGATCACGTGCAGGATGACAGCCATGCAGATACCGGGAATGATCATGACCACCAGGCCGGGAAGTCCCCCATAGCGTGACCAGCACTCCGGCGATCAAAGGCCCTACGGCAAACCCGATGTTCCCTCCTACTACGAAAAAAGAGGTGAGACGTCCCCGGTTGGGCCCGGAGGCGAGACGGGAGACGAGGGACAGGGCACTCGGATGAAAGAGGGCATGCCCGAGTGCCGCACAGGCGGCGAAGAGCAGTGTCAGCCAGTAATTGGATATCAGCCCGATACAGGAGATGAAAAACGCACAGATGAGGATGGTGTATTTCACCGGCACCCCCCCAAAGCCCCGTTGGTCATTCAGCCAGCCAAAGAGCGGCTGGGTAAATGACGAGGTCAGGTTCCATACGGTGACAATGAGCTGCGAGAAAGTAGGAGTAACCGTATTCAAGTATCAGAAGTGGCAGGATGGCCGAGAGCACGGGGGGGGAGTAGATATCTGTCACCACATGGGCCGCGGAAAGGCCCATGATGGGCCGGAGGTTTGTCATAGTTCATCTTCTCCGGTACGCACCAAACGGATAAAGTCGACAGGGATTGCCATGATATCGCGGGTGTGATGGGCAAAGGTCCGGCGGATGGGAAATGTGGCTGAAATCTCGGTGTCAACGACGGCCCGGCCGCGAATGTATGACTCCAGAAAGGAACGCGACCCGCTGTTGAAGATACCCCCCCATACCACCTCTGCGGAAGCAAGCCCGGCGTCGATGAACGGCCGATCCGCATGGGCCCGCTGGGCACCGAAGGGAGGGTTCATGATGACCGTATCGGCAGGCGGAATATCCGCACCGGAGCGGGAGACATCCGCTTCCAGAAAGGTGACGTCGCATCCGAGTGCTGCCGCATTTTCCCGAGCCACGGCAAGGGCTCCTCTGTCCCAGTCGATGCCGATGACTTCTCCTGCGCCAAGGAGGGCTGCACCGCAGGCAAGAATACCCGTCCCGCAGCCGAGGTCGACCACCCGCATGCCCCGGATATCGCCCTGACGGTTCGCTTCATAGAGGAGACGGGCGCCACCACTGCAGGGGGGGTGGCATACTGTTCGCTTCTCGCGTCCGGGTCGGGAAACCCTGCACATTTTTCCAGTAGTATCTCAAGCTGACGAATACGCATGATCAGATCTCATCGATAATATAATCGTCCCAGTCACGGATGCCCCCCCGCACGATCTCATACTCCGGCGGGGAAAGGACCGGCACCGGAAACCGCACCTGATCGTCATAGGCCAGACGCGGGCAGGCGGTGTTGACGTAACATGCATACCCAAGGTTCAAAAGGGAGTCGGGCGAGACCTCCTGCATGCAGATGATGTCTGCCACAGGCGAAAGGGACGCCAGATGCCGGGCAAGTTCCTCCCGTCGCTGACCGGTCTTGGTGCTGAGAATGATCCCCCCCACCGTCTCTGCCTCTCGTGCCTTCTCGATCTGGGCAAACCGGCGACGCAGGAGTCGGCTGGCATCGGCCTCTTCCACAACTCCCGTGTACGGGTCAAGGGCCACCACCCGTGCCCCCCCGGTGGCAAGCCCGACGCCTATTGCATGGAAGACACCGGTGCCGATATACAGAAACTGGCTGGTGCCTGCCGCACGTGCGGTGGCATAGGAACAGCCCAGCACCTGCCCGCGGCAGGGAGTGCGTGCATTGCCGTCACCCACCACAACCGTAAACCCGTGGCCCTCAAGGACTGCTGCGACCGCATCGGTGAGGTGCGCATGCTGAACCGTGGTGACCAGTCCCACCGGTTGGGCCGGGTCTAACAGAGCAATGGCATTTTCTGCGATTTCCGGGTCAAAATCAAACCGCACATACTCATAGATCACGCCGGGACGGCTGTCCACTGGTGCATGACCGAAATGGATGAGCACGTCGGCAAGGTCCAGCGCATCCGTTGCGAGATCACAGGCGCCATAACACGGATCTCCGCTGATAATGACGGCATACCCCCCCGCCTCTTTCAGGGCGGCGGCCGTCTCCGGGGCCCGGCGTTTGAGCCTTCCGGAAACTGGAGGGCCACCGTCCGGGCAGGGGGGGATGCACGAAGCTGTTCCCACGTTTCAGAAGAAAGTATCTTTGACATGCACGCCTGACTCATCGACTTCAATTTCCACGAGCGCCTTATAGGGTCGGCCGATATCACATTCGCCACGTTTAATGACCACAAGGACATCCTGCACTTCAGCACCCGCAATCGCAAGGCCTTCAAGCAGGGCCTTCATCGTACCGCCGGTGGAGAGCACATCGTCAACGATGATGACCCGATCGCCGGACTCAACACCATTGAGATAGAGTTCTCCCTTGGAGTAGCCGGTGGACTGGTGCAAAGCCACCTCACCCGGCAGGTCATAATTCCGTTTCCGGACAATGCAAAGGGGGGGAATATCGGTAATAAGCGAGAGGGCCACACCGATGTGAATACCCATCGCCTCTGCCACCACGATCTTTTGTACCCCGGTGAAGTCCAGCACACGCACCATCTCGACCGCGATCTCCCGCAACAGGCCGGTTCGACGAGAGGCACGCCGTCGCTCACCGGGTGGATAAAGTAGTGGTAGTCGCCGCGCTGTACCATCGGGCATGATTCAAGAGAAGAAACCAGTTTTTTAAACATGCATATCGCCAATATCCTTCAGAAATTCTTCGATTATGGTGGTGGTGATGTGGGGCATACAGACAATTCTCATATGCCCGTGACGGGTGCGTGAGACCTGCCACCCTTCGGGACTGAGCGGGCAGTCGAACGCTGCGACATTCACCTCGGGTTCGGCAAGAACCGGATAGCCGAGGGCGGCCATACCGTCCGTGAGACGGCGGTGGTTTGCCATGCACTCCGCCACAACGGTGGTAAAGCCGTCACGCCCCAGATGTTCAATGACCGCAAGGGCGCCTGCTACCGCTCCACCGGAACGGGTGCCTGCAAGCGTAAACTCCTGTTTTACCGTCAGGTAGGGAGTGTCTACGTTCAGGGAACAGAGCATGGAGGGGTCGCGTGTCAGGAGGCAGCCGACCGGGATCGTTGACATCCCCATCTTATGGGGGGGATCAACCGATATACTGGTGACCCCGTCCAGCTGGAAGTCAAAGAGAGGGGGGGCTTCGGGCAGAAACGGCAGAACCAGCCCGCCAAATGCCGCGTCGACGTGAAGAGCGATGCCCTTGTCCACTGCGATATCCGCAAGGGCGGCAATCGGGTCGACCACCCCCGTATTCGGTGGTGCCAGCCACGCCCACGAGGGCGATGGTATTTTTGTCGGCAAGACTGGCTGCCGCCTCTGCGTCCATCCGGTATCCGTCACCCGAAGGTGCCACCCGCATCTCAAGACAGAGAATTTCACACGCCTTCTCAAACGAGAAATGGGCTGATTCCGGCACGATGACATTGGGGGGGGAACGCACACTTGCATCCCTGCGTGCCATCCTCAATGCCTGCAGGTTGGATTCCGTACCGCCTGAGGTCGCATATCCGCAGGCCTCCGGAAGATGCATCAGCGAACCCAGCCGTTCAACGAGAAGTGCCTCAAGAGAGGCCGTTCCTTCAAAGAGACCCGGGTCACCAAGATTTGACTCAATAAAAAGGTTCATTGCCCGCACGGCCACCGGATGAGGCAGCGAGCACATCGAACTGAGCACATGTCGATAACGCCGATCCTTCTCTCTGACCGATGTAAAAAAGAGAAGAGTTCCTCTTCTGCTACGCCGTGGCTGCGCATCTATCGTCTCGCCATGTCAAGGATCATCCGCTGCTCGGTTCGGGCAGCGGTCACACGGATCTTCTGCACCGCGTCAATGTTTGAGGAGACGCTGGAGATACCGGTCTTGATGAGCCACTCCACCATCTCAGGGTCGGACCCTGCCTGCCCGCATATGGAACACTCGACACCGCCTTCACGGCACCTTTCGATGGCATATTTAATGAGTTTCAGGACGGCCGGGTGTTTTGGGAAGTACATGTCCGCCACATTCTGATTGTTGCGGTCTATTGCCAGCGTATACTGGATCAGATCATTGGTGCCGAAGGAGGCAAAGTTGATTCCTGCCGCAATGAACTCGTCGATCATCAGTGCACTGGATGGAATTTCAACCATGATACCAAGGGTGGTGTTCTCCACATCCACACCCCCCCAGCCGGCAAGCATCTGCTTTGCCTGAATGAACTCGTCCGGATGTCCCACGAGCGGGAACATCAGGCCCATATTGCTGTATCCCTGACTCCAGAGGCGTTTGAATACCTCAACCTGCAGGCGGAACTGCTCGGTCTGCTGAAGGTCACGGCGGATGCCGCGCCATCCAAGCATCGGGTTGTGCTCTTCCGGCTCGTCCTCTCCGCCTTCCATGTTCCGGAACTCGTCTGTCGGAGCGTCCAGGGTTCTGACCCATACCGGCTTGCCGGGGAATGCGTCTAAGACCACCTTGATGCCATCATAGAGCTCAGTGATGAAATCCTCTTCCTTATCGTTGCGGATGTACCATCCGGGGGTCTTGCCGAGGCCGAGAATCATGTGCTCAATTCTTAAGAGGCCCACACCGTCCGCCCCGGTGGCGGCCGCACGTGCAGCGGCCTCCGCAAGGGAGACGTTCACCTTAACCGAGGTTGCGGTGATGATGGGTGCGGCGGCGGCAACAGCAACCGCGGGTGCATCCTCCTGAGCGAGAGCGACAGCACCTTCAAAGACGATACCCTTCTCGCCGTCCACCGTCACGATGTCTCCCTCTTTGAGGACGTGGGTGGCATTCTTTGTCCCGACGACAGCAGGTGTGCCCAGTTCACGGGAGACAATCGCCGCGTGACAGGTCATGCCGCCTTCGTCGGTGATGATCGCGCTCACCTTGCGCATACCCGGCACCATATCGGGGGGGTTGGTCATCTTTGCGACCATGATGTCACCGTCGTTTATCCGGCCAAGATCTTTTACCGTTGTGACAATGACGACGCGCCCGGTGGCAATCCCCCCCGGGGATGCACCCTGACCTTCAAGCAGGATATCTCCGGTGCTCTCCATCTCCTGCACAACACCGGTGTTCCCGACAATCGTGGTAATGGGCCGTGACTGGAGGACATAGATGGTGTCGCCGACAATGCTCCATTCCACATCCTGCGGGACACCGTAATGCAACTCAGACACTTTTCCGAACTTTGCGAGGGCCGCAATCTCATCATCCGAGAGCACCGGTGCTTCCTGCCGCTCCGGGGGGGAAACAGAGACTTCCTTTGTCCCGTGTTCCCCCCCGTCGGGCAGAATTTCAACCTTCTTGGTCGCAATATAACGGTCGACAACCCGTCGTGAACGCTGGTCATATACATAGTTGTCAGGGGAGACCATTCCGGAGACGACCGCCTCTCCCAGACCCCATGAACCTTCAACGATAGAGGTCGGTTCACCGGTGACCGGATGGGACGAGAAAAGCACACCGGCCTTCTCGGAACGAATCAATATCTGCACAACTACTGCGATATCGACGATGGAATCGTCAAATCCCTGTTTGGCGCGGTAGTAGATAGCCCGCGCCCCCCCGTAGAGGGAGGCCCAGCACATCTGGACTGCCTCAACGAGGGCGTCTACACCCTTAATGTTCAGGTAGGTATCCTGCTGGCCGGCAAAACTGGCATCAGGAAGGTCTTCTGCCGTTGCACTGGAACGCACAGCAACCACAACATCATCTCCCATCGTCATGTATGAGCAGATGATGTCTTCTCTGATCCCGTCCGGCACCGGCGTCTTCATGACGATGCCTTTCACATCTGCTGCCGTCTTCTCCAGAAGATCCGAATTTTCGACGTCGAGACCGGAGAGGAGTGAGAATATCTCTGTGTCAATCTTCGCATCCTCGATATACCGGCGGAATGCCTGTGCGGTCACTACAAATGCGTTTGGCACCGGCAGACCGACGGAGGTCATTTCTCCAAGAGATGCACCCTTTCCACCGACGGAGGGAGATCATCTTTCCGTATTTCAGCTAGCCACAGAATATTGGGGACTTTTGTCATGCTCATGGGTCACCTGAATATTGAATCAATTTGCTACCACGGTGGCGAACGTACCACGATGATTAATATGTGTCCCCCCCCGGAAACCTATTCAAGTTACCGCAAGGGAACGATGAGTGGCCCCCCCGACATTGCCCCCCCACACTACATCAACAGAGTGCGTGTTTTCCCCCCCCTGCCAACGCAGATCATATGCCCCCCCTGTCTCTGAACATCGAAGATTCAGGCAAACCATGAATATCAACAAAGAATAACAAGTAACAGGGAACAATAGTGACGGATTTTACAGTACTGGTCAGTGACACACTGGCAGACGAAGGCGTTGATATACTTCGTGAATATTGCAACGTCGATGTGAAGACGGGCCTCACCGAAGAAGAACTGATTGCGATCATCGGGACGTATGACGGACTGCTTGTGCGTAGCGGGACACAGGTTACCGCCGAAGTGCTTGCAGCAGCAGAGAAGCTGAAGTACATCGGACGGGCCGGTGCAGGTGTCGACAATATCAATCTTGATGCAGCAACCGAGAAGGGCATCATCGTTGCAAATGCACCCTCCGGCAACACCCTTGCCGCATGCGAACACACACTTGCCATGATGATGTCGCTCTCGCGCAATATCCCGCAGGCGACCGCATCGGTCAAGGCGGGCGAGTGGAAGCGTTCCCAGTTCATGGGTGTCGAACTCAACAACAAGGTGCTCGGCATTGTCGGATTCGGACGTATCGGGCAGGAACTCGCAAAACGGGCAAATGCTCTTGAGATGCGCTGTGTCGCATACGATCCGTATATCAACCGGGAACGGGCCAAGGAACTCGGTGTCGAGGTCTGCACTCTGGACGAACTCTTCCCCCCCCAGGCAGACTTCATCACGGTCCACACACCGCTGGTCAAAGAGACACGCCACCTCATCAATACCGAGACGATCGCGCAGATGAAGACCGGTGTGCGCATCGTCAACTGTGCCCGCGGCGGCATCATTGATGAAGAGGCACTCGCTGATGCCATCGAAGCAGGAAAGGTTGCAGGCGCAGCGCTTGATGTCTACGAGAACGAACCACCAAAGGACCAGCGCATTGTCGCACTCCCACAGGTCATCACCACCCCGCACCTCGGCGCATCCACGGTTGAGGCACAGCAGAATGTGGCGGTCTCGGTCGCAAAGCAGTGCATTGATGTGCTTGAGGGCGGATGTGCACGCTTTGTCGTGAACGCCCCCCCGATGGTACCTCTCGATCAGCAGGAGAGAATCGAGCCGTACGCATTGCTGGCACAGAAGATGGGCAAACTCTTAATTCAGCTCATCGACGGCAGACTCGAGTCTGTCGAGATCGAGTACGGCGGTAAGGCGGCAGACTTCGGCCGGAACACCAAATACATCACCCGCCTTGCACTCAAGGGTATGCTTGATCCGATCCTGCAGGAACCGGTCAACATCGTGAACGCCGAATTTGCCGCAAAAGAACGCGGCATCCGCATCAGTGAGAGCATCACCCCCCCGAGTCAAAGGGATTCACCAACATCATCACCATCAAGCTGAAGACCGACACGATGCAGGAGTCTGTCTCCGGTAACGTTGCCACCCCCCCGGAGAAGATCCGCGTCGTCGCCATCGGCGAGTACATGACCGACATGACGCCGGGCGGCGACGTGGTCATTTCACGCCACCGTGATGTGCCCGGTGTCATCGGACAGTTTGCCACCATCATCGGCCGGTATGATGTCAATATCGCAGGCATGCAGGTCGGTCGTAACGAACCCGGTCAGGAGGCCATCATGGTCCTGAACGTGGATGCGGCAGTCCCCCAGGAAGCGATGGACGAGATCGTCAAAATCGACGGCGTCTCCACCGCACGCTATGCACATATCTGATAACTGACACAAAAACCGGCATCAGGCTCCCGAAAAACCACTGATGCCGGAAACAAAACAAATCATTTTTATAATCCCACATCCAAGGTATGTAGGCACAGGCACAAGCTCGTGGTCTAGCTGGTTATGACGTCGCCTTGACATGGCGGAGGTCCTGAGTTCGAATCTCAGCGGGCCCATACATTCTTCTTTTGGTTCCTCTTCGGTAACATTTCGGTCGTTTTTTCAGAGTCAGGTATTCTGACAACACGGTTTTTACAAGTCAGATCGCGTTCATGCGGTTGTTTCAGATAGGTTATCCACAGCTGTTTCGTCCCGGATGTGGCAGGGGCAGTCGCTCTTTGAAGCCACCATACGATTTTCGTCCGGATTAGTTTGTCCGGATTCCCGGAGTTGTCTCCCTTGATGGTATGCTGCAGAGGAGGGTCGCATACCACCCGACACGATTTTTTTGATACGGCTAACACCGGTGGCCGGTCTCCTCTAACATCAACAACCCATGACTACCGTCGCAGGCTCCCTGCCGGTTTGATCGTGAAGAAGCAAAAGAAGTGCCAGCCAAGGTACGGATGGTGTCGACCCGTGCCGGAATATCATTAATAATAAATTCTAATAAAAATCCACAATTGGCAATGTATTAAATATAGGCACCGTAATTGATATTTAAATTTATTACCATCAGCGACAACAAAATGGTACCCCGGTGGCGCAATGAAAAGAGCATGTCGATATTATGAGATACTGGGACTGAGCCGTGACGCAAGTCATTCCGATATTTCAAATGCGTACCACAGTCTTCTACAGACGTACCATCGACGTATCGTCACATCCGAGAGCACCGGAGAAATTCCGGGAGATCCACGAGGCGTATGCAGTCCTTTCAGATGCAGAAAAAAAGAAAGCATACGACATCGCTCTCGACACTCCCGGACAGAACAGTGAGCCGGAAGATGATGAAATAGACTTTGAACATGAATTCCATGTCCAAAACGAGAATTTCACCACTGACGGGGGGGCGCATTTCGTTGTTAACCGTGTCCACCACCTCATCATCAACGGGGGGGAAGAGTTTCTGGAATGCGACGGCATCCTGTTACCCCCACAAACGGGAGAACTTTCCTTTTGATCTCCACGATATCGAAGACGAGTATTACACCGCCGATGAGACCATACCCATCGGCGGAGCCGAATACCACTTCAAAAACGCCCACCATATCGCCATCAGGGGCAGGGAATATATCGAATATGACGGGGGGGATTATATTCCGTTTAACCGGCAGGAATTCCCGGAACATACTGATAACAACCGGGAAATGACCCATTCGGGATGGAATGGCGGAACGCTGCTGATCAGACTGATGATCATTTTTGTTGTGGTATTTGCGGTTACCAACGGCATCTTAATGATGAAATCATCCGCAAATGCCAATTATTTTTCCTCTCAGGAAAAAGAGTGGGCCCTGCAGATCAGGGATGCGATGGATACACAACACCCGACAACACGGGATTATGCCCTTTCCCTGATTGACAAATCCCATGCGGGTGAGAGAAACATCGCCCAGCTATGCGACATATGGGAAAAAACGCATAAACAATGGACATATGTCTCCGACCCGGAAGGACAAGAATACTTTTCTCCTGCAAGCAATACCATCGAACTTGGCCTAAAAGGGGGATTGTGACGATTTTGCAATCGTAATCGCATCACTGATTGAATCGACAGGAGGGAACACCCGGGTGATTATGGCAGAGGGCGCTGACGGAGGGGGGCCATGCCTATGCGGAGGTCTATATGACCAATAATAAAACGGACTTCGATACGATTGCACAGTATATATCCAACCGATATAACTGCCCGTCCGTGGCATACCATATCGTATTCGATGAGAATAAAGAACCCCCCCGCTACTGGTTAAACCTTGACGGACAGTCCCATCATCCCGGCGGTGAATTCTATGACAGCAACGGGAAGATGACCGCATTCGATTCCAGCGGAAATTATTACCGCTTAAAAACCGGCACGGGAGAAAAAGAGAGGGACACGGACATGCCGATCAGAGACCGTCCGGACCCTTAACTCCATCCCGGCGGCCACTGTCCGGCAGAGCCATACCATGCTTCTTTTCTGCCTCTCTGCCCATTGTGTATACAGGAGCACAGAGCATTGCGTATGGCAGCGACATCTCATTCCCATCAGTCCCCTACCCCGGAACATACGGATGAACAGACCGGCCACCCCATCATCCTCTTCTTTGTCTGCGGAGAAGGGCTGGGGGGGCACACCTCACGCTGCCTGAAGGCAGCACAATATTGTGAAACACAGGGTGCTGTCTGCCATCTCGCCGCATACGGCCAGTCCCATGCCTTCCTCACCAAGGCGGGGTGGCCGCGTCTGCGCAACACTCCTCGCGAAGTGACCCTCGCAGGAAACGGGGGTCTCTTCTGCATCAGAAAGACCCTCTGGGATTCAAAAAGCGTACCCCCCCGTGACCTCACCCGGTCCTATCGGCAGGCACGCACCCTGATCGCCGACATACAACCGGATATCGTCATCGCGGACACGATGTATGCACCGGTTGAAGCGGCCCGGCGTGATGACGTGCCGGTGCTCTTTATCACCAACCAGAACCGGTTCTCCACCCTTGCAGGCGGCGGAGAGAACGGATGGGCCGCCCTGAGCCGTCTGGTCTCCTGGTACCTCACCCTGCCGGACAGGGTCATCATCCCCCCCGACTTTGCCCCCCCGCCTGCCACCGTGAGCAACTACAATATCGCCATACCTCCCGGACGGGAGGAACACTACCGGTTCATCGGCCCTCTCATCGACATCTCCCGTGACACATATCCGTGTACAGAGAAGACCATCTTTGCCTCATTCGGCGGCGAACCGTTCAAGATCCCCCCCTCTACCGGCATCTGGCGGAGATCGCCGGACGCCGCCGTGACCTCTCCTTTGAGGTCTTTGCCCAGATGCCGGGGCTGCCGGAGACGACAGAGAACTTCCATACCCACGGCTATGTGCCGGATCTTCTGTCCCACCTCTGCTGTGCCGAGGTCGCCATCCTCCACGGCGGTCTCACCACCCTGCACGAGGCGCTCTTTTTCGGGAAACCGGTGGTGATGGTAATCGACCCGCACCACCCTGAACAGGGCAATAATGCCCGCGCCATCACCGGGATGGGTGCAGGCGTGATGATCCGGGGGGGGATGAGGCGGACACCGAACGGCTGGAGGAGGCCATCGAAGAGGCACGAAAACTTTCGGTGCCCGACTTCTCCCCCACGGTATGCAACAGAGAACGGAAGAGTGCTGCTCTGGAACGAGATTCAGGAGACCTTACGTCATCCACGGTGACGGGTGCACGCCCCCCCCGGCCTCCATCGGAACCAGTGCCGTCATCCGAACGGTTGGGCAGCACCAGAACCATTTTTTCCTGCGTCAACCAACGCTGGTGCATGGACCGCGAAACGATCCTCAGGGTTGAGGCGGGGTACGCCTTCTGCATCTGCCCCCCCAACTGCCATTCCCGGTTTGATATCGGCATGAAGACACGCGAACCATTTCTCTAAACTTTCCATGATGAAAACAATACCCCCCCTGACAAAAAGACCCGCAATGAGGAGAGACCGGAATGCCTGAAGGATGTACCATCATCGCCCACGGCCCGGAGGTCTTTGATACGGGCGACATCGAAACGGTCAGTGCCGCACTGCACCCGGAAGAGATCATCGTCGCCGGTGTAATGGCCCGGACGGCAGCAGAGGAATCCGGGTTTCCCTGCTGGTTCAATACCCGGCCACCGTCGCTGGTTATCCGGCACCTGCCACCGGAAACAGATGCATGGCTGCTGAACCGGGGAAAAACCCCCCCTGCCTCAGGCGAGGAGTTCGGACGGATCGTGGCGTCCCGGTCTGACCGACCGGTCTATCATATCGAATGCAGCAGCAGGACGGTATTCGGGTGGAACGGTGCAGACCCCCCCGGCCTGACAGAGGAGGCAGCACGCCGCCTCGGATTTGCGGCAGTGTTCAAAACGGCGGATGTCCGGACACCGGAAGGCTGCATGCGGGAAATTCGCGGGTGCATTCCGGGGGGGGAGCCGGTCTTTGTCAACGGCATCGTCATCGGTCACGCCACCGCAGAGATCGCCGTCATTGCTCCGGATGAAGAGGGACTCCGGGCCGTATCCGGCATCACGCTCAAGGCCCACGGCATCGAGAAACTCCTCCGGAACGGCCCGGTGGACATCTCCCGGGCATGGTGCAAGTCAGGTGCGGTCCGGTCACAGGGGGCGCAGGTGGCAGAGAGGCGTGCCCCCCCGTCCGGGCGCATTGCCGTCATCGACCACGCTGCCTGCGACATCTATTCTCAGGTGGATACCGACACCTGCGGAGTGGTCTCAATCGGTGACGACACCACCGCAGTCTGCGGTCACATATGCGCCCATCTCGGCATCCCCCCCATCTTCGGGGTGACCGACGGTGACGCGGACACCGTTGTTGATCACTCCTGTTGTAGGGGGGGTTCCGTCATTGTCGAGGTGACCGAGGGCAGGGATGACGAGAAGGGGGGGCTGGAGATTGCATCGACCATCCCCCCGCTCCCTGCCACTGGGACTGCTGGGTGACCGATACCCTTTGCACCCGCCGGGACATCCGCATCGTAAGGGATGCACGATGAGACCCGGTCAGCTCTGTTCCCAGTGCAAGGGCAAAGGGATGTGCGGTCTGCCCCGGTGTCCGGTGATGGAGCGGTTCCATGCCTCCGCCCGGGTGAAGACCACCGACTCCTATATGGGCGGGGGGGCACCGTCAGTCTTTGTCGGAACACACGCCTACCCGAAGATGGCCGGGGGCCCGCTCCTTATCGGGGGGAGAGCGACAACCCCCCCGAGGTCTGGGTGGAGAAGGCCTACACCATCGATGACATCGTCAGCGTCCGGTCCCGGACGATACGCGGGAATACCGCCGCTACATCACGGGGGGGGCGGATGCGATGCAGGAGATTGCCCTCTCCGCGGTGCCCCCCCTGGATGTGGAGGTCGCGTTCACCCGTCCGGTTGCATTCGACCTCCGGTTTGACGGGACGATTACCCCCCCCGTCGGTCTCTCGGGGGGGATATGAGAAAAATAGACGTGCTGGACAATGCCAAAACCCCCCGCCCGGTCGAAAAAGCGGTGGGCGACACCGACCTGAAGGCGGCCGATGCGGTGTGGGATCTCTACCGGGATGGCGTCGGCGTGCATCAGGTCTCCCAGCTTTTGAGTGCCGGTCTTCTGGGCAGACAGCGCAAGGTGGTCCCAACCCGGTGGAGCATCACCGCCGTTGACGACATGCTGGGAAAGGCAGGCAGGGCAGGCATCTCCCGGAACGCCGCACTGGACGAGTATCTCGTCTTTACCGCCACCCTGCACGGGAACACCATCGTCTGCATTCTCACCCCCCCCGGAGATTTCCGCTATGAGATGATCGAGCACTGGCAGGCGGGCAGTATGTGGGGGGCGGCACAACGGGTGCGTCATGACAGACGGGGAAAGCAGGAAAGGGGAAATCCGGGTATTCCCCCCCTATTGCCGGTGCCTACTATTCCGCACGACTCGCCGTCCTCGATTATCTGCGCACCACCGGCAGATCCGGGAGGGCCATTGTGATCCGGAGTGTCGCCGGTTCATACTGGGCCCCCCCTTGGCACCTGGGTGATCCGGGAGGCAGCACGCCGGGCGATGGCACAGCCTCCCGCGGCCTTTGAAGACCTCGCAGGGGGGGCACAGCGGTATGCCACCGCCGTCCTCGGCACGGATACCTGGGCGGGTCACAGTACCTGCTCCGGGAGATTTCGACTCAGAAGAACCTCTCGGACTTCTTATGACCAAATCAAGGGAATTAAATATCTGAAACCTGAAGCATAATTTATATGAATATGTGTTGGGGGGGAACACTGTTTGGCTCCGGGGTGGCATCAGCGCTTGTTATGCCGGTCCAGGCAGCGGGAGTACAGCGAATCTACGATGGTCTGAGCGCAAACCAGTATCTGCAGATCATGATTGCGGCACTCATCCTGGTGGCCGTCTTCATCGGTATCTTCTACGTTATCGGTAAGAGAAACGCCCGGCGGACAAAAGTGAACCCGGTCGCGAGGAATGTTGCGCTGATTCTTGCCATTCTCTACCTGACTGTCGGGACACTGCTCCTGATAACAGACTTTATTGTGCTCATTGAACCTATGTGGCGACAGATGTATTCGCCTATGTTGTTCAGATATTCCGGTACTACTTCCCGGAAATTGTCTTTGGCATCATCATCGTCGGTGCGGCAGGCCTCCTGCTCTATCTGGTCGGATTCTACATCATGATCTTTGTGCAGGAACCGACAGAAATCGTAAAAGATGATGAATCCTATCATATCCGGGCCCCCTCCGGAGATGGAGACGGAGGTGAGCAGGGAGAGAATGGACAACAGCGGAATTGCGTTCCGTGTCACGGACTGGGAAACAAAGGAACCCCTATCAGACGGAAAAATCTGTCTGGAGACAAAAAATGGAACCCTGATGATGATCAAATACACCGATTTCACGGGGGGGGAGGTGGACTTTGGCAAACTCTGTGCACCGGGGATGACTACTATGCCTATGTCGAAGGGGGACCGGGAGCGGCAGGTCTACCGCTTCGTCACCCTCACCGAGCGGACTGCGCAGTAAACCGTTCTTCAATCATCCGGAGGGATTCAATCTCATCCGGGCTTTTATCATCCCTGAGACGGATGAAACGGGGGAACCGGAGGGCAAACCCACCGGCGTAACTGGGACTCTTCTGCACTTCCGCATATCCGACTTCCACCACAATCTGTGGTTCAACGTGGACCTGCTTTCCTTCCTCTGAAATAACCAGACCGGAGAGGGCCGCATACATCTCCTGCAGGGCCTCATCCGAAAATCCGGTCGCCACCTTGGAGAGAGGGATAAACGAGCCGTCTTCACCCAGACAGGAAAGGAGGAATGACCCGAAGATATGGGCCCGTTTTCCTTCACCCCACTCCGCACCGGTGACCACCAGGTCAATGGTGTCCACCGCCGGTTTTATCTTCACCCAGAATTTGCCCCGGACACCCGGCGTATACGGGGGGGAGCGGGGGGGATCTTTGATCATGATACCTTCATGCCCGTCGTCGAGGGCCGTACGGTAGAGGACATCAATCTCATCCTCATCCCCCCCGCTCATGAGCTGGGGGGGCGACATAGGTGTCGGAAACGGCTGCCGCAAGGCGCTCTCTGCGCTCGGCAAAGGGCAGGTCAATGAGTGTCTCACCGTCAAGCCAGAGGATGTCGAAGATATTGGGGACGAGAGTGATCTCCTCAATGTGTGAAGCGATGTCATGTTTGCGCCGGAACCGGCGGAGCACATACTGGAAGGGCAGGGGGACGGCCGTCACGAACGGCGATGACCTCCCCCCCGTCAAGGATGACGTCATGCGATGTGGCCGCATCAAGCATGGCGACGACATCGGGGGGGATGGCATGGGTCACCTCCTCCAGTCTCCGGGAGTACATCCGGCATATGCCGTCCCGCTTATGGAACTGAAACCGGGTGCCGTCATATTTGTATTCGGCTGCAAGAACCCCCCCCACCCCCCCATCAAGCATATCGGTCACCGTTCCCTGTTTGGCAAGCATCATCTTCAGCGGCCGGAACGGTTCGATATGAACCTCATGTAAGGCAGCCTCTCCTTTGCGTGCGATAAGGGCCACCTCACCAAGGTCGTTTGCCGCCTGACCGGCATGCTCCACGGCAGCAGAACTGACCCCGAAGGCAGCTGCTATGGCATCCCGCATCGTTCCTTCGCCGATGCCGATTCTCAGTTCCCCCCCCAGAAGCAGGCGGGCAAGATACCGCCCTTCAAGAGGGGGGGAGGCGTTCGCAAAGAGCCTGCGCAGTACCCGGTCCTTCTCTTTCTGGGACTTGTTGCCGCCGGTTGCGGCAAGGAGCGTGAAGTCACGTCCGATGTCAGCGAGGGTCAGGGACTCGGAAAAAAATGACGTCTGCTCTTTTTTTGCAAGCAGAGACTCGACCGATTTGCCGGGATCCCCGCTGCGGTTGATGGCACTGACAACCGCCCGGCGATTTCTGCCTGCCACATAGGCCACCGCGTCGTAGACACTCCCCCCCGGCCCGACACCGATCTTCTCCTGACTCCAGTCAGGGAAGGGCCGCCCCCCCATCAGGTAGCGGATGAAAAGCGGAATGTCCGCCTCATCCAGAGTGGAGAGTGCGTCCCGGACAAAAGCGGTCATCGCAAGTCTGCCCGGAGTCTGTTCCAGCGTCTCACAGATCCGGGAGAATTCCTGAAATTCCATCGACATCTCTTCACACCTCAATGGTCCGGGTCACGGCATGCTGAAGGCCGACTTCCAGTGTTACGTCATGAGAAGAGGAGGAGAGGGTCTCACGGGCGGTCAGAAGGGCCTTCTCCGGTGTATTGTTCTTCTCCGAGAGGTGGGCCAGCACCGCCACCGAGAGATCCGGGCAGAGTTCACTCAACACATTGGACGCCGCCTGGTTGGAGAGGTGACCCCCCCGGTTTTTGTCGGCAATCCGCTGTTTCAGAAATTCCGGATAGGGCCCGTTTTCAAGCATCACCGGGCAGTGGTTGCTTTCGAGGACGAGGGCATCACAGCGGGAGAGGCAGGGCATCATTGCAGACGTCACCATCCCGGTATCGGTGCAGACACCCACGGTCACCTCACCGTCTGATATGCAGAACCCGGTCGGGTCTGCTGCGTCATGGAAGGTGGAGAACGGGGGGGTCACCGAGAACGTGCCGGTATCAAACGCCTCTCCCGGCAGAACCCGGGAAAGAGAGGCGGTGCCCGGTGATTTCAGGGTTTCTTTCACCCCCGGCAAGCGTGCCCCCGGTGCCAAAGACGGTCATTGGACACTGGCGGGTGAGGACATCGATGCCCCGGATGTGATCGGAGTGCTCGTGGGTGATACAGAGCCCTTCCACACGGGAGATATCTCCTTTGCAGGCCTCAACAGATGACCGGATACGGCGGCTGCTGATGCCGGCATCCACCAGAAGGGCACCCCCCCCGGACCCTTCAATATAGACGCTGTTTCCTTTACTGCCGCTCGCAAGGACGGTTACCTTCATTGTCCATATGTTATCCCCCCCCAGATGGTAAAAGTCACCTCTTTGCACCCGCTGTCCGGTGGCTGAAACGATCCTGTGGCAGACCGGATACCGGTAGTCACAGCAAAAAAAGAGATTGCGGATTTAATCCGCGGTGATCAGCGTGCCGGGGGGGTTTTCACCGTTGAGGGCACGTACCAGATTGCCGCGTTCATGCCCGTTGATGATACGTATCTCCCGGATATTTTTTGCATGCATCAACAGTTCGACGACCTTGCGCTCCAGCACCATATCGTCCAGATTCATCGCGAGCAAGTCTTTGGCCGTGATCTCCTTGATAAGCTCTGCCTCAGGGTTGACAAACGGATTTTCGGTGAAGAGGCCGTCGACATTCTTCAGCAGGATACATGACTTTGCCCCCCCGATCACCTCTGCGGCGAGGAATGCTCCCGTATCGGTCCGGTGCTGCGGGATGAAGGTGCCGGGGGGGAGGGTTCTTCAAAGTAACTGTAGGGTGGCGTGCCCGCCATAATCGGCAGAAGGCCCATCTTCATCAGCATCGGAATATCCATGATATCGTCCACTTCAACGCAGATACCCCCATCTTCGGCGAGCAATGCCGCAACCATCTTTGCATTCTGGATGCTCACTTCACCGGAGAGTTCTGCAAGAATCCCGGTTGGCATGCCGAGGTCAATGCCGATGTCCATCACATGACGGACACGGACACCGCCGCCCACCACGACAAGCATATCGTGCTCTGCTTTGAGCTCCCGGATCTCATCAAGCAGGGGGGGCAAAAGCACTGTTGAACCAAAGTCAACCGTACCGTGTCCGCCGATCTTGACCACATTCAGATTCGGTGCAATCCGTATGGTCCGGTCCTGATGCTCCCCATACTCCAGGGATTTACGTACCAGTGTCTCTCCCTGTAATTTGTTTTTTATCTCCCGTCGTTTTATCATGAATTCACTCACCAAAGATTAACCGTATATCAATAAAGGTTTCCCGTTTTCTTTCGTCAGACAGACAAAATAACGCCAAAAAGACATACACATCTCTCCGATAAATTACATACATTTATATTATCTGACAGGACACATATGGATATACCAGTTGATATAACAGATGTTTACCAACTGTAGGATGTGAAAACAATGAAGATTTACGTGCGGCCACGCAACAGAAACAATGACGATGTCGACCAGCAGCAGTTCAGGATTGTTGCCATCACCGGGGAAGGAACACAAAAAGTCAAATTCCAGGCCAAGCGCCTCCGCAAATCCGAACTCGAGATGATCGCAGAGGACACCGGTGCAACACTGGTCTACATGGAAACCTTCCGCCACACCGATGGCGACAAAGAATAAATACTATCCCACCTATTTTTGGCTGTCTCCACGCAGAAGGAGAGGAGGAGAACAGCATGAAGATATATGTACGTCCACGACAGAAGGTCGGAGAAGGTGCGCATCAGCCCATGTTCAAGGTTGTTGCGGTCACCGGAAAGGGAGAGGAGAAGCTGAAAATGGAAGCCGGCCATTTCCGGAAAAAGGAGCTGGAGATAATTTCTGCTGATATCGGTGCAGAGATTGTGATGCTCGAACCGAATCCAAAAGAATCCGGGAAAGGTAAGGACTAACCACTAACTTTTTTTTCTTTTCCTGCCAAATACCGCATACTTCTATGGCGTCACTTAACATACCGGCACTCTTTCAGGCAGCGGCTGACATTCTTATCCGGGAAGATCAGCGCATTTCTGTTGAATATTCCGCAGAAGAAACAAGAATCCGGTTTCCCACCGCCCGTCGGTTCGCCCGGTATCTTGATGTGCCCCCCCATTACTATGTCCTCCCAGTCTTCGACACGATGGAGGATAAAAATCTGGTCCGAAGAGAGGAACGGGTGGGTATCTCAACGACGAATGAGGGCACGTTACTCTTTCTGGAAATCATTAAGGAATCAATGCCCGACGAGGCAAACGCACTGCTGGGGGGGGAAGGGACAGTTGCTGCACTCGCGGCAAAGATCTCATCGGTGACCCCCCCTGCGCCATAACTGTTCTGGCATCCTGACAATAGTGCAGAGGGACCGTGATACCACAATACCTATCGTCATAAAAACGGGATACTTTTCTGACTATCCCGTGAATGGGACGGAGACAACATGAATATTCTGAACCATCACCCTGATACTGCAGACCAGCTCCCGAAACCTGCCTTTACGTTGAGGGAGGCGGCGGGGGGGTCGGTGGGCGACTTCGGGACCATTCTTCCGATCGTCTTCGGGGGGGTGGCCCTCGTGTCAGATATGAATATCAGTCACATCCTCTTCTTTTTCGCTTTCTGGTTCATCATTTCCGGGTTCTACTATCGCCTGCCGGTGCCCATCGAACCGATGAAGGCGGTTGGGGGGGCGGTGGTGATTTCCGGATCTCTCACGCATGACATCATCGCCGCGTCAGGCATCATCATCGGTATCTTCTTTCTTTTGGCAGGTATGATGCGATGGATGGAGGCACTGAAACGATACATCCCGCAGAATGTCATCCGGGGGTGTGCAGGCGGGTCTGGCGCTTCTGCTGCTCCGTTCGGCCTTCGGGTTTGCAACAGGTGATATCATTCCGTTTGCGGCGGCCACGCTGGTCATCGGCCTCTTCTGGGTCGGTGCGAAGTACACCCGGGTGCCGGACATCTCTGCTCTTATTGTGGTCTTCGGCGGTGTGGGGGGGCGGGAATTCTGATCACCGGTATGCCGGAGTTCGCCATCCCCCCCGCTCTTCCTGCGTTCTTTCTGCCCTCACCGGAGGTCTTCTTCCCGGCATTCACCGACCTTGTCCTCCCGCAGGTGCCGCTCACGATCACCAATGCCATTCTTGCGACCTCCCTGCTGACCCTTGACCTCTTCCGCCATGAAATAAAACCAGACCGCCTCTCCGCAACCATCGGGGGGGTGATGAATCTGGTCTCGGTTCCGTTCGGCGGCTTCCCCCCCATGTGCCACGGCGCAGGCGGCATGGCCGGACAGTACCGCTTCGGTGCACGCACCGGCGGGGGGGCAAATATCATCGCAGGCATCATCCTGCTTGCCTTTGCCATCTTCTTTGCATCAGCTGGCGTGCTCTCCATCATCCCCCCCACCGGCATATTCGGTGCCCTCCTCCTGTTCGTGGCGATTGAACTGGGCATTCACGCAACCAAAACTGACTCTCTCGCCGTGACCGGCATCATGCAGTCATCTCCTTTGTGGGCAGCATCACCCTCGCGTTTGTGATCGGCATGATCCTTGCCTGGGGGGGACGCATCTGGTATCAAAGACGCAACGGGTCCGAAACAGACGCTGATAAGAGCCGTGCGGCAGAAGATGAAACGGAAAAGTAGAAGGCTGAGCGTTCCGCCGCAGGGGGGGTGCACTATGTCACAAATACATCCGCTACGACGGAAGGCCACCAAGGACAGTGCCGGAATGAGCAGGCCGGTTCAGGCTGGGAAGAACTACGCCTGATTGCAAAAGAACCACCTGGGCCGCTCACCGGGTTTGTGGAAAGTGTGGTGTCACTGGAGCGGTATATATCCCCCTGTGGGTGTCCCGTCCCACAAAGGGGGGGATCGGATACAGGAGAATGGACCTTGTGATACGGCCGCAGGTTGTGAACCCCCCCTGTCCCTGAGATTGGTTTTTGCTCCCATACGGAAGAGTTGATGATTCCACATTGGATGAAGGGGATGGGGGATTCACAGGTTCATGCAGGGCGGAAGAGGGAGGAAAACACCAGAGACGACCCGGCCAGAGGAGTGAGAGGGAATACGTTGAATGAGCGTATGGGCGAGTATCCCGTAAATGGCCAGGGTATCTGCAGGAGGCACGAAAGCGCATAAGGTATGGAGTTATGCCGGTCGTACCTGCTATACCCGAAGTCCCCCCCTTCCGCAGGGTCTTCGGCATCCGGTTCAGATATCCTCACCAGAGCATCGGGCGTATCTGAATATAACTCTTTACATTTGTTCAAATATCAACCATAATTGATATACCATATTCGACCGGCCTGCCGGGGATTCCTGCGGCAGGATATCTGCCGGACGTACCCTATTATGGCATGTTGAAACGAACGCATTTCCATATGTTAAAACCGCTGCAGGTCGGGGCCTGGGTGCAGTCCCGACGGTCCGACATTGATGGGGTACGTGAGCCGGTTGAGGCAATCATCCAAGAGGTGCAAGAGGGAAAGGACGCCGCTCTGCGTGACCTGACTGCCCGGTTCGACGGGATTGATATCGAAAATTTCCGTGTCACCGAAGAGGAGATAGAGGCGGCCTACGATGAGGTCGACACCGAGATCACCGAACGTCTCATCGAGGCAGAGGCCCGGATCACCCAGTTCCACGAGCTCCAGAAACGCACCGGTATGTGGCTGCAGGAGATGGAGCCCGGCATCACCCTCGGGGTGAAGACGACCGCGCTCTCCCGCATCGGCGCCTATGTCCCCCCCGGCGGGCGTGCCGCATACCCGTCCACCGCCCTGATGACGGCGATTCCCGCACGGGTGGCAGGGGTCAAAGAGATCTGCTGCTGCACGCCGCCACCCATCCATCCCCCCCTGACTTTGGTGGCCCTTGATATCGCCGGTGTCTCTGAGATATACCGACTGGGAGGAGCACAGGCAATTGCCGCAATGGCCCTCGGTACCGAGTCGGTGGCACCGGTTCAGAAGATTGTCGGGCCGGGGAATATCTATGTGACCGCGGCAAAGATGCTCCTGCGTGATCATGCGGAGATTGACTTTCCGGCAGGGCCTTCAGAGATCGGCATCATCGCAGACAGCACCGCGACACCGGAGTATATTGCAGCAGACATTCTCGCCCAGGCCGAGCATGACCCGAAGGCGGCATGCATTCTTGTCACGACCGATACAAAAATCGCAGAGGCGGCATCAGCAGAAGTGGCCCGGATGTTTGCACAGAGTCCGCGTCAGGAGATTATCCAAAAAGCACTGGATAACTCCGGTTATATCATCGCAGAGACGCTGGACGAGGCCATCGACCTGATGAACGAGATTGCCCCGGAACACCTCTCCATCCAGGTGGCAGACACCTTTGCCGTGCTCTCGAAAATCGAGAACGCAGGTTCCATCTTCGCCGGGCCCTTCACCGCGGTTGCCTGCGGGGACTATGCCTCCGGCACCAACCACGTGCTCCCTACGGCAGGATACGCCCGCATGTATTCAGGCTGAATGTGGATCACTTCTGCAAGACCTCGACCATCCAGATGATCGACCGGGACGGGCTGGAAGCGATTGGCGATATTGTCGAGACCCTTGCCGATGCCGAAGGGCTGCATGCCCATGCGGAGTCGGTGCGGGTGCGGCGACGGTGAGATAATATCCTTTTTTAGGATCCGGAAACCATCAAAAAAATAGTAATTGAAGAGGTCTATCACTCTTTAGTCTTTTTTCCGTCTCAATAAGAGCGCAGTGACTCCAACACACACCAGCGCACACAAACGCTGAACAGAGGGGGAATTCAGGAGTGGGAATAGATTTATCATAAATTATCAGAAAGACAGTTGCTTCCTGACTGGACAATTCACCATCATATGCCACATATGTGAAAAAATCTGATCCAATGTATCCTGCATCCGGCACATACACAAAGGATCCGTTCATGTGGAGTGTCACGTTTCCATGTGCCGTGCCCGACATCAGCATTGCTTCGAGAGAATTCGTACTCGGATCAATGTCATTTTCAAGCACACCGGGAGCAAGGATATCGAGTGTTAGATTCCTCCAGGTGGAATACTCGTCATCTTTTGCAACCGGGTGACGGTTCCCCCCGCCATGCGTATTCGAGACCGTGTCCCCCGATAACTGATATGAGGAGTGCCTGCAGAGTCAAGAGCAAGAGAGAGATCAGATCCTCCGTATCCTTCGGGAGTGATCGATTCATTATTCCAACCTGTGAAATCCTTCCAGGCATATTTCATATTTGCATGAAGGGAATCATAATACAAAATGTGCGGATTTCCATCACCATCAAGGTCAAGAGAAGAGGAAAAACCCTTACCACGCTCTTTATCAACAGTTTCTACATGCCAGCCAGATACATCCTCCCAAGCATATCCCAACTTTCTATCACTGGTGTAGTAACTGATGCAGGGCATATCACTGTTTGTCAGGGCAAGAGAAATTCTTGACATATCAAACCGTGCTGAGCCAACATTTTCAGTGTGCCACCCGGAGCTGTCTTTCCAAGCGTAAGAGATAGTATCACCCCCCCTAATGAAGCCAATGACAGGGTTATCGTTGCTGTCAAGTGCCAGCGAGGTAGACTGTCCACTGCAGATAACGTCAATGTGCCAGCCAGATGCATCTTTCCAGGCATACCTTAGCTGCCCAAGGCCGGAATGCTGATAACTGATGCAGGGATTTCCATCCGCGTCGATGGCAATAGAGGTATAAAAACCAACCATTCCATCACTATCCACGATACTGGTGTGCCACCCGGAGCTGTCTTTCCAGGCATATCTCAGATCACGTCTGTCATGATCATAATAACTTATATGAGGATTTCCACTTGCATCCAGTGCAATTGAAGACATTCTTCCGGAATTTCCTGTGCTGTCTGCAATTTCTGTTTGCCATCTGGTGCAGGTATTCCATGCATATTTAAGGTCACCATTCGTGTAGTCATGATAGGCGATGTGTGGGCAATCATTTGCATCAAGAGCGATTGATGCGGCTAATGTCGAGACAGAACCGTCAACAATTGTAGTATGCCATGCATCCGAAGGTTCAACCGGAGTTTTTGGGCTCCATATGGCATATTTCAGTTCTGAGGTTTCTTCATCAAGATAGCAGATGTGGGGGGGAATGTTATTTTCATCCACAAAAAGATCATTAAACATTCCAACCCAACCAATATTGTCAACGATTTCAGTTTGCCATCCGGATGCGTTTTTCCAGGCATACATTAAATCTTCGACTCCACTTCTGCAATAACTGATATGGGGGGCATATCATTCCCACCAAGTGCAAGAGAGTGAACTTCCCAGAGACAACCCTCATCGGTCCCACATCCCCCCCCTACAACCCGTTCTGAATGCCATCCGGATGCGTCTTTCCAGGCATATTTCAAATACTTCTCACCGTTGAGGACATAACTGACATGTGGATACCCTGCGCTGTCAAGAGAGAGGGATGTATATATCGCATCTACGGTGTCAAAAGTCTCAATATGCCAGCCTGCTGCATCTTTACAGGCATATCGTACTTCATCAACACCACCTTCACTGTAGCTGATATGGGGGGGATATCCATCATCATCAAGAGCAAGGGAAGTATAGCAGGCATAACCGACATCATCAAACATTTCAATGTGCCAGCCTGATACATCCTTCCAAGCATACCGGAGTTCATTCTCTTCTGGATTATAATAACTAAGGTGGGGATTATCATCACTGTCGATTGCAAGGGAAGAGTATCCGACACGGTCGCCATTTTCATCGATCGTCTCAGTATGCCACCCAATATTGTCCTTCCAGGCATATTTCAGAATACGATCATTTTTATCGGTGAAATTCCTCAATGAATAACAGACAGAAGGGAAATTATCCCCCTCTGACAGCAATTGACATTCCTATCGCATACCCTCCACCGTCAATGGTCTCGTCAACCCACCCAGAACTGCTCTTCCATACATGCTTCAGTTCGAATGATTCTATGTCATAGGTGCTGACATGAGGAGTCCCACCTGAATCCAGTGCCAGCGAAATGCCCCAGCCAGTATCATTTCCTCCGGCATTTATCTTCTCAATCTGCCACGCATGTGCAGAAGCAATGCCAATCCATACAATCGCAATGAAAACGAGGGATCGTTTCCAGACATCATTTTTCATACCCCATCATACCTCCTCAAATGTGGAAGCGGGGGGGGTCTTCCGGATCTGTTTTTCAGCGGAATACTGGTGCATACCCACCACTGGGAAGTAGCATAAATGTTTCGTCAATGCCGATGAACTGCCAGAAAACACGACAATACATAAAAAAAGACAGAAGATCACCCATTCAGCATAAAGATCATCTCACATGAGTGTCTTCCGGGTTCCAAGATCCAAATTACTTCAAAAGAAGATGAGGCGATCGGGTTTGACGACATGAAAAACCACTTTACTCATAATTCTCGTTATTTTGGACAACACCCCCCCACCATCGAATGGAGAATCCCGGCCAAATTACATATCAGGCAGATCTCCACCCCCCCGGAAAAAACATCCCCCCCACAGAAGCCCGGAGCGGGCCTTTCTCCGTCAGGACACGCCACACATCCTCTCAAAAATATCCGCCAATAGCGACCCCCCCAATATAGTCTGCAATCCACCCGATTTTAAGCGAATAACCGGCATTATGGACATGTTTTTCCGGCAACAAATACGTGCAGAAAATACATCCATATCACCCTCCAATCCCTGAAAACAGGGTATCAAAAAGGGTCAAAAAGATGGGAAACGGTTCACGGCAGATACCCGTCCACCAACGCCAGGAACTCCTCGACCGTCTCTCGCGAATACGGTCCCTCCTCATAGGCCGTGACAATCGTCATCGTATCGCGGAAGGTGGAAAGAGCCATGAGAAAGCCATACGGCCAGCAGACACACGGGAGAAGGCAGACATCCCGGAGACCGAGGGGGGGGCGGCCATCCGTTCCCGTTAGCGGGAGGAAGTCCTCTTCCCGGAATATTCCGATATTCGAGAAGACCGGATTTTTCTGGGCCGTCGTCTCGTAGCCCTGCATCATCCCGTCAAAGAACTCCCTGATTGCAGGCATCCCCCCCGCACAGATCTCCTCGTAGAAGAGAATGCAGCCGAGCCCCATCCCCAGACCCTCCGCCTTCCGCTGTTTCGTCACCGCGGTCACCTGACTGATGATATCCTCCAGTCGTGCGTCTTCACCAGCGGAGAGAGTGACTTCAAAGGCGACCGAGCGGTTCATGGGCAGAAAGTCTGTTCCACCGTCTGCCCCCATCGAGAAAGTGCCGGAGGTCTGCCGAGGTCAGAAGAGAGCGGGGGGGGAACCGATATCCGCGGGGGGGTCGTTGCGGATCTTTTTGAAGGCAAGAAAGAACGCAGCGATCATGATATCGTTCACCGTGGCGTCATGTGTTTTGCCAAACGCCTTTGCCCGCACCAGGCGTGCGGGAGAAAATGTCCGGGAGGCGATCCGGGGGCGTCCCCCCCCTCACCGTTCTCTCACAGGGAAACCGCCAGCGGTCAGTGAACGGCTCCTCGTTTTCCTGTGCCGCATGCATCTCATCCGCACTGAACCGGGCGAGGACCGGCGCCATGCTGCGGTCATACCACCCGGTGGGAGCGGGCCGGAAGTCCGGGTTGCGCTGGATTTTTCCATACGTGGCAAAGAGGTTTTGTGCCAGATCCCGGAGACCACCCGCGTCACAGAAGCCATGATGCAGGTGACCGTGACCCGGTCGCCCCCCTCTTCTCTCAGGAGAGAGACCCGCAGTTGTGGCCCGCGACGGACATCCAGCGGGGGGGCGGGAGGGATTTCGGGAGGGAATGGGGGGGCATTTTCCTCTCCGCCCTCCCCATTGGAGGAGAGAATGACAAAGGCCCGCTCCCCCCCCTCCACTTCCAGGATCTCCTCCCAGCGAGGCATGCCATCGTCTTCGGCAAACCGTGACCTCAGATAGGGATCTGATTCAAGCAGTCGGAGCGTGGCCGTCTTCAGCACCGCTTCGTCAAGGTGCCCGTCGAAGGCAAAGACGAGGTGCATCGTCGGGTCATAGATACGCTCGAAATAGACGTTGAAGAGATCAAAGGCAGGGGGGGCGGGATGGCCGGAGGGAGGGATCATATCACATACTATTCTTTCAGAGGAGGATATGTGCTTTCACCGCTCCCGCTTCCCGATGCTAAACCTCCAGTGCCTTTCACCGATGAGCAAATAAATCCGAAAAGAAAAAGGGAGGAATTGATGAATTACAGCGGCAATCCACCGGAACCCCCCACCGCCGCCTTCATCCGGACGATGTAGTCCGAGAGTTCCCGCTCCATCCCCTTTGCATCCCCGACATGTCTCTCGATGATCTCCACAATCGCACTGCCGACAATGACCCCATTTGCCCCCTGCCGCCATTGCCTGCCGGGCATGGGCTTCGGTCGCAATCCCGAAGCCAAGGGCGAGTGGCATATCCGTCTCTTCCCGGACGCTCTGGATCAGGGGGGGACAGCCGCTTCAGAAAGCGTCTCGCGTCTCCCGGTCACCCCGGAAAGGGAGACAAGATACAGGAAGCCGCCGGCCATCTCCGCAATCCGGTTCACCCGCTCCGGCGGGGTGGTCGGAGTCACCGTGAATATCGGGGGGCAATCCCGGTCTTTTTTGCATACGCGAGCACCATCTCCGCCTCTTCCACGGGCATATCAACGATCAAAATCCCGTCTACGCCTGCCTCTTTCGCTTCCCGGTAGAAGCGTTCCGGCCCGCGGGCAAAGACCGTGTTGGCGTATACGAGCAGCACGACCGGCACGTCCGACTCCCTGCGGACGTCCCGCACCAGTGCAAAGGCTGAATCGGTCGTTGCCCCGGCAGAAAGCGCCCGCTCATCGGCCCGCTGGATAACCGGGCCGTCACCCACCGGATCAGAGAACGGGATGCCCAGCTCCAGTATGTCCGCCCCCGGAACGGATGATGGTCTGCGCCGCCACAAGCGAGGTCGCGTAATCGGGATCGCCTGCCACCGTGAAGGCGATGAACGCCGGCCGCTCGAATACCGTTTCAAATCGGTGCATGCACCACCTCCCGTGAAATATCCTTGTCACCCCCCCTCCCCCCGAGAGGTTGATGATGACGACATCATCTCTTTCAAACCGATCCTGCTCCCTCATGAGGTAGGCCACCGCATGTGCCGACTCAAGGCCGGCACGATACCCTCCCTGCGGGAGAGGTAGCGGAATGCGTTCAGAACATCTGCATCCGGCACACTTTCATAGTGCACCCGCCCGGCATCTTTGAGCATGCTGTGCTCCGGCCCGACCGAGGGGTAATCCAGACCCGCTGCCACCGAGTGCGTCTCAATCACCTGTCCGTCCGCGTCCTGCAACAGGTAGGAAAGAGCACCGTGCAGAATCCCCCCCGGTCGGCCGCTCTTCAGCGAGGCACCGTGTTCACCGGGTGCGTTGCCCCCCCTGCCCCCCCCGGCCTCGACACCCACAAGCCTCACATCATCCTGCAAAAAGGGATAAAACATGCCGATGGCATTGGAACCGCCGCCCACACAGGCGATCACCTCATCCGGGAGACGCTCCTCCCGATCAAGGATCTGCTGCCGGGCCTCGGTTCCGATCACGGTCTGGAAATCCCGGACCATCTCCGGGTAGGGGGGGTGCGGGCCGACAACAGAACCGAGAATATAGGCAGAATCCTCGCTGCTGGCCGCCCATTCCCGCATCGCCTCATTGACCGCATCCTTCAGGGTCGCCGTGCCACCGGTCACCGGGATGACCTTCGCACCCATCAGCTCCATGCGGAAGACATTCAGGCGCTGTCTCTGGCAGTCGGTCTCCCCCATATACACCTCCACCGGGAGGTTCAGCACGGCGCCTGCTATCGCTGTCGCCACCCCCCCGTGCTGCCCGGCACCGGTCTCGGCAATCAGCCGTTTCTTGCCCATATGGCGTGCGAGAAGGCCCTGTCCGAGGGTGTTGTTGAGTTTGTGCGCCCCCCCGCTGTGCAGAAGATCTTCCCGTTTGAGATAGACGTTGCAGCCCATATCGTCAGAGACATTCCGGCAGAAGGTCAGGGGCGTCTCCCGTCCGGCATACTCCTTCAGGTAGAACGCAAGTTCGTCCCGGAACTCTGGCGTCGGACAGACGGCATTTCTCCCCTCCTCAAGTGCCGTTACCGCGGCCATCAGAGTTTCGGGGGGGACAAACTGTCCGCCGTAGGGGGGGCCGAACCGTCCGGTGCTCATGCCTGCCTCCTGCATGCACTGACGAATGCACGCACCAGACGGGAATCCTTGACGCCGGGCCGGCTTTCAACACCGGATGCCACATCAAGGGCATAAGGCCCGAGAGCCGCTGCCGCCCCGACATTCTCCGGGGGGGTCAGCCCTCCGGCAAGGACGACCGGGAGAGAAGATCTCTCCAGCATCTGCCGGGCAAACTCCCGGCTGAAGGCCAGTCCCTTCCCCCCCTGCTGGCATCGATGACGACCGCATCACAGGCCGGGACGGCGTCTCTCCGGGAGCAACCATCCGCAGGACACGAGCGGGGGGGGTGCGGGGGGGGAGTGAGACATCTGCCCCACCTGCACCGCCGGGGGGGCCGGAGGGCAAGCATCTCATCAATATCCTCCGCATTCTCTGTCGCGGTCACACAGACCCCGGTGGTGAACGGGCCAAGGGCATCGAATATTTCTCCGGCACGCTCGACTGCAACCGAACGCGGCGAATCGCTGAAGACAACGACGCCCACCGCATCGGCTCCGGCCTCCTCCGCCAGACAGGCATCCTCAGGCGAGGTCACGCCACATATTTTTATGCGCATACGAATTCCTCCAGCACCGTCTGGGGGGGATCTTCTGCGGACATCAGGCTGTCCCTGCAAGGAAGGCATCGGCATACGGGGGGGCGAGCCGCCGGATATCCTCCGGTTCCCCCCCCGATGCCGCTCATCGAGACGACAATTCTGCCGGCATCCCGTATGGGCTGTGCCAGTGCAGCCGTTGTCTCCGGCTGTAGCTGCATCGTGCAAAGGTCACGGTTGTTGATGCCAATCATCTCCGCGTCGGAGGCAAGGGCCAGTGCCACCTCAGCAGAGGTATGCACCTCGACCAGGGGTTCAAGTTCCGCGGCATACGCAGCGGATACAAATTCCCCCCCGAGACGCTCACCTAAGAGACCGGCAATCAAAAGCACGGCATCCGCTCCGAGGAATCTCGTCTCTGCAATCTGGCGCAGATCGATGATGAAGTCCTTTCGCAATACCGGAAGGGGGGGGACGGCGTTTTTTACCGCCGCAATATCCTCCGGTCTGCCCCCCCCGAAATATGCAGGTTCCGTGAGAACCGATATCGCCGCACACCCGCCCTTCCGGTATGCCACTGCGATCTGTCCCGGATCTGTCCGTTCCCGTATCCGGCCCGCGGACGGAGAGGAAAACTTAATTTCGGCAATCACCGCGTGCTGCCCGGAACAGACAAAATTGCATCCTTCAGGCTTCGTGGAGGCAGTCTCTCCCCCCCTCTCTTCCGGTTCCCGGATGCGAAGCTGTGTCATTTTGATAATATCATCAAGTATCATAGTGGAGTTCCCCCCCCGTCATTTTCACAAGCGCGTCCAGTTTTTCCTGTGCCCGCCCCCCCGAGTCAATCGCAGCCTCCGCACAACGGATGCCCTGTTCAGGCGAATGAGCCCTGCCGCCGATGCAAATCGCCGCCCCCCCGGCATTCATAAGCACGATATCACGGGCCGGCCCCTCGTCCCCCCCCTCAGGACATGCCGGAATATCGCTGCATTCTGTTCCACACTGCCTCCCCCCCGGAGCACTGCCGGGTCGCTTCCGGGATGCCGAAGTCACGGCACCGGATCTCGTAGTGGTCTATGGTTCCGTTCTTCAGCTCTGAAACCCGGGTTACTCCGGTCGTGGTAATCTCATCGAGACCATCCCCCCCGTAAACGACCATCGCCCGCCCGGTGCCGAGTATCCGCAGGCTTCGGCGACCGTTCCGGTTAGTTCCGGACAATAGACCCCCCCGACAAGCTGGGCCTCTGCCCCCCCGGCCGGGTTTGCGAGCGGCCCGAGAATGTTGAAGAGGCTGCGAGTCCCGATCTCACGCCGGGGGGGTCCTGCCACGGTTTTCATGGTCGGGTGGTGGAGAGGTGCATACAGAAAGCCGATGCCCGTCTCTTCGATGATGCGGCAGGTCTGTTCCGGCGGGAGGGACAGAGAGACGCCCAGCTCTTCCAGCAGATCCGCAGAACCGCACCGGCTGCTCACACTCCGGTTTCCATGCTTGACAACAGGAACACCGGCACCGGCGGCAACAAACGCAGCCGTTGTGCTGATATTAAAGGTGCCCCGCATATCCCCCCCGCCGGTGCCGCAGGTATCAACGAGGGTGCCCGCCACCTGCGGCTGATGGATGCGGCATGTTCTCTGAGCACCCCCCCGCACACGCGGCAATCTCTGCGGTCGTCTCCCCCCCTTCATGCTCATTGCGGTCAGAAAAGCGCCAACCTGTGCATCGGTCGCCCTGCCGGTCATCATCATATGCATGGCAGAGGCTGCTTCACCGACCGTGAGATCTGTCCGGGCCGCTGCCTTTGCGATGCTCTCCTGCATCATCGGCATCCGCCCCCCCGAGGAAATTCTCCATCAGATGTCTGCCCTGTTTGGTGAGGATGCTTTCCGGGTGGAACTGGATGCCCTCCACCGGATAGTCCCGGTGCCGGACGCCCATAACATAGCCGTCATCACAGCTGACCGCAGTCACCGCGAGTTCATCGGGCAGCGACTCCTTATCCGCGATGAGCGAATGATACCGGGTCGCCGTAAACGGGTTTTCAATCCCGGAAAAGACCCCGCATCCGTCATGAGAGATTTGGGAGGTCATCCCATGCATCAGGTGATCTGCCCGGATAACCTCTCCTCCAAAGTTCAGGCAGATCGCCTGATGCCCGAGACAGACACCCAGTGTCGGGATGTCCCGGGAAATGGTGTTGAGGGCGTGCAGGCAGAGACCGGATTCCTCAGGCCGGCCGGGGGGGCCGGGGGGGGAGAGGATGACTCGCTCGACATCCCGGAGACGGAGGGTTTCCGGCGATGCGTCATTGTGCACCACCACCGGTTCTGCACCCAGACGGCCGATCATCTGGCAGAGGTTGTAGGTGAAGCTGTCGTAGCAGTCAATCACGAGCACCTTCATGATCGTTCCTCCGCCATCCGAATTGCTGCAAGCATGGCACCGGCCTTCATCATGGTCTCGGCGTACTCCTTCTCCGGCACGGAATCGGCGACGATGCCTGCCCCGGTCTGCACAGCAGCCTGTCCATCTTCAACGATGACCGTCCGGATGGCGATCGCAAGGTTCAGGTCCCCGTTGAGCCGATGTAGCCTGCCGCTCCGGCATAGATACCCCCGCTTCTCATCTTCGAGTTCATCGATGACCTGCATTGCCCGTATCTTCGGCGCACCGGAGACCGTCCCTGCAGGAAAACAGGAGACAAAGGCATCAAACCGGTCGCAGTCATCCCGGAGCTCGCCGCTCACCCGTGAGACAATATGCTGCACGTGGGAGAACTTCTCAACGTCCATGAAGGTCTCCGGGGGGGCGACCGAGCCATATTTACAGACCCTGCCCAGATCATTGCGTGCAAGGTCAACAAGCATGAGATGTTCGGCGCACTCCTTTTTGTCGGCGAGCAGATCCCGGGCAAGTTCGATGTCCTCTTCGCCGTTCCGACCCCGCGGACGGGTGCCGGCGATGGGGGGGACCGTCGTGACCGTTTTTCCCTCGACTCGCACCAGCATCTCCGGGCTGGACCCGATGACCTGCCGCTTCCCGAAGTCAAGGAAGTACATATAATTGCTCGGATTCACTTCCCTGAGGGCGGAATACAGAGAAATGGGTGGTGCGGTGTAGGCGCACTTCATCCTCCAGGAGATGACCGTCTGGAGGATTTCCCCCGCGTGGACGTATTCCCTCGCCTGTCTTACCCGCTCTTCAAAGACTGCCTGCGTAAGGTTTGCAGACGACGGTGCAGCGGCAGGCCTCACGGACGGATGATCCGGGAATGCGGATTTTTCCTGCACGGAGATTCGGGAGACCCGTTCCCGGATGCGTTGTTCTGCCTTCCGGTATTCCTCGGAAGGAATCGAATCTTCGGTGATCAGCGGATAGCTGAAGAGGTAGCTCCTGTTCTCATCGTGATCAATGACAACACTCTCACGGGTGAGCATAAACTCGGCCAAAGGCGTTTCGTTCACTCCTCTCCGGTGCTCTGACAGCTGATCAAAAAGTGCGTAGACAAGGTCGTAGGAAAAATATCCGGCAAAGCACCCGGTAAATTCCGGAGTGTTCTCTGCACATACCGTGAAGGCATCAACCACCGACCGGATGGTATCCACCGGAGTTTTGCCCACGGGTGCCCGGCGTGCACAGGCGACATACCGTTCGTCACCGATCAGACCGAGGGTCTCCCCGATTGATATGGTCAGCACAGGCTCCATCCCCCCCATCACCGAGTAACGTGCATCCCGTCGCTTCGTATCGAGGGACTCAAGGATAAACCCATATTCGCTACTGGGAAGCGGAGCTTCCGGCAGGGCGGTACAGAGGGGGATAATCAGGGGCTTGGTGCAGTTTTCTGCAATTGTTTCGAATTCTTTTACAGACAGGTTCAGTTGTATTGCGGAATCCATTCCACCGGCATCACCTATGCACATATTTGTACGTCATTGTATAAATATGTCGAGCATCCCCCCCCTTGCGTCTTGTCGGTGAGAAGGGATTCCGCCTATTCCTGAATATAAAAATGTATGAGAATCGCGATGTGACGGGTATACCGTTTCAGATCATCCCGTTGACCGTCCCGTTGGCATCCCGCGTAAATATGACCGAGTCTGCTGATTCCGGGGGGGTCACAAAAAACGTATCGTTACTCTCAAAGAAGAGCTCAACGGTCTCATAGGGCACATCCGAGGTGTAGAACAGGCGGTTACCTTCAGTAAATACCGTATACATCCATGTCTCATCCAAATCCGACGGATAAACTCCTACGTATTCCCCCGAGTTCTTCTGCTGTCAGAGAAACGGCCTTGCGATCAATCTTCTGCGGCAGGGAATACGGCTCGTTAAAGACAATGGCCGGAAGGTCTTCGTAGAGGTTTGCCGTCGGCATCCTGTCTTGGTTTAAAAGGAAGATGACACACACATCTTCATCCGGGAAATAGGCAGTTTCCGAAACAAACCCTAAAACGTGCCCGGAGTGACCGATGGAGGTGCGGTTGTTCATGACACCACATGCAATCCCATAATCGTATTCTGTCATCGCATCGAGCGACGGCGAAGTAAGGATGGCACCGGGCGTGTGGAATGCCCGCTCCCATACGAAGAGGTCTTCGGTCGTGGAGTGGAGCGAACCGGCCCCCATAGAGGTTGTGGATATTCTGGAGATCGTAATGAATCCGCTTCCCGTCCATTGTGGTGTAGCCGGACGCACGGTTGGGAAAAACATCGCGGGCATTGTCCGGTCCTGTGCTGGTCATTTCGAGAGGTAAAAAGAAATTCTCCTTCAGGTATTCGTCATATGACTGCCCCCCCGATGCCTGCTCGATGATGGAGCTTAACGTGGTGTAGCCATTATTGGAATAGGCATACCCCCCCTCCCCCCCGGGCTCGAAGGTGAGGGAAGGTCGGCAAACCGTTTCACGAGTTCGGGAAGGGTGAGATCCGCAGAGTCAGTAATACAATATCCTCCCAGATTCGGAATTCCCGATGTATGGTTCATCAGATGATAGATACGGATATCCTTCCATCGCGGGGGGGCATTGGGAATATATTCCGTAACCGGGTCGGTAATATTCAGCCGGCCCTGCTCCTGCAGCTTCATGATGGCGGCAGCGGTGAACTGCTTGGTGTTCGAGGCAATAGGGAATACGGTCTGCGGTGTGTTAGGGACAGAGAACTCCTCGTTTGCCATGCCGTATCCTTTTGAAAGGAGGATGGTATCGCCCCCCCGGGCCACCACTACGGCCCCCCCGCTGAACTGACCGGCGTCGCCAAGCGCCGTCATGTATTCGTCAAGGTTTTTTGCTGTCGCTTCATCAGCCTGAGACAGCGGTATTGTCATAGAGGCAGCGGCACCCTGATTGTCGCTTCCCGTCGCAGGGGGGGGCGATGCAACGCAACCGGCAGCAAAGATAATTATGAGCAGAAAAATTCCTGCAATGGTCAGTTTCATGATTTTACCCTCTCGATTGTTTCCCGGAACCCCCCCTGAACCACAATCCGGGAATTATTTATCAGGATTCAACGTAAAAAAATGCGATTTTTAATGCAAAATAGCTATTGATTGTATGCACCGTTCTGTTTGAGGATGCAGGTAATTTCGGCTGAATCATCAGGACAGGGAGCGGCACTTCGATGGTTTGGTCAGAACAGACATATAAGGAGTTATATATATTGAATACCTGGCGACCATTTGTTCACCCGCATATGTTCCGGGACAAGTCGGTCAGATACTATAACGAATACGAAAAATCCGGTGGCATATAATATGGGAATAGGAAAAAAACTGGCAATGGCAGCCGGTATCATACTCATTGCGATCATAGCGGTATTGTTCGTCGGTCTGCATTTTGTATCTCAGGATCTGGGAGGAACTATCTATCTTAGCGAAACTCCGGGGGGGACAATATCACATCCGAAATCGTAGAGCTATCAGAGGATGATTTTCAGAGGTATCCCCCCCAGCTGAGGGAGCTGTTTAACAATATCGATCCCAATGGCGGGGAATTTATCAGCACGGTTCGTGTTCAGGGAAAGGCAACTGACGAGATCATGTCAAAATACTCCGTTGAAGACTGCATGGACGGCGGCCACAAATACAAAGTCATCTCCTGGAACGGGAGTTATTACAGTCTGCTGATTGCACGATCCTGATCTCAGGATTTATCTCCGCACCTGTTCGGATTTACCGGCGAGTCATTTTAAAAATGTCCGGAAAATGAAAGAGCCGGAAAAATGTATTCAATTTTTTAACACCCTCACAAGAGCCGGAAAAAATGAGTATCAGAGAGTCTCTGCGCCGTTCATGTAGGGCCGCAGGACTTCGGGGGGGATGACAACCGTGCCGTCCTCTTCCTGATAATTTTCCATAATGGCCCGAATCGTCCGGGGTGGTTGCAACCGCCGTGCTGTTGAGGGTATGGAGGGGGGGATACTTGTTCTCGAAATCGTGGGCGTCTCTCGCACGGATATTCAGCCGCACCGACTGGTAGGCGGTGCAGTTGGAGCAGGAAACAACCTCGCGGTAGGCCTCCTCACGCGGCATCCAGACCTCCATATCATATTTCTTTGCAGCAACGGTTCCGATATCCCCCCCGGTACAGATGTTTACCACCCGGTAGGGCAGACCGAGCATCTGGAAGATATCCTCGGAGTTTTTCAGGAGCTCCTCATGCAGTGCCCACGAATCCTCCGGTTTGCAATAGACAAACTGCTCGACTTTGTTGAACTGGTGAACCCGGAAGAGGCCACGGGTGTCAATCCCGTGCGAGCCTATCTCGCGCCGGAAGCAGGGGGGGCTGACCCCTGCCAGTTTGAGCGGGAGGTCTTTTTCATCAAAGATCTCGTTCATGTACATCGCGGCCATGGGGGGGTGCTCGCTTGTCGCGATTAAAAACTCGTCCTCGCCGTCAATCGCGTACATCACGTTCTCAAAGTCCCCCCCCAGATCGGTGACGCCCTCGTATGCGGCACGGTTCATCATATAGGGCGGGATGACCGGCGTGTAACCACGTTCACCAAGGACGTCAAGGGCCAGGTGCTGGAGGGCCAGATCCAGAAGCGCCAGGTTTCCTTTCAGCATATAAAATCCTGCACCGGATATTTTTGCCGCCCGCTCGAACTCGGCAAGGCCCTTTTCAACCGCAAGCTCACCGTGGTTTCTCAGCGGGAAGGAGGGAACGACAGGCTCGCCCCATTTTTTGAACTCCACATTTTCGGAGTCGTCCGCACCGACCGGAACACTCTCGTGGAGGATGTTGGGGGGGATCCGCATCTGGTAGAATTTTATTTTCCCGTTTACCTCTTCGAGTGCGGCTTCCGCTTCCCTGATTTGAGCAGGCAGGGATTTTGCCTCTTCAAGAAATCCTGAGATATCCTGTTTTGCTTTTTTTGCTTCCTTAATCTCCCGGCTGATGATATTGCGCCGGTTTCGCATGGTATTGATATCAATCTGCATATCACGCGACTGGATGTCCTTTTCCAGCAGGTCGTCTATCCAGGCAAGCTTTTCGTCATCTCCCCCCCTCTTCGTGAGATCCGCCCTGACGACATCCGGGTTGTTTCGAATAAACTTCAGTTCAAGCATAACTTCTTCTCATGTATGCCCACCATAGGGGATTATTGTTACGAGGCCCTCTTCGTGACGGCAGTCTGAACCTCTCGGTATGCACAGAGAACATAGGAACCATCCTGATATCTCCACTATTCATCACACGGTGTGGTCTGTCTCCCGGTTGTTCCCGGAAGAATGGGGGGGACTGCACAGATCATCTTCAGCATGCCGGTGCCGGTATTCATGATCAGATCTCGCAGGGAAGGGTGGAGATGACATCGCCTGCACGGACGGAGGTCTTTGTCTTGTCATCACCGACGACGACCCCCCCCTCCCCCCCTTCAAGCAAATATATCTGATGCTCTTCCTGGTGGCGGTGCCAGTCGGTGGACCCCCCCCGGATGAAATTCCAGAAGCCAGAGGGCACACCGCGGGTTGTCATCGGCAGCGGTTACGAGAAACCGGACGGTCACGCCGGAAAAACCCGGCCGTTTGATCTCTTCGGCAGGGACATCTGCTGCGTGTCTGAAGATCATACACGGAACTGGCGGTCATAAAATAAAAGCTATTCCCCGGCAGACCGGGAGGTCTGTTGCAGACAGCCATCACCCGCAGATCGGATGTCGATACCCCTGCGGTCAGGAGTATCGCTACATTGCAAAAAAGGAGTGAGAAAACGGGTGCGGGAAACTCATCGTATGATTCCGGGAGACGAGATCAGATCACCACCTCTTCGTCTGCGATGAGCACACCCAGATTGTCATCGATGATCTGAACCCGCCATGTCCCTGATGCAAAGGGTTTGGGGTATGACCAGTCGCCTCCCCCCCAGGTGCTGTCATCCCCCGATCCGGGAATATGCATTGGTGATATAATACGGAAGACCGGATGATACGGTGAAATAATAGAACTCTGCACCCGGATTGATTCTCTGTCCCTGCATGGTTATGGACTGCATCGCCTCATGGGATCCGCCGTCCGGATCGATGAGCATGAATTTGATGCCTTCCGTTCCGGCATACACCCCCCCTTCCTCATACTGCAAATCGAGTTCATTTCCGGCAGTGAACCGAATTTTGATGGAATCTGCGTCCCAGGTGTTAAGCGCCGAGAGTGCCGGTATGACCGTTGCATCCATCATGGCATACTGGGGGGGTGTATAGTCGCCGATGGCGCTGCCTTCCTCAATGCTCATCACATATACAAAAGTCACACCGGCGAACAGCACTACGAGAAATACCATGAGAATATTTCCGATACTCTGTGACGCCCCCCCGAATCATCCACTATATCTCAGTTGATATAACCAAATATATAAATAATATTTGATCAGGTTGGACATATAATAAATAGGATGACGCCCCCTGAAAGAGGGCGGGATAAATAAAGGTGTGCGGATCAGAGTATGATCCGATTCAGAACGCAGGTAAGCACCCAGGATGAACAGTTCAGCCCGTCGCGTGATCCTCATAGGTGAGACCGAACACGGTGTCTTTCATCCACCTCCGGAATGATTCGTTGTCCATGAACTGTTTGAACAGTTCTGTATCGTCTTTGAGTATGGCATTCATTACCCGGCCAAGGGCTTTGTCATGCTCGATACGGGCGTTCTGTTTGTCAGAGTTTTTCTTTGCGTTCTGGTAAGCGGTATCAGCAGAGACACGCACGGGAATATCTTCGGTAATCAGTTTGTGCACCTGATCACTGTTGGCCCAGGGAATATTTCCAAACTGGTCGTTAAAAGTCCTGATAATGTTTGAAAGCTGGTCAAGTTCAGGCTCCGGTTTGTGTCCGCCGCCGCTTGTTGGCACCGGGTTGATTTCGGCATCCTCGTCCGGGAGTTGTATGCGTACCACCGCCTGTTTTTCCGCCCGATAGCTGTCCATGTCAATTACTTCAAGGATGCCCTTTGAGAGGTCGTCTTCTTGTGGGGGGCCGGAAGCTTTGGCACTAGGAAGGTGAGGAATATTGAGAGCTTCTCCCACCCCCCTGCGTTGTTGTATGGCAGAACCGATGCGAGGAATCCATATGTCCGGGTGAACGCCTTGGCCTTGCTCTTGAAGTCAACCTGACCGTCCTCGTCAAGCTGTTCCCGGTAGATGACAACACAGGCATCAAGGATTGGGTCAAGCTTGTCACGGTCTGCCCCGCTGAGGTAGAGTGTCACGAGATTCTCGATCTCCGAATCTGCGTAAACCTGGTAACTGTCAAGGTCTGCCTTCAGATCGTGGAGTTTGTCGGGATCGGTCTCTTCACTCAGGACGGTTGTGCGGTAGTAATCTGCAAATGCCAACTGAATCTGATCGGTGTCGTTCATGAAGTCAAGGACGAAGACGTCATGCTTCTTCGGGTGCGCCCGATTGAGGCGTGACAGCGTCTGAACCGCCTTGATCCCGGATAACTGCTTGTCTACATACATCGTGTGTAGCAGCGGTTCATCATACCCGGTCTGAAATTTGTCAGCGCAGATCAGGAAACGGTATGGGTCGGTCTGGATTTTATCCGCAATGCTGTTTGATGGAAAACCGTTGAGTGACGCCTCGGTGACTTTCATCCCGCCATACTCATGCTCACCTGAAAATGCGACGATGGCCTGATACGGGCTCTTGCGCTCAATGAGATAGTCCCGGATTGTACAGAAATACTGTATGGCCCGTTCGATGCCGCTGGTGACGACCATCGCCCGTGCCTGTCCACCGATCTTGTTGAGTGCCAGTACCTGCTCATGGAAGTGATCCACCATAATCTCGGCCTTGAGACGAACCGCATGATCATGACTTTCCACATAGCAGCGCAGTTTTTTCTGTGCTTTTTTGGTGTCGAATTCCGGATCGCCCTCCGCTGTTTTGACCAGTCGGTAATAGCTGTTCACCGGTGTGTAATTCTTGAGGACGTCCAGAATAAATCCTTCCTGTATCGCCTGCTTCATGGTGTAGCTGTGGAAGGGCACATGTTTTACCGTACCATCCGTCTGCGGTAGCGGTTCGCCAAAGATCTCAAGGGTCTTGTTCTTGGGTGTGGCGGTGAAAGCGAAATAACTGGCATTGGTGAGGAGCTTTTTTCCGTCCATCAGCCGGTTGATGATGTCCTCTGTTGTCTCGCCGTCCTCTGTTGCACCCGCTTCAGAGAGAGACAGCGAAAGCGCTGCGGAGGTCTTGCCACCCTGGCTTGAGTGTGCCTCATCGATGATGATTGCAAAGCGTCGTCCCCGCGGTTCATTGCCAATTTCGTTCAGAATGAATGGGAACTTCTGCACTGTTGTGATGATGATCTTCTTGCCGCTCTCGATGAACCGGCGCAGGTCGCCGGAGTCCTTCGCATGACCCACGACCGCTTTCACCTGTGCAAAATGTTTGATGGTGTCGCGGATCTGCTGATCGAGGAGACGCCGGTCGGTCACCACGATGATAGATTCAAAGACCTCGGTTTCGTTTTTCTGAAGACGAATCAACTGATAAGCAAGCCATGCGATGGAGTTTGATTTACCGCTGCCCGCCGAGTGTTGGATGAGATAACGCCTACCGGCACCATGCTCTTGTGCATCAGTTAGAAGCCTGCGAACCACATCGAGCTGGTGGAAACGTGGCCATATCTGATCCGCCTTTTTCTTCCCGGTTTTTTCATCTTTGGTCTCTACAATCTGTGCATAGTTCTCAAGGATATCGGTCAGTCCACGACGGGTGAGGATCTGTTTCCAGAGGAAGTCAGTCTTGAGCCCGCTCGGATTGGGAGGGTTGCCTGCACCGTCGTTCCAGCCCTTGTTAAAGGGTAAAAACCACGAACCTTTGCCTTTCAGGTGGGTGCAGAAGCGCACTTCATGCTCGTCCAATGCGAAATGCACTACACAGCGACCGAACTCAAAGAGTTTTTCCCGCGGGTCGCGGTCACGCTGGTACTGATGAATCGCATCCTCAACCGTCTGCTTGGTAAGAGTGTTTTTCAGTTCAAACGTGACGACAGGGAGTCCATTGATAAAGAGAACCATGTCAAGAGAAAGCTGCGTCTCGTCGCGGCTGTAGCGGAGCTGCCGGGTTACGCTGAAGCGGTTTGCGTCGTAGCGTTCTTTTGCAACAGTGTTGCCCGACGACGGCGTGCCGTAGAAGAGATCGATATGGTGCCGCCCGTGATCAATCCCACGGCGCAGCACATCGATGCTGCCCCGCCTGCTGATTTCGCCCTGCAGTCGTGCGAGAAACTTCCGCCTGGTCGGCCCGTCCTCATCGAGGGCGAGGCTCTCTGCCACCCCCCCGGTTGGGTTGTATGAAGGAAGGCCCCGAACTGGACGAGGTCAATGCAGTATTCGCGATCATAGTCGGTGGGTTTCCCACAGATCCAGCCCGCACCATAGACAGCGGGGGGGCGTTCCCCGACCTGACCCTCTGAACCTCCGCCCGAATCACAGGGTGCACCGGTAAGGGCTGTGCAGATCAACCGTTCGAGCCCATTTTCGGTGGTGTCCGTGGTCACTGTATCCCCTCTGTCAGCCAGCCATCAGCAAATCCATTATGTTTAGACTTGCCTTGCAGGAAATTAAGGATTTGGCTATGATTTTGTATTTCATTCGTCAAAGGACCTTCCGCTACTTATCAAAGGATTTATCTGCCCGAAACAGGAGTTTAAGCCCTTCTATTCGCGGATATCAGCATTCATGACGCTACCTCCGGACAGGAAATCAGCAAGTACCCGTCAAGTAGCCATCAAGCAAATTGTTACGAGTACATATCAGTTAATTTTCAGAAATACACAAAATATCGAGTTCTTGCCGAAAGCAAAGATCAGCAGGAAAGGGATTTGTCAAACACCCGTCAAGCAAATTGATACGAGCACATATCGGTTAATTTTCAAAAATACACAAAATATTAGGTTCTTGCCGAAAGCAAAGATCAGCAGGAAAGGGATTTGTCAAACACCCGTCAAACAAACTTTGGGAGCGTATTTCCGTGCATATTTTGAAAAAACGAGATATTGCAGATGTATCATAACCTCATTGACACTTCGATGAGGGACTGATCAAGCATCTCCTGCGTCTGGTGCTGCCCACCAGGGGGGGACATATTTCATGATCTTTGAGCCTGCCGTCGGATCGTAAGGGACAATTTTTCCCATGCCTAATGCCTCTTTGATATATCGGGAAGCTGTTGCACTGTTCTTCGGTGCAATTCCAAACCGCTCACGTAGAGAGCTATTCGTCAAATATTCCCGGTTCACATATTTCAGGCAGGCATGAAGGTAACAGGCCCGCACGCGATCCGCCTTGTCCATCCTGGTAAGCGGACGAGGGGCGAAGAGTATCGTTCGTGTTGTCTCACCTGCCATTTCAAAGAGGGGAGCAGGGAGTTGGTAGAACTCCGTCTGGAACACCACCTTGTCAATACCGCTCCCCCCCCGCTCTTCACAGATGCCCATGCGCCGCATCAGGGATGCCAAGGTTTCGTTCCGCGACTTCGGGGGGGAGGTATCAAGGAATCGTTCGGTTGCTACCAACGGCTTTCCCGGATTGCTGATCTCCATGCGATCGTCGAATATCTCTACCATCGGGCCGCTACCGGTGAGGAAGAAATCCTGATGGATCAACGCGTTCACCACCAGTTCACGCACAGCCAGCTCGGGATACACAGGGACGGTCTTACGCAGGGCTTGTTTAATCTCTTCATTGGAAGGTAAGAGATTGTTGATGGCGGCGATCAGTTCTTCAAAACCGCTCGCGTAGCCCTTGTCATTCATCTGCTCCTTAATTGTCTCAATACGGCTGTTGCCACGATAGCAAATAATTCGCATCGCCTTTCTCCGAAGTGACCGGAAGTCGCTCAAACGTTTGGCAAACAGTATTGCGCCAAGGTTTGTGATGTTCCAGCCACCTGCATCGGCTGCCACAATAATTTCATCGTCTGCCAGTGCGTGCAGGACTCCTTCACGGCTTTCCGGCAGCGGAAGATCCATCAGGTCGAAGTAGGCGGGATAATCAAGCAGCTTCAGGACGTCTCCATCCGCAATCCGTTCTGCTGCGATACCGTCCTCAAAGGGTGTCTGATCAAAGATGCGCCATAGTGCCCGTTCTTTTTCGGGAAAGTCCCTGAGTTTCTTTTTGTAGGAGCCCACCCGGATGAACTCCTGGTTTTGGAACTGTACCGGATGACGGAAGGCCCGTTCAATCTCCAGCAGAACGACCTGTTTCCCATCAACATTCACCTCAAAAAACGAAAGTTGATTCTGGGGGGATAACAGACGCAGCAGCCAGTTTTCCAGTTCTTCATTACCAACTTTGGCCATCCGGGGGGGAGAGAAGGTGGTGCCGACGATAGCCTGTGTCCCATCCTCAATACCCCCCCAGACAAGATACCCAAACGCCTTGCCATTCAAAGCAGCGGCGTTGGACAGTGCAGAGATGTATTCGCCAATTTTCTGCGGGTCGTAATTATTTACTTTGAACTCGGCCCATTCGGTCTCATGCGGCAGTTTGCGTAGCTCGTTGACCAGTCCAATGAGATATTCAGCAGGGTGAATGATGGTCATACTTCACGGACCTCCCCCCCCTGTTCATCCCCCCCATACTCCTCACCGGACCCGGATCCTTTGTCATCATAACCGTCATCACCTTTATCCAGTGCTTCACACGCATCGATCTGCCCAAGGCCGTCGTCCTCGTCGGGCAGGTTCGCCGCCGCCTCACGGACATCAAGTTTGCCGGTGACAACGTCTGCAATGAGGCGGGTGCGGTATTCGCGGAGGAGGGCGATTTCGCGGTATGCTCTTTCAATTTCAGAAAGGATTGAATGCATCATTTTATTGATGTGCGTCATAATTGTCTGTTGCTCCGTGAGTGGAGGCAATGTGAAAACAATATTCTTCATCCTATTAAGACCAAGGTCTTGGTTAGTTGCTCCCCCCCGGGTAAACAGCTGGGCTTGCTCATAGCAGAGGGGGTGAATTTAGCACGGTTGCCAAGAACTCTGGAATGATTTTCGACTGAATTATTTTCAATACAGCAACATGTACCCAGACTTGAAAACGAAACTCCAAGTCAACAACTCGCGCAACACCTGTTGTTCCTCCCTTTGTATACAAAACATCACCAATTTCAGGGACAACACGCTTGCTGAAATCAGCATAGTCTTGCTCAGAGATGAATTTTGCATCATCGAGTTTCCAGTGATCCACCCTAATATTTCTAGCTGACAGAAATGGAATGCCCTTATCTAAGTAGTTAGGAGAATGGTGAGGACCATCGACTGCTCGGCTGATTACCCGTCGAAGTGTAACGACATCCCAATGCTCCGGCACATCCCCCCCCAGCCACTCCACACCGGAGGGCTTGAGGCGGACGTCCGGGTCGAGGCCGCGGGTGACAGCCTGATGGATGACGGCCTGCTTCTCCTCCTCCAAGAGCTTGATCAGCTTCTGTTTGGCGTGGATGGAGCGCCGGATGCGGTTGTCGGCGTAGTCGAGGAAGCGGACGATGGCGGTTTGTTCGGGGGGGAGAGGGGGGGGACTATTGCTTTCCGTGACTTTATGTTACCCCCCAGTAATGAGGGGGGCTGTGCATTCTGATTCGTAAGAGAGGCGAGATCTACCACATTCAATAGAAGAGGCAAGAAAGCAGGCAGAATCGACTTTGACAACGGATCGATTATCAAAACGTTATCAGTAATCCACGCTTCTCGGGGGGGAGTTACGTTTACAGCTCCAGCAGTACCAACTCTTCCAACGACAACATGCTGCTCTTTTGAATTGAAACGAGAACAACGACCGATGATACCATTTGCTCCAAACACAGGATAGTGTCCAATCACATCTTTGTCAGCA
This sequence comes from Methanogenium cariaci JCM 10550, assembly GCF_001315945.1. Taxonomy (GTDB): domain Archaea; phylum Halobacteriota; class Methanomicrobia; order Methanomicrobiales; family Methanomicrobiaceae; genus Methanogenium; species Methanogenium cariaci. Next base: position 174,761 of record NZ_BBBG01000001.1, on the reverse strand, counting down.
GGCGGCGCTTCACCACTCCTGATTACAACAAGATATCGCAGCGAGACAACCACCCAATGCTCCGGCACATCCCCCAGCCATTCCACACCAGAATCCTTATATGAGGAATAGGGTTTCAGCTCCTGAATCATACCGGCACACCCGTCATCGTAGTCCATCCCCCGACAATCTCATCCAATAACCCCCTCGCCCTCTTTCCTCACCGCAAGAATATCGGCCCGGATCTCCTCCAGACTCCGCATGGGTTTGGGCTTGTAGAAATACCGCGTGAAGCTGATCTCGTAGCCGGTCTTCACACTTTCTTCGGTATACCAGGCATCCGGGGGGGCGTAGGGCAGCACCTCGCGACGGAGGAATGCTTCAATGCCGCCTTCTTCAAGAAGGGGCACCTGCTCCGTGTCACGGAGATCAGAATTGGGTTCGTACTCGACGACCACAGGCTTGCCGTTGATCGTTGTTTCGAACAGGCCGCGGATCGGATCGGGGGGCCGTGCCCTTCTTGTGAATTTTTTTAATTACCGGCGGTGCGGTCTCGCTGCGTTCACAGGTCTCTTTGAGCGCCTTGATCTCCTTTGCTTTGTAGACGCGGTCACAGTCTCCTTCGATACCTTTGAGCCGCAGCGGCCGCTCCACCGTAACCTTCTGGTAACCGAATGCAGCGTTCTCGAATATTTTGCTCTCTTCCGTCTCCTCAAATGCAAGGAACGTGTCACAAATTCGTGTGCAGTCCTCTTCCGACAGATGACAGTTCTTCTTGCCCAGATTCTTCCGGAGCGGCTTGTACCATTTGGTGGCGTCGATGAGCTGCACCTTGCCTCTGCGGTGTTCGGGCTTGCGGTTGGTGAGCACCCAGATGTAGGTCGCAATGCCGGTGTTATAGAACATATTGAGCGGCAGTGCGACGATCGCCTCGAGCCAGTCGTTTTCGATGATCCAGCGGCGGATGTTGCTCTCGCCCTGACCGGCATCGCCGGTAAAGAGTGAACTGCCGTTGTGAACCTCGGCGATACGGCTGCCGAGTCGGGACTCATGCTTCATCTTGGAGAGCATGTTTGCGAGGAAAAGCATCTGGCCGTCCGAGGAACGGGTGATAAGGGAGTATTCAGGATCACCGTTATGCTCAATCACAAAGCGGGGGGGATCTCTGAGACCGGTCTTCCCGCCCATACGCTCAAGGTCGCTCTTCCAGCTCTTGCCATAGGGCGGGTTGCTGAGCATGAAGTCAAACTCATGCGAAGGGAACGCATCGTTTGACAGGGTCGAATACTCAGGGCCACCGACGATGTTGTCGGCCGCCTCACCCTCACCTTTGAGGAGCATGTCAGCCTTCGCGATGGCATAGGTCTCGGCGTTGATCTCCTGCCCGTAGAGATGGGTAGCCACCTGCTTGCCCTGTTCTTCGGCAAGGTCATGCAACGTTTCTTCAGCCACCGTCAGCATCCCGCCGGTTCCGCAGGCGCCGTCGTAGAGCAGATACGTACCGGACGCAATCTCGTCTGCAATCGGGAGAAAGATCAGCCGTGCCATGAGCTTCACCGCATCGCGGGGGGGAGTCCAGTGTTCACCGGCCTCCTCATTGTTCTCCTCATTGAACCGGCGAACCAGCTCCTCGAACACGGTACCGACTGCGTGATTATCAAGTCCGGGGGGGTATTTCACCGACCGTCACCGTTAAGCACAGGGTTTGGACTCAGATTAATCTCCGGGGGGGAAAGTAATTTCTCAATCAGTGTGCCAAGGGCATCGGCCTTGGAAAGGCGGGGGGGAATTTGATTGCGGAACTCAAACTTCTCAAGGATATCCTGCACATTGGGCGAGAAGCCGTCAAGATATGCCTCAAAATCGGCTTTGAGCTGCTGCTGGTTTGCACGGCTCTTCAGGTCATGGAGCGTGAACTTTGAAGTATTATAGAATGCCTGCCTGGCTGCCTGTCGTAATGCCGCGTCCTGGTGCACGACTCCGGCCTTGTCAAGCGAGATTTTCATGTCGAGAACCTCCATTTTCGTCGGCTCCAGCACCACGTCAAGACGGCGGAGAACCGTCATTGGCAGGATGACGTCGCGATACTTCCCGCGTACGTAGAGATCACGTAGCACGTCGTCCGCGATTCCCCAGATGAAATTCGTTATCCAGTTGAGTTGATGTGTTTGCATTTCAGATTCTCTCACAAATTCCCTTCGACAATGTCAGGTCCCGGTTCATGCATTGACGATATGTGGGGGGGTATTAAGGGAAAATTGAACAGCTACACGCTTCAACCTTTGCAAAATCAGATTGATCTGCTCCGGATAAGTGCTGCCCGGAATAAAACAGAGAATGAACCGGCAGCCGCCAGGGCGGCCCTCCCTCATCCCGTCCCCCCCTACATCCATTATCCTCAACCCATGTCCACACCGGCCCGGAGAACATTTCATCTTTTCATCCGGTTTTCACCCACAAAGTGAAAACACAGAGGCCAAAAATAGTGCCCGGACTGGTGCGTATTCTTCTCAATACGTATAGTATAGAGATATATGTACAGATAGGAAGGGATATTTTCACGCGTCCGGGGGAACATTCAGCACATCTGATCATTTTGCGGGTATGTGTCTGCGTCCCTGTGATTCCGGGATGAGTGAAAACGAAGAGACGGATGCAATATGCACGTCAAAACGACCATTTTTTGGCATTAAACGGGCGACATGCCCATATTTCCCAGAAATGATAATCAAAGAAACCATGTGAAAAGGTGAAAGAACACCGGCAGAATATGGGTGACGGGGCCACCCTTTTTTATTCACGTGACAGGTAAATCGGGGGGGCAGATCCACCATATTTTCGGTTCATAGTTACAACCCCCCCGAAAAACACGGGCTTAGTGCCACTCGTTTGCTCAGATATCAATTCATTACAGACTATTAAGGGGTCTCTATTAGCGGATGTTTAGGGAGGACGTATGGGTTGTCTCAACGAAGAACTGCCCACTCCGGGCTGCTGTGCGGACATTTTTTCCGGGACACAAACCGTCCATAGCAGAGCCGCATTTCACGAATAAAGCAGGCATAATACTCAGAAAAATAGTCGAGGGCAGGTGAATGGAACGATCAGATGATCAAAAATCGTTCAGACCGTCACCACTTCATCTGCAATGAGAACGCTATGACTATCATCTATTATCTGAACCTGCCATGTTCCCGGTGAAAGGGGGGGCTTTGGGTACAGCAAACCCGCATCCCATGTGCTGTCATCCCCGATTCGTGAGTAGGCATTTGTGATGTAATATTGTCCGTTGATATCGGATGATAAGGAAAAACAAAACAGTTCTGTGCCCGGAGTTATTCTCTGACCGTGCATGGTGACGGACTGGACAGCCTCATGTGACACGCCATCCGGATCAATGAGCATGAATCTGGTATCACCAATACCGCTATTCGTCCCTTCCTCATATTTCAACCCGAGTTCATTTCCGGAGAGAAAATGAATTTTTATTGAATCCGCATCCCAGGTGTCCGTCGCTGAGAGTGCAGGTAACACTTCTACATCCACAACGGCATACTGGGACGATAGTTTTCTATGGGACTATCCGATCCAAAACCCATCAGATACCCAAACATGACACCGACGAATGCCACCAGAATAAATACCATCAAAATGGTTCCGATACTCTCGGACACCCCCCCGTCATCCATCCTACTCTACTTGATAATTCGACCGGATATATGCTTAGATCATTACCTGCCGTCCGAAAAACGGGGAAACAATCTCTGAGAAAGGATTCGGCGTGCATATTCAGTGAAACAGGAGCGAAGGATAAAAGTCATTCATCCTCCACAGAATGATCCCCCCCCTCTCCACAGGTGCACAGCAGCATCCGCCGTTCAGGATTCAACTCCGCATCCTCATCTGCCTCTGCCCCCCCCTCCGCATCTCTGAATACCTCTGCATCTTCAGCATTTTTTGCATCAGCTTCCATCCCTTCTTCTTCAACAGACATCAGCACCAGATTCCCGGCAAACCCACCCGTTCGAGAGCCTTCTTCTTCCGGAGGTGTTCCAGTTCATCCGGGGAGACGCCCCCCCGGAGTTCGGCCACCCGGTAACATACCTCTATCAGGTCGGCGAGCTCTTCCGGCTCCTTTGATTCGAGATATTCCTTCAGCTCCTCGATGAGCTTGTATTCAAGATACCTGAGAAACGTCGGATCATCACAGGTCTCTACTTCACATCCCGTTCCCTGCGAGCGGATGATCGCAGGGATGCGGTCGCGGACTGCCTTATCATATCTTTGTTTTTGAATCATTCCAGCCAGATAAAAAAAACGAAATTATATCCCAATCCCCCCCTCACCGCACACGATGCAAAAATCCTGCCCTTACCGCATCTTCCGCCTGCCGACATACAGATAGTATCCCGCCAGGAGCACCACACCCACCATCACTACAAGGGAGACCGGATTCAGCAGTGCATCTCTGATTGGGTTGCCCGCCTTCCCGTCCAGCTGCAGCACAATCTGGTCGGAAAGAATCAACGTATCCCGTGCGTCCCGGTACTTGACCTCCGTATTCAGACCATACGGGACTTCAAGGGCCCCCCCGGATGCAAGCGAAATCGTGAAATCGGCAGTCTTCGTCTCGTTGGGTGCCATATCGCCGAGAAGAGCCGTATCCACCGACGCAGTCAGGGGGGGTTTGCTTGGCACAATCCGTGCCCGTGCGTCATACGCCGGTGCATCACCGGTATTCTGGAATGTCACCCGGATGGACTCTGTTTCACCGGGCACGATTGCAATGGGGGGGCCGGAGACAATAGCAAAGGACGCCCCCTCACCAACAGGGATGCCCGTTCTCTCGGAGACCGACTGCTGCGGTTCGCCGTCTTCATCGGTGTAAAGAATCATGACCTCCTCCGGATAGGTGCCCGCACCGACCGCGTCATCCACATACGCAGAAAAGGTCACATTCACCACCTCACCCGGAGCAAAGTCACCGATGTAGACTCCGCCGTCCACCTGCCGGAAGACACCGGATATACCACTCAGTTCAGCAGCAGAGGCAGTGCCTTTCGCATACCCGATATTCTTCAGGGAGACCGTAATACTCCCGACCTGACCGGGATTGAGATTCTCTGCCCTGAGAGAAAGAATCTCCGGCTTCACCTCACCTTTAATCCGCACCGGCACTTCCAGCGGGACGGTCTTCTCTTCGTAGGTATACTGCCACTCACCGGAGGGGGGGAGCATGTGCTGGGCCGCCGCATAGTGATAACCGGCGTTGACGCGGAGCGTATACATCCCCCCCGCCGGGGCATTCTCATCCACATGGGCATACGCCGTAAACGACCGGCTCACTCCTGCCGGAATGTCCCCGATAAGATACGGTTCCGACTGCACCGAGAGGGGGGGCACCTCCCCGGCATCAAGCCCGGCAACCGTACCCAGTGCAGTGGTCGGGTTCATCGTAAAGGGCGTATATTCCAGTTCCCGGAGGACTTCGGTATCCACTCCCTGATTCTCGACGACAAAGTCCAGTTGGATATCCGTGCCCGGAGAGAACTCATTCGTTCCCAGAAGCGTCGCATAGAGCGAGGGTTCACTCCGGAGAAACCCCCCCTCACCCGCACCGCAGACCGGGCCAAAGAGTGCACAGACCAAAAGCCCCCCGCAAGAATACCGCACCAGACGGCCCGCCCGATCCCCCCCGTGTTTGTCCTGCCCGCCCCCCCGGAAGGAGACAGGATACGCTCGCGCCTCACGGCCCCCTGCCTTCCGTTCTGCTGTTTCCTGCGGTAGAGCCAGAAGCCGCCTCCGGCAACAACCAGCAGACCGACGAGTGCAACAAGGTAGGTCGGAGTATTATCCGCCGGCTGGACATCGACGATGACCTTCACCGTGTCGGAGACATAATTGTTGTTCAGGGCATCGTTGTAGCGGATCTCCGAGTCCAGCGAATAGGTCTTGATGGTCGCATCCTTATTCACCTCAACCCGGTAGACCGCCTCTGCCGACTCTCCCGGTTTCAAATCACCGAGATAGACGTTGGAATCACTGCTGGAAAAAGGGTCAACGACACTAATTCTGCCTGTGCCTGATACGCGGTGGCAGCACCCGTATTCCGATAGGTCACATGAATGAGATTCTCTTTCCCGACGGTGGCCACCGCAGGCTCACTCACCGCAGCAAAGGTAATTTTGCCGAGGAAATCCACGCCGATCAGCACCGGACTGGTCATGGCATCCTGTCCCTCGTAGTCCTTGTAGAGACCGAAGACCGTAAGCGGGTAGTGCTGAGTCTCATCCGCATCCTTTGATACCGATACCTTCACCCGCGGGGGGGTAATGGTCTCTCCTGCGGCAAAGTTTCCGATATAGATATTCCCCTCGACCGGGGGGGTGAGCGGGCCCTTTCCGCCCGGTTCAATATAGAGGGCGAAATGAGCCGCGTCATCGCTGCCCGTGTTTTTCACGCTCATCGTGACATAGCCCTCGCCCCCGGCATTCAGGTCAGAGGACTGCACATCCGTGATCGCAAGGATAACCGACGGGGGGGTCACGACCACCGTCACCGGAATCTCTTCCGTGACCGTCTTGAAATGGTAGGTGATCGCGTCCTGTCCCGACTGGTCATACGACTGCATATACTCATACTCCACCCGTGCCGTCAGCGTATAGGTAGCGGAGGCGGCATCCGCCGGGACGTGGATATCAAAGGTGGCCTTCTCCACGATCCCTGACGGAAGAATGCCGAGCACCTGCGTGTCAGACTTCACCGTTACCGGGGGGGCATTCCCCGGCAGAAGACTCACCTTCACCGAGCGTGCCGTATTGGGCAGATAATCGGGAGTCAGATAGCCTAACTGGACCAGTTTCATATCAATCAGCCCCCCCCGGTTTTCAATGAGAAGGGGCAGTTGGGCATCTTCATCAGGACTGAACTGATTGCTCCCGGATACCGAGACTGATATGACCGGGCCTTCGGTGAAGAATTTTTCTCCCGCAAGGCCGGGCGATACTACCAGTGCCAGCATGAGAAGACCGGCAGTCACAAAGAGATATCGTGATTTCATTAATATACACCAGCGTTTACCGGAACAACTCATCTTGTCAGAACAAAACCATCCGTTCCGGTACTAACTATATTATACGGTTTCTTTAAACATATTTACATAGAGGGAGCCGGATTCAGAGGATTCTTTTAAGGACAAATCAGGATCATACTATTATTCGGGTTTCCCTGCTCCGGACAGATACCTGCCTGACATCTGATCCCGGACAATATCTGCCGGGAACACACACAGGACGGTGCACAACATCACAATCAGCATTCCTTCAGTATACAGCAGCCTTGGAGGGGGGGCCATACACCGGCACTACCTACCGGTGCTTGCCGTCATGGTCGCCCTTTTTGTCGCCGGAATCTTTGTTGCAACCGGCATTCAGTTCGAGTCATCATCCGACCAGTACCTGGACAAATCCACCCCCCCCGCGGGCATACGCTATGACCAGTACAATGAACAGTTTGTCTCCGACACCTACATCCTGCTCATCCAGACCGCAGACCCGGCGGACGACACCCTGCTGCAGAACCTGTTGATACTGGAAGAGGAAATAAAACGCCTCGAATATGTGACCGAGACCAACTCGCTCGCCGATGTCCTGAAAAAAGTGAACGGCGGCGTGATGCCGCAGAACCCGGAAGTAAAAGCAGAGATCCTGTCACTGCTGCCCGCGGAACTGAGGGACACTTTCATCCCTGACAGCCAGACGGGACTCTTATACGTCTCAATCAAACAGGGTATCTCAACCGATGTCTCCCAGACCATTCTCCCCCCCAATCTGGAAACCCTTACCAGCGAAGCCGACCTGCCGCCCGGCACCGTCATTGATGTGACCGGCGCCACTCCCTACAGTGTCGAACTCCAGAATGACATGGTCAAGTCAGGGTGGTGCTCATCGTGGGCGCACTCATCCTGATGGCAATCGTGCTCTTCATCCTCTTCTCCAATATGCGCCACTGGTTCCTCCCGCTCCTCATCCTCATGTTTGGTCTGGTCTACACCTTCGCCATGCTGAGTCTCTTCGGAGTGAAGATCAATAACGGCGCCATTGCCTCGTTCCCCCCATTCTTCTCGGCTGGGCATTGACTATGCCGTCCAGTTTCACGCACGCTTTGATGAGGAACGGCGGGAAGGGGCAACAATGGAGACGGCCACACGCGATACCCTGAAGAATACCGGGCCTGCCGTACTCCTCGCGATGCTGGCGACCTCGATGGGATTTCTCGCCATGTTCATCTCCCGGTGCCGATGATCAAGACCTTTGCCATCGTCTCCATCATCGGGGGGGTCACCTGCTGTTACCTGACCGCCCTCTTCGGGTTCCCCGCCCTTGCCACACTCTTCGGGTATATCCCGAAAAAAGGAAAACCGACCCTGATGATGCGGGTAATGAACCACTACACGCATTTTCTGGAGGGGCTGGTCGCACGCGTCTCTGCCAACGCCATCCCGGTGCTCATCATTGCCGCGGTCATCGCCTTTGCCGGCATATCGCTTGACCCCCCCTCCATTCCCATCGACACCGACACCAAATCCATGGCACCGGCAGACCTTCCGGCACAGATTGCGCTTGACAAGGTGCAGGACGTCCGGGGTTCGGTCACCCCCCCGTTCCCCCCCTCTATATCCGGGGGGACGACCTGAAAAGCATCGATGCCATCCAGTGGATTGACACCTTCAGCACCCGGGCCGTCTCGGATCATGACGAAATAACAAAAGCGGACAGTATCGCCTCGCTCGTGCGCAAACAGAACAATGGCCTGATACCGGACACACAGGCACCCTGAACGCCGTCCTTGCCGCAATTCCCGACGCAAAGAAAGACCCCTATCTGGAGGGCGACAACGAAGCGGTCATCTCCTTTACCACGCTCATCCTCACCATCGATGAACAGAACGAATTAAAAAAGCAGGTCATGGAAGATGCAATCTGGTCGGAACCCCCCCCGCCCCCCCACATCGAGGTATATCCCACCGGCGACTTTGACCTCTACACCAACCTGATGGACATGATCTCATCCAGCAAAGAGGCGATGACCAACCTCGGGTTTGTGCTGATATTCCTCTTCTTAATTCTCGCCTACCGGAGAATCTATGCCATCACCCCCCCGGTGGTCCCGATCATCTGTATCGTCGGCTGGAATGCCATCGCCATGATCCTTATTGGCCTGCACTACAACCCGATCAGTGCCTGTCTGGGGTCAATGACCATCGGCGTGGCGGCGGAGTATACGATTCTCGTCATGGAACGCTTCACCGAAGAGAAGGAACTCGCCGACGACCCGTCGGACGCAATCCGGACATCAGTGCAGAAAATAGGTTCTGCGGTGACCGTCTCCGGCCTCGTGACGGCAGGCGGATTTTCCGCACTCATGCTCTCGGTCTTCCCCATTGTATCCAGTTTTGGTCTCTCCACCGTGATTGCGGTCTTGTTCTCACTGGTGGGCGCAGTCGTGATCATGCCCGCGGTGCTGACCCTGATGGTGGATGTGGAGAAGAAACTCAAAAAAGGAAAAACCGACAGTCATCCCGGTGCCTCTGCAGGCAACCAAAGATAACCGGAACAACATATGAGAGAATCGTATCCGACCTAACACCACTGGGAAAGATCAGACGGTCCCTTCTCTTTTGCAACAGGTGCGGAAGGCGCATGTGCCTCCGGAACGCTTTCCGATACAGCCGATGGTGCAGGGTAGCGGTATACCGGTCCCTTTAACCGTGAACCAAACCGCCCCTCTCCCGGATGGGTATCCTCCACATCTGAAGCCACCTCGTGGAGGAGGGCACTCGTGTTGTCCGCCTGATGGACAGCCCATGCCTCCACCGTCTGGGGTTTCGGGTCGCTGTAGATGCCGTGATGGGTCTGGACGATATGAAGCAGATGGCTCAGATCCTGCCCGTCCACCGTCATCTCTTCTGCCGCCTGTTCAATGATGGAGATGCCCGGACTGATATGGCCGAGAAGAGAATACGTGGGAAGCTGACAGAAGGAGAAACCCTGTTCGGCAAAACAGACCGCCTTTCCCACATCATGGAGCAGGGCTCCTGCCACCGCGACATCCCGGTCAGCGGAGATACCCTCCGCACCGACAAGGAAGGCCTCCGTGTAGCGAACCACCTCAAGTGTGTGTTCGGCAAGCCCTCCGCGGTAGGCATGGTGCTTCGCCCGTGCGGCGGGGGGGACAGAGAAAAAGGCGTCATGCGTTGCAAAGACCCGCTCCACCAGCGCACGCAGCCCCGGACGGCCAATACCGGCTGCCATCCGAAGAAGTTCGTCACGGTTCCGGGCGCAGTCAGCAGGAGAGAAGACAAAGTCGCCGGGGGGGTCAAGCGAGGCATGGTCCGCAGGGCCCTGAATGAGATGATCGATGCCATCGTTGACGTTCATCTGCAATTCGTTGTTGTAGACCTGGGCCTTCCCGACGACCCGGTGAACCATTCCCTCACGGATGGCAGCAGAGGCCTCTTTCACCAGAAAGTTCAGGCTCTTTTTTCCCCATATTTTGCATGCCATCTCACCCGTTGCATCACTGATGGTGCAGGTGATATACTGCCCCCTTACTTCCTTCCCGGATCTCAGCATTGCTGATGACAAAGAGTGCATCAACCTGATCCCTGTCTGCGACTGACTGAATCGTATCCTTCTTCATAACTCGACTATCCCTGTGTATCCTTCAGTATCTCTCTTCGTTATTCGGGGCGATGCCCAAACCGTATCTTCATGAGCCTTTCAGCATGGCAAAACCGGTCGTGCCGCCGACCCGCGAGTCCGGCTGGTCCTCCCAGTGTATGGGCACTTCCGTTACCACAAACCCCCCCTGTCGCCTCATCTGCCAGAGGAGTTCCACGTCAAACTCAAACCCCCCCGGTGATTGCACCGACGGCAAAACCGCCTGCACCGCCGCTGTCCGGAACACCTTCGCCCCCCCGCACTGGGTGTCCTGATACGGCAGGGCAAAAAAGAGCCGGACAAAGAGGTTGAAGAGCCGGCTTTGCACCTGCCGTCCCATGCTCTGCCGGACGGGCACACAGGCACCTTTTATCCAGCGTGAGCCGATGGCCCCCCCGTCTGCATCAATGAGAGCGGCAAAGAGGTGTCTCATCTCCGGGACGGTCGTCGAACCGTCGGCATCCATAAACCCGACATACGGGGGGGTATTTGCATGCGTCAGACCGGCGACCACCCCCCCCGCCCTTGCCCAGACGCTCTTCGTATTCCCGGCATTCCAGTTGGCACGACGGGTGGGCACGGGAAAAGGCAGAGACAACACCCGGAGTATTGTCATCCCCGTCACAGACGACGATGACCGGTCCCCCCCGGTATGCGGCAAGCCCGTCCAGTAATCCCCCCCCGATTCGGCCCGCTTCATTGTAGGCCGGGATTACAATGGTGCAGTCCTCTTCACTGACCGTCATATGCAGGTCAGCAGGAGAGTGCGGAGATAATTTCTTCGGCAAAGGCAGCCGCGGCAAGCGGGCCGTTTGCCGTAATGATAGTGCCGTCCACCACGACCGGGATGTCGGTGAAGACGGCACCCTTATCGGCAAACGACTTTTCCGAGAGACGGGTCTTAAAGACCGTGGCCTGCCGCCCCCCCTCAAGGATGCCTGCATAGGCGAAAACAACCGGTGCAAGGCAGATGGCCGCCACCACGTCACCGTCCTCATACATCGTTTTGACAAGGGCCCGCAGGTCTCTGTCCGCCCAGAGATATTCAGCAGCACCGGGACCACCGACGATCACGATACCATCATAGAGAGACGCATCCGTCTCTTTAATGGACCGGGTCACCTCAACCGTCTCTCCCAGCATGCCCATGCAGGACCCCCCCGGCTGATCAGTGGCCACATCATAGGCAATGCCCGCTTCGGCAAAGACCCGTGCAGGGATCAAAAATTCCTCATCCCTGAACTTTTCGTGTGCGATGACCATGAGCAGTTTCATACTGTTAGGTCGGTATCACAGGTTCATTAAATCTGCGCAGGCAATGAAAACAAAAAAGCCCAATGCATAAGGGGGAAAGACTACAGACATACCAATGAATGAGTTATCTCGAAGAAGTCTCCCTGAAAGGCCGGGATGCCAACCCCCCCTTCTTTAAAATGATGGGGGATTGATATCGTATCCTACGCTGAGGGACAGGCAGTCCTCACCATGGACGTCCGGCCCGATATGCTGAACGGCGGCGGATGGTTACAGGGCGGGGGGGTATATGCCGCCCTTGCAGACGAGGCGATGGCCCTTGCCCTTTTCACCGCCCTGAAAGAAGACGAGATCATTGCGACGATCAGTGAGACCACGTCATTCTACCGGGGGGGAGTGCGGGACGGCACCGTTGAAGCGGAGGCTACCGTTGTCCGGAAGGGCAGAAAAGTCGCCTTCACCAAAGGGGGGGTGGTCCGGCGGCCGGGAAAAGACGGGGGGGAGATACTGGCCGAGTCCTCGGCCTCTTTTACCGTGATAGCGCACCAATAATCCAACACTATTATTCCCCCCCGATATTCCACCACCCCCCCCATCCGTTCTCATATTTTTCAAACCGTCCCCCCCGCCGACAGGCATTCCCTCAATTATCTTTATACCCTCCGAACCTGCATGTAGCAATGGAATCATGGAAATATTAGTTCTTGGATGGATTCTGATCTTAATCGGAGTCATACTGCTTTTAGTCGAAGCCTTCAACCCGGGATTTTTCCTCGCGGTCCCCCCCGGCACCACCCTGATTATCATCGGTGCCATCTCCCTGCTCTTTCCGGAGATCTTCAGTTCGACATGGATCATCCTGATAGGCATTGTGACCGCACTTGTTGCGGCAGGCGCCAGTGTATGGCTGTATGCACGGATTACCCCGGATAAGGTGCCGTCCACGATAAGTGGCGATTCTCTTGCCGGGAAGACCGGCAGGGTAACAACAACCGTGGAGCCGGATACCATCAAAGGAAAGGTCGTCATCGGCAATGTGGACTGGAGTGCCCGGTCTGCAGACGGCAGTATCGCTGTGGGAAAAAAAGTCCGCGTCGTGAAATCCGTCGGGGTGCACGTCGTCGTTGAGGAGATATAAAATTATGGCATTAATTGATTTGGGAAACACCTTCTTCACCATCATTCTCGTACTCGCAATCATTCTCATCTTTGCAAAAGGTGTGGTGATCGTGCAGCCCTACCAGCAGGCGCTGGAAATCAGGCTGGGCCAGTATAAAGGCCGGCTGAACCCGGGATTCCGGTGGGTGATTCCCTTCATCACGGATATCATCAAGATTGACCTGAGAACACAGGTGATGGACGTCCCCCCGTCAGGAGGTCATCACCAAGGATAACTCACCCACCAATGTGGACGCCATTGTCTACGTCCGGGTGGTTGACCCGGAGAAGTCCGCCTTTGAGGTTGCGAACTTCCGTATGGCCACCGTGGCTCTTGCCCAGACCAGTCTGCGTGGCATCATCGGTGACATGGAACTCGATGAGATACTCTATAACCGCGAACTCATCAACAACCGTCTGCGTGACATTCTCGACCGTGAAACCGACCAGTGGGGGGGAGTAAAGGTCGAGCGGGTGGAGATCAAAGAGGTGGATCCGGTCGGTGCCGTCAAACAGGCAATGACCGAACAGACCGCAGCAGAACGGGAACGCCGTGCTGCTATCCTGCGTGCAGATGGTGAGAAACGCTCGGCGATTCTCACCGCAGAAGGGATGCGACAGTCGATGATCCTCGAAGCAGAGGGTGACCGACAGAGTAAGATTCTCCGGGCGGAGGGTGACCGGAAATCCCGTATCCTGCAGTCACAGGGTGAGGCGCAGGGTCTGCGCATCCTCTCTCTCGGTTCACGGGCACTTGACCGGAAGGCCATTACGGTGCTCTCCCTTGACGCCCTCAAACAGATGGCAGACGGTCAGGCAACAAAAATCATCTTCCCGTTCGAACTCTCCGGACTCATTAAACAGAGTGCAAAGTTCCTCGGCGAAGAGGCAGAGGTGCTCGTCGACGAGGACTGGAAGGATATTTTACTGGACGACTCCATCCTCGGCAAGTCCCCCCCTGCCGAAGAGGGCATCGAGGATGCCACAGATTATGTAAAAGAGATCGAGAAGAAGATTCAGACACTGGAAGACCCGACCACCCCCCCGGTGAATCTGGATGCATCCGTAGAACCGTCAGAACCTCCGCGAACAGAACGGGACTAACCTTGTTTTTCCCCCCCGTCTCCTTTTTTCCGGAAACACATTCACCTGAGACGAGGCACTGCACTGCACCGGCAGGTTTTCTCTTTCCGGACCCCCCCTGTTCCCGGGCACACGATCATACCGCACCCACCTTCCGGTAACCTCAATGATAAAGTGCGGGTACATGCAATAATATAGGCAAGGAGTAACGGTCGGCACTATATGCTCCGGTCGGGAAGGGGGGGAAAATCAGGTGAAATATATTGTTGTAACGGGCGGGGGGGTGATGAGTGGCCTGGGAAAGGGCATCACCACCGCATCAATTGGCCGTCTGCTAAAAAACCGTGGGTATGCAGTTACCGCGGTAAAAATCGATCCGTACCTGAATATTGATGCAGGTACGATGAACCCCCCCGGTCAGCACGGAGAGGTATACGTCCTCTCGGATGGTGGCGAGGTCGACCTTGATCTGGGAAATTATGAGCGGTTCTTAGACATTGAACTCACGTCCGCCCATAACATCACCACCGGAAAGGTCTACCGGGAAGTCATCGAGAAGGAACGGCGTGGAGATTATCTGGGCGCAACAGTCCAGATCATCCCGCATATCACCGCCCAGATCCGGGAATCCATCGCGCATGCCGCGACAATACCGGTCGCACCGGGTGAAGTCCCCGAGATCTGTCTCGTGGAGGTCGGTGGCACGGTCGGCGATATCGAGAGTATGCCGTTTCTGGAAGCGGTGCGCGAGATGCGCGCAGAACTCCCGAAAGAGGATATGGCCCTTGTCCATGTCACGCTGGTCCCCCGCGGACAATATGGGTGACCACAAGACCAAACCGACCCAGCACTCGGTGAAGGCACTGCGGGAACTGGGTCTCCAGCCGGATGTCATTGTCGGCAGAAGTGACTGTATCATGAGCGCTTCCACCAAGAGGAAAATTTCCGCATTCACGGATGTGGCAAGCAAAGCGGTGATCAGTGCGATCACCGCACCGGACATCTATCTGGTGCCGATGGAGATGGAGAAGGAAGGGCTCGCAGAAGTGATCACCGAACAGCTCCACCTGAAGACACACGAACCGGAGAACAGCTGGTACACCCTGATCAACCGGGAGAGTACCGCCCGCGTGACCATTGCCATCGTGAGCAAGTACGGTATCGAGGATGTTTATATCTCCATTAAGGAGTCCCTGAAGCATGCCGGGTTTGCCCTTGCAACCGAAGTGGATATCCGGTGGCTGGATGCAGAGACCTTTACCACCAGCGAACTCGCCGATGTGGACGGCATTCTGGTGCCCGGCGGATTCGGTCACCGGGGTATTGAAGGAAAAATCCGGGCCATTGAGTATGCCCGGACCCACGGGAAACCCTATCTGGGTCTCTGCCTCGGCTTCCAGCTCGCGGTCATCGAGTTCGCCCGCCATGTGGCAGGCATAACTGACGCGACCAGCGAAGAGATGGGGCCCGGCAGTCACGTCATCGCCATTCTCCCGGAACAGGAAGGGGGGGTGGAAGATCTGGGTGGCACGATGCGCCTCGGAAACTGCACCGCAGATCTTCACAAAGGCACCCGTGCATGCACTTTATAACACCGGGACCATCATTGAACGGCACCGCCACCGCTATGAGGTAAACCCGGAATATATCGAACGCCTCGAGGATGCAGGACTGGTCTTCTCCGGCAGATGCGGGCCGCGGATGGAGACCTGTGAACTGAGCCAGGACGCGTTCTTCCTCGCGACCCAGTTCCACCCGGAATTCAAATCAACCCCCCCGACACGGCCATCACCCCCCCTATGTCGGCTTTGTGCGGGCATGCCGTGAACAAAAAATACAGAATCAGGAGTAAGCAATCATGGTAAAAGCAGAGAAATTTATCGAGGAAGCAATCGCGGATATCCAGAAGAAGGCCGGAGATGAATATGTCGTCATGGCACTCTCCGGCGGTGTGGACAGTTCCGTCTGTGCAGAACTGGCCAAGCGGGCGATAGGCGATCGCCTGATCCCCCATCTACGTGGATACCGGCCTGATGCGAAAAGGAGAGAGCGAACAGATCAAAGCACTCTTCAGTGACATCAACCTGAAGATGGTTGATGCAAGTGAGGAGTTCATCTCCGCCCTCTCAGGCGTGACCGACCCGGAAAAGAAACGCAAGATCATCGGCGAGAAGTTCATCCGGGTCTTTGAGCGTGAGGCACGCGAGACAAAAGCGGCCTACCTTTTACAGGGCACCATTTACCCGGACATCATCGAGAGTGAAGGCGGCATCAAGAGCCATCACAATGTCGGCGGTCTGCCTGTCGACATCAACTTCAAGGGAGTCATCGAACCCCCCCTGGTGGACCTCTACAAGGATGAGGTACGGGAAGTGGCAGGCGCTCTTGAGATGCCCACCGCAATCCAGCACCGCATGCCCTTCCCCCCCGGCCCCCCCGGTCTTGCTGTCCGCTGTGTGGGCGAGGTGACCGAGGAAAAGATCGCCATCGTCCGCGAGGCAAACGCCATCGCCGAGGAAGAACTCGTCGAACAGTTCTCCCGTGGCAGTGCCTTGCCGCAGTCATCGGTCTCGGGACCGGAGTGAAAGGAGACATCCGCCTTCACGGCTGGATTGTCGCCGTCCGTGCGGTATACTCCCGTGACGCAATGACCGCAGAACCGGTTGAAGTTCCGTGGGAGAACCTGCACCGCATTGCATCACGAATTACGGCAGAGATTCCGGGCGTATCCCGTGTGGTCTACGACATCACCCCCCCCAAACCCCCCCCGGCAACAATCGAATACGAGTGAATATAGAAAAAAGAGGAAGCGAAAAAAATGGTACAGGACGAATACCGCGATATGTGTGAGACATACCTGATGCGCAACTTTGGCCGTCACATGCTGATTACGCACGGCAAAGGGGCACGGGTATGGGATGATGAAGGGAATGAATACATCGACTGTGTGGCAGGCATTGCTGTCTGTTCCACCGGCCACTGTCACCCGAAGGTTTCAGAAGCCATCTGTCGTCAGGCAAAAGAGCTCATCCACATATCAAACCTCTTCTACATCCCCGGACAGGCAGAACTCGCAAAACGGATTGTAGAGAAGTCAGGCATCAAAGGAGGCCGGGTCTTCTTCTCCAATTCCGGCAGTGAGGCCGTTGAAGCAGCCGTGAAACTGGCCCGTGTCCGCACCGGCAAGAAACGGTTCATCGCATTTAAATCCGGGTTCCACGGACGTACCTTCGGTGCCCTCTCCCTGACACACAAGGAAGACTACCGTCTCCCCTTTACCCCTCTGCCGTATGACTGTTCATTCGTTGAATACGGTGACATCGAGGGCCTGAAGGCCGTGATGGACGATACCGTTGCCGGGGGTAATCCTGGAACCGGTGCAGGGCGAGGCAGGAGTCTTCCCCCCCGCACCGGACGGGTTCCTGGAGGCGGTGCGCAGCGTGTGCACCGAGAATGACGCGCTCATGATCATCGATGAGGTGCAGACCGGATTCGGACGGACCGGTACATGGTTCGGCTTCCAGCACGCAGACATCGAACCTGACATCATCACGATGGCAAAGGGCATCGGCTCCGGGTTCCCGATGGGTGCGATCGTCGCCCGTGAGGGACTCGAATTTTTACCCGGCGAGCATGGCGGCACCTTCAACGGTGGCCCGCTCGCCTGTGCCGCGTCACACGCCACACTCGATGTCCTCGAAGAGATCATCGGCGACATTGAACGCAAGGGCCAGCGCTTCCGTGACGGACTCGCCGCTCACCATCCCCCCCGCCAGAGGGGGGGCCTTATGATCGGCGTCACCCTCGGAGATCGCTGTGCACCGGTGAAGGATTATTGTGAGGAACACGGAGTGCTGGTCAACTGCACCAGCGGAAACCTTCGCCTCATCCCGCCGCTCGTGATCACAGACGAGGAGATCGACCAGGCGGTCAGAGTTATCAATGAAGCACTTGATTCGTAAGGATTTTCTCAAAGAAGGCTACGTCTTTGCAACACGGGCAGCAGAGATTGCCCGTGCTGCGGGGGGGCACACCCGCCCGGCACGTCTGGCAAGCAACGAGAACCCGTATCCACCGTCACCGAAGGCAGTCAAGGCGGCAGCAGATGTGCTGCCCCCCCACGCCAACCGTTACCCGGACGAGACCAACAAAGAGTTCATTGACGCACTGAAGAAGCGTCACGGTGACTACCGGTTTGTCGCGAGTGTCGGGATGGACGGGATCATCGATACGGTCATCCGCACCCTCATTGCAGACGGTGACCAGGTCGCGGTGGCAACCCCCACCTACTCCTACTACGGGCTTGCGGTGCAGGCACAGGGAGGAACGACCGTATCCGTGCCCCGGAAGGCCGACTTCTCCGTTGACCCGGAGGCATTCTGCAGGGATGCGGCGGGGGGGACGAAGCTTGCCTTCCTCTGCACCCCGAACAATCCGACGGGGGGGACGACAGAGACCCCGGAGACAATCGCTGCAATCTGTGAAAATTATGAAGGAATCCTCTTCCTTGACTGTGCGTATATCGAGTTTGACGGAACCGACTACCGTCCTTTGATGAAGAGATACCGGAACCTGATCATCGGCAGGACGATGTCCAAGGCCTATTCGCTTGCAGGTCTGCGGGTCGGATACGCCTTTGTGCCGGAATGGTACGAACCAATATACCAGCGGGCAGCCACCCCCCCCTTCACCCTCAACATGGTCTCACAGGCAGCCGCCACAGCGGCACTGAGGGACACCGTGCATGTCAAAAAGATCGTATCCGTCGTTCAGGAATGGCGGCAGCGGTTCATCGACGAATGCCCGTATCCGGTCGTGCCCGGCGGGGCAAACTTTGTGATGGTGGATGTCGCCCCCCCGTAAGGCGGATGACGTGGTGACGGAACTTGCCCAAAAAGGGGGGGTCATCGTCCGGTCCTGTGCCAGTTTCCCCCCCGGTCTGCCGGACCACTATATCCGGGTCTCCATCGGAGAACCGTGGGAGAACGAAGCCTTCATCGCCGCAATAACCGACATATACCAGCCATGATGACCGCACTTACCGGGACACCCGGCACCGGAAAAACGACCATTGCAGCACTCCTCACCGCCCGCAATATGCAGGTGGTGTCACAGAAGGAAACGATGGCACCCTACATCCTCGAACATGACGCTGAACGCGACACCGATATCATCGATGATGAGGCATGGGTGGACGCCTTTGTGCCGGTGGAGGGCATCATCGAAGGCCACCTCACCCATCTTCTGCCCGCAGACCGGGTGGTGGTTCTGCGCTGCCGCCCGGATATCCTCGCCACACGCCTGAGAGCACGCGGCTACGCGGAAGAGAAGGTGCAGGAGAATGCGGAGGCAGAGGCGCTGGACAGTATCCTCATCGAGGCGCTGGAAGTGCACCCGGAGACGCATGTCACCGTGATCGATACAACGGAACAGTTGCCTGAAGAAACCGCGAATGCAATCGAGGCATTTATCCGTGGTGATGCACCACATAGCTTCACACTACCCGACTGGTCAGAATATTTAGGAAGACGTGTATGACAGTTGACAACCTCCGGCCCCCCCGTGTGCAATGGATCGTCGAACCCGTAGCGAAGGGTATGGCGAAAGTCGGGTTCACCCCCCCGAATGCCTGTTCGGTGATTGCCATGCTCGCGGCGGTTGCCGGGGGAGCGGCATTTTATTACGAAGCGTCCCTCGCGGGCGTCCTCTTTGTTCTTCTCAACGCCTTCTTTGACGGGGTGGACGGGGCGATTGCCCGGGTCACCGGCACGGCAGGGATGAAAGGCGACTTCCTTGACCATGTCATCGACCGGTATGCCGACATATTCATCATCACCGGCATATTCGCAGGGCCTCTTGCCTCGCCTTTCATCGGGGGTCTTTGCCCTCACCGGTGTGTTGATGTCCTCCTACCTTGGCACACAGGCACAGGCAGTGGGCGTGGGCCGGGTCTACGGCGGTATCCTCGGCCGGGCCGACCGTCTGCTCCTGTTGATCATCTTCGGCATCATTGCCGCATTCATTCCGGGAGCGGTGTATGCAGGCCTCACGGTGATGGACGGGATGCTCATCATCTTCGGTGTCCTCGGACATATCACCGCCCTGCAGCGGTTCCACGAGACCTGGAAACAGCTCTGATATTTTTTTATTTTCCTTTTTCTCCCCCCCATTTTCGGGAACGATTTAAACCCGGAGTTACCTGTCCGGGCTCCGGTCACCATACTACTATTGCTGCAAAGAAGGAGGGGGGGATACTCTCTCCCCGAAACAAACCGTTTCAGTCAAAGGTAACCAGATCGGGTGTCCGAAACGGTTTTATCCGCTGCTGAAAGATTAAGGGCAGATGTATGGGGGGGTGCATAAAATGGCAAAAAAATCAACACCGATTCTCCTGTTGCTTGCGGCGCTGGTAATCATCGTAATCGTCTCAATATATCTGTCATCGGTATATCTTTCCGGCGGAATACCCGGAAGTGCAAACGTTGGATCACCGGTAATTGTCTCCACCGGTTCCGGCACCGTATATCGTATATCTGCACCGATGCCGACGGTCAATGAGACGTATCCGGTGTACAGAACGGTCACTCCGGTCGTAACAGAAAACTACGTCAGAAAAATCGCAAAAAATTTCAGTCTTGAGGGGGGGAGGTCTCAACGATGGGTTCCGGGATTCTCCTGATAAAGGATACCGCGAAAGAGCCGGAAGAGCGGGTTGAAGTCTTTCAAAATTCCGGAGGATTCCGGTATACGATTCCGGATAAAATGTTTCCAACCGTGGATCATCAACCAAATTTACCCTCGGATGATGAAGCAAAAGTGATTGCCGAAACATATTGTTCGGGCCGGGGGGGTCTGCTCTCTGAAGGAGAGTGTTTCGATAACGTGTCGGTCTGTTTCCGTCAGGGTGCATGGGATGCAGGAAAAGAGATCAGTTCCTATAACGTCACCCTTGCGGCTCAGTGCAGGCAGACCATCGATGATCTGCCGACAGTAGGCGGGACAACAACGGTCTACATTGGCGAAGCGGGTGAAGTGGTGGGGGGGGTGACGAAAACATCCCGCGAACGGGAGGAAAACCCGGTCCGGTATTCCAGCATCATCAGTCCAGAGCAGGCGATTGAAGAACTGGCAGCGGGAACGGATGTCATTACCCCGCTGGGGGGGGAAATTACGACAACGTGACGATAACAAACATCTCACTTGCGTACTGGATTGAACCTCTGGCCTCTTCCCAGGAATATGTGTATCCGGTGTATGTCTTTTCGGGAACAGCAGAAGGGAAGGGAGAAAGCTATCCGGTCTCCCGATACCTGTGGGCAATTCCCTCTGCAAAGAGATAGTAATTCTCTCTTTTTTATCGGACAATCAGGAAAGGAATGAAAACCTACGGGGGGGGACAGGGGGGGGAAGACGTTTGCACTTTTGCACCTGCTTTGCACCCAAATACGGGCAAAAGTGTAACCATAAAAAACGACCAAAATGGCGGGCATTTTTGTACAGGAGGTAATAGGAGAGATAGATGTACAGAGAGTATGATACGTTTGCACACATATTCAATAACATACAGCAATCCCGGAACCTTTGGTAAGGGGGGGAATGGGTGTCTGTCTGATCCCGGTGCGAGTGTAACTGACACGGATAAAACTGACGATTGTAGCTCAATTTTGAATTAAGATTCGTATAATCCGTCAAATGCTTGCACCTCAAAGTGTAACTCTGAAAAAACGAGTGTAAATGTGCAAACAAAGAACACCAGACGCACCCTCCCACTCCCATACAACAGGTCAGAAGGGGGGGGAGTCAGGATACAAGCAAGACCCGCATATCATGGGACGACAAATCGATAGTGATTCATCATTATGAATGGTCCGAATACAACGGAACCGTCTCCAATATTGGTCAGTCCGCATGAGGGCTGCGTTCTCTGAAACAGCATACCGGACCCGGTGTCCGAAACGGTTATCGTTGTTGGTGAAAAACTGATGACTATCAGGGGGGGATTCACCAGAATGAAACAGGACACCGGAGTGCACCACACCAAAACCGGAAAAAAGAGGCATCGTCATGGAGACTGAGGACGAGAGCATTACGGCATCCAATAGAGCGCTCCTTATTACCATCGCTGCAATCGCGGTTATCGTCTTAGGTGGAATATTCCTGTTATTTTACTCAACCATACTATATCATGAACAGCATGTCATTGCAGTAGCTCGTCCTGACTTTGAATCCGATAGTGTAGTACCGCGTCACATCACATCGGATGACTTCAAAGAACATCCCGCACTGGAGGAATTAATCGTTAAGAGAAAATTAGTATTGGTATCATATGGGTTGTTCTGGGATGTTCTGCTCCGTATTGATCCCCCCCGATCCCACTACCACACGGCAGGTCAGAAGGGGGAGTCAAGGTACAGCAAAACCCGTATTTCATGGGACGAGAAAAATATATTGATTCATAATTATACATGGTCCGAATACAACGGAACCGTCTCCAATATTGGTCAGTCCGCATGAGGTCTGCATTCTCTGAAACGGCGTACCGGATCCGGTGTCCGAAACGGATATCCCTGTCGGTGAAAGACTGATGACTATCAGGGGGATTCACCAGAATGAAACAGGACAACGGAGTGCACCACACCAAAACCGGAAAAAAGAGGCATCGTCATGGAGACTGAGGACGAGAGCATTACGGCATCCAATAGAGCACTCCTTACAACCATCGCAATAATCGCGGTGGTTATCATAGGTGCAATAGTCCTGTTATGTTATTTCATAATACTAACCGGAGAAGGATTTGTCACTGCAGGACCTCATCCTCGTATCAGTGATGGAGATGCCGCCCGCTGCGAAATCACTCAGGAAGATTTCAAAGAGCATCCTGCACTCAAAGAACTGATTGTTCAGAGAAAATATGTCCTCTTTTCGCATGGAGTATTGCTCGACCTCCTCGTCCGCATTACTCCCGGGACCTATTCCTTCTCGGCAGTTCATGATCCGGGTTCCCGGTACAGCAAGAGAGTAATTTCATACGAGGAATACCGTGTATTGGAGAATCAGTATTCCGGGTGTGCATACAACGGCACGGTTTACGCTATTGTCCAGACTGCATGAGGGTTACACGGCACCGCTCTTTTGGTGCCGTCAATACGTTTCCATTTTTCAGAATGAACCCGTCCTTTGAGCATGATTCCGGAAGTGCCGCTTTGGTATCAACAGTTCCCGCGGAATGGATTCAAAATATTTGTCGGTCATGCCTGCGATATAGTCCCGCACCAGTTCTGCGGGCGATGCCGCCGCGATATATGCCGGGGGGGAGACATGCTCCGCCCGGATGAGATCCTGGTAGATAAGAGAGTCCGTGTGCTCCTTTTCGACGTCGGAGAGGAACCGTTCAAACTCAAAGGCAAAGAGTTCGTTGATCGTATCATCTGTGCATGCAGAACGGCATTCTCATAGATCTGCGCATAGTTGTATTGTTTGAGTGCCTGCACGCAGGCCGATACCTCCGGTGAAAAGCGAACCTCCCCCCCGCGATTGAAACTACCGGCGATGACATCCCGGCAGACCGTGTCGATGATCGACGCGTTATATCGGCGGTGGTCTCCTTTCAGGGAGAAGGTTTCCCGGCATTCATTGGGCAGACCGGGAAGGGACGAATCAAGACAGCCAATCTCAATCGCGTCCTGCAGGTCACGACCCAGATACGCAATGGTGTCTGCAACCCGCACCACACAGCCTTCGAGGGTGCCGGGTGCGGGGGGGTCACCGCCTTCGAGCAGCTGTGTTTTTTTCCGGGAGAGGTCGCAAAGCCGGTGATTGGGTCAGGAGAAAGCTGGGAGTTGTGCACTTCCCCCCCGTTATGGCAGAGGATGCCATCTAAAACCTGCAACGTGAGGCGGGTGTCCTCTATCGTATCGAGAAACTGCACGCTCTGCACGTCATGACGAAACGGGCCGATATGATGAATCTTGCAAAGAGCGGAGAGGCACTCCTCCCCCCGAAGTGGCCGTAGGGCGGGTGGCCGATATCGTGGCCGAGGGCAATCGCCTCGATCAAATCCTCGTTGAGGGAGAGGGCCCGGCCGATCGTCCGCCCGATTTTTGCCACCAGCTGGATGTGGATCGCCCGGTGGGTGATATGCTCGTTATCTAAGAGATAGAAGACCTGGGTCTTGTCGATATACCGGGAGAAGGCCCGTGAGTGATGATGCGGTCAACATCCCGGAAAAACGGCGGCCGGATGACCCCCCCGTCCTCCGGAAGCCCCCCCCGTCCCGCCGGATGGCCGCATCGTCACGGCAGGCATGAGAAGAGAGCAGCGCCGCCTTCTCCTCCTGTCGCCGGATGATCTCTTCCAACTGTGCACCCATAATCTCCATACTATCTGCATTGCCTGCCACAGCACATTAAACTGATTCCTCCGGAACACTTCCCCCCCGCCGGATGAGCATTTTGGTATAGATGCGTGCCCAGACAAATCCAATACCGGCACCCACGGTATTCCCGATGACAAGCCCCCCCCACCAGATACCCATGATGCCCCCCCAGCCGAAGGTGACCGCCAGAAGATAACACGAGACCACCATCATAACGATGGTGCGGATGAGCGTGATCACAAGAGAGTCCATGCCCCCCCTGCCAAACCCCCCCTGAAGAAGAGAGGCAGAAAAGATACCGAAACTTATCGCAGGGAAAAAGAAGCAGACCGTCTGCAGGAAGGAAACAAGACCGGGATAGAGGTGGGCTGCATCCTCACTATAGCTGAATACCTGGGCGATATACGGGGGGGCGCCGAGGTAGACGGCGACCGTGACGATGAGACTGATGAGAAGCCCCAGGCGGATGGCATAGAGGTGTCCCTCCTCTGCCTTGCGGATGAGGCCCGCCCCGTAGGCCGCCCCCCCACAGACCGAGACGACCGCTGTTGAAATGGCAATAAGAGGGGGGGTGATACCGATTGTGATCACCCGCCAGCCGGTGACATAGATGGCGACACCGTCTGTCGTGGCCACCATGAGAATGATCAGGTTGAGGGCAAACGTTGTCAGTGCCATTGACACATGCTGAAACGAGGCGGGTATGCCAACCTTCAGAATCTCCCCCCCGGTGATCGGCCGGGAAAACGAAAACCCGGCAAAGGTGATCTGCACATGGGTATCCCGTTTCACAAAGATCCACCAGAATATCGGGATACAGGCAGTGATGAATGCGACCACCGTTGCCCATGCCGCACCTTCGACACCCAGCCCCAGCCCGTAGATAAAGATCGGGTCGAGGATGATATTCACCAGAGAACTGACGAGCATCACATACATCGTCCGTTTTGCATCGCCCTCACCACGGAGGAGAGCGCTGCCGATGGCAAGAAAGAGAATAAAAAACGTGCCCATGAAGGTGATGTCGGCATAGCCCGTGGCCATCGCAGCGACCGATGTCTCCCCCCCGAGAATCGTCCCGAAACTGCCGGTAACCAAGAGCCCGGCGATGGTGATCAGAACCGAGAAGACAAGAACCAGCACTGCGGTGTGGGCGGCAACACGGTTTGCTCCTTCATGGTCCCGCATGCCGATATGACGGGAGATGGCCGACCCCCCCACGCCGACCCCCCCCATGCCATTTGCAAACCCGAAGACCGCAAAGAAGAACGGAAAAAAGAACCCGACCGCCGCAAGTGCGTCGGCACCAAGGCCCACCACCCAGAAGGCATCGGTCAGGTTATAGACAGTCTGGAGCAGCATACCGATCATCACCGGCCAGGCAAGGCTGCGGATGGCCGGTTTCGGGTCTCCGAGGAGGGTGGCAACACCCGCTTTCATCGGACCGGTCATACCGTGCCCTCTGTTCGACCAAGAGCCGGAGAACCGGTGCGGGGGGGATTGCAACACCCACTCATATTATTGGAATCTGACCGCAAAAATGATAAATCTGCGCAGGAGAGGACAATATCACCGCAGTGCAACAGCTTCCAGGAGAAAAGCCCGCATCGCATTCACAAGAGCCCGGGTTACTCGGGGGGGATATGCCTTTGTATATCTAACCGTGAAAAAAGGGGGGGGAAGCAGCCTCAGGCAAGGGCAAGACAAATGAGGCAGACAACCGGGGGGGGAATGACCAGGTTGTCCTCAATGGGTGAGACAAGTTCTGCGATGCCCGCCACAACCGCTGCCACCGCCGCAGTGAGAGGGGGGGGCAAAAGAACTACGAGAGGGATACATGCCGCAATGATACCTCCCGCCGTGCCCTCCCAGGATTTTCCGTTGAAGATCCGGTGCCGCCCGAAATGCAGCCCCCACAATCGTGCTGAGAGAATCAAGAACCGCAAGGGTGAGCACCCCCCGCCACGACATATTCCACCGGGAAGAAGATCAGACAGAACAGGGCAGACAGCACAAAACAGACCGCGCCGTATCCCGGCATCCTTCCGGTGCGTTCGAGATTCTTCACCATCGCTGATGCCACCGGCACCCGGTAGCCGCGGTCCACCAGATCGATGAGCACAAACCCGCCGAAGAGGCCGAGGGCAAGCCCCCCCATGATGGCATACTCTCTGCTAAGGAAAAAGATCCCCAGGGCGATGAGGACACCAAACCCCAGATGCACCAGCTGACGGCCGTCTTCATTCATTGTTCGGTATTTGCGATACCAGCGGATAAATTCGCCGGAAATACCTTGCAGACAACAAAACAGGAAGACAAATACAGGCGGAACCGGAGAAGACCCGACCAAAACCCTGAATAAATCTGATAAAAAATACTACAGAGGAAGATGAACGGATGGGTCGGATAAAAACACGGGTATTTGAGATCGTATCCTCAGCCAAAGAGGATGACAAAACCAGCCTCTGGTTTGATATGCTGATCATCTTCCTCATCCTCATCAGCGTGGGAGAGTTAATTCTGGTAACTGTCCCCCCCGGTATGCTGTTTCGCCATTTCTGGCTGTTTGCCACCATTGAAATTGTCACGGCAGTGGCATTCACCATTGAATACCTCCTCAGGATGTGGTCATGCACCGTCGATGACCACTATAAAAAACCCATTATCGGCCGAATCCGCTACGCCCTGACCCCCCTTGTCCCTCATAGACCTCATATCCATCCTGCCCTACTATATTCCCTTCCTGATCCCCCCCGGCGCCAATGTCACCTTCCTGCGGACACTCAGGGTATTTCGCTTCTTTAAACTGGGCAGATATTCCCGTTCGTTCCAGCTCATGATCAAGGTACTGGAGCGAAACCGGGAGTCACTGTTAGGTACGGTCTTCATCATCATGGTGGTGCTTATTATTGCCGCCTCCCTGATGTACCAGATTGAATTCACTGCCCAGCCGGAGGTCTTCTCCAGTATTCCGGAGGCGATGTGGTGGGGGGGCATTGTCACGATTGCGACCATCGGATATGGGGACATGGTGCCGATAACCCCCCCGATGGGCAAAGCACTGGGCTTTGTCATCTCCCTTGTCGCATCGGCCTGTTTGCCCTCCCGGCGGGTATCCTTGCATCCGGATTCTCCGAGGTCATCAAGGAGGAAGAAGAGGAAAAAAAGAAAAAAAATTCAGAACAATATCACAATACAACAAATGAATATGATATCTGTCCTCACTGCGGACGGGAAATTCGTCCGGAAGACCGACAAAAATAATATTTGGAAATTCAGCATTCTTTTTTTTCTGCGTTCACCACAGACTCGATGAGCCAGAGGACACCCTCAGTGCCTATCAGCGGGCGGTGGCAGAGCATGGAGCTTTTGCGGATGGGCGTGGTGATCTGCACAAAGGGCACGCCCGGTGCAAGGGTCGCTTCATACCGGGACCCGAGGATCAGATCCGGATCCCCCCCTGCCGCGATCATCCGTTTCACCGCCCCAGATCCGGGGGGCCCAGGTGCATAACGAGCCCTCAGGCGGCTGGTTGCGGGCACCCGCACCGCATATCTCCGCATCCAGAAAGGTGGAAAAGAGGTCGGCAGCCATATCGATGTAGCCGGCCATCCCGAAGAGCGCCACCCGCGGCGGGTCGTTGACGCGGAGGTAGCGGTCACATGCCTTGACCACCAGTTCTTCCGTCTCCTCACAGATATCCGTGACCGGGCCACTATCTGCATCCGGAAAGAGATCAGACAGGGCACAAAAGGTGCTCTCTATGGCATCCAGCCCGCAGAGTGAGCCGACGGACTGCCCGATGCCGGAGGCCACATCAGGAAGCGCGGTCACCGTCATCTCCGCCGGTTTCATGGCGGAGGCCAGCGTATCGGCACAGTAGCGGGCCGCAACCGGTATACCTGCACAGGCAAGCAGGCGTTCGGCCTCCATCCGGTTTCCGACGGCAAAGGGGGGGTCGGTTGATATGAGCCCGTCGATGTTCACCCCCCCTTCCCGTGACGGGTCCGTCTCCGTGGGGGGGAGTGCGGCCAGTGCGAGCCTATAGCCGTCCGTCATGTCACCACAATAGCCGGGGGGGGCATCGATGATCAGGGGGTCGCACCCGGCACAGTAGGGGGGGCCGAGGTCTTCACCGATGGTCGCAGGCACACAGGTGTTGATGACCACAATCTTCTCGCTGAAGGGCACCAGAGCCTCCGCCACCTCGTGCAGGCGCTCACCGGTACCGAAGATCACCTCGTCCTCGACAAGATAGGTGCAGTTGACAGGATCAGGTATGAGCGAGTCTGCAAAGAAGTAGCAGCCCGACGCCCCGTGTATGATGACGCCTGCCCCGTCCAGCCCGGCCATCGCCGCAGCGGCGCCGACCATCGCACAGGGCCAGAGGGGGGGAGTAGTACAGGGTTTAGCCATTGATAAACCTCCGCCACTGCCGGAGCATCCGCCGCAGACCGAGGGTGCCCACCGGCATACAGAAGGGGGGGATGGGAATAACCGTGCCTTCCTCGGAGACCCGGATACCCACGGCCTTTGCCACCTCGGCAAACATATCCATCTCTGCCGACTGGAACCCGAATGAGTCAAAGGTTACATACTCACCGGCCAGATCTGAGAATTCATCCGCCAGTCCGGCCTGCTGCTCTTCTTCGGCCCGGACCGCATCCGTGGTGTCACGACCGGTGAGACGGCCCGCATCCCGGATGAATTGAAGGGTTGCCGAGAGTCCGACCGGAAACTCAGGAAGAGAAGGGATGCCGGTACATGCATCGAAATGCCGCCCCCCCAGTACGCCGCATTTGTCCTCCCGGAAGAGGTTCAGCCCGGCATCACCGAATTTCCCGATATCCTCCACCGTGATGTCACGCACATACCGGATGTTCACGTCAAGGTCGAGCATGCCGAGGAGGCGGGAAACTTCCTGAAAATTGTCCTCCGCCTCAAACTCCAGATTCTTCTCACCGATGATATTTACTTTTCCGGGGTTTTGTTCTCCGGGGGGGGTGATAAAAGACGAAAGTGCAGTGAGGGTCCCGGTATAACCGTCCACAAAGGTGCCGCCGAGAAACCCGGAACTGGGCACATAGATGACCGGGCAGTCCCACGGCTGGCTACAGATACCTGCTACATCATCCCCGATGGTCTCGGAGACGCAGGTGCTTGCGACCACCACCGCAGCCGGATCATCGGCACAGACATCGGTCAGCACCTCCTGGAGTGCGTCCTCACCGCCGAATATAATCTCATTCTCACCAAGACCGGTGGAGACGATTTCCGGGATGCGGAATATATCGTGTTCGGCAAGGGTGGTGTGCAGGAGTGAGGCATTGATATGGCTGCAACCGTCCGGGCCATGGATCAGGGTCACCGCATCGGTCAGAAAGGCACTGACCGAGAGGACACCCATGACCGTACAGCCCTCAAACCGTGAGGTGCGACCGGGCAAGCTCTTCAAGTTCATGCATCTCGAGTGGGGGGGTGGGAATAGTATACGTGGTGTTTTCCATGATCTCACGCGCCAGTTGCCGGTAGACCTCCGCCTGTTCCGACTCCGGTGCGTAGTCGATAACCGTGCGCTGGTTCACCTCGGCAACCTGAACGATGTTCGCACGGGGGGGGATATAGGCGATCATCCGTGAATTCACGCGTTCGGCAAATTCACGCACCAGTGCCTCCTCGCCGGGGATATTCTTTGAATTGCAGATGACACCGGCAAGGGAACAGACACTGCGTGTACGCCGGGAGAGACGGGCGATTGCCTTGCAGATGTTGTTTGCCGCATAGAGCGACATAAACTCACCCGAAGTCACGAGGTATATCTCCTGTGCGTAGCCGTCACGCATGGGCATTGCAAACCCGCCGCAGACCACGTCACCGAGGACATCATAAACGATCACATCGCCATAGAGTGCCTCCAGACGCTGGAGCAGCTGAAAGGTGGCGATGATGCCACGGCCCGCACAGCCGATGCCCGGTTCCGGTCCGCCTGCCTCGACACACCGGATACCCCCCCATACCCGGTGAAGACCGCGTCAGAGACCGCGATATTGGCATCACCATGTTCACGTACAAGATCAAGGACGGTCGGAATCCACTCCCCCCCCACATCAGCATCCGGGTGCTGTCATGTTTCGGGTCGCACCCGATCTGCATGATATCCAGCCCGCAGTCAGAGAGAGCTGCCGAGAGATTTGCGGATGTGGTGGACTTCCCGATACCACCCTTCCCATAGAGGGCGATCTGTTTCATTGACTAAAGTTTAGTTGTGCGTGCTCTTTATTCCTCCTGATGGAGAACGGGTCATTCCCCCTGCCGGAGCAGCATCAGGCTGACCGAGAGCAGAAGTATCGCTACCGGCAGAATGAGATTTTCAAGGGTTAGGTTGGCATAGCCGGTCTTTGTTGCCGTCTCAAGAAAATGTACAAAAAGGATGAAGACGATGACCTCCCCAAGGATCATCTTCAGCTGAAAGATACTTTTGATTTTCAGCCATCCGGGAAAACTCAGCCGTTCTTTGTCCTCATCTTCCACGAGAAAGAGATACCAGATGCCATAGGCAAAGATCATCATCACCAGAGCAAAGAGAAAGACATCAATAGCCTGCGCCAGTGACACCGTTGCAAGGTCGCCCGGTGTCAGGTATTCGGGAAGAACGTCCTCACCAAAAAACGCATGCCCGTAGAAATAGTAGACAAATGCCGATATGGTCTTTTCAACACCGATAAAAAACATCAGCACCGAGCCGAGAAGGGAGGAAATCGCCGCAACCGTTACCAGATAGCGGATCTTTGTGAAATATTGCCAGACCATTTTATCTTCAGCCTCCTCCGTGCCCTCAGAGTAAGACGTTCTTTTGCGGCAATAATGATTTCCTCACCCCCCCATCCTTACCACTCAAACCCGCGAATGAGACCGATAAAGAAGACCATCACCGCCATCACCTCAAGCCTCCCCAGCCACATCTGGAGAATGAGCACCAGTTTTGACCAGACGGTCAGATCAGGGGGGGATATAAAACCGGTGGATATGCCGTTGTTGCAGGTGGCGGAGATCACATCAAAGATCACGAGGGTCGTATCAATATCGGGCTGTTCAAAGTGCATGATGATGACAAGGGCAAAGAGAATCGGCAACAGGAAGAGCACAACGGTGAGCATATTCCGTGAAACAAGGAATTCAGCCTCTGCCCGCTGAAATGTTTTGCCATTATAACGCAGAGGAAGCAATGCCTTCGGGCTGACAAACGACCGTTTGAACCACCATTTGATCCCTTTCAGGCCGATAAGGATGCGGGAGAGTTTCACCCCCCCTCCTGAGGTACTACCGGATGACCCGCCGATAAAGACCAGTATGGAGAGAAAGAGCACCGAGACCGGTTCCCAGATGGCAAGATCCGCGGACTGGAACCCGGTGGATGTGACCGCCGCGGATGCCATAAAGAGACCGGTTATGAGTGCAGACCACTGGTCCAGACCGTTAAATACGATCAGGTCTGCGGTGATGATGACAAAACCCAGAAGGATCAGCAAAAAGAGCAGCTTTGCCTGTTCATCCTTAAACAGACTGACCTCCCGTTTCCGGTACATCAGATAATATATCTTGAAGGGCAGGGCTCCCGCAATCATCACGGGTATGATGAGCAGTTCGAGGATGCGACTGTCGTAGGCCGGGATTCCCCCGGAATGGATGGTAAACCCACCGGTCGATATCGCCGTCATGGCAATATTGATGGCATCCCAGAGTGGCACGCCGGATAGCAGGATCAGGAATACTCCTGCAAGGGTGAGGATCAGATATATCCGCCACATCTGTGCCCCCCCCTGTTCCACCACACTCGGCATGAAGGCATCACTGCGCCCTTCCATGCGTTCGGTACTGTAGAGACGGTGGCGGGATATAGAGGAACGGTTTAAGAGGGCGACCGTGAACGCCACAATTCCGATACCCCCCCGAACCATTCCATCAGAGTGCGCCAGAAAATAAGGGTGTGGGACAGGGCATCCACATCAGGGGGGGCCATCGTCATCCCGGTATCCGTCCACCCCGACATCGCCTCAAAGAAGCCGTCAATGTAGGGCATGTCGGCACCGAAGACAAAGGGCAGTGCCCCCACAAGGGCACAGATCAGCCAGATGGCAGCCACCGAGAAGAGAGACATGGAGAGACGCGGTTCCCGGTCTGTTGCCGGAAGCCGGATCAGAACCGTCCCGAGACATATGAGAACCACCGGTACCGATGCCATCGGAAGGAGCATGTCAAATTCCTGATAGATGAGGGCAACGACAAGGGGGGGAATGCAGGTGCCGGCACCGATATACCGGAGGATTGTGCCGATATCCGTGGTCAGGGTCAGGTACTGGTGAAGACGGTCCATACGCATGTACACATTGCGGGAGTGCGGCTATTATGCTTTTGTTCCGGAACACAAAGCAGGATTATACCTGCATCACCGCAGACATACGGAAAATACCAAAAAAATGAGAATCGGGATGACGGGAATCTGTTTCAGCGGTTGACCCAGAGGTTGTGAACATTGCAGCATTCATACGCCTTTACGTCCGTGTCCGGGCAGGGGGGGAAGAAGGCTTCCGGTGCATCACCGGGTTTCAGATAATGGATCATCAGATCGGCACCGGCCTGCACAGCGATCCACATGATGTAATGCTCATCTGCCATCGGATGGGGTGTTGATCCGACTTTGACTCGTATCCCACCCTCCACCTTCTCAATAATAGGGACGTGCTTCTCGGTGGCAAAGTCTGCCGTCTGTTCAGAGAGTTTCTCCACCTCAGTGCCGGCACAGCTGACCGAGAGGGTATCTTCAGATGATAACAGACACATGCCGGGATCCATTTCCATGATCGTGCCGCCGCATCCGGGGCACTTGTAAAAAACAGGGTTTTTTTCCATCAGGTTCGCCTCTTTTCAGACGAGGTGATGATCCTGATGGCGTTTATAGATTTCGTCTGCCAGACCGATTACCGCGACCAGCTCCTGTTCGCCGGGTTTTCCTTTGATATACACCGGGTCAAGCATCTCTGCACTGAGTTTCGGCATCATATCTCCCAGCGTCTGCACGGTCTTTCCTCCCCCCCAGCCGAATGAACCGATGACTGCCATATACCGTGCCTTCGGCTTGAGAATATTGGTGAGAAACGCAATATGTGCCGCTTTGGGGGTGCGGCCCGAAATGAACGGTCGGGGTACCGATGACAATGGTCGTGGCATCGATGAGGTCCATGGCAATCATGCCCGGTGATGCGGTGCCGAGGTCGTAGGGACGCACCTGAATGCCCCGCTGGATCAGTGCCTCCACCAGCCGGTCCACCATCCAGCGCGTACTTTCATGCATGGACACAAAGGGGGGGATGATCACGAGATTTTTGCCCTCTTCTGATGACCAGTCCCGGTAGAGGGACATGATCTCTTTCGGGTCACGGTATACCGGCCCGTGGCTCGGTGCGATCACCGCCGGTCAAGAGTATCCACCGCATCCAGATAACCGCGGATCTTGCCCCCGGAAGGGTTGCATGATAACGGCAAAATACCGTTTTGCAGCCTCATGCAATCGGCATGAACCGTCAGAAAAGACGTCTGACGTGGCAAGGTGCGAACCAAAGAGATCACAGGAGAAGAGGATGCGGTCTTCCGGCACCCAGGTCACCATCGTCTCCGGCCAGTGCACCCACGGCATCGGATAGAAGACAAGGGTCTTATCCCCGAGAGAGAGGCAGTCATTCTCCTCCACTACCATGATACGATCTTCCTCAATTAAGACCATGGAACAGAGCAGCTCTTTGCCCTTCTCCGTTGTGACAACGGCTGCCATCGGAAAGAGTTCAAGCAGCAGCGGAAGCGAACCGGAGTGGTCCTGTTCCGCATGGTTCGCCACGATATAGTCTACGGAATCAACCTTTGCCCGGATGAGATTTGTCACATACTCCTCATCAAATCCTGCTTCCACGGTGTCGATGAGTGCAGTCTTCTCGCTTCCCCCCCGGACGACATAGGCATTGTATGTTGTCCCGTCCGGAAGGTCCATTAGGTTATCAAACGCGGTCCGGTGCCAGTCAATCACACCCACCGCCTCGATGCCGGGAAGAATCTCACGTACGACCATCATTTCACCTCACTGAACTTTGTCTTCGCTGCACCACAGACCGGGCAGCACCACTCCGCCGGGATATCAGCAAACGCTGTCCCGACAGACACTCCTTCGTCACCTTTCTTCGGGTCATAGATATGCCCGCAGACCATACACTTCATCCGGCATGCTGTATCCATCTCATTATCTCCTGTTCCGGCATATCCCTACAAAAAACAGGTTTGTCCGGAACCTTCTGCGGAATAATTACAGCACCATTATTTAAATGAATTAGTATCTCACTAAAAATATTTCAGAACAGAAAAGATGGATTTCACCACCGGGTCATTCAGTGCATGACCGGTACAGGGGAAATCCCGAACGAAAATTCCCCCCCCGGCAGCGACAGAGGATCTCTCAGAGTGCCCCGATATCCTCATTCCAGATGTCAGCATGGCGTTCAATGTACCCTGCCATCATCTCTGTTAATCCGGGCAGATTCAGATCTACCACCCTGACACCTTTTTCCCGCAAAAAATCCTCTGCACCGGCAAAACTGGCAGACTCCCCCCCCACAACCACCTTCGGGATGCCGAACTGGACAACGGCTCCCGCACAGAGATAGCAGGGCATGAGGGTCGAATACAGCACCGTATTCCCATACCGCCCGATTCTTCCGGCATTTCGGATGCAGTTGATCTCGGCATGCATCAGGGGATCATCGTCCTGAACTCTCCGGTTATGACCCCCCCGTGAGAGAATCACCCCCCCGTCCCGCACCAGCACGGCCCCCCCGATGGGAATGCCGCCCTCGTTCAGGCTCAGTTTTGCCTCTTCAGTCGCCGCCTGCATATACAATCGATCATCGTCCCCCCCGGAAGTCACTCGCATTACTCTCAGTGTAGAGAGCACAGGCGGATAAAGACTGTCTTCTCCGGCGGCAATGAAACGCACCCGTAGCTCCTCCATCATTCGTCCCGGTTCATCCGGATATCACCACCGGTAACGGATAAACCGGAGAAGGACTTCAACAAAAAACAACAAAAAAATGATCAGGAACGGATGATATCCGGCAGAAAAGCGATGAGCATACCCGAAACAGGTACCCCCCTCACGCATCCTGATCTTCCACACAGTCCAGTTCCGCAACAATCGCGAGGGGGGGATCTTTTGTCTTTCGAACCATCTTAAGAATCCGGGAAAGACGTTCAACGCCGATGAAATGCTCGGCCATCACCTGCCCCCAGAGGGGGGGAGAGAACAATCTTCCCGTTCCGTTCGCGGATGTAGCCATCCTTTTTCAGAAGGGGGGGCCAGACATCATCGAGTTCCCCCCCGACCATCGTTGTGCAGATCCCGGTCAGGCATGCAAGTTCTCCCCCCCCGCATACCACGGCATTAGCGACATACTCCTCAGATGAACCTTCAATATCATAGACCGGAGAGACCTCCTCCATCTCTCCTTTGAGGAGACGAATCGCTACCTCCTCTTCCGTGCCGCCGCCGGACTCCCGTGAATAGACCCCCCCACCCGGTTCGGCGAGGATGACCACTTTTCCCAGATCGTGGAAATCCGGCCGACCGGCGCGACCCATCATCTGGGAGAACTCCTGCACCTTTAGCCACGAGATACCCATTGCAAGGGCATCGAAGATGACCTGGGATGCCGGAAAGTCCACCCCTGCCGCAAGGGCAGCGGTGGTGACAACCGCAGCAATTTCTCCCTTCTCAAACATCTTCTCCACCTGACGTCGTTCCGTGGAAGAGAGCCCGGCATGATAGGGCATCGCTTTCTTGCCGATAGCTTCTGCCACCGTATGGCAGCGTGCCCGTGAATTGGTGAAGACAATTGTCTGCCCATGAAATCCCTTGGACGAGGTTTTTTTGAACTCCTCGGTGACCATCTTTTTGATCAGAGGTATCTTCTCTTTGCGCTCCGTGAAGATGAGATGACGTTCCAGGCCCACCGGCCGTTCGTCATACCGGACCAGCTCAGCACTCAGTTTCTGTGCAAGCGCAGACGGCGACCCGATTGTGGCGCTCAAAAAGAGGTACTGGGCCTTCGGGGGGGCGACATGCCGCAGGCGGGCAATCAGACCGTCGAGCCGGTGTCCCCGGTCCGGGTCTTCCAGCATCTGCACTTCATCAATGACGACGGTGCCCACCTTTGCCAGACGTTTACCCATCCGCAGATGATGGTCCACTCCTTCATACGTGCCGACGATGATATCAGACTTCATACTGCGCCGGGCCTTCTGACCATTGCCCGGCAGGTGAATCCTCGAAACACCGGTCAGAAGCGAGACATTCAGAAAATCACCGTAACGTTCAGAGAAACGGCGATACTTCTGGTTTGCAAGCGCAACAAGAGGAACTAAAAAGAGCATACTCCCCCCCCGGCTCTCACTGAGATTTTTCATCCCCCCCGCCATCTCACCGATAAAGGTCTTGCCACTTGCTGTCGCCGCCACCACCAGCTGGTCCTTGCCCTTCAAAAGACCCGCATCGACACAGAGCTGCTGAACCGGCATCAGGTTTTTCACTCCGGATGCGTCTACAAACTTCTTCGGGAGTGGGAGAGCGGTAATGGGCTGCGTCTTGCGTACCGCATGGGGGGGTTCAAGCCGGTCAAAGAGCGTCTGGGCAGGTTTTGTGGTATCCGGCTGCAGCATGCCAACGACACGGTCAAGATCCCGGTACACATCCAGCATATGCTCCAGATGGCCGAGGGACTTCATACCCATCCCTCCCAGATAACCTGCCTCACGGCGGAGTTCATTCTTCGCACAGTGCATGCAGATCTCCTCATGCCCGTACTTCACCGCATTCTTATGTTTCAGGGGGGGAGTTACCCGATCGGTTAAGAGACAGGTCCGGCAGAGCCGGATCACCGCGACAGGAATCTGCAAATCCTTGCACATGGACCGGAACGCCTCATCCTCACCCGTAAGATAGACTTTCTGCCCCCCCGTAATTCCCGGATCAGCTCCTTTGTGGGAACACGCCGCGGCTGACGCCTGCCCGCATCACGGTAACGGAACTCTTTCGGACGACAGCCCTTGCCGGTCTTTGAAAGTTCCAGATCGCCGCTACCGGTCACACGCCGGCCATCGTAAAAATAGAGGCGGTAGGGTCCCCGCCGTGGATTAACAATAATACTCATGAAATGCTCAAATCGCAGATCTCATACGGAAGACCCGCACTCTCAAGCCGTTTCAGGAACCCGGTGAACTCCTCATCGACGATGACCATCGCACAGTTGATACCATGGAATGAAGCCTCCAGCACTCCTTCCCGGGCACCAAAGAAGGCATCCTCAGTGACACCGACACTCTTCAGAAGCACCATCGCCTCAAGACCTACCGCACCGATATAGTCCATGCCTTCCAGAGCATCAAGGATACGGTCAGGAGAGACACTGCGTGACCCGCCCCCCCGCTGGATACGTGGCACCTTGCATACACGAATGGTTCCTTCTTCGAGTGCGATGATACCGGAGAGTTTCGTCACCCCCCCGACATCCTCTCCGGGCTGGGCAGCAATAGTTACCTCTCCCATCGCCGTCTGTTCAGCTCTGGAGGCATACAGAAGCCCTCCCTGCATAAAGACACCGACCCGGTCCCCCCCCATCTTCAGGGGGGGTTCCTTGGCAATGGCAGTCCACACAGAGACATCCTGTATGACATCCGTCGTTACATACTTCAGATAGATATCAAGTGATTCTGCGGCATTTGTTACCCACTCCACACCCTTCTTTGTGACATTGTAGCGGCCTCTGCCGTTTGAGTTCACAAATCCGTCATCCACCATCTCACGAATGTATTCACTGACCGCCTGTGGTGTGACACCCATCTTTGTGGCAATCTCCTGCTGGCGCACAGAAGGCTGATGGGCGGCAATCTCCACTAAGATCTGAAAGCGTGTCGCTTCACGCTTACTCTTCAGTACAGTGTAGTACGGGTCATCACTGTGAATCGTCAAGCAGCACCAGCCCCCCCTGGCCTTTCACATCAAGATTCGGCATCCGCTTTGCAAGTCCCCTGATGTAGACCGGACTCACTTTGTACTTGCGCGCGAGGTCATTGTATGACGAGATTCCCGACCGTACATCCTGCTCAAGGCAGTCAACCATGCCCCGTAGTTCTTCATCGGTAGACGTCGAGATATAGAGAAGATCACCCAGATCTTCCATCGAACACTGGAATCCCGCCCTGAATCGGCTGTATGTCGTTTTATATTCTTTAGAGGGCCGCTCCCCCCGGCTGCGGCATCCGCCACTGCTCCTCAATCAGATTTCCTTTCTTTAGAAGTCCGAGACATTCAGCCACGGATTCTGCGCCGATTTCAGCACAGATCTCTTCTTCGGTCATCCATTGTTTTGAGAGGAGGTCGTAGGCTTTTTTGAATTGTGAGTTGTTAAAAGTAACAATGAGCGGAACTAATTCTAGGGGATCATTAACGATCCGATTATGCCCTGTCAAAGTAAAAACCCATGTAATATTAAACGTATAAATGAATAAAGATTATCCAGACATCAAATATGCGAATCAGAGGGCAGATATCAATAAAAGGCATCGTTCAGGGAGTAGGATTTCGCCCGTTTGTTTATAAAACCGCTCATGACCTCGGCATGCAGGGCACGGTTCGTAACCTCGGCAGTGAAGTAGTGGTGCTCGCAGAAG
This sequence comes from Methanogenium cariaci JCM 10550, assembly GCF_001315945.1. GTDB lineage: Archaea > Halobacteriota > Methanomicrobia > Methanomicrobiales > Methanomicrobiaceae > Methanogenium > Methanogenium cariaci. The sequence goes on along the minus strand of NZ_BBBG01000001.1, from coordinate 135,426 downwards.
GAGACAACTTTGAAGAATTTATGCGCCGCCTCTCCCTTGGCACCCCCCCTCTCCCATATCGACACCGTCACTGTCACCGATTCAGATGAACCGGTTCCAAGAGGATTTACGATCCTCGAAAGCACAACGGGCACCCTCTCCGGTTTTATCCCGGCGGATGTTGCCACCTGTGACGAATGCATCAGGGACATATTCACCCCTGGCGGCAGATACGAGGGATACTGGGCCACCTCCTGTGTGAACTGCGGCCCCCCGCTACAGTATCATTCGCAGTCTGCCCTATGACCGGGAGCGTACCCGGATGGACACATTTCCCATCTGCGGTGCATGCGAAGACGAGTATACCGACCCCCGCCTCCCGCCGCCATCATGCACAGACGATTGCCTGTGCTGCCTGCGGGCCCGCACTCTCCCTGTTGCGCACCGATGGCACCGCGATACCGGGTGACCCCCCTGCATACTGCAGCGTCCCTTCTTGACGGAGGTGCCGTTGTCGCCATCCGTGGTCTGGGGGGGGATTCCATATCGCCTGCACCGTAGAGGCAGCCGAACGCCTGAAAGGCAGCCTCGGCAGACCCGAACAGCCCCTTGCTGTCATGGCCACCGGTGATGAGATCGAACGGGTGGCCATCGTATCAGAGGCAGAACGAACGTGTCTCAACAGCCCCCCCGCCCACCCCCCCATCGTCGTCCTGGTAAAAAAAGACCCTGAGGCCCTCGGGAGATCTCCAAACTGCATACTCTCGGCTGCATGCTCCCCCCCTATACCGCCCTGCACCATCTGCTCTTTGCATCACTCAGCCACCCGATGCTCGTCATGACAAGCGCCAACCCCCCCCGGATACCCGATGATCACCGATACCCGTGAGGCATGCGAGAGGCTCGGCGGACAGGTTGACTACATCCTCACCCACAACCGGGTCATCCAGAACCGGTGTGACGACTCGGTCGTGCGCGACGGCAAGATCCTCCGGCTCTCCCGCGGCCTTGCCCCCCCGAAACGGCAGAGACAGGACCTCGGCGATGCTGTATACTCGGCACAGGCCCGGAGCTCAATGCGAACATCTCCATCTACCAGAATGGCTACTGCATCACCTCACCCCCCCACGTGGGCAATGTGCGCAATCCGGCGACACTCACCTACCTGAAAGAGACAATAGACCGAACGGCCAACCTGCTGGGCGCAAAGTTCGATGTGATCGCCCATGACCTGCACCCCCCCCAGTTCCTCTCCACCCGCTATGCCCGCGAACTTGCAGAGGAGACGGGTGCCACCCTTATGCCGGTGCAGCATCACAAGGCACACATCGCCGCTGCCACCACCGAGCCGTGCATCGGTATCGCTATTGACGGGGTCGGCTACGGCGAGGACGGCACAGTATGGGGGGGCGGGGGGGAAATCTTTGCCGGTAGCGTCCCCCTGTCTCACCCGCGTCGGCCACCTCGAACCGGTGATGATGCCGGGAGGCGACCTTTCCACGAAATATCCCGAACGCATGCTCTACGGCATTCTTCCGGAAGAGGAGACCGCAGCACTTCTGGCGGCCCGTGGATGGGATGCCACCGCCCTTGCAGTGCTGGAGAAACAGGTGAAACAACGCTTCAATGTCACCCTCTCCTCCAGCACCGGCCGAGTGCTGGACGCCGCGGCAGCACTTCTCGGTGTCTGCCGGGAACGCACCTTTGACGGTGAACCCGCACAGGTGCTGGAGACCACTGCCGTGCCGGGCACCGCCACTCTCTGGGACCGCGAATTCATTCAGGACAACGAACGTACCATCCTCTCCACCTCCGCCCTCCTCAGGGAGGCGTTCTCCCGGATGAAATACGAACGGACCGCGGACATCGCGGCATCATTCCAGCGGACACTGGCAACCGGTATTGCGAGATCGCTGTCATGGCCGCAGAAGAGAAAGGCTATCAGAAAATTGCCCTGAGCGGCGGCGTGGCATACAACCAGGCGATAGAATCAGCCATTCGGGAAACCATTGTGACATCAGGTCATGAGTATGTCATCAATACCCGGTATCCCCTGGGTGACGGGTGTATCTCATACGGGCAGTGTGTCTGGGCAGGCACTGCCCTGAAAAAGAACAGAAAATGAGCAGAATACAAATTTACAGAATTAATTTTTGGATACAGCTACCGACTCGAGAATCTCACGAAGGTTCGCCGAACGGTAGGGTTTTCTCAGCACTCCGGAAAATCCCTGCCGGAGGAAATCATCGGAATTCATCTCTGACACAAACCCACTGGTGACAATCGCACACACATCCGGGTCAATTGCCTTCAGTTTTTTAATTGCCTCCGTTGCACCCATACCGTCAGGGATGGTGATATCCATAATTACTGCATCAAACGGTTCCCCCCCGCGAGGAATGACCTGCGGTATTCCTCGACAGCAGTCTCGCCGTCCGGAGTCGCCATTGGATTGTACCCCCCCATCTTCTCAAGCAGAATACAGGTAATTGTTCGGATATTTTCCTCGTCATCCATTACGAGGATCTTTTCGGGCGTATCTGTTATGCTCATATATTCCCCCCCTTACGTAGTGGCAGCCCCCCCGCACCCCCCCTGTAATTCGTTGTGCCAGCCAGAACACGGACGAATTGACATGCCCTATTGCATATCAAATCCATTCACAAAATATGCAGATCACAGATATAAAAGTTCGCATAACTCACCCCCCCAGCAGATATTATCCAAAAAAGTCATCACGCCCCCCCATCATGTCATCAGGAATATCTGTAGGGAAGAGGTCCCATATTAGTGTATATGCCACCCGGCCGATCAGACCGAGAACCAGACGAGAACGGCCGCACCAAGAAGAATGAGTGTACACCCGCCTGCCCGCCGAAGTACCTGCCGGTATTCCAGCCTCATCACCGACATCCGTTCCGGGGGAAAACCTGCGACAGCGGCAGTGATGATCACCAGAAGCGGCACCACAAACATCAGATTATAAAGGACCAGAAGCCCGGTTGCGGCCCATACCTCAGATCCGGAGAGCATGGCAAGGATGGCGAGATAGACACCCCCCCCGGTGCAGGGCAGTTCGATAAGGGAGACGACAATGCCCACAAGGAACGCGGAGACGACACCCCCCCCGCGTAGTGCAATCCTCCGAACAACAGCGAGGCGGGAGCTGGAGATGCGGAGAATGACTTTCCCCCATCCTGCCGGAACGAATCCGCCACCATCACCATCCCGAGGAGAAGAGCAATGACCCCTGCGACGCAGGAGAAATACCCAGAGAACCCGCTCACCCGGACCGCGGCGAGCAGGCCAAACCCGGCGAGGAAGTAGATCAGATAGATGCCCGCCACATAGGCAGCCCCGAAGCGGAGCATCTGCGCCCTCCCCCCTGCACCTGCAAGGGTGAGCAGGAGAAATATGAGGACGGCCACCGCACAGGTTGATACCATCGATGAGACCCGCTGCAATAACCAGTCCCACCGGAGGAAGAGAAATCGTGGCGGGCACCACGGTGACATTTGCAGGCGAAGAGACAACCGGATCCAATGGTGGATCGGTGGCATTGACAGTGACATCTGCAACCACAGGATCTTCTGTCACGGCAGGCACCCCCCCGGTCGGGGGGGACGCAAGGTGGAGGGGGGGCAGATCTGTTGATATCGCACCATACCCCCCCTCAAAGAACGAGCCGTCGCTCAGAAACACCGTCGGGTAACGCGGATACGGGATGCCGTAGGCCTCACCAAACGAGAAAAAGAGTGACTCATTCTCCGTGCTGTTCCAGACATTGTAGTTCACAAAGCTGACCGACGGATACTCCGTTGCAAGCCGGTCTGCAACCGGCAGTGCCTTTGTGCAGGCAATGCAGTGCTCACTGTAAAAGAATGTGGCCGTCAGATTTTCAGCGGATGTATTGCCCGTTACCGGAACCGCACTGCAGATACCCGGAAGGATGGCCGCAGAAAAAAGAGAGATAAAGATGACAAGGAGAAGAGCAGGATGAACACCCCGTCCGGCACTACCTGCACCCCGTCTCATAGTATGCCGTTGTGTCATACAGGAGATAAGCATGGTGATGGCGGCCCGGCGAGGCGGATTCAGACCACCCGTTCGTCATCCGATTCGGTCCACATCGGATCAACGATGGCAAGAAACACGAGGCGTTCGTCACCGGTATTTGCGATGTGCTGCACCGCACCGGCAGGTATAGAGACCACCTGCCCGGCATGTACCTCCCCCCCTGCCTCATCACCGATATGCATCATGCCGCTACCGGCAAGGATGTAGTACACCTCATGAGATTCTGCAAGGCGGTGGGGGGGATATGACATCTCCCCCCCCGGTTCCAGATATGCATGGGCGAGACTGAAGCGGGCACCCACCGCACCGGAGAAGTGGGAGGGGTGCAGCAGTTCACAGAGATGGGTGCCGTCCCGGGCATCAAAAACCGGACAATCCGTCAGACTCCTGATGATCACTGACGGAACCCCTTCGGCACGAAGGCGCCCTCGACAAGAGACCGGTCAATCGCGTCCGGCACCACACCGGTCGTTGCATACCGGTACATGATGGCGACAAAGATGCCCTGCAGTGCTCCATAGAGAACCGCGGAAACCACCCAGAGCAGGAAGGCGACTGCGAAGATCACAAGACTCACTTCAAACGAACCGATGACCATCGCGAGCACACCCGCAAGCAGCAACAGGATTGCGGGAATAAAGATCAGTCCCAGCGAGAACGACCCGACCACCGTCTCACCCCCATGTTGATTTAAAGAGTTTCCACGACCGCTGAATCGCAGCAAACCCACCCAGATCATCCACTACAATCACCGGTATCACAAAGAATGTGGCAAGTGACCAGGCCGCCCCGAGGAGAGCGGATGCAAGCGATGCGAGGAGGTTGTCCCCCCCGTCGCCACGGATGAGCCGCAGGATGAGACCCACCGTTGCCGCAATCAGCGTCCACGAGAGAATCTTTCCGATGCGTGCAGAGGCCGCATGAATACCGTCCATGAATGTCGGATCGCGGCCATCCAGTCGTATCAGGGCACAGCTGACAAGTGCGGTATTGAAGTAAATAACGATGAAGTAACTCACGACATAGAAGACAAACAGGAGAACAAGCCCAAGGGGTGAACTCCCGGATGTACCCACATCAGTGAGAAAGCCTGAGAAAAAGAGCGGCAACAGAAACGTTGCCACCACCAGCAGAGTGACGACGCCAGAGAGAATCGGAAAGAGAATCATCTCCCGGTCTTTTTTGAGTATACCAAAGGTTTCTTTAAATAACTGAAACCCACGGCCGATACGTGACATAATTACCCATCAGACCCGAGAACATAAATGAACCACGATTTATCCGGAGCATCGGAGAGCAGGAAAGAAAAAGAACAGTAAACGATTGCTGAATGAAAAAGAAAAAAGGGATTAGCCGAAGAGAGCGCCGAGACCGGCCATGCCGCCCTCTTCGTCCTCTTCTTCCTCTTCCTCAACTTCTTCTTCAACAGGTGCTGCTGCAGCTGCTGCAGGTGCTGCTGCGGCTGCCACAGGTGCTGCTGCTGCCTTTGCGACAGCTTCCTCAATGTCGACACCATCGAGTGCTGCGATGAGTGCCTTTACACGGGAGTCCTCAACTTCAATGCCTGCTGCTGCCAGAACTGCGGTAACAGCTTCCTCAGTTACTTCTTTTCCTGCGTTGTGCAGAACAAGTGCTGCGTAGATGTATTCCATTTCTATTTACCTCAAATATGTTATTATTCAGTCATCCCTTTCAGAGCTTTTGCCTGAAGTGATGCACGTCCGATAATCAGTTCAACAATGTCACTCGTGTATATTGCGGCCTCAACACCAAGGTTGCGGGCTTCGCCTGCAGCCTTTGCAATGATTGGCTCAATCGTCTGCGCAGTCGGATAAGCTGCAAAGACACCAAGATTGAATGCCTGCTGGGCTGCGAGAACCACATTGTTGTAATATTCAGTCTCATCGATTGCCAGCGTGGACGGCTCAAAGAATGTGCCATCGTAGAAGGCCACCTGAAGACTCAGACCAACATCAATTGGGCGGATATCAAGCTTGGACAGGACTTCAGCCTGCTTTGCCGTGATCTCTTCGCCTGCTTTGATAAAGACCTTCCTCTCGCGGATGACAACCTTTCCACCTTCAATTGCGGCAGGAAGACCTGCCTGCTGGAATACTCCGACGATGGGGGCCCGGCTTAAAGCTGGTGGGTCCCTTCTCGACGACAATGTCCTCAGGCGCAACGTCACCGGGACGTGCAACCATCTTGGTCATTGTCTGCTGGAGCTTCCGGTAGAGCTGGAACGGGTTGTCGTTCGTGTAGATAAGTGCACTGTGTCCGTCAATGTATGTGGTGATGCCATCGATTGGCTCACCCATTGCCGTAAAGGCGTGCTCGACGAGCGTGTTTCGGGTCATACGCAGGACGGCCTTACCCTGAAGGTCCCGGCGCATCTCCTGCATCTGTTTTGCAGGAATACCATGCAAGTCTACAAGACCTGTAAGTGCGTATTCCCCCCCTGCAAGCGAGACAATCTGCTCGACTTCATCCTGTTTCCACTGTGGCAGATGTGTCGTATATAATGCCATTATATAATCCTCACTGCCGGACCCATGGATGTCTTTACATACACTGACCGGATGTTCATTGCACCGCTCTCCAGTGATCCCTCAACCCTGTGCAGTACCGCTTCGATGTTATCTGCAAGCGCATCTGTGTCCATACCGGCACTACCGACCTTCACGTGGAAGGTGGTCTTGTCCTTTGAACGGAACTTAACAGATTTGCGCAGACGTTCGACCATAGGGCCGACATCCATCGTTGGCGGAACAGGGGGGGGTGGGCATCTTACCGCGTGGACCGAGGCGCGTACCGAGCCAGCGACCGACAAGCGGCATGACAGCGGTTTCTGCAAGGAAGAACCGGTATTGATCCGCAAATACGCGGGCCTCACGGGGGGGTTCTCCTCCCAGACGCTCGATCTCTTCAGGTCCGATGATGAGGTCTACACCTGCAGCTTTCGCCTGAGTGGTGATATCTCCTTTCCCAAGCACACAGATCTTTTGTGGCTGACCTGTGCCTGTGGAAGAATCATCGTCTCATCAATACGGTTTTTTGGCTGCGACATGTCGATATTCCGGAGATTCACTGAAATTTCAATGCTCTCCTGGAACTTACGTTCAGGCGCTGCCTCCATTGCCGCTTTCACGGCATCCAGAATCTGGACCCTATCAACCATTCATTTTCTCCATAGTTCAACGACCCGGAATCCGGATCTTCTATAGGTTTTCATAGTCTATTCACTGAGAATGCTGTCGTATTCGCCTGCATTGATCTTGGGGGGGAATATATCTTTTGGATTTATCCCTTCAACCGTGACACCGACACTTACACACGTTCCGATAACCTCTTTTACGCGGTTTTTCAGATCGTATGAGATCATGTCGTCTGCCTTCATACGGGCAATGCGAACAGCAGCCTCGAGCGGAAGATCTCCTACCTTCTGGAGATTGGGTTCTCCTGAACCCTTCCCCAGACCAACCTCTTTCATGATGAGGGCAGTGGTGGGAGGGACACCTACGGAAACTGTGAAGTTCTTCTTGTCATCGACTTCAACGGTTACAGGAACCTGCATACCGTTAAACTCAGACGTCTTGGCGTTGATCTCATCAACAACCGCCTTCACATTAATTCCGAGAGGTCCCAGGCAGGCCCTAATGGAGGGCCGGCCGTTGCCTTTCCGCCGGGTACCAATACCTCGACTACTTCTCCCATTGTAATATCACCAAACCGCAGTGCCGCCTGTAGACAGGCAACACCTGGCGTGGGTCAGTACATGTCTGCATACTACCACTTAAAACTACGGGCATGCAGGAAAAAATATGAGAATAGATTAATCTTCGGGTGCCTTCTCAATAACGCGGACATTGTCCCCGCGTACGGTAATGGGAATAGGCACCATTGATTCATAGAGTTCAAGGGTAACCTCTTCTTTTCCTGCGTCAACGCGCTTGACAACGGCTTTTTCACCTTTGAAAGGACCTGCAATCAGCTCGACAATGGTGCCCTCGTCGATACCGCTCACAGCCGGTTTTGGCTCAAGGAAATGTTCAACCTCACTGAAATCAGTCTCACCTTTCACCACTGCACGCGCATTAGGAATAAGGCGGACCAACTGCTCCATCCGGGCATATTCATCCGGGGGGGTCTCGATGAAGACATATCCACGCACCTCGTCCGGGGGGGCCATAATCGCGGTGATGACAAACTCATCATGATCCTCAAGAACCTTGACGATGTCATCCACGACTTTCCGCTCCTTGTTGGCCGTCGTCTTGAGCGCGTAAATCTTGTTTCCGAACTCACTACTCATTATCATCACAGGGTGGCAAACGCCATAATCTCGTATACAATAAACCCGAACATTCCAATGATCAGGATACCCATTGCGGCAACGATTGCGATCTTATTAAATTCTTCACGGGTGGGTGTCCGTGCAAGTTTCAGGACACGCCAGTATTTCTTGAATATTTCTTCGTTTACTGTTTTTAAATCAGCCATTCATCATCACCTGAGGAAGTCTATATCAAACTCCGTAGAGTTTCTCTTTGACGAAAACATCTCGCTGCGCCCATATATCTGGGGGGGAGAGTTCACGCCTGTCACGACAAGCATCGTGCGCATCCTGCCCTGCATATCCGGGTCAACCTGGGCACCCCATATGATCCGTGCCTCCGGATCGATACGCTCGTAAACCTCCTGTATCACTCCTTCCGCCTCAGACATGGTCATATCAGGTCCGCCGACCACATTCACGAGGGCAGCGGATGCGCCGGAGATATCAACATCGAGCAGCGGTGAACGCAGGGCTTTCTTTACCGAGTCCGTGGCCTTGTCGTCACTGTCACTCTCGCCCATACCGATCATCGCTACACCGCCACGTTCCATGACGGTTCGGACATCAGCAAAGTCAAGGTTCACCAGACCGGGCTGGGTAATCAGCTCGGTGATGCCTTTTACTGCACGCATTAAGACTTCGTCAGAGACCTTAAAGGCTGCGTGCAGGGGCAGACGTGGGACGACTTCGAGGAGACGGTCATTCGGCACGACAATAACAGTGTCTGCAACGTCACGGAGGCGTTCAAGGCCCGCTTCAGCGTTTTCCATCCGGATGCGCCTTCTGCGGTGAAGGGGAGCGTCACGACTGCAATCGTAAGCGCACCGGTCTCCCGTGCAGTTTTCGCAACGACGGGGCAGATCCGGTGCCGGTGCCGCCGCCAAGCCCTGCAGTGATAAAGACCATATCACAATCGGTCATGGACTGGTTGATCTCCTCAACATTCTCAAGGGCGGCCTCTTCTCCGACCTGTGGCACAGAACCGGCACCAAGACCACGGGTGCGTTTCCGGCCAATAAGAATTCGGGTATCCGACTTTGTACGGATCAGGTGCTGGGCATCGGTGTTCAGTGCAACGAGGTTTGCACCGTAGATACCCTCTTCGGTCATGCGTGACATCGTGTTCGAACCGCCACCACCACACCCGATGACTGCGATCCGTGTCTGGAGTCCTTTGATGATCTCCTCAAGCTCCAGATCCCGTTCGTTGGACGCGTCAACGATATATCCGGACTCCTCATTTGTCCGTTTAATTGCCTCTTCTACGATTGATCTCATAGGTAGTTCTCCAATCCCGGAACGTGGATCACCCGTTCAGTCTGTACAGAGACCATCTCCGGCGTAATTATTGTGCCATCAATATCAATCACCTGTCCTGCTGCCAGCCTGCCGAAAAGTGGTCCTTTCGGAACCCCCAGAGTGCGTGCTTTTTCCGGGTCGAAACTCACCTTTCGTATGATAATTGTATCATCACTGGTGTGGGCAGATCCATCGCTGGTTAAGATTTTGATGCATGATGATATTAAAAGATGCAGGATTTGCGATCCATATCTGCCATAGGTAAAGGCGAATGGCAAAGGTGCGCCCCCCCGGAAGAGATCGCCATAACTACCGGCATTCCGGAAACAGAATGCATATATTCTGCATCACCATGTTTCAGAGCTTCCTGGAGGAGAACTTCAGGAATATGGACCAAAACCGGATTCTCGTCCCCCCCGGAAAGACCCATCACCCTAAGGGAAGCACCGGGCGCTTCTGCCTGCGCCATCTTCCGCATCTGAAGATATACGGAAAGAGGAAGTGCCCCCCCATCATCCGCAGTTCGCTCTCCGAAACCCGGGAAATACCAGAATCATGGAGAAGAACGGATATTTTTTTGACAACATCCCCCCCTGAAAGGCCTTCCGGTCGATATAGGCCACCTCAGCGCTGCTCAGCGCTGCCATCTGTCGGATCATTGCGGCATCCATGCCGGCCACTTCCCGCGTATGGGCAATATGACCCCACGCTGCCCTGCCCGCAAGTGCAATATCGGTCTCGCGTGCCGCATAATGGTTGCCACCAAAGCCGATGAGAGGAATCGTCTCACCCGGCCCCCTCGGTGAGGACATGCACAAGGGCATCAGCAACCGCCGCCCCCACAGGCAGGATTGGTCCATTCCGCTTCAGTACTCCCTATTTCGATGAAAAAAGACGGAGTAGAAAGCCCGGTCGGACCGTGATGGGTCACCTCATAGGAGACGCGAAAGCCCTCCGGGGGCACGGGTGGCAAGGGCACACAATGCCGCATGCATCCATGCAGGGGCGGCACGGGAGAGCGTGCGGGGTTCTCCTCCCAGTGCCGCATCACCGTAATTGCCGGTGGTATGAACGGTCAGGGCAGGTACCGGATTTTGGGAGGTGTGACGGGAGAGAAAGATGATCAGGTCTGCTTCTGCCCGTTCGTCCAGGCGTTCTTCATATATGAGGCGGCCCGGTGCAGTCATGAACCGGAGAAGGTGCCCTGCCCAGGTGCACTCCTCTCCGTCATGTCCTTCTGCCCCCCCAAGGAGAGGGGCCAGATGTGCGGCGATATTGATACCCGCCGGGTCCAGTGCAGAATGGATCAGGGCAATCTTCATCGACATCCTCCGCCGACTGCTGCCACACGTTCTTTTTCATTATCGCATGATGCAGCACCGATGACTGCATGCTGAAGGGGGGGCATCTCATCCATTCTCTTATCATCACCTGTATGTCTCGTACACATGTAGACCCACACAAATACCTATCTTTCTGCAGATACTAAATCTCAGGACATATATTCAGAGGAATCATTGTATGAGAGAGGTCACGAGCAATTTTAACGCAGAGGAGGTGGAGGCCGCAGTCCGCTCCTTCTGGGATACAGACGATATTTACGCACAGGTCAAGGCGCAGCATGCAGGAGATCCCCCCCCTGGTTCTTTGTGGACGGACCCCCCCCATACACCACCGGCCATATCCATCTCGGCACTGCATGGAATAAAATAATCAAGGATTCGATTCTGCGCTTCCGCCGCATGCAGGGATACGACGTCATCGACCGGGCAGGTTATGACATGCACGGCCTCCCCATTGAGGTGAGAGTGGAACATGAACTCGGCTTCTCTTCCAAAAAGGACATCGAGACCTACGGCATCGACAAATTCATTGAGAAGTGCAAGGACTTTGCCATCACCCACAAGGAGATCATGTCCGACCAGTTCCGCAGTCTGGGCATCTGGATGGACTTCGCAAACCCCTACCAGACCATCACCCCCGACTACGTGGAGGCGGCATGGTGGACCCTGAAGCGTGCGGAAGAGAAGGGTCTTCTGGACCGCGGCTACCGGGTGGTCAACCTCTGCCCCCCCCGTTGTGAGACGGCCATTGCCGACTCGGAAGTGGAGTACTGGGACGAGACCGACCCGTCCATCTTTGTGAAGTTCCCGGTAGAGGACCGTGAGAACGAATACCTCGTCATCTGGACCACCACCCCCCCGTGGACGCTGCCTGCCAATGTGGCCGTTGCCGTCCGCGATGACTTCACCTATGCCCGTGTCCGGGCAGTGAAGGACGGCAGAGAAGAGATCCTCTGGATCGGTGAGGAACTGGTGGAAGAGGTGCTCCGCAAAGGCCGCTATCAGGACTTCACGGTCCTTGAGACGGTCACCGGGGACGCCCTCATCGGCATGCACTACCGTTCACCACTGGAGGAACAGGTGCCCGTCCAGAAGGATGTGGAACACCGGGTCGTCTACGCCGACTTTGTCACGATGGAAAACACCGGCCTCGTACACCTGGCGCCGGGCCACGGCTGGGACGACTCCCTCGTGGGCCAGAAGGAGGGGCTTGAAAGCCTCTGCCCGGTGGACAACGCAGGTATCTACACCGCAGATGCCGGTATCTTTGCCGGTACATTTGTGAAGGATGCCGACCCGGACGTGATGGACGCCCTCGGGGACAATCTCCTTGCAAAAAAGAAGATCACTCACCGCTACGGACACTGCTGGCGCTGCAAGACCCCCCCGATCATCATGATCTCCACCGAACAGTGGTTCCTCTCCATCCCGAAGATCAAAGACCAGATGCTCGCCGAGATTGCCCGGGTAGAATGGCAGCCCGACTGGGCCGGATCAGCACGCTTCCATGACTTTGTGGCAGGTGCCCGTGACTGGTGTATATCACGCCAGCGCTACTGGGGGGGCATACCGATTCCTGTCTGGGAGTGCGATGCCTGCGATGCCCGGAAAGTCTTTGGCACGGTCGCAGAACTCAACGAGGCTGCAGGGACACACCTCACCGACCCGCACCGCCCGTATGTGGACGATGTGACCATCCCCCCCTGCACCTGCGGCGGGACGATGCACCGGGTCGAAGATATCTTTGATGTCTGGTTTGACTCGGCGATGGCCTCATGGGCCACCCTCGGATTCCCCCCCGGAAGACCACAGAGTTCGAACGGCTCTGGCCGGCGGCGTTCATCACCGAAGGACAGGACCAGACACGCGGCTGGTTCTATTCCCAGCTGGGCGCCTCGGTCATCGCCTTTGACCAGGCACCCTACAACAAGGTGCTCATGCACGGCTTTGCGCTGGACGCAGAAGGCCGCAAGATGAGCAAATCGATCGGCAACGTGGTCACACCCGAGGAAGTGGTGGCAAAGGTCGGCGTGGACGTACTCCGCCTGTATCTGCTCTCCGCAAGCGCCCCGTGGGACGACCTGAAGTTCAACTGGGAAGGCATCAAGACCATCAACCGGACTGTTAACATCCTCTGGAATGTCTACCGCTTCCCCCCCCTGCCTACATGATCCTTGACGCGTTTGCACCGGCAACCGCTGCAGACGGCACATGGAACGGAGAGTATGTCAGCGCACACCTCCCGGAGATGCCGGAAGAGGACCGCTGGATCATCTCACGCGTCAACAGCCTTGCCGCACAGGTTGAGAAGGACATTGAGGAAGGAATGCTCCACAAGGCCACCCGCGCCTGCCTCACCTGCATCCTGGAAGACATATCCCGCTGGTACGTGCAGCTTGTCCGGCCGCGGATGTGGCTGGAAGAGGACGCACGCGAGAAGCGTGAGGCATACGAGACGATGTACTACGTCATGCGACGCATCTGCTCGGCCCTCGCACCGTTTGCACCGCATATCACCGATAATATCTACGGAAATCTCCGTACTGATGCAGACCCGGAGAGCATTCACATGCTGCCATGGTTTACCGGCGACGAAGCGCTCATCGATGCAGCCCTTGAAGCAGAGATGGACGTGATCCGTTCCTTTGACGAGGCAGTCGCAACTGCACGGCAGGAAGGTGGCCGCAAACTCCGCTGGCCGGTCGGCGAGACCTTTGTTATCACCGACAGTGATGCCGTGGAGACCGCCATCACACAGATGGGTGACCTCGCCCGCCAGCGTGCCAACAGTCAGGCGGTCAGCATTATCCGGGGCGCATGGGACCGCATGGGCTGCTCCGCAGAACCGGTGATGCGGGGCATTGGCCCTGAATTCGGTAAAGACGGCCCGAAGGTAAAAGCAGCAATCGAAGTGGCCGACGCCGCAACCCTGAAGGCAGCCATTGAAAAAGATGGCGAGGTATCGGTGGACGGGTTTACCATCACCGAAAAGCACATCGCCTTCTCAGAAAAAATGCCGGAGAACGTCTTTGCAACAGAGATGGCAGATGCCACCGTCTGTGTGGACATCAGCCTCACCCCCCCCACATTGGAAGGTATCGGGTTTTCCCGTGAAGTGGTGCGGAGAATCCAGGAGATGCGGCGCCAGCTTGACCTGAATGTGGAAGACTTCATCACCGCAGACGTGGCCATCACCGACACGCGTGTGCGCGACCTCCTGGCAGGCACGCATGAAGACGATATTGCCGGAGAAGTCCGGGCCACCACACTTTCCATCACCCTGTCGCCGGGGGGGAGACCGGAGGAGAGGAAGGTCTGACAACAGAATGGAATGTGGAAGGAGTCTCAATGACCATCCACATTCAAAAAAGCGAGCAGTAGATCACCAGAAATCACACCGTGATTTCCAAAATAAATTATTTTTAAAAGATTGCTGCGTTCATCTCAAATGAGATGGGAACGCAGAAAGGCAACCCCCCCTTCCGGTTCGCTGAAGAGCGGGAGATCGTCATCCGGCACGACCACCCGGCGCGCCGCGGCGACCCGCTCATCGGTGACCGGATTGTACCCCCCCTCTTTTATGATTTCTGTGCGGTAACAGGCAATGCCGCGCCGTTCCCAGGCCGGTGTCTTTGCAAGGTTGATGCCCCGCTTAAACATCATCTCATGCATGGCAGGACCCTTCATTCCCCCGGAGCACGCGCCGCCTGTGTTGATGTCATCCCCCCCTCTGCAATGAGCGCCTGCTGACAGTAGCCGTTGATATGATTGCGCCATGCCTCCCGCTGGCGCATGTTCATGTATACGATGGCTGCGGGAACGTCTGCCAGAATGACACGGGAGTCAAACGCCACCGGTTCTGTCAGGTGAAGGGCGAGGGTGAAAGCACTTGCCGCATACGAGGCACATACCGAGTCTATCTTCTCCACCCGGCCGTTGAAGGGCACACGGGGGGGAAAGAAGAGAGATATCTCGTCTGAGAAGGTGTAGGCAAACGACGGTTCAAGGCCCGATGATGAGAGCAGCTGCTCAGATACCTTCGTCATGGCATCGGAAAACCTTCGATCATAGGGCTTTTCAAACCCTTCCTCACGAGTTAACCGGTGAAACGCCCGCCCGTCAAGCCGGACAATGAAGGGTGGAAAGATGGAGAGATTTCTGAATATTTCCCGGTCCTGCATATCGGTCATCTCCAGAGTTTTCGGAACCGGAACCACCCGCACAGCGGCATCAGTCCTCGATGATCTCGGGCCGGGACATTCCTGCAAGGTGGCGGATAATGACGATGTCTCCGACTGCCTGATGATGCGGTATGGAATCTTTACCCCCCCTTGTAATTGGTGAGATCAAGCACTTCCTGATTCACATTCCCCCCCAACGCAAGTGACTCCATCTTTTTTGTATCGACATTGATGACCACATCCTCCACATCACCCACGTAGACGGCGTTTTCGGTATACACCTTCATCCCGAACAATTCGGTTATTGCACTCTTCATCGTAATCATTTGAAGGTATAATCATTAAATATTAAAAATATAATCCATTTCTATGGACGGTTCCTTTGAGATCGGAAAACTAGCAGGCATTCCGATAAAGATTCACTATACCTTCTTTTTGATCATTCCGATCTTTGCCTCATCATCGGAACCCAGATTGAACTGACCGTGTCCCTCGTTGAACAGGTGTTCGGTCTTCCCGAGCCGATTGACGCGTCCCTCATCACCGAGGGCATCATGCCATACCTCCTGGGTGTGCTCGTCTCCTTCCTCCTCTTTGTGGGGGGTATTTCTGCACGAGATGGCCCACTCGGTGGTTGCCATCCGCAAGGGCATGAAGGTTCGTTCCATCACCCTCTTCATCCTGGGAGGCGCTTCAGAGATAGAAGACGAGGTCTCGCCCCGGCCACGGGACGAACTGCCGATGGCCATCGCAGGCCCCTGATGAGCCTCTTTATCGGACTGGTCTCCGAGGGCATCGCCTACGCGAGTCTCATCTCCATCCCCGACCCGGCAGTCGCAGGCCTCTTTTTTATATCTTCGGCTATCTGGGCCTGCTCAACATCATCCTCTTCCTCTTCAATCTCCTGCCGGCATTTCCGATGGACGGGGGGGCGGGTGCTCCGCGCCCTTCTTGCGATCTGGCTTCCGATTGAAAAGGCAACCCGCATCGCAGCAGAGATTGGGAGGGTAATAGCCATTATCTTCGGTATCTTGGGCCTTATTTCCTTCAATATCATTCTCATCCTGATTGCCGTCTTCATCTATCTCGGTGCAGGTCAGGAGGTGACCATGATCCGCTACACCCAGCTGCTTGCAGGCGTCAAAGTCCGCGATGCGATGACCACACCGGTGACCACGGTTGTCCCGGATATGCCGGTCACGGAAGCCATGAACCTGATGTATTCCACCCGCCATCTTGGGTTTCCGGTGGTGGATCGCGGCAGCCTCTCCGGCATGGTTACCCTGCATGACATCCAGAATGCCTCAGATGTCGACAGGGATGCCCTCCAGGTCCGCGATATCATGACACGGGAGGTAATCACTATCACGCCCGACCATGACCTCTACGATGCCCTGAAAATACTCGCCCCCCCAACACCATCGGCCGCATACCGGTTGTTGAGAACGGGAGGTGACGGGTATTGTCACCAGAACAGATATCCTCAAACTGATGGAGATACGGGAGGTGAGCGGCACAACCACCCGCAGTGTGTTCAGACCGTAGCATTCAGAACGAAAGATACGGATCAAGCGGCGTCTCTCCTGCAATCTCCCGGAATGCATTGAGGGACGCAAACGGCCGCTTTGCGATGAGAGAGACGGCCCGTTTCTTTCCAATGCCCGGAATATACCGGAGGGCTGACGCAGGAAGGGTGTTGATATTGATGGGAACCGGCATGGCGGTGACCGAGCGCCGCCCGTGATCGCAGACAACGGCATCAAGCACCGTCTCGGGAATATCTCCGGGCATACCGGTGAGAATGGGATATGAACCCATCTGCCGTCCAAAGGAGACCCGACCGCACTGTTCCACATAGATGTCGCGCAGCAGCGTGCCTGCCGGAAAGACCTGCTGCAGCATCGGGATGTCAAACGTCTGGCGCACATGCTCGCGGAAGGTGCGGAAACGGGCATCATGCTCACCCAGGGTATTCTCTTCCCATGCCCGCGTGCCCTCAAAGGGCATCAGCTGACGGATATTGACCCGGCGCACCAGGAGACCGGATGCCAGAAGACCCGTGAGGAATGCCTCGTTTTTATCATACGTAGCTTCGGTCTCACCGGCAAGGCCACAGACAAAGTTCAGGCCCGGCAACAGATGAGGAACGCCCCTGTCCCGGACACCCCCCCCACCTCGTTTACGATGCGGATGGCATCCATCACCATCGCGGCATCGGCCTTGAGGTTGTTTGCGGCAACCACCGCGGGATCTGCCGTCTCCATGCCAAAGGCGGCGACGTCCCCCCCTGCAGTATGGTAGCGAACAATGACCCCCCCAAGAGCCTCACGGGCAGCGTCCGGGTTGCGGGCGATGGTGCCGGGGGTTGACATTGTCGATATGCAGGGTCTTGAGGTTGGGTGCCACCTCCCGGATTCCAGCAAAGAGTGTCTCAAGTGCCGTCGCGTCAGGGGGGGCAGGATATTCCCTTTCTCCCTTCGTCCCGTAGGCAAGAATGTCCGGCTGGCGCCCGAGACGAAAGTGCACGGCCCCGTGTCTGGCAAGGGCGGCAATCTCCGCATGGACATCCGCTGCCGGACGATACTGCGGCTGGCCGTAAAACGGTTCGGTGCAGAACGAACAGCCACCGGTCACCGCTCGTGCACAGCCACGGGCGGTCTCAATCTCACAGATAAGCCACGGAAACCGGGGGGGATGTTCGGTGATGATGCCACTCCCTGCAATGAGCCAGCGCGAGAAGTCAGGATAGGAAAGCGTACCCTCGGGGGCTGCCCCCCCAGCAAGCAGGCTGGCAAGTGCTGCCGGGACATCCCCCCCTTCCAGCAGGTGGTCGAACCCGGAGATCGCCTGCCTGACTGCAGCCTCACCACCCCCCCCGGGACTGTAGCCAAAGGTGACCGGTCCGCCAAGAACGGTCACCGGCCCCCTGAGGGTGGCTGCCACCTGCCGAATCTCGGTCAGGGTGGCAGGTGTGCCGGCAAAATAGGTGCCCGGCACGGTGACCCCCCCCGCAATCATCACCACAAGAGCCGCCCGGTCCAGCGGTGCAAACAGGATGAATCCACCCTCAGCTGATCGATGGTCAGGTAGCGGACGCGATATCCGGCTTCAGTGCAGACACCTGCCGCCGCCCGGATATTCGGGGAGATGTAGGGCGAGACACCCAGGCATGCCGGTTCGTCGACATAACCGTCCACAATCCAGGCTTCCGGTGTGTCAGAGGTCATGGCCGATGAGAGAGAGCAGATCGCGTGCCCAGAGAAGTTTTCCCCCCCGTTTCATCGGTGGCACGGACCGGTCGTCAAGGTCAAATCCGACAAACCGCACCTCTGCTGCCCCGAGGGCATCCGCCGCAAAGGCGGCGCGGTCACCGTCGGTAAATCCGCCCCAGTTATGCAGATGCCCGAACGGTCGGGTCTGACAGGAAAGAACGAGCGGCCCCTCAAAGCGCGGCACCCAGTGTCGGAGAAGCGGCACATTGTCCCCGTGACCGTGCACCACCATTACCGATCCCTGTCGGTTCATCTCAAAAAATGAGTCCTCCGCTCCATCCAGATCGGTAAAGACGGCATCCGGAAGGATACCTGTGTTAAAGAGGACATCTGCCGCGGCATCTGCCGCAAGAACCGTCCCTTCGATAGTATCCACTTCACTGAGAAGTGAGGGAGCATTGCCACAGACCGTGACCGTTTCTCCGTTGATGCGTTTTGCAAGCATCACTGAATCATCCGCAGACGAGAGGGTGGCTAGCAGGCGGGCTGCCGTTTCATCGTCTTCCGGGTCAAAACCAAACGTCTCGCATATCGCAAGGTAGTGGGGGGGTTCCCAGTCCTCAAACCTCATTGGGTTCCTCTTCCTCCACACCGACAATCTCCATAAAACGGTGAAGGATTGGGTCAATGATGAGGTCCAGCAGGTCATCCTTGTTGCGTGCCATGGAAAAAACGCTCAGGGGGGGGATATTGGCAGCACCCATACCGGAATGCCCGCCCGCCTCGCCGATCTCACCAAAGGCCTCCTCCATCGCCTGGCCGATATTGAGGCGCAGGTCCTTGTTGCGGGAGGAAAAGGAGATCAGCTGATCCGTGATGCCATAGACCACCGCAGTGTTGACCCCTTCCAGCTGAATGAGCATATCTGCCGCTTGGGGGGGAATGGCATCACGGTTGCGCACGTAGCCGACATTGGAGAAGAGATAACCGGAGACAATCTTCCGGTTCCGGATTGCCGCACCCATCACCTCAAGGGTCTCCTGAGATACCGACTGGGAGGTGATCTTTGCCAGAAGATCTGCATCCGTCAAGGCAGAAGGAAGGCAGAAAGATTGAGGTCAAGAGGAGAGGTATTGCGCCGGAAACCCCCCCGCGTATCAGCCATGATGCCATAAAAAAGGGCGGTTGCGACGTTTTTATCCACCGGAATATCCAGTTCCTGCATATACTGGGTCATCAGGCTCGCCGTCGCGCCCATATCCGGCCGACGGTCGAGGAAATCATACCCGTTTTTGGCATCATCGTTCGGATGATGGTCAATGACGATATTGACCCGATCATCCTTTGAGAGTGCATTGTTGATTCCCGGACCCGGAGAATCGACGATCGCGAGGTAATTACATTCAGCACGTGCTTCCGGCGATATACGGTCCATCTGGATATCCAGCAGGTTCACAAAGGCACGGTTCTCCTGATGACCAATCTTCCCGTCATAGAGAATCCGGCATTCGAGATTTCCTTTGGATGCCGCACGTCCGAGAGCACAGAGAGCCATCGCACTGGATATGGTGTCAGGGTCCGGGTTTGTATGTGTCACAATGCCCAGCGTACCCCGCCATGAGGAGAGCAGATCAAAGAGTCTGTGCGCCTGCCGTGAGGACTGAAGTTTGCGTGCGTGGTGCACGGCCTTTTTAGCAAATACCTCCTGCGGATGCAACACTACATCGGCGCCCACTGCATGATAGATATCTTTCCCCCCGGCATCCACTGCACGTGCAATGATATAGGCCGCGGGATTTTCTTCCTTTATTGTCCGCACCGCGGAGAGATTTGCCTTCTGCTCACTGGAGAGGACAAATGCCACTTTTGGAACCGGAATATCTTTCAGCATACCCGTATCGCTGATATCCCTGCAGAAAGCCTCATATTTCTGGTCACGGAGATCCTGCACCTTTTTCTCGTCCTGATCGATGATGATGATATCATCGGTCTCCTTGAGAATTTCGTAGAGCACATTGTAGCCAATACTGCCGCATCCGAGTATCAGATAATCCACCGATGACGCCGACTGAGTTCCGTTAGGATGATTCTCCGGCATGATACCACAAGTTTCTGTTTTTATGAGAATAATAAGGATGTCCGAAAAGTATATCGTTTAGAACTTACAACATTAGTTGTCCACAACACAGGGGGGGCCTGTAGCTTAGTCAGGAAGAGCGCCGGACTCTTAATCCGGCGGTCAGGGGGGGTTCAAATCCCTTCAGGCCCGCTAAAAACTTCTTTTGAGATTCTAACTGAATAAAGATGATTTTCGAGATCAGATCATTCTGATTCATTTCTGCGTGACACACACTCCCGACAGGGGGGGGAGGGCACCACACCTTACTTCCCGATCATGAGCAGCATCTCCTCAAGACTGGGGGGGTAGCGCGAATCAATACGCCGAACGGCACCCCCGGCAGAGGCTACCGCCGCAGTCACAGAATTGAGGTCAGACATGCTCTCAGCAACGGTCACATACTCCCCGCTTTCCTCTTCAAAATCGAGTGAAGATGGAAGGGCAGCAATATCAGCTGTGACAAACCGGATATGGTATGACAGGGAGCCAAACTGTTCCCTGAGCTCTTCCATCGTCCCGAAGCAGCGACCTTTCCCTGCCGCAGGATGAGTACGCGGTCGCATATTTCCTCAACCTGATAGAGATTATGAGCGGAAAGCAGGATGGTCTTCTGCCAGGTGTCACGCAGGTGCGCGAGGTAGCTGATGATGTAGCGCGAGGTCATCGGGTCCAGACCGGAAGTCGGCTCATCATAAATGAGAAGAGAAGGCTTGTGCAGCAGAGAACGGGCAATTGCCACCTTGCGCCTCATCCCTTTCGAAAGTTCACCAATACGTTTCCCCCTGTGGATCCAGTTTAAGTGATTCGAGCAGCTCCCCACTCCGGATTCGGCATTCGTCTGCAGGGATGCCATAAATATCCCCAAAAATCTGAGATAACTCTCCACGGTCATTGTCTCATACAGGCGGGACTCCTCCGGAAGATACCCCCCCAGTATCTCTTTCAGACGTGCAGGGTTGCGCCTGACATCGATGCCTTCGATGATGAGATCGCCTGCAGTCGGCTGAATCAGACCGGCCATACACTTCAGAAGTGTCGTCTTTCCGGCACCATTGTGCCCGATGATCCCGAAGATACCGGGATCCTCAAAGGAGAAACTCACCTCATCCAGTGCCCGGAACGTACCATAATCCTTTACCAGCCTCCGTGCATCAATCATCTGCGAACACCACTGACAGAGTGCTTGGCAGTTATATGATTTAAGCCTCAGGTTCGGGATCAGTTATCCTGCGGCATATCCCCATATCAGACGGATTTCTTACCGGTAACGGGTCATCGGTGAGAGATCTCCCACAGCAAATGTCAATACTTAAAATAGGATTGACTGCCACCTCAGCACAGTAATGCTGTCACCGCTGCGCCAGATACTGACCATGAGCAGATGGGAGATACGCCGGTCTGCGACCACCATGCCGCGCGAGGTCATCCCGGTAGCAGTGGCACTCTTCATCCTTCTTATCATTGTCACCGGCTACACACAGGAGAGCGGGATTCACCTGCAGGACCGGATGTACACGGCAGGCGTCGACTCAGCGGAGACCGGCACAATCATCCTTGGTGACCCACGATTCACAGTATACCGGGGGGGACAACAGGGGGGGAACGGACCTGACCATCGCCCCGCCGGATGTCCGGGCGGTGGATACTGACCGGGGGAAGGCCGCCCTGAAGGCCTTCCAGACCGATTATAACCGCTACCAAACGGCACAGTATAACCGTGAGAATGACCTCTTTGCCGCATACCCCCCCTCTGGATCGATATACAGTATGTCAGGAGCGAACTGGATTTCACGGCCACCGAGACGGGCACCGGCGTATCCGGTGCCCCCCCCAACCCCCCCTATGCGAATCCGGTTCCTGACCGGCCGGTACAACCCGTTGACAAACCGTCAGCGGAGATCGGATATACCAAGGAGGAGCTCAGGGCAGAACTGGTCGGATCAGAAGACGAAGACAGCACGGTTGCACGCTACACCGACGTGGTTGCAGGGGGCGGGGCACTGGGCGACTTCAAAACCCCGTCCCAGCTCACTCCGCCCCTGCCTTTCGACGCGATTGTGCTGGTCTTTGTCTTCATCTTCCCCCTCTACTTCACCTCCCAGTTCTACATGATGTCGGTGATGAACGAACGGATAGAACGCAGAGGTGAGGTTCTCCTCTCAAGCCCCCTTCGGCCATCAGCCATTGTCATCGGAAAGATGCTGCCCTATCTGGTGGTGATGATTGCAGTAACCGCCATACTCTCCCTTACCACCGGCGAGACGGCAGTCGTCCTTGCCGCCGTCTTCCCGGTCATCCTCTTCTTCCTTGCTGCAGCACTCCTCATCGGGATGGCCGCACGGAGTTTCAAGGAGCTCTCCTTCATCTCCATCTTCTTCTCGACCATCGCGACATCCTACCTCTTCTTCCCGAGCATCTTTGCAAACATCCACGTCATATCCCTCATCTCCCCCCCTGACCCTCATCATCTATGCAATTGAAGGCACCCCCCCTTCACGCTCGCTGATTACTTCTACTCCACCTTCCTGTTCTGGGTGACGGCAGGGATTCTCTTTGCCATATGCATCGTCAACTTCAACGAGGAACGCCTCTTCACCCTCCACCCCCCCCTGCGGGCCAAGGTGCGGGAGTACATCGGGAGCGCGGTCTCAGAGAAACACCCGTTTGCCTCACTCTTCGGGATCACCCTCTTCTCCATCCCCCCCTTTGTTCTGATGGCGCAGCTGATGCTCCTGGTACTCCTCTTCAACCTCCCAATGCCGTTCTCCCTTGTGGTGCTCATCTTTGCAGCGGCGTTCATCGAGGAGTGGGCAAAATCGATTGCCATCTATGCAATTGCCGTGGAACGGCCCGCGTTCTCACGTGGAGAAATGTCATCCTCGCCTCTCTGGCGGTGATGGCGGGGGGTTCCTCCTGGGTGAGAAACTTCTTCTCTTTGCCACCCTCGCCCAGATCTCCGAGTCTATCTTCGGCGCCGCCCTCTTCACCAGCCTGCAGGTACTCTGGCTGCCCCTGACCCTGCACTTCACCGGCGCTTCATCACCATCTCTCTCCTGAAAATCTTCGGGAAGAGATGCTACCCAATCGCACTCGCCATCGCGTCCCTTGTCCACGGGGGGGCATATAATCTCTACTTTATCGCAGGAGGCATCTGAGAATGGACCTGAGACATGTATACGTCATCACAAAAAAGGAGCTGAGGGCCATCAATGCCGAGAAGACGATCATCCTCGCAATTCTCCTGCAACTCTTTATTGCGATGTTCTCGTCGTTTCTCATCGTCGGTCTCGCCGCGATGTATGACCCGGATGCCCTCTCTGCATACTCACACCAGCAGTACCCGGTCGCCTACACCGGATCCCCCCCCTCTCCGCTGGAGGAACTGCTACGGGAGAGCGGCGACTTTGTCGTCTATGAGATGGACCTCTGGACCGCGGTCACCGCTCTTGAGGAACGCAAACTCAGTGCAGTGGTCTGGGTACCGGATACAGCACCGGATGCAGATGACCCCGTTAAAATAACACTGTATACCATCAAAAACGACATCCAGTCATCGGTTGTGAACAGCAAACTGAGAAATGTCTTTGTTGAATACGAAGACAGCCTGCGTGGCATCCGTGCGGACCGCATCTCATCTGATCCCATCGTGGTGAACCTGCCGCCGGAGGTGCCGGGCACAAACTTCTATGAATTTGTCTATGGTCTCCTCATCCCGCTCCTTATCTTCATGCCCGCGATCATCTCTGCAGCACTGATCATCGACATGATCACCGAGGAGTTCCAGCACAACACCGTCGAGACACTCATCTCCACCCCCCCATCACCTTCGCCGAGATGGTATGGGGCAAAGTCTCTGCCTGCTTTGTGATTGTACCGGTGCAGGCAGCGGTCTGGATCGGTCTGATGGTGGTAAACGGCATCCATGTATCAGGTATTGTGCCGATACTCCTGCACGTGAGCGTGGCGTCACTGCTCATGATCCTCCTCTCTGCCTTCGTGGCCCTCCACTACCGGGAACGGACAAGCGCCCAGTTTATCTTTTCGACAGCCCTCGTGGTGGTGCTGATAGGTGTTCTTTCCCTGCCCGCAAACCCCGCAAACCTGATAGTTCTCCTCTCCATCGGCGCTGCAGGGAGTGAACACTGGATCGTGCTCGCAGTGATGACAGGTATCCTTGCCGCGGGTATGGCCGCACTCAACCGGTATATGCGTATAGTGGAGAAGACTGCCCTGCAATGAGCAGCCATGCCATATATTTAAATACCATTTTCCGAATAGGGGGTGTCGATCCAAATGAAATGGTTTGCACTTTTTCTCATGGCCTGCACGCTTGTTGCAGGGATAGTCTTCCCGGCAGGAGCCACAACCCCCCCGGAACAGCCGATCGCAGGCATTGCCCACTATGATATCTACACCAATGTGGATGCGGCGGACATCTCCTTTAACGGCGTCTATATGGGCCGGACATCTGCCGGATACCTCCAGGTGACGGTCAACACGCCCGCCCCCCCCATACACCCAGGCAGTGGCATCCCGTGCCGGGTATAGCAATGCTTATGCAAACCTCCCGACCGCCTCACCGGGAGGCATCTACTCGGTCAGCCTCACCCTGACATCCCTTGCTCCGTCCTACGGCACGCTCTCGGTCACCTCGTCCCCCACCGGGGGGGCCGCCATCTATGTCGATAATACCTACCGGGGGGGTCTCACCCCGCAGCAGATCAGCCTCACCCATAATCAGTACACACTCCGGCTGGAGCACAGCGGATATAACAGCTACACCGATCAGTCTATGTCTACGGCGGCCAGACGACGACCGTGAGTGCATCCCTTGTCCCGTCCACCTCATACGGCACGATCTCCGTTTCCAGTTCACCATCCGGTGCCAACTTCTATCTGGACGGCAGTTTCCGCGGCACAACCACCCAGACGATAGGCGGCCTCATCGCACGTTCATACTTTGTCGAACTCACAAAACCCGGCTACCAGGACTGGACCGGGTCAGTACGCATCCATCCGGGCCAGGTCACCTCTGTTTCCCGGACACTGGTGCCGGTGCAGTCACCGACCACAGGTGCCATCTCTGTCACATCAAACCCGTCCTATGCCGCCGTCTATCTGGACGGCACCTATGAAGGCCAGACATCACCCGGCAGACCGTTCATTATCAGTGCAGTCAGTGCGGGCAGCCATACCATCATGGTCCGCCTCTCCGGCTACACAGACTCGGTATCAACGGTCACTGTCAACTCCGGGAAGACCACAACAGTAAACGCCGAACTCACCCCCCCTCCGGCGAGGGATATGGCTCACTCTCGGTCACCTCTTCTCCAACGGGGGCAGAGGTGTATGTCAATAATGCAAAGTCAGGCATCACCCCCCCGGTCACCTCAGACAAGGTGGCGCCCGGTTCGTATACCGTCACCGTCCGACTTGCAGGATATACGGAGTGGTCATCCGTTACTGAGGTGCAGGCAGGATCCACCTCATACGTTTCGGCACGTCTCTCACCAGTCCCCCCCACACAGTCACCCTCCTCCCCCCTCTGCTGCCTGCCGGTGCACTCATCATACTGGGCAGTGTCTTTCTCTGCAGACAGGAGCGCAGGAGAGACTGAATACATATTTTTCTTTGGGCAGTTACTGCCCCCCCTGAAATCAGTACAATTCCCCCCCCAAAACTGAGGAATTGTTCATCAAATCCGGGCTGAAAACAGCAGATTATTTATATCCGTCAAAATAATCGTTCACAGATCATCATGGTACGAAAATTCTACGTGCTCATCATGAGCATGCTCATACTCGCCGCTGCAGCACCTGCTGCACTGGCCGAGACCACTTTGCCCGGGGGGGCCACCCAGGACATTGGCATTGCTCCGTTGGCGGGGGCGAGGGATGGTATGACATCTACACCAATGTGGATGGGTGTTCCATCTATTTTGACGGAGAATACAAGGGAATAACCACTGGCGGCGTCCTGAGTGTCGGAGTGTATTCCACTGCAACACCGTATCGCACAGTGAGAGCAGAAAAAAGCGGATTCACCTCTGCGTCCACATCCCTTCCCGCAACCCCCGGGTGCAGGAGAACACCGCTCTGTCTATCTGACCTTAAATCCTATAACACCCACCACCGGAAACATCAAGATCAGTTCCACCCCCATCCGGTGCAGCAGTCTATGTGAACAGTGTCTACTATGGTACGACCCCCGCACACGGTCTCAAACCTCCCTGCCGGAAACAATGACCTGAGACTTACCTATTCAGGCTACAAGGACTACCGGGACACGATCAACATCGTTGCCGGACAGACCCAGACCACCTATGCGGTCCTGACAGCAGAGGTGAGCTATGGTACACTCTCCGTTTCCAGCACCCCGTCCAATGCAAACATCTACCTGGACGGTTCATACAAGGGCACCGCCCCCCCACGGACCATTGGAGGCATCTCCAAGGGATACCACACCCTTGAGATCACCATGCCCGGATACCAGGAATGGGCAAACTCCATCCAGATCCATGCAAACCAGGTGACCTATGTGACGGCAACACTCACCGCAGACCCACAGTCCACCACCGGTGCCATCTCGGTCTCATCAAACCCATCCTATGCCTCCGTCTATATTGACAATGTCTACTACGGCACCACCAACCCGGTCGTGCCCTCCTTGCAAACAACATTGCAGCAGGCAGCCACTCGGTGAAAGTCACCCTCGCAGGGTACGATGACTCCGTCTCGACGGTGACCGTCAACTCCGGGCAGACCACAACGGTGAACGCCAACCTTGGCGGCGGTCCGTCTGCAAAGGGAACTCTCGATATATCGTCATCACCGACCGGTGCCACGGTCTTCCTGAACAACGTGAACAAGGGCATCACCCCCCCGGTGACCCTCAGTGACCTGATCCCTGGCAGTTACACGGTCACCCTTGAACTCTCCGGCTACACCACCTGGTCCGAAGTGACCCAGGTGAACAGCGGCGCGACATCCACGGTCTCGGCAAGCCTTGCCCCCCCGACACACACCGCCACCCAGAGTCCGGCACCCGTGCTTGCGGTGATCGGTGCCCTCGGTGCCTGTGCAGTCATCCTTGCCGCACGCAGGGAATAATCCCTTCTTTTTTTCAGACATCCGAATCTGTATCGTTAATATCATACCGAGAACAAGAGTAGGGGTAATGAAGGTCTTCGTCATCACCCCCCCGGGAATGTACACGTATGGTGCAATGGTCATTGCAGGCATCGTCCGTGATGCAGGATATGCGGTGACACTCACCCGCACGCTGGAGGCACCCGCGGGAGAGACGGTGTTTCTGAGTTTGTATTCCACACAGAACCTGATGGACGAGGCACTCAAATCATTTATTGCCAAATACCGGGAGACGGGAGGCCGGGTCTATGTCGGAGGACCAGTCTCTGCCGTGCCGGAGATGGTGCTTGGCGAACTGGCACCGGACGCGGTCATCTGCGGTGAGGGAGAGGCAGGGGGCACTCGCCCTCCTGCGGGACGGAATCTCAGAATCAGTACCGGGGGGGATTGCCTTCACGGGCCCGGACGGCATCATCTCCACCGGCCCGGCATCGCCCTGCCCGGTGTCCCGTCCGCTGCCTTCATTCCTGCGGATATCGCCATGCAGGACGTCCGGGGGGGGCATCAGCCTATATCGAGACACAACGGGGTTGTATTGGTGCCTGCACCTTCTGCCAGGTGCCTCGCTTCTTCGGGCGTGATATCCGCTCCCGCCCTCTGGACGAGATCCTCGCAGAGGTGCAGGCATTCAAAGATGCCGGTGCAACACGGCTCTCAGTCTCCGGCGGGACCGGGTCCCTGTATGGTTATGCAGACGGAAAACTCAATGACGAGGCCTTTGCCGAACTCCTGCGGGGGATGGCGGAGATCATGGGCCGAAGAACGTCTCATCCCCCCCTGACATCCGGGTGGACTGTATCTCTGACACCGTCCTTGATGCCATCCGTGACTACACCATCGGCTGGGTTTTCTTCGGTCTGGAGTCGGGCAGCGACCGGGTGCTGCGCCTGATGGGAAAGGGGGGGCGACAGCGGCACAGGGCGGTGAAGCCATTGATGCCTGCCGGGCCCACGGGCTGCGTGTCGCGGGCAGTTTTATTGTGGGATATCCCACCGAGACTGAAGCAGAGTATGAGGAGACCAAAGACTTCATCACACAATATGCCCTTGACGATGTCTTCATCTCCACGGCAGAACCGATTCCCGGCACCCCGCTTGCAGATCTTGCCCTGCGTACACCTGACGCAGACAACCCTGCCTTTGCCCCCCCACATACCGGGGAGTACAGATCTCTGCACCTGACGGAAGCGAGGCACGGTCATTTGACCTCCGGATGCATGCGGACCTGTTTAAGCCGGGCCTGCACGTGGTGACCGACCAGATATTCAACGCCTATCTTGCGGAAGTACGAAAGGACGGAGAGGCGGTCAGAAAGGTAACAGAATTACTCCGTCGGTATGCCTGAATAACCACGATTTCACCTTTTTTTACCGTGTCTTTCATTCCATCTCTTTGACATCCGGGAGCGACCCGAACATTCAGAGAGAGAACGTCCCATTTTGCCGCGGCACATATTTACCCGATCAGGCCATACTACGCCCTATGGCAGGCAGATATTTCATCGTGGATGCATACACCTCCCCGACCTTCGCCGGCAACCCGGCGGGAGTCTGTATCCTTGGCCATCCGGTGACAGAGGCATGGATGCAGGATGTCGCCCGCGAGATGAATCTCTCAGAGACGGCCTTTCTTTCCCGCAAAGAGACGGGCTGGGATATCCGGTGGTTCACCCCCCCCATGTGGAGGTGAACCTATGCGGGCATGCCACCTGTGCCGCCGCCCACGTGCTGGTGCAGGAAGGAGAGGAAGAGGCAGGCAGGGAGATTCTGTTCTTTTCACGCGGGGGGGGACTGCTCATGGCTGCAGCAGAACCGTCTACGCCGGGAGAGAAGGGGAACAGATCCACAGGTTCCGTCAGACTGACGTTTCCGGCCCTGCCGGCCACACCCGCACCCATCCCGGACGGGCTGGAGAAAGCCATCGGGGGGCACCGGTGGAGGACTTCTGTATATCATCAACGGACTGGCTGGTGCGGACCGGCGGTGCGATGTTGGTCGAAGCCGCAGATCCGGACATGGCAGCGATTGCCGCCCTGCCCCCACGAGGTATCATCCTCACCGGTGCTGCTGACGGCGGGCGCTACGACATCGTATCCCGTTTTTTTGCCCCAAAGATCGGTATCCCCGAAGACCCGGTGACAGGCTCTGCCCACTGTGTGCTTGGCCCGTACTGGCAGCACCTGACCGGTCGAAACCGGTTCCACGCCTTCCAGGCATCCCGCCGCGGCGGAGAACTGGTGGTTGAGATCGTGGGAGGCAGAGAAGATGGTGCAGAAAACCGGGTGATTCTCACCGGGGGATGCGATAACCGTGATGAAGGGAGAACTTGCATGAGATGTAAATTTTGGGAGAAACGCGGCTGGCCATATCTCATCGGCGGAGCTGTGGTGATTCTAATTGTTGTAGGGGGGGTACGATGCTGTTGGACACCGTCACAGAAAATCCATACCAGGGATACCAGAACACTACCGAAGATGAGACAACAATCACCATCCAGGTTGCACCCACCCTGGAGGACTGCACCGGCGTCGGCCCGCAGCAGTGTATGCTCATCCGCGAGATGCCGCCCGCAGAGGACGGCGGCTGGGAACTCTTCTACGACCAGATCGAGGGGGGGTTCACATATGAGGAAGGATACCTGTGGACACTCCAGGTGAGTGTGACAGAGATTGAAAACCCGCCGGCCGATGCGTCAAACCTGCACTACGAGCTGGTTGAGGTGGTGGAGAAGAAGCCGGTCGTGTGAGGGAAAGAACACTCACCAACACCCATTAATTCACCACCCCCCCCTTAAACCCGATTATAACCCATGGCAGCATCAGAGCCACCCATTTACTCACTGCGACCCACCCTCATCGCAGCCATTGCCCTCTGCCTCTGCCTCTGCCTCTGCCTCTGTCTCTCCTGCACCGCCGGATGCATCTCCTTCCCTACGAGCTCAGACGAAGCAACCTACCGACCTCCCGCCTTTGAGCCGACCCTCCGCCCGACCCATATTCCGGTACCGTCCCCCCCGACAATTGTATTTGAACCAACAGATAACCTGACAGCGGCGGTAGATTAGATTTTAAGGGTATGTGCCCCCCCGGTGGCATCCATGCCGGTCACCACTACCAACCACCAGCATCATCACTCCAGTCACAGAACCATCCGCTTTGCTCAACTGTCGGCCATTCATATCGTATTCACCGCAAAAGGGAAGGAGGAGTCACTCCTCCAGTGTCGATATGTCCCCCGGATCTATCCCCAGCTCCTGCGCCTTTAAAACCCGGCGCATGATCTTGCCACTGCGGGTCTTCGGGAGTGAGTCCACAAAATCAATTGCAGACGGCATCGCAATCGGGCCGATGCTCATCCGCACATGGTAGATGAGATCGGACTGCAGCTTCTCTGTCGGCGTGTGGCCGTCTACGAGGATGACAAACGCCTTCACCGTCTGACCTTTCACCGGGTCGGGGATGCCGATGACGGCCGCCTCTGCCACCGCCTCGTGGGAGACGAGCGCACTCTCCACTTCCGCCGTCCCCCCCAGGTTGTGGCCGGAGACGATGATGATATCATCCGACCTCCCAAGAACCATGATATAGCCGTCTTCGTCCTTTACCGCGAGGTCACCTGCTGTGTAGTAGCCGTCTATTGTCTCCCAGTAGGCACGGTAGCGGGTGTCGTCGTTATTCACCGCCCGCATCTGTGCCGGCCACGAATCCTTTATCACCAGCAGCCCTCCGGTACCGGGTTCGACCGGGTTGCCCTCCGCATCGACCACATCCGCGACCACGCCGGGAATGGCCCGGCCGGCAAATCCCGGTTTCATCGGTTCGCCGACCATCGTTGTGATCATATGCATCCCCCCCGTTTCGGTCTGCCACCAGGTGTCAACGACGGGGGCAGCGACTCTTCCCGATGACCCGGTAATACCATTCAAATGCCTCCGGGTTGAGGGGTTCACCCACCGAACCGAGGAGCCGCAGGGAATCAAGATTGTATTTGTCCGGCCACTCTTCGCCAACCCGCATAAACATCCTGATGGCCGTCGGGGGCAGTGTAGAAGATGGTCACCCCCCCGAAGTCCTCAACGATGCGCCAGAATATACCGGGGTCAGGATAGTCCGGCACGGTCTCGGTGATGAGGACCGTCGCACCCACCGCAAGCGGCCCGTAGACGATGTAGCTGTGACCGGTGATCCAGCCGGGGGGGTCTGCCGTACACCAGTGGACATCGTTCTCCTTCATGTCAAAGACATACTTTGTCGTGTAGTAGGTGCCGACCATGTATCCCGCACAGGTGTGGATGATGCCCTTCGGCTGGCCGGTCGTCCCGCTCGTATACAGGATAAAGAGCGGGTCTTCTGCGTCCATTACCGTCGCTTCGCAGGTGGCGTCCCCACTTTCAAGCACCTCGTAGAAGTCCACCTCCATCTCATGGAAGAGTTCGGGGGGGCCCGGATCAGACCGGCGGAGGACAATGATCTTCTCCACGGAGGGAGCATTGATCACCGCCTCGTCAACGATGGTCTTCAGTGCCACACGTTTGCCGCGGCGATATCCGACATCTGACGTGATCACCAGTTTTGCCTTGGAATCACGGATGCGGGCATTCAGTGCCGACGCCCCAAACCCGCCATACACGATGTTATGGACGGCACCGATTCTCGCACACGCGAGGAGGGCGACGATATGTTCGGGCACAAGCGGCATGTAGAGACAGACGGTGTCCCCCCCTTTTCAATCCCCCATCTTTTTGAGGGCACTTGCAAACCGCATCACCTGCCGGTAGAGTTGGCGATAGGTAAGCACCCGCTCCTGTCCCTCTTTTTCCCCCCCACGCCAGATGAGGGCCACCTTGTTGCGCCGTTCCCCCCCTGTCGCATGCCGGTCAAGGCAGTTATGGGTGATATTGAGTTGTGCGTTGGTGAACCACTCCGCATAGGGCAGGTCCCACTTCTTTACATGATCCCATCTCCTGAACCAGTCGAGTTCGCCCGCTATCCCCCCCTCCCAGAACCCATCGGGGTCACGGAGGAAGCGCTGGTACTCGGTATCATAATCACCGATCCATGACTGTTCACGGACCAAAGGGTCAGGGAGATAGACCGTCTCTTCGAGTTTCACATCAAATGAACCTGACATTTCATCCCACCTACATGATAAATTAGGTATATTTCCTGCTGTGCTGAGCCCGCCCCCCCGAGGTATGTGAAGATCAAAAAGGAGAGGGACAACCGCCAATGCAGTGCCACGCCCATATTAACGCAATCCCGTATAAATATTGTTCAGGCACACCGCATACGTAGTGCATAACGGGCTGGCTGAAAACACAGAGAAGGAGAGAGATAACGCCAATTGTTATAGAAATCACCAACAGAGATGAACATCACCGGGACTATCACCAGCCGGCAGAAAATAACGGATCGCATCAGTCACCGCAGGCGTGACAGCACCATCTTTGATGTGGACCTCTCCCGTACCTTTGTGAAGGCAGAGGAGTTGTATTTCTGTTCAATTGTACGGGAGCGAAAGATACAGAAATATTCCCGACCAACCACTCTCAGACGGAAGAAACAAACCGATAATTTCCCCCATGGGATCAGAATCTCAAATCTGGCACCTAGATCAGGCACACCGGTCTCCTGTATTGAAATCCCCGTCAGGTCAAGGATTTCACGGGATAAAAACAACCCGAATCCGGTATTTTCTCCAACACCCTTCGAAAAGATCTCTTCTTTCATATCCACTGCAATGCCCACACCGTCATCGGCGACGATGATACGCCCTTCACCAGCACGCTCTTCAAACGAGACCGTGACACCATGCACAACGCCCCCGTGCATTACCGTATTCCCCATCAGGTTGGAGAAGACTTTCCCCCCCAGCATGCAGTCCGCATAGACCTCAAGACGGTGGATCTCATTGCGGATCAGCAGTCCGCCGGAAACCGGAACCATCTCCCGCTCAACAATAGCAGCGATGTCCTGCCATTCCGGCTCATTCACGCCCAAATTTTCATACATGCGGGTAAAAGTGATGATCCGCTCCACGTTGGCCATGATCTCGAGTGCTGCCTCAAAGGATTCCCGCTGTCTTTGTGGATTTTTGGAATCAGTCTCAATAAGTTCCAGATACAGGTTCATTGCAGTGACCTGATTCAGGATGTCGTGACGGGTGATACTCGATAGGATATTCAGTTTCTTGTTTGCCTTCTTCAGGGCAGCACCCATCAGTCTGAAGTGTGTGATATCGAGGAACATACCCTGGAGACCCACCACCTCATTTCCTTCCCTGATTGGTCTGCTGGATTCCAGCACCCAGCGTTCATTGCCGGCTTTTGTCAAAAGACGGAACGTTGACCGTTTTTTAATCCCGGAGAGACGTTCCAGAAAATGTTTCTGCAACTGTGACCGATCGGCAGGATAAATATAGTCCATGAAATGTGTTCCGATCAGCTCCGAGGGTGCATACCCGCACCCCCCCCGACCATCTTCGCAATCGCAGGGCTGATGTACGTAAAATACCCCCCCGACATCAGTCCGGAAAATAACCTCATTAATATTATCAACCAGATCCCGATACTCCCGCTCACGCATCTGCAGGGCATGCTCAGCCTCTTTGCGCTCGGTGATATCCCTGACAACAGAGAGTGCGACGGGTGCACCATCCAGCTCAAAGAAATTCACCGACACCTCGACCGGCACATGCTCCCCCCCGGTTTTTGTCACGTGCTGCCATTCAAAGATAAAATGGCCCATCTCACCGATCTCAGAGATGAGCGTGCCCTGGTAGTGATCCATACCAGGATCATCGATGTCTGTTACCAGCATCCGGAGAAATTCCTCTCGTGAATAGCCCATTCTCCTGCACGCGGCAGCATTGACATCAAGAATCCTTCCGGGAACGCCCCCCCCGGTAGCAGGACATACAGATAAAACATATCATTGGCGGACTGGAAAAGCAGATTGTACTTCTCTTTTTCCTGCTGCACTGCCACCTGAGACCGTTTTATCTCCGTGATATCAGTCACCTTCTTAATATACCCGATGCAGTCCCCCCCTCACCACTGGTTACAGGATAAGTAGTGACCCAGAAATACCGACCATCCGGCCGATAGACTTCAGAAGATACAGATTTTCCGGAAGCAATGACCTTTGGGATTCTGCACTGTGCACAGGTGCATCCCTCCCCCCCCAGACCACATCATGGCAGTGCCTGCCTATGACATCAGAGGGACTGACCCCCCCGATCAATTCAAAAAATACTTTATTGGCCCAGATGATGGTGTGATCCAGACCGATGAAGAGCATCGGATCATCCGATGAGTCCAGAATCATCCGCAGCTCGGATTGGAGGGGCACCGGCGGGCAACAGGCCATTTTTTCCGCCACCAGCCTGTGGACGGTATCCACGAGACATCCCAGTTGTGTCAGGGAGTCGGCCTCTTTCCTGAGGTAAAAATCAGCGCCCGCATTCAGAGCCTCAATAACCGTATCCTGGCCATCAGTAGCTGTAAAGAATATGAAAGGAACTGGGTCACCTAAAGAACGGATATTTTTCAGTATCCCGATTCCATCCGTGTCGGGGGGGAGCACATGTTCCGATATGATGGCATCATACCTGCTCTCCTGCAGTTTCAGGAGCGCATCGGCAGACGACAACGATACATCAACATGAAACCCTCCGGTATCAGAGAGACATTGTACCACCTCATCGACAAGCCTTGATCATCGATATACAGGACACGAATGTGAACCATACCAGAGATTCCCCCCCACACAACTAGAGATTGCAGGTATCCACGCATACCCTTTGGCATTTCAGCAGAGGCCGCAGATCCGGAGTGGGGGGGACCATACGACAAAAATCAAACACCGCGAGAAAATACAATTCCTACTCAGAACGAGATATTCAACAGAACCAAAAAAGAAACGAGGCCGGGGGGGCCGAGACTTGAACCCGAGTCCAGGGAACCACAATCCCTGAGGATAACCACTACCCTACCCCCCCGGCAAGATGCCTTTCCTATTTTGACATCCGCAGTAATTAATCTATCCAATTTGTTCTGGCACCACAGATCTAAGAAACGCAATGCAACACAAGAACAGAAACTCACACGATAACAGGCAGCAGTTCGATAATATCAGTGAAAAAACCATGATCCGGGCGCATTTGCACGAATACCCGCTGCATAACGGACAAATACCCCCACAGATTGCTCACTTCCATCACCCATGACGGGGGGGCACCCCCATCCAAAATCACAGGCGTGTACCCACCACAAAGACCGCATATACTCCAGGCTAAGGCTGCTCCACGAACCCGTGCCCATGGCGCGCCCGGCCAGGGCCGCTCACAGCAGAAGACGCAGATTCCACTCAAACTCCCTGCAGCTGTACCCGGAGTCACTCTCACAGGACTCCCCCCCCGAGTGCCCCCCCGACACACAAAAAAGGAACACCACCGCCCTGCAAATAGGCCCTATCACAACCACCCACCCGAACACCATTAATACTTCAGGTGAACTATTTATATGAAAAACGCCGCAAAACGGTGCATACCAGAAGAGCGGCTGATGAATTGATAATTTTTTTTCAAATACCAATACCAAAGACAGAGGGCGGAACGCATGGCAAAAAAGAAGACGAAAACATCAGAGGCTGCATCATCCATTCGTACACCGGTGGTCTGTGTACTGGGACATGTAGATCACGGAAAGACATCACTCCTGGACCGGATACGTGGTTCATCGGTGGTGGACCGCGAGGCAGGTGCCATCACCCAGCATATCGGGGGGGCAACCATCGTGCCCCTCGATGCGATACGAAAAATGAGCAGCGCAAACAATACGGCAGAGTTTGACATTCCCGGACTGCTGTTTATCGATACACCCGGCCACCATGCCTTCACCACACTGCGCTCACGCGGCGGGCACTTGCCGACATGGCCATCCTCGTGGTGGACATCAACGACGGGTTCCAGCCACAGACCAAAGAGGCACTCCAGATTCTCCGAAACTTTAAGACCCCCCCGTTCGTCATCGCTGCCACAAAGATCGACCGTATCCACGGCTGGAGGGCGCAGGAGAATGCACCCTTCCTGAAGACCTACGCAAATCAGAACGAACGGGTGCAGGGAATGATTGAGACAAAGACCTATGAACTGGTCGGTGAACTCTCAGAGATGGGGTTCAACTGCGACCGTTTTGACAGGATCAGGGATTTCGCCCGCAATATCGCAATTGTACCCATCTCCGGCATCACCGGCGAAGGTCTCCCCCCCGACCTTTTGATGGTGATGATTGGCCTTGCTCAGCGGTATCTGACAGAGAACCTCACGCTCTCCACCACCGGACCCGGGTATGGCACCGTTCTTGAGGTGAAAGAGGAACGAGGCCTTGGGACCACCCTTGATCTCATCCTTATTGACGGTCAGCTGAATGTGGGTGACGAGATCGTAGTCGGCGGGGGGGAACGCGGCGTCATTGAGACAAAGGTCCGTTCCCTGTTAAAACCCCCCGGCCCATGCAGGAGATTCTCACCGAAGACCGGTTTGAACGGGTGAAAAAGGTGACCGCCGCATCCGGTATCAAGGTCTCTGCCCCCGAAACTGGAAGGTGCCATCGCCGGTTCACCCCCTCCGCGTAGTGCGGGGGGGCAACCGTGAGGAGATTGTTGATTCCATTCTCCACGAGATGCAGGACGTACAGGTAAACCTCTCCGATGAAGGAATCTTCATCAAGGCCGACACCATCGGTGCTCTGGAAGCACTATCCAAGGAACTCGAAGAGCACAAGATCCCCCATCATGCGTGCCGAGGTCGGCCCGGTCTCCCGGCATGACATCGTGGAGGTTTCCACCATCAGAGACCCCCTCTACTCCATCATCCTTGCCTTCAACACCACCATACTCCCGGATGCCATCGATATCCTTGCCGAACATGCGATGGGCACGTGCGCCTCTTTGAGTCTGATGTCATCTACCATCTCATCGATGACTACATGGACTGGGAAGATGAGACACGCCGCCTCATGCACAAGGAGAGTTTTGAGAAACTCATCCTGCCCGCCAAGATCACCCTCCTCCCGGACTGTGTCTTCCGGCAGTCCAACCCGGCAGTGGTCGGTGTGCGTGTACTGGCCGGAAAACTCCAGGCAGGCGTCAACCTCGTCCTCCCGTCAGGGAAG
Organism: Methanogenium cariaci JCM 10550; assembly: GCF_001315945.1. Taxonomy (GTDB): domain Archaea; phylum Halobacteriota; class Methanomicrobia; order Methanomicrobiales; family Methanomicrobiaceae; genus Methanogenium; species Methanogenium cariaci. Next base: position 97,560 of record NZ_BBBG01000001.1, on the reverse strand, counting down.
AGAATCGGTCGGATTAAACAGATGAAGATCGGGCAGGAGAATACCAGCGAGGCAAACCAGGGAGCCGAAGTAGCAATCTCCATTGAAGGCCCGACTGTCGGCCGCCAGATAAACGTAGGGGGGGATGATCTCTATGTCGAGATTCCCGAACACCATGTCAAGGTGCTGGAGGGGGAGATGACCACCCATCTCACCGGAGGGATGATCGACGTTCTGGAGGAGTATACACGGATAAAACGTAAGGAACGACCGTTCTGGGGGCAAGTAACGCCCCCCCGGAGCGGCATACATCCGAACCCCCCCACAATTTTTAATAGCATTCAAACAAACATAATAGACACTTTCAAAAAGGAGCATTACAATATGGCAGACTTCAAAGTAGTTCTCTCTGACCCACAGGAGGGCATTTCATACAAGATTGAGGCGACCGGCGGCATGGCAGGCAGTCTCATTGGCAAGAGCGTAGGCGACATCATTGCAGGCGATGCACTCGGATTTGCAGGATACCAGATCGCAATCACCGGGGGGGCAACCGACAAGACAGGAATTCCCGCACGCCGTGACCTCCCCCCCGGTCTCAGCCGAAGGAGACTCCTCCTTGCAAACGGTGTTGGCTTCCGCCCTACCTACAACGGACAGCGCAGGAGAATGAGCATCCGTGGAGCAGAGATCAATGGCGACTTTGTCCAGATCAATGCAAAGGTCGTTGAATATGGCGAAAAGAGCCTGAAGGACTACTTTGCACCTGCAGAAGAAGCAGCTGCAGAGTAATCCTGAAGAAATTTACATACCTTTTTTGCCGATTTTTCATTCAGCAGCCAGAACTGCGGAGTGATTCACGCAGGTTTTCGATGAGATCCTCAAACGGTACTCCATACTTCCGGGCAAGGATTACCGCACCAGCTTCAGGGATCAGGCGACCATCAAACCGTTCGGTAATGAGGGCGTGTATCTCTGCAGCCACCTCTTTTTGAGACACATCCCGTGCCTCGGCGATACGAACCATCAGGGTATCACAATAATTTTCTCCCTGCACAAAGATATCCTCTGACGGGCGGAACCCCCCCAACGGGATTTCTACCTCTGCCGGATTAAAGGAAGGCACCAGTACACCCTCCTCTTCATGCAAAAGATTCTCACGAAGGCAATCGTGATAAGAGAACTCGCCTGATCACGACTCATCCAGCGCCGATCAATGGCAAGAAAATAGATAAATTCAGTGCGGCGCAACCGACCCCCCCGGTGCATATGCCGGAAGGGTGCTGCTACAGCAGTCTGCAGGGTCACTTATACCGCACCCCCAATCAGGGCCTTAAGGTCCAGTGCATCCAGACCAGCTATAGTACTGGTCTTCACTACCGTACACTCACAGGCCATCCCGGACTCTGCGATACGAAGAAGAAATACATTTTTAGAACGGGGGGGAACGCGCCGGTCTGACATGATCGTCGTCTCTTTGAGTTCAATCTGAAAATCAACCACTTCGGTAATTGTATTCAGCAGGTCAGGTATGGAGTCAACCGCCACAAAGGAGGTCTTCCTTTCTGCCACTGCTGCACCGAAATCAATCCGCACCATCTCCCCCCCATCAGGTGTCCGCCCGGCCTCATGCGTCCCATGCAGAGCAAGTATTGTGGAGACCACGTCAATGAACGGGCGCGGCATGGTAAAAACCAGATCCGTCCTCATCGGAAAACGATGGTATATTCTGCGCATTACACCAGTTTTTAGATGATATGCATAATAAAAGCATACGCTCAGATGAGATAAACGATACGAAAAAATGATTGTTAGATAAGAACAGCGTTGATAACGCCGTCCTGACCAGGCCTGCTTACGATACGTGCATCACCGATCTCGGTCTTGATGATGGCACCCTTCGTGAGCAGGTTTCTCCGCACAAAGTTCGGGTTGGCCGTATTTTTGTCAACAGTCTCGATTGCTACCCGGCGGATTTCCCCCCCGCTCTTCTGGTTTGCAACATTTGCGTACTGTGCACGCAGCACCCGAATCTTCTGGTTTGCTCCCAGCGTGCGGATAATTTTCGTGCGGTCCTCGCCGATATGCGAATCAGCAGGCGAATTGCCAACCTCACTTCTCCTCTTACTCCGTGCGAACCGGATTCTGCCACCGGTTTCTTTCCGAACTGATCTGCCATGCCACTGCATTTAATAACACCTGAATTGTATGAAATGTATTCGGAAGGGGGGGTAAGCCCTCCTCTGAAGTCTATAAATATTGCCCTTGTAGCTATTTAATTCCACTGATCATCTGAGGATCTCATCGAGAAGGGCTTCCATCCCGTCACCAGTCTTCATATTGGTCAGGAATACCGGCATCTCCGGGTTGTACCGGTGGATGTCAGATTCCAGCCGGGCCACATCACAGCCGACGTATTCTGCCAGGTCCACCTTGTTGATCACAGCCATCGTACTCTCACGGAACATCATCGGGTGTTTGTTTGCAACATCATCACCCTCGGTGGTGGAGACCACGACAATACGTTTCTCTGCGCCAAGGGCAAAGTCAGTCGGGCAGACCATGTTTCCGACGTTCTCTATGAAGAGAATGTCAACCTCATCCAAGGGCAGGTGCTCAATGGCATGTTCCACGAGATGGGCATCCAGATGACACTCCTTGCCGGTATTTGCGTTCACCGCAGGAGCGCCGGTCGCAACAATCCGCTGAAAGTCGTCATCCCCCGTAGACATCGCCTGCGATGGCCCCTGCATTCAGCCCGCGTTCCTTTAGCATAGGCACCAGCAGTTCACAAGTGAGGTCTTGCCAGAGCCGATGGCACCGAGAAGGTCAAAGGCACGAATGCCTGCTGCGGCAAGAGTGTCATGATTCTTCGCAGCAAGGCGATTGTTTGCTTCAAAGATGTCCTTTTCGATACTGACGTCAATGTGGTGCATGTGTATAGGTTTGGCAAAGTATCGTTTATACCTTCACACGGACATACCTAGTATATGAATCCTGAGCGGACACTTTATCCGTGTTACTTTGACAGTGCTCTCACCCGCAGTCAGGGCCGCCGGATACCCAGGGAGATGGCGCGCGAGTCTCCCCAAATCAGGGCAATCCACAAGGCTGCAAAGAAGGCAGGCCTCTCTGCACGGATTGATGAGAAGACCTCACACCCGGCATACTGGTGGAAGCAGGACGGCAGAGTCATTGTCGACTGGAAGGGCAGCAAGGAAGAACTGATGAAAAAAATCGCACAGAAACTCTAAAATCAGGAGTGCAGCATGTATGATCTCCACACCCACACGATCTTTTCTGACGGCGAACTGCTCCCGGCCGAACTGATCCGCCGGGCAGCAGTGCTGGGATACCAGACGATCGGTATCACCGACCATGCCGACCGCTCGAATACCACCTCCCTTGTCCGCACCCTTGACCCGATGCGCGAGACTGCCAGTGCATACGGGATCCGTCTCCTCGTCGGCGTTGAAATAACCCACGTGCCGCCGGTGGAAATACCACTCCTTGCCCGTGAGGCACGGGACGCCGGGGCCGACATCATCATTGTGCACGGCGAGACAACGACAGAACCTGTGGCACCGGGAACCAATGCCGCAGCCTGTGCCTGCGCTGATGTTGATGTACTGGCTCATCCCGGCCTGATATCAATAGCAGACGCCCGGATGGCCCATGATAACCAGGTAACGCTTGAGATCACCTCGAGGGGGGGCGGACATAACCGGACAAACGGTCACGTGGTCTGCGTGGCGAGAGCAGAGAGATGCCTGCTTGCCGTTAATTCGGATACCCATGCACCATCTGACCTGATGGAAATGACAGAACGGATGCAGGTGGCACGCGGCGCGGGTCTCACAGAAGAGGAGAGTACCTCTATTCTTTCCGGAAAGAACCTTCCCTTCCTTTAGACACCCCCCCTTCCTTGAGAAAAAGCGCGCATACAGGATTCCTGTCCGGTGGCTGGTGCATCAGTATAAAACACAAAAGCCATATACCCGATATTTGCATGCGGAATACCATGCATTACCTCCACACACATCATCACGATATATAACGCTTATGTCAACATATAAATAAAATGGGCATCAATTTATAATAGTTACGAACCCGCAGTGCCAGATTTTTGGAAGGTTTTATATCATGAAGGTCGTAGGTCAGATTCAGAATATTTGTGGCAAAAACTGTGCCGTCATCGCAATTGATGCCGGGCAGTTACCACGCCTCCACAGTGAGGTTGTTGACCGACGAAAAAAACCTGTCGGAAAACTGGTAGAAGTGTTCGGCAATATCAGGACACCGTATGCCCTTGTTGTCTGCAAAGGTCAGTGCAAATGCAGCGTGGGTGACGAATTGTATACAGAATAAGGATGATACATCATGCAGGAAATTGAAAAATTAAAACAACTCCAGTCCCAGCGCGAAACACTCAGAAAACGAACCGCAGAGGCACAGGAGGCGATCAAATCACGGACAGAAGAATCGACCAAAACCGTCTGTCCCGAGTGCGGCAGCCGCCAGCTGGTACAGGATAACGAACGTGCGGAACTGGTATGCCAGAACTGTGGACTTGTCCTCGATGACGAAGTCATTGACCGCGGTCCCGAATGGCGTGCATTCGACCATGACCAGCGGATGAAGCGGTCACGTGTCGGTGCACCGATGACCTTTACCATTCACGACAAAGGTCTCTCCACGATGATTGACTGGCGGAACCGTGACTCATACGGCCGTGCCATCTCATCAAAGAACCGTGCACAGCTCTACCGTCTGCGCAAATGGCAGCGACGTATCCGTGTCTCAAACGCAACCGAGAGGAACCTCGCGTTCGCACTCTCGGAACTGGACCGTATGGCATCGGCTCTCGGTCTGCCGCGAAACGTCCGTGAGACCGCAGCGGTTGTCTACCGTGACGCAGTCGATAAGAACCTCATCCGTGGCAGATCCATTGAAGGGGTCGCCGCAGCCGCCCTCTACGCGGCATGCCGCCAGTGTAATGTCCCGCGTACCCTTGACGAGATTGCGGAAGTGTCCCGTGTCTCACGAAAGGAGATCGGCAGAACCTACCGGTTCATCTCACGTGAACTCGGATTAAAACTGCTCCCCACCTCACCGATTGACTACGTCCCGCGGTTCTGCTCCGGTCTGAACCTGAAAGGAGAAGTCCAGTCGCGTGCGGTTGAGATCCTCCGGCAGGCAGGCGAGCGGGAACTCACGAGTGGACGGGGGGGCCACCGGTGTCGCCGCCGCAGCTATCTACATCTCCTCCATTCTGGGCGGCGAACGCCGAACCCAGCGTGAAGTGGCAGAGGTGGCAGGAGTCACCGAGGTGACCATCCGGAACCGCTACAAGGAACTCGCAGAGAAGCTTGACATCGAGATTATCCTGTAGATTGATAACCTCTCCCCACCAATATATTTTGGAATTGTTCGGAACGGGCCTGTAGATCAGGGGGGGTAGATCGCTACGTTCGCAACGTAGAGGCCGCGGGTTCAAATCCCGCCAGGTCCATTCGTTTTCTTTACCGGCCGGAGTGCGGCAGGATTATTTTTTAAGAGAGGGCAGTCAGAACACTAAAGAGAATGATGCACGGTTCTGCCACAGATACTGCGCCCCCCCTGCCGGAGGGAACCCACCCTGAATGAACTCTTCCTCGGCATCGGCTACATCGCAATCCTTGTCTTTGTGGTTGCGGGCATGGCCTCGGTTGGTCTCAGTCTGACAACAGCCGAGATTTTGCTGCAGTTCCACAACCGGCGGCTGCTCGCCGCATCCCTTCTCGCCAATTTCGTCTTGGTTCCACTCTTTGCCTATCTTCTGCTCTTCATCTTTCCCCCCCTGGGAAAGGGCATGGCCACCGCTCATCATCGTGAGTCTGGCAGCAGGAGCTCCGTCCCTCCCCCCCAAGATTGCCGCCATCACACGGGGGAAACGTCGCCTACGCCGTCGGGCTCATGGCCCTGTTAATGGTCGCAACGGTCATCTACCTGCCCCCCTGGTGATACCCTTTGTTCTGCCGGGAGTGGCCGTTGACCCCCCCGGTGCCACCGCATTCTCGCTGATTGTCTTTATGCTCATCCCGCTCATCATCTGTCTCGGCATCCGGACACGTTATGAATCGTTTGCAAAAAAAGCGGTTCCGGCGGCAGATGCCATCACAAACCTCAGCATCGTGGCCATCTTTCTCATCTTCGGGATTGCCTTCCTCACGCGACTGGGCGACTTCTTTTCCCAGTTCACCGGCACCGGCGGGATCGTTGTCGCTGTCATCTTTATTCTCGGCGCCTGGGCCATCGGCTATTTCACCGGCGGGCCCCCCCTGCAGGAGACACAGACAGTTCTCGGCTTTGGCACCGGTTTCAGGAATATATCAGCGGCTCTCCTGGTGGTCACCACAAATTTCACCGAACCCGCGATCATTCTCATGGTGCTTGCGATCACCATTTTCGGCGTGATCATCATCGGCATCATGGTGGGCGCAGACTACCGCAGGCATCTCCGGGAAGAGACGAACGGATAAGGGCCGGCCCATGGACGATTGCTAAAAAAGAAATATTTCCGATTTTCCCGGTTTATACCATCATACCCGCCTCTTCACCCTCACATTCCTCCACATTTTCCGGGTCAGGGGGGGTGAAGAACGACAGAATGATGACAATGAATGCCACTATTGCCCCCACAAAGAATGCGAGGTCAAAGGCAGACGCCAGAACAGCTTCCACCAGCTGTGGCTGGGTGACAAGCGCCCCTTCGGTGAGGCCCTCCCTGCTGGAGATGGTGATGAGTGACTGGATAAACGCGAGTTCAAAGATAACGATGCCCACCGTAGCCCCCCCTGCATTTCGCTCGGTGGTGGCAAGACTGGAGACCATGCCCTGCTTCTCCCGTGGGGCAAGACACATAATTTCGCTGGTGTTCGGCGAGTAATACAGACCAAGGCCGAATCCCAGCAGGGCAAGGGTGAGGACGATAACAGCCGTTGAGGTTGCCACTCCGAACGTGGAGAGGAGAAGGAACGAGGCAAGATAGATGACGGACGCTCCGACACAGAGTTTGCGGGGCCGAACCGGTGGTAGAGGGCGCCGGACATTGTCCCGCCGATCATCAGGGTGACCGAGGGCACAGTCAGGAAGATGCCGGCAACCATTGTCGACATCCCCCCCTGCACGTATTCAAGGAAGAAGGCAGAAGGAAGTTTGACCCGCAGTAGGCAAACATCATCAGCAGTGCCCCGAGATTTGCAAAGAGGAAATCCCGCTGCCGGTAGAGCTGCAGGTCAAGCAGGGGGGGATCCGGTGCAAAACGTTCCCGCCGAATGAAGAGCACCGTGCCTGCGACAAAGATGACTCCCGCCGCGAGAATCGAAGGAGAGGCGAACCCAAGGGCCACACCAAGGTTCAGGGCATAGATGAGGGACGCGAGCATGATGAAGAGGTAGAGGGCACCCTGTCCGTCAAACTTCGCCGTCTTCTCACGGGCAGGCAGGGAGGGAATAACCGCCGCACCGAGGACACAGGCGAGGATACCCACCGGGACGTTGATCAAAAAGATCCAGTGCCAGGTGAATAGTTCAGTGAGAATACCCCCAGAAACGGCCCGGCAGCGACACCCAGAGACGACATCGTCACGACAAACCCGATGGCCTTTGGCCGTTCTCCCGGCGGCATGAAGACCGAGACCATCGCCATGCTGATGGCGCCGAGCATCGCACCGCCCACCGCCTGGACGGCACGGGAGCCGACCAGCGCCAAAAACGAAGGTGAGAGGGCACAGAACAGTGACCCCAGCGAGAAGACGAGGAAACCCCCCCAAAAATATCCGGCGGAATCCAATCCGGTCCGCGAGTTTCCCGAAGATCATCAGGCAGCTCGTGAGAACCAGCAGATACATGGTCGACACCCAGGAGACAAGCCCCGTTGAGACATCAAACGAGAGAGAAATGGTCGGCAGGGCAATATTGACAATAGAACTGTCCAGTGCGCTCATAAAAGATGCGATGGATATTGCAAAGAGCAGCAGCTTCTGGTTTTTTACCTCTGTGGGAATTTCCATAGGGGGGGGCTCCAAAATTTAGTCTCAAACGGTTGTGCAGGATGATATTTGAGGGTTGCTTTACCGGAATGTCACCACCGGTTCAAATCATTCCCAGTAATGTGAGTACCCCCCCACCTTCTCCAGCGCCACGCCGTCCAGGTACACCCCCCCAACCCGGCCGCAACCCGGCCGATGCATGTCGCATCCACCCCCCCGCAACCGGGAACACGTCCTCCGGACAGGTGAAGAGCAGGCCAAAGTCACCACCACCGAAGAGAGCATAGCGGGCCGCATCCTCAGCAGGCACTCCCTCCGGACGGGGAATCGCCGCCTCTGTTACATCCAGCCGTACCCCCCCGGATGCCTCGGCAAGGTCATGTAGTGATATGGAGAGTCCGTCAGAGACGTCCATCATCGCAGTCGCCCCCCCGGCACGTCCGAGGGCCTGCCCCTCGAAGACACCCGGCCGGGGGGGTACAACCAGTGCCTCCCAGTGGGCCGGATACCCCGTCCAGCCCGGCCTGTGCCTGACCGGGGGATACCGGTCACCGCCACGATATCTCCGGGCTGTGCCCCCCCCGCCGCCGCACCAGACATTCCGGTGAAACCCGGCCAAGGCCGGTTGAGACCAGTGTGCACTCCGTATGGGCATCCATATCACCGCCCATCAGCCGACAGCCGTATGCACGGCAGCACTCGTCTGCGCCGCGGGTGATCTCTTCCACCCGGTCAGCCCGATCCACCCCCCCACCGCCAAAAGCAGGGCAATGGGGGACGGCCCCCCCATCGAGGCCACATCAGAGAGCGTTACTGCCGCGGCCATCCAGCCGCACTCATAATCCGTCATGCCTGTGGGAAAATCGGTTGTCTCATGGAGCATATCGGTTGACATCACGAGATAGTTCTCACCATCGTCGATGACGGCACAGTCGTCATCGGTCGCGGCACTACCTATAATCGCACGAATTGCCCTGACAAGGCCCGGTCATCCATCCTTCTTTACCTCTCGTTCCCGCTCTGTCCGGTACTCCCGGAAAATTGACTCAATCATCTCAGCACTCTTCCCCCCCTGTTCATAGGCGGCGATCTCTTTTTGCCACGCCTCAACTGCTGCCGTGAAACGGGAGGCATCTGCACTCCCCCCCACCGGCCCGCGAACCTCAAGTCCGATAGCCTTTGGGTGGAGTAAAACAATGCCCCCCCGTTCGAGGCAGGCATCTTTCAGTCGTTCATCACCATCGCCGACAAGGGCACGAATCCGAAGCCCTGCGAGCGTATCAAGCACCGTTGTCCCCCCCCACCCAGCCGTCATCTTCACTGCAATAATATCACCCTCTGCGATCCCAAAATCAGCATCCACCTGACGAATCGCATCGCGGGAGAGGGATTCTGTTGCCTTGACAAGCAGACGGTCATCCCCCGTCTGGCTCGATGCAAGCCGGCGTAGACGCTCGACCTGTTTTCTCAGTTTCTTTGTTTTGCGCTCCTCACGGCGGAGCTTCTTCTTCTGGTTCGCGATGATGGTATCGAGCTTGCCAATCTCGGTATCCTTTCGCAGGGCTCGGCTCTCATTCCCCCCCCGTTCCCGCTCAAGAAGGGCGTTCAGGCGGGCAATCTCCAGGTCCTTTGCCTCTCCTTCCACCTGCAGGTCAGCGACATGCCCCCCCGCAGGGACTTCACCATCCCGTCAAGCTGCAAAAGCCGATCATCCCGCGGGCCGGGGGGCAGGGACTTCCTCACCCTCTTCCTCCTCTGCCGGGGGCAGGCACCTTCTTCCCAAGGATCTGTTCCAGAGAGAGGCCCCGGACGACACCGGCCCGCACCTCATCCATGTCATGTCCGGGCGGCAACCGCTTTGCGACATTCCTGAACTTCGGCTGGTAGACACGGAATGCATCCATTGCGGCCGAAAGGGAGTCACGTTCATGGTCATTGCCGTACGGAATGTCACCGCACAGGGTCTTTTTCTCCTCCACGGTCCGGTCAACCTTCGGAGTATAGGCAACCGCCGAGAAGGCCCGGCGGATACGTTCCACGGATGCAGGCATCGGCTGCACATCGGTTGCCACCACCAGCGGCCGCCCGGCAGTGTAGAGTGTCTCAATCACATCCGGCATCGCCATCGTCCGGGAACTCTTCACGAGCACCGGTTCGCCGTCCAGCGTCACCGCAGCAATACCCACCGTCGTCCCGGGATCGATACCCACGAAGAGATAGCGCTGCCCGCCACCCCCCCGTGTCCGGTAGCGAATACGATCCAGCCGGCGGCCCGCCACTTTCACCTGCACATCGGCAGACCGGACATTTGTAACCGGCACGTCCTCACGCAGGGAGGCAACCACAAAATGCACCCGCCCGAGACCCCCCCCGAACGCCTTCACCTCCTCTTTTGTATAGGAACATCCCTGTTCCCGCAGAGTATCCTCCACCTCGCGGGCCATCTGCCGCACCGCCCCCCCATGGACCTTACGGGCATAGCGGTTCTGGCTCCAGCCCCCCCTTTCCCAAGTGAGCGTCCCCCCCGTGACACCGTGACATCAGTCGTATTTTCAAAGGCCACCACCTCCGCACCGCCGCCAAGTTCAGCCACAACCGCAGAGGCACGGGCCTCAGCATAAGGTCGAGCCGGTTGAACTTCATATTGTAGCGGGCAGCCACCCGCGGCAGGGACTCCTGCTTCTCCCCGCCGGTGGACTGCACGAGCATTGTCCGGGGGGGAGGCAGAGACTGTAAAAACGAAAAAAGAGCTTTCTGATCACGGGCAATCTCCTGCACCGAGTCAACCGCAAGAATATCAGGTTCCTCGCGGGCTATCAGACGGAGCAGACGAAAAACAGAGACATCTGTGGTCTCGCGTTCCTCTCCCTCATCACGGATGACAAGGGCAAAGCGGGGGGGCCTCTCGCCCCCGCGATCGTACTGAGCCATGGATAATATCGATCCCAAAGATCTTCACCCAACCACCTGCGCGTGTATCTCCTCCACCTGCGCATCGATCCGGTACTTCCGGGAAAAGTAGGTACAAAGATTGGTGATGTCACGCTGCAGGATCTCTTCTGCTGCCGGGTGTGAGGGCTCGACCCATTGCGGCCAATCAATTACCCAGACATTCTTCCCATCCACCATGATATTGAATTCCGAGAGGTCGCCATGAATATAGCCAAGGAGGTAGGCCTTGGATATGTTCTCCACCACTTCTGCAAAGACATCGTCAGGATTCTCCAGGGTCGCCTGAGCGATGGGCACCCCCCCGTGGATGAACGTCATCACAATGAGATTGCGGTTGATGTCCACCGGCACCGGCACCGAGACCTCGGCATGCAGGGCAGTGAGAGCATCATACTCCTGCCGGGCCGAGTAGCTGGAGGCAAATATCCACGGGAAATGCTTGTACTGCGGCATATAGCTCCGTGACCGGCGAACCGTCTGGAACGACTGCTGACCAATCCGGTGAAATTTCAGGGCAACGACACCCATACCCATCGCCTCATAGACCGCCGCCTCCTTACCGACACCGAGGAGGCACCCGAGGGAGGTGACAGAGCCTTTGCGCACCGCACCGTGCAGGGCGAGGGCATCAAAACCGGTGAAGACCATCTGGTATCCTTGTAGGGAACCGAACTGCTCTTCACCATGTTCCGCCCCCCCATCAGGTGCCCGAGACGGTAATTCATTTCAGACTCAGAGAGCTTTGTCTGGTGGCGGAGCACATCCTCCGGAACCCAGCGGTAGCGTTTCATCAGGTGTTCCAGGGCAAGCAGGATCTTTATCTCGAAGCGGTGAAGGTCACGCACATCATCAGCACAGAGGGACATTATTGTAGTATGCATTTAACATGAGAGATAATATATCTTTGATTGAGACCCCCCCCATGAACTGTTCAAAATGCCGCCGGGAGGCGATCATATACCAGCGGTACTCCGGAATGCACCTCTGTAGCGAGCACTTTACCGATAGCGTGGAGTCACGGGTGAAACGGGAGATACGCAAACACCACTGGATAGAACACGGTGATACAATAGGCGTCGCCCTCTCCGGCGGAAAGGATTCCACCTCTCTTTTGCATTTTCTTATAAAAACCTTCGGTCACCGTCCGGACATCACCATCCTTGCGATCACCATCGACGAAGGTATTGCAGGATACCGTGACCTCTCGGAGACAGAGGTGATCGCCCGCCGTTACGGGGTGCCCTGGCATACCGCATCCTTTGCCGAAGAATATGGCACCACCCTGGACGGGATTGTGGCAGGCCAGGGGGGGGATGACCGGCGATCCTGTTCATTCTGCGGCGTGCTGCGCCGCCGACTGGTAAACCGTATCGCACGGGAGAACGGGTGCACGAAACTCGCATTCGGGTTCAACCTGGACGACGAGGCACAGTCCGTGATGATGAACGTCCTCCGCGGGGACACCGAACGCCTGACGATGACACAGCGGGACAATCCGGGAATGATCCCGCGAATACGTCCCTTTGCCGTGATCCCGGAACGGGAGGTCGCACTCTATGCCCACCTGCATGTAGGATCGCTTGCGGACCACGGCTGCCCGTATGCCCACAACGCCCTCCGCGGGGACGTGCGGCGGCTCTTAAACGAATACACCTGGCAGCACCCGGCCACAAAATTCGCGGTCAGAACCCTGGGAAAAGAGATGCAGGGACGCAGCACAGGCCCCGTCCTCACCCCGGAAATCTGTCCAAAATGCGGCGAACCGGCATTCGGCACCTGCCGGACCTGCGCGGTTCTGGATGAGGTAAAACAGGACAAAAGAACATGAAGATCGTGGAAATGCTGCGGCGGGTCATTCAGAGCTTAGTGCCACAGAAGCGTCTGCGCATCTACGTCACCGCCCTTGCCGCCCAGATCGCCATCTATGCCCTCCTCATCTACCATCTGATACCGATACTGGAGGGCTACACCCTCAGCCCGATGGAGTCGTTTTACTTTGTCGTCATGACCATCACCACGGTCGGCTATGGGATCAGTTTCCCGATAGAAAATGATCTCACCTACCTTCTCGTCAGTATCATCATCATCGCCGGGGTGACCACCGTACTCTTCATCATCCCGGTTCTGCTCTCCCCCCCGTACCTGGAACGGGCCTTCCGGGCAGGCCCGCCACGCCGGACCTCCATTCGCCCGGACGGCCACATCGTTGTGGCAGGCTTCAATGAGGTCAGCCGGTCCATCATCCACATGCTCTCGGTTGCTGAAAATGACATCATCCTTGTTGAGGAAAACGAGGAACAGGCAAAAGAAGCTCTCAGGATGAACCGGGACGCACCGCAGGTGATCTGGGGGGGAAAATATAATGATGAGGAGACGTGGAAGAACGCCTGGATTGCAAAGGCAGACTATGTGATCATCAACGAGGAGGAGCACACCGCCGCAAAAATAATACTGGGTATCACCGGCATGACCGATGCGAAGATCATCACTATTGTAGAAGACATCACCAAGGACCGCTTTCTCCGCTACGCCGGGTCAGAGTATATCCTCTCCCCAAAGAACGTAACCGGAAAGAGTCTTGCCCGCTATGCGATTCCCGGCCCGTTTTTTGAGACCCTCTATGACGAAAACCCCTACTGCACCCTGCAATCCGGGGGGGAACCCCTGGAAGAAGACGGAGATAAACGCAAAATATTCATGCTTCCCGTACTCGAAGGGTTTCGTTTCGTGGGGGGGCACACGGTAGGTGAGATCAACGGGAATGACGAACACCCGATTGAGATCGTCTCCTACTGGAAGGGACATCACTTCATCATGTACCCGGATGAAAGTGAGGTCATCGACAAGTCGATGGTCCTCTTTGTACACGGGGGGGCAGAAGCGGACGTCCATGCCACGCTTGATGAAAGCCTCATCCCCCCCGGAAAGACCGATGCCTATGCAGTGATCGTCGGGTATGGCCATATCGGGCGAACCGTATATACGGAGCTGGAGGATATTGGCATCCATGCGACCGTCATCGATCCGGTGGCAGACAAGGTGCCCGGCATCCACGGGAGCGGAGAGTCGGAAGCGGACCTCATCGCAGCAGGCATCAGCCATGCCTCGGTCTGTATCATCGCAACGTCAGATGATGATGTCAATATCTTCAGCACACTGATGGCACGGACTGAACCAGAGGATGCGGGTACTCTCGTTGCAACCGAACCGGAGTCGGTGGAAAAACTCTATCGGGCAGGGGGGGCTGATTATGTCGTTGACCTCCCGACTCACGGGGGCAATTCTTGCAGCAAACATCGTTCTTGCCGACCTCATCCACCTCATCCTCGATCTCCCCGGCGGAGAGGGACGCCAGATCGCAGCCAGACATATTATGAATAAGCTACCCCCCCTTACGGTTGAGAGTATTGAAGCACGAACCGGTGTGCAGGTCATCGGGTTCCGGGGGGGCGCCGGAGATACGTGATACACCCGAAAAAAGACCAGATCCTCATGGAAGGTGACGAGATGATCGTCATCGGCACCCGGAATGAACTCAAAAGCTTCATCCGCATAACATCACCAGGAGATAACTGATATGAAACAAACGTGTGAGATAGGATGTGAATGTGAACGCATTGAACAGATGATACGCCACACCCTCTGGTCCTCCGGGGGGGCCAAAGGGTTTGTCGTGGGCATCAGCGGCGGGGGGGTGGACTCTGCTTGCCGCGGTACTCTGTGCACGGGCCGTGGGCGGCGAACGGGTGCTGGGTATCGCACTCCCGTCCCCCCCGGTCACCCCCCCGGATGCCGACCTCAGAGACGGGAAAGACCTCTGCGCCGCATTTGAGATCCCCCCCTTCCAGACGATACCCATTGAACCAATGCTCAGTGCCTTTGCGGGCATGGAAGGGTTTGAGAACAACCCCCCCTACCTGAGCGGCAACCTGATGGCCCGTATCCGCATGACCACATTGTATTACCATGCAAACCGCCTGCACTATCTTGTCTGTGGAACCTCCAACCGCTCAGAGTACATGCTTGGCTACTCCACCAAGTACGGGGACAGTGCGGCTGACATCCAGCCGATTCTGCACTGCTACAAGACACGGGTCTATGCACTGGCAAAGGAAGTGGGCGTGCCGACACCCATCATTGAAAAGCCGCCATCAGCAGGACTCTGGCCGGGACAGAGTGATGAGGAAGAGATTGGCTTTACCTATGCAGCAATTGACCGTGCGCTCACCTCTCTGGAGGCAAACAACTGGACCGCGTCAAACGCACAGGAAGAACTCATCCTCGGGAAAGTGCAGGCATCCATGCACAAACGCATGAGCCGCCAAACCTGCTTGGTATTCCCTGAAATCATAACTGACGGAAGAGCTCGGCATGCCCCCGCAGGGTGATTCAGGTAGCCGAGGGAGTCCCCCCGCCGATGAGGTCATAAATGTCTTTCCCGTGGACAATACCGGTCCCGGGAAACTCTGGGGGGGCATCCCTGAATTTTAGCTCACCCGCACCCGGATACTGGGGGGGATTTTTCTTCCAGCCGTCGGTGCAGTGGTAATACGCTGCCCCCCCGTGATGATTCATACGTTGCATACTCGCTTTCAAACTCTTCTGAGACCAGATTGACCATGCAGAGTTCGGTATCTGCCGGATTGATCGTAACATGCCCGTATCCCGGCGGGACGAGGACCACGTCACCGGGACCTGCCCGTACAACGATCACGTCTGATGCATCGCGTGTCTGGAGCAGATACTCCGCCCTGCCACTGAGCACCTGGTAGAGTTCAGGATAGCCGGTGGCGTCCGGTGCTGCCGGGTGATAGTGTCCCTTGGTCTTTGCAAACTCCCCCCCGCAGAGGGTCATCGGGGGGATAACGGTATAATCAAACCGGATCCTGTTGGCCTTCAGCCATTCCCTGTCTCCTGCACTACGGGCAAGGTTTCGGTACATAAAATAGAGGGGGCCGGATGCACTGCACCCTGCCTCGGCAAGGACCGGACGCATCTGGCCTATTGTTCGTATCTGCGGTTCGGGCAGGTCGATGTCCCGGTACAGTTCCATTACTGTTGTTTCTGTCTTCGCTGTTGATATAGATAGTACCCGGCACCGAGGATGGCAAAGATGAGGACAGTGATGACGATCGGATTCGTGAGAACGGTTCCAAGGCCACTTCTGCTCTGTATGGTCACTTTCGCCTTCATCGGGTCTGATATGACACTGTTTTTCAGGGAGTCCTTGTAGCGGATCTCGGTGTCCAGACCGTAGCCCTTGATCGTGGCATCACCGGATACACTGACGTGGTAGTGGGCAGTGAAGGTATCACCGGGTGCCAGATCACCGATGTATGCGGTGTCATCGTTGCTGGTGAACGGGTCGACCGCACTGATACGGGAGATAGCATCGTAGGCAGTGGCACCGCCGGTATTTTTATAGATCACTTCAATCGTGCCCTTCTCTCCCGGATACATCACGTATGATTCAGAGACGACCTCAAAGGTGATCTCCTCACCCACAGGGATACCGATGGTCACCGGCTTTGAGCTGACTTTGTCGCCTTCGCTGTTCTCGTAGGTGACGACGACACCCATCGGATATGACGAGCCTGAAGCATCCTTTGATGCGGCCACCTTGAAGTTCGCAGTTACAGTCTCGCCGGGTGCAAACTCACCGATAAAGTAACTGCCGTCCGTGGGAGCGACCGGACTTCCGGAAACAGCACTCAGCACAAGTGTTGCCTGCTTTCCCGTGTCTTGTCCGTCGTTCTGCACCGAAACGGTCAGGTAACCTTCCGTGCCGGCATTGAGTTCGGTTACATCCGCGGAGAGGACCGTTACCTGCACATCCGGTTTGATGACAATCTCAACAGAGAGCGTCTTTTTTGCGGTCCGGTATTCATACTTCAGTGCGTCATTGCTGAACTCATCTGCATGATAGAGGTAGGTATATTCAAGAGTGACCGGCAGGACGTAAGTTCCCGCAGGGGGGGCACCATCGTTGATTCTGACCTCGAAGGGTGCCTTCGTCCGTGCACCCCCCTGCGATATCACCCACCAGTTGTGAATCGGTCTTGACCGAAACAGGAGCTGTGCCATCACCAAGCGTGACAACTACATTTTTGGCGGTGTTCGGGCGGTCTTCCCGGGCGACATTGGCCGAGTTCTGTGAGGAAAAATCAATTGTTCCGATGTTCTCCACCTTTACCGGGATCGTTACCATTGAGTCGGGATAATACTCGTTGCTGCCCTCGATACTGACACGCAGATCGGGTGGCCCGGAGATCACCTTTTCTGCCGCCATCACTGGTGCGCAGAGGCACACAATGAGGACAATTCCTATGATTGCAGTCCGTGAAATATTCATAATATCACTGTTGTTGTATTTGTAACAACATTTATCTGCATTCTCATTATATATTCCTATGCCAATGGCTAAGACTGTCCCCAGCACCACAATGATTCAGGAACACCTGAAATCCCTCGGCCTGACAAAATATGAGAGTCTGGTCTATATCGCACTCCTTCAGGTCGACGGCGCGACTGCAACCGAAATACACGAGATTTCCGGGGTTCCGCGTGCATCCGTATACCCGGTACTGGATAAACTCAGCAAAAAACAACTGGTCAATGTCACCACCACATCCCCGAAACGCTTTGCGGCCACCCCACCGGATGAGCCATCGACAGCCTTATTGCGCGCATCACTCAGGACTCCGCGGCGGTAAAGAATGAACTGACCGCGATCTATGAAGAGCGGTCCAGCATGAACCACGCGGAACGTCAGGAGATGATCTGGAATATCCATAGGGGGGCAGAAAACATCGGCAGCCGGGCAGTTAATCTGATCCGGTCTGCAAAGTCGGAGGTGGCCATTATCAGTGGCAAAAACATTCTGACACGTCCCCTTCAGGAGCGATCACAGCCCTTGACCCGAATATAACCGTTGAAATTGTCACCACTGGCGGCTTGGAACGAGATGATATTCCTCCGAATGCACAGAAACTGGTGATCGAAGGAATTCCGCACCCGGATACCATCACCGGAGAAAAGCACCTCCCCCCCTGTGTCATCATCGTCGACAGCAGACGGGTGATCGCATTTGTCAGTAATGCCGATGTTCCCAGCGCACTCTACTCGGAGTCACCTGGATTCGTGAACCTCTTTACCGGATACTGGGGGGGCTTTGTCCAAGGGCATGTCTCCAGTCCCCGGGAGTGAAGGGCAAAAAACACTTCCGATACCGGAAAGTTTGTTGTATCCGGGATCCAACCATCTTCTTTAATGATTCCCCCGAAGGGCCCGAGACGTTGTTCAATGGATATTCAAAGCCGCATCCTATGAGGTGGATGACGGCGAAGGGGGGGCGATAGACCTCTCTGCGTTCCGCGGCGATGAGTGTGTGGTGATTCTCTGTTCTGAAGACGCTGGCGAGATACAGAATTTTGACCGCCTGAAATACCAGTTCAACCTTGATTCAGGTCCTGCACTCTGTAAAAAACTGCTGGTATCGTTCACGCCGCCGGTCGCGGTGCAGTCCTGCACCGTCTGGGGGGGGAAAGAGAACTTACCGATACTTTGGGCCACGCCATAGGCGCCTATATCCAGGGAAAGGATGTGAACCTCCCCCCTCTCTGCGTCTGCAGAGATTGTTGTCCCCCGTACAGCGGGGGGGCAGGCATATGCAAAACAGGAACCCGAACCCGAGCCCGAACCGGGCATTGAGATTCCCCACCTACCGGTGACGATCACCGCCGCCCGGGCACAGGCCGTCTCCGGGATCAAGGGTACCCCCCCAACCTCCGGTTTATCCCCCCTACTGGTCCTACCGGGCAGAAAGCCACGGAGAGAAGATATATAAGAGTCATGTCATCAGTTTTGAGCGTGAGGAATACGGCGTGATGAGCGCCATTAATGGTATGAAAGGAGACTTCACCGCAGAAATAACCGAGACAAAGGAAGTGCCCGGAGATGCGGATATCCTGCCGCCCAAACTTACCAAAAACGACATCAGGGAGCGGGTGCTCTCCGCCCTCATCGAGGATCTCTCCCAGACGGTGCGAATCAGTCAGTGCGAGGGGGACACGATATTCTATGAGGACCGGGATTTCTCCCCCCCGACCCGGAGAATATATCCATATCTTCCGAGATCGTGTATGTTCCCGTCTGGCAGATTCGCGGCAGCCGGATAGCTGAAATAAACGCGTTCACCGGGGAACTCCTTGAGATGCCCATGGACGACGGAGTAGAAGTTCTCTGAAAAAAGGAGGACAGACGACATGATCATTGTCATCGGCGGAGGCCCTGCAGGACGGATTGCAGCGATGCGCCTTGCCGCACAGGGAAAAGAGGTCATCCTCTTTGACAGCCGGGCGGAGGGACTGGGCGGCCAGTGCCTGCACCAGGCTGTATGGTGATCTGTGCCCAGAACGATGCGGCACGTGCCTGTGACGATGCCAGAGCGCTCCACCAGCTCGGGATCACGGATACTGCCCCTGCAATCGACTATACCCGCCTGCAGGAAAAGATGGCAGACGTCCAAAAGACGATTGCAGGCGTTATTGGCGCCGAGACAACGGGGGGGACCGGTGTCACCGTCATCTGCGAACATGCCTGCGTTGAAGGAAACCGGGTGTATGCCGGGGGCATTGAATATGAACCGGAGGCAATCCTCATTGCAACCGGATCCATCCCTCACATCCCTGCCATTACGGGAACCGGACTGGACGAAGTCTACACACCCCCCCATTCCCTCCCCCCCGCTCTCAAGCGTTCACCACGACAGATGGTGATCATCGGCAGCGGAGTCATCGCAGCCGAGTACGCGTACATCTTCCGTGTCGCAGGGCAGATGTGACAATCGTTGCCCGGAGCACCCTTCTTCGTGGGTTCCCCCCCAGCCAGCTGGTCACCGGTGCCCGGCGGGATCTTGCAGGAGTGCATATCCGCGAGGAGACCGCGGTTGTTGCCATTGAAGGCACCGGCAGTGTCACCGGTGTGCGCCTCCGGACCGACGGGAACGAAGAGGTAATTCCCTGTGACACCGTGCTCCTTGCAACCGGTCTTCGTCCCCGGACGGATGGTATCTCAGGCATTGCCCTCGGGCCGGACGGGAGATTCTGGTGAATGAACGGATGGAGACGAGTGTCCCCCCCGGTGTCTATGCGGCAGGCGATGTGACCGGTCCCCCCCATATCTCACTCCCCCCCTGGCACGCAGGGAAGGACGGGCCGCAGTCGATGCCATCCTCGGGCTGCCCCCCCGGAAGCCGGTGCCCGCCTGTGTTCCACAGACGATTAAGCTGCGCCATGAACACTCCATTGCCCTCCACCCGGATGCAGAAGAGAACGGCACCATGATCCCGTCACCGGCAGCACCGGGTTCGTTCTGGCTTGTCCCGGAGCGCCATACCGGCCAGTCACTGTTGATGACGGACGACACAACCGGGCGGATGACCGGATTTTATGAGGTCTCTCCACAGTCATCAGCCGCGGCGGGCTACCTGGCATACCTGATCAACAGCGGAGTCAGTGTCGATGCGATGGACTCGTTCATTGAAGTGCACCCATCGTCTGAAGGCATCATCTGGCTGATGCGGTACTGTACAGAAAAGCACGAAGACAGGCAATTTTCAGAGGAAAAATAAGATATTTTTAGTCCTCTTTTACGACCCAGTCGTAGAAGAAGACTGCAATGAGTGCCCCCAGGATGGGCCCGATGATATAGATGGGAAACGCCCCCCCCATCACATCAGGTCCGCCCAGGAGCAGATCACCCACTGCAGGGCCGAAACTGCGGGCGGGATTCAGGGACGAACCGGTCAGCCCGCCGATGGTGGTGATGATACCTCCCACTGTAAGACCAATAATAAGACCGGCAAAACCGGGCGGCGCCCGCTCATCCACCGCAACACCCATGATGACCATCATCAGCACAAAGGTACCGATGGTTTCTGCAAGGATTGCCATCCCGAATGTCACGCCCACTGCCGGTGCAGTTGCACCAAGCCCGCCGATGGTGACAGCATCCAGTCCTGCCGAGAAGTAGAAGAGGATACTCCCTATAAGCGCACCCACCAGCTGGGCAACGATATATGCCACCGCATCCGTGGCCGGAAACCGCTTTGAGGCAAGGAGGGCAATTGTCACCGCCGGGTTGATATGGGCTCCCGATATCCGGCCAAGACCATAGATCACCGCGGTAATCACAATCGCAAAGGCAAGACCAATGGCAAGCCAGTCCGCAAGGCCGCCCAGTGAACCAATCGTCAGAGACTGGAGCGGGCCCGACTCCCGTGCAGCAATCATCAGGAGCATTGCTGCTGCCCCAGGGCCAAAGTAGACCAGCAGCATGGTGCCTACCAGTTCAGCCACTGACCGCCTCATAAGGGATGCCATATCACTTCTCTCCTTTCATCGCCAGAGAACACTCCGGCAGAGAATACGCGGGAGCTGCTGTTTGACCTTATGGGCAGGGAATGGATATCCGCCTTCCCAGAGATCCTTTTCCTCCCGGATTGCATGATCCATACACAGCCCCCCATCCCGCAGACGATACAAACGGCAACAGCGTCGGTATCCCTGCCCTCTTTTGCGCATACATAACACTTCATTTCATACCCCCCCTCGTGTATGTGTCCGGTCATATTCGTTCCCGGACATCAGGGGGGGTGTGAGGGGGGGATGTCCCCTCACACCGCCTCACGGTACTCGCAGTACTGGTGTCGGAAGTCAACGACTGAGGCAGAAGCACAGTTCTTGCATGCACGAACCGGTGCCGCCGGTGTCGCCTTGTCAAGGGCGATGACATTGGTCATCATCGTCGCGGTGACCGGCTCTGATGTGAGCAGGCACGGATAGTCGGCAAGGCTCATCATCGCGGCAAACCGGACGGTGATGGCGCAGGCAGGATAGACATACCGCTGCGGGTTCTGGATCACATCATGGGTCATGAGCGGCCCGAGGTCAATGGCGAGACCGCTCACATTCGGTTTTAAGTCAGCTGCAGTCCCCGCCTTCACCTTGCGGGACCGGTCGATGATACCCCCCCAGCCACGGTAGACCATGTCCATGAAGTCGCAGTTGTGCAGTTCTGCTGCAGCACCGCGTGTCGGGTAGAGCTGGACATAGTTGTGGAACCGGCGGGTCAGGAATTCAACGACAGACGGACCGTTGAACCCGTCCATTTCAAGCAGGCACTCCGCTGCGGCAGCACCACTGCCGGTGGCAAGCGCGAGCACCTGCCCGGGGCTCTTGAACTTCGGAATGGCGGCACGCAGGGAGGTATCCACCACCTGGGTCACCCCCCCCTCAATGATGCCCATCACCATGTCGTCCTTGCACATATTGAACGTGGACTGCGCGATATGGTGTGCGATGTCACCCACACAGTAGGCAGGTATGGTAACAGCGTTTGCATAGTGCACACCATCGCCAACCGCTGCTTTTACGACCGGCTCCATCTTTTTGCGATATTCCGCCATGTACTTCCGCGGATCAAACGAGTCCATGCCAAGGCTGTCCATCAGCTTGGCCTGCGCCTCGACCGGGTTTTCATAGATGCCCTTTAACTGTGCAATCTCCAGATCAACGGCCGCAGCAAGGGTCGCACCGCCTTCAACAGACTGTGCAAAGACCTCTCCCACACCATAGGACGTATTCATCCCCCCCAGGACTTGGCTGCAAGGAGCGCCTTTTTGTGATCTGCAGGAATATCAGTCTTTTTGAGAATCTGGTTCACCACATTGCTGGTTGAACCGGGAATCATCGCAAAGTCCACCACACAGGTCGGTCCATAGAATCCGGCATACCGGCGGGCGGACTCAAGGCCAATCATCGCATTCATATCACCAATCTTTGCAATGAACGTCTCCACGCTCTTTTGGAATTTCTCGTCCTGATCACAGAGAATCTCAAGGATCACCGGTGTCTGGTAGTGCTCTACAAACGGATCATCCTCAGGCTTTACGTAGTTCGTAAGTCCTGTAAGAGTATCGTAGTGGGCATTCACGGACTGCTTGTGTAAGTCAATGACAGCCTTTGACTGACCATCCCCACGGTCATCTTGTTCACGGCATCGACATACGGCTTTCCGTCTGTCACGTGAAATTCTTTCCCCCTCTTCTCTTTCAAAACATTGACATCAGCCCACTGGCGCCCATGGCCTCGTCAATCATTTTCGTATATATCTTCTCCATTTCTTCACCCCCCCTTTGAGGTCATGGGGAGATGCCACATTATCGCATATATATTTATCCCACAATTGTATCAAACACGGGGACAATTTATATCATATAAACCGTGTTTTAGCAAATGCCCCAATAATTACCTTTAAATCGGGACATTATCCAGATTCTGCGGACAATACACTGATTAATGCAATAAACGGACATTTCGACCATAAAGTATATATCTCAGTCATTTAGCCGGGATGCAATCCACCGATGAACCACAGCCTTCAGTTGCACTGCATCCTCGGTAGCTGAAACCTCGGAGATGATATGCAATTCCAGTTCATCCAGTAAAGGGTGAATGACGGTTTTAAGCATCTCCTGAGGGCCCAATCCTAATTTATCACGTGCACAGTGACGGAGAAGACGTTCCATATGTTCCATCTCCCCCCCGGTGCGCAGAAGGATATCTTCAAGCGCCATCTCAGTATTTTCACCGCTGGTCAGAACCATACCCCCCCCATAAAAGAAACAGAAAAGAGAGATTCATCTTATTAATCACCATTCAGGAGAGTATTCTATTTCCAATATTAATATTCTAATTGCCAAACAGTTATGCATGGCAAATACGCATAGCATATTAACGAAATATTAAATACCTTTGACAGATAACTAAAAGGTTGGCAGAGTCATGTCCAAATAGATGACGCAGGAAAGAGGTATGATCATTGTCCCACTGGTGTCGGTGATCCATCCAAACACATATATGGACAACATTCAGTGATTTCCGGCCTGTGGCCAACCCCCCCCAACACATGGCGGCAGGTCAAACGGAACGTTGTTCACCTCTTCAACAACACCCCCCCCAAATGAAACAGATGAGAAAATAGACCCGGGGGGACAGACAGATGGTCTGAAGGAAACCCGGGCATGTTTGCTCTGCCACCAAATAGGACAGGCAGCTGAATGATTCACTGCTCTATTAACAGCATTACTGACCTTCCTTCGGACCCCCCCATGCCTCTTTTTCAATCACATCAGACAGAAGCTGCAGCCCTCCTGATCTTCAGGCAACTACACGGGGAAAAATGTGACCACTCCGGTGTATTTACCCGTTCACCCGATATACTGCAAATACAGCTTTATCTGCCCATGACCTTTTTTCATGAAGAGAAACACATTTCACTTCACAGCAGGATAGTGTACTCGTCTATAGCAGGTGAATCGGTTCATGGCGCTTTTTGATAATTTATTCGGACAGGGGGACCAGAATCCCTGGATTGAAAAAGGGAAAAATCACTTCAATCAGGCAGATATGAAGAGGCAGCCCGGGATCTGGGGAAAGCCCTTGAAATATCCGACGATACAGTAACCCACCACCTCCGGGGTGAGGCGTTCTTTTACCTTGGGGAACCACTACAGGCTGCCCGGGAATTCCGGGCCTGTGTGGAGAAGAATCCGGATGACATCACCGGATGGGAGGCATTTGGTGAGGCCCTGATACGCACCGGCAGTTATACGGAGGCGCTGAAGTGCTACGACATCGTCACCGCCCAACGCCCTGATGCACTGAACGGATGGCTCAGAAAGACCGACTGTCTTGAACGTCTTGCCCGATACGCCGATGCAGCAGCTGCCGCCGAGAAGGCACTCTCACTCGAAACGGGTGACCGGGTCCTCCGCGAGCGGGCGGCACGGCTGCACCTGCGGGCGGGCAACACAACAGACGCGCTCACCTATCTCATCCAGGTGTTGAAGTTCAGTCCGGATAATGCTGAACTGCTCACCCTCATCGGTGATGCCCAGGAACGGGCGGGCATGCGAAAAGAGGCGGCAGATACCTATGCACGGGTGCTCGAACTGAACGAAGATTCGGTTGCCGTTGCGATGCGGTTTGCAGCACTCTGTGAATCCCTGGGGCGGTTTGGAGAGGCAGCTGAGGCATACCGGAGGGTTGCAATGGCCATGCCGGAGAACCCGGCGCCGGATACTACCGGGCCACCTCCCTCTTCTGGAAAGGGGACTATCGTGAATGTGCGCAGTCGCTCGATATCGTGGTGAAGAAGAACCCGGAGGATGTGCAGGCCTGGTATCTGATGGGTGCCTCCCTGGAGCACATCGGCGAGTACCGGCGGGCTGCGGACTGTTATGAGGCAATGCTCCGCGTCGACCAGACGAACAGCCTGGCCTGGTATCACCGTGGCATCTGCCTGTCCGGCCTGGGCCAGTATGACGAGGCATATAAATGCCTGGGAAAGGTCACGGACAGCGGCAGTGACAAAGCAGTCTCATGGATCAGCACAGAAGCTGAACTCAGCCTCTTTTCCAGTGATAAACGGAATAAGACTGCCCGGCCGATGGACATTGATGTCCGGAGAAATGCCCTTACGGCACTACAGGCAGATGCACTCGTACATCTCGGGCGTGAACGTGAGGCACTCGCCCTGTATTCACATCTCATCGATGCGGATCGGGGGGGAGACCTCAATATCTGGCGCCGGAAAGGTGAGGCACTCATGCAGATCGGCGACTATACACGGGCAATTGAGGTACTCAGCCATGTGACCACTGCTGAAGCAGATGACTGGTCATCCGTCATCCTTCTGGGTGATGCCTGTCTGCACACCGGGAACACCGAACGGGCCGCCGCATATTATTCCACGGCCATTCAGGCGGGATTCACCGACCAGAATGCATGCAGAAAACTGGGCATCATCTACCAGACATCCGGTGAGCACGAAAAGGCCCTTGCCGTGTTTGACCGTATGCTGGAAGAACACCCGAATGATACGGGTATCCTCACGTTGAAGGGCAGCTCCCTCCTTGAGATGGGACAGTACGAAGCGGCTCTCGATAGCTTGAATCGGTTGATGCAAAGAATAACTCGGATCTGGAGATCAAGCGCCAGATGGCTTCTGCCCTGGAATATTTAGGCAGATACCGTGAGGCACTGAAAGTCATCGAAGAAGCACGTGCGATTGCACCTGCTGATATGAGCCTGCTTGCCCGGAAGGCATCCCTCTTAGAGAAGGCAGGCGAACTGGAGGAGGCAGCCGGAGTGTATGTTCAGGTCGTTGAGGCCGAACCGGGACGGGCAGGAGCATCCCTGCGGCTCGGTGAGTCCCTTGCATCGTTAGGAAAGTATGATGAGGCAATATTCTTCTTCCAGCGGTCCCTTGAACGCAACCAGGAAAATACGGATGCCTGGATTGCCCTCGGACAGACCTATCTGCGCAAAGGAAAGATGGAAGACGCGGAAAAATGTCTCATATCTGCTGCAAAGACCCGGCCCTCAGACCCGGCGGTGCACTACGAAGCCGGGAGAGTCAGCCTTGCCCTCGGGAACACCGACGAGGCACTACAGTCCTTCGATACGGTGCTCAGCCTGAAACCGGATCACGCACCAACCCTCAGGGAACGGGCAGCCGCACTGCTTGCAATTGATCGGGCAGCGGAGGCAGCGGACGGATTTTCAACCTATCTCAGGATTGTCCCCCCCGAAGACAATACCGCACGCACACTCCGTGCCCGTGCCTACGAGAAGGCGGGCCGGTTCGCAGACGCCGCAGCAGCATACCGTGAGGTGCTGGCCGTCAACACCCATGATACCGACAGCTGGCTCTCTCTTGCAGCCTGCCTCCTTGTCACCGGCGAGTATGCAGAGGTTGCGAATGTGACCGAAAAGATCACTGCAATCAGTCCCTCGAACCGTCAGGCATGGGAGTACCGGGCGTCTGCCCTGGAACGGCTCGGCCACTACGAAGAGGCGGTTCATGCCTACCGGACCACCCTCTCATCCGGCAAAGAGAATGTTCTGATGCAAATGCACCTTGGCAGCATGATGATGCATGCCGGGGGACTATGCAGGCGCTGCCGCAGTCTTTTCAGAGGTGACGGTAGCAGAACCGGACCAGGCAGAACCAAAGTATCTCCTCAGCGAGGCAGCCCTTGCAGCAGGAGACCTGAAAGGTGCTCTCTCAGCAGCAGAGGCATTCAGGGATACGGAACCGAACTCGGCCTATGCCCGCTTTATGACAGGAGTGCTCTATGAACGCATGGGGGGGAGAATTGACGAGGCGATCACCGCCATCCAGTCAGCAATTGAGGCAGACCGGAAAAACGCTACCTACTGGGCAGCGCTCGGGTCTGTCCTCATGACCGCAGGGAAATACCCGGAGGCAGGAAAGGCGTTCGACCAGCTCACTGTCCTCCAGGGAGAGACCGCGGCGGTGTGGTACGGGAAAGGACGGGCGCTTGCCGAGACCGGCCGGTACGAGCAGGCGATCCCCTGCTTTGAGGAGGCAGTCAAAGCAAACCCGGCGGATGAGGCCTCACACTCCCGTCTGGCTGCTGCATACATGGCTGTCGGACGCTACAAAGAGGCGGCAGCATCTCTGAATACCCTCTCTTCTCAGGAATGAGAGGATCTCTAACTTTTTTCATACACACCATCATCCGGGATGACAGACAGCAGGTGATCCCGGAACGGCAGTACCGCACACCCGGACGGCACCACAGCCTGATACAATACAACAGTCGTCGCAGAACGGAACAGTCTGCCCATTCCCAGACGAAAGGATCATTTATATTTCTGTTTATGTCGGGATCACTCCCATTTTGCCATAATATTATATATTTTCATGCGAGAGTGCTACATACCCTGAAATAAGGTGATAAATTATGGGAATTGGAGATAATCTTGGCGAATCCTTTGCGTATGCAAAGGAAGCACTTGTTGGAAAATGGGTAAAGTGGATAATTCTGATGATTTGTAGCCTTCCGATTTTGAGCTTTATCCAAGGAGGCTACATCATACGGGTGCTGCGGAGCACAGAACCGGCACCGGAACTGGAAGACTATGGACAGCTTTTCATTGATGGACTGTTGTATTTTATAATATGGTTAATATGGATGATTCCTGTGATCATTGTTGCCATGATCTTCTTCGGCGGGGGCATTACTCGCATTGATATCCGGCTCTGATGCATTAGGCATGGCAGGAGTGGCAGGCATGTTCATCGGGATCCCGATCACATTCATTGTCTCCATCCTCTGTGCACTGTTTGCCTATATTGGCGTTGTCCGGTTTGCACGGATGGAGAAGTTCGGTGAGGCGTTTGCATTCGGTGAAATCAAGGATAAGATCGGAGAGATCGGCTGGGGGGGCAACTACTTCATTTCACTCGTTGTGCTTATTATTGCGATGTGGATCATAGGTTTCATTGTGGGTATTCTGTTGTTAATCCCAATCCTTGGCTGGATTATATTGCTTGCATCCATACCATTCCTAAATATCTTCATGTTCAGGTACATCAGCAACCTCTATGATAGTGCAGGCACAGCCTAAAACAAATCAAATCTTTTTTATTTTTCACTGCTCAGGCAGACTCAGAGGATCAGAAAATCTGAGTGCTATGTTATGGATAAAGGATACGATTCCAAGAGAAATAATTGCCAGATCAGGGACAAATTTGGTGAAAATTAGGTAATACCTCTCATAAATAGGAAGGGAAAGATCCATCCCGAAAAATACAGACAGAAAATGCATTCCAAATTTGATGACCATTGCTATTATTATAGAAATTACGTCGGAACAGCATTTTCTGTTCTTAAAAGAGAATTTGTAGAGAGACTGGATGAAAAATATCGTATCAAAGCAAGGGGGGGACCTAGAACAAACATATTCTCTATAACCTCACGAAGGCAACTCAATAAACCGAACATGGCAACTGTTCAAAGACGAATTAAATCCTCACGATCAAAACAGCCTGTCCTGCAATAATGGAACAGTTTCTCTGATACAAGAATTGAGAGACAGGTAAATGATAGGATCCCATTAAGATAATTCCTCAATTTTCCTGATAAAATACTGGAAAAACGCAGATAAATCTCCGCCTTCAAATTCTGTTCCATCGTTTCAGTGCTGATATTATATTTACCAATCATATCAACCAATGGTTAGAAAATATCCATACGTATTACAATGCTCCCGATCTCCATTCATCTGATCATCATCGGAACCCTCCACCCCCCCCACCTTCATACAGGCAATTTATTTAGAGAGTACAAACCCCCCCCATACCAACAAACATAACCGGCATGTTCCTCAACAATCTCCACAATGAACGCTGCCGACAATAGCTCCCTGCATTGGACACCACCACCCACCCAGGTCTGGCTCCCATCCGCATTTCAAAAATAGGTGACAAGCACAATCTAGAATGTGCTTGCCATACCGAATACAAATACGGAAATTACTGCAAATATTACGAACAGTATCAGTAATACAAGATAGAGAACTAATGAAGCAGCCAAATAATAGCCGAAAATACCAAATGCCCGTTTCCAAAAACTATCCGAATTAAGCCAACCCTGATAACTATAAGTGTCTATGACATCATTTGACATATAAAGAGATACAACTTTTATGCATTAATTTATATGTAATTAGTTTTTACTCACGAGAGAATACTAGATAATTAAGCCTGCCCATCCATTGCTAATCTGGCTGGACATAATTGTTTGTCACTGGCAATCTAAAATCCCATTTCTGTGTCCCCACGCTCCATCCAGAGACGAGGAGGCGTTGGATACTTGCCATATCACCATTGTGGCCCGATGTAGCGGGCGACAAAACGAACCCATCCATCCGGTATCGTCCGGCATTCAACAGCGCCAAGCACGATTTTCGATGCAGAAGGCAACAAACCAAACCCAGTCTTCAGGTATCGTCTGATCGTCGGTAAAGATATCCGGGGGAAACATCGGAAGATCCACCCCCCCGAGAACAGCAGGGATACTCGCCATCATCGCATGGGCCGCCCGTTTCCCGGCATCAGCGGGCAGCAGTCCCCCCCACGTCACCTCATCGGTGATATGCAGAACAGAGGCGGTGGCCGCAACAAGAACCGGGTCTGCTGACCACTCCCCGGAGTGCCGCAAGGAACATTTCCCGGTGGTGCTCACCGGGAAGGGCAGCGGCTGCTTCCCAAAACTCATCTTCTCCGATCCCAAACCTACCGAGCCGGACCAGCATATTCTGCTGGCTCTCAGGGCAGAGATCGGTCTGCCGGGCCAGGGCGTTTCGGGTTGCCTCCCTGACACACCGGGCGATGAGTTCTCCCAGTGCTGCGTGTTTCCCGGCATTGGTGAGGACGAGCGGATGTGAGGGATCACTGATGACCGTGATCATATCCGTCCCCCCCGACCCGGTGGCGATGCCCGTTGAGTAGCAGGACGGTGCCATCAGTTCCTGGAGCACAGTGGCCTTCGCCTCTGTGGCCGTCATCACCACCCGGGCCATGGTCTCCGGCGGGAGAGAGGCACCGATGAAAAGCATAGTATTGATCGTGCCTCCGGGGGGGTCACCGAAGTCACCGTTCTCTTCGTAAAACGAGGCCGGGTCACCGGCCCGCCCGCCGTTACCCTCGATGCCACCGGTGACAATTGCCGTTACCGTGAGTGCCCGGAAGGTATGACTGGCAACAGCGGCGTTGCACATATCCGCCTTCGTGAGCATCCCGGTCGAGCGGTCGGGGTCAAAGCCGAGACGGGACGCGGTGAGGCGCAGGTATGCGTCAATGCTTCCGCCTTCCAGCGTATCCGACCGGCAGGCCTGCTCAGAAAGGTGATGGTTGAAGACCATATGGATGTCTTCCCGGTAACCCCCGTTCAGCCACGATGTGGAGAGCACCGTCCGCCCCGGCGGCAGGACGGCCACAATACTCGTCCCGTCACCGTATATCCGATCCCCCCCCTGCGGTTTCACAGAGCAGGTTCTTTGTCTCACCCTTCACGTTTTTTGTCATGATGCACCGGACCGATGTATGCAGAAAAGGGAAGGAGCTTACCAGAAACGGGTGCGTGAAACCGCAAGGGCCTCTACGGCGGGAAGGGTTCTCCCGGTTAAAAACTGGATGCAGGCACCGCCGCCGGTGGATATGTGGGAGAATTTCTGGTCGATGCCCATCGATTCGATAACGGCCGCCGTGTGACCGCCGCCCACCACCGAGAACTCTGCGGCCGAGGCGGCCTGCAGGATTTCATTCGTGCCGATGGCAAAGAGGGGGGGATCTTCAAAGACACCGGCAGGGCCGTTTAAGACTACCGTGCCCGATTCACGGATGATGTCGGTCAGGGGACCGATGGAGTCAAGGCCGCAATCGAGGACCGGAAGGTCGGGGATGACCGTCACCGGACACTCCTCCCGTGAGTCGCCGTTACGAACCGCGACGGTCTCCGGCAGAATGACCCGGTCCCCCCCGTATGCAGCGAGAATCTCCCGGGCCTTCTCCACCTCGGAGAGGTATCCGAGCTTCCGGAGAAGGTCTTCGGAGGGCGACCCGATGCTGATCCCCCCCTGCGCCTTAAAGAAGACATTGGCGACCACACCAACGGCAATCACCTGATCAGCGATGCCGCCGGAAAGGACGTTTGCCGCCACATCCAGGGAATCATCACCTTGGTGCCGCCGAGGACAAAGGTCACCGGTTTCGGTGCCCCCCCGGAGAAGACCCGTGAGAGGGTGGCAATTTCCTTTTCCATCAGGAGTCCGGCCACCGCAGGCATCGCCCGCGGCAGGCCGACGATGGTCGCTGCGACCGGTGGGCGGTGCCGAACGCATCGTTCACATAGAGGCTGCCCATCTCAGAGAGGTGGCGCACCAGATGGGTTCCGAGTGCGTCCTCTCCCGACATCTTCAGGTTCTCTTCGGCATTGAACCGGACGTTTTCGAGCATCAAAACATCGCCTGCCACCATATCTGCCACTGCCTCGCGGGCACAGCGCCCGAAGATATCATCCACATAGGTGACCGGGCGGCCGATGAGACGTTCCAGCCGTGCGGCATGGGCCTCCAGCGTGGTAAAGTCCTTCTTCTGCGGCCGGGACTGGTGGGTGAGGACCACACACTTTGCATCACCCAGCGCCTGCACCGTCGGGGCATGTTCCCGAAACCGTTTATCATCGAGAATGATATTTGAGGCAGGATCAATAGGGGAATTAAAATCGACACGCAGGAGTACGGTTTTTCCAGCAGTTTCCGTTTCAGTGAGCGTTGCGAATTTCATATTGTATAACACCTGGAAGCACGGGAGAGAACAGAACAGGGGATGCTCTCTATGGATTATCATTTACACCGGATTTGCAATATTGGTTTCTTTAAACGAACCGGAGTAAGAACCCGCCCACGGTCACTTCACACCATACCGTCGGACATGCTCCCAGGCCCGGTGGTATTTTTCTGCACCAGCCCGGTTGTGGTATATTCCGGGATCTTCCCTATGGTAGCGCATCCGGTCCTCACCTACCGGGCAGACCTTGATGCAGACACCGCAGGGGGGGGCCCGATAGTGCTTCCCAAGCGTCTGGCTGTAGCCGGCGCAGGTCACCTTTTCGGTCAGACCGTCCGGATAATCATATTCATTGAGCGCCTGCACCGGGCACTGCGTCACGCACTCCATGCACCGGGTGCAGAGCTGCCCCTCCATCACCGGGTCGGCTGGCAGCGCTGCGGTGGTGAGAACAGCACCAAACCGGACACGCGGACCGAATTGCGGGGGGGTGAGCAGCATATTATTGACCCCGAAGTTCCCCCAGCCCCGCCAGATACGCCGCATGCCGGTGCGAGAAGAAGGCAACCGGGTTTTTTACCAGTAGACTCACATGTCCATAGCCGTCGCGGGGGGGCACCGAGACGGACGGGTGACCCTGCCCGTTGAGGAACTCTGCCAGCCGGTAGGTATACTGGTCAAGGAGACTGTTGATCGTCCGGTACTCCTCACGGTACCAGATGGAAGGCGAAGTTTCGAGAACAGGGAGGTGCACGGGGGGGAGCCGATAACAAGCACAGACTGTGCTTCAGGCCAGATGGAACGGGGATAGAATGCCTCCGGCATGTCGGGATTTAAAAGGGAATCTTCCCACCGGCAGACATCGGCGATGCCAAAGAGAGGGACTTCCATCTCCCGGCATTTCGTCTGTACCTTCTGCTTCAGATCATCGGTCATACACAACAGCACTCGTCTGTTCTCACCTATACAGAGAAAATATCTTCCTTTCTCTGGCTTGCACAGGCAGGAAGGAGAACAGCAGAGATCCGTTTGTAGCATATGAATGAGAGAACATCCACCACCCGGAACAGGGCAGGAAAATGCAGAGCCGGAGCTCCGGTAAAATGAAAGAGAAAAAATGATACTAATTAAATGATTAGTATCTGGGTTTTCTGTGCTTTGGGAAGCAGTCGTTGCAGTACACAGGTCTGCCCTCAGTAGGCTTGAACGGAACTTCACATTCCTTACCACAGTCTGCGCAGGTTGCTTTGTGCATTTCTCGGGGACCGCCATAGGAACGTCCGCTATCCTGACCACGGCTACCGCCCCCGGTAATTGTTTCTGTCGTTCATGAGATAAACTCAGATGAATAAATGGTGTATGAGATAATAGAGATTCGCATTGTATCCTATTTTGATGCAATGACAATGGATTAGAATAATACAGCCCATATGGACCTGGATACGGTAAATGGGCACCTATTTCCATCACCAGATCCGTATTTCCCCCCCGGACATTTTTCCCGGCAGTCGCCCGGTAACGGCGCGGGCCGATGCGGCATACCTGCGGCCGGAAGAAACAGGTACCATTCATCTTCATAAGGCGGCCTGCCACTTTCAACCGAGAGGATATTTGTACAATACCCACCAAGTATATGCGACAGGAGATACGAAAAGCCGGGCAACACCTGCACAACAGAGCAGGCCCGGCATCTCCACTACCCAAAAGAGGTTTCCCATAATGAAAAACACGGATGTACCCCCCCGACAGACCGACGGGAAAAAACAGCACCCGATTGAAGAAAAATTTGAAAAAAGCCTCTGGAGCATCCGGTATATCGTGCTTCTGGGTGTCCTCTTCGGGGCACTCTCGGCCATTGTACTCTTTGTGTCAGGTTCACTTGAAATCTATAACACGCTCATCGGTTTTATCTTCGCATCCGACGCCCACGCCAGCCACGAAGAGATCCTGATTGCCATCATCGGCGCGATTGACTTCTACCTGATCGCCCTCGTACTGTTGATCTTCACCTTCGGCATCTATGAACTCTTCATCTCCAAGATCGATATCGCCCATGAGGAGGGAGAGTTCGGCAATATCCTTGAGGTGAAAAATCTCGATGACCTCAAAAACAAGATCGTGAAGGTCATCATCATGGTTCTCATCGTGAGTTTCTTCCAGCGGATTCTTTCGATGGAGTTTACCACCTCCTATGACATGCTTGCAATGGCGATATCCATCTGTGTCATCTGCGTGGGTGTCTACTTCCTGGGAAGACACCCCTGAGCAGTCCTTTTTTTCGGCCAAAAGACTGAAGTGATGCGATACTGACCATTCTCTCATGATCTCTGCCTCATCCCTTCTGTTCACCCTCGTCTTTCCGGTGTTCATGCAGGGTCTGACAATGGCATTCATCGGTACTCTCCTCTATGTTGTGTTCTCCCGCATCCCTGCGGGGGGATGGGCAAAGGCAGGTATCTCCCTCGGCTGTGCCATCGCAGGGGCCGTCATCTTTGCTGCAACGGGAACGGTCTCCGGAACCGGGGTTGCCACACCCTTTGGCATGCTGTTTTTCATTGTCTCGGGGCCGCTTGTCATCCTCGCACCCGTCTTCATTCTTGCAGAGCAGAATGATTACCAACCATATGCAGGCATTCTGACCGTGACTGCCACACTCTTCTGTGCGGCGGCCGTTGGAGGGCTTATCCAGGTTCTGAACATCACCGCATTTCTCAGCGTTGGTGCACCCGCCTTCTCCCCCCCGGCGGGTATGTATCTCATCTCCTTTGCGATCATGGGAGGGGTGCAGATCGTCCTCGGGGGGGCAGAATTCTTTATCTTCGCCTGCATGGTGCAGCAGAAAAGAGAAAAGAGAACAACGGAGTGAAGAGAATAGGCACCCCCCCCGTATCCAGGTTGGGTGCACAGACCGGATTCCGGGAGAAAAATCAGATAACCGGGAAGAAAATCCTGCAGATACCGCCACAACAGTGAAATGCCTCTACATCGATCCGGGTGCACTGCAGACGGTGCCGATGGAGTCATCACTCAGACAGAAAATTATCCTGCTCCTGCAATCAAAGACGAAAACAATTCCGCGCAACCTAAAATCGTGGACACCCGCAGCCTGGCTCATGTATGCTGCCGTCATCCCCCTCATACTGATCGGGATCGGATGCCTCTCTCCGGAAAGAAAATACGCATACTTCATCCTGGATACCACGGCACCACCCGGACCGGCCGTCATACTGAGTTCATACACCCACTCGGAGATCAGCCATCTCGCGAACAATATCGGGCTCTACCTGCTCGCCCTGATGATGATCTTCGTCTTCTGCACCAATCCAAAACTGCTGCATGCTGCATCCGTGATCATCCTTGTCGCTGTTCCCGTGATCACGTCTGCCGTGACCCTGCACCTCTCGGCAACCCTGGGGGGGCAGGGACTGTATTCCCAGGGATTCTCTGCGATTGCCTATGCCTATGCTGCCCTCGGACTCTATGTATTCGTATGCTGGATGATGCCCGACATCCACACCCCCCGCCGTCCAAAGACAGATCATCAGGTCCGTATCCGCCCGGAGATATCGTGGTGTTGTTTTTGATCATGGCTGTCGTCGTGCTTGTACTGGCCTACGGGCTTTCCGCAGGAGCACTCACTACCCCCCCTGACGGGAATCTCGTGAACGGACCGGCCCATGTCGCAGGATTTTTCACCGGGATTATCAGCGTATCAGTGGTAGACCTCAGACTCAAAACCAATGATGTGAGAATCAACCATCTCTTCATTCTCTGCGCCGTCGCCATGATACTCCCCCCCTACCTTCTGGAGCTGCGGTAACGGACAAAGGAGGGAAAACCAATACTTCCGGGCGGCCCGGAACCACCAAGAATAAATGCATTGATAGGAGAATATTCTGTTATGATGCGTAAAACATTAGCAATTCTTTTTTCCGCCGCATTTCTTGTTTCAATGGCGGCTGCCATGACAGGGACAGTCGGCGGCGACATTGGATATTATCAGGTAAATGCAGGTATTGACGGGGGGGCGACGGTCATCTTCGACAAGGACGTCAAGGGTACAACCGGCGAGGACGGCAGCCTCACCGTCGATGTCTATGTAACCGGCACCCCCTACACCACCTACACCGTGGAAAAGCAGGGATATGAGACCTACACCGGCAAAATAACCGAGTACCCGGCAAAAGGTGAGATCGTTCAGCTCTCCGCAACCATGGAGCCACAGCTCATCGGCGGCGACCAGGGATATTACAAGATCACAACCAACGTCCCCCCCGGTGCAAACGTCACCTTTGACAAGGACTTCAAGCATAACCGGTGAAGACGGCAGCCTTACCGTTGATATCTATGTAACCGGCACCCCCCCTACTCCACCTACACCGTGGAGAAGCCCGGATACACCACCTACACCGGAAAGCTCACCCCGCACCCGGCAGCAGGCGAAATTGTTCCACTCACCGCTGACCTTGTGATGATGCCGGTGACCGCAATGCCGACCGAACCGACCCAGAGCCCCCCCTTCCCGGTTGCAGGAATCTTCGGACTGGTAGCTCTCGGTGCCTTTGTTCTCTCACGAAGAGAATAACACTAATAACCTTTTCTTTTTTACCGCACCGCATGTATCGTATTCCCCTGTTGCACCGACCGGCACAGAACGGTGATCACGAGGAAGAGACAAGCGCAGCCATTTCGTCCCATTCAAGACCATAAAATGATATTTAACAGCAATTAATGCCATTTTTTGAGAATCGATTTCCTATCAGATTTAATTGTCAGAACCAGTCGACAAATACGTATTTTATGCAGAAAATTGCAGGAGTCATTATATATAAAGACCACGATTCTATCCTCAGGGTATTTGCATGAAAGAGGCCCGGACAAAGGGAGTTGCAACAGAGGAGATCTCGTGACGGACTCGCCGGTCGTACACCAATATTTCGGTGTGTTTCTGATCATATGCCTGTTCTGCTGCGGAAACGCGAGTGCTTCAGACGAACTTGATGAGGAGCGCTTTCTGTCAGAGATCCAGAGGGCACTGGAGTTGTACGAGGACGGCAGGACCGATGCTGCTGTCCGGATGATCGATGAGGCTTCCGATACCTATCTACATACGAACTGGAGCTATTACGTCTCGGGATACATCATCTCCTATATGGGGGGGAAGACGAACGGGCACTCCCCCAT
The DNA here is from genome assembly GCF_001315945.1 of Methanogenium cariaci JCM 10550. Taxonomy (GTDB): domain Archaea; phylum Halobacteriota; class Methanomicrobia; order Methanomicrobiales; family Methanomicrobiaceae; genus Methanogenium; species Methanogenium cariaci. The sequence goes on along the minus strand of NZ_BBBG01000001.1, from coordinate 60,188 downwards.
TTTGACCGGGCCCTTGAGGTCGATCCCGCCTATGCCGGGCATGGTACTACAAAGGCAAGTCCCTCTCCCATCTGGGTAGGACACAGGAGGCAGAGACATGTTTTCTGCGTGCAGAAGAGCTTGACCCGCGATACGAAGTTCCCTGGACGGACAAGTGGCCGGTCTGCGTGATTTTCCGGAATATGATGCCGATCTATATCGTGCTTACCTTTGGACTGCTGGGCATCTATATCATCAAACGGGAACACCTGCTGCGGCGATGACGGGTTTCTCCTCGCATGGGTCACCAGCAGACCGGGGGGGTATCGCATGAAGCTACGGGAACGGGCGGGGGCTGCATGCCGGTTTGTCCGCAGCCTTTTTTGCCTTCCCCCCCGGAGAGAGGCCGTTCATCTCGAATCCAGGGATCTCGCGTTCTTTCTGAAATACCTGCGCCCGGTCATGAAACTGGGCCTCCTCTGCATTCTCTTCAGCATACTGCTCAGTGCAGTTAAAGTGCTCTATCCCCCCCTGACGACAAAGGTTCTTATTGACTATATCTTTCTGGGCAAAGACCCTGCGGAAGCCATTGAGGAACTGACCACCTTCCTTCCCACATGGGCCGTCGAACCGATCTCAGGGATCTTTTTTTCGCTGACTGCGTTCATTATCGTGGTCATCCTGCTGGGCATCCTCACCGTCGTCTTTCAGGTCTTCAGCAGTTATGTGACCGTCCGGTTCCGGGAGGCCTATACCTTTCATCTCCAGACCGATCTCTTCGGTCATGTGCTGCAGTTTCCAATCACCTATTTTCGTTCCCACCAGACCGGCTATATCATGTCGCGCCTGACCGGGGGGGACGTGCATATGCTGGAGTATGTGTTTTCCCGGTTCCTCCCCCCCAGATGCTCTCGAATATCACCTATATCATCATGTCGGTCGGCATTCTCTTCGCCCTCACGCCCGGCTGACCCTGCTTGTGATCCTGCTGGCCCCCCCCTCTTTCTGGTGGGGAATTTCTTTTTTGCAAAATACATCCGGGCAATGACCTACGAGGAGCGGGAACGTCAGGCCGACATCGCAAAGGACTTGCAGGAGATCATCGCAGGCATCGAGAGTGTCAAGGTGCACACCGCGGAACGTCGGGAATACCAGCGCTTTTCATCGTCTCTTTCTGCGGCCATCGAGACCCGCATCAGAAATACGATGCTGAACACCCTCTCCCAGCAGGTCAGGTTCGGCACGCAGTCCCTGATCATGCTCGCCGTCCTCTGGTTCGGGGGAAACGCGGTGCTTTCCGGTGGCATGACGGTGGGGGGGGATTTTGTGGCCTACACCGCCTATATCGCCACCTTCGCAGGAGCGATGAACTCACTCCTATCCTTCCCCCCCATCCTCCTGCAGCCGGCGTTCACCTCGGCCGAACGGATTCAGGAGCTGTTCCGGCTCGCACCCGAAACAGACGATACCACAGGAATCGTTCCTGAGCGCATGGACGGAGCGATATCGTTTTCTGACGTCTCCTTTTCCTATCAGGAGAAGACACCGGTGCTCTCCCAGGTCTCCCTCGATCTGCAGCGCGGGGGGAGATCAGTGCCTTTTCCGGGAGAACGGGTGCGGGAAAGACCACCCTGACCAGCCTTATTCTGCGTTTCTACCGTCCGGATGAAGGAACGATTCTGCTTGACGGGAAAGACATTGCCACCCTGAACACGACATGGCTCAGGGAGCAGATCTCGGTGGTATCCCAGGATCTCTTTTTGTTCAACACCACGGTCCGGGAAAATATCCTCTACAGCAGGCCGGGCGCCAGCGATGCGGAGGTGATTGCGGCGACCCGAAAGGCACAGATTCATGATGAGATTCTGGCACTCAGCGAGGGGGGGTATGAGACCGTGGTCGGCGAACGGGGGGGTGCCCAGCTGTCCGTGGGCCAAAGGCAGCGGATCGCCATCGCACGGGCGTTTCTGAAGGACGTCCCGATCCTCATCATGGACGAACCCACCTCCGCACTGGATGAACAGACCGAGCAGGCCATCATTCCGGTTCTCAAGAACCTCTCCACGTCCCGGACATCCATTCTTATTTCCCATCGGCCCTCTCTTTTGGGAATAGCCGACCATGTCTATGCGATCCAGGACGGAGAGATTCTGAAAAAGTGACCCGGATTCACCATGCCTGATCGAAAGGAAAAGGGAAGGGGGGGGATTTTTGGATCCTCCCAATATGGGATCATCAGATATACTGAAACACCAGCATCCAGCGCCGGACGTAGGCCATCGGCAGACGCAGCCGTCCGTCTCCCCCCCGAGAATAGGGATGCATCGTATCAACATGCGGAAAGACAAACCGGAACAGGTAGGCCAGTTTGCCACGGGTATCGGGTATGCCGCGAAGGGAGAGTTGGATGGACGCGGGAATCGAACCGGACCGTCTCATTGCGAGAGGCCAGGCTTCTGCCTCGGTGTCAGAGGGGGGGTTTGGCCAGAGGGTGGTGTCCTTAACCTCCGGCGGAAGGGAGAGGCCGGTCCAGAACCGGGCCATCGAAACGGCCGATTCAAGGGACAGACGGCAGTTTCGTTCCACACTCAGAGAGAGGAGGTGTTCCCATCCGGCAATATCCGGGATCTGTCGGGACAGAAGGGCAATATCGGAGATCCAGCTCAGCCGGGTACTGCTGCAGTGCTGGCAGGCCATGTGGAAGGACTGGTAGAGGAGATGGTCTTCGACGGACAGGGTGGAGAAGGTGACGTCATCCGATGCGACCCGTATCGAACGGGAGAAGACTGCATCCACCAGATTCTCCGGGGGGGCCAGCCCGAACCCGCAGTCGAGTTGCCAGTGCATCTCGATCACAAACGGTTCCCCTGCTCTTCCGGGGGGGTAAAAGTTCTGGTGGTGGGCACTATAGGGGGGGACTGCGCTGCGGTCTTCACCGGGCAGGTATACCCGAGCGCGGCCATGACTGCTTCCCCGCGTTCCATGTCCTCATAGTGGATCAGCAGGTCAATATCACTGCCCTGCCGCATCGCGGGGGACGGGTAGACCCTTCGTGCAAGCGCAGGGCCCTTGAGCAAAAGCACCGGGATGCCCACCGCCTCCAGTGCTTCGACCACCCGTCGGATCTGTTGACCCGCCCGGATCGTCTGTACCTCTGCATCCAGCCACAGATGATGCAGAGTGTGCATGCACGAGTCCGGCGGGCGGCAGGCATCGGGCAGCTGCCGGATATGCCAGTAGAGAGCCGGGCCGATCCAGTGCGACCGGAGATACTCCAGCAGCCTTTCCCAGTCCCCGGCAGAAACGTCCGGGGGGGCGGGGGGGCAGGGTCTCTGCCGCAGCACCATCACCAGCCAGGTGATCATCGGGTCGGGGGGGAGGGTCAGCAGCTCGTTTTCTTCGCTGCCTGCAAGACGACAGCTCTCATGAAGCTCGCGGGCCAGGGTAACAATCGTATCAGAACTCATTCTTCCTCCGGAAAAGACAACGCCCCCCCGGAATCAATAACCATCCGGTAGGCGGGTAGATGCACCATGCATCACTTCCCGCCGGACGGTGTGCAACCGTCCTGCCGCAGAGGCGGGCATACTGTTCCCTGCCCGCGGGCCGTTCATACGCGGTGACCCGGACTTTGAGCCATCTGCCCGTCCATCTGCTGACGATCCGGTGTTCGGACAAAAACGCGTAGCAGGGTTGGACGAGGTGGCAACAGCACCGCTGCAGCGATTTGGTCTTCCGGTGGTATCCGGCCTGCATCCTCCCCCCCCGTGTTCCGTGATACACCCGCAGCCGTTCTTTCCCCCCCGCGTTCCCGAAACAACTCTTCCCCCCCGAATGTCCGCCTGAGTCAGGAGATACGTATCTTTTCTGCTATTGTTGTCACCGCGGGTGCGGATTGTTCCGTTCTCCACCGCAATCACCCGGTGGATCACCAGTATCGGTTCCTGCGGGGGATTGGAAGACGATGACATCCCCCCCTCTTGTAAGTTCGGATACCGGGACGGGGGGGGTGTATGTCAGGAGATCGCCGGACTGGAACGTCGGGTTCATACTCGGCCCGACGTAGCGGATGGGGATGGTTTCTCTCACAGCACAGCCTCGATCTCTTCCCAGAACCGGCCGTCCAGCGTCGCCCGGAGCTGGTATGCGGGAATGTTCCCCCCCGCCATGTTACAGGCGTTCTCAAACACCTGGCGGCGCAGGGTTCGGCTCCGGTCCGTCTCCATACGACGATAGAAGGTTCGCATCATCTGGTTGGCGGCACCGGTAATCCCCGCTGTTGCCTCCCCCCCGATACCCACCGGCCGGACCCCCCCGTCGCATCCGCCTGTTCGAGAAAGAAGATCGCATGGAGCGGCACACCCTGCGTCACCGTCCAGCGGTCATCACAGGGTTCCCCCCAAAAGAACCGGCTCCAAGTCGGCAGTGGGTGGACGGCATAACCGTTGGATGGGGGGGTCGGGACTACCAGACAGAGATCATCGGCCCGTGCTTTCCAGGGCGCAGGCACCCGTTCGGCACAGGTCGTCTTGCCGGTGCCGCCCGGTGCGGCAATCGCAACGGCCCTGCCCTCATACTCCAGCACGGCGGCATGAAGCGGCATGCCGCCATGCAGGAGTGCAGCATGAAAAAGGAAGAAGAGCGCCTGCGACATCCGGATGTGAGCAAGCACATCCTCCACGTCGTCGGGCGGCTCCATCTCGCCGTAGATGTCACTTGTTTCTGGATGGTACCAGAACGTCACCAACCGGAGGTTGTCAGACTTCCAGTCTGCGGACGGCCTCGGGTGACAAAGTGCAGTCGGCGGCAGCCGGGCGGAACCGAGCCGGGCTCAAGGCCCAGGATCCAAGCAAACCGCTCCAGCCACGGCGAGAGCTCCGGCACAGAGGAGAGGAGCCAGGTCTCACCGTGCGCAAGGGCGATCGGATACTGGTTGGATGACATGGCAGAACGGGTTAGGGCATTATGCTAATTCAGTATAAATAAGGCAAATTATCAACTGACATAAGTGCCCATACCACAGTTATTAGTAGTGCCCCCATTTTTACACCACGAATTAGCATCGCATCCGGTAGGACTGCAGATGACACCAGCACAGGATCCGTCATCACACGTATCCGCGCCAGACCCCCAATTCTCAGCCTGAAAGTCAATCAGCCTCGGTGTTTCATATACTTTTTTTTCCATCAAGGGTTACATCGGGAGACCAATATATAATACCTGCGTCAACCAAATCCGATACGGATGAGGCAAAGCGTGCATTTGTTTGATCCGTTCAGAAAAATAATTCCGCACCGGAAATATCGCCTTCCGCCATTCCATCGCCCATACGCGGCAGAAAAATCCTGAAGATCGGGTGAAATCCCTTGAAAGAACAAGTGATTCCGGGAGACAGTGCAGGACTGGCCGAAGACGTATGGAGTTCATCGACTATAATGTACCCCCCCGGATCATAGAAATATTCATATAATAACACCAACATGATCCCTCCCTATGGCTCATGACCCGCTGCCGGTTGCAAACCCGTCGATCGTATTTCGTGAGGAGTTCGATGACTGGGCCCTGCTCTTCGACCCTGATACCAGTGAATCCTACGGCATCAACTGTCGGTGCCTATGTCTGGAAACACCTGAAACCGTCAAAGGAATCAACGCAGTATTCCCAACTCGTTGATAATGTCCGCTCGGTCTTTGAAGATGTGCCGGAGACCGCACCGGAAGAGATCCGTGCATTTCTGGATGCACTGATAGAGAAGGCTACGCCGGGTACGAAGTGAAACCGCTATGATGCGGGTGATGAAGACCCCAAAGTCTGTTGACCTTGCGATCACAAACCGCTGCAACCTGAGATGCACCTACTGTAGCCACTTCACCAGCGCCAGCGATGTCAGCCATGACCTGCCCACGGACGAGTGGATCCAATTTATCGAAGAGCTGGGCGACTGCGCAGTGCTGAGCGTCACGATCTCGGGAGGGGAGGCCTTTGTGCACCAGGATCTCCCGGAGATCATCGACGCCGTCGTTGCAAACCGCATGCGGTTCAATATCCTCTCAAACGGCACGCTGATCACCGATGATATGGCGGCATACCTCGCCTCGACCGGACGCTGTGACGGCGTGCAGGTCTCCATCGATGGTTCGGAGCCGGTGTTTCATGACTCCTGCCGGGGGGGCAGCGGGAACTTTGACAAGGCGGTCGAGGGCATCAGGACTGCGGGAGCACCACATCTCCGTACCGGTGCGGGCGACCCTGCACCACCACAATGTCCATGACCTGGACGCACTCGCGGCCTTCCTCCTTGACGAACTGGGTCTGCCGTCCTTCTCAACCAATGCCGCCTCCTACATGGGACTGTGCCGGTCGAATACCGCACAGGTGCAGCTGACGACAGCAGACCGGGTCTATGCCATGGAGACCCTCATCCGGCTGAATGAAGAATACGATGGCAGAATATCCGCAACGGCAGGACCTCTCGCGGAAGCCCGGATGTGGAGCGAGATGGAACAGCTGCGGCAGGCAGGCGACCCCCCCGGCCTGAAAAACGAGTGTGGACTGTTGACCTCCTGCGGCGGCCCGTACTCCACGATCGCCGTCCGGGCGGACGGCGCGCTCATTCCGTGCAGCCAGTTGCCCCCCCACATGGAACTCGGCAAAATCAACACCGACCGGCTAACGGAAATTTGGCAGACCCATCCCGAACTGAAGCGCCTCCGGGAGAGACGGGCCATCCCGCTCTCTTCGTTTGATGAGTGTAAGAATTGTGAATACCTGCCCTATTGCCGGGGAGGCTGCCCCCCCGCCCTCTCCTATACCCTTACGGGAGACGTCTACGGCCCAAGCCCGGACGCCTGCCTGAAAAAATTCCTGGAAGACGGCGGACACCTGCCGGAGGGATTGGAATGAGTGACGAAAAAGAAACACCACCCTGTTCCCTCTCCACCATCTACTTCTATCTGACCCCCCCGGAGTGCAACCTCGCCTGCCGCCACTGCTGGATATCGCCGACATATAAAAATACGGGTGTTGCCACCGAATATCTGCCTCTGGACCAGTTCATCTCCATCGTCGAAGAGGCCGCCCCCCCTCGGTCTTCAGACCGTGAAACTGACCGGGGGGGGAGAACCCCTCATCCACCCGCAGATTGACGATATCCTGGAATACCTGAAAGAGAGCGACTACCGCCTGATCGTCGAGACAAACGGTACGCTCATCACCAAAGAGAATGCCGCACTGATTGCCTCCTGCAAGAACGCGTTTGTATCGGTGAGCCTGGACGGCATTGACGCCCAGACCCATGAATGGGTGCGGGGGGGCGTCACCGGCTGTTTCGACGCCTCCTGCCGGGCGGTGAAGATACTTGCGGATGCAGGTCTTAAGCCGCAGGTCATCATGAGCGTGATGCGACACAACGTCGGTCAGATTGAAGAGATGATCCGACTGGCGGAGTCACTGGGCGCCGGTTCGGTGAAGTACAATATCGTGCAGCCCACCGCCCGGGGCGAGACGATGCACACCGACGGGCAGACTCTCTCCGTACCGGAACTGATTGACCTGGGAAATCGCGTTGAGGACACCATCGCAAAGACAACAGACCTGAGACTGGTCTTCTCCCTGCCCCCCCCATGCCTTCCACCCCCCCCTGAGCCGGATGTTCGGAACGGAAAACAACGGCGGCTGCGGACATGCAGTATCCGGAGTATCATCGGCGTCCTCGGGGACGGCTCCTATGCCCTGTGCGGCATTGGCGAGACCACGCCGGATATGGTCTTCGGGAATGTCAGAACCGATCGTCTGGAGGAACTCTGGCAGAACAGCACGGTGCTGAACGATATCCGCACCGGCCTCCCCCCCACAAAACTGGAGGGCATCTGCGCCCGGTGTGTCATGAAACATATCTGTCAGGGCTCCTGTCTACTATCGCTCCGGCAGTCTGTGGGCCCCCCCCTACTGGTTCTGTGAAGAGGCGGAAAAGCTGGGCCTCTTCCCGGAGAACCGGCTGGTTCCGGGAACCGACTGAGCGTTCATCAGGGGGTCCGACAGCCCCCCCACGGATATCCTTTCCCGACAACATTCCTCCCTCGTATTTTGTCAACCCTGCAGACTCTCCCCCCCCGGGGCAGACTGCAACACCATATCTGAGCAGAGACAATACCCTATGGGTGACCATGACCGCTGAAAAAATCCCCCCCATCGGAGCGTTCTCGGATGTGACACGGCTCTCGAAGAAGGCACTCTACTGCTATGAGAAAAAAGGACTTCTGGTCCCGGTGGAGAGGGACATCTGCACCGGATACCGGTATTACACGCCCGGACAGATCGAACGCGGCATCTGGATCGGAAGTCTCTGCAGCCTCGGCTTCACGCTGGACGAAACCGCCCGGATACTCTCGGAAGAGGACCGGAACAGTCCGGTCGTGCAGGCACTTCTCAAAGACCGCCTCCGGCAAACGCAGGGGGGGGAGATGCAGCGGCTGTCCATGGTCGAGCGGGTTCTTTTAGCAGATGACCCGTTTGAGGAGTTGTTTAAAATGGAACTGCAAAACTGGACAAGAAAAGAGATCCCCCCCCATCCGTGCGATGACCATCCGGGGGGGTGAGGGCCCGTATGAATCACTGCTCACCAGACTTATCGGCAAAATCTGTACAGAGATCGTCTCACCCGATAATGTCCGCAACGGTGCCCGTGCCGTGGGGGGGCCTATCGGCTCAATCTATGTGGGGGGGAGGACTGTGATGAGACCGGCGGGCTGGTCGAGGTGGTGCTGCCGGTCGCAGGGATACTGACCCTGTCAGATCCCGACATTGAAGTGAAGACCCTGCCCGCGGTGACGGTCATATCCGTTCTCTGCAAGGGCCCCCCCTACCGAAATCTCGGGCTTGCCCACAAAAGGATGTATACCTATCTGGAGGAGAACACCCTCACGATGAGCGGACCGCCCCCCCGTGAATACTACCTGAACGATCCGGCAGAAACCCCCCCGGAAGAGGATCTCCTGACCGAGATCCAGTACCCGGTAGCCTGAATTCCACCAAAAACCGGTTCCCTTTTTTATCACTGCCACCCGATCCCTTTATCTGGTCTACCCCGCAAGGACAGATCAGGGAACCCAGTCAGACAGGAGCAGCGATGGATCAGGAGAGGCGTGAGATGCCGGGGGGGCCAAGAATTGAGATTCTGTCCCGGGACGTAATGATTGACCAAAAAGCGGACATATGGGTGCGGGGATTTAAACCGCACAGCCATGTGGAGGTCACCACACAGACCGTGGACGACAACGGCGTAGCCTGGCAGAGCGTGACGCCCTACACCCTCAACCCGCAGGGATGTCTGGAGATAGCCGTCGCGGAATCGGACGGGGGGGAGAGTTTTGACGACATCGACCCGTGGGAAATATTTGACTCCATGCGGCCGGTCGATGACCCCCCCGAAGGACCCCCCCTGCCGCTCTTTGCAAAGAGAACAACTGAGCCGCTGCGGGTTGAGATACAGGCGACGGCACCAGACGGTGATACGGCACGGAGCAGCCTGCGACTGCATGTCTTTGATGACGCAACGACCGTCCGGGAAGAGGTCAGTGAGGGGCCGGTGCAGGGCTCCTTCTTCTGCCCGAAAGGCAGCGGCCCGTTTCCGGTGGTGGTATGTTTCGGTGGTTCGGACGGCTGGTTCACCGAACCCCCCGGGCGGCACTGCTGGCATCCCACGGCATTGCCACATTCACAGTGGCCTACTTCGGGGGGGTGAACCACTCACCAAAGAGCTCTGTGAGGTGCCGCTCGAATTCTTTGACCGTGCCGTTGCCTTTCTCATGGCACATCCGGCGGCAGATACCGACCGGATGGGCATCTACGGCTACTCCAAAGGCGGAGAACTGGCGCTGCTCCTCGCATCCCGTGATGCACGAATTCGTGCGGTGGCTGCCTACTCCCCCCCGTCGTCGGTCGTCTGGCAGAGTCCGAAAGGGGGGGCGCCGAAGAGTTCCTGGACAGCGGACGGGGTGCCCGTCCCCCCCTTCGTGCCGATGCACTTCTCGGGCATGAAACTTCTGAAGCTCATCACCGGACGCCCGGTTGCGTTCCGTGAGGTATATGAACAGGGGGGGTTAAAGAAACACCCGGACAAGGCAGAGGCCGCACGCATTCCGGTCGAACAGATCGCAGGGCCGGTCTTCCTGGTCTCCGGGACCGATGACGGGGGGGTCTGGCCGTCCACAGTCATGGCGGATGCCGTAGAAGAGACCCTGAAGACGGCTGGGGGGGAGCCGTGACCCATCTGAAATATGCCGGGGGGGCGGGCCACCTCAGCACCATCCCCCCCGGCCTCCCGGCACCGGAGCAGATGGACACCCTGATCTTCGGCGGTTCGTCAAAGACATCCTCCCGTGCGCTGGAGGATGCCTGGCAAAAGCTGGTGGTGTTCTTTACCACAACCCTCTGAGCTTTTTTCGCGGGTTGCCTGTCGGATCTCCACCCCCCCCGACATCCCGTTGCCGTGCCATGTGGCTTTTTCAGTCACACGCGTTTGGTATTTTGCAGAATACAAAAAACAGAGGGATCATTTTTGTGTTTGGCGACATGCAACGTCAAAACAGAACCTTTCCGGAAAACAGGGAAACAGTAATTAAAGGGTAGGGCCATCTGCTGGCATACTGGTGATACAGATGAAACTGATGGCATTCAACGGGAGCCCGCGGAAGGCATGGAATACGGCAACGCTGCTTGAACATGCCTGCGAGGGTGCAGAATCAATGGGAGCGGAGGCACAGCTCATCCACCTTTCGGACCTGTATTTCTCCGGGTGCACGAGCTGTTATGCCTGCAAACGGCTGGGCGGGGGGGAGAGTTACGGGGCGGTGTGCCATCGATGACGACCTGACGCCACTTCTTGCAGAGGTGGAGGAGGCGGATGCCATCATCTTAGGCTCCCCCCCATCTATCTGGGTGCGGAGACCGGCTCATGCGGAATTGTCTGGAACGTCTCCTCTTTCCCTATCTCACCTACACAGACGGCCGAACATTTTTCCCAAGGACATCAGGGCAGGGTTTGTCTACACGATGAACATGGACGGAAAACATCTGGCTGACACGGGGCTGCAGAGCAGGGTTGATCTCAACGAATATTATCTGCGGGCGGTGTACGGCCATGCAGAGTCGCTTCTCTCCTGTGACACCTACCAGTTCAGTGATTATTCCCTCTACGAGAGCGACATCTTTGACGCGGAGGCAAAGGAAAAACAGCGTATGGAGGTCTTCCCGCAGGACTGCAGGGCAGCGTATCAGATGGGTGTTCGGTTTTGTACGGGGGGGGAGTACGACAGGAGGCCCCCCACCGCACCTATGCCCTGAAGAATTTCTGTTTCAGGCATGCAGACCCGGTATCAGGAGAACAGCGGAGTAAAGAGAGCACCATGAGAGAGGAGGAGAAAGTGAAAGAACCGGATGAGGATCTACTTCAGCCGTTCATCCACCGCATCACAAAACGTTCGGGCAAACCGGCAGGAAAATTCAGCCTCCTCGTCACGTATCAGTGAACCGCCGTATTGCACATTATGCCGGGAGACCCGCATCTTGTCGAAAGTTCCAAGAAACGGCTCAATGAAGACATCATCCCGGTAGAAGTGCCGGAGGGCAACTGCAAGACAGGCATGACTCCGCTCAACAAATCCATGAGAAAAGAGCAGGGCCCGTCCGGTGTGAAACGCACTGTTATAGGCGGCGATGTGTGCCATCTCAAACTCCCCCCCGATAGCAAGGGTGTTTTCTGCAGAGGTGGCGAAACGTCGTGCCAGGGCAAGGGAGGCAGTAACCCGTGCCGGGGCTTCCCGATCCTTCTGGATCAGCCCCCCCTTCCTCCGGCAGTCGTCCCACTTCATCACAGGCGAACACCCCCCCCAGCAGGATATGGTCCCGAAAGACATTGCGTGCAAAGACATCGTCTGATTCCAACATCTGTTCCCAACGGTAGTAGGGAATGACCGTCACCTGCAGTTCAAACCCGAGCTCCTCTTCTACCGCCTGAACTGCATCATAGCGGACGCATGACTCCTCCCCCCCGACAACAAGGAGGTCAATGTCACTTTTTTCATCATACGTCCCACGGGCTCCGCTGCCGTAGAGAGCAAGCGAGATGCACCCCCGGTGCGATACCACGGCAAACCGGATAGTGGGGGGGGAGAACCTTCTAATACACCGGACTCAGTGGAGACATCAGGTTCTGCATCCCTGCCTGATTCATCAATCCAGCCGGTCTCCGTGCCCTCACCAATGCCCTCTGCCACTCCTGCCTCCAGGAGGCGGGCAACGAGAAAGGTTCGTTTCATCTCACGGACGAGCACATACTCATTATTAAGGGAGACAAGATGGGCAGTGCCAGCCTTCCGTTTCCTGATAATTCCATCCCGTACAAAGATGTCCACATACTGTTTCGCACTGGCAGGCGAGACACCTGCCTCACGGGCCAGTTCATTTATTCCCGGTGCAGACGAGGGATGGGACAACAACCAGGCGAGCACCCGGTTTCCTACAAAGACAGAGAATTCCGGAATCATTCGATGAAATGAATTATCGTTTGATCAGATAAATAGTTGTTTGATACGATAACCGATCATTCTTTGAAAAAACGATCGTTTGATCAGTTGAATAACAATTTAACGAGATGGGCCGCCGTATAGACAAAAAATCATCTCTTCACACAAAAAACGAGATTGTGGTCACCGAATAATTCAGGGACCACAATCACCAGCTCTGCCCGCGAACCGAAATAGCAGTGGCAAAGGCAGCAGCACTACCTTTGCCGATGCCTGATGCATACGGGTGGTCCCAACGATCCGGTTACGAACGGTCTTTGCACTCAGCCGCTCACGGATGATAAGCCTGAAACCCTACCGGACAAACCCGCCACGACCGGCATACCGTGCACGGTCGCCTGCCGCTTCTTCAATCCGGATGAGCTGGTTGTACTTCTCCACCCGCTCGCCCCCCCTGGCCGGTGCCCCGGTCTTGAGGTGGCCGGTCTGCATGGCGACGGTGAAGTCGGCGATAAAGGAATCGACCGTCTCACCACTCCGGTGGGAGACCATCGCACCCCAGCCGTTCTTCTGTGCCAGCCGGACGGCGGCAATGGTCTCGGTGACCGTGCCGATCTGATTGGGTTTAATGAGGACAGAGTTTGCGACATCTTCCTCGATTCCCCGCTCGATACGGGCGACGGTGGTGACAAAAAGGTCGTCACCGATCAGCTCTACCCGGTCGCCGATTGCCCGGTTCAACAGGTTCCAGCCTTCCCAGTCGTCTTCCTCGAGGCCGTCCTCGATGGATACTATGGGGGGGTATGCCGCGACCAGCTCTTCGTAACGCTTCACCATGCCTGCGGCGTCGAGTTTGATGTTCTCGGTCTTGAGTTCGTACATGCCGTCCTCGTAGAAAGCGCTGGATGCCGGGTCAAGGCAGATGCCGACCTGATCTCCGGGGACATATCCTGCCCGTTTGATTGCTTCCACGATGAGGTCGAGGGGGGGTTCGGTGTTCGAGGAGACAACGGGTGCGAACCCGCCCTCGTCGCCGACAGCGGTGGAAAATCCCTTCTCTTTCAAAAGTGCCTTGAGGGCGTGATAAATCTCAGCTCCCCAGCGCACGGCCTCAGCGAAGGTGGGTGCGCCGTAGGGAGCAATCATGTATTCCTGAAAGTCCGGGCCCTGCCAGTTGGCGTGGACACCGCCGTTGAGGATGTTCATGGCGGGCACCGGCAGGACCGCCTTGTTTCCGTCTCCAAGATATTCCCAGAGCGGGAGTCCGGCGGCAGAGGCAGCGGCCCGGGCGACGGCCATCGAGACGGCAAGGGTCGCGTTGGCGCCGAGGTGCTGCTTGTTGGGTGTCCCGTCAAGCTGGCAAAGGGCCGCGTCCACGGTCTGCTGGTCGCGGGCGTCAAGTCCCTGCAGTCGGTCTGCGATGGTGGTGTTGATCAGGTTTACGGGTTTTTGCACCCCCCCCTTCCCGCCGTACCGGGCGGAATCCCCCCCGTCCCGGAGTTCGACTGCCTCGTGAATCCCGGTGGACGCACCGGAGGGTGATGCGGCCCGTGCGGATGCACCGCAGGCGAGGCTGACTTCTGCTTCAACGGTCGGGTTGCCACGGGAGTCAAGAATCTCCCGGGCATGGACGGTAGTGATGGTTGTGTCAGGTGTGGTCATTACTATCATCTCATTATTGTTTTTTATCCGACTTTATTTCCCCCCCCGATACATCCATACCGTGACTTCCTGTTCTGTGACCAGTCCGCCGGATATGATCTGCTCCAGTCGGGGGGGTTTAATCTGGTCGATCTTTTCCCGTGAATCCACCACTTCAACGACCACGGGGGGGAGATCGGTTGAGAGCCGGAGGATCTTCGTGGTGTGGATTCGACTCGTCTCCCCGAATCCGGTGATACCCCGGAGCACCGTGGCACCGTAGAATCCCTCTTTTTCGAAGAGTTCAACGAGGTAGCGGTAGAGGGGGGTTTTCCCTCATACCGGTCAGACTCGCCAATATAAATTCTCAGCATAATTGCCGGTGCGTTCTTATCGAGTTTCATGCCATACTCTCCAGGAATCCGGCACATACCTTTCCGACATATACCGCCAGCAGGGTAAAGGTGACCGTCATCAGCAGGTTTGCACCGAAGAGGAGCAGTTCGTTGTGTTCGAGCATCCGGAAGGACTCGTAACTAAACGTAGACATCGTCGTGAACGCCCCCATCACTCCTATGGTGAGCAGGATACGCGTCTCTTCTGAGAATACCCCGCCATACTCTGAGAGATACATCACAAACCCGAGAAGAAAACTGCCCAGCACATTCACGCCAAGCGTTCCAACCGGGAAGGTTGTGAAACTGTTCTGAAACCATCCGCTTGCCAAATATCGGGAGACTGCTCCAATAAAACCGCCAATTCCGACGATTAACCATATTTGCATATATTCATAACCTCTGTGTGTTGTGTGTAGCAGACATCATCAGCATGAAGAGCGGTTTGGGCATCGTGCCGGGGGGGTGGACATCATCACCCGGTCAGATAAAGACTGTGCAGTCGTTGACATTACATCCCTGTTGAGAGATACATACTGCACCGTCGCAAAAACAGAAGTCATCAGCCGGACGGGCATTTTGAGGCGGACTTCATCACCTGTGACCAGATTATTCATTCGCGGGCAGAGGGTAAAAATGATGGTGAGGATGAATAATTTCAGCCTGAAATACCGAATCATTTCGTCCGGAAAATAATGGTATGAGAGTGGCAGTCACCGTTGCATACCGGCCCGCACCATTTCACCGGCACCATGGTGCATCAGCCCACTTCATACGGCTGTTGCTTATTTTGGGCGGTTTCCCTGTTGTCCCGTGCACAGGTGTTTTCAGGATCAAGAGAAAGCACACGATCATACGCCGCAACCGCGTCCTTATAGCGGCCAAGCTGATGCAGAACCAAGCCTCTGGCATACCATGCATCCACGTCATCAGGTTCAATTTCGGTCACCCGCGTGTAGGCCGTAAGGGCCTCTTCAGAGCGTCCAAGTTCTGCGAGGGCATTGCCTTTGCCATACCACGCAGTGGCATCATCCGGGTCGAGGCGGATTGCCCCCCCGGCATGTGCCGCCAACGCCTCTTCATACCGGCCAAGCGCTTCGAGGACATAACCCCCCCGCCCGGTCCACGCGTCAGGGTCATCCGGGTCACACCGGATGGCCTCGTCATATGCCTCAAGAGCTTCTTCATACCGCTGTTCGGTCTCAAGCACACAGCCTTTGTTGTACCACGCCGGGCCGTAATCCGGATCATACGCAAGTGCATGACGGTAGGCGAGAATCGCCTCATCAGCCGCCCGAGTTTATCGAGAACATTCCCTTTGCCAAACCAGGCAGGCGAGGAATCAGAGTCCAGCGCAATCTCCTGATTGTATGCTTCCAGGGCTTCGTCATACCGACCAAGCTTTTCCAGCAGGTAGCCTTTGTGATGCCACGCCGATATCTTTCGGGGGGGTGCAAGGGCAATTGCCCGATCGGTTGCCGCAAGCGCCTCAACATACCGCTCCAGCTTCCCCAGGACATATCCTGTGTTGTAGCATGCGGAGGCATCATCCGGAGAGAGGGCGGTTGCCCGGTCAAACACCGCCAATGCCTCTTCATACCGCTCGAGCGAGAGCAGGGCGTTGCCTTTGCCATACCAGACAGCGGCGTGTGCCGGATCAAGAGCAAGCGCCTGGTCAAACAAAACAACTGCCTCCTCATACCGGCCTGTGCTGCAAGCTCATTTCCTTCAGCGATCCATGCATCAACCGTGATATTCCCGGATGGTTCCATTGGTCTCCTCCCGAACATGCAGTGATTTCTTTTTGTTTTTCATAAATCATACCGTCCTGAAATCCCCCCCGATGGTTTCCGGATTCATGAGGGGGGGTACGGCGGGCCCTCTTCTATGAATGGCTAAAGAAAGAGACGATGCAGATCAGGGGGCACAGGGAAAGGGATAGCATTAAGCACCAATCGGGAAGAGACTCAACAACGACCCATCCGCATCAATGCCGGGAACGGTCAAAACAGGGGGGGAGAGACATTTTGATATCGGGTAACAGAATCGTTTTGGCGGGATTGCTGGTCACATTCCTGCTCGCTTTCAGCGGTGGGGGGGCGACAGCACAAAACAGTGGAGAATATGCATATCTCACGTCATGGGAAACGGAGGGTTCAGGAGACGGAGAATTTGACACGCCATTCGGGGGGGTTGCCGTTGATACTTCCGGCACCGTCTACGTTGCCGATACCAACAATCACCGCATCCAGAAGTTCACATCCAACGGCACGTTTGTTACGAAGTGGCAATCAATTGGTTCAGGCATCGGGGGGGAATTCCAGTCGTTACCATATGACGTTGCCGTTGACGCATCCGGCACCGTCTATGTTGTCGACTGGAATTTTCACCGCATCACGACGTTCACGTCTGACGGCATGTTTCTTGGACAGTGGGGATCGAAGGGTTCGGGCAACGGGCAGTTTGATGCGCCATCCGCTGTTGCCGTTGATGGTTCCGGTACCGTCTATGTTGCTGACACCGGCAATCACCGCATCCAGACGTTCACATCCGACGGCACGTATCTCACTGGGTGGGGGGGCGGAGTGGTTCGGCGACGGAAAGCTGGATTCTCCATCCGGGGTTGCCGTCGATGGTTCCGGCAATGTCTACGTCGCTGACACCGGCAATGGCCAGATCAAAAAGTTCGCATCCGACGGCACGTTTGTCACAAAGTGGGAGGCAATTGGTTCAGGCATCGGGGAATTATATTCGTGTACCCATGGCGTTGCGGTTGACGATTCCGGTCATGTCTACGTGACAGACATCTATAACGGCGGCCGCGTCCTGGTGTTCACCTCCGATGGCACCTTTCTCGCACAGTGGGGACAAAATGGTTCAGGAGAGGGGGGAATTTACCACGCCACTGGGAATTGCCGTTGACCGTTCCGGCACTATCTACGTTGCCGACACCAACAATAACCGCATCCAGACATTCGAACAGTCAGACGTACTCCCGGCGTCTTCCGGGAACGCCACACATCCCGGCAGCGTCCCTCCTCCCACCACATCCCCCCCGGTTTCAGTCCTCTTCGTCATACCGGGAATCATGATTGCATTGATACCAGTTGGCGTTTTTCGCCCGTCAGACGGGAATAAAAAATAATATGAGATATTGCCATACCAAACGGGCACCGGTGACGGCGGACAACC
Organism: Methanogenium cariaci JCM 10550; assembly: GCF_001315945.1. Taxonomy (GTDB): domain Archaea; phylum Halobacteriota; class Methanomicrobia; order Methanomicrobiales; family Methanomicrobiaceae; genus Methanogenium; species Methanogenium cariaci. Next base: position 42,457 of record NZ_BBBG01000001.1, on the reverse strand, counting down.
CGCCCATACCGGCCTTCACCGTATTATTTCCTTTTTAGCAGCAGTCGCACCGGCGAAGCTTACTCAGGGCAAGCCCTTTGTTGTACCAGCATGGCCATGCTCGGGTTCAATTGCCAGCACCTGATTATATGACTCAAGTGCCTCCTGATATCTTTTCAGACCCATCAGGGCATCGCCTTTGGCACTCCACGCAGCGGCGTCATCGGGAGCAAGAGCCAGAGAGAGTTCACAGGCATCAATGGCCTCCTCATACCGGCCCAGATGAGAGAGAGCGATGCCAAGGTTTACCCAGGAAGCGGTGCTGTCCGGATCGCATTCGAGCGACCGCCCATACGCCCGTACCGCATCCTCGTAACACTGCAGTTCGGCAAGGGCACGGCCTTTCTGATACCAGACCGGGGCAAGGTTGAATCAAGACCGAGCGCCAGGTCAAAGGCCCCCCCGACCGCCTCTTCATACTGTTCCAGACAGATGAGGGCAAGGCCCAGGGAATACCATGCGGAGGTGTCATCCGGATTGAGTTCGAGGGACCGGCTGTAGGCACAGACCGCATCCCCCCCGTAGCACTGCAGTTCGTCAAGAGCACAGCCCTTCTGATACCAGACCGGAGCGTTATCCGGATCACAGGCGATCGCCTGATCGTATGCCGCAACCGCCTCCTCGTAGTGTCCCGTATCTTTTAACGCATCTCCCTCGATAATCCAGTCACCTGCGCATCTCTGTTCGGATTTTTCCATGATACTCTTTCTTTTTCGTCACAATCGTTATTTCACTTTCTGCAATGCGCAGATTGTTCTTTTCGCAACCGGCGTAGACAGTCGGATGAACCCTGGTGATCAGATACTCCAAAGGCAGTGCCTGCGATCATCCGCCGGTTCAATCGTTTGATCTCCACCCCCCCCACCTCGTTTTGTCGCATGAAACCGGGTGTCCAGGGGGGGGATGATACCGCATCAGAAATGGTTCTTCGACCGGTTCAATCCTGGCCTTTCGGAGTCCTTCCCGCAGCTGCAATTCTGCTGCCGCCACCTCGTGCGGACGGGCATATCCCGAAAACCGGATGACAGCAACCTCCCTCCCGGACTGCGTGGTGACTCTGATCCGGCTGTCCAGGGGGTCCGGGATCCCGTCCCGTTCATTCCCGGGGGGCATGACAAATGACATCGACCTCACATCGGAGACGGCCGGTCTTGTCATCGCGACCTGTCGGGAGGTGATCACCGGGGGGGTCATCGGCAGGGTATCTCCGGTCCGGTTGTAACCCATGATGTAGGCAAAGAGCAGACGGAAACCGGCTTCATCCTTTGTCATGTCAACCGTCGCAAGCACCAGGGCAGGGTAGCTGCGAAACTCAAGCTCTCCTGACATAGCGGTTATTTCATAGGAGATGGTGTCAGTCATGGTTTTTACCCCCCCATGAGCTCATTTTTCTTCGTCCTCATGGATGGTGCATTGGATAAACTCCGCATTCCTGCTGACGCACTTTTGCAACAGGCGTTCCATCTTTTCCTGGTCAAACCCGAAGATAAACTCGTTTCCTATCCGGACGACAGGGGGGGCCCCGATATGCCCGGTCTTCTCAATGATCATATCCCTCGCCCGGTCATCGGCAGTGATATCGATCTCCTCGAATGCCACCTCATTTTTTCTGAGGAACGCCTTGATCTCCCGGCAGGTATGGCACCGCGGGGGGGTCGAATAGAGACTGACCGTATTCTTTGCATGCCAGATTCTCTGAACAAGCTCCTCACGTCCGGAGTAAGTCTTGTATAACTGGTATTCTCGGGGGGGCTTCTTCTCGGCGTAATGCTGGTGGTATTCTTCGGCGGGGGGGTAAAACGTGCTGTATGACAGAATACGGGTGGCAACGGGTTGGGTAAACGTCCCGGAATCGTTCAGAGCCTGCTTTGATCTCTTCGCCATCTGTCTCTGTCCGGAGTCGTGCCAGAATATTGCGGTTCGGTACTGGGAACCCCCCCGGTCCGCGAACTGTCCCGCATCATCAGTCGGGTCAATCTGTGTCCAGAACACATCCAGGAGCGTCTCGTAGGAGACCGTTTCGGGATCGTAGGTGACCTGCACTGCTTCGAGATGCCCCGTTGTGCCGGAAGAGACCTCCTCATACGTCGGATGTCTTTTTGTCCCGCCGGTATACCCGGCCACGACCGAAACCACGCCCTCCACCTCCTGAAACGGCGGCTGCATACACCAGAAGCAGCCACCGGCGAATGTGGCCTTCCTCAGTATTCTGTCCCCCCCCACACGAACCCCCCCTCGAAAAATATCGTTCCCTCATAAGACATATGCCTATGCCGGGCCATCGCCCCCGGTGTTCACTCCTTCCCTTTTACTGCGGGGGGGTCAACAGATACCGATCGCACAATCCACGGGCACCCGCCGACTCGTTTCAGACCCGGAGCGGATGCCGGTTTGTAGCGGATTTTATTCCCAAAGAATGCCAATACTAGTATCAGGGAACGAGAGAGCATGACAAAAACCATTATCACGGTCGTAGGAAAGGATGCCGTCGGCATTATCGCAAAGGTATGCACCTACCTCGCAGACAACGAGGTCAATGTGGAGGATATCTCCCAGACCATCATACAGGGCTATTTTAACATGATGATGATCGTTGACACCAGCAGGTCTTCCAAACCGTTTGGTGAGATGGTCAGTGATTTAGCGGCAATCGGCGATGAGATTGGTCTGAAGATCCGGTGCCAGCATGAAGATATCTTCACCCGGATGCACCGGATCTGAGGGGGGGACGTTTCGATGATCAATATATTCGAGGTCTATGAGACCAACAAGATGATCGAGCAGGAACAGCTGGACGTCCGTACGATTACGATGGGCATCAGTCTTTTGGACTGCGCTGATGCGGATCTGGATACTGTAAACCGGAACATATACGATAAGATCACCCGCAGCGCAAAGGATCTCGTCTCCGTCGGCAGGGAGATTGAACGGGAATACGGCATCCCCATCGTAAACAAACGCATATCGGTCACCCCCATCGCCCTTGTCGGAGGCCGGGCCTGCACCTGCCCGGAGGACTTTGTCACGATTGCAAAAACGCTGGATGAGGCGGCCAAGGCAACTGGGGGGGTGAACTTTCTGGGAGCTACTCCGCACTCGTCTCCAAGGGTATGACCACGGCTGATGAGCATCTTATCCGCTCCATTCCTCTGGCCCTCTCTTCCACCGAACGGGTATGCAGTTCGGTCAATATCGGCTCCACAAAGACCGGCATCAACATGGATGCCGTCAAACTGATGGGCGAGATGGTGAAGGAGACGGCCGAGGCGACCAAAGAGAACAGTTCTCTGGCTGTGCCAAACTGGTGGTGTTCTGCAACGCTCCCGATGACAACCCGTTCATGGCGGGAGCCTTCCACGGCGTGACCGAGGGAGATGCGGTGATCAACGTGGGCGTCAGCGGGCCGGGTGTGGTCAAGCGTGCCCTTGAGGCGTCCGGGGCGAGAACTTTGAGGTGCTCTGCGAGACCGTCAAGAAGACGGCGTTCAAAGTGACCCGTGTGGGACAGCTGGTCGCACAGGAAGCCTCAGACCGGCTGGGGATTCCGTTCGGCATCGTTGACCTCTCGCTCGCACCGACACCTTCCGTCGGTGACAGTGTGGCAGAAATCTTAGAGGAGATGGGCCTGGCATCGGTGGGTGCTCCGGGCACAACGGCGGCGCTTGCCCTCCTGAATGATCAGGTGAAGAAAGGCGGCGTGATGGCAAGTTCGTTTGTCGGCGGACTCAGCGGCGCCTTTCTCCCGGTCAGTGAGGATCAGGGGGGGATGATCGATGCAGTAAACCGCGGTGCCCTCACCATCGAGAAACTGGAGGCGATGACCTGTGTCTGCTCGGTCGGCCTGGATATGATCGCCATTCCCGGCACGACGTCTGCGGCGACCATCTCCGGCATCATCGCGGATGAAGCGGCCATCGGCATGATCAACCAGAAGACGACCGCGGTGCGTCTGATTCCTGTGGTGGGAAAGGATGTCGGGGGGGACACCGTGGAGTTCGGCGGGCTATTGGGATATGCTCCCATTCAGCGGGTCAATACCTTCGGCTGCGAGGCATTCGTCAACCGGGGGGGCGGCAGGATTCCCGCACCGATTCATAGTTTTAAGAACTAAAGAGGGGGGGAGATCAGGCCAACACCTGAGATGATCATCTCAGGCGGCCCGGTCACTGCCTGCTTCTGTCAGATGAAAAGGTAAGAGGACAGGATCAGATCCCGATAATTCCGAAGACCGCCGCGGCCACGAATGAGGCGCACATAACAACGAAGAGCCGGAATATCAGCTGTCGCATCCGGGGGGGTCCGGCTCTATCACGGCCAAATCAATTTTCATTGCCATACGCCCTCCTGACAACCGAGAGGTTCATTCTGAAGTAGCGTGCCATGACCCGCACAAAGAGGCGTGCAGGGTAGATGCTCCCGATGCTTATTAAGAGGCCGGAGGCGATGAGACCAATGGATAGTGCAATCCGTGCAAGTGGTGAGTCAGAGGGCATTACCACTGTCATATCGGCGGGTATGATTGAAGGCACAAGAGAGACGACAAGGGCCACAACGCCGCTGAATACAAAACTCAGGCCGCATACGAGGATCACCAGGATGAGGGAGGTGGCGATGATTATCGGCGTCAGCGCAATTAAGAAATTGAAGAGTCCGAGCCCGATAATCGCGAGCGCAGCGCGACAGAGTGCCGAGAGTGATCCTGTCTTCTCGGCGTTCTCGATGAGTGAGGCCGAGAGCAATTGTTTTCCGATTTTATCCGGGTCTCCAAGGGCTGCGGAGATCTCAGCCTCTGTCCGGCCTGCCTCTGCACCGGCTGCAAAGTGTTCTTCATAATCAGCAGTGATCTCCTGTATCTCGTTCTCAGGGAGATCGTTCAGGCCTGAGTTCAGCCTTTCAAGAAATTCAGATTTATCCATGCTGTTTCATCTCTCATTATTATTCAGTGGTTCATGCTCATGTGTCTCATCTGTGTCCCCGAGAAACAGGTTGACCTGTCTTACCAAAGAGAACCACTCTTCCCTCAGGCTCTGCTCGAGATCACGCCCGCTCCCGGTGAGGTGGTAATATTTCCTGGCGGGCCCGCCGGTCGATTCCCGGATCTCTGTCTCAAGGTGCCCGTCTTTCTTCAGACGCCGCAGGAGCGGGTAGATTGTACCCTCTGAGATCTCCATGGTCTCTGAGATTTCATGGACGATCTCATAGCCATAACAGGCCCTCCTGGAGAGGAGCGAGAGGACGCAGAGATCGAGGATTCCTTTTTTAAACTGGACATTCACTGGTATCCCTCTTCGTGCTATGTATTGCACAGTATTGTGTGATGTGCACTACTGTGCAATACACAATAGTTTGCTGATGTTATATTAATTGATTTCCTTTTTGACAAGGCTCCCCTCTCACGTGGGGGGGTTCTGTATTATTGCCAGTCACATGGCCACCATCCCGCCATTATCGTTTGGACAGGCTACCGGATTCTTCAATTGTTTGAGAAGATGGCCCTGGAATCAGTGGGTGCTCCGGGAACAACGGCGGCACTTGCACTGCTGAACGATCAGGGGGGGAAGAAGAGCGGCGAGGTTCAGGCCCGTCCCGACCAGGTCACCCCCCCTGGAGATCGTCGCCGCGATGTCACGGACGTCGCCAAGAATAATGACACCGCTCGCTAACCACCAGCCAAAGGAAAAGACGTTGTCGTGTTCTTCGGCACCCCCCCACTCACCGTGGAGTGACCGTCGCCGTCGGTGTCGGGGGGGGAAGATGGATCAGTTCACGGGGGTTGCCGAAGCCATCGGTAAAGTCACCCTCGCAATCATCGCGGGCAAAAGCGCCACGGGTGATTACCGGCGATTGCCAAGACGGCCGTACTTCTTGTGCGCCTGTTCAATCGTCAGAATCTCAAAAATATGGACGGTCCCCTCTTCTTCGTGAATCGTATAGAAGGCAGTCAGTGATCTGCCAATGTGGAGACGAAAGTAGCGGTTGTCTCCCCCCCGGATGTTCAGCTGTTCTTTGTCTGCCCCCCCAGTGCCGGGATACGGGTCTTCAGCAAGGCGAAGCAGGTGATCCCGTACAATGATCCGGCTTTTTTGGGGAGGTGATCGTAAAAGTCCTGTGCCCGTTTTTTATCGAGGAAAAGCCGCCAGGTCACAGAGCAAACTCCACGAAGTCACCCTCCGCCTCGATTGCAGCCATTTCTGCCAGAAAGCGGCGCTCCTTCTCGTGCTTGATGATCTCGGTGAGGAGCCCGTCATAGGTCTGGCCGGGTTTCTTTAGTTCCGAGAGGGAGGTCCAGACCGGTTCGGATACAGGGATACGTTTGGTGGCGGTCATACTCCCCCCCGTTGGTGGCAGAGATATTTATAAAATCGCACGGATGTGACGGATTGCACATATTGATACTGTTGCCTGTCGGAGGAGTTGGTGCTGTTCTGGTTCGCGCTGGTGGAGAAAGATCCTCCTTTTTGCCCGAAATCGATATCCGTAAAAAAGATTCTCTTACCCTGACAGAATCGTTGTGTCTGAAGGGAAGGAACTGCTATCAGGCTTAAAGTTCCGACTCATCAATATCGGCTATTTTCATCAGATGACTCTGCAACCCAGTCTTTAACAGGGTATTCCCGTGAACAGGGACAGTTATCCGGGCGGGATCTCCGGGTCTGCCATAGATATGATGACTGCCGGTTATTCGTTTCAGCTCCCACCCATGTGATTCCAGAATTTTGCAGAATTTCTTACCGCTGACCGGTTTCACACAGCAATCTCCATGACCCTGCCGTTTCCGGAGAGATCAATGTCATGGAGATCTATGGAAAGACACCCCCCCTCCACAGCATCATATATATTGGCGAGTAGTTCGTCAAAGGTATCCCCCCCCTGAGTCACACAGCCGGGGATGGAAGGAACTTCTGCCCAGAAACCACCCTCTTCTGCTTCATGGATGATCACTTTCAGCTTCATAGTATACTCATATTGGTGTGGTTCATATAATAGTGTCCGTGTGGAACGATACAGCCATGAGCGACTGCGTTGAGCATGGATTTTCCCGGATCCGTTTTGCTGCGGTATCGGCATAAGCAACGCTTAAATACCCCCAAAAATCGACCAGAACCTCCAGATTTAGCATCCCCCCCACAGCGGCCCGGAGCGACCCTGTCTCACCCTGATCCATGCAATACATCCTCTCAAAAAACCGACAATATAGGGCCCATAATAGTCCACAATAAATCGCCGGTTTTTGAAATAACAGGCATTACAGACGTATTTTTCCGATACCAAAAATGAGCGAAAAATACGCCCGTATCACCTTCCGATTCCCCCCCAAAAAGCAGGTCAAAGAGGGTACCAAATGGGAAAAAGAGGGGGGGTTGGGCAGGGGGGGACCTGTTTCCGATATGCATCCTACCAATCTGTAGATATGCGCAGGTCTTCTTTCGCTTCGCAACAGTTCTGCCAAGTTAAAATTTATTCAATATCATATACATCCACCCGGCCATCAACATGGACATAATCCCCCTCTTGTAAATGGTGCCGGAAATATTTCTTATCGATTTCAATCAGTAGTTTTCCGGCTCCAAAATCGATGACTGCATCGTGCCAGCGTTCGGCATCTTTGGATCATCCGGGATGATAATCTCTTCAATCATACCCCCCCTGATCCCAAGAGAAGGACCGGTTATGTCAGGGTCTGCACACTTATCCACATACTCAATTTTTTCCAGAGAATTCACCAGCATGGCCAGTGTGATCTCTTTGGTTTTCCCGACCATCTCAGCTTTGCAGAGCATGTCATCATCGAAGACAAGGGTTTTTAGGCCGTTTGCGAACTCGACACGCACCAGCTGGGTGTAGGTCTTTTCCAGGTATTCGGCATCCGAAATCACGTCCATGATGCGGACCGGAACTCTGATCTTCTCTTTTACTGCATCGTCCACCGCAAAGCCGGTGTAGGGGTGTGCCGTCACGATATACCCGTTGTCTGCAATAATCAGACGTAACATCTTTCCAGAGGATTCTTCAGCATAATGATAGACATTTTCAGTGACCTCAACCCCCCCGCACTGTGCGGCCTTCATGATCAGGTTCTTGATCTCTTCGGTATCATAATAATCATAGCTGAAGGTCAGAAACTGGTTTCCGGGCGGACTGTTGACATGGTTGTGCACGATATGAACCCAGCCGCTTCCCCCCCCGGTATCATGAAAATCCCATACACCGGTTAGATCGTTTCGGCCACCTTCGACCCGAACATAGTCTCCGATTTTGTAATTTTTCATGGCTATTTTTATGGCATCCTTTCCGTCCCAGCAGAAATCTACTTGGAGAATTCCGACGCCAAAATCAACATAAATATTATCCCACTTCTCATCTGTCCCGACAACCTCGCCAAAAAAACAATGGGTTCTTTTTCTGCACAAATGACCTCATCTCCTGAACGGTACATTGAATCAACGCCTTTTTTAGGTGAGGGGATTTTTTCAACCTGAGCAATAAATGCGAGAATACCTATTGTTTTGATTGTACCCACCATCTCATTTTTGCTGTGTCCATCAGGGTCAAACAGAGCAATAACCGTCCCATCCAGAAGTTCGATAAAGACATATTGTTCATAGACTTCCCCCCCATTATCACCCAGAAATCCGGGTATATTTTTTAGGATCTTACCTTCCGTTCGTGATCGAAACATATGACTTCACCCTTCTTAGTTGAGAATCTCTCTGACATGTTCTGGAAGATTAGCAATTGTACGTGGATATGCTGTACGTAGATACCCGTTACTGCCTAAAACAACCATAATTGCTTTTTCGTCTGTGACTTTTTTCCAATACAATATTTGATTTTTTGGATCCCCGGACTCCCGTCTTCGCGCAGTCCATGATCAAATCTTTAATCAGATTTTCATCATTATAAGCAGTGTCTTTGAGCGCTTCGGCAAACTGATTGTGAACAACCCCATTCTTATCCTGACCGAAGATGTGGTTATTTCGTATGTGAATCCACCCTGTTCCTCCTTTATCATAAACCCATGATGATACACCATCTGCACTTCCAAGCTTTCCTTCCTCCAGCCAGATAACCTTCCCGTCACTGCGTTTGGTCACTTCCAGCGTTCTCGCCAGATTCCCTCTCTGATGGAAGACAACCTTCAGTTCATCTTCGGTGATCCCGTCTTTCAACAACCTTTCTATCGCTTCATCGCCATGGGCCTTCCGGATGGCTTTTATCGCCTCCGCTGCGTTATCCACTTGCGGCGCGAGACCAACCATCAGCACCATCGCGGGCTTCAGGAGTTCCGGGTGCTTGCCGACAAACGTCCCGACGATCGCTGTCACTTTGAGACTGTCGCCTGCCCCGGGTACAAATGCTAACAGGTTCACACCTATTGACGCAATATCACCACTAAAGATCGAAGCGGCGAGATCACGGGCGTCGCCATAAACGAAGAATCCGCTCGCCACCCAGCCAACCATATAATAGATGTTGTCGTGTTCGTCGGCACCCCCACTCACCGAGGACGGCGCCGAGGAAAAACTCGCGGCCCACCTCCAGGGAGCTGTAGCGCTTCTCGTAGACGAGGGGGGGTCGTAGTCGGAGTCCAGATGTTCTTCGTAATCGGAGTGGCCGTCGCCATCCGTATCCGCACAGAGCGGGTCGCTCTCAATCGCATCCTCAAGATAGTCGTCCAGCCCGTCGCCATCGGTGTCGGCCTTGGTCGGGTCACTTCTCTGTTTGAAGAAGATTCTGCCATTCTCATCGACCATCTCACCGGCCTCGTAGCCGTCGGAGAGGCCGTGGAGTTCAGCGGGCTATTGGGCTACGCACCGGTGCAGCGGGTCAATCCCTTTGGCTGTGAGGCATTCGTCAACCGCGGCGGCAGGATTCCCGCACCGATTCATAGTTTTAAGAACTAAAGAGGAACGGGGGGGAGGAACCCACAAAATCTCACGGATAATACCTATGTTATTAAAAAACGAAATCAACACTCACAATAAGGGCAGCGAATTTATAGATCATCATATATTCATGTCATCTATAACGAAATGCTGCTATTGTGATTATCATTATGACGATACTCTGCCTGCATGTCCGCATTGCGGAGGGCCGAATCAATTACATCTGCAACAGAGTAAATCATCACAACGACCCCCCCATCACCATCATACAGTCCCACTATTTCCTCACCTGACGAAAGAAAAATCCGCAATCCGTGGATCGCTGCCATCTGTAGTTTATTATGTATCGGCTGGGGGGGCCAGTGGTACAACGGAAAAACGAAGGACGGTGTGTCCTATATCGGAGCATACATGGTTGCAGGGTTCGTCACCACGTTGCTTGTATATCCTCTGTTCTTCATTTCATCCTGGGCAGTCACTGGATTAGTCCTGCTATTTGCCCTGGTTGGGAGTTGTATACTGGGACGTTCGATGCACAATGCCTATCATACGGCAGACAGGATCAACAAGGGCGAGGTGGAATTCATCCGGAAGAGCAGATTGTTCTGGGTGCCGGTATGCATTTATGGCATGATTATCATCACGATGGCAGCGATCGTGATCATCGGCCCGGCACCTTTTGTAGCAGGACTCATCGGCGACATACCAGAGAATCCTGCACCGCTGGCAACTCCATCACCGGCAACTACCCCCCCGCAGGCAAGCGGTTCTGCTGCATCAGATGCCCCCCCTCAAATTGGTATGAGCGACCTGCTCATTAAGGAAGCAGACCTTCCCGCAGATTACGCCCCCCCACCCCCCCGATACCAGCTTATGATGGATAAGAACATGCTTCCGAACATGAAAAAATACGGAGCCCAAATGGGATTCATGGAATTTTTCTCCACCGATCCCAACCCATCGGAGGGATCGCTGGTCCTGTCCCAGAGAGTCGTCATGTTCCCGGAAGGAAACGCCACAAAGATGGTGGATTCCGATTATGAGACCTATTCCATCGGGAGAAATGAAGTGCTCACCCCCCCGCCTGCAATCGGGGAAAATGCGGCGGCATTCAAACTGGTCGGCCGGGATCCGGGTGCAGCAGAGGATCATTATCACTACGTGATCAGCTTTTCAAACTACAATGTATATGAGATGTTTCTGACAGTCGGGCCGGACCCGGATTATGCACTGCTTGAGGATCTCGCCGTGAAAGCCGCAGCCAAGTTCCCGTAGAGGCCGGAAGCCGATCATACGGATAACAGACGATCAGAAAGGAAATTTCTGATCGATACAAGTATTCCTGAAATGATAGCGCCGGGGGGGATTATTGTATCCCCAGATGCTCATACAGCGCCTCCGTCCCCGGCTCTTTCCCGAGGAACCGTTCCAAAAGCACCATGCCTTCCTCCATATTGCCCTTTGATAAAATCTCCTCCCGGAATTTCATGCCGAGCGTCCGGTTCGTCATACCCGTCTCTTTGAACGCGTTCACGATACAAAGGGCGTAGACCTTCGACCAGAGATAGCCGTAATACCCGGCATCGTATCCGCCCATCAGATGACCGAACGATGCGCTGATGGGTGCCCGCAAGGGGCCGGGTGCCCATGACCTCCTCATGCGTCCGGTACCACATCTCGGTCACATCGACTGGTGTTGTTGCCGTGTGAAACCGCATATCCTCCAGGGAATTGACCAGCAAACGGCTGTACAACGCACCGGTTCCGACATCCCGGGCCGCGATGACCCGCTCCAGGAGTTCCGGAGGAATCTTCTCGGACGTATCGGTATAATGGCCCGATATCGATGCCAGCACCTCGGGTTCCATACCCACTCCTCAAGCGTCTGGAGGGTGTCTCGACAAAATCCCACCCCCCCACATTAAACCCGGACAGGTGCCGTAGGGTGCGGTTGTCAGCAGATAGTGCATCGCATGCCCGGTCTCGTGGAAGAGCGTCTCGATCTCGTTTATGGTCAGAAGCGACGGCCGTTCCCCCCCTCCGGTTTATGGAAATTGCCGAGGATCGCCATGACCGGAAGCGCGTATCCGTCATCGGTCTGCCTGCCGCTGATCACTTCAGCGGCACAGAAATGCCCGTACTTCCCCCCCTCGCGGGGGGGATAGAGGTCCAGATACAGGTAGCCGATTCGATCATCGGTGGTCAGGTCTTTCAGTGCATACAACCGGACATCGGGAGACCAGACCGGGGCATCCGGGATTTCAGAAAACCCAATATTAAAGAGGCTGCCGTAGGTATCAAAGAGGCCCTGAAGCACCGTGTCCACCGGGAAATATTCCCGGACCGTCTCTTCATCGTAGGCATACTGCTCTTTTTTCTGTATCTCCTGAAGAAAGGCGACATCCCAGGCGTCCACCGCGGTGGCCGTTGGGTCCAGATCGGTTTTTATGGCAAGCAGGTCTGCCATCTCATCGCGGTATTTTTCCTGCAGAGGGGTTTGCAGGGCGGAAAGAAACGCCATGACGGTGCCGGTCTTCTCTGCCATCCGGCCGTCTATCCGGTAGTCGGCCCATGTGGCATATCCCAGCTCCCCCCCGCAATCTTCTGGCGCAGAACGATTGCCTCTTCCAGCAGAGCGGTGTTCACATCCGCCTGCCGGTTATTATAGGCCCCCCCATACATCCGCCTGCGGGTCTCGTCTCTTTCGGCATAGGTCATCACCGCCAGATAGTCGGGATACTTTGTCGTGACCAGATAGCTGCCCTCCGCCGTCTTTGAAAACGTGGCCCGCGATGATGCGGGGGGGATTCCCTCCAGCTCATCCGCAGGGAATACCAGCGTGGTGGTATCGTTGTTCAGGTTGGCCGAGTAGCGGGTCTCAAGCCCGCTCAGCGTCGTCTTCATCTCCCGGACCTTCGCGAGGCGATCTTCTGAAAGCTTCAGTCCGTTCTTCTCAAACGCCCGGATGGTCACCTCATAGAGCCGGGATTCTCCGGGTGTTCGCGGGGTCTGTGCCCGGAGCACGTCATACAGATCCCGCCGGGTGTAGACACGGGTATCAAAGATCGCGGCGGACTCTTCACAGGCCATACCTTCCGCAGCGACTTTTGCATCCGGGTAGACATTTCCCATCAAAACAAGCGGGCAGACGGCATCGGCATAGTCGGTCATCACCCGGTCGAACGCGACGACGGTGTTGTCAAAGCTGCGCTCGCCCAAAGGAAGTGCGGCAATGGCATTCAGTGAGGCGTTCGCGGTCACTTCTGCGGCTGCACTCAGTTTCGGGATATCACCCAGAGAGTAGCGGGTCTGTATGGGACTCTTCGATCCCGGAGCAGTATCAGTCATCTGCGGACTCTCCCTGCCGGGTGTTCCGGAGACTGCCTGCGCTCAGAAGACCGACGACGATCAAAATAATGGGCCATGAAAAACGAGTTCGGTAATCGGAGGTATGCATAGAAAATCAGTAGCCGTACGTCTGTCTGAATGAGAATAAAAACCTCCGGTATGTGCCCGGACATCTGATAGCAGCCGTTCCTCCGGGAAAAAACGAAACAGAGGCGGCCCCATGATCAAAAGTATTATCCGTCTGCACTATCCCCCTAGGGGGGGTATGCGACCGAATGTCTTTTGCGTCAGGAACATTCCGGACACGCACTCCGGTCTTCCGGCCGTTGGGGGGGGTGTCAGCAGATCCGAAACAACAGGGAAAAAGGCACCTCTTCTCACGGGGGGGTCTCAGCCGTTCGTAGTCAGTGCAGGGGGGGGAGAAGACCGTGACAAATCTCCCCCCCGAAACAGGAACAAATCGTCCGCTCATCGATCAGCTCCTCCAGGGGGGGAACCTGGCATTCCGGGAGAATGAGTTCAAGAGAAATCCGGAGCGATACCGGGAACTGGCAGTAGCCCAGAGTCCCGGCGTCCTCTGGATCGGCTGTTCGGATTCACGGGCGGCTCCGGAACGGATTACCAATGCCCCGCCCGGTGAACTGTTCGTCACCCGGAATGTCGGCAATATTGTACCCGCCCATGACTGGAGCCTGTCTGCGGTTGTCGAGTATTCCATCACCCACCTGAAGATAAAAGAGATCCTTGTCGTCGGCCATTCCGACTGCGGTGCGGTAAAAGCGCTGGATAAGGATCTGCAGGATCCCTATATTGCACTCTGGCTCAACGATGCCCGTGAGGCAAAGACGCGGGTCGATGCCCGGATTCCAAAGCCCGAAACCCCGGAAGAACACAAGGAACGATCCCACCAGATCGAGCTGGAAAATATCCGGCTCCAGATCGAACACCTGATGACCTACCCCCCCTTCGTCCGGCAGGCCGTTGATGAGAAAAGAATCGAGGTGCACGGTCTGTATTATGACCTCGAGACAGGCGGCCTGTCACAGGTGGTCTGACCGGCCGGACATCCCCCCATCCCGGAACCGGACAAGGAGATGCGGGAGGAACACTCCGACAACCGAGACGAGGATATCGCAGATGAGAATGCGGGTGAACCGCACTTCCTCACTGAACCTATCGGTTCCGGGGGGGGATCTTCTTCATACAGATACGGATATAGCCAACCGGAAAGCACAATGTTTCCGGCATGGTTTCCGTCATTATCCTTTGAACCGTCCCAGCGGTCGGCTCCGCACGTCCATTCATTTTTAATGAGAACAGTCATGTATTACCTACCACAAAAGGGTGATGAAATGGACAAAAATGTATACCTCTATGTATGCCCGAACCTCGCTGACTGGGAGCCAGCACTTGCGATAGCGATGATATCCAATCTCAATACCGACATCCCCCAAAAAATAGTTATAATATCGTCACATTCGGGCTTACCAAAGAGCCGGTTACCACTTCCGGAGGTGTTACTATCCTTCCTGATGCTGATGTCAACACCATTGATCTCACCGGAGCGGCGATGGTCATTCTTCCCGGTTCATCCCAATATGAACATGACGACCCTACTCAGCTGGTCCCGCTCATCCAAAACTGCATCCGGAATACTATCCCGGTGGCAGCAATATGCGGCGCCACACTCTTTCTTGCAAACCATGGATTTCTCGATACGGTTCGGCACACCAGCTGCGGGCAGGAGTGGCTGAAAGAGCATGCACCGGCTTACCGCGGGGGGGAACACTTGTATGAACATGCGCCGAGTGTAGCCGATGGGGGGGTATCATTACCGCAAATCCACTGGGTTTTGTCGATTTTGCCTACCATATCATACAAACGCTGGATGTGTTCCCGCCGGAGTTTCTGGAACTCTGGTATGGTACGGTGAAAACCGGATATCTGAATGTGGATCAGTTTGAGGATGAGGAGAGATCAGCCTGAGAGGGATGAGGCTGGATTCTAAATAGAGGGAAAGGGCGGGGGGGAGATTTGAGAAGAAAACAGAACCGGGACGATTCACAAACGGGGGGGCACAGAACCTACCAGTCCTTCTGCATCGCCTCTGCCTTCAATTCCTCCGGCATCAGTTCAATGGCGTAGCGCAGTGCCGTCCGGGGCATCCGTCGTTTGTTCTCCATCACGTAGGAGAACACCTCCTTTGTGTGCTCCCTGCTGACCTCCTTTAGAAGCCAGCCGTAGCCTTTCTGCACCAGATCATCGGGGTCGGTCAAAAGCAGGTCGGCAATGGCGATTGACTCTTCGAGGAATTTGCCGCGTTTGGCAGGGACAATCAACGATACCGCCGCGGCCCGCCGCATCCAGCGGTTCTCTGACTGCGTCCAGTCCCTCAGTTCTTCGACGCATTCCGGGTAGTGCTCCATGAAGTCTCCCACCGTGTGATTGCAGAAGGTGTCACATGCAGCCCAGTTGGTGATGGAGGTGTCGATCCAGTGCCGGAAGAGGAAGATGTCGTCACGGTCGTATTTCCCCGAAAGGGCATACGTCCAATTCGAGGCGATCTGTATCTCCTCCTGGTAACCGGAGGAAAAGAGTTCCTCACAGAGGGCATAGATTTCCACTTTCGGGTGGTTCTTCACCTCCTTCCAGTATTTTTTGCCGATGTCATTCGCCGTCTTGGTCTTCATGCCGTAGCAGAGGAGGCCTTCTTTGAAGAACCGCTGGGAACTCTCTTGAATTTCCGGGTCGGCGTTCCGTTCAAGCTCTTCACGCATCCGGGCGACGAGGGGGGGGTCCATGGAGAGAAGTCTGCAGGAACGGATAAAAATGATTGCTCTGCGAATGCATGTGACGGCAACGGGCGGACCTGGAACAGGTGGTCTGAGATACCGGGGGGGTATCCGCATTCATCCGGAATACCGATACCGCACCAGAACCATCAGAGAAAAAAAGGGGGGGCTGTCCCGATAAAAAGGAGGTATTGATTCCGGGATATCCGGGGTTAATATGTCCCGTATTTTTTGACCGCGTCAACGACTGCCCGGACGTTTTCAGGCTTGGCGTCGCCGGAGATTCCTCCGTCAACACCCGGATAGATCATCATCCCGCCTTCCTTGCAGTCCTCCAGCATACTCTTCATGTAGTCGTCCACCTTCTGCGGTGTCCCACCGATGAGAAGGGAGTTGGGCGGGCCGCTTGAGAGGATCACATGATCGCCCAAGACATCCCGCACCTTTCGCGGGTCGGTCTTATCAAACACGGCAATGATCTTGCCTTTCGGCAGGTCGAGCAGGGTTTCGAGGTGCGCATCATGCCTGCCTTCGAAAAGCACATACGGCGTCTGACCCATCGCGATGACCTCTTCGAGCACCTTCCTGAGAGAGGGCCAGTAGAACTCATCGTAGAGCTTCGGGTTCAGATACTCGTTGAGATGGAGCGGGAAAAAGCACTCGACAACGTTGGTTCCCAGGGCCTTCTGCACCTCCGGCGGGACGGTGCCCGTTACCCGTGCCGATTCAACCAGCAGAGGCGTGAGAGCATCAACGGCCCGCTTCACGTCATCGGGATACCGGTAGAAATCAAGGACGATATTTTTAATGTCACGCAGGAAATCGCCAATGACATCGAGAGGGGGGGCATAACTCCAGGCAGTCGGAAACGTCGGGATGCCGCACTGCGCAATCCCCCCCTGAATAACCTCGCCCATTGCCGCATTGGATGTTCCCAGTTCCGCTCCGTATCGTGCGAGAGTGGCATTCGATTCGGGGGGGAGCCGGGGGGGTCACTGAGGGCGCCGCAGATCCTCGGCAGGGCGACCCGGTTCAGGAACTCAGTCGGGTTCTCGGTCAGCTGGCCGTACTCCTCAACCGTCATTATTTCCTTGCCGATGAACTGCGGGTGAGAGTCTTCCGCAAGCTCCCGTCCTGGCCATTTGGTATAGACGTCCTTCAGAATATCATGATACCGGCCCTGCATGAAGCGTGCGGAGGGCGCGAGATCCGGCGCAGTCTGCAGAAGGGTCAGGCTCATAAAGGTTGCTTCCAGTCCGGTAAGAACCGTGAGCGAGTCGAAATCAAAGTCATGCGCCACCTTTAACGCGGCCTCTTTATTTTTTACCGGGTCAAAGATGGTCTCGGCTGCCGTATATCCCGCATACCGTGCATGGAACAGACTCATCATTGCCGTAACCGGAACCCGGTCCGGTTCCTTTCCGTGTATCACCGCTTCGAGTCGGTCCAGCTTCTCCCGGTATATTTCAGCGGCATCCATCATTCCACTCCCGCAAGCTTCCGGAACTTCCGGACACCGGCCGTGGCGTCATCGGACCAGTCATCCGCACCGGTGTATTCCATTGTCTCAGCATCTGTACGCCCGCCGCCGACGATGATCTTCACCTGGTCTCTCAACCCGGCCTCCGATATCGCTTCGACCGTCTCTTTCATCGATTCGGTGGCTTCGGTAAGAAGTCCGCTCAGACCAACGACGAGAGGTTTGTGCTCAATAATTGCCTCCACAAAGACTTCCGGCGGTTCGTCAACACCGAGGTCAATGACCGTAAAGCCGTCTGCCTCAAGCAGGGCCGTGACAATATTCTTGCCAATATCATGCACATCACCGCCTACCGTTCCGATAACGATCATGCCTTTGCTTTCCATGGCACCCTCGCCGAAGACCGGCTTCAGGACTTCCATGATCTGTTTCAGGATCTCTCCTGCCATCATCAGGTCCGAGACAAAGAACCGCCCTTCTTCAAATCTCTCACCCACGATGTCAGTCGCCTTCCTCACATCTTCCAGGATGACATTTGGATCTTCTTTTGCTGCAATCCTTTGTTTCAGGAGTTCGATGCACGTTGTCTCGTCGAGATCGACAAGTGCATTGATGAAATCTTCTCTCTCATCTGTCATTCTCATACTCCTTCTCACGGTTGTGAGATAGTTGGGTATCTATTCAAGGTTGCAGATAAAGGTATACTCTGTTACACGGCAGAAAAACGGCAGAAAGAAGGATCTAAGCCCAATCATCTCGATAAAATGATATTAAAGAGCACATCATAGCCCTAATGAATGATCCTCTATTTTAAACTACTAAAAATGTGTGTATCCCGGCACTCTCACACTGGAGAGATGGGGGGGATGGAACGGAGATACTCCCTGTTGAAGGACGGTTCGACAGAGAGCTCGACATACTCGATTTTCGCTAAGAGCTGCTGAAGGTTGTCTCTCTCGGATACGGATTTCAAGGCCATTTTCGCCCCGCCTATCGCAGTCTCCCCGGCAAACAGGATATGCTTCCGGTCGATATCGGGGGGGATGAGAGACAGGGTAATGGCATTCTCTATGTCCACATGCGTGCCGAACGAACCTGCCAGATATATTTTATCAATCTGTGACGGGTCAATGCCATATTTTTCCGAAAGAATCGTCCATCCCGTTTTCAGAGACCCTTTGGCAAGGAGAAATTCGTTGATATCCTTCTCAGTTACCGTAATATCACTGCGCGTACTGGTCTCGTCATTCCGGGCGACGACGAACTTCGGGACACCATCGACAATGATTCTCGGGTGGTTGAGATCCCGGAACTTCCCGGTCTTGGTGATGACATTTGCCAGGAAAAGTTCTGCGACGAGATCGATGACCCCCCCGCTTCCGCAGATCCCCCCCTTTGGCAACACATCGCCTATCGTTGTATAGCTGAGACAGTCTCCCTCAATAGTTACGCTGTCTATGGCACCGGTGACCGCTTTCATCCCCGAACTGATGTGAGCCCCTTCAAAGGATGGGCCAGAAGGTGCCGAACATGCCAGAATCTTCTCACTGTTGCCGAGCAGAATCTCTGAATTTGTCCCGATATCAATTGCCAGACTGACCGCATCATCCTGATAGATTTTTGTAATAATCAGGTTTGCAACCGCATCAGACCCGATATACCCTTCGATAAGGGGGATGGCCGTCACCATCCCCTCGCCATTCATCAGGATCCCCCCCAGATCTTTTGCGGGGAAACTCACCAGTGATCCAACCGCCGGAATGAACGGAGCGACACCGATGTATTTCGGGGGAGACTCCCAATAACAAGTGGTGCATGACAGTATTTCCGACAAAGACCATCTCATAAATCCTATCAGGCGAGATACCGCTCTTTTTACAGGCGGTCTCAATCAGGGAGTTGATGGTGTCAACAACCAGTTTCTGCAGCTTCTCCAGATGTTCCGGAGATTTTGATGCATAGGTGATCCGTGACACAACGTCTTCCCCGTACATGATCTGGGGGGGGTTTTCGGCATGGGCACGGGCGATGGTCTTTCCACTCTCCAGACTGACAAGATGGCAGATGACCTTCGACGAACCGATGTCAACGGCAATGCCGAACAGGTCTTTTGTTGTGTCGCCGGGCCCGACGGAAATGACCCGGTTCTTCCACCGGGCCACGGTTACATCCCAGTCCGCTTTGCGGAGGGTTTCGGGGAGGCGGGCAAGGCTGTGCAGGGGGGGGATTTCTGCGTTCTCATTCAGCGCATCCATCAGACGTTTTTGGTCCGGCCTCGTGTCGTCGAAGGCGGGCCTGGCGAGATGGAGGTGAACCTTTGTTACCGCCGGGGGGGCAAGGGGGGGCACCTCTTCATCGAGCCCGATTCCTGAGATCACCCGCTTCCCGGTTCTGCTTTCGGGCGGGATATAGACCGTGCATTTGCCGGACACCACCTTCGTCTGGCAGCCGAGCCGATAGCCTTCCGCAATCCCGGTCTCGTTCAGGTGCTCTCTCTCTTTTTCGGTCGGCTCGTTCAGCAGACCGTTCCGTTTGACAATCTTTATCTTACACTTCCCGCAGACACCCGTTCCGCCGCACTCTCCACGAAGGCTGATATTTGCACCCTGTGCAAGTTCGAGGAGGGTATGGGAAGAGTCTGCAACGGTCTTTCCTTCCGGCTCGAAGGTTACGGTCACATGCTCTTCCATATCAGATTTCTATTGTCTCCTTCATTCTGGCTGCGTATCGGT
This sequence comes from Methanogenium cariaci JCM 10550, assembly GCF_001315945.1. Classification (GTDB taxonomy): domain Archaea; phylum Halobacteriota; class Methanomicrobia; order Methanomicrobiales; family Methanomicrobiaceae; genus Methanogenium; species Methanogenium cariaci. Next base: position 22,180 of record NZ_BBBG01000001.1, on the reverse strand, counting down.
ACGAGGTATTAACAGTGAATACCGCAGGGAAGACATATTCACAGCCTTCGACGGGTCCATAAAGAATATAGTCAGCGCCGGAGAAGACCGGCATCAGGCTTGCCGTAAGATCCGCTGCTTTCACTCCCTCTTTCCCGAGCATCTTCTTCAGCCGTTCCAGGTTGATATGGCATTGTGCGCCGCCGTTCCACACGGCAGGCCGGTGTGACTTTTTATTTCAAGGGTCGCTTTGTTGGAGGGAGTCAGGCACGGGACGTCCATGACAAAGGTGTCCACCAGTATTTTGGTGATGCCTGCCTCCTCCATTTTGGGTGCGAGAATTTCAACCATCTCTTCGCGTGCCCTGCTTCTCATGAGATCTTTTGTATAGGTCAGAAGAATGCCCGCTTCGATGCCGTTTCTCTTCAGGGCCAAAAATTCATCCTCTTTGGTCTCCACGGATATGGAGTTGTAGATGATTCTTTTTTCAAGCCCGGTCTCTTTTGCATAGTCGATAGCGGCAATTTTTACGGCAGGACTGGCGGAATCAATGAGGAACGGTCTGTCGGTTATGCCTGCCACAAAATCGATATACCGGATGACTGCCTCAGGCGATGAAGATATAATGTCAATTAAGGCAGGATTCCGGGTTTTCTCTCCGAGTTCCGCCTGTTTCTGTATCAGTGCTTCAGCCGCATCGGTGTCGAATATTCCTTTTTTTCATCGGTCACAATCCTGTGCCGGGAATAGAACATACTCCCGACAAGGACGGTCGGAAGTTCACCTGGCTGGCCGCCCACTTTGACTCCTGCAATTTCAAACGTCTTTTGACTGGTTTTAAACCTGTACATATATCTCACCCTTTTTTGTATCGAATCGTTCACGTCCGTTATTTTCCAAAAAAGGCCATACATCCTGCCTTTCTGTGACTATTCCTCATCACCTCATAAATACCTTCAGCAGGTGACATTCCCATCTGAATCTGTTCGGGGGGGCACATACCTGGAAGATAGTAAATTTTAGCCATAAAAATTGATTATAACAGGCAGATGGGAATTATAATGTGGCCAAAAGCATGAGACAGATTACCTCTCTCCTGCGTTCCATCAGCTGTGCATACCATACCGTACACACTATTTTTTCGTAACCGTCGTCCAATCCCTGTTCATGCCACGGGCATCCAATCCTGAACAGAACCCCGACCCGGAATCCGCGACAATCCCGATCCGGATCAGCCCCCGCACCCGTGAACAACTCGATTTCCTGAAAGACAGACCGGACGAGTCGTATGACGCAGTCATTGCACGCCTGACCGATCGCGTGATTGATGAACCCTGAGTGAAGAGACGCTGAAGGCAATTGAGAAGTCGCTTACGGATTTGCGGAAAGGGATTTCTGATACCCATGAAGAGATTGTGCAGGAGATCCTGAAACAAAAGGAGGGATGATTACCTCCCTGCGACCCTGCAAACGGGATCGGAGAAAGATTATTTAATCCTGCGCACCACAACACTGCCGTCAGGGTGCGCCATCACCGGACTTCACCAGCAGACGGGAATTTTGCACCGGTTTTATGGAGGATGTAAAAATATTATGGAACCGATTGAAGAACAGAGCAGGAATAACCTCTTCCTGATAGACAATACCGCAAACCCCGCACCGCTCGGCCTCTGTGCATTCGGGATGACCACGATTCTGCTCAGTCTCCACAACGTTGGGATAACGGGGGGGCTGAACAGTCCCATCATCTCGATGGCACTCCTCTACGGCGGACTCGCCCAGGTCATCGTCGGCCTGATGGAGTGGAAGAAGAACAACACCTTCGGCATGGTCACCTTCGGGAGTTTTGGCATCTTCTGGATCTCCTTTGCAGCAATCCTGATGCTGCCGACAACAGGTCTTGCCGCAGCGGCAACCCCGGTGGATCTCTCGGCATTCCTGTCCGTCTGGGGGGGTCTTTTGATCGTGGGCCTCTTCATCTGCAGCCTGAAGATGCACCGGCTCCTGCAGGTCACCTTTGCACTACTCATCCTTCTGGTGGTGCTCCTCGTGGCCGCAAACCTGACCGGCATTCACCTGGTCCACACCCTTGCCGGTGTTACCGGTATTGTTACCGGCATCCTCGCGCTCTACCTGGGTATCGGCACCGTCATCAACGAAGTGTATGGCAGCCGGGTGCTCCCGGTTTAACCGACCCTTATTTTTTTCTGAACCGGGCGGCGCTTCGTCCATGGCTGCGTGGTATTCATAATGGGCGAGGACCCTACCGCCACGTCACCTCCACCGGATTGCGCCGGGGGGGAAGGCCGGAGGTTTTGTACTTCGGGTGGCCGAGCATCATCACAAAGGCACAGGTCCGTCCCACGGGGGGGATGCCGAGTTCCCTGCGGAGCGGTTCATAGGAAAGGACGGCCATGGAAACAAATCCCGCCCAGCAGGTGCCGATACCATACGCCTTCGCGGCGATATCGAAATGGGTCAGGGCGATGATACCGTCGACGGCGGCAATCGGACTCGCTTCCGGGATATGGGCAACCAGCAGGTGCGGGGGGGCGTCGCGGCAGATGACATCATGGCCGTTTTCCCAGGCCTCTATCAGTCCCGGAACATACCCGCTCAGGGGGGGATGATCGGTACTGAGCAGGGTTTTCATCCATTCAATCGTCAGACCGGCAACCGTTCTGACATCTTCAGGGTCGTGCACCACCGTCCACTGCACCGGTTGCCCGTTGCTCCCTGAGGGGGCATACCGGACGATATCGAGCACCTCAAGAATTTCATTTTTTGCGACCGGGTCTCTGGTGAAATGTCGAACGGACCGGCGTTTCTTCAGGTAATAACCGATATCTTCGGCGGAGACACTCCCGGCATTGGCCGGACACTCCTCCTTCTCGTCGGGCCGGACGTTCAGGAGGAGGGCATGCGGCGGGCAGGTGACCTCACAGTGTCCGCAGGCAATACACCGATCAGCGTTTTCACCCCGGACCACGGGAAGGGTATTCTCATCTGCCGGGTCGATAATGTTCATCGGGCAGACGGCTGAGCATATTCCGCAGCGGGTGCAGAGGTCTTCATCCACGAGTATGGTTGCCATTTTTTCACGGTCCATTGTAATCCCTTGTTCCCCCCCTGTGTGATGTTTAATTTTTTGCTGGTTCCCACAGAATATCCGGGCAGCGATGAAAACACCCATTATTAGATTGGGCCTGCCAAAAGACAGGAGCCCATTAACCACTCAAAAATAACTTGGGGCAAAGGTTAATGTATTATTTTAGTCAATTCTCATCCATGCACGCAGGGAGGTGAGAACCGATGGGAAAACGCGGAAGCAGCGGCCGCATCTCAGATAGTGACCGGCCATATTCAATAAACCCCCCCACCAACGAGGTGTACCATGACAGAATGGGAGATCATGCACACCGGTTGCACTCCCGGCAATGAAAGGTGTCTAAAACAAAACAGAGAGGATTAGGACTTAGTCATTACAATTCCGGTCAGTAGTATCCGTTCACGATATACAACATACCATAGGAGGAAGAAGGGATATTAATCCTCTAATCCCCCCCGACAACTCCCGCTCTTTTTTACGTCAGGAAAAACCAGTTCGCTGATGCTCCACATCCGGATACACAATAATCCTCTGCACATTACTCCTGTGTACAATCTCCGTTACAGGAATCATCATCTGATCGATATTTCCGCCGTATAGTGTCCAATATGAAGAGGATGAATCGGAATCAGGGTATGATTACTACGAAAAAAACAGGCAGAAAGGTTCACAACTTTAGTCATGAGTAGTTGACGTCTCACCCACAATATCCGGTTTAGATGAGATCATTGCAGATGATACCGTTATTCGTAGATATCCACTCAGGAATAGATATTATGCAAATATCCATGTATAACCAGATATCTACTCAGGAATAGATATCATCAAAATATCTATGTATAACCGGATATCCATCCAGGAATAGATATCAACAAAATATCCACGGATAACCGGATATAACCCGTACCCGGATCCTTTGAATGGATCAACGTTCCGTCTGCATGTGCATCAGCGGCAAAACCCCCCCCGCTCATTCATCCCGGAACCGGACGTGCATCACCTCGTCCATGACGATACCGTTCTTGGTGATCGCATCCCGGAGCACCGCCTCCCGGACAAACCCGCATTTCTCAAGCACCCGCATCGAGGCCGGGTTGCTGGCAAACACACCCGCCTGAAGCCGGACAATGTCGAAACGTTCAAACACCACCGGCACGAGGGCAGAGACTGCAGCGGTAACGATGCCCTTTCCCCCCCAGAAGGGTTCTCCCAGCCAGTAACCAATCTCGGCAGTATTTCGGTAGACATCGTCCAGCAGATGAATACCAATCCCCCCCCGACGGCGATACCCTCCACCGCGATTGCCAGCAGCAGCCGGGATGACGACCGGCATGATGATCCGGCCGGGGAGCCGGGTAAGGAACGGGCGGATGACCTGCCGGTTGCCATCGCAATGAACCGGTTCGCGTCATTCAGGGTATAGGGCGAAGGAAAATCGTCCCGCAGGCTGGCGGCGATGCGGGGGGTTATTTGCATACTGCGCAAGTGAAGGGGGCGTCTCTCAGTTCCCATGGACGGAGGTATATATTCGAACCCGGTGCCGTGGTCAGTTGTTTTGCTGCCTGCCCGTTCTGGTCTTTCATGGTAGATTTCCGGTATGTGCCCGCCTGCGGTGATGACGGAGAACAATCAGACGGCAGCTTTTATTTCAGAACCGCCAACAGATTTCACCGCAGCGATGAGGACATCAATCTTCGCGGGGGGGTTCTCCACCTCGTTTTTGTCGAACACAAACTCTCCTCTGACCCGCACACCCTTTGCAGCGAGTGCTTCGGTAAGGAACGAGAGGGTATTTTTTGCCTGTCCCCCCCCGCAGGTCGCAAAGAGTATGACCGATTTTCCTTCGCACCCGGAGAGTGCCTCTACCGCCGCGTTTATGGCGGGAGGGGGCCCGGAAGGCCCAGACCGGTGTGCCAATCACAATCAGATCGGATGTGGAGACGTCGATTACCGAAGGCTCAATAGGATCGGATTCTCCCCCCCGCATCGCCCGGTAGCATCCCATTGAGTAGGCAGTGAGGGCGGAATATGGCTTTACTGTCTTTACCTCGACAAGGTCACCCCCCCCGCAGGCCCGCTGTATCTTCTGCGCTACGCCCCCCCGGGTGATCCCGGTATAGGAATAGAATATTATTTTTATCTCCATGATCTCTTACCTCATGTGTTCCTCGCGGATGTTCTCTCACAATGTATGCACCGGTTTCCTGTTGCGGGGGGGACAGGTGCGGTCACATTCGCTAACGAAGATATCTCGCTGCGAAGAAAATAAACCCTCCGCAATATATCGTCGAATATGAGATATCATTATATATGTGCATAGTGATCTGGATAAATTTGTATGGAGAGCATATCAAGACTGCGTACGCTGAGTGTATCGGAACACTACATGAACGAGATGTATGAGGAGTTCCATTATTTCGCAACATGGCTGCCGGATCTTCCGTTGCAGATCGGTGATATCGGTGAACTGAAGCACAATGAATTCACCTACGTATCCAGTTTAAACAAGAAAGGGATGGATTTCAACGTCAGGAGAGACTCGTCCAAAGGAGAGCTGAAACACCGGTCAGGCGGGGGGGTCTCGGTTTCAACGAAACTACGCGGGGGACGCGGGCATCCCGCAGTTCAATCTTGATGTGGCCGATGCCGGTATCGTGGTGACGTTCGGCAGCAATGCAGGGGGGGTGGTGTTTGAAGCAACGGGCACGGAACACCAGTTGATCGCGGATGTGGATGCCCTCGACCGGACGATTCTGGATGCGCATGAACACGGCGAGTGGAAGGATGACTGGGTGGTGATCAGTGATTTGATGATGGCCACGTCCGCGACGATCCTGATCTCACAGGGCAGGGATGCGGCGATCGGGTTGAAAGCAAAGATGCAGGTTCCCCCCCGGTTATCCCTGGCAAATCTGGATGCCGGTTTCGAAATCACCAATGAAAAGAATATGAATGTCGCGATCATCTGTCAGTCCGGGCTGACGCCGTTGTTTAAAGTCAGAGGGATTAATAAGACGTTCTGGGGATGGGGGGGAAAACCGGAGTCAGGAGGTATACAGCGTATGGGACAGGAGTTTGAATCGGGAATTCTGCGGGCGCCGAAACAGCAGGCCCCCCCTGTCCCGTGACCGGTATAGCAGTGGATGGGGATTGTCCAAATCCACCGGGCAACACGAGCCCCCCCAGGTTCTCCGGCCGGTCGTCAGTGAGATTGCGTTTGAACCGTTCCAATAATTTTTTTATCGGTTGGGATCGTTTGGATGGTGTTTCTGGCCGATGACAACTGGCGTGAGTTTACAAGCTACTTATTGAAGATATATGCCTCCGTCTCGCATATCAATATCCGGTTTTTCAAACATGAACAACTGCCGGAGGCTGGGACTGGTTGCGGTCGCCGTAAAACAGAGAGAATATTTTCGGAAACAGGGGGGGGATTCCTCAGGTGCTGATACCTTCCTGAATGATCCTCAGGTATTCATCAAATACATATTTTTTGAATCGCTTCTGACCGGTAATTTCAGTGATAATTCCTGCATCCTCAAATTTTTTTAACATACTTGTTGCCGTCTGTCTGCTGATAGAAAGCTCTTCAGCGACCAGAGATGATGAGACAATCGGGTTGCCAAAGATGAAGTCAATAAACCTGAGAGATGCAACCCCCCCTCCGATAGAATGTTCGACAAGCCTGTTCTTTAAATCATTCTGAAGAGAAATGATTTTTCGGGCTGTCTCAATTGAATTTTCAGATGTCTCAACGACTCCTTTTAAGAAAAATTCAATCCATCTCTCCCAGTTTCCCTCAAATCTCACATAATTCAGAATCTCATAATATTCCTGCTGGTTCTTCTTGAGGTAAAAACTCAGGTAGAGCAGTGGCCGGGAAAGAATCCCCTGATAATAGAGATAAAAGGTGATAAGCAGACGCCCCATTCTCCCGTTTCCGTCATAATATGGATGTATTGTCTCAAACTGTGCATGAATGAACGCAACTTTCAGGAGAGAAGGAAGTTTGTCCTTCCGGGTTACAAAATCCATGAGATCGTCCAGAATTGCAGGCACGTTTTCCGGCGGAGGAGGAACAAATATGGCATCATAAATGGTTGTTCCGGGAACACCGATCCAGTTCTGTTTCGTTCTGATATTTCCGGGGGGGTAGCGGGCACTTCCACGAGTACCTTTGATCAGAAATCGATGAATTTCATTGAGAAGATCAAGAGAAAAGGGAGCAAAGGTAAGTTTTTCCATTCCATGTCCCATTGCCTGAATATAATTTACCACCTCACGGATTTCGTTTACGTCCTCTTTCGGTTTCATATCAGCTTCAAATTCAAGAACGCCACGGAGAGATGCCTGTGTCCCTTCAATCTGGGAACTGAGAAGTGCCTCTTTCTTAATGTACATTGCAACAAAGAGATCCGGATTGGGGGGGAGTACCTCAGTAACTCCATCAAGCTTTGCAAGTGCTCTGTCAGCTTTGGACAGTAAAAGGAGAAGATCCTCATCGAGGTCTAAACTATCGGGTGGCAGTGGTTTTGGAATGAATGCATCATACCCTTCCGGCATTCTTTGGAAATGTCCTGCTCTGTTTGTTTTCATCATTTCTTCCCAACAGGTAGTTGTATCATAGTATGATGTATGGCTATATATTCTTGCGAGAGTGTCAACTCTACTTGACATAGATTGATACATTTTCTGAGATGTAAGGTAAATCTGACACTTACCAGGGAGATTGTATCTTTTTCCATCACACGTGATACCCATCAGGATGGTCATATATATGTAAAGTAGACCTGACACTATCGAGTCAGACACGCTGTATGTAAAGTAGACTTGACACTATCGAGTCCAACACCCTGTACGTAAAGTAGACTTGACACTATCGAGTCCAACACCCTGTACGTAAAGTAGACCTGACACTATCAGGTCCAATACGCTGTACGTAAAGCAGACTTGACACTATCAGGTCCAATACGCTGTACGTAAAGCAGACTTGACACTATCAGGTTCGACACGCTGTACGTAAAGCAGACCTGACACTCCTGGGTGCATCCACCATGCATCTGCATAAGAGATGCCCCCTTCGTTACCGACTCTACACTTATCAGAGCAGCAACGGCACTCCGGGATGTCTCAGAACCGTGGAACCGCGGTTACCGGAAACGAAACATCCCTGCGGGCACCATCATCTCAAACCGGGCCCCCCCTTTGCCATATACACCGGTCTCTTTCATTGAAATCTTCGTAATCGAGAGGATATCCCCGGAAAGGAAGAGACCGAGTCCGGTGTTCGTGTAGTGCTGCCGGTTGAATATCTTCTCCTTGTATGCATCAGGAACACCCATGCCGTCATCCTCACAGATGATCGTTATACCATCGGAGGAGGGGGGGATGAATGCAAATCTGATCGTCGAGGTCTTTTCCCCCCCGTGCCGGATGGTATTATCAAAGAGCGTGTATATGACCTTCTCAAAAAGCGGATCGGCATATATTTCAAGATCTTCAAGACGGTTTTCAACGGTCATACTCTCAAAGGCGGGGATTTTTGCGGTATCGTCCACGATGGCCCCCCCGACATTTTGCCATTTCGGAACCTGTTCCCCCCCCAGATCCTTGTAATCTTTGGTGAAGAGGACCTGCGTTTTAATGGTCTCCGACGCACCGGAAATCTTCCGGAGGTACTTTTCTGTCTCGGAACCTTCGGGAATTTCGCCGACCATCTCGATAATTTCAAGACACGCGATGACCGCGGTAAGCTGGTTTAAGATATCATGCCGGGTAATGCTGCTTAAAAGATTGAGCTTCTTGTTTGCCTCCCGAACCCCCCCCTCCTCAGCACGCTTGAGTTCGGATATATTCGTATGAATCGCCAGAGTATTCCCGTCCGGAAGCATAACCGCATTAATGATGACCGGAACATGCATCCCGTCCTTTCTTACCGTTACAAACTCCTCGCTCAGATGACCTACCTCCACGACATCGCAAAACCGGGTCATGGCATATTCAATATCTTCCGGAGGAACAAGTTCGGGAATGGTAAATGTTACCAGCTCATCTTTGGTATAACCCAGTATATCACTGGCTGCCGGGTTCGCATCAATAATTTTTCCGGAAGGATCTACAATATATATGCCCTCTCTCGCATACGCGACATAGCTTTTGAACTTCTCCTCACTCTCTTTCAGGGCCTCTTCCATTTTTTTCGCTCAGAGATATCAAGAATGACTCCGACAAGTCCTGCAACATTGCCGCTGATATCATCATAGGTTGCCTTGTAAAAGATCACATCGTGCACCGAACCGTCTGCGTATTTCAGGCCGGTTTCATAGGTCTCAACTCCATGAGTATCGAAAAGAGCCTGATCATGCTCCCGATAGATATCCGCTAAATTCCCCGGAGAGATGTCATACACCGTTTTTCCGATGATCCAGCCCTTTGGCAGACCAATGGATGTCTCAAAAGCGGCATTGCACCCGGTATATATGCCGTGAATGTCTTTGTAAAAAATGGGAATGGGTATTGCATCAATTAACTGCTGAAGAAACAAATTCTTCTGTTTCAGAAGATTTTCTGCTTTCTTTCTCTCGGTTAAGTCTGTTGCAATGGTTAACAGGACGTTTTTCTCCTCCCATTTCACCATTTTCATATTCACATGCAGGGGGATTTGAGAACCGTTTTTTCTGAAATGCCCGGTATCATAATCGAGTTCCCCCCCGGTCTCACTGATCTCTTTCATTCGTTCATCGAGCAGTTTTTCCCCCCCATCGGTGGCATCCAGATCAAACAGATTCAACGCCATAAACTCACTGCGGGGGGAAACCATGAAGCCGGAACGTCTCTTCATTGGCATAAATGATCTGTCCGTCGAAATCATGGACAATGATTGATGCCGGGGGAATCGTCCGACATCCGTGCAAGAAGCCGGGTGTACTCTTCGGCATGTTTTCGATCCGTGATATCGTTCAGGATACAGTGGGTCCGGACGAAGTTCCCCCCCTCACCGTCCCGCTGGACTCTTCCGGAGAGCAGCACGGATCGAATGATCCCATCTTTGCATTTCAGGTTTATTTCGGCATTCACCTCCCCCCCTCTTTTGATAAATCTGAAGAGTTCGGTTTTGCAGCGCTGATATTGTTCCTCTGGCCAGTAATCTCCGAAAAAGGTTCCAATGACCTCATCTCTCGAATAGCCGGTTAATTTCGTCCATTCGGGGTTGATGTCAAGAAACATGCCGTCATGGTCAAGAGACTGGTAGGCAAAGGGAGAATTTTCAAACAGGCTTCTGAATCTCTGTTCACTCTCCAAAAGCTCCATTCTTGCGAGGGTTTCACCGGTGAAATCACTCAGTGTGCCGGTAAAACCGGTGATAATATTGTCGTCTGTTATCACGTGGCTTGAGGAGCGCAGATAATGAATAACTCCGTCAGGATCAACGGCACGGAAGGTCACCGGCTGTGAAATGCCGTTTAGCTGGAGGGAAAAATGCTCATCAATCGCTTTCCGGTCATCGGGGGGGTGAATAAATTCACGGAAACATTTCCCGGTAACCGCTTCGGCGGTCACTCCGATAAGCGTCTCAACAACCGGGCTGATATAGGTGACATTGCCTTTTGTGTCCAGTTTATACACCATTTCGTTGATATTTTCTACCAGACTCTTATACTCCTCCCTGCTTTTCTGAAGCTGCAGTTTAACCTCTTTTTTGTCGGTAATGTCCGTCAGAACAACGACCGATGCGGGTTTTCCACCATACGTGATCACAGAACCACGGACTTCGTTGATTCTCGGTCCGGATTTTGTGTTGAGGACAAACTCATACGGGGGGGAAACAGGCTCGTTGTTTTCCCTCCTCTGTATCATGGAAAGGACCGTTTTTTGTGACTCGGGGGGGCCACTAAATCCATCATGTCAGAACCGATCACAACGGTGGCATCCCGGTCAAAGACCTGAAAGACCGCCGGATTGGCATAGAGTATTGTTCCGTTGCGGTGCACCAGAATATAGTCGGGGACGCCTTCGATAATGCTCCGGTATCGCTCTTCGCTCTCATTTACGGCCTGGGGGGGAGTGCAGAACGGTTTAGTCTCTATCCGGTCGGCGATCGTATGGATCTTGTCTGCCAGTTCCGGATAGAGAATGTCCGGCGGTTTTACCCTCTGCACGGAAAAATCCGCACCCTCACTCAGGGCATCCAGAACCTCATGTTCGTCTTCCGTATCAAAGATCAGGATGAAGGGGGGGGAGTTGATAGTATTTTTTCTGAGCTCCTGCCAGAGGGCAGGCCCCTGCATGTCGGAAAGGCGGGAGAAGGAGATGATCAGATCATATGTGTTGTTGGATGCAGCTTTCAGTGCATTCTTTCCGGAATCTTCGGTTTCAACTGAGAATTCAGGATTCCACTTTGTTATTGCGCCCTTTAATTCAGCGGTAAGAGTATTGGTCCCTGAAATCAGAATTGAAAGGGGGGGTTTTTTCATCAGGTTTTTCGTATGGGATGAATGATTAAATAAATTCCTGTGGAGGAAATCCGCGGTATGTAACATGGACGAGTCTCTCACCCATTCACGAGGGAAAAAATACACAGTTTCGAGGGACGTTCAGTCTGATTCTTGATTTCCCAAACGCTGATGGATTGAGATTCCCCCCCCTATCGCATTTTTCCTGCCCATCATGACGGACGTATTGAACTGGTGAAACCCGCGGCATCAATCGCGGTTGCCGGAATAATTCTGCCCGGATGGATTTTCGGTCATGAAGGGCGTACCTCCATAACGCCTCACCTCCAAACTATTCTTAATGGACAAGGGAATCCCAAAGCGAACCTCTTTTCAGAGGAACGGAGACGAATTCCCATGGAAGAAGGGAGACATCAATGGACGATACGAAAATCTACGTGGACTGTGAATACGGAAGACTTCGGGAAGTGATCGTCGGCTTATCGACCGGAATGACACCAGACCTTACGGCATCCTGGTTTGAAGATGCACTCCGTATTCTGCCGGAGGATGAAGCCGCCTATGCCCGAAAGACGGCCGGGATGAACTTTGCTGATATGATACATCCCGATACGGGGGGGAAGAGCGAATCGGAGATGCTTGAAGAAGAGAATCGGGCCTTTATCACGGTTCTGGAAGAACTCGGCGTGAAGGTGCTCCGCCCCCCCAAAGAGATGACGCCGGAATTTATCCGGGAGAGTTATGGAGAACGGATTCTCATCAACGGATACTCTCAGGATTTTCCCCGTGACAATCTGGTGATTATCGGGAATACGGTTATTGAATGCAATCTCAGAACTCCTATCCGAAAAACCGATATATCGGGGTTCCGTGAAATTTTACGGGAAAAATGTGCTGACGGCGTCCGCTGGGTTGCCATGCCGCATACGGAACCCCCCCTGACGATTCCGGGTGATGAAACCCCCCATTGCTGGAAGGCGGCGACGTGATGGTGCTCGGCAGCACGATTCTGGTGGGGAACTCGATGAATCCCAGTGTGGGTTCCAATGAAGCCGGGTATCGCTGGCTGAAAAATTTCCTGGGAGAGGCTTATACCGTAATTCGTGTGCCATTGATACCGGAAATTCTCCATCTGGACTGTGCGCTTTCGATTCCCCCCCGGTCCGGTCTTGCAATTATCTGTCCCGAAGCGTTCGCGGAAGGTATCCCGGACGTGCTGGAAGGCTTTGACACAATCCCGGTCTCTCTGGAAGAGGCCTCCCGGCTGGCGGTTAACGGGCTGCCGGTTGATGCACGTCACTACATCATGTCCGTAAACAGTCACCATGACAACGCCTCTGTCCGGAAGGCATTGGAAGACCGGGGGGGAATTTCTGTGTACCCGGTATATTTTGGCGTTCACAACGGACAGGGCGGAAGTCTGCGGTGTGCGACGCAGGCACTCGTTCGCAGAGGGGGGGAATAACCGTATCGGAATGGGGGGGAGACAAAAAAGGGGGGGCTGAGCCTCGTCGGGTAACGGAGGGCTCATTCCCGGCCGTAGAGGAAGGGATGACCGTGCAGTCCCCCATTCATCCACTCAGGAATCCGTAAGGGTTTTTCCGGTTCTCTTTTGCATCTTCTCCCAGACTCCGCAGCACACAAAGGCCATGGCGAGCACAATGCCGACGATTCCATTGAAGACAAAGACGGTAGTGTAGCTCCCGCTCATATCAATCAGGGCTGTGCGACAAACCCGGATACAAACTGTCCCATGTAGAAAAAGACCGAATACAGCCCGAATATAATGCCATACCGGTGGGGGGGAGGCGTCACTTCACTGAGCCAGCCAATGAGCAGGGTAATGACCAGCCCCCATACCGATTCCGGTCAGTGCCAGACCGCCGACCAGAAGAATTAGTTCCGAAACACCTGCGATGATGAGAGAGCCTGCTGCCATACATAAGAAGCCGGATGATACGAGCGCCCCCTTTGCTGAATATGGTGTTGAGCCGACTGCTCGAAAGTGCACTGAACACCTGAACGAATCCCGGTATGCCGAGCAGCACGCCATAGAGTAAGGTCGAGGTGATCCCTGCCTCCTGGAGGAGATACGGGAGTTTTGTCGGCACCATATAGAACATGAGCATTACGCCGAAGAGGCCGATAAAGATCAGTCCGATCTGAGCGACGGGAACGGGTGCGGACTTGTTTTCAACGTGGGCACCGGTCTCTCCGGAATCCTCTTTCCTTTGTAGCGGCTCCTTCATGGTCAGAAGTATGCCGGGAATGAAGAGCAGGGCAATGAGGTAGATGACAAACGTTGCCCTCCAGTCGATGGATGCGAGATATCCGCCGGAGACTTCCAGAACAAGCTCCCATACCCATTCCCGCCGACTGGTAGCCGATGACCCTGGCCCTTTCCCGGCCGGTATAATATGTTGATATCAGTGCCGTCGTGGTCGTCATGATCCCGGCTATGGCAACGCCCAGAAACGCCCTGCCGAGAAGGATCATCTCCAGGGAGCTGAGGTATGCACCGGACGACCCGAAGAGGGCGAAGAGTGCCAGGGATATTATCAGGAGCCGGGTCTTTCCCACGCGGTCGCAGATGAGCCCGATGCACCACCCGGACAGGACAATTGCCAGGGACGGAAGGGTCACGATCATCGTAACCATGCTTTCGGGATACTCGGAGAAGGCGGCGCTGATGCCCGGAAGTGACGGGGGGGCAACCGCGGATGCTCCCATCATCGTCATCATGGAGGCGAGGATGAGAAGTGCGAGTCGTGCCCGGTCTTTACCGGGGGTGGTTTCGTGTTTTTTGTTGTCAGCGGAATATGTCATGTGTCTTTCTTGTTGTCGTTGGTTTTTCGGAGATTACGTCGTTCAACGGGCACGCTACCAAAAAGAAACGGATCGTTTCGTAGAGATCACGGAAGAGGGGCAGTATGAGAGCACCGGTCATCACCGGAGGTGCCATCGTCCCCCCCGTCTTTCCGGACGGTGTCACGACTTCGCACGGCCATCCGGTGAAGTATTTGACAGAGGGTGCGGCGGTCATCTTCAGAGATGCCGGAAAGGAGAATGTCCTCCCATTCCCGGTCGATGGCTAAGACCCAGGGGACGACGGCCTCTCCTTCAGGGGGGGTCAAAAAGAGACGCAGTTTCCGCCGGTTGTCCGGGTCGGGGGTTCGGGTCAAAAGGCCGTTTTCCTCCAGTTTTCTGGTGGCACGGGCAACGGTTCCCTTATCGTAGATGGAGTGGGCCGCAAGGTCGTCCTGTGTGGTGCCGGGTTCACGGGAGATCTGCATGATAAAAGGAATTTGTCCTGTTGTCAGGCCCGGCGCTATCTCCTGTGCATCCGTATAGATGTTGCGCATGCGGTAGATGATGGAAATCAGTCCTGCAAGCGGGATGTCGTCCGGGATGGGGGGGTCAAGAGGGGGGGGATTGTTCTGCGGCATGGGAATCAGATGAGAGGTTAGGGGGGGTTGTATGATATAACTGTTGCACACGCAACAGTTGGGTTTGCAACACGATGGCTGAAGGGGACGCCGGGTCCGATTGGCTGAGATTGTTTCGCCGGGTGTGGATCACCGTTCCCATCATCCGGGAAAATAGGGATGCCGGAGGCACAACGGGTGTTACCGAAATGCCACATCATGGGGCCAATGGCTTTACAGCGCACTTGCGGGCCGCACGGATTATTCTTCCCGCACACCCTGCTGAACTTTCATATCGGTGACCGAGAGATCCGGGTGCCGGTAGCGTCCCCGGTCTTTTGTTCCCCCCCGCATCACGTTGAGATCGATTGCCTCCGCCGGGCAGAAATGGAGGCAGGCACAGCAGAGTTCGCAGTGATCACCCCATGACGGATGGCCGTCTTCGATGGTAATGTTTTGGACCGGGCAGACCGTTTCACATATGCCGCATCCGGTGCATGCGTCTGAAACAGAGAATTCACGATCATATTCATGGACATTTTTTACAAATTTCCCGTAGGTGACAAGCTTGAAAAGAGTGGATACGGGAGCGAATCCGGGTCTGACCATTTTTCCCGCACTGATGTCACGGGCGATTGTCTGAAGACGCTCATCTGCTTCTGCGAGGATGGATGCAGCCTTTTCGTGTGAAGGGGTTTTTGCGATCGGCGGAAAGTTATCCGGCATCCTGACGGCGAACGCCGCATCAAGGGATTTCCCCCGGCGGGGGGGGTTTGACGATGCCGTTTAGCTGGTGAAGGGCGGAGACGCCGACACCGCCCATGGTTACGACCGCAAAAACATACGCCGTCCCGGTGAGGTTGAGGCGTTTGGCGAATTCAACGACCAGCACCGGGATACCGGCGTCATAGACCGGGCAGATAATGCCGACACGCTCTGCACCGGGGGGTGATGTCACCGGGCGTCTCCCGCAGGGATGCGATGGGCACACATTCGGTCTCCCCCCCCAGGACCGAGGCAACAGTCCGTGCCGCCGCAAGGGAGTTGCCCGTGCCGGTGAAGTAGTAGATGACCGTCTTCATTGTGGATCATTCAATAGCTTTGTCCCGCTGAGCATTAATCTTCATGTCCGCCGGGAGAAAGCCCCCGTTGACGGCGTGATTCAGAAGAGAATGGGGGGGGTTACTTAACAGGATGAGGGTCGATTCACCCGGACGAATGCCTGATCCGCGGTATGTCAGACGGACAGCACAACAGCCTACACAGCAGGCGGGGGGGTGAGAGGCGGCTCGGAAGACGGGCCGGGGGGGGACGTCGGGGGGGCGGACGCAACGGCGGATTTGATCGCCGCTATGAGTGCATCTATTTTCTCTTTGTCCAGCACGTCGTTCCTGTCGAGTACAATTTGTCCAATGACCTCCACCCCCCCTTTGGCGGCAAGAGCTCCGCGAGATGCGGGAGCGTGTCTTTCGCCTCTGCCCCCCCGCAGGTGGCAAAGATAACGGCGGTCTTTCCCTCGCATCCGGTGAGTGCCTGCACCGCTCCGTTCGTCGGCGGAGCGGCCCGGAACACCCAGACGGGTGTGCCGATGACAATCAGATCGGATGCAGAGACGTCGATGGACGATGGCTTCACGGCATCCGGCTCCCCCCCCGTCATCGCCCGGACGCACCCCCCCTTTGTGTATGCCGTGAACTTGGTATAAGGGTTCACGCTGTCACTTCGACAAGCTCTCCACCGCATTCGGCCTGTATCTTCTCCGCGATGCCACGGGTCACCCCCCCGGAATAGGAATAGCATATGGTTGTTATGGTCATGGTTTTGGTCCCCCCCCGGTTTTTGTCTGGTTGGTGTGGTATCTGCCGGGGGGGGATGATAAATGCTTGTGGGGACGGGGGGGATATGTTCAGGAGTTACCGGGCGGGAGGGAAGAGGGCATTTCCGGGCAAATCGCTACCCGGCCATCGTGACCTGATGGGTGGAGAAATGAAACCATTGCCCCCCCATGATAACGATTCATATCTCACCGCACTCCTGCGTCCCGATTCGTTTCCCGGACGAGCCGGGCATAACAGGATTCGCAGATGCTCGCCCGCTGGGTGTCCGAGTGATAGACGGCAGGGCCGTTGTTGCAGAGCGTGCAGTGGCCGAGGGAGACAGCGGATCGCCGGAATGCCCGGTGGTCGGGGGGGACATAACGGGATGTCGGAAGTTACGGTTTCCCTTCCGACCATCGCATAATTACAAATATTTACAACATTTACAATTGGCACAATGAATCTTTCAAAACGGATACCCGTCACCGAACAGGTCTGGAAGGAGCTTGGGGGGGAGATGAGAGGGGCAGGCCAGACATATAACGATCTTCTCACAGAGATGATCGAATTGCACAAGAAGCGCCGCCTTGTGGAAGATATCAACCATTCTCTGCAGGAAGATGACTTTGTATCCCTGTCGGAGATTCGTTTGTGAATTTCCGGGTTTCCGTCAAACAAAAATCAGTGGATGCCATCAACGAACTGCCGGAACAGTCCCGGTGAATTATTTTCGATGCACTCAAAGGCCTTGAAAAAAATCCCTGGCCCGGTAGTGATGGCGACAAAGAGAAACTCCGCCTGGAAGATTCCCTGGAAATCTACCGTCTTCATATCGGGAGAAGCTACACTGCTTTGTATACTATTGATAAGAGGGAACATACCATCCGGGTTCATGACGTCATGACAATCGAACAGGCACATAAAAAATACGGCAGATTATAACCCCCCCTGTATATCATAACAGGGAGATCCCGCCAATACACGGAAAAAAGGGATCATTCCTCACCGCACCCCCCTTCTTCCTGGTTCGCCTCCCGGATGAACCGGGCATACCGTTTTTCGCAGACTCGCCCGCTGTGTGTCCGGGTGATAGACGGGCCATCGTTGCAGAGTGTCACCGGCCGAAGGAGACAACGGGTCGCCGGAATGCCCGGCCATGAGAACGTTTCATGCTGAAGGAATGAAACGAGAGAAACACCATCCGGAAGTGAAAACACCAGATAATTGCTTTAAACAGAATATGGGATTATTTCCAGCCGGTATATGGATCGATTCCCCCCCAATGGGTTTACTGTTTCATACTGTTTCATGCAAAAATGAAACAGTAACTCCCTTACCGTTACATATTTGTGTGGGGGGTGTGTGCAACAGTAACCATGGATTTAGAGGAACTGATCTACCTGATTCAGTCAGGAGAATCTGAAGTCCTTGAATTTAAGGAAACGGCAGGAAAAAATATCCATCATGAAGTTGCTGCCTTCGCCAATTCCGAAGGCGGGAAAATAATTGTCGGGGTTACGGATAACGGAAAAATTATCGGAACTGACGTAAAAGGAGCGATTGAAAAAGTAACAAGTTCAATTCAGTCGATAATTCCTCCACCGGCAATAAAAACGCAGAAGATTTCAATAGATGATAAAGATCTTCTGATAATCAGTGTCGGGAAAAGCACTTCTCTTTGTTCGCTCGGCGGTGTTGTGTATATAAGAGCGGGGACAGGAGTCAGACCGCTCTCTCTGCAGGAGATAGTGATGCTCTTCTCTGAAATGGGAACAATCAACTGGGATGAAATTCCCATGCTCAGTGTAGATGAGGCCCGGCCAGAATATATTGACTGGTTTTTTGAAAAAGTAAAGGAGACGAGAGGAAAAACAATCTCGGAGGAGAACAAGTCCAGGTATCTGAGAAGTGGCGGTGCGATAAAAGATGACCGACTGACGAATGCAGGGATACTCTTCTTCACAGAAGCAACTGAACACATAACGTCTGCCAAAATAAGAAAAGTGGGCATGGGAGAGGACGGGCCCTTATGGAGTGAGGAGTATGAGGGCCCGGTATGGAAAACAATTGAGGAGGCATATACTGGTCTGATTCATGATATAAAATCGGTCGATGTTGTCGCCGGAACACGAAGAATTAAAATCGAACAATATCCCCCCAAGGGCAATTCGTGAGGCACTGATAAATGCCGTTGCCCATCGGAACTATACTATCAGTGCTGATGTGAAGATACTGATTTATCCTGACCGGTTTGAGATAAAAACCCCGGCGGGCTCATGCCCGGTGTGAATATAAAAGATCCCGAGCATATCCCGAGAAATCCATCCGTTTCAAATCTTCTGTATGACACCGGCTATATCGAACGGTATGGTTTTGGAATAAAAATGATTGAAGAAGAGGTGAGAAAACATCCATTCTGTTCGGTTGAATTCAGGGCAGGCCCCCCGCAACATTTACGGTAATCTTCAGAAAAGATGTCTCCTCTGCCATTGATGAAACGGATAGTCAGATCCTTGCCCTTCTGAATATGCCGTTAAAAAGCAGTGAACTTGCATTAAGGCTGGGATTTTCTAAGAATAAGGTATTAAAACAAATTAAAAAGCTGGAAAACCTTGGCCTTGTTGAAAAGAAGGGTTCGGGGTCACACACCCATTATACCATAAAAAAATGAATGAGAGTCATGTGAGGGCCCGGAATAACGGGACGGGTCACCGCACCCCCCCTTCTTCCTTGTTCGCCTCCCGGACGAGCCGGGCATAACATTTTTCGCAGATGCTCGCCCGCTGTGTGTCTGAGTGATACATCGCAGGGCCGTTGTTGCAGAGCGTGCAGTGGCCGAGGGAGACTGATGACCGTCGGAATGCCCGATGATCCAGAATACCGGGGAGAGGGAGGGTGGTTCCTGCCCGTCCTGATTTCATATTTTCAACTGTTTTCATCTCATTACAGTTTGATTTACATACGAACAGGGGGGGATGATGTGTTGTTTGTTCAGGAATTACCGAATTATCTACCATTTTGTCTGGTTCATTTACATCTACGCCAGCATCAGACAGACAAACCCCCCCATAGCCATCGGGGAAACAGGGGTGTCGAATGATACCGGATTTGTATGAAAACATCCAGTACTATCTGTACATATATCTATACTACTATCCTCTTTAGGAGAATGAACATCAGTATTCCCACCGTTTATATTTTCATTTTCTGCCTTTTCTGTACGAAAACGTGATGAAGATATGAAAACGTCATCCCCCCCGTCATCACCGTCATTGCTATTGTCATCATCAGAATTTCCATCCGTGTCATCGGGCTCCAGCCAGACATCTGACTCTCTCATCCATTCACGGTATATGGCCATATCAAAGGAGAAGTACTTCTCACGTCGTTTGATCTCCATTTCACCGAGCATCTCTGCCACTGTCGCATCAATGAGACTTACCGCAGGACACTTGTCAAGGATGCCGGTGTAGACTGCCTTTTTGCTGGTATAGCCATGAAGCAGCCGGTATGTTGGTTGATACGAAAAGCCAAGGGCGTCCTGGAGCTGATGGATAGTAAAAACCTCTAAATTCATCTTCGCGATAGACGCAAGTGCTGCCGCTTCGTTTTTTGTCAGTTTTGTCTCCTGACCGCCCCCCCCTTTCCCATTGATAGCGAGATAGAGGCTGCGTGCATAGCAGAAGTCATCATGGGTGGCGATGATGGAGCCATTTTCATCCACATCCCGCTGGAAGATGTGCAGCAGGGCGTGGCACTTGATCAAATCAAAGAGCATCGCAGGGTTGCGGCGGTTCTGCGTTACCGAGAAGTTGATACGGCGGGCAAAGGGGGATACGCACCTGATGAATCGCCCCCCCTTTGAGTATTTCCCATATGGCCCGGCAGACATAGACGTCCGGATCTTCAGCACCACAGCAACCCGGCCCTGACTCTATCTCCTTCAGATGTTCAAGCACCGCCAGATCCTGAGTGGTCGTATCATCAATCCAGACGGTGAGCATCCGGTTCATGACCTGGTCGTCACCGATACTCTCCACCTTGGCGAGCACCAGACGCAGCGCTCGGGATGGTGCAGACCTTGAGCTGGCGTTCACGGCTTACGGTTCGGTGAACGATGGGTTCCCGGAAGTTGGCGGTGGCGGATTTGAGAATTTCCTGCATGTCGTCTGATAGACTGACGTCGTCGAAGAGGAGGACGGTGCCGGGCCGGAGGGAGTCGTGGTAGAAGAGGGCCTTGTCAGAGACGGTGCCGGTCATCCGGTATTCTTCCGGCAGGAGACGGGCCATCGTGTTGCAGGCGTGGGTCTTACCTTTGCCGGAGTTGCCGGATATGGCGACGTGCAGCCCGGCGGTGTTTTCGACGGACTGGGAGGCAACGGACATTGCGAGGCACTCTGCGACCGTGCGGTCGCCGACGTGATCGCGGTGGAAGACATCGAGGAGGAAGCCGAGCGGGTCGCCGGTGGTGAGGATTTCGATGGCTTTTTTGCGGTGCTCCTGCTGCTCCACGGAGGGATCCGGCTGGGAAAGGAGGGAGGAAGAGTCCTGCGGGGGGGATTTCTTTTCATGGGTGGAGGGGGGGCCGTCCCCGTTTGCCTGGTATTTCTCTCTCCCGGCCGGTTCCGGTTCATACTGTGCCTTCAGCTCCTGCCAGCGCTGGCTGCCGCCGCCGCAGGATGCGTGATGGCATCCGGCGAAGAGGGCACCGTTTGCAAACTGGATGGCAAAGGCACCATCCTTGTGGGCGGTGGAGAAGGGGGGGCATTCGGCAAGGGTGAATAATGTGCCGCCCTGCCAGGGTTTTTCGGATTTGACGCTGATGCCGTGGGTGGTGAGCCAGTGGCCCAGGTCAAACGAGCCGCGGCGTTTTCCGGTCGCGGGGACGGAGCGGGGGGGAATGGCATCGACAAGCTCTTGCAGCAGGGCAGCCGGGACGACCTCAGGCTCATCCGGGGCAGAGCAGATGCGGGCCTGCCGGTGCGGGCGTTCTTCGGTGTGGTCGCCTTTGCAGGCGGTGGTGCCGTATAGTTTCCAGATGCGTCCGGCGTTGAAGTTCGCGGTGTCGCAGTGGACGGTCGCATCGGAGAAGAGGGCGTCGAGGACGGTAAGGCATGCCTTGACGAGCCGGGTGGCCTCGCCGTCGTTGGGAAGGTCGATGCGGTATAAGAGGTGGGCACCGTTGCCGGAGTCAGCTGTGATTGGTTGCGGGAAGCCTCTTTTGGTAAGCCATGTGGCAATCTCTTCGGCACGTTTGAGGGCGGCGGCATGCTCTGCTGTTGTCGCGGAGACGCCGCTGGGCCGGACGGGGTCGAGGTCGATGGGGGGGAGCCAGCGGCGGCGGACGATGTCGGCATCGGCGGTGGTGGCGTCGCTCCGGGAGAGGCGCTGTTTGAC